>NZ_JBQQCL010000001.1:0-1227878 GCF_052246725.1 Pseudalkalibacillus sp. R45 | reverse complement strand
CGAAGAGAAGCATGAAACAGATCAAAGAAGGTTTATACCAATTTTACGACCAAGTCAATGCCTCAGGACTGGATGAGTTTATTAACACAATACCGACCTTTCAAAATTGGCAAGTCGAGATTTTAAACAGTTTTGCATTTCCTTACAACAATGGCTTTGTGGAAGGACTAAACAATTTAACGAAAGTGATCAAGCGTAATGCATTTGGTTTCCACCGTTATGATAGGTTACGCTTACGGATCTTATTACATCATCAAAATAAAGAATTGGATTTTCAAGTAGGTTAAGGGATAGGAGCAAGAACTCCTACCCCAACATTTGACGTTGAACCTTTTTTATTGAGGACGAAAAATTAATTCGTCCATCATGCTTATGATTTGTTATCATTAGAAAAGAATACATAAGAGAAGTCATATATCGGTTTTTTAATAAGGATTAAAAGGGAGAGACGGGCATGTATGTAATGAAGAAGGATGGTTGGGTCGAACTGATCTGCGGCAGTATGTTTTCAGGAAAATCAGAGGAATTGATTCGACGCGTTCGACGTGCCACGTTCGGTAAACAAAAAGTTCAGGTTTTTAAGCCTTTACTGGATGATCGTTACAGTAAAGATGAAGTCGTTTCCCATAACGGAACATCTGTGTTAGCTGTACCAGTCAAGAGATCAGAGGATATTTCGAATCTTGTTTCGTATGATACAGAAGTCGTAGCAATCGATGAAGTACAGTTCTTTGATGAGAAAATCGTCGAAGTCATCCAGCTCCTTGCCAACAATGGAAAGCGAGTGATCGTCGCTGGTCTTGATCAGGATTTCAGAGCAGAACCGTTCGGACAGGTTCCTGAAATCATGGCATTGGCTGAAAGTGTAACGAAACTCCATGCAGTTTGCCTGGTGTGCGGAAGTCCGGCAAGCCGGACACAGCGACTGATTGACGGAAAACCAGCATCCTATAACGATCCGATCATACTAGTCGGTGCTTCAGAATCGTACGAGCCTAGATGCAGGCATTGCCATGAAGTACCAGAACATCCCAGGATGAAATCACAACAGTACCAACCACAACCCACAAAAGCATAAACATAAAAAGATAACCTGAGTGGAAAAATAAATCCACTCAGGTTTTTTATCACTTAAAGAAAGTATAGAATACTTTCTTCAGTATAAGTGCACAAGCTGGCGGTTTCGGAAGCAATACACCGCACGAAGGAAAAGCAATTGCTTTTTCGAGGAATTACTGGCTCAGCCCACGCCTAATGCTTATTTCTGTGCCTGGCACCCAATCAGAAGACTTGTTAGGACTGTATTTCTGATCGGTGCCAGGTACACTTTCAAAATCCTTGGGGGAGAAGGGATTCAAAATGGTGCCAGGCACCGAATATTGGCGCGGATTCCCACCGATTCCCTCTTTATTCGTGTCGGATTTGGTTATGCTAAGGTTACGGGGGTGTTTATTTTGAAAAAAGCGATCTTTCTTAGTGCGACGGTCCTTTTAGGGGCTTGTTCACCTATGCAGCCTCCAACCTCTGAGGAAATTGCAAACAAAGAGCCGTCTGCGTATGAAACGAAAGAAAATAAAAATCCTCTCGTAGGTCACGGGATCATCAATTATCACGCGACCAATAGGAAACCGAATCGAAGCTATAATTTCGAGTCAAACCAGAATCCGAACAGCTATCGTAACCTGACTTCCAAGCGTTTTACGATCAGTGATGATCAGGATAAAATCCGTCAAGCGGTTAAGGATGCTTCTGGACGAAACGCTCAGTTCGTTTCGATCAACGGAAACGATGCCTGGGTTCATGTCAATGTTCCTCGGGATTTATCAAAAAAAGAGCGTAAAGCGTTGAAAGATAAACTCGAAGATGCCATTCAGATATCAGTCCCACGCTATCACCTTCACCTTCGTTTGGACTCGAAATAGTAAGGCGAAGATGGTTTGAGCACACCCATCTTTTTATAAAGGTCGGCCATTTTGTGGTCGGCCCTTCATTTATTGGGGTTGGGAACCCTTCTACGGCTGTGCGTGGTATTTTAATTACAAAAGGGATGAAGATGAAGCTAATAACGGATATCAGAGGACATCAGAGCTCTTATTTGTGACAAAAAGAGCAGTTTCGAAAATTTGACGGACACCAGCGTTCTTATTTGGCTAAAGTGCACTGGATTCGTAATGATTTTTCGAAAATAAGGTCTCTCGTGTCCGCTAAAGTTTTTGGCATAAGGGCTTTTAAGCAGTCCAACCCAAAACAGGTCCTCTGCCAAAGTCACCACTATGGAACCAACCGTTTCACTTCCAAGCTTTCAGCTGAAAAAAACCAACCAGCCTAAAATAAAAAGAGAACTGGCGTAAGCCAGTCCTCTTCCGCTCTAAATCACTTAACCCATTACTTCGCTCTTCTTGCTGCTTGTTGGATCGGATCCCAAACCCCGTTGTATGGCGGTGCATAGCTTAGGTCCAGATCCTCAAGATCATGCAGGGACATTTTATGGAACAGTGCCATCGCCAGGACGTCAACTCGTTTATCGACACCATGCTTTCCGATGAACTGGCCGCCGATGATCCTTTGATTCTCTGTATTGTATAACAATTTTACGTGGAGTTTTTCAGCTCCTGGATAATAACCCGCGATATCTTTCGCTTCTGTTACGACCGTATCAAAAGGCATGTTCAAAGCTTTTGCTTCGCGCACAGAAACTCCTGTCCTGCCTAAAGTCAGATCCAGGAACTTGATAACGGACGTGCCGAGGATCCCTTCGAATGCCTTCGGTTTATCAATCATGTTCAAACCAGCAGTCCGGCCTTGTTTATTGGCAGTGGTACCGAGTGGAATATGATCGTTCAACCGTTTGATCCGATGGTAATGGGTCGCGCAATCGCCTGCAGAATAAACATCCTCTACGTTCGTTTTCATATAAGCATCCACAATGACCGCGCCTTTTTCATTCAAATGAACCGGTGTATCCTCTAGGAAATCCGTATTCGGTTTTACACCAACCGCAACCAGTACTAAATCCGATGCATATTCATTTTTATCCGTAACAACAGACGTCACATGTCCTTCGCCTTTAAAACCTTCTACCTGTTCACTGAAACAAAGTTCAATGTTATGCTTTTCAGCTTCTTCATGAATATGCTTTGCCATGTCCTCATCGAAAATTTTCGCCAATTGTTCATTCCGCTCAATCATCCGGACCTTTTTTCCAAGATGGACAAAGCTCTCAGCCATTTCAAGACCGATGTAACCTCCTCCGATGATGGTCACCTGTTTTACATCATGATCAAGATCTGCCATGATTTTTTTAGCATCCGGAATCGTTTTGAGTGTATGCACACCGTCCAGGTCCTTCCCATACCAATCAGGAATAATCGGACGTACGCCAGTCGCGACAAGCAAACGGTCATACGCATATGTAAAAGTCTCACCCGATTCTGTATGGCGGCCGCTCACTGTTTTTTCATCTGTATCAACGTTTGTCACTTCATGATGGATTTTCGCGTCTATTCCATATTTTTTGCGGAATGTCTCCACATCTCGCGCAATCAAATCTTCAGCTTCGGGGATCTGGCCGCTGATCACATAGGGAAGCCCGCACTGTCCGTACGAATAGATATCTCCTTTTTCAAGTGTGATCACTTCTGGATTCGAAGCGTTGCGGACAATCTGCATCGCGGCACTCATGCCGGCAGCATCTCCTCCGATAATGACGTATTTCATTTCTAACCGACTCCTTTTTTGAAAAAATTCCTACTCCTAGTATGTCTATTACAATCTTCTTTCACTATAACACTCATGAAAGCGCATAAGCTGTCGAATCTTACAGGATGAAAGGGGTTTTTGTACATGTTATACATAGATTCTAATGGACCGAAATGGGGCGGTGGTGAACCGGAGAACATACAGGCATTACTAAAGCGCTTGGGCTCGGAACCGCTTGATCCGATTTATGAAAGTATGGGGAACTTCATCGTATCTTATCAGCCAAGCAGATGGACAAGTGAAAACAAGCGCTTTGAAGGATGCACACATTTTTTCGGACATTTTGCCACCTCATCCCACGTTTTCAGTATCATCACAGATGAAAAGGTTGTCATTGAATCACTTACCGCAGCAATCCGGATGAACCAATGCCGAACCGATTACGAACGGCTTAAATACAACGCAAAAATATAAATCCGATAAACACATTCATTCCCTCTACATAAATGTTTTAATCTAATTGATTCCATTTAAACTGTTCTTTGACCTCCTATGAGTCGTATACTATAATGTTAATGTTAAGCAACTTTTTGCAACCGGGATTGCCCCTTTGCATAAAGCCAGAGGTAAAAAAAGACGTTGACTTCGTTCATACGGGTTCGACCGTTCGGATTTTACCAACCGATGAAAATCGGGAACGTAATACGATGATTGGGATGGTGAGCAGTATGTTAGAACGATTAGGATCAATCGAAGAACGATACGAAAAATTGAATGAGTTATTGAGTGACCCGGAAGTCATCAGTGATTCGAAAAAACTCCGCGAATTCTCGAAAGAACAATCCGATCTTGAAGATACAGTGACAGCTTATCGTGAATATAAAGAAGTGTCTGAAGAGCTTGAAGGTGCCGAACAGATGCTTGAAGAAAAGCTCGATGCCGAAATGCGTGAAATGGTAAAAATGGAGCTTTCTGAGCTGAAAGAACGTCATGAAGAACTTGAACAGGAGTTGAAGGTTCTCTTATTGCCAAAAGACCCGAACGATGACAAGAACGTTATCATTGAAGTTCGTGGAGCGGCTGGTGGCGATGAAGCGGCTTTATTCGCTGCCGACCTTTACCGGATGTACAGCCGATATGCTGAGGTGCAAGGCTGGAAGACTGAAATCATTGAAGCGAGCTACACTGAACTTGGTGGTTATAAAGAAGTCATCTTCATGGTGAACGGGGCAGGCGCTTACTCCAAGCTGAAATACGAGAATGGTGCACACCGTGTCCAACGTGTCCCATCCACAGAGTCTGGCGGACGGATCCATACTTCTACAGCGACAGTAGCCGTTTTACCTGAAGCAGAGGAAGTTGAAGTCGATATCCATGAAAAAGACATCCGTGTCGATACGTTCACATCAAGCGGACCAGGCGGCCAAAGCGTCAACACGACGATGTCAGCCGTTCGTTTGACACACGTACCAACTGGAATCGTCGTTTCATGTCAGGACGAGAAATCTCAGATCAAAAACAAAGAAAAAGCGATGAAAGTACTGCGCGCACGTATTTATGATAAATTCCAGCAAGAGGCGATGGATGAATATGCGGCGAATAGGAAGTCTGCAGTCGGAACGGGGGACCGATCTGAACGGATCCGCACATACAACTTTCCGCAAAACCGTGTGACGGACCACCGTATCGGATTGACGATTCAAAAGCTCGATCAGATTCTACAAGGGAAAATCGATGAGTTCATCGAAGCTTTGATTCTTGAAGAACAGACCAGTGCGATGAAGCAGGCGGAAGCATAATGAGTAGAATGAATGTCATCGAGGCCCTCAAATGGGCTTCTTCTTTTTTAAACGAAAAAAGCAGGGAACCGAATGCGGCGGAATGGCTCCTCTGTCATGTTCTCGGTGCGCGTCGCAGTGAAATGCTCTCTTCATTGGAACGTATTTTGACTGAAGTGGAAGAGCAGCAATTTTCCGATTATGTAAAAAAGCATGCGGAAGGGACTCCGGTCCAATACATCACAAAAACGGAAGAGTTTTACGGAAGGCCATTTATGGTAAGCCCTGAGGTGTTGATTCCGAGACCTGAAACCGAAGAACTTGTACTGGCGGTTCTTGAACGTATTCAGAAGCACTTTCCGGAGCGGGACAAGCTCAATGTGGTAGATATCGGTACAGGGAGCGGTATCATTGCGATCACCTTGAAGCTTGAACGTCCGGACCTCAACGTGACGGGCGTGGATATCGCAGAAGAATCATTACAGGTTGCACGTGAGAATGTCCGTAATCTTGGAGCGGATATCCGTTGGATACGAGGAGACTTATTCCAACCGTTTATAGCGTCTGATGAGCGTTTTGACGTCATCGTGTCGAACCCGCCGTATATACCAGAGGCAGATATTGAGACGCTTTCCTCCATCGTAAAAGATTATGAACCGATCCGAGCACTGGTCGGCGGGGCAGATGGTTATCAATTTTATGAAAAAATGATCGATACACTGCCTGATGTCCTTGAAGAACGGGGGCTGATCGCATTCGAGGTCGGGTATGATCAAGGGACTACAGTCGCCTCATTATTACATGAAAAGCTCGGAGATCAGGTCGAGACGGAAATCCTCACAGATATCAACGGAAAAGAGCGGATCGTCATCGGTTTTGTTGACTGAGAAGGTTTTTGAAGTTTTAGCTCCTATTGCGGTGATTAAGTGTTAAAGGCGGGAAGGAAGTTTAACGGACACCAGGGACCTTATTTGTGAACAATTCTCTATTATTAGAGGCTTAACGGACACCAAGGCCCTTATTCACGGAAAATCAACACAAATCAAGTGTATTTTAGCCAAATAAGAGCTCTCATGTCCGTTAGGAATTCATACCATAGTCGCAACCTGTTGCTTTCTAATAAAGGAAATTTTTAAAGAAAATTCCAGACACTCCTGCGGGAAAGGCGATCCGGACGAGATCCCTAAGCGAGGGCTTGCCAGTTACCATTGCAAATTAATCAATAAAAAAATTAAATAGATTACTAGTATAAATCATCCGTTTGTCGTCCACACTGTCTACCAGAAAGGGTGTGGGTGAGAAATGAAACGGAAATCAATTGTTATCATACTATTATCTTTAATTTTATTGGTTGTATTCTATGAAACTCAAATTAAGGTTGCGAATGCGTCATTCAATAATGTACCTGAGCAAGTGATTCCAGACGAGTCAATTCGTTTACGGATTCTCGCCAACAGTGACTCGCAGTCCGATCAAGAATTGAAGAGAACCATACGTGACAGGGTGAACGAGGAGATCACGAACTGGGTATTCGGCATCGAATCGATCGATGAAGCAAGAAAGATCATCAAAAGTGAGTTGCCGTCCATCACGCAAATCGTTCAACAGTCACTTTCTAATCAAGGGATCGATGAAACGTTTTCTGTAAAATTCGGAACTGTGCCATTCCCGACCAAGCTTTATGGAGATTTCGTCTATCCAGCTGGGGATTATGAAGCGGTCTTGATTTCAATCGGTGAGGCGACAGGTGCAAACTGGTGGTGTGTATTGTTCCCGCCGTTATGTTTCCTCGACTTCGACAACGGGGATGCTGTCCAAAGTGATGAAAATGCGCCGCAAGAGACTACAGAGACATTCCAGACCAATACTGAAGAAGAACCTGAAGTGAAATTCTTCGTTTTTGAACTCGTTGAAAATCTATTTGGAGCAGTCGGGAATCTATTCACATAGAATGATAGATTCCCTCTTTCCTTTTATGTAAGGTGTTTTAAAACGTCCGATTAAAGGTTTATATTGAAAAAGCTCAACAAGAGGTTCGCTGTGTCAGGTTTTCTTTAAAAAGATAACAAGTCTTATAAAAGATGGGATATTCTCTTCTCTCCGCTCATAGAATAGAGTAGAATTGCTAGAAGGGAGAGGGTGAGATGTTATCGTTTCGTCCAGCTGAAACGAATGATGCCCCATCTATAAAGAAGTTTGTGGCACAGGCCGGCCTATCGAATGAGGGAATCGAAGAATGTATCCAAACGTTCATCATCCTTGAAACAGACAAAAAGAAAATGGCAGGTACGGTGGGGTTAGAACGATTCGGGGAAAGCGGTTTGATCCGTTCGCTTGTTTTGGACAAGGAGTATTCTTCAGAAGAACTGCTGCTTCGTCTCTTGACAGCCATCATCCGGCTCGCCGATCAACAAGGTATAAAAACCGTCTATTTGCTGACAAAAGTGACCTCGATATTCTATACGTTAGGATTCATGGAGGTTCCGTATGACAAGGTGCCAAAAAGCCTCCTGGAAAGTGCCCATTTGCAACAGTACGATAAAGACCAGATCGCAATAATGAAACACAGTCTTACAGACACACAATAGTTATCCACAGCATTGTCCACAGATCCGGATTGCTTGTGGGTAGATTGTGGAAACCCAAGTATAATCTACAGTTTAAAGGAGTACTTACCCACATGGAACAGTTGATAACTACAAAATGGAATGTGGAAAATGTGGATAACATAAAAGAACATCCAGCAATAAAGGAAGCGGCAATGTGGATAAGAGAAGGAGAGGTTATCGCCTTTCCAACTGAAACTGTTTACGGACTTGGAGCGGATGCTTGTTCTAACAAAGCCATTGAAAAAATCTTCGAAGCCAAGGGTCGTCCGAGCGACAATCCATTGATCGTCCACATCGCGAATAAAGACCAGTTGGCGCAGGCTGCTTTTTCATGGAATGAAACGGCAGAGCGACTGATGGAACGGTTTTGGCCAGGTCCTCTCACGATCATTTTACCGAAAACTGAAAGAATCGCTGAACGAACGACTGCCGGTTTAGCAAGTGTTGGCGTACGGATGCCAGATCATCCCGTTGCACTAGCCTTGATTGAAGCGAGTGGATTGCCTCTTGCGGCACCTAGCGCGAACCGATCAGGCAAACCAAGTCCGACGATAGGGGAGCATGTTTATCAGGATTTAAATGGGCGGATCAAAGGGATCATTGATGGAGGTGCGACCGGTGTTGGTTTGGAGTCGACTGTCGTGGAAGTGACAGGAGAGACAGTGACGATCCTACGACCAGGCGGCATCACGAAAGCACAGCTCGAAACAGTTGTCAGCGAGGTGAAATGGGACCGGGCGCTTTTGGAATCGGAACAGGCCCCGAAATCCCCTGGGATGAAATATACCCATTATGCACCAGATGCCCCGTTGTACTTAATAGAAGGAAACGCAGCCTTTTTCCAGTCTCGAATTGACGAATTTCAAGGGGAAGGAAAGACGGTTGGTGTGCTTGTCAGTGAGGAATTGGCGAGTCAGCTTCAAGCCGATGAAGTGAAAAGCTTAGGATCCTCCTTGCAGGTAGAAGGGGTCGCGCAAAAGTTGTATCACCAGCTCCGGGCGTTCGACGAAACGGAAGTCGACGTGATTTTAGGAGAAACGTATCCGATTGACGGCATGGGAGAAGCCCTTATGAATCGTCTTTTAAAAGCAGCCGGTAATCGGGTGATTGCAGAAAACAACGAACGGGACTGACCAAAAGAAGGTCAATCCCGTTTTTACGGCCGAATGCTTGGTTTTTACGGCGGCTGCTTACGGCCAAAAACTCAAATTTATCGGCAGCTCTCTACAAAATTCGCCCCCGCTCTATCCCCTCAGAAAAACAAAGCCTTTCATGCTCAACCCCGTGGCAAGGTGACACTCACTTTTGTCCCTTTATCCAACTCGCTTTGGATCGCGATCGAACCGTTATGGTTTTCAATGATCTTGTTGCAAATCATCATACCGAGTCCGGTTCCTTTTTCCTTAGTCGTGTAAAAAGGTTCGCCGATGCTCGCCAGTTTTTCCTCTGGAATTCCGCAGCCTTCATCTATGAATGAGATCGTGACGGTATCCTCATTACAGATTGCTTTGATTACCAGTAGGCCACCGCTTGATTCCATCGACTCAATCCCGTTTTTCATAAGATTGATAAAGACCTGTTTCATCTGATCGGCTTCACATTTCACATTCAAAATCGAATCCAGATCCAGCAGGAATTGGATGTTGTAAAGGTTCGCTTGAGCTTCCAACAATGAAGTCGATTCTTTTAATATTATTGAGAGATCATTCGGTTTAACATTACGAGGTTGTGGTTTCGCAAGCATCATGAACTCCCCGACAATCGTGTTGATACGGTCAAGCTCAGATAGCATAATGTCATAGTATTCGAGATTTTCATCACCAGAATTCGCCTTCAGCAGATGGGTGAACCCTTTTAAAGAAGTGAGTGGATTCCTGATTTCGTGGGCGATACCTGCTGCAAGTTCTCCAAGGACAGCCAGTTTTTCCGACTTCCTAAGAAAGTCCTCTGTTTTTTTCCGTTCCGTTATATCACGTGAAATCGTTACGAATGATTCGACTTCATTCTCACAATTGAGGACCACTGTCCCATAACACTCCAATACGACCCAGTTCCCGTCTGCATTTTTTACGCGGAATTCGATTTTTGAAGAATCCTTTGTCTCCTTCATGCTGACGATCGCTTGTATAACAGAAGACAAATCGTCCGGATGGATGACATTCGTCCACTCCATATTTTTGAACCGTCTGGCTTCATAGCCAAGAATCATAGCATGAGAGGGAGAGGAGTACAGAATTTGTCCATTCGGATGAAAAACATTGATGAGATCCATCGTATGTTCCGTTATAATCCGGTAGTGTTCATTTTGTTTCCGCAAAGCGTCTTGGGCAATTCTCTGCTTGTTGATATCTCTTGAGATTGCGGAATACCCGATGATATTTCCTTCTTCATCCTCTAAAGGAGAAAGCGTCACACTAGCGTAGAAATTCGTCCCATCCTTGGTGACCCGTGTCGTTTCTACCCCAGAATAGTTTTTACCTTTTTTCACTTCATCCAGCATTTTGGCATACTCATTTTTGTAATCATCAGAAATATAAGGGACCTTTTTTCCAATTAACTCTTCCGCCTTCCAGCCATAAAATCTTTCGAAGGTCGGATTCGCATTGACGAGGCAATCATCCATATCAAAAATCGCAATCGAATCGGCCGAATGGTAGATCATTGATGACAGCCGGTCCTTCAATAGATGGATTTCTTTTTCGCGTTTCTTTTGTCGGGTGATATCCTGTACAATTCCATAGATGCTATGGACTTTATCATCCATGACAATCGGGATGTTGGTCACTTGAACGTTTACACGGTGTCCATTTTTGTGAAAGACGACAGTCTCAAAATCCAGCACTTCACCGCTGCTTGCCTTTCGAAAATACTCCGTAGCATTATCTCTTTCTTCTGGAGCGATAAGTGGCATGAAATGAGTATTGAGCATCTCATTCTCTTCATATCCGCAAATGGAGAGGACCGCTGGATTGACAAAAAGAAACTTCCCATCCTTATTAAGGGTGAAAATTCCGTCTGGATGATACTTGAAAAGCGTACGGAAGTAGTATTCACGTTCCCTCAATTGACGTTCAATCTGCTTTTTCTTACTTATATCAAAACAGAAACCCTGTAGTTGTTTCACCTTCCCTTTACTGTCGTAGATTGGAGAAATTGCTCCTATGTATGGTATCCCATTCAATCGATCTTCGTATGTAACAGCATTGCCTTCCCAGGCGCGGTCATATGAAATGATTCTTTTGAGTGTATGATCAGTTGGGAAGCATTCATCAAGTTCCTTTCCTTTTATATCAGAAACCTCGAATCCGAACTTCCTCAACAAATTTCCCTGGCAATTGACAAACTTGTAGCTTGATTGTGATTTTTCGACGATGAACATCATGCTGTCCTGTACCTGATCCTTAAACTCCAATTCCTCAGCTCTTGTTAAGATAGAATCACTTTTACCAATATGATCATTAGAGATATTTGGATAAAAAGAGTTCATGCTGATCCTCCGCCTTTTTATTTAATCTGGGAGAGTGACTACAAAACAACAATCCCCATCCATCAACAAATCGGAACATTAAAACCGAAATTATCCCTCCTCCGTATAATTCACTATTAATTCCAATTCTCCTTCGTCAAAACTCGATTTTCCCCTATCCATGGAAGAAATGTCTAATCCGAAGTAGACATGCATAAGGTGAAGTATGGACAAAGGGGGAGGGCGACTGTGACTACTGAACTCTTGGATGAATTGATCACACTTGTCATCATGGCGATAGCCTTAGGTATGGATGCGTTTTCGATGGGACTAGGGATGGGAATGCTCACACTCCGAATACGCCAGATTTGCAAGATCGGCCTATTAATCGGACTATTTCATATGATTATGCCTTTATTAGGGATGACAATAGGAAAACAACTTACCCTGCATTTTGGCAATCTTGCCACATGGATCGGCGGGGGTCTCTTGATTCTCCTTGGCATTCAGATGATCATTTCCTCTTTACGTACGTCGGATGAACCGTTCATCACTCCTAAAGGATTCGGTATATGGCTTTTTTCGTTAAGTGTGAGTTTAGATAGTTTTTCAGTCGGTCTCAGCCTTGGTATTTTTGGGGCGAAAGTGATCTTGACGATCCTTTTGTTCGGAATCATCAGCATGGGCTTGACCTGGCTCGGTTTGCTGATCGGTCGAAAAACGCAAAAATGGTTCGGGTCATACAGTGAGGCTTTAGGTGGATGCATTCTCCTATCCTTCGGGTTGAAGCTGATCTTTTAAATAGATGGCTCAAAGTCAAATAAATAAAAATGCAATGCGGGTTCTTTTTTAATGGAACTTGTTTTTGGTTGTACGGAACTGAAAGCATTGAACCTGCTCCAAGCATTCTATAAAATAAAAGTTATAAACGTAGTGAAGAACTGCCAAGCTAGCAATAGGAGGCATTTGAATGAATATATTATTTGTATGTACTGGAAACACCTGCCGCAGTCCGATGGCAGAAGCGTTGTTGCGGCATTATTCCAATGGGAAGATCGAAGTCCAGTCCGCAGGGATCTATGCAGCTTACGGAAGTCCCGCAAGTGCACAATCCATAGAGGTTTTAAAAGATGAAGGCATCTCGTGCAATCATAAATCTCAACCTCTGACAGAAGATCTGGTAGAATGGGCGGACTTGATTTTAACGATGACCACACAGCATAAACAAGCGATCATCTCACAATTCCCCTCTAAATTGAAGAACGTGCATACGATTAAAGAACACGTCTCCGATCATGAAGAAACGCTCGACAAATTGGATGAGGTATACGACAAAATCGAACAGTTGAGAGCTCGAATCTATGAAACAGACGATGGTAATCACGCTGAAAAACAGGCGCTCTTCACTAAAATGCAGGATCTGATCGCTGAAGCTGAAAGACTTGAACAATCCATGCCAGTAATGGATGTTTCCGATCCGTTCGGCGGTCCAAAGGAATTATATTGTCAAACGTTTAAAGAATTGGACGAACTTGTACAGAAATTGACTGAAAAATATAGTTGAAAAAGCATTCAAAACCTGAGATAAACAAGATAGGGGAAAACAGTCCTGTTGAAACAGAACACACATCCCCTTACAATGAACACAAACATCATTACAATGGAGGATTTTAATACAATGAAAGTTGCAATCGGAAGTGACCATGCAGGTTACAAAATCAAAGAAGATATAAAAGATGTCATGGATGAATTGAACATCCAATACGAGGATGTAGGCTGCAATTGTGAGGATTCAGTCGATTACCCGGATTACGCAGTCCCGGTAGCTGAAAAGGTAGCAAATGGTGAAGTCGACAGAGGTATCTTGATCTGCGGAACAGGGATCGGTATGTCAATCACAGCGAACAAAGTGGATGGTGTGCGTTGCGCGCTTGTACATGACTTGTTCAGTGCAAAAGTTACAAGACTTCACAACGATTCGAATGTACTTGCGATGGGCGAACGGATCATTGGGCCAGGATTAGCGAAGGAAATTGCGAAAGTCTGGCTCCAAACGGAATTTGAAGGGGGACGCCACAAACGCCGCGTCAATAAAATGATGGAAGTTGAAACGAAGGCTTAAGGCTTGCAACGCTTTTAACCATAATCGGGGAAAAGAAAGGAAGATTGGAATGGACGAATCACTGTATGAGGTTCAACCCCAAGTTGTCGAAGCCCTTGAGGAACTGGACAAAGCGATCCCGCTTTCTTCAAATCAACTATTGGTCGTAGGAGCAAGTACGAGTGAAGTGGTGGGAGAAGCAATTGGAACGTCCGGGACGATGGATGTTGCACATCAGCTTTTTGAAGGAGTCATCGAGTTTCAAAAAAGGACCAATGTCAATATCGCGTTCCAATGCTGTGAACATCTGAACCGGGCATTGGTGATGGAACGTCAAGCAGCGTTAGAACGAGGATATGAACCTGTGACGGTTGTTCCGGTCCGGTCAGCTGGTGGTGCATTGCCGACCTACGCCTTCCATCACTTGAAAGATCCCGTTATCGTTGAGCATATTAAAGCCGATGCTGGGATCGATATCGGTGACACGTTCATCGGGATGCACTTGAAGCATGTCGCAGTTCCAGTTCGATCTTCCGTAAAATCAATCGGCCATGCCCACGTGACGCTAGCGCGAACGCGTCCAAAACTGATCGGCGGAGAACGGGCAGTCTATCCGGCCAAAGAAGAAATATCGTATAAATAGAGATGATGGAATATGAAGGTTGACCGTGGCGGCTTGCTACTGTCAGCCTTTTTTGAGTTTTCGAAAAAAATCTTTTCTTTTAATCGAAAAACTCATTTATAAATGAGTTTAATTCGACTTTTTCTCACTTAAAGAAAGTATAAAATACTTTCTTCAGTATAAGCGTAACTAAAGCAAAGGCTTTGCTTTGCTAAGTTTTCTTTAGATCAAAAGCTACTGAGTTGCCGGAATTGTTGCAAATTCTTCGCTTTGGCAGAATTATCTCTACAACTCGGGGGCAAAACGCTACAAAATTGAAATTATCAAATTATCACTACAACTAAAAAACCACATTCAAAATGAAAACCCTTTCAATTACAATCCTATGAAATTTCAGAGAAATAGCCCGTTTAACGTTACGAGACGTTAGCAATAATGATAAAATGTAATCATTGTTTTTAAAAATAGTGTAGAGGTCAGTAAAGGAGTGAAACCATGGATCAACTTAAGAGTCAAGATGCGGTTGTATTCAATGCGATCCAGGATGAATTGGGTCGTCAACGCAATAAAATCGAATTGATTGCATCTGAAAACTTTGTCAGCAAAGCTGTAATGGAAGCTCAAGGATCTGTTCTTACTAACAAATACGCAGAGGGTTACCCGGGCCGCAGGTACTATGGTGGCTGTGAGCATGTCGATGTGGTGGAAAACCTTGCAAGAGACCGTGCGAAAGAGCTTTTTGGTGCGGAACATGTCAATGTCCAACCGCATTCAGGAGCGCAAGCGAACATGGCGGTTTATTTCACCATCTTGGAGCAAGGCGACACAGTACTTGGGATGAACCTATCTCACGGAGGACATCTGACACACGGGAGTCCGGTCAACTTCAGCGGTATCCAATACAATTTCGTCGAGTACGGTGTAGATGAAGAAACACATACAATCCAGTACGACGAGGTGCTGGAATTAGCGAAGAAGCATAAGCCGAAGCTGATCGTTGCTGGTGCTAGTGCTTATCCGCGTGAAATCGATTTTAAAAAGTTCAGAGAAATCGCCGATGAAGTCGGTGCATACTTAATGGTGGACATGGCTCATATTGCTGGTCTTGTAGCGACTGGTCATCACCCGAATCCTGTACCGTATTCACACTTCGTGACGACTACCACACACAAGACCTTACGTGGACCACGCGGCGGGATGATTTTATGTAATGAAGAATTTGCGAAGAAAATCGATAAATCGATCTTCCCAGGAATCCAGGGCGGTCCACTCATGCACGTGATCGCTGCAAAAGCGGTTGCTTTAGGGGAAGCACTTAAAGACGATTTCAAAACATATTCTCAAAATGTGATCGATAATGCTCGTGTACTTGGAGAAGCTTTGAAAGAAGAAGGCCTATCGCTTGTTTCAGGTGGAACGGATAATCACTTGTTGCTTGTCGATGTCCGCAATATGGACGTGACAGGGAAGGTGGCTGAACGTGCCCTTGATGACATCGGAATCACTGCCAATAAAAACACGATTCCGTTTGATTCGGAAAGTCCGTTCGTTACGAGTGGTCTCCGTATCGGAACAGCGGCAGTTACATCAAGAGGCTTCGGAGCAGAAGATATGAAGGAGATCGCCTCCATCATCGCCCTTGTCCTTCGCAACCCAGAAGATGAAGAAACAAAAACGGCAGCTAAAGAGCGGGTCGAGCGACTTTCTTCTAAATACGCGTTATACGAATAAAAATAAAGAGGGCGCCAGCATGATGGCGACCCTCCTTTTTGTAGTTTATGACTCTGTTTTTGTAGTTAATATTTCATTTGTGTAGTTAAATTCTTGTTTTTGTCGTTTTTTTCAAATTTTTGTAGTTCGCCCTTCAATTTTTGTAGTTCCGGTCGGTCCTTTGCCGTGTGAATCCTATTCAACCCGTATTGACCTCATAATTTTATCGTTTCCACCTTCATAAAATCCCCAATTCATTCAGAATTCTAATCAAATGGTACTGTTTTTGCCTCAGGTATGATTTTCCTGACGAATCGTGTTGAACTTGCCACCTTTTTTCTGTACAATTTGCGAGAGGCAAAAAACCTTGAGAAGAGTTGCATTGACTAAGTTTTGAGACAACTCTAATTTTACATAAACTAATAAGGAGAGATGATGAATGAGTAAAGTACACGTTCTTGAACATCCGTTGATTCAACACAAGATTACTTATATCCGTGATGAATCAACCGGAACGAAAGAATTCCGTGAGCTTGTCGATGAAGTTGCAGCCCTCATGGCATTCGAAATCACCAGAGAACTTCCCCTGCAAGAGGTAACAGTGAAAACACCGGTGTCTGAAGCGAAGGCATACACGATTGCGGGTAAAAAGTTAGGCTTAGTGCCAATTCTTCGTGCAGGTCTAGGGATGGTTGACGGAATCCTGAAGTTGATCCCTGCCGCAAAAGTTGGGCATGTCGGATTATATCGTGATCCGGAAACGTTACAGCCTGTGGAATATTATGTGAAGCTTCCTAGCGATATTGAAGAACGTGAACTCATCGTAATCGATCCGATGCTTGCTACTGGCGGGTCTGCAGTTGCAGCGATCAACTCCTTGAAAAAGCGTGGTGCACAGAACATTAAGCTAATGTGTCTGATTGCTGCACCTGAAGGAGTAAAAATGGTTCAAGAAGCCCATCCAGATGTCGATATTTACCTTGGGGCAATGGATGAATACTTGAATGAAAAAGGATATATCGTTCCAGGACTTGGTGATGCAGGAGACCGATTGTTCGGTACAAAATAAGTAGAAAATCATCCAGTGAAAAAAGGTTCAAAAAGTTTTCAAATCTTACCATGATTTTCGCTTGTAACACAATTGACATGTACTAGTGGCTATAGTATTCTTACAAAGGATGTATGATAAGGTTTTCATACCTACTATATCTACATTCTGGCAACTTTTAATTCTCGTCTATTACTCCGGCTTATACCCAAAATTTTTTTGCGTATAAGTACTCATCTTAAACCTCAAAACCAAGCCATTTTACAAAGGAGTGCGATAAGATGCGCACTGGTAAACGTTCACCTCTCCACTCGATGGCATTGATGTCCGGTATTCTCTCTCAATTAGTAGGGTCGATACTTGTCGGAATTTTTGGTGGAATGTGGTTGGATCGTAGTTTGGATACAGCTCCGTTTCTAATGATCGTGGGACTGTTCATTGGTTTAGCAGCAGGGGTATACGGGATGATCAAGTTAATTCAGCGCCACTTTGGGGAAGAGGACCAATGACAGAGAACCTCTCGACGTATAACAACGCGTTTCGACGATACATAAAATACAGTCTCTATCTGCTATCAATCTGTGTCTTAGGCTGGGGTTTTACGAGCTACAAGCAAGTATTCCTCGGGTTGGTGCTCGGGATAGCCGTGAGTATGTACAATGTATGGTCAATGCATCGTAAGATCGATCGCGTTGGACAAGCTGTGACCGAAGGAACAAAGGTAAAAACGATGGGATCTCTTTCAAGATTGATGACAGCTGGACTGGCTGTACTGATCGCCACTCGTTTTCCTGAATACTTCAACTTGATTGCAGTAGTAGTGGGTTTACTCATGATATACCTAATCATGTTGATAGATTTTTATTTTGCTTCTAAATGAATTTTGGGGAAGAGAGGTGAAAGAATTGAATCATGAAGCGCCTACGTTTGACTTATTTGGGTTAACTTTCAACACTTCCAATGTAATGATGATTACAATTGCATCCGTAATTGTGTTCATAATCGCAGTACTCGGTTCACGCAGCTTACAGATGCGGCCTACCGGAATGCAGAACTTCATGGAATGGCTCATCGATTTCGTAAAAGGAATCATTAACAGCACGATGGACTGGAAAACAGGTGGACGCTTCCTGACGCTAGGACTGACGATTATCATGTACATATTCGTCTCCAATATGCTCGGACTTCCATTTGCAATTGCAATCGACCATGAACTCTGGTGGAAATCACCAACAGCTGATCCAACGATCACATTGACACTTGCCATCATGGTTGTGGTACTCACGCACTTTTACGCTATCAAAGTAAAAGGAGCAAAATCATACGGCAGTGATTTCTTCAAGCCGATGAAATTCATGTTCCCGCTAAAAATCATCGAAGAATTCGCAAACACGTTGACGCTCGGTCTTCGTCTTTACGGAAACATCTATGCAGGTGAAGTATTGCTTGCACTATTAGCAGGAGCAGGTGCAGCAGGAATCTTCTCAGGAATCCTCACGTTTGTACCGATGCTCGTATGGCAAGGATTCAGTGTCTTTGTCGGGACCATCCAGGCATTCATCTTTACGATGCTGACTATGGTTTATATGGCTCACAAAGTCAGCGACGAACATTAGGAAGTTTAAAATATTGCGAATGATAAACGGCGTATTTCCGACGCACAGGATGTGCTAGTACTGCCGTTGTCACAGGACGTGACGTATTTAGGCAGTGATTGTTACGCCGCGAACTACTTGTTTCTAATCCGTCACATTTTAAACACTGATTTAAAAGAAGTTTAAAATGCTCACAAATGATGTCGAAATGTATCACAGCATGGCGTCATAAGTGATGTATTGAACAAACATGCAAGTCTTTGATTCTAGGAATAAGCCCATTTATGGGAAGAAATTATAAACTAATCTATATTTCTCAAGGAGGAAATTTAAATGAATTTAATCGCAGCTGCAATTGCAGTAGGTCTAGCGGCAATTGGTGCCGGTGTAGGTAACGGTCTTATCGTAGGACGTACAGTAGAAGGGATCGCTCGTCAACCAGAATTACGCGGAACTCTTCAAACAACAATGTTTATCGGTATCGCATTAGTTGAGGCACTTCCAATCATCGGTGTCGTTATCGCGTTCATCGTACTTGGTGGCTAATTGCCATAACTTTCTGTAGCGTTACCATGTAGTTTTCATAATGGCGAAGTTCTATGTGGACCTCGCCATTCCTTATGTATGACCTATGAAGGGAGGAACCGCTGTGCAATTCTTGAATCCAGACAGTCTTATTTTGGGTGCGGGTGGTTTTTTTGCCGGCGACATATTATTTCAGTTATTAGCGTTTATCGTTCTATTATTCTTGCTGCGTAAATATGCTTGGGGTCCATTGATGGGCATCATGAAAAAACGTGAACAGCATATCGCAAGTGAAATAAATGAAGCTGAAACAAGCCGTAAGGAAGCTCAAGCTTACCTGAAGGACCAAACTGAGGCTTTGAAAGAAGCACGTAAAGAAGCACAAGCACTGATCGAATCAGCTAAAAAGCAAGGTGAGCAACAAGGTGAGAGCATTCTTCAAGCAGCACGTGAAGAAGCTGTTCGTATGAAGGAATCAGCTCTATCTGAAATCGAACGTGAAAAAGAACAAGCTGTACAAACGTTGCGTGATGAAGTCGCAACATTGTCTGTTCAAATCGCGTCTAAGGTGATCGCCAAGGAACTGGATGAGAAGTCCCAGGAAAAACTTGTAGACGATTATCTTAAAGAGGTAGGCGAAGGTCGATGAGTAAGGACAAAGAAGTCGTAGCGAAACGATACGCCGCTGCTCTATTCGAAGTCGTACGGGAGCGTAATGCACTCGACCAGGTCGAAAAAGAGCTTGTCAGCGTAAAAACCGTCATCCAAGAGAATGATCAATTACTTACGATCCTGAACCATCCTAAGATTTCGATTGATGACAAGAAAGCCTTATTATCAAAAATATTTGGTAATCAAGTTTCTGAAGTTGTCCACAATACACTTTTATTGATGGTCGACCGTAAACGCGAAGCTATGATTTCGAGTATGGTCGAACAATATATCCGATTAGCAAATGAAGAACGCGGTGTGGCAGATGCTACTGTCTACTCCGTTCGCATTTTGACTGAAGATGAACAAAAAGCGATTTCCAAAACGTTCGCTGAGCGTCTTAACGTAAAAGAGCTTCGTGTTGAAAATGTGATCGACCAGGATCTTGTCGGTGGCATCAAAGTCAAGATCGGCAACCGTATTTTCGACGGAAGCGTCAGTGGTAAGTTGAACCGAATTCAACGTCAATTAGTCTCCGAGTGAGACGAGTACGATAGGGGTGAAATTCATGAGCATAAAAGCGGAAGAAATTAGTTCGCTGATCAAACAACAAATTGAAAACTATTCTTCTGAAATAGAAGTAAGTGATGTAGGTACCGTTATTCAAGTTGGGGACGGTATCGCACGTGTCCATGGATTAGACAATGTCATGGCTGGTGAGCTCGTTGAATTCTCTAATGGTGTGATGGGTATGGCCCAAAACCTTGAGGAAAACAACGTCGGTATCATCATCCTTGGACCATATGTCGATATCCGTGAAGGAGACGAAGTCAAGCGTACAGGACGTATCATGGAAGTTCCTGTAGGTGAAGAGTTACTCGGACGTGTCGTGAACTCTCTTGGACAACCAGTTGATGGAAAAGGTGCCATTGAAACATCAAAAACTCGTCCAATCGAGAGCGGTGCACCAGGTGTTATGGATCGTAAATCTGTACACGAACCGCTTCAAACAGGAATCAAAGCGATCGACTCTCTGATTCCGATCGGACGTGGTCAACGTGAATTGATCATCGGTGACCGTCAAACAGGTAAAACGGCGATCGCAATCGATACGATCATCAACCAAAAAGACGAAGATATGATTTGTATCTACGTTGCTATTGGACAAAAAGAATCAACTGTTGCAGGTGTTGTTGAAACTCTTCGTGAGCACGGAGCGCTTGATTACACAATCGTCGTAACAGCGAGTGCATCACAACCAGCTCCACTTCTTTACCTTGCTCCATATGCTGGGGTAACGATGGGTGAAGAATTCATGTACAACGGTAAGCATGTACTTGTCATTTATGATGACCTTTCGAAGCAAGCAGCTGCATACCGTGAACTGTCACTACTACTTCGTCGTCCTCCAGGCCGTGAAGCATTCCCAGGGGATGTATTCTACCTTCACTCTCGTTTACTAGAGCGTGCAGCGAAGTTGAGTGATGCTAAAGGCGGCGGTTCATTGACTGCACTTCCATTCATCGAAACACAAGCGGGTGACGTATCGGCTTATATCCCGACAAACGTTATCTCGATTACAGACGGACAGATCTTCTTACAATCAGATCTATTCTTCTCCGGTGTACGTCCAGCGGTTAACGCGGGTCTTTCTGTATCCCGTGTTGGTGGATCCGCACAAATCAAAGCAATGAAGAATGTTTCCGGTACGCTTCGTCTTGACCTTGCGTCTTACCGTGAGCTTGAGGCATTCGCACAATTCGGATCAGATCTGGATAAAGCAACACAGGCGAAGTTGAACCGTGGTGCGCGTACTGTTGAAATATTGAAGCAAGGCCTGCACAAGCCACTTGCTGTTGAAAAGCAGGTTGCCAGCCTTTATGCGCTAACAAAAGGTTTCTTGGATGATATTCCAGTTGAAGATATTCAGCGTTTCGAAGAAGAATACCATACTTGGTTAGAACATAACCGTAAGGAATTGCTTGCTGGAATCCGCGAAACTGGAAAACTTTCTGAAGACGAAGATATGAGAAGCGCGATTAACGAATTCAAGAAAACATTCGTTGTATCTGAGTAACGTTTAACGACATAGTTTTCTTTCGGATCATAATGGGACGGAACCCAGGTCTTCGTCCCTTTAATAAAGGTGGTGAAACGAGTGGCATCGTTACGTGATATTCAAACAAGAATCAACTCTACGAAAAAGACCAAACAAATCACGAAGGCAATGGAGATGGTTTCGGCAGCGAAATTGAACCGTGCTGAAAACAATGCAAAATCCTTCGTAACTTATATGGATAAGATCCAGGAGGTCGTCTCAAGTATTGCGAGTGGCAGTTCGAATGCACGTCATCCAATGCTCCAAAGTCGATCTGTCAAAAAGACTGGTTACCTTGTAATCACTGCTGATAAAGGGCTCGCAGGTCCATATAACAGCAGCGTCCTACGTCATGTCTACCGTACGATTCAGGAACGACATAATTCGAAGGACGAATATACAGTCATCGTAGTCGGAAAAGTCGGTTTGAGTTTCTTCAAGAACCGGAACATGCCAGTTGAAGACAGCATCGTAGGTCTTGCCGATCAACCAGAATTTGCTGATATCAAAGAGATCGCGAGTCAAGCTGTACAGAAATTCGCTGACGAAGTATACGATGAATTGTATATGTATTACAACCACTTTGTGAGTGCGATCCAGCAGGATCTCACAGAAAAGAAGTTGTTGCCACTTACGGATATCGGTGGAGAAGAGAAAGCGAAAAGCTCCTATGAATATGAGCCATCTGAAGAAGAAATTCTTGAAGACCTTCTTCCTCAGTATGCAGAAAGCTTGATTTATGGTGCTTTACTAGATGCAAAAGCTAGTGAACATGCTTCTCGTATGACTGCAATGAAGAGTGCGACTGATAATGCAGAAGATATTATCGGCAGCCTTTCACTTTCATACAACCGAGCTCGTCAGGCCGCAATCACTCAAGAAATCACTGAGATTGTCGGTGGAGCAGCAGCACTTGAATAGACGAATCGACCTTAGGGTCAGAAACATATAGCATCCTCAAAAGGACGTTAGGAGGGAAAAACATGAACAAAGGACGTATCACTCAAGTCATGGGTCCGGTCGTCGACGTACAGTTCGAGAGCGGGAACCTGCCTGAGATTTACAATGCACTTAAAGTTCAAAGCACTGAGGGAGAAAAGTCAATCGATTTGACTCTCGAAGTTTCACTTCACCTTGGTGATGATACTGTTCGTACCGTCGCGATGGCTTCCACCGACGGACTCGTTAGAGGAACGGAAGCGGTAGATACTGGATCACCGATCGCGGTACCAGTCGGTGACGTAACATTAGGTCGTGTTTTCAACGTACTAGGTGAAAAGATCGACCTTGATGAGGAGCTTCAACCAGGCATCCAACGTGACCCGATTCACCGTGAAGCACCGAAATTCGATCAACTTACAACGAAAACGGAGATTCTTGAAACAGGAATCAAAGTCGTTGACCTTCTTGCACCATACGTAAAAGGTGGAAAGATCGGGTTGTTCGGAGGAGCAGGAGTAGGGAAGACCGTATTAATCCAGGAGCTTATCAACAACATCGCACAAGAACACGGTGGTATTTCCGTTTTCGCAGGTGTTGGAGAGCGTACACGTGAAGGTAATGACCTTTACTACGAAATGAAAGACTCCGGAGTAATCAACAAGACAGCGATGGTATTCGGTCAGATGAACGAACCACCAGGAGCTCGTCAACGTGTTGCATTGACTGGATTGACAATGGCGGAATACTTCCGTGATGAGCAAGGACAAGACGTATTGTTCTTTATCGATAACATTTTCCGTTTCACACAAGCAGGTTCTGAGGTATCTGCCCTGTTAGGACGTATGCCTTCAGCGGTTGGTTATCAGCCGACACTTGCTACTGAAATGGGTCAATTGCAAGAACGTATCACATCGACAAAGAAAGGTTCCGTAACGTCTATCCAGGCGATTTACGTACCTGCCGATGACTACACTGACCCAGCACCAGCAACAACGTTCGCTCACTTGGATGCAACGACGAACCTTGAGCGTAAGCTTTCTGAAATGGGGATCTACCCTGCGGTTGACCCGCTTGCTTCAACTTCTCGTGCACTTGCACCTGAAATTGTTGGAGAAGAGCACTATAATGTTGCTCGTCAAGTACAGCAGACGCTTCAACGTTACAAAGAGCTTCAAGATATCATCGCAATCCTTGGTATGGATGAGTTGAGTGACGACGACAAATTGACTGTATCACGCGCACGTCGTATCCAGTTCTTCTTATCTCAAAACTTCCATGTGGCCGAACAGTTCACTGGACAAAAAGGATCTTATGTTCCGGTCAAGGAAACGATTGAAGGATTCAAACAAATCCTCGATGGTAAGCATGATGATATTCCTGAGGACGCATTCCGTCTTGTAGGACGTATTGAAGAAGTACTAGAAAAAGCTAAACAAATGGCATAAATGATCTGTGCGAAAAGAAGGTAAAGCTTTATCTGATTTTTGTACAAAGGCCCGAGGAGGGGTTTCATGAAGACATTCACGGTAAGTGTCGTCACCCCTGATGGCCCTGTGTATGAAGAAACAGGCGCAGAAATGGTCAGCGCGAAAGCCACCAGCGGTGAGCTTGGAATCCTGCCAGGCCACGTTCCGCTTGTAGCACCGTTGACCATCAACGCTGTGCGAATCAAGAAAGACAACAATACACAGATCTTGGCTGTTAGTGGTGGCTTTATAGAAGTACGGCCGGACCAGGTGACAATCCTTGCACAAGCAGCAGAGCTTGCAGCAGACATTAATGTCGATCGTGCAAAAGCTGCAAAAGAACGTGCGGAGAAACGCCTGCAAGGTTCGAAACAAGAAGACATCGATTTCAAACGCGCTCAGTATGCCTTGGACCGCGCAATCAATCGAATCAACGTTACAAGCAGATAATGCTGCTTACGAAAGACCTTTTCAGCTCGGCTTTGAGCTGGGAGGGTCTTTTTTTAGGCTTTGTTAATCTTCGTTGTTGATTTTTAACGAAATTCACTACCTTTCCGTGGGCTGAAGAAAAGCGGAAGCGACCCGCTTAGTCACGTAGGTCACTGGAAAACTGACGATGAGGCTGTTGCCGCCGCAGGAAGTTTGAAGTGATCCAAGTGTCGCTGAGCTGGACATTACTACCTGCAAAAACTTACTTCCGTACTATATCCTCGCTGATACCAAGTTGTACTAACCCGTTAACGGACACAGGAGACCTTATTTGACTGAAATAATGGAATTTTTCAAACTTAGCGGACACCAGGGACCTTATTTCGCAAATATCAGAGGAAATTGGCTGTTTTGTTCACGAATAACGGCTGTGGTGTCCGTTAAATTTCAGAAACAGCGATTTTGTCACAAATAACGGCTCTGATATCATTGCTGTGGGGTCTCGACTGGCCAGCTTTGCCCGCAGGAGTGTCAATTAACAGAACGGTTGTATAAAATCCACAAAAAAGCAGATCACTTCTTTGAAATGACCTGCAGACAAAAAATCTATATCTTGTGTTATGTTCTTGGGATACCGGTTGAATCAGTAGTTTGTATGCACTTGTTATGCCGGATATCTGTTATGATCGCATATAAAATCGAGAGAACAGTCAAGAGTAATAGTACTCCCGAAATTGGGCGAGTAATGAAAAGCGTCAGATCACTATTGGTTGTAATTGCGATTCGTAAGTTTTCTTCTGTCAACGGTCCAAGAATGACACCCAGTATAAATGCAGGTAGTGAAAAGTTGCCTAGCTTCATTAAGTAACCCACAATTCCGAAAAGTAGTAAAACCCAAATGTCAAAAACCCGATTATTGATAGCAAAGCTTCCTAGTGCACACAAAATAATGACCACAGGAATGAGATAATGCATCGGAACGTCATTGATCCTTAGGAAAAATTTGATACCAAAGGATTGGATGATAAGCATGAATATAGCCGAAATAAAGAAAGAGAGAAAGATCCCATAGGCTAAAACTGGTTCAGAGACAAAAAAGTAAGGGCCGGGTTGGATCCCGTGGACTAAAAGAGCCCCCATCATCATTACTGTAACTGCGCTTCCTGGAATTCCTAAAGCAAGTGTAGGTATCAGAGCGCCTCCCTCTGAAGAGTTGTTTGCAGATTCAGCAGCAATAATGCCATCCTGAGTCCCTTTTCCAAATTTACTTGGGTTTCTAGACATTTTTTTAGCAATATCATAGCTAAGGATATTAGCAATACTTGAACCTGCTCCAGGCAGGGCACCGATAAAGGTTCCTACAAAGGATGAGCGGATCACGTTTACCCAAGAGGAAAACATATTTTTCAAGGTCTTGCTGACAGGATAGGATAAACTGATATTCTGATTGAATTCCAGCTTTTCCTTTTTTTCTTTTTTAGCCTCAGATAAGAGTTGAGAGAAAGCAAAGATCCCGATCAAAACAGGTAAAAATGCAAACCCGCTCAGCATTTCCACAGATCCGAAAGTGAAACGCTCAACTCCCATTATGGGATCGGTTCCAATTGTGCCGATAAACATGCCGACCAGACCAGCTATTAACCCTTTTATCAAATTTCCTTCACCTAAACTTGCAATAGCGCTTAAGCCAAAGACCATCAGACTGAAAAATTCCCAGGCTCCGAATTTGATCGCCCATGTCGATAACATCGGAGCAGCCAAAACAAGAATCACTCCACCGATAATCGAACCTATGAAGGAAGACCATAATCCGATAGCTAACGCTTTTCCAGGCTCCCCGTTCTTTACCATAGGATAACCATCAAAGGTCGTGGCCATTGCCGAAGGAGTTCCAGGAATCCCTAATAAGCAGGCAGAAATCAATCCACCGGAAGCACCACCTAGCCAAACTCCCATCATCAATGAAATTCCTGCAAGTGGTTCTAAACCAAAACTAAAAGGTAGGGTTAGCGCTACTGCCATGGTAATTGTAAAGCCGGGGATACATCCGAAGACGATTCCAGCAATGACTCCTATCATCATCAATAGCAGAGTATCCCACTGCATGATGGCTTGAATGCCTAAAAGTAAGTTATCCAATTGTTAACCCTCCTTAGAAAAAGATTCCCTTTGGGAGATAAACGTTCAAGACGTTCTGAAAGATGACTGAAAGGGTAACAGTGATCACTAGTAAACTGACTAATGGGATCACATGGCTTTTTATCGGTCTCTTCTCAGGCAAGATCAGTAGATAAATGATCGCAATGAAAATGAAAGAAGAAATGATGAACCCAAGAAAATCCAAACTTAAGATATAGAGAGCAAAAAGGGTAAAGATGATCCATACGATGCGCTCTTTTTGGTTTTTATCCTTCTTCTTTTCAGTTTTCTTTTCTTTTTTCAAGAACGATTGAATGAGCATTCCAATCGTTAATATGGCAATCAGCCCTAAAAGAAGACGCGGGAAAAATGCTGCTGAAATCTCAGTAAGGTCCTTTACATCGATGAATGTTGATTGATAGTAGAAGAATATACAGAATATAAGCAGTACTGCTCCAGCAATACGGTCTTTAGTCATACGCAGCCCCCATTTCGTTGTTATCTATCTTGGTGTATTAATCGATGACACCTTGACGTTTCAGCATACCACTCAAATAATCGACGTCATCTTGCAGATGCTTTCCGTATTTCTCGTTATCCATATATCTGACCTCTACACCCATTTTTTCCATTTCTTCAACGAACTTAGGGTTTTCAGCAACTTTTTTGACGGCGTCACTTAACGTTTTGACAATCTCTTCCGGCGTCCCTTCCGGTGCGAAGAATCCTCGATTTGTTGCATTTGTAAAATCAATGCCTTGCTCTTTCAATGTCGGTACATCTGGAAGAGCAGGAGTTCTTTCATCAGTAGCAATCCCTAAGATTTTAAGTTGATTGGCTTTCATATATTCCTTAGCAGCAGGAATGGTAGTTGCTCCAAAGTCAAGATGCTGTCCTAACAAAGCTTGTGTACGTTTCGCAGTCCCATCATAGCCAACAATTTTGAATTTGACATCTGCTTTGTCTTGAATACCAAGAGGCACAATGTGTGAAGTGGAACCGATAGATGCCCCGAAACTGATTGATTCCGGATCTTCCTTCAGTTGTTCAACGACATCCTTCATACTGTCCCAAGGGTTGTCCACATGAGTTGCAATCAACTGAGGTGCTGATGTTAGCAAAGAGACAGGTTCGAAGGAAGAATAGTCAAAGTCTGTTTTTCCCATCAATTTTGAAATCCCGATCGAATCATGACCAGCTAGGATGGTATATCCGTCTGGTTCAGCCTTCATCGCTTCCTCAGCACCAATAGAGCCGCTTCCCCCATTGATATTTTGTATCGTTATTTTGGTGTCCAATTCTTTTTCTAAATACTTTACTGCGATCCGGTTGATGACATCCGTATCCCCACCCGCAGACCAAGGAACGATCAGTTTGATATTTTTTTCTGGGTAATTTGATGAATCACCCGAGGATGAACAACCTGCTGGAGCTGTAGCGACCGAAAGAATGAACACGAATGCTAAAAGCATTCTCTTCTTCAATTGTTTCATGTTTACTCCCCCTAGTTATAAAATTGAAAGGAATCAATCCAATTATTAAACATTTGTAAATGTAATTTGACATTTGGATTCCCTTTTGTTGCAAATAAGTATATACAAAATATTTCGACAAGTCTATGAGATGATTAAATTTTCTGATTGTTGTTTTGTTAAAAGCTTTTTGTGCCTATTTATTCAAGGAGAAAAATAGGTTAAAAGTATGAAATTGTAAATAGGTTTGATTGTTTAGTAAATCCATTATCTATATAATAAAGGGAGATAAACTTTACATTTGTGTGGTGAGGGAATGAAAATTGATCAGATTGATAAGAAAATCTTAGAACTGCTTACTCAAAACGGAAGAATGTCGTATGTGGATATAGGCAAAGAACTGAATTTATCCAGAGTCTCTGTGAGAGAAAGAATCAACCAATTATTAAAAAATGGTGTTATTGAAAAGTTCAGTGTCATGATCAATTCAGAAAAAGTAGGAAAGAATGTATCCGCTTTTTTTGAAGTAGATTGTGAACCGAATGCTTTAGTGAAAGTAGCGGAAGCACTAGCAAGCAATCCTAATGTCGCAAGCTGTTATCAAATGACAGGACCAAGTACGTTGCATATGCATGTCTTGGTGAATGATTTCATCGCATTGGAATCATTTATTAACAATGAATTATACGCTCTTGAAGGGATCACACGGGTAGAAAGTCATATTCTCTTAAGAAGGTTCAAGAGTAGAGCGGGGCTTAAGTTATAGATAACCATATAGATTTTACAAAACGGAAATTTAATAGGATTATTTATACATGCCGGAGGAGAAAACGCTTCCCCGGCTTTTTTTATTTGACAAAAAGAAGTATTTTTCGAAATACTTCAATTTTTTTGTATATTTTGTGGATTTTTGTCTGGAGTATCTATATAATCATAAATAATTTAATTGGCCATACATTTGTTAATAGAAAATGGGATATGAATTAACAAATGTAATAAAAATAAATAATTGCTTTTCGAAAAGATATCTATAATTTTCCATCTTCATTATTGAAATTGGGATTATTTTTTCGTTTTTTATTTCGTATGCCGAAATTATTGGAGGTGAAAACATGATTAGTCTTATCTTAAGACGTCTTTTACAGTTGGTTTTATTGCTTTTTGGAATATCCTTTATCGTTTTTATGAGTATGCACATTTCACCAGGTGATCCTGCGAGTATAATCGGCGGACCGACTGCAACGGAATCGGATATTGAAGCAATCAGGGATAATCTCGGTTTGAATGATCCAGTATTGGTCCAATACGGAAATTATATAGCAGGGGTTCTACAAGGAGACCTCGGGTTTTCCTATCAATCAAAAGAATCCGTAAGTGAAGCAATCCTCACCAGGTTTCCCAATACACTGAACCTTGCCATAGCAAGCATGATTGTTGCTGTAGTCATTGGGGTTACAGCAGGGATCATTTCTGCATTGAAGCAAAACTCATGGCTTGATATTTCAAGCACAACGGTTGCGCTTGCCGGGATTTCTATTCCGAATTTTTGGCTCGGGACGATTCTGATTCTGATTTTTGCAGTTAATTTGCAATGGCTGCCTGTTGGAGGGTTAAGTGCTCCTTTTTATACATTCGAGGGGGTGAAACAGCTTATATTGCCTGCAATTACATTAGGGACAGGATCAGCAGCCATGATTGCTCGAATGAGTCGTTCTACAATGTTGGAAGTGATCAGGGCTGATTTTATCCGTACAGCCAGGGCTAAGGGAGTAAAGGAAAAATCAGTTGTTTGGATTCATGCTTTAAGAAATGCGATGATACCAGTCATCACAGTCATTGGTTTGAATTTCGGGTTCCTTTTAGGAGGAACGATCATAACTGAACAAGTCTTTGCCATCAATGGGGTAGGGCGACTGATGATTGAAGCGATCGCAGCAAGAGACTTTCCGATGGTACAAGGGTCAGTCCTGCTTGTTGCAACCCTGTTCGTGCTTGTAAATCTGATCGTCGACATTGTATATGCGTTTATTGATCCACGAATCAGCTACGATTAATCGGTTGAAAGGAGGTTCTCAAATGTCTGGAGAGGCAGTAGCTTCGAATTCAAAACTTGAAAACAGCAATCAAAAGAAAGAGAAAATGGTTTTAGTGATCACAAAACGATTATTAAAGAACAGATTAGCAGTATTTGGTCTGATCATCATTTTCATACAAGCTTTGATGGCTATTTTCGCAGATTGGATCACTACATATGATCCCGTCCACCAATCATTGGCAGAAAGTGAGCTGCCTGTTTTTTCTGAGGGGCATTGGCTAGGTACGGATAATTATGGTCGGGATATGTGGAGCAGGATCGTCTTTGGTGCTAGGATATCTCTGGTTGTCGGTTTCGCATCCGTCATTCTAGGTTTAATCGGTGGAATAACGTTAGGACTTATATCTGGTTATTATAAAAAACTTGATGGAATCATCATGCGATTCGTAGATCTGTTGTTTGCTTTTCCAGGAATTTTATTGGCCATGTTAATCATTGCAATGTTAGGAACAAGTCTTGTGAACGTAATGATTGCAATAAGTATTTGGTCGATTCCGACATGCGCCCGAATTGTAAGGGGAAGTGTCTTATCTGTAAAAAAACAAGAATACATCGTAGCTATGAAATCACTCGGGGCAAGTAATTTCCGTATTCTCATCAAACATATTCTACCAAACTGCATGGCTCCGATCATCGTGTTTGCAACAATGAGAATGGCTACTGCAATTCTTTCAACATCTGCACTTAGTTTTTTGGGACTTGGTGCACAGCCGCCGACTCCGGAGTGGGGCGCTATGATTGCAGCTGGTCAGGATTTTATGTGGACATCACCACATATGACAATAGTGCCAGGGATTGCAATCATGCTAGTTGTGTTTGGGTTTAATGTTTTGGGTGATGGGTTGCGTGATGCGTTGGACCCTAACATGGATTTCAATAACTAAATCAACGGGAGGAAGGTTGAAATGAAAATGAAGCGCTTGAGCACTAGCTTATGGGTTGTCTTCTTAATAGCATCTGTCACATTAGCAGGGTGCAGTGGAGAAGAGTCAGGTAATGGCTCTGGAGGTAACGGGGACGTTCCTCAGGAGCTGACGTACGCGACTACGACAAAGGCGGTCGGTCTATCACCGATCGAAACGAATGATTCTGTTTCATCCCGTGTTATCGAACAAATCTATGAAACTTTGTTCATCAGGGATGAAAAGTCGATGGAAATCGTACCTTACCTTGCAGAATCATATGAAAACCCAGATCAGAAAACCTGGGTTATCAAACTGAAAGAAGGAATCAAGTTCCATGATGGGACTGACTTTAATGCTGAAGCTGTCAAATATACATTCGATAAGTTCAGAGATCCAGAAACTGCGGCGCCTCGAGCATCCTTATTGGAACCGATTGAATCGATCGAGGTGAAAGATGAATATACCGTTGTCATCAAAACGAAAGAACCGTATGGTGCGATGCTTGCAGCTTTATCCCATTCAAATGCGTCAATTGTGAGCCCAACAGCTGATAAAAAGGGGAATTTGAACAAGAAGCCTGTCGGGACCGGCCCTTTCAAATTTGTTGAATGGAAGTCAGGAGACCATATTACACTAGAAGCAAATAAGGATTATTGGCAAGACCCACCTCAACTTGAAAAAGTGACGTTCAAAGTCGTTCCTGAAGTGAATACAGCTGTCTCAATGCTTCAAACTGGAGAGGTTCAATTCATTGATGGACTTACGGCTGAGCATTTGCCACGACTTGAATCGCTTAAAAATGTCGAGATCATGAAAAAAGAAGGGACACCCGTATCGTACCTTGGCTTTAACATGGCTAAAGCTCCGTCAAATGAGCTTCCATTCAGGCAGGCTGTTGCTCATGCATTAGACAGAGAGGCTTATGTTAAAAAATTAAAAGGATTAGGGGTCCGATCCAACAGCATCATTGGGCCAAAAGTTTTTGGTTATGACCAATCAGCCGAAAAATCAGGTTACGCGTATGATCCGGAGAAGGCAAAACAACTCCTTGAAGAGAACGGCTATGTCGGAAAAGAAGTCAAAATGTTGGTTGCAAATACGCCTGTGTATATGAACATGGCTGAAATCGTCCAGGCACAGCTAAAAGAGGTAGGTTTAAAACCTCAAATCGAAACACTAGAATGGGGCACTTTCCTGGATGTGAGTAAAAAAGGTGAATTTGATATCACATTCCTGGGCTGGACAAATTCAACCGCGGATGGAAGTGAGCTTCTTTATCCTAACCTTCATAGCGATAATATTGGTTCATCAAACCGCGTTCAATATTCGAATCCTGAGTTTGATAAATTGGTAGATGAATCACGGAATATTGTCGATCAGGAAGAACGTAAACAGAAACTGGTCGAAGCGAATGAAATCGTCGTAGAAGACATCCCGTGGGTAGTCATGAACCACGGTATTGTAGCAGCGGCATATGATAAATCGGTTAAAGGCTTGGAGATGGATCCTACTGGCCGATGGTCATTATATAACGTACACAGAGAGTAGGGTTAACATGCCAGAACAGTTGCTAAAGGTTGACAACCTCGTAACGAAATTCAAAACGGCTGAAGGAAAGCTTTCAGCCGTCCGCGGGGTTTCATTTTCCGTCAATGAAGGTGAAACGGTGTGTATCGTTGGGGAGTCGGGGTGTGGTAAAAGTATCACCTCTTTATCGATAATGGGATTGCTACCCAATAATGGCGAGATCAGTGAAGGTTCTGTCCAATTTGCCGGTCAGGAACTTACGAAATTATCAAAAGAAGAGTTGCGTAAACTTCGGGGCAACAAGATGTCGATGATTTTCCAAGAACCGATGACTGCTTTGAATCCAGTTTTCACAGTTGGGTTTCAAATCCGGGAACCGTTAATGATCCATAAGAGGTTATCACAACGGCAAGCCCACCGTAAAGGGATCGAGTTATTGAATCAAGTTGGCATCCCTTATCCTGAAAAGAGAATGTCTCAGTATCCCCATGAACTGAGCGGGGGGATGCGACAGAGGATCATGATAGCAATCGCTTTAGCGTGTCGACCATCCCTTTTAATAGCTGATGAACCGACAACGGCACTCGATGTGACGATTCAAGCCCAGATACTCGATCTTATCGATGAGATGAAAGACGAGTTAGGGATGGGTGTGATTATGGTCACGCACGATATGGGAGTTGTAGCGGAGGTGGCTGATCGTGTCATGGTCATGTATGCTGGTGAAAAAATTGAAGAAGCCGATGTTGAAAGTTTGTTTATGAATCCTCAGCACCCGTATACAAAGGGATTGTTGAGATCAGTACCAAATGTAGATGACCGCGACCATCAGTTGGAACCAATCCCTGGCTCTCTTCCTAATTTGAACGAAAAAATAAGTGGATGCCGTTTCCATAACCGGTGTGAATTCGCAACGGAAAAATGCAGGGAACAATCCCCGAAGACCTTTACTGTCAACGAAACGCATACGGTTAGATGCTGGTTACAGGAGGTGGAGCAAAATAATGATGCAGAAACAGCCGCAACCTCTTCTTAAAATCAGCAAAATGAAAAAGTATTATCCAATTAAAGGAGGCATCCTTCAAAGAGTGCAAGGTCATGTAAAGGCGGTTGAAAATGTGACCATCGATGTCTATGAAGGGGAAACACTGGGTGTTGTTGGTGAGTCTGGATGTGGAAAATCAACATTTGGCCGTGCTGTGCTTAGACTTGAACCATTGACAGAAGGGTCGATCCAATTTAAGGGCGAAGAGATCGGGTCGCTCCCTGAATCCAAGCTCAAAAAGTACAAAAGGCAGATGCAGATGATTTTCCAGGATCCTTATGCCTCATTGAACCCCAGACAGCGAATCGGTGATGCGCTTGAAGAGGCTTTTATCATCCATACGTCAATGTCTAAAAAAGAGCGGAAAGAAAAGGTTAGCAGTTTGCTTGAAGAAGTTGGCTTAAAACCAGAACATTATGACCGTTATCCCCATGAATTCAGTGGGGGTCAACGGCAACGTATCGGTATTGCCAGAGCGATTGCATTGAACCCTTCGTTTATCGTTTGTGATGAGGCTGTTTCTGCACTTGATGTATCGGTGCAAGCCCAGGTCATCAAACTTTTAAAAGACATTCAGGATAAACATCAATTGACTTACATGTTCATTTCACATGATCTAGGCGTAGTCCGTCATATCAGTGATCGCGTTCTTGTCATGTATCTCGGGAATACTGCAGAGCTTGCACCAGCTGATCGAATTTACGAGAATCCTCTGCACCCTTATACGAAAGCGCTGTTATCTGCAATCCCTCGTCCAATTCCAGGGAGGAAGCGCAAACGTGTGAAGCTAGAAGGAGATTTGCCGAATCCGGCGAATCCTCCTAAAGGGTGTGCTTTTCATACCAGATGTCCACTGGCAACTGGACAATGTAAAGAAGAAAAACCGGTATGGAGAGAAGTAGAGAAGAATCATTTTGTTGCTTGTCATGAAGTTTAGAAGGGGGAATTGATCATGAGTATAGATACTTTATACAACCCGTATCCATCACAACGAATGACGACTTTTGCGAAAAATGGGATGGTGGCGACCTCGCAGCCGCTCGCTGCACAAGCGGGGGTGGATATCTTGAAAAAAGGCGGCAATGCAGTCGATGCAGCTATCGCTACCGCTGCATGCTTAACCGTTGTTGAACCGACGTCCAACGGGATCGGTGGGGATGCATTTGCGCTCGTTTGGACGAAAGGGAAGCTGCATGGACTGAATGCAAGTGGTCCATCACCACAATCGATTTCAATAGAGGCACTTAAAGAAAAAGGAATTGAAGATATCCCGAAGTATGGCTGGATTCCTGTCACAGTACCTGGTGCACCAGGAGCCTGGGCTGCATTATCGGAACGTTTCGGTAAATTGCCGTTGACGGACGTGCTGGCACCGGCAATCGATTATGCAGCAAATGGTTATCCAGTTTCACCGACGTTAGGGAAGTATTGGAAAGCAGCGGCTGTTCATTTTAAGAAAGTGCTTACCAATGATGAATTCAAGCATTGGTTCGATACATTCGCTCCTGACGGAAAATCACCGGAAGTAGGAGAAGTATGGCGTTCAGAAGGGCATGCATCGACTTTACGCGATATCGCCGAAACAAAAGCGGAATCGTTTTATCGTGGAAAAATCGCTGATGAAATCGACGCATTCTCGAAAAAGTATGACGGGTTTTTACGTAAGGACGATCTAGCAGCCTATCAACCTGAGTGGGTCGATCCGATCGGTGTCGAGTATCGAGGACACAAAGTTTGGGAGATTCCACCGAACGGGCAAGGGATCATCGCATTGATGGCGTTGAACCTATTAAAAGATTCTGAGTATGCCAATAAAGAAGACGTCGAAACGTATCACAAACAGATCGAAGCAATTAAACTCGCATTCACGGACGGTCTCAAATATGTAACAGAAAATAAATCGATGACGACGAGAACGGAAGACCTTTTAAGTGAGGCGTATGCTGCAGAACGGAGAAAACTGATCGGGGAAAAGGCGATGGATCCTACACCTGGAACACCTCCAAAAGGCGGAACCGTCTATCTTGCGACGGCTGATTCAGAAGGCAACATGGTGTCGTTCATCCAGAGCAACTATATGGGATTCGGTTCAGGTCTGGTTGTACCTGGAACGGGAATTGCATTACAGAATAGAGGTCACAATTTTTCGATGGATCCTGAACATGATAATTGTCTTGAAGGCGGTAAGAAAACCTATCACACGATCATCCCGGGCTTTTTGACCAAGGGCGATCAGCCAGTCGGTCCATTCGGTGTAATGGGAGGATTCATGCAGCCGCAAGGGCATCTGCAGGTGATTATGAACACGCTTGATTTCCATCTCAACCCACAAGCTGCACTTGACGCACCAAGATGGCAATGGATGGAAGACAAGAAAGTTTTAGTGGAGCCGAACTTCCCGAACCACATTGCACAAGCTCTTGCACGTAAAGGCCATCAGATCCAGGTCGCTTTGGACGGCGGTCCGTTCGGGAGAGGGCAAATCATTTGGCGAGATCCAGAGACGGGGGTCCTTTCAGGTGGAACGGAATCACGTACAGATGGCAGTGTTGCCGCTTGGTAGGGAGAAGCGAAACAGAGGTAAATCCTCCTAAGACGGTAAAAAAGAAAACCATACACATTCCTTTGTTTCTGGCTTTTTTCCGGGTTGGCATTTTCGGCTATGGAGGGGGTCCTTCCTCCATTCCGCTCGTCCATAAAGAGGTTGTTGAGCATTACGGGTGGTTTACGGATGATGAATTCGGGGATTTGCTTGCTCTCGGGAATACACTCCCTGGGCCGATTGCGACGAAACTTGCTGGCTATATCGGTTACCGGGTCGCAGGCCCAATCGGTATGATCAATGCGGTGGTGGCGACGATTCTACCATCGATCCTGGCCATGATCGCTCTCTTGACGACACTTAGTATGTATAAAGATAAATCCTGGGTGCAAGGAATGACGAAAGCGGTGGTTCCTGTCGTCGGATTCATGCTCGCCCAGTTGACCTGGCAATTCACGAAAAAATCCAAAGCGGGTTTAGGATGGGTTCAGGCACTTGTTATCATCGCACTTTCCTTAGTCCTGATGGAATTCGTCAACGTCCACCCGGGAATCATCATCGGAATTCTTCTACTATATGCCTGGTTCGGAACACGGGAACCCGCTGAAAATGAGGATGAGAAGGCGAGTGGTGCATCATGATCTACTGGCATATCTTTTTAGCGTTTTTCATACCTGGTATCCTTGGCTATGGTGGTGGACCTGCATCGATTCCGTTGGTTGAAAATGAAGTCGTTGACCGATATGGCTGGATGTCGACAGAGGAATTCAGTGAAGTTTTAGCGCTCGGAAATGCTCTACCTGGACCGATCGCGACAAAAATGGCGGGTTACATCGGATATGCACAGGCTGGATGGCTTGGTGCTACGGTTGGAATTTTTGCAACAGTCGCACCATCGCTCATTTTAATGATCATCCTTTTGAAAGTATTGATGAAATATAAGGATTCCGAAAAAGTAAAGCGGATGACGGTCATGGTAAGACCGGCAATCGCTGTGTTGCTCGGTGTGATGGCGTATCAGTTTTTTGTGAGTTCCTATGCAGGTTCTGGAGTCTTACAAACGGTGCTCCTTTTTGCTGCGAGTTATCTGTTCCTGGTCAGACTCCGGATCCATCCGGCATTCGTCATTGCCGGAGCACTCGTCTATGGTGGAATCTTTTTATAGAGCCTTTGATTGGGCTCTTTTTTTCGTGTGTCGTGGTAGAGGTTCTACTAATTTACAAATATAATGAGAGGTCTTATAAAATTACGAGTCGAATTTGCAAAATTATGAGCCTCTTCTTTTGCAAAATTCAGCCCCGATTTTACATGAAAGGAGGGTGCCCTGAGAAACTGTCACAAGAGCACCCACTTCTTCTATATATAGTTAACCCAGCCCATGTTTTCGTTTGTTCGTCTCTCTTAACTGCATCATTTTGAATTCTTTTTCCAGCTCCTTCAGAGTGAGTTCATATAGCTGCCGGTCACTTGATTTGTAGTAACCAGCGTTCAAGAGCTGGCTGATGTAGTGATGTTTAACACGATCAAGACTTTTCCTTAGATATCCGGCCATCGAATACACGCCTCCTTTACAATAATAAAATGGATACCGGAGTCAGAACCGAAATGAAAATCGCTGTCGTTGTCATGCCGACGCTCCCCATTGCACCTTCTTCTTCACCCCATTGCAGGCATTTGCTCGCGCCAAGTGCTTGTGCCGAAGCCCCCATCGCCAAACCTCTCGCTGCCTTGCTTGTAATATTGAAAAGCTCCAGTACTTTTGGACCGCAGATAAATGAAAAGACAGCTGATGACAAGACAAATAAAACAGTTAACGAGGCTTCCCCGCCGATTTTATCTGAAACCGACAAAGCGATGGGTAACGTGGCTGCTTTTGGGGTAAGGGAAGCGAGCATTTCAGCATTGATTTTAAAAAGCCCGGCGAGTGCAAGCGTTGTCGTAAGTCCCGCTAAACTCCCTGAGACGATTGCGATTCCGATTTTCTTGATATCCCGCTTCAACAGAGGCCACTGTTTGAACAATGGAATCGCGAGTGATACGATCGCTGTTTGCATCAAGAACGAAAAGAGATCCACCCCCTCCTGATAGCGCTGGTAATCCACGTGCACTATAGGAAGAAAACAAACGAGAAACAGTGACACGGTATATAAAGGATTAAGCCAGCTTTTTCGCATCGATTTTTCATAAATCTTCAAACCTGCCAAATAGGCAACATAGGTGATAATCGTTGTAAACAAAATCTTCCCAAAAACAACAGTCATTCTTTTTGCCCCCTTCTTAATTTTTCATAGCATTGTACAACTGTACCTGTTGCTAAAATGATGGTGAGACTGCTTAAACCTAGAATCAAGATCAGCTTCCATATTTCTTTTTCGAGTAAGTGGATATACATGACACCACCGATTACAGGGGGAATGAACAATAACGTCATATGCCGTAATTGGAAATTCGCTGCTCTTTCCACCCAATCAAGCTTGATAACACCCGTCAAAAGAAAAATAAGAAGCAGAAACATTCCGGCGATGCTGCCCGGCAAAGGAAGATGGAATAATGAAACGACGAAAGATCCCAGGAGTAAGGCGGATGCAATAAGTGTGAATTGCCAGAGAAACTGGAGAATCATGAACACCACCTTACATCTTTAAATCAAGTTTATAGGGCTTAAAAAGGCATTTCATCAAGGTTGTCAGAAAATATAACAAGGAATTTTTGTTTTCATGTCAGAAAATCTAACATGAATCTTGAAGAGAACGTTTGAAAAGGTATAGTTAAGATAGAAGGGAGTGTTACGAATGTCTGTTGATGAAGGTTCTTATAGAGAAAGAAAAGTGATTGTGATCGGTGTGGTGAAAGAGCTTACGGGGTTAAGTGAACGTCAGATCCGCTATTATGAAGAACGCAAGCTGATTTTTCCTGAAAGAACGGCCAAATGCACTCGTAAATATTCATTTTCAGACGTAGAAACACTTATGGAGATCGCAAATAAAAGAGAGGACGGCGTCCAGACGAACGAAATCAAGAAAGAAATGGTATCGAAGAAAAAGCTGAAAAAGGATCTGGTGAAAGAGGAAATGATCCGCGGGCAGTTGAATGCACACTTCCGTAACAACCGATGACGCTTGGCAAGGGGAGTAATTGAATGAAAGATAGGTAAAAAGAAGCCGAGATTCCAGCATGAAATTTTTCGAGATAAATAAGCTAGAAGTATGGGTCAAGCATAAAAAGTGGATACGCCTCTCATTCCGCAAGAGAGGCGTACATTTCGTGTGGCGAAGAAAGTGGGGATAACTGTCATTCATCGTGTCGACACAAAAATTGGTATTTGGTATAATTGATAGCGATTACAATTTTAAAAAATTTCTAACATCGACCTTAAATAGACAGATGGGGAGGTACATATGGAGCTCTATCACTTGTATCAAAACAACTACCTGGTCGTTTTGATGTTCCTGCTATTAGGCATTCTTTTACCTATTGTCGCTTTGACTGCCGGTAAGATCCTGCGACCGACAAAACCGACGAAAGAAAAACAAACAACCTATGAAAGTGGTATCGAGCCCTTTCATCAAAGCTGGGTGCAATACAATGTCCGTTACTACATATTCGCCTTGCTGTTCGTTATTTTCGATGTAGAAACGGTGTTCTTATATCCATGGGCCGTCGCTTATGATAAGCTCGGGATTTTCGCCCTGATCGAAATGGCGATCTTCATCGTCATGTTGTTGATTGGACTCATCTATGCGTGGAAGAAGAAGGTGTTAAAATGGATGTAAAATTGGAGCAGATTACCCCAGAAGAACGACAAGAGCTCTCCAAAAATGTATTTTTCGTCACACTCGAACAGGTGAAGGCATGGGCAAGAAGCAACTCCCTCTGGCCTTTAACGTTCGGGTTAGCTTGCTGTGCAATTGAAATGATGGGAACCGGTGCGTCGCACTATGACTTGGACCGCTTCGGCTCATTTTTCCGTACTTCCCCTCGGCAATCTGATGTCATGATCGTATCAGGTACGGTTACGAAAAAAATGGCGCCTGTACTGAAGCGTCTCTATGACCAGATGCCAGAGCCGAAATGGGTGATTGCGATGGGCTCTTGCGCAACAGCAGGCGGACCATACATAAAATCGTATGCTGTTGTAAAAGGAGTCGACCAGGTTGTCCCTGTCGATGTCTATATTCCAGGCTGCCCTCCGAACCCAGCGGCATTAATCTATGGAATTAATAAACTACAAGAAAAAATCCGCTATGAAGCTAAGACTGGGAAGCGGGTGACGGATAAATGAGTGATCAAGAGAAACCATTCTCCGAAATGACCGAAGAAGAGAAAGCAGAAGCGAAGCGTAAAGCTGTCGAAGAAGCGAAGCGCAAGGCTGCAGAGAAGAAAGCAGCGAAAGAAGCTGGGAAGGAAGCAGGAGAACCGTCGCCAAAAGCCAGTGCTGCTGAAAAACCATTCTCCGAAATGAGCGAAGAAGAGAAGGCGGAAGCAAAGCGCAAAGCGGTTGAAGAGGCGAAGCGCAAGGCAGCTGAGAAGAAAGCAGCAAAAGAAGCTGGGAAGGAAGCAGGAGAACCGTCCCCAAAAGCTGGTGCTGGTGAAAAACCATTCTCCGAAATGAGCGAAGAAGAGAAAGCGGAAGCGAAACGTATAGCTATCGAAGAGGCAAAACGCAAGGCTGCTGAGAAAAAAGCAGCAAAAGAAGCAGATTCTGCAGAACCGGCTGCGCCAGCCTCCTCAGATGACAAAGCAAAGGCCAAAGCTGCCGCAGCAGCCAAAGCCAAGGCAGCCGCCGCCGCGAAAGCGAAAGCCGCCAAGTCTGGCGGTGGAGCTGGAGATGATGAAAAAGCGAAGGCCGCCGCAGCAGCCAAAGCCAAGGCCGCTGCAGCCGCAAAGGCCAAAGCCGCCGCAGCAGCCAAAGCCAAGGCAGCCGCTGCCGCGAAAGCGAAAGCCGCCAAGTCAGGCAGTGGCGCTGGAGATGATGAAAAAGCGAAGGCGATCGCAGCAGCCAAAGCCAAAGCCGCCGCAGCTGCAAAAGCAAAATCAGCAGCTGGCGGAGCCGGAGCGAAGACCGCTGAACCAGCTGAAGAGAAGCCATCACCAAACCAGCCCCTCCTGGATAAGTATGTGAAGACGATCAAGGATAACCTTGGTGAAGACATTCTGGAAGAGTCCTATATTAACAGACTTGGAAAGGACGTCCCGACCCTCGTCGTCAAACGGGAGAAGTTTTATAAACTAGCAGAATTCCTCAAGCATAATGAACAACTGAATTTTGAATATGTAAGCGAATTGCATGGAACCGATTTTGAAACGCATATGGAAGTCTATACCCATCTTTATTCCTTTAAAAACAATCAGCCGGTTGCGGTGAAAGTGAAACTGGACCGTGACAATCCGGAAGTCGCATCTGTGACACCGGTGTGGCCTGGAGCGAATTGGCCGGAGCGTGAAGCGTATGATCTACTCGGAATCCGTTTTACCGGACACCCGAACTTGACGCGGATCCTGATGCCGGATGATTGGGTCGGATACCCGATGCGAAAAGATTATGAACCATACGATGTGGAGGTGTAACCCATGATTCGTACAGAAGAAATGCTGCTTAATGTTGGACCTCAGCATCCAAGTACCCACGGCGTGTTCCGGATCGTGTTGAAAATCGATGGAGAAATCATCAAGGAAGCGACGCCTGTAATCGGTTACCTCCACCGTGGAACGGAAAAGCTCGCTGAAGACCTGCAATACACACAGATCATTCCGTATACCGACCGGATGGACTATCTATCAGCGATGACGAACAACTATATCCTCTGTCACGCAGTCGAGACGATGATGGACATGGAGATTCCTGAGCGTGCGGACTATTTACGCGTCCTCGTGATGGAGCTGGGTCGTATTGCGAGTCATCTCGTTTGGTTCGGTACATATTTACTTGATATCGGTGCACTGAGCCCGTTCTTATATGCATTCCGTGAACGGGAGATGATCATCAATTTACTTAACGAAATCTCTGGTGCGCGTCTGACATTCAACTACATGCGTGTCGGCGGCGTGAAATGGGACGCGCCGGAAGGCTGGATCGAGAAAGTCGAAGAGTTCATTCCGCACATGCGTAAAGAACTTGCGGGCTACCACGATCTTGTCAGCGGAAACGAAATCTTCCTTAACCGTGTCCGCGGTGTCGGGAAGTATACGAAACAAGAAGCACTCGCTTACTCCTTGAGCGGTGCGAACCTCCGCTGTACCGGCGTCGATTGGGACCTTCGGAAAAAAGAACCTTATTCCATCTACGACCGTTTCGATTTCGATGTCCCTGTATTTGACGGCGGGGATGCCTGGTCCCGTTATAAGTGCCGTCTGGCTGAAATCGAAGAGTCGATCAAAATCGTCGAGCAGGCTGTTGAACAATTCCCGAAAGAAGGGGACATCATGGCGAAGGTTCCGCGAATCATCAAGCCGCCTGCAGGTGAAACCTACGTACGTATTGAATCCCCTAGGGGAGAAATCGGCTGTTATATTTCATCCGAAGGAAAGAAGGAACCGTATCGTCTGAAGTTCAGAAGACCTTCTTTCTATAACCTGCAGATTTTACCGAAGCTGTTGAAGGGTGAGAATATCGCCAACTTGATCACGATCCTTGGCGGTATTGACATCGTACTTGGGGAGGTGGACGGCTGATGATGGAAGAGTTGCTCTACTCATCACCTTCACTGACAAATACACTGATCTTTTTCGGACTCGGTGCGAGCTTGCTCATGATGGTACTCGGATTTGTAACGTATGCGATCTTAGCCGAGCGTAAAGTTATGGGATTCATGCAGCTCCGTATCGGACCGAACCGTGTCGGCGGACCGTTTGGATTGCTCCAAACCGTAGCTGACGTCCTCAAGCTTTTATTGAAAGAGGATACGATTCCGAAAGCGGCAGACAGACCTTTGTTCATTTTGGCTCCGGTCATTGCCTTTGCACCAGCGTTCATGGTACTCGCTGTCATTCCATTTTCAGAGTCACTCCGATTTTCCGACATCGGAATCGGATTGCTTTATTACATCGCGATTTCCGGCATCTCTACGGTCGGTGTCCTGATGGGCGGATGGGCTTCGAATAACAAATATGCGCTGTTAGGTGGTATGCGTTCTGCAGCCCAGATGATTTCCTATGAAGTGCCGCTTGTCATGTCGGTAATCGGGATCATCCTTCTTACAGGAAGTTTGAATCTGATTACGATCGTCGAAGCGCAGGAAAGTCTCGCATTTCTATTCGTACAACCGCTCGCATTCGCAATTTTCATGATCGCATCTGTTGCAGAATTGAACCGGACACCGTTCGACTTACCAGAAGCGGAGTCCGAGCTCGTGGCAGGTTATCACGTCGAATATTCCGGATTCAGATGGGCGTTTTTCATGCTTACTGAATATGTCTATCTGTTTGCGATGGCATCGATTACGACGATTCTTTTCTTAGGTGGATGGAATCCGGTGCCGTACCTTGAATTCATTCCAGGAATCATCTGGTTCGCGCTGAAATTCAGCGTTGTCGTTTTCTTCTTGATCTGGCTGCGTGCCACATTACCACGTATGCGCGCCGATCAGCTCATGTCATTCGGATGGAAAGTACTATTGCCGTTAGCACTGCTTAACATTTTTATAAGCGCGGTGATCAAGGAAATCTGGTTCTAACGGAGGGATTACAATGAAAGGACTCGTAAAAGGGTTAAAATACACACTGAAAAACTTGACCAAACAGAACGTGACGTATTCGTATCCGGATGAACCGCTTGAGATGCCAGATCGTTTCCGAGGAATCCAGAAATTCTATCCGGAAAAATGCATCGTCTGCAACCAATGTGCGAATATCTGTCCAACAGACTGTATTGAACTGACAGGTAAAAAGCACCCGGATCCGAATAAAAAAGGGAAAATCATCGATACGTATGATATCAATTTCGAAATCTGCATCCTGTGTGACCTTTGCACAGAAGTCTGTCCGACAGAAGCGATCGTCATGACGAACAATTTCGAACTGGCGGAGTACAGCCGCGATGAGCTGTTCAAGAATCTTGAATGGCTCGACGAAAACGATACGAACGTAAGAAAGGAGAATAAGGTATGAATGGTGAATTGATCTTATTCTTTGTTCTTGCACTTGTTGCAATCGGTAGCGGTGTACTGATGCTGAACCTGACGAAGGTTGTCCACATGGTGATCGCCCTCGTCTTCACGTTCCTCTCGATTGCGGGATTGTACGTGATGCTGTCAGCGGAATTCGTCGCATTCGTGCAAATCCTCATCTATTCTGGAGCGATCACGATCATCATGCTCTTCGGAATCATGCTGACGCGGCACGATGACAAGACCGAAACGAAGATTGGGACACCGAGGATGATCCTGGTATTGACAGGGATTGTCGCATTCTTCGTCGTCATGTTCTTTCAAATCAATGATCTGAGCTTTGGTGAACAGGCAGCCGATCTGCACGTAGATAATACGGAAAAGATCGGGGTCGCTTTATATTCCAAATACGTCATTCCATTCGAATTGACCTCTGTCTTGCTCCTTGTAGCACTGGTCGGAGCGATCATTTTGGCGAAACGGGATGATGAAAAGGAGGGGGCAGAGGACAATGAGTAGTGTACCTTTATCCGTCTATCTTGTTCTTGCTCTGATCCTCTTTTGTATCGGACTTTTCGGAGCTTTGACGAAACGGAACGCCGTCATCGTCTTGATCTCCATCGAATTGATGTTGAACGCGGTGAACATCAACCTTGTCGCCTTTGCGAAATACGGCATCAATCCTAGTATCACTGGACAAATTTTCTCCTTGTTTACGATTACCGTCGCTGCTGCTGAAGCTGCGGTAGGGCTTGCGATTCTGATCGCTCTCTACCGTAATCGTAAGACTGTAAACGTAGATGAGATGGACATTATGAAACGATAAGGAGGAGGATCGACAATGAACCCAATCATCTGGCTCATACCTGTGTTACCACTTCTATCCTTCGTCCTTCTCTTATTGTTTGGTCGTAGGTTGAAAGAAGCATCAGCACTCGTCGGCTCATTACTGACATTAGGCTCCCTCATTTTGTCTGTCGTCATTTTCATGGGACAGTGGGGCGGAGAACCTGTAAAACAAACCCTTGAATGGCTTGCGATCGGAAACACTGTACTGACGGTTGGTTATGAAATCAATCCATTGAACGCTCTTATGCTCGTCATCGTCTCGCTCGTCAGCTTTCTCATCCAGGTGTATTCCAAGGGTTATATGCATGACGACAATCGTTTTCCTGTCTTTTTTGCATACCTTGGCTTGTTCACATTCGCAATGCTCGGTCTCGTCATTTCACCGAACCTATTACAGCTCTATATCTTCTGGGAGCTTGTCGGTGTCGGTTCATTCTTGTTGATCGGGTACTATTTCTATAAAAATGAAGCACGTGAAGCAGCCAAGAAAGCCTTCATCATGACGCGTATCGGGGATGTCGGCCTATTCATCGGGATGATCTTGCTATTCTGGCAGGTCGGAAGCTTTGAACTCGATGTCATCTTTGATGCAGTCGCAGCAGGAGATATTTCGCAAGGCTGGATTACACTGACTGCGATTTTGATTTTCATCGGGGCAATCGGTAAATCAGGTCAATTCCCATTACATACATGGTTACCGGATGCGATGGAAGGTCCGACACCGGTTTCGGCTTTGATCCACGCAGCAACGATGGTTGCAGCAGGTGTTTACCTGGTTGCCGCTACATTCCCGCTATTCGAAGCATCTGAAACGGCGATGACCACGGTCGCTGTCGTCGGTGGTTTCACGGCGATCTTTGCAGCAACGATCGGTCTTGCGCAGGCAGATATCAAACGTGTTCTTGCGTATTCCACAGTCTCTCAGCTTGGCTATATGATGCTTGCATTAGGATCTTCAGGCTACGTAGCTGGAATCTTCCACTTGACGACGCATGCATTTTTCAAGGCCCTCTTGTTCCTGGCTGCTGGAAGTGTGATTCATGCCGTACATACGCAAAACATCCATGAAATGGGCGGCCTATGGAAGAAGATGAAATGGACAGCACCATTGTTCTTGATCGGTGCGATGGCGATTTCAGGTGTACCTTTGTTGTCTGGCTTTTTCAGTAAAGATGAAATTTTAGCGGCAACTTATGCAGATGGCCGTTATGGACTATTCTGGATCGCAGTTATTGCGGCATTTTTGACCGCATTTTATATGTTCAGACTGTTTTTCCTTGTCTTTACTGGCGAGAACCGCGGTAAAGTGAAAAAAGTCCACGAATCACCGGGTGTCATGGTGTTCCCGATGGTCGTGCTCGGGATTTTGGCAGTGGTGGCTGGTTATATCAATACACCGGTAGCGCAAGTGCTTGGTGATTATCTGGCGAACAATCCTTATGTAGAAATACATCACCATGAGGCACACTGGTGGATCCCTGTTGTCGCAACAGCCGTTTCATTGCTGGGAATTTTCATGGCATGGCTCGTCTATGCAAAGAAAAAAGTGAGAAGGCTATCCGAAGCCTCACCGGATTTCCACTATATTTTATTGAACAAATACTTCATCGATGAAACATACGATTATAGCTTTGTAAAAGGAACGAGAGGATTCAGTTACTTCTGGTATTATATCGATCGCTTCGTCGTCGAAGGTGTCGTCCAGCTTGTTACCGGTGCTGTCGGGTGGTTGAGTAAAATCAGTTCGAAAGCACAGAACGGACAGGTGCAGCTTTATGGATCAGTCGCGTTCGCCGGAATGGCTGTCCTGCTTCTCATCGTTGCTTGGTTAGGGGGGTACTTGACGTAATGAATTCAATTCTACTATCTGCACTTATTTTCTCCCCGATCGTAGGAATACTGGTATTGTTGTTTGTACCGAAAACGGAGGATAGCGCCATCAAGTGGGTCGGATTTTTGGCGACGCTGTTGCCGCTCGTCCTTGCTTTCATCGTTTATTTTGGATTTGACAGTGCGAACGAATCATTACAATTCATCGAGCAATACAAATGGATCAATTTCGATCTTCAAGCCTTGCAGAACGGCGGGGATTTCTCAGTCAACTATGAACTCGGTGTCAATGGGTTGACCGTGCTGCTTTTATTATTGACAGCGATTGTTTCGACCCTTGCTGCAGCAGCATCAGCCTGGATCAAGGAGCAGTCGAAAGGCTACTTCATGCTGTTTCTTCTATTAGAAATCGGCATGCTTGGGGTTTTCGCTTCACAAAACTTGCTGCTTTTCTTCATCTTTTTCGAAATCACATTGATTCCGACATTCTTCTTGATCGGAAAGTGGGGCTATCTCGACAAAGAGAAGGCAGCGTATAGCTTTTTAATCTACAACGGATTAGGTTCTGCGATTTTACTAATCGTGTTCATCATCCTTTATATGAAGGCAGGAACAATGAATTTCACTGGGCTATCCGCGTTCTTGAGCCAACCGCCTGAGTTACTTGAGCGGTTGTACATGGGAGACAACTTTCGGATGGGATTGTTGATTGCCTTATTGGTCGCATTAGGCGTGAAATTGCCAATCGTACCATTGCACTCCTGGATGCTGCAAGTGCACGTCCAAGCACCGCCTTCGATTGTCATGATCCACTCTGGAATCTTGCTCAAGATTGGTGCTTACGGACTTTATCAATTTGGAATCGGGTTCTTCCCAGGGGAGTTTGAGAAGATTGCCTTTTGGATCGCTTTACTCGGAGTGATCAACCTTTTATACGGTGCGTTCATTGCATTCGTACAGATTGACTTTAAAAAGGTCCTCGCATACTCCAGTGTGTCTCATATGGGGATTGTGCTGATCGGACTCGGAAGCTTGACCGATGCTGGTATCCAGGGGGCGATGTTCCAAGTCATCTCCCACGGATTGATCTCAGCGTTGCTGTTTTTCCTAGTCGGATTGATGTATCAACGTACAGGAACGTCGTTGATCACGCATTTAGGTGGAATGGCAAGAGTGATGCCGGTCACCGCTGGATTCTTGCTAGCGGGAGGCCTCGCGTCACTCGGGCTGCCTGGAATGTCCGGTTTTGTCAGTGAATTCATGGCATTCCTCGGATTATTCGAAGTCATGCCGGTGCTAGCAGCAGTCGGGGCGCTGGGAATCATCCTGACAGCGGTTTATATGCTGCGTGCCGTTTTAACGATAACCTTCGGCGAAACGAAAGAACCACTTGTTTCGATTAAAGAAGCGCGGTTCATCGAATGGGTGCCAGCATTGGTACTGACCTTTTTGATTGTTCTGATTGGAGTTTATCCAGCAGTCCTATCTGATATGCTGCAACTTACGATCAACGCCATGATGGCAGGCAGGGGGGCTGTTGTATGACACTAGAAAAATTGTTGAGCTATGACTGGGGTATCATGGCCCCTGAGTTCACGATATTGATTGTAGCGACTTTGCTGTCGTTGATGGATTTGTTCATGCCGAATAAAGCGAGCCGTAAGCCGCTTGCGCTTGTAGGGATTGCGGGTGTAATCATTGCGATCGTTTTTTCGCTCATGCAGATCGGCACAGAACCGACGAGCATCCTTTTTGATACGTATCGCTTCGATTCATTCGCGCTCGCGTTCAAATTATTGTTCCTTGTAGCAACCGGATTGATATTGTTGTTAGCCCTTGATTATGAGGGGAAAACCAAATGGGAGTTCAGAGGAGAATTCTTCTATCTCTTGTTGACGGCATTGCTCGGAGCGATGATGATGGCATCCAGTGCGGACCTCATCACGTTGTTCGTCGGACTTGAATTGTTATCGATTTCTTCCTATATATTAGCGGGGATTCGGAAAACCAATCTACATTCGAACGAAGCGGCATTCAAATATGTCGTCAATGGAGGAATCGCCACTGCCATCACTCTTTTCGGAATGAGCTATATTTACGGTTTGACAGGAGCGACCAATCTGTATGATATCGGTGAGGCATTGACAAACCCCGTTGTTGAACAGAACGCTTTCCTTGTGATCATGGCATTCGTCATGCTGTTTGTCGGACTTTCGTTTAAGATCGCAGCTGCTCCATTCCACATGTGGGCACCTGATGTATACCAGGGCTCTCCGACACCTGTTACGACTTTCTTAAGCGTCGTTTCGAAATCAGCCGGATTTACACTGATTTTAAAAGTATTCCTGATCACGTTCTTATCTGTCCAGGGCTGGCATAACGCGATCATTCTGGAGCTTCAGCCATACATCGCAGTCATTGCCGGTGTTACGATGGTTGTAGGTAATCTGGTTGCTTTGAGACAACGAAACATCAAGCGCATGTTCGCATACTCGAGTATCGCACACGCTGGTTATGTGCTCGTGCCATTCGTCTCATTATCGCTGCTAGTTTTTAAAATGACATGGTTCTATCTACTCGCCTATTTATTGATGAATATCGGTGCGTTCGCTGTCATCCAATTCGTAACCGAACGTGAGAAATCAGAAGACTTCACGGCGTTTGCAGGACTGTATAAACGCGCGCCATGGGTAGCGGTGATGATGGGCGTGTTCATTCTGTCGCTTGCTGGACTTCCATTCACAGCAGGATTTATCGGGAAGTTTGGGATCTTCATGAGCTCCCTTGGTACCGGGCACTATGTACTGGCCTCTGTTATGATCGCCACGACGGTCGTATCTTACGTGTATTATTTCAATGTACTCGTACAGATCTTTTTCCGTAAAGGCGGTGTCGATCCGATGCGACCATCGATCGGGCTGTTGATCGTCATGATCATCTGTACAGCCGGCACCCTCTTGTTCGGTGTCTATCCAAGCGCAGCATACGAGTTTTTCCAAGGATTCGATATGAACGAGCTGTTTGTAAAATAGTATTTACATTTTCGAGAGCGGAACCCCAGTGGTTCGGCTCTTTTTTGTGTACCTTGTTCTTAATTCTGTTTGGAATTAACTTCAACAGTTAATAATTAGAGGACAACTGTTCCGCTAATTGGCAAAAACAACCCTGAGCCTAATTTTTTTCATATTCAAAGCACATAAGGTCTCCGGTGTCCGCTAATTTACGAAAGATGCAGCATTTGGAGCAAATAAGGTCACTGGTGTCCACTATGTTTCGGAAGCTTAGGATTTTAAACCTCTGTGTGTCCGATATATCGGGTGACGATTTGCTGTGTGCTTGGATATGTGGCAGGGAATTGTCGAATATTGCGCGGGAAATAGGCGGATAATTAGGTCTAAAGGTTTATTTTGTAAATTAATGAAGATAACCGAAGGAAAAATGAAAAACTTGTCGAAAAATATAGGTATGCAAATTATTGGAGGTTTAACGTCTTATGCACCCATTTGGAACACAGGCTTTGTTGAATATAATCGTGAGTATCGTTTTTCTCGCTGTATCCTGGTGGGCGTTACAAGCACTCAATTTTGAAAGGTTCATTAAAAGTGGACGTGTCTTTCAAGCACAGTTGTTGATGATTTTACTGACAATCGCGCTTGCGTCACTATTAACATCGTTTTTCATGAATTATCTGTCCTGGTCGACACAGTTGAAATATCTGTTCTAAAAAATAACGAATGAAAAGACGGGAAATGTTAGAGACCAATACATAATGAAGAATGTCGATGGATGAGGTTAGGCTTTGTCGTATCTTGACTACATCTTCCATGTATGAACCTCTCTCTCATGGCAACAATTGTAATGAGGAGAGGAGTGGGGATTCATGAAACAAAAATTTGTACTATTCGGAATGTCGTTGACGATTTTGCTTGCATGTTTTTCAGGTGCGGAGGCGAAACAATCCACATGGTCTGATCAAGAACTAATGGATATAACCCGCGTTATGGAGGAGTCTGACATAACGATCGAAGGTTGGTCTTTTTATGGTAAAAATAAATTTGGTTTTGTTTCAGATTTTACAGGGTATGTATCGTTAGTAGAAAGCCTGCAGGCAAAATCGCCAAACTTCCGGTGGGAGAAGATTGTCGAAACGAAAGAACATTGGAACGTAACAGGGCATTATACGAATCCATATGGTATAGAAGAGAAAGTTTCAGTGTTTGCTTACCCCCACAAAAATCAATACATGGCGTACATTATTTATTATGTTCAGGGGAAGTCCTGGGACCCTGAAAGTTGGAAAGCTTTCAAACCTGAGTATAGGTACAAAGTCCAGCTGTTTCTAGGGGAGAATGCGAAAATATATACTTGTGTTGAAGGCGTAAAGTCTGATAAAATGAGTATTGTTTTGCAAAAATTGGCGAAACAACTCGTTCAGTCATTTGACGCATCCATAATTGAGACATTAAACGAAGAGACATTTCTGTCCCTATCAGCATATACTGACGAATGGAAGCCTTCAATCCTAACAGATCGAAAACGGATGAACCTGCAAATTGGACTCCGGAACAGTGGAATAGGCGGAAAGACAACCATAACAATTGGAACACCGATAATTACGACTGAATATTAATATATAAATTGGACGCGGAGGGGAATTATCTTGGAAAAAATCATCGTCCGTGGTGGTAGGCGGTTAGAAGGCTCCGTCAGAGTAGAAGGGGCAAAGAATGCCGTACTGCCTGTCATCGCAGCATCGATTTTAGCTAGTAAAGGAACAAGCACTATTTCGGAAGTGCCAGCACTTGCCGATGTTTATACGATAAACGAAGTACTACGCCATTTGAATATTGGCGCTGAATACTCGAATAATCAAATAAAAGTAGATGCTACACGCCCATTGAAGACAGAAGCACCTTTTGAATATGTTCGTAAAATGAGAGCATCATTCCTGGTGATGGGCCCATTACTAGCAAGAGTCGGGATCGCACGAATTGCTTTACCAGGAGGCTGTGCAATCGGATCACGTCCGATCGACCAGCATTTAAAAGGCTTTGAAGCCATGGGAGCGGAAGTTAAAATCGGGAACGGTTTTATCGAAGCGAAAAAGGAAGGACGCTTGCAAGGGGCTAAAATCTATTTGGATTTCCCAAGTGTAGGTGCAACTGAAAACATCATGATGGCAGCTGCCTTAGCAGAAGGCACGAGCATCATCGAGAATGTAGCGAAGGAACCTGAAATCGTTTGTCTTGCGAATTACCTGAACGCAATGGGAGCTAAGGTATATGGGGCAGGTACAGGCACACTTCGTATCGAAGGTGTAGAAGAAATGCATGGTGCAGAACATCAAGTCATCGCAGACCGTATTGAAGCTGGAACATTCATGGTTGCTGCTGCAATTACTGGTGGTGATGTGACAATCGAGAACGCACAAAATGAACATTTGACACCACTTGTATCAAAACTTCAGGAAATGGGTGTCTCTATTACTGAAACAGAAAAAGGCGTTCGTATCGTTGGACCTGAAAAGTTGAAGCCGGTTGACATCAAAACGATGCCTCATCCAGGATTTCCAACTGACCTTCAGTCGCAAATGATGTCTTTATTATTAGCCGCCAATGGAACAAGTGTTATTACGGAAACTGTTTTTGAAAATCGTTTCATGCATGTGGAAGAATTCCGTCGTATGAATGGTGATATTAAAATCGAAGGTCGTTCTGCAGTGATCAATGGACCAGCGAAGCTTCAAGGTGCAGAAGTAGCAGCGACAGATCTACGTGCTGGAGCAGCGCTTATCCTTGCAGGTCTTATTGCAGACGGATACACAAGAGTCACAGAACTACAACATTTAGATCGCGGATACGTTGATTTCTCCGGAAAATTAGCAGCACTAGGTGCAGACGTGGAACGCGTGAAAGAAGAAACAGAATCGATCACAAACGAAAATACAACACAAAACTTAAAAGCTAAGGCATAATATATCTACTTATAAGAAAGTCGTCTTCTACAGGGAGGCGGCTTTTTTGGTTGTTGGATTTTCTGCTCTTGTTGCTGCGAAGGTAGCCAAGGTTTTGAGCCTAATTTAAGAATGAACAAATCAATCGGAGGAGTGAACAAAATAATTTACAAAGTGAACAGAATAACCTTGAAAGTGAACAGATTGATCAAGGAGTGACCAGATTATCCGTAAAAGTGGTTAGATTAACTCGAAAAGTGAACATATTACTTCAAAAATGTGAACAGATTAACCTAAGAAGTGAACAGATTGTAATTTAAGTCGTTCATATGACGATCCCTGGAGTGATTTCGTGCATTTATTTTTATTCTTGAGCGATGATCTTCGAAACTTGGGCATGTGAATTTGCGGAAACTTTGTTTGGTTTCTCACTCGTTTCTTCGGGGGTTTTATGAAGAAACTGTTCGCGTTCTTCAGTTCTAAAAGGTTGTCCAAGCCCATAAGCTATACTATAACTGTTGAAATTTATGGGGGGCTGCCAATGAACCAAATCCGATTTGGAACACCATTTTATCTCTTCATAATTGGACTACTTACATTCATACTCTTACTCCCGAGTTTGATCGTCATGCCTTTTAAAAATGATGTTCAGCAAAATGCATCGCCTGGAAAGTTGGAAAAGGCAGAAACCGAAGCGCCGATTGTTTTAAATTCAGAAGTTGATGTCTCTGTTTATAAAACATCTGCTAAAAAAATTGAAACATTACCCCTTGAAGACTATGTAAAAGGGGTTGTCGCGGCTGAGATGCCGGCAGATTTTGAAATCGAGGCACTGAAGGCCCAGGCGTTGACAGCGAGAACGTATATTATAAAAATGCTTCTGAATCCAGCTGATATGAATCTGCCCGAGGGTGCCGACGTGACGGATGCGGTCATCCACCAGGTCTTTAAAAATGATCAAGAACTTCAGAAAGCATGGGGCAAGGATTACGAGTGGAAAATTAAAAAGATTACACAAGCAGTGAAAGAAACGGAAGGAAAGATCATCACCTATGATGGAAAGCCGATCGATGCATTATTCTTTTCGACTAGTAATGGCTTTACGCAAAACTCTGAGGATTATTGGTCGAGTTCGTTTCCGTATTTGCGAAGTGTAGAAAGTCCATGGGATAAAGATTCACCGAAGTATTTCCATCAACAAGCGTTCCCTGTCGATGTCGTCGAATCGAAGCTGAATGTGAAATTGGCGGATGGAGAGGGAGAAGTCGGGAAAGTATTGAGTAGAACCAAAGGAAATTACATTGATACGATTGAAATCAACGGCAAGAAAATGAGTGGAAAAGACATCCGAGTTGGATTGAATCTCAAATCCTCAGATTTTTCGATTCTTAGAAAAGGCGATGAAGTGATTTTTCAAACACGCGGATATGGCCACGGAGTCGGCATGAGCCAATACGGCGCAAATGGAATGGCACAAGATGGCAACAACTATAACCAAATCGTCAAACACTACTACAACGGCGTAGAAATCACCGACACCCAGGCTTACACAAGCAAACTCACCGCATCGAACTAACCGATCTATTCGCTTCGGTGCCAGGCACGACAATTTCACCCTACAGCCCCAACGAGTTTGATTCGGTGCCAGGCACCGAAGCGAACCCCTTGGGGCTGTTGGGGTCTCAAATGGTGCCTGGCACCGTTTTGAATCCCTTGTACTGCAAGGACTTTGAAAGTGTACCAGGCACCGCTACTGTCTTTTGAGGCAGTGGCATTTTTGTGTGGTTTTGCGTGCGGATCATCCAAAGCAACTTGTTACTTTCCCCGGTTTGTCGAAATAATATTCAGAAAAAATTTATCGGAATGTATATATTTTGAAAAATGTGCCAACAATGTTGCTGAGGTGATGCAAAATGAGAGAAGAAGAAAAACAAAAAAATCCTCTTAAGGCAAAGTGGTACAAAAAGAAGCGTTGGGTTTATCCGGCAGTATATCTTGGGTTTGCAGCAGTGATTTTGGCATCTGTTCTTTGGTATCAAAATAGTATTGGAGATAATCTAAATGATGAAGCAGATCCAATCGGTTTTGAAGATCAAGATTCAGTACCAGTAATGTCAGACTCAGAAGTACTTAAGTCACCAGTTTCAGATGGCGTCACAGTTCAAAGAAAGTTCTATGATAGTAAAGCATCTGAAGCAGAACAAGAAGCAGCTCTCGTATTCTATAATAATACCTACTTCCAGAATAAAGGAATCAACTATGCGACTGAGAGCGGTGAACCTTTTGATGTAATGGCAAGCTTGAGTGGTAAAGTTGTAGATGCTGGTCAGGATCCGCTAGTAGGATACTTCGTCCACATCGAACACGATAACGGTGTAACGACTCACTACTCTAGCCTTGAAAACTTACAAGTTGAAAAAGGTGACACTGTGAAGCAAGGTGATGTCCTAGGGACAGCAGGTATGAGCCTTCTTGACAAAGAAGCACAAGTACACGCACACTTTGAAGTACGTAAGGATGGCGTAGCAGTCAACCCAGAAGAGTACTTCAGTAAAACAGTCACTGACATTCCTGCTCAAAAGCAAGAAGTCAACGAAACTCTTACTGATGAAGAAACAGATGCGGACGCAAAAGAAGAAGCTGATGTAGACTCTGATGAAGAGAATGCAAACCCGTCAAGCGAAACCCAAAATGACGACGCTCAACCACAGGAAAACTCTGTCGAGGATGAAGATCAATCAGGCGCTTAAAACCACTAAAGCGTCAAAACAAATAAACACTAGACAAGCTCTGGAGAAACTCCAGAGCTTTTTTTCTTGTTCCCTCGGTGCCACATACCTCGGTGCCAGGCACCTCCAGAGAAGCGTTGGGAGAGAAGGGTTCCGAAAGTGTACCAGGCACCAAACAGGAACCCAAGCGCAGCAAGGGGTTTAAAAATGTACCAGGCACCGAACAGGAATCCAAGCGCAGCAAGGGATTTGAAAGTGTACCAGGCACCGAACAGGAACCCAAGCGCAGCAAGGGGTTTGAAAGTGTACCTGGCACCGATCAGAATGCCTTCTGCGGCAAGGCTTCGTAATCGGTGCCTGGTACAGCCGAAGGTGGAGGTCCACGTTTTTTCTCGGGTGAAAAGGGGAATGGGGTGGACATCGAGAATTACTGGTTAGAGGTTGTGAAGGGAGAGTGTTCGTTCTTGTATACAGGGAAGATTCCGAATGATTTGGTAGCTACGTTTTCTATTGTCGGTTTTGATCCAGAAACAGAAGAGCTAGGTATCGCGGTTCAGTCGAAGTTCATCGGTGTGGGATCTGTTGTGCCATGGGCGAAAGCGGGTGTCGGTGCGGTAGCAACACAGTCATTTGCCAACACGTCTTACGGTCCGAAAGGTCTCGAGCATATGGCGTCGGGCAAGTCTGCTGAAGAAACGATCCGATTATTGACGGAAAAAGATGAGCAGCGGGAGCTTCGCCAGGTCGGAGTCGTTGATGCGAAGGGGAATCCCGCGACTTTTACGGGTGAGGATTGCTATGATTGGGCAGGCGGCCGTACAGGTAAGCATTATGCTGCGCAAGGGAATATTCTCGTCAATCAGGAAACCGTCGATCAGATGGGAGAGGCGTTCGAGAACACCACAGGCACCTTAGCGCATCGCCTTCTCACTGCCCTCAACGCTGGCCAGCATGCCGGTGGGGATAGCCGTGGTAAGCAGTCGGCAGCCCTCTTAATCGTCAAAGATAAAGGCGGTTACGGCGGCTACAATGACCGTGCCATCGATCTTCGTGTCGACGATCACAAGGAACCGATCAAAGAATTGATCCGCATCCATGATCTGCATCAGCTTTATTTTTCACGCTCGAAAGAAGAGAACATCCTCGAGGTTAAGGGAGATGTTTTCCGACAGCTCGCATTTGAGCTTGAGCGCCTTGGCTATCTTGAAAGAAGCGACGAACATTCAGAGGATGCCGTCTTGGACGCCTTGCGCGTACTCATCCATCAGGAGAATTTTGAAGAACGCGAACAGAAGCGAGGCTACATCGACCTTGAGATCCTCGAATTCATGAAAAAAACGCAATAATTAAAAACCAACACAAAAAGCGGAGGGCCGCCAAGCCTTCCGCTGTTTTCATAATCCTTAAGAATCAAGCTGTTACATTTTCCTCTAACGCATAAACACTGACCTTCACATCAAGCTTCTGGACGCCTCCGTGATAAACACCCTTCAATGGGACAATGTCTCCATAATCACGTCCGACTGCGATACGAATATGCTGATCTTTTACAAGGACGTTATTCGTCGGGTCAAAACCGATCCATCCGGCTGTCGGAAGCTTTATTTCGACCCAGGCATGCGTCGCAGCATCTCCGCGCATAGCTGAATTTTCACCGATATACAGATAACCGCTCACATATCGGGCGGGGATTCCGCGTGACCGACATAACGCCAGCATCAAATGGGTGTAATCCTGGCAGACTCCGACCTTATTTTCCAGTGCTTCCGAAGCGGTCGTGGTCACTGTCGTGGATCCAGGCGTGTAGGTGAAGGTATCGTAAATATACTTGTTCACCAGTTTTACGAATTCAAAAGGATCATCGGATTGCTGCCATAACGGATCGGTAATTTCCTTACATATCTCATCAGGAAGCGTCGTGTACTCCGTTTTCATCAAAAATTCGGCATACTGTTCCTTGAACGAATGTGAAAAGAGTGCGTCCCTCATCTGAGAACTGAACGAATAGGCTTCCTTGAAAGCGTAAGGGTCGATCATTACTTCAGATGTAGTCACGAGCAAAAGCTCATCATGGTCCTCCCAGGCATAGAACGTCTCCACGTGGTTGCCCCAATAATCGTAATGGACATACGACGGAACGTTCGGTGTGATTTCTTTTTTAAAAGAAATGCATTCCTGTTTCACGTCATCAATCGGCTTCAGCCGGAATTGATTGATGCTCTGGCTCACTGGTAGCTCGTATGTGTAATGTGTATGCTGGGTGACCCTGTATTTCATACGCCGACTTCTCCAAGATAGTAGGTTTTATTGATCAAACGGCCGAGTTGAAAGCAATCGGACTGGAACTTTTGTAAAAATTGATGGATATCCTCTGTAATGACGTCAATAACAGACATCGTTTTAAAATCCTGGCGCATCTGGGCGATCAATTGATGCAGATCCTCCGAATAATGCTCGATTTTACCATTCTCAAGCTCCTGGAACACATTGTAGACCTGCTCCAAACAGTAATTGATCGAACGTGGAAAAGCCTCATCAAACAACAGAAACTCGATGACACGCTCACCGGTGATGAACGGATGGTGCTTTTTCAAATAAGCCTCGTGCCCGCTGACAGATTGCAGAACCGCGAACCAATGGCGGTAAAGTGATGGATCATTGTGTTCTGGATCCTCAGAACGGTAATAGTAGATATTGAGGATGCGGGACGTTTTTTCGGCACGTTCAATGAATTTCGCCATCTTGATGAACAAATAGGCCTCATCAAACGATAATGTCGCTTCAACCATCCCCTGGAAAAGGGCAGACTGGCGAATGATCATTTGATAAAAATCATCAATCGTATCGACCGTCCAGTTTTCATACTTGTATTGTTTGACTTCCCAATAGAAGGAATTCATCATTTCCCATAATTCCTGTGGGATGATTTCGCGGATCGCACGCGCATCCTCCCGCGCCAATTTTACACAATTCAAGATCGAGTTCGGATTGTCGGTCGAGAACGACATGTAATCCATGACGGACCGAGCATCATACAGATCGTAGCGCTTCTCAAAATCCTCGTTGGCACCGACAATTGATATCAGCTCATCCCAGTGGTTTTCTTTATGCTCGATGCTGCCGATCAGGCGTACAGAAATGAGGCGGGCGGTATTTTCCGCGCGCTCGATATTGCGTGACATCCAGTATAGTGAATTCGAAACTCTGCTAAGCATGCTTGTCCCTCCTTAATCGGTCATGACCCACGTATCTTTACCGCCGCCGCCCTGTGAAGAATTGACGACGACCGAACCTTCCTTCAGGGCAACCCGTGTTAGACCGCCTGGGAAGACGTGTGGATGCTCTCCGTTGAAGATGAATGCGCGAACGTCGATGTGGCAGCCAGCGAATTTTTCCCCTCTAAAAACAGGAAGACGTGAGAGATTGACCATTGGCTGTGCAATGTAGTTGGATGGATTCTTTTCAATCTGGATCCGGTAGTCTTCCCTTTCTTGTTCGGTTGCATGCGGTCCTATCAAGAGATTATAACCGCCTGAACCGTCCGTCTGTTTTACGACGAGTTGATCGAGATTTTCCAGTACATATTTCCGTTGTTCTTCATCTCGTAAAAAATACGTCTCGACATTTCTGATAATCGGCTCTTCGCCAAGGTAGTAGCGGATCATGTTCGGAACATAATGATAGATTGCTTTGTCATCAGCCACACCGTTTCCGATCCCGTTGCTGATCGTCACGTTTCCAGCGCGGTAAGCATCGAGAAGACCGGCTACACCGAGCATAGAATCGGGACGGAACTCGAGCGGATCGAGAAAATCATCGTCAATACGGCGGTAGATGACGTCGACGCGTTTCAGCCCTCTCGTCGTTTTCATATAGACGATACGGTCGCGGACGAGCAGGTCACGTCCTTCAACTAGTTCAATGCCGAGCTGCTGGGCTATGAAACTATGATCAAAATAAGCAGAGTTATAGACACCCGGTGTGAGAAGTACGATGTTCGGATTTGAGACATTGTTCGGCGCGATAGAAGATAGAGCGTCATGGATGTGCGTGAACTGGTTTTCGAGTGAGACAACATCATAGTCCTGGAAAAAGTCAGGGAATACGTGACGCATGACGTAACGGTTCTGGAACACGTAGGATAGTCCGGACGGATTCCTGAGATTGTCCTCAAGGACGCGGAACTCTCCGTTTTCGTCTTTGATCAGATCTATACCAGCCATAAAAATATGGTTTCTTCGTGGAACTTTGATTTTCGTAACCTGGGGGTAAAAGTGTTTACAGGTGACGACGAGCTCTCGGGGAATGAGGCCGTCCTTCAAAATCTGCTGGCCGTTATAGACGTCGTCTAAAAATAGGTTGAGAGCTTTGACACGTTGTATGAGACCCTTTTCGAGCTGCTGCCATTCGTCCTTTGGAATGATGTTCGGGACGAAATCGAAAGGGATCGTACGCTCCGCACCCTGGTCGTCGTTATAGACGGTGAAGGTGATGCCCTGTCTGAGGAAGTTCTGCTGAGCGGCTTCATGGCGGGCTTGCAGTTCATCCTCGGGAAGGGAGGATAATCGATCATAGAGGGTTTGATAATGAGCACGCGGCTTTCCTCTTTCCTGGAGCATTTCATCAAAGAATGAATCGGTTTCATAAGTTTTGAACATTCAATGTCCCCTCCCGTTATTATGTTCTTTTTGTTTTTGGTGTTGGAATTTGGCTCGAATGTTTGGACACGGTTGTGTCTCGTTGCAAGTGAGTCGTATGCAACTATGTAGGCAAGATGTGAGCAGGATAAAATTTATTCGAAAATTCCAACATTTCAAGAATACACTATAGAAATCCCTTTATCAAGGCAAGAAAAACACTAATACTGTCGAACGATGATGAATCATTAAAAGTTTTAACACAAGAGCAAAAAACCTGTATGAAAACCGCAAAAAATGAGGCGAAGGAGGGTTGGGCGTGCCAGGCACCGATCACGAAGCCTTGGCGGAGTAGTGATCCGAATCGGTGCCAGGTACACTTTCAAAAGCCTTGCGGGACAAGGGATAAAAATCGGTGCCAGGTACACTTTCAAAAGCCTTGCGGGACAAGGGATTCAAATCGGTGCCAGGTACACTTTCAAAAGCCTTGCGGGAGAAGGAATCCAAATTAGTGCCAGGTACACTTTCAAAAGCCTTGCCGCACAAGGAATTCCAAAATGTACCTGGCACCATCTCAAAACCGGTGCAGCTCAACGGTGAAATTGTCGTGCCAGGCACTGGACAAATAAAATTTTCTAACTTTTCGTACATTTTATCGGCTTGTTTGTGAGCGGTGGACACTGTGCGCCAAGCGTTTTCGAGGGCTGTTTCAATAAAAAGTAAACAAATTCCCTTGTCCCACTTGACTTTTAGGTATATAACCACATTCCTAATAATAAAATGTTACAAAACGAACTTTAGGGGACCGCGATGAGAAGTCTAAGTAAAGCTGCGTGCGAGCTTAGCAGTCATTTTGTTCATAGGGGGAAGATGACAATTTAACATTTCGCAGCCTAGATATTGAAGTCTCATTTCGCACCTCTTACATCCAATTTAGGGAGGCGAGTGGTGTGCACGATTACATCAAAGAACGAACCATCAAGATAGGCAGGTATATCGTGGAGACAAGAAAAACCGTTCGAATGATCGCGAAGGAATTCGGTGTTTCGAAAAGTACTGTCCACAAAGATTTAACTGAACGATTACCTGAAATCAACCCGGAGCTGGCCAACAGTGTTAAAGAGATTTTGGAGTACCATAAATCGGTACGACATCTCCGCGGGGGAGAAGCTACTCGGGAAAAATACAAAAAATCGACCGAAAAGGTGGTCAATTAATTTTTGGGTAGTGACTAAGTACTATTTTTTGACAAATTCTGTCCCTATTCTACACAAACTATGGTAAACTTATATAATGGATGAACTACATAAATTTAACAAATCATACTACCAATAGATCTAGTCTGAAATAGGGAGGATTTACCGCATGTTTTCTAGAGATGTGGGCATTGATCTGGGTACCGCCAACGTACTCATTTATGTCAAAGGACGGGGGATTGTCCTCGACGAACCATCAGTGGTTGCCATCGATAATAACCTGAATAGGGTATTAGAGGTTGGTGAAGCAGCTCGAAGGATGGTTGGGCGAACTCCTGGAAATATCGTCGCAGATAGACCATTGAAAGATGGGGTGATCGCAGATTTCGAAATGACTGAAGCGATGCTCAAATATTTCTTGGATAAGATTAATGTAAGGGGGCTGATAGGCAAGCCGAGAATCTTGATCTGTACCCCGACCAACATTACGACCGTTGAACAAAAAGCGATCCGTGAAGCTGCTCAAAAAAGTGGAGCAAAACACGTATTTCTTGAAGAGGAGCCGAAAGTTGCTGCGATTGGAGCTGGTATGGACATTTTTCAACCATACGGGAACATGGTCGTTGACATAGGCGGTGGGACATCAGATGTTGCCGTTTTATCCATGGGCGATATCGTCACCGCCTCTTCGATTAAAGTGGCGGGGGACAAGTTCGATCAAGACATCCTTCAATACATAAAACAGAAGTACAAGCTTCTTATCGGAGAACGTACCTCCGAGAGCATCAAGATCCAGGTAGCGACGGTCTTTCCAGGGGCTCGTGACGAAGAAATGGAAATCCGCGGCCGTGACATGGTCAGCGGTTTGCCGCGCAACATCACGATCCGATCTACAGAGATAGAGGAAGCATTGAGTGAATCTGTCCATTCCATTGTGATGGCTGCGAAAAGCGTACTCGAAAAAACACCTCCTGAACTTTCAGCTGACATCATCGACCGAGGAATCATCCTAACGGGCGGCGGTGCACTTTTACATGGAATCGAACAGCTTTTTGCAGAAGAATTGAAGGTGCCGGTCCATGTTGCGGATGACCCGCTGACTTGTGTGGCACGCGGAACAGGCTTGATGCTCGAACATATCGACAAGTTACCGAAGCAAAAAACGTCTTGAATGAGCCACTGAATCTATCAATAGAAACTATCATTTTTTAAAATAGGAAAGCCATTGCATTGAAGTGCTTTTGAAAAACAGAGGAGGAGAGCAGCATGTTTCGAGGTTTTTACACAGCGGCGTCTGGAATGATCTCCCAGCAGAGGCGTCAGGATCTGTTGACGAATAATCTAGCAAATGCCAATACGCCCGGATTCAAAGCGGATCAGGCTTCACTTCGCGCCTTTCCGCAAATGTTGTTGAGCCGACTCGGTGAAACGAACGTAGGAGGGAAAGCGATTCCGACGAGTAAGCAAGTAGGACCGCTTGCGACAGCTGTTTACATGCAGGAAACGATGCCGAATTTCCGTCAGGGTGACCTTCAGGAGACCGGAAACAACCTTGATGTTGCTCTTCTTCAAGGCGTAGTCCCAATCAATGAAGAGACCGGAGTGCAAGGTGCTTTGTTTTTTACCGTACAAAATGAAGAAGGCGCGACCCGCTTGACGCGGAACGGGAATTTTTCACTGGACGCGAACGGAAATCTCGTAACGAGCACCGGTGATTTCGTGCTTGATACGGACGGGAACCGGATCCAGGTCGATGGTTCTGATTTTACGATGGATTCCAATGGCAGGATCATAGAGGCAGGTGAACAGGTGAATGTCGCGTTGATCGAAAATCCGAATCTATTAGAAAAAGAAGGCAACGGCCTTTTCGTGGCAGGTAATGAAGATGCGATCATTCCGGCAGTCGGAAACCCCCAAGTTTCCTATCAATTGAAGCAAGGGTTCGTCGAACGCTCGAACGTGGATGTCGAACAGACGATGGTAGAGATGATGAGTGCCTATCGGACATTCGAAGCTAATCAGAAGGTTTTACAGGCATACGATCGGACGATGGAAAAAGCATCGAATGAGATTGGTAGACTTGGCTGATTTTGATTTTAAAAGATTTAGTATAGCAGGATAGCTTTCAGGAGGTAGAAAAATGAATCGATCGATGATTACGGCTTCTGTATCGATGGGCCAGTTGCAGCGCCAGTTAGACACGATTTCAAATAACCTTTCGAATAGTAATACATATGGATTTAAGAGACGCAATGTTCAATTCGCTGATTTACTTGTCCAGGAGATGAACAACCAGCCGAATCGGAAAGCAGAAGAAGGCCGCTTGACACCGGATGGGATCCGTCTTGGAAGTGGGGCGAGGGTTTCAGGGACAGCTCTTCGCCTGGAACAAGGGGGCGTTGTCGAAACGGGAAGAGCGCTGGATGTTGCCTTGTTAAATCCAAATGTTATGTTTCAAATTGCGAAAAGACTTGAAAATAATGTCGAAATCATTGAATATACAAGAGAAGGGTCTTTTTACGTAACACCAGTAGAAGGAAACCCTGATCAATTACAACTTACTGCTGCGAATGGGGATCGCATCATGGGCGAAGACGGCCCGATCGAGGTGCCTGCAGGTTTCGATTCAATATCGATCAGCGGAAATGGCACGATTCAAGCAAAAATGCCGGATGGTACGGTCGTTGATGCCGGTCGTTTGGCTTTGGCTGAAGTTGTTCGTCCACAGTTGTTGGAATCGTCAGGTGATAACCGATTCAGAGTTGAACCTGGAACCGCGGTTGGACAAGCGATCGCACAAGTGGAGCAGGATGAAGCATTGATCCAGCAAGGTGCGTTGGAACAGTCCAATGTCAATGTCGCGCATGAGATGACACAACTTTTAACGACACAACGTTCGTATCAAATGAATGCCAGAGCGGTTACGATGGCTGATCAGATGATGGGACTTGTGAATACCATTCGATAAGCAGGGTTAATGGGGAGTTAACATGATTCAAAAAAATACAGAAGCCAAAAATGAACGATCTTCTTTAAGACAAGCATTTAAGGCGAGTAAAAATAAATTAATGAAAATCACACCAAAGAAGAACGAGGAAAGCTCGCCTTCTTCACGGGAAGAACGCAAGCAACAGAAAGCCGAAGCGGAAAAGCTGCGCGTGCGACTCGTGCCGATCTGGCTGCGGTTGATCATCGTCATTCTTCTGTTTGCATTGTGCCTTGCAGGCGGACTCGCAATCGGATACAGCGTAGTCGGAGACGGAGAAATGATGGACGTCTTCAAAAAAGACACATGGCAGCACATCATTGACATCGTCAAAAAAGACGCATAGTGGGAAATCTGAAATAAAAGTATGCTAAGAAGCCCGTTGTGAGCGGAATGCCACCGCACCCAACGGGCTTCTATTATATACGCTATATACGCTAAAGACGGTGCCAGGCACCAACTCAGAAGCCTTGCGGGAGAAGGGATTCAGATTGGTGCCAGGCACCAACCAAGAAGCCTTGCAGGAGAAGGCATTCAGATCGGTGCCAGGCACCAACCAAGAAGCCTTGCAGGAGAAGGCATTCAAAATAGTGCCTGGTACAGAAATCATTGGAAGAGGGATTCTTCCTAATAAATAGTTTCCAAATTTATCTATTTGTCGGTATAATGATGGTAGTTCCCACTTTTTTCGACATCTTCTGAAATTCCCTGTAATTCAGCCTCTCAATTGTTGTAAATCCCCAATAATCCAATAGTTAAGGAAAGACGTTATGCCTCGTAAGCCAAGGGTATGGTATCCGGGAGCGGAGTATCATATCACCTCGCGTGGAAATCGAAAGACCCCACTATTTTATGACAATAAAGACCGCCAGAAGTACATGAAAATCCTCAGCGAAGCACGCACTGAATTCACCTTCGACCTCTATTCCTACTGCCTGATGACCAACCACATCCCCCTGCAATTGAAGACCCATTACTCATCAGCTACCCAAATAATGAGAAAGATCCATCATCGGTATGCCCTCTACTTTAACAAGAAATATGAATTCGTCGGCCATGTGTTCCAGGAGCGATATGGCGCAAAGCTCATCGAATCCCCAACCTATCAGATGGATGTCAGCAAATACATCCACCTGAATCCTGTGAAAGCCGATCTGGTCGCAACACCAGGGGCATATGAATGGAGCAGCTACCGGACATATGTCGATTTCCATAGACTCCCCAACGTTAATCCCTATCCTGTCCTCTCTCATTTCCCATATCCCCAGAACATCCAATACCAGAAATTTGTCGAAAACGATCCAACCGCATCGATCACCGGAGACGACCTCGAAAAATCCCTTCAATAGCCACGCCACCCAGGATTTATTTTTCGAAGCGGTTTTGTGCTATGATAGGGAAAAGAATGCACTACATAGGAGGATTTACATATGTTGAACATTGATGAAATCAAAGCGATCATCCCGCACCGCCACCCGGTTTTATTGGTGGACAAGGTACTGGAAGTGGAAGAAGGCAAACGCGCAATCGGACTTAAAAATGTAACCGCTAACGAAGACTTTTTCAACGGACATTTCCCAGAATACCCTGTCATGCCAGGTGTTCTGATTGTCGAAGCGCTTGCTCAAGTCGGAGCGGTCGCCCTTCTTAAAAAAGAAGAAAACCGGGGACGCTTAGCCTTTTTCGCAGGAATCGACAAATGTCGTTTTAAAAGACAAGTGCGACCTGGAGATCAATTACGCCTTGAAGTCGAACTTACACGTGTTCGCGGATCGATGGGGAAAGGGACAGCTGTCGCAACTGTCGATGGCGAAGTCGCTTGTGAAGCGGAAATCATGTTCGCGTTAGGTGACAAGCAAGGATAATAAGCTATTAAAAGGGAGTTTTGCTGATGAAAATTTGGGACATTTCTCAACCATTGAAGGAGGGAGTGCCAACTTGGCCTGGCGATACTCCCTTTTCTTTTAAATTGAACTGGACGAAAGAGGAAACAGGCTCAGTCAATGTTGGGAGCCTGACGTTGAGCACACATACCGGAACGCACGTGGATGCACCGTTCCATTTTGACGACCATGGCAATAAAATGTTGAATTTGCAGCCCGAACTTTATGTTGGTGATGCGCTCGTCGTCCATTTGGAAGGCCGTGAAATAATCAAACCAGAAGACCTTGAAGGCTATGATTTAGGGGTAGTGGAACGATTGCTGATCAAGACTGGTTCCTGGACTGACCGAAGCAAGTTTCCAGAGTCAATCACCTATCTTTCAGAAGAACTTGCGCCATTTTTAAAAGAAAAAGGCATCCGTCTGATCGGGGTAGATGTGCCTTCAGTTGATCAAGTTGATTCAAAGAATTTGGCAGCGCATCACAGCCTGTTGAATAACGACATCCATATTCTCGAAAGCGTCGTGCTCGATGAAATTGATGAAGGAATTTATGAATTGATCGCCTTGCCGCTGCCACTCGAGGAATCCGATGCAAGTCCGGTGAGAGCCATTTTACGAAGAATCCTATAATCCAAAAAATGTTAAGCCTATGTTAGCGTGATGTTAAAAACGTAAGGAAACCTTATGCATTCCGTAAAATCACCCAATTTTTCCGGAAAATGCTCTATATTGTAAGTAGCTGGTACACATACCAGCAAAACTTGCGATACAAGGAGTGGTTACCGTGAACAAAAGTTTTCTCGCTAAACTAGGCTCTGCATTATTCGCAATTATGTTAATAACAGCATGTAACGGAACAGAAGAGGAACCAACGAATGAAGAACCGACCGAAGAAGAAACGAACACTGAAGAAAGTGAAGGTGAATCTTCTGAATGACGGTTCTTGAATATAAATTGAAAACGTAGGCACATGTCCTACCTCCCTACCCCTCATCGGAGCTGCCCCAACGCAGCTCTATTTTTTTGTGCATTTAAATAGAGATTGAAGAGAGTGTACCTGAAGAGAGTGTACCAGGCACGACAATTTCCCCCTTGATACCACTGGGTTCGTGAAAAGTGCCAGGTACCGATTCAAATCCCTTGATACCACTGGATTCGTGAAAAGTGCCAGGCACCGATTCAACCCCCGTGATACCACTGGGTTCGTGAAAAGTGCCAGGCACCGATTCAGACCCCTTGATACCACTGGGTTTGTGAAAAGTGCCAGGCACTCCAATAAGGTCCCGAATAGAAGCTATCTTTTGACTTAGCGGATGGTTATTGCTACTTTTTGAAGTAGAAGGAGGCGGTGGTATGAGCAGTGTTCATGATTTTACTGCTAAGTCGATTACAGGGGAAGAGAAGAAGCTAGACGATTATAAAGGGAAGGTACTGCTGATCGTCAATACAGCAAGCAAATGCGGATTTACGCCACAATACGAAGGATTACAGCGATTGTACGAAACGTATAAAGACGAGGGGTTCGAAGTCCTCGGCTTTCCCAGTAATCAATTCATGAATCAGGAACCCGGTTCTGAAGAAGACATCCAAGAGTTCTGTAAACTCAATTATGGGGTAAGTTTTCCGATGTTCAGTAAAGTGGATGTCAAAGGCAATGAGGCACATCCTTTGTTCAAACACCTAATAAAAGAGGCGCCAGGTATGCTTTCTGATCAGGTTAAGTGGAACTTTACAAAGTTCCTCGTCGATCAAGAGGGCAGAGTGATCAACAGATACGCCCCTCAAACCAAACCTGAAGCTATTGAAGAAGACATTCAAAAATTGTTGAATCGATAAAATGCTGCTGGACGAGTCAACCGTGCTCGTCTTTTTTGTTACAGGACAAGCAACAACCTCAACATTTCCAATACGCGGCATTGGTGAACAGGACCACCCTAAGGCCCCTGCTCCACATCCCTCATCATCTGCTTCCATAAATAAAAAGCTCCTGCAGGATATGCAGGAGCTTTACCAAGAGTCCTTCACCAAATTAGTCTTCTACAATGAATCCCTCTTCAACTTGAGCTACATCATCATCTTGATTAGTGATCCCACTGAAAACAACTTTGTATGTTCCACTTTCAGCATTTTTTCCTAGTTTGTAGTTTTCTCTATATCGCTTACCGGTGACCGCTGGTAATTCAACTTCATCACCACTTGGGGTAACAAGCTTAACGGACCATGTAATCGGTTCAGTTGCCGTTGCTGATATCGAAACAGGCTTCTTCGTGTTTGTGATTTTTTCCGGTGTGACACTTGTTTCATCAATAATAGAAGATTCTCCTTCACGTAACCGGTAGATGTTCACCGTTTGTGTGGTCGTTGCACCAGCTAAATCAACGGTTCGAATTGTAAAAGTATTATTCCCTTCTTGGAGATTCACTTCTTCTTCAAGGTTTAGATCCAATGGAACCGGATGTTCGAAAGAGCTTGGACCAGGGTTGTACTCGATTTCATCATCATTCACGTAGACACGGATAAAATCGTAATTATCTTGAACATGAATGTCTAATTGAGTGGATGTGACGGAATGTTGAACCGCTGCTGGTGCATCTACACTTATTGTTGCAGGTGTCGTATCCACGAAAATAGGTCTTCTGCGGAATTCGGTTTCGTTACCCGCAATATCTACAGCTTTAACCGCAATTTCATAGACATCATCTTCTTCGACGGTCAATTCAGTATCAAATCGGTATCTTTCTTCGTCGAACTCGATCACTCGGTTGAATTCAACGGATTCACCATTTACATAAACGGCTTCGAGAGGAGATTTGTCCCTTACAAAACCTCTTAAGTTGATGGTTTTCGTAGTAAGAATTGTACCGCTTGAAGGAGCCTGTAAGATAACGACTGGATCCGTTTCATCACCACTTGCTACTAGATCAGCTTCTTGTTCTGTGAGGTTTTGACTAAAGTCATAAGCGACTACTTCCACTTCAACACCGTTAGGGACATCCACCTCAGATAAATCATATTCTCTAGCATCGGAAGGCAAAAACGTATCTTCTGGCAGGACGTTCTCTCCATCTACTTTGATAAGGAAATGAGAAAGTCCGATACCTTCACTGTCATTCGCTTCCCAGGTCAATTTTTTTGTCGCGATGTCATAATCAGCCGAAACCTCAGGTTGAATCGTATCAACTACAAAAGGAATCTTTTTACTTTGCCAGTCTGCTTCGCGATGTTTCATATCCACACGGGCTTTGATTTCAAAATAGTATTTACCATCAGGGACAACTTCACCATTCACTTTTCCGTCCCAGCCGCGTTCTGCTAAGTAACCGGTATCTCTTCTGCAAAAACAGCTTGCATAGTGTTTCCTAACATTCTTTTCATTCCGGAGGGTCCGGATTTTGTTCTTATCTTCATCCAAGATATTATATTGGACATCACTAGCATTCCTTAAGAAAGTCACCATAGGCGTGACGATATCATAGACGCCATCACCATTTGGAGAAATAGCATACTTGCTTACGGCATCTTCAAAACCATTGATCGGATCCCATCCAAGGTATCCATCTTTACCAGGTTTATGATAAAGGCCGGCACATGGATTTCCCCAACAAAATTCATAAAAGAATTTATCGTCTATGTGGTTCAAACCGTCAATGATACTAGGACGATCCCAGTCTCCATAAAAACCGAGGTAAGGGACAACAAGGTTGGCTTCTTCACCATCTACATCTTCTAAACGGACAAACCCTTCTATAAAGATGTCTTCTTTTAAGTCGAATCCGTCTTCATTCGGTGACCCGTCTTCATTGTAACCAGGAATCCTTGCATCGGTAAGGTCGATGCTGACTTGAATCTCGACGGACTCGCCAGCTGGTACTGTGACTGTTTCAGGAGCATCAACACTTACATTCTTTAAGGGCTCGCCGCCACGTAAATGAGGGTTCCCTTCAGCTTCTACAGCTGCAGACCAGTTCAAGTCTCCTTCTTCGGTTCTTTGAATGGCATCTGTCAGCACATCCACGTTGACTTCATACGTGACATCTTTATCGTCAGAATCATTGATCGCTTCTACTTTAAAATTGACCGTTTCTTCTACAAAGTCACGCAATTCAACTTTCGCTTCGTTTGTATTTGGGTCCACGACACGAACAGGAGTTATTGTTGCGTTATGGATCTGCATTTGCCCTGCCCCTTGCAAACGAGGGGAGAAGGCATGACCATTCGTCCCTTTGACAACCTCAGCTGTATTCATCAATAACGTTTTTGCTAAATGAGCCTGTTCACTAGAAGATAGGTTTTTATAGTCCTCATGTTCTTTAATGTATTCCATTACGAGAGCAGAGCCTCCAGCAACATGAGGAGCTGCCATGGACGTACCACTCATCCATCCGTACTCATCATCATTGAGTGTAGAGTAGATATTACCACCCGGCGCCATGATTTCCGGTTTAAGATCCAGACTTGGCGTTGATCCCCATGAAGAGAAAGAGGTCGGACGTCCCTGTTGTGGAGATGGTTCAGCAGTATCAACCTCAAAATTAAGGCTTGTGTTCCCATCATTATAGAGATTTTTTAACTGGTCGCCAGTCTCCTTTGTCGTGAGCATGAATGGAATGTCGAAATGCCCTTGATCACGGTAGATGGTTCCGCCTGCGCCAGTGTCTACCACGATAATTCCTACAGCACCCTGTTCAGCTGCAACCGCTGCTTTGTCTATGAATGGAGCTGGGGAACCACCACGTGACACTGCAACAATTTTACCAGAAACATCAATTCCTTCGTAATCAGCCTCGGAACCATATTTACTTCCCAACGAAACAATCTCATATTCTTGATCGCCGAGTTTTTCAAACCAATCATCACTTGAATATCCAAAACCATCAATCGGATTTCCGTTTAAAGATAGATTATAGTTATACCACGTCTGCTTATTTCCAGAAGCAGCAACTTGGATGGAATCATAGGATAGGCCCGGTGCACCAACGACACCGATATCAGGGTTCTCTGCAAATGGCGTTTTCACAGGGTCACCAATATGACGGGAATTGCCGGCAGAAACCGAAACGACGACACCATTATCTACGGCTCTAGTTATTGCAAGGTTTGCAACATCGTCGGGAGAATAGAAAGCAGCCACAGAGCCTAAACTCATATTGATCGCATCTGCTCCTAATTTGATTGAGTCATCGATTGCTGCTATGTAAACATCTGAAAAAGTAGAGGAGTATCCAGGATCGTTACTGAAAACTTTCATCGCCAATAGTTGCGATTCAGGTGCAACCCCTTTTATACCACCATCATCAGGATTACCGTTCGCGCCAACGATACCTGCTACATGCATTCCGTGGTTGGATCCATCTGGCACCAAATCACGGATTTTCGTATTGCGGTCGAAATAGTTATAGCCGTATGGAACTTTTTCAGTAAAATAAGTACCAGATAAATCATGTTCTTCTTTCAAACTATTAACCTCTGATTCTGAGAGATCGGCATCCGTTTCCGGACTAAGAATGAAATCCTTGTGAGATGGATCTACACCTGAATCGATCACAGAAACGACCATTCCTTCACCTTTGTATGTTCCTTCTGTCCATGCTTTATAAGATTGGATGAATTCATGGCTCGTGACCATATTAGGTTCAACAATCGGTCTTTCGTATTCGTTTGATAAGTAAACGTCCTTTACGCCAGGCAGTTTTTCAATATTTTTTATTTCACTGTATTGGACTTCACCACTGAATCCATTAACAACAGTCGTAAAGTTGAATTTATAGTTTATGTTGACCTTCTGATCAGCGATGCTTTGCTTTACTTGCTTTTGTCCAGTCGTTACTTTTTCTTGTAATACTTTTTGCGATGGCTTTGCTAGCTTGGAATAATTTGTTCCTTTTTCCTTTGCCAATTCGATTGCAGCTTTACCATCTAATTCTACAATCACTCTGACTTGATCATTCGCTTTAAATGGCAAATCAGCCTTTACGGTATCTAAAGCTTCTTCTTTTGTTGTTGCATTTTCTGAACTTTGGCTGCCGTTATTCATGTTCGGCGTTGCGGCAAAGGATAAATTAGAAAATGCTAATAGGAAAATAAATAAGAGAGTGACACTTTTCTTGAAATTGTTCAATCTAACCACCTAAAAACCCCTTTTCTCCAAATATCATTCTGACCTTCGATTTCTGACTTTCGCCTCCTTGTTCAATCGTTTTCTGCAGATATTTTTATTTTTAAAATAATCTGTCATTTAAAAGTATCAAAACAATATTTGTCAAACATCTACAAAAAGCCCCATATTACTCGGTAAAAAGTAATCAGGGAGATGTTACCAACTAATATCCAGATAAAATTAAATTTAGCTTATACTGGAAGTTTTTTAACGCGTAAAAGTACTACCTGGACAAAGCAGTTCTAATTCTAACAAGTGTTGAAAGTGCGAATACAAAAGGAAAGACCTTAAGCCTAGGTTATTAGTCCTGTTCGCAACGTAATTACGAATTAATTATGTTATATGATCGGTTGGAACTAGAAAAATTCTGAAAAAACGGGTAATTTTGACTTGGTAAAATATTGTCGAATTCTTGTATAATAAAACTAATTAAAGCAGATAAAGGCAAAGCTATCGAAAGGTAGTGACGCAAAGCTAAAGGGACTAACGGTTTATACCTATGTCAGCCAGTTGCCTAAGGATCAGAATACCTACATAACTTGGAGCCCGTGAGAGGGTCCGGCAGCAAATTCCTGGGTTGAGCGTTACATACAGCCTCGGCAATCTGCTTTTTTTATGGAAAAAAAACAGAGGGGATGGAGAACTTGATCAAAAAATGGATCGCAACGATCAGTGCAGCTTCACTTTTGCTTTTCGGAGCAACACCAGCTGCATTTGCAAACACAGACGAGTCTACACCAACAGTCGACGTGTCTGAGGGATCAACGAATGAAGAAAACACAACTGAAGAAGGTACGGAGGAAGAAACGACAGAAGGCGAAGAGGCTCCTGAAGATGAAGAATCAGCAGAAGAAACCGAAGAGCCATCTCTGCTTCCAGGGGACTTTTTCTACTTTGTAAAAACGATGATCGAGAATGTACGTCTAGCAGTAGCTTCAGATGAATATGAAGAAGCGAAAATTTTAGCAGAGATTGCAGCAAACCGGATCGCTGAAGCGAATGCGCTTTTTGCAGCAGGGCAAGAGGAATTGGCCCAAGAGACGCTTGAAGAAGCGTTGAAAGCGCAAGAAGCTGCCATGGAAAAAGCAGAGGAAGACGAATCTTCAGAAGAAACTGAAGAAGGTACCGAAGAAGAAACGACTTCTGATGAAGAAGTGAATGAGGAAGAACCAACGGATGAAAGTACAGAAGAAGAGTCAACTGAAGATGAGGAATCTACAGAAGATGAGGAAACCACTGAAGAAGATGGGTCCGAGGAGGACGAACTTCAGGCAAAATTATCTCATAACATAGATGCACTTCTAATGGCTCTGACGCATGTGAAAAACCCGAATGCTCAAGCTTCTTTGATGAATAATATCCAAAAAGCTTTTGTTAAACTTGATAAAAAGATTGCAAAACTTGAAGAGAAATACGGAGTAGACGTTGATCAAGAGGAAGAAGCTGAAGGCGAAGAAACTGAAGAGACCGAAACTGAAAAAGAGGCTTCAGCTGAAGAAGAAGAGAAACAACCTGAAAAGGCTGAAGAAGAAGCAGAAAAACAAGCCGAAAAGGCTGAAGAAAAAGCAGAAAAAAAGGCTGAAAAAGCCCAAGAAAAGGCTGAAAAAGCTCAAGAAAAACGAGGAAAAGGTAAGCAAGACCATAACAATGACAAAAAAGATCGTGGACACGGTAAGCAAGATAAAGACCGTGGAAACAAAGGTAAACACGAAAAGGATCGCGGAAAAGGGAACGGACACGGAAGAAATTAACACCGTTCAGCCAGTTAAAAAGAGAGAACTCCACACAAATTGTGGAGTTCTCTTTCATATTATAAGCAACACTAGTCACGTGCCAGGCACCGAACAGAAAGCCAGTGGTACCAAGGGATCTCAAACGGTGCCAGGCACCGAACAAAAAGCCAATGGTACCAAGGGATCTCAAACGGTGCCAGGCACCGAACAGAAAGCCAACGGTACCAAGGGTTCTCAAACGGTGCCAGGCACCGAACAGAAAGTCAATGGTACCAAGGGGTCTCAAATGGTGCCTGGCACCGGGATTTTCATCCATCAAATTCTACACCGATATCCCTCCGCCGGAGAGGGGTTGGTTGAAGCTTGTCCTTTTCACGAAGGTTGCTTTGACTCGTTTTGATTTCAATAAGTATGGGACCAAAACCAGGCATGAGACCAATGAGCCGATTTGCTGTCTATAGGTTTGGGTTTTGATGTATGCAAGCATTTCTTCCGATATCGGAAGTGAGCTGAAGATCCAGTTGGTGATGAATCCATCCGCAATCGAATAAACCGTCACGCCAACTAAGAAGTAAATCATGTATTTCGGAAAAGAAGGACTTCTATTGAACAGCAGCCACAACGCGACAATCGACAAAACCACAATCCCATAATCCACGGCTGCTCCAACGAAAAAGGTAGGTGCAAACCATGCGTGATACATCGGATTGCCTGGTTCCGTCAACATGCTCCAGGCTGGTGTGTCATAGACCGTCACATAGCTTTGATAAAGGGCATAGAGACGAATGATCGGGACGAACAGAAGACCAACAACAATCAAAATCAACCATCCAGCGATTCCTTCGTGTTTAGATCCCATAATGATCTCCTTTCGTTTTCCTTAATCTGCTATTTAATACCCGCAATTTCCCCAAAGGAAACTAGAGCATTCTACCCAAATATTCAAGTTCTTTTATATACCTCATATTTACCGACTTCCTCAAACCCCAGCTTTCGTAAAATCGGTTCTGAGGTGTCTTTCCGGGCTTGCGTGACAATCCAGTTGCTCCCGTATGAACTTGCAAGCTCCATCCGTCTCGATAAAAGCGCACGATAAATGCCTTGCCCACGGTACTCCGGCAAAACGCCGGTTCCTGAGAGATACATCGCGTCACCGTCACTACTGAATCGATATCCTGCATAGCCGATCGCACGATCCCCGTCCATGACGATCAAAAAACCGCCTCGACGGCCAGGAACTTTTAGATACGCAAGCCTCTGCTGTACCAACGTTTCCTTCGTGGCATCATCATATCCCCAGATTTTTGCACTTACCTCAACATAATGACTGACATCATCCTCATCCACTACATTTCGCACTGAATAAGGCAGGTCAACCTTTTCCCACCGATCAACGGCTTTCACCAGTCCGTAGTAGGTGTCTTCATGCTCAAGCCCCGCCGATTCAACTTTTAAAATCAAATCCTCAGGCGCAGAATCCGGACCAATCCACCAGGAGTATGGTTTGCCTTGATAAAAACGTTCCACTTCACCAATCAACTGCTCGAACGCTTCATCAGTCTCAACTTCAACCTTCGCAACTTTGTTTGATCAAATGCTTGATGACCCTTCCGTCTTGTACATCAGTAACGCCGGACACTCCACAAATTCTACATTGTCCGGCACACTTTCATAATCCCACATGACCCCACGGACATACGTCCATAATTGTTCATTCATTGCTGTCACACCTTTTTTTCACTTAACAGTCATTTCGTTTACAATGTTAAAACTCCTGCAACCCAAATTTTACAATTGCCTGAGTAGGCGTCAAATCAACATTTTACATAAATTGTAAGTCGATTTATGGTCACTTTGCCTCCCATAAGGCCGAATTGCTAATTGTAGTAATTTTTTAGGGGAGGTGTTACTAGTGGAAAAAACACTTGATAAGCCAAAGGGTAAGTTTTTCGAAGAAATTCATTTTTTGCGTGCATTCGCTTGTATCGGTGTTGTGCTGGTACACCTTAGTGCAAGTTATTATAATCAACATGACCAGACCTACAACTGGTTGACATTCGCATTAAACCAGCTCGGGCGGTTCGGAACACCGACATTCGCGTTGATAAGCGGTTTCTTATTGTTTCACCAGGTAAAAGCAAAAGGCTTTGATTTTCAAAGATTTTTAAAATCACGATTCACAAAAATCGTCATGCCGTTTGTCATTTGGAGTATCTTTTATTTGCTGATCAATGTTTTTGTATTGAAGGCCACCCTGCCAACGGGATCTGATTTCATCGAATCATTCTTGACGGGTGCTTCGTTTTATCACTTATATTTCATGGTCATTGTCATCCAGTTCTATTTCATTTTTCCTATATTGCAGTCAATAAGGACAAAACGTTCATGGACGATCGCACTCATTCTTTCATTCATAATCAGTGCGTTTTTCATAAATCTATCCCATTTCTTGTCCGTGCAAGAGGGATTGGGAGCAATCTTAAGTAACCGTGTATTCATTTTCACATGGATCTTTTACTTTATATTTGGTGGCTTTTTAGCCTATTATTGGCGCTCGATCACAAAGCTCATCACCAGTCAGACGAAATTGGTGCTTTTGGTCGTTGTTGTCTATGTTTTAGCGATTTACGAATATAAAATAATGGGGTCGATCCCCTCGAATAGGATGACAAATCTGATCAATATCCCATTATTGAGTATGGCTGTCATCGGACTTTTTCCAGTCATTCAAAACCTGCGGATCCTTTATAAACCGTTAAAATTGATCGGGACGCTGTCAATGGGAATTTACCTCGTCCACCCATTGGTCCTCTTGTTTCTAAATCAAATTCTGCCTCACACAGCCTGGGCTACAAAAGGCTTGCCAATCATGTATGTAGTGGTGATGCTGCTCTCGATCGGAATCGTCCAGGCGATCCGAAAATTATCATTTGTGCAATATATCATTCCCGTTCCGCGCATGCAGAAATAAATACGTTTTCGAAAAGCCCTTTTGCGAGGGCTTTTTTTCGTTGTAACTTAATTCCATGTTGTTCGTCTATTAATAGTGTGGCGTTAAGGTAAAAAAGCAGCCTGCAACAAAAATAAGGAAAGAAATAGTAGAATATAATAAGGGAGTAAAAATTTAGGGGGATGGTCAGACTTGCGGAGAACATTATTCATCTTTATATGTCTCATTTTCACACTGGTCGGTTGTTCGGAAAAACCGAAGCCTGAAACGACATTTGAAAGTTACATGAAGGCATGGGAAAAACAAGACTATGCAAAAATGTACAGTCTTTTATCGGAGGAATCGAAAAAGCAGATTACAGAAGAGACGTTTGCGGAAGGATATAAAAAGAATTACGAAGAAATCAAGATGAGCAACTTCAAAGCTACATACAAATTGCCAGAGGAAGAAAAGGAATACAAGGAAGAGGATAAGCCGACCTTCGATTATTCCGTAACGATGGATACATTGGCAGGTCCGCTCGAAACGTCCTATAAAGCTGAACTCGTTTATGAAAAAGGTGAAGACAACGAGAAGTGGGCGATCAACTGGAACCCTTCGATGATTGTTGCTGGTATGCAAGAAGGGGATACGCTTTCTGCAACCACGATCAAACCTGAACGCGGTGAAATTTTTGATAAGACCGGGCAGGGGCTTGCGGTCAATGGGGTCATTCAACAGGTCGGACTCGTTCCTGGCTGGATGAAGGAAGATGCGGAAGAAGTGAAGGAAAAGTTATCGGAATTGATCAATGTCCCGGTTGAGAAGATTAATGCAGAGTTGAACAAATCATGGGTGACTGATGACTCTTTTGTGCCTTTGGGAACAGTCGCAGACGATGATCGAGAGAAAATCGAAGCGATCCGGCCGCTGAACGGGACCAAATTCCAGGAGAAAAAAGCTCGTGTGTATCCGTTAAAGCAGGTAGCGGCTCATTTGACGGGATATGTCGGCAAAGTTACGGCAGATGAATTGGAGAAAAAGAAAGAGGAAGGATACACCGCTCAAGATGTTATTGGAAAAACTGGTCTTGAACGAGCGTTGGAAAAAGAACTGAGAGGCCAGCACGGCGGTGAAATTGTCATCAAAAGTGAAGATGGTACGACAAAGGATATCCTGGCTAAAAACGAGCCTGTTGATGGCAAGGATTTTGCGTTGACAATCGATGCGACGGTCCAATCATCGCTTTATCATCAGATGAGAAAGGATGCGGGCTCAGCATCAGCGATCAATCCGACAACCGGGGAAGTTCTAGCGCTCGTAAGTACGCCGTCCTATGATCCGAACGAATTTGTCTTTGGTGTATCTGGAGAACGGTACAATGAATTGTTGAATGCGCCATCAGCACCATTGCGGAACCGATTCAGTAAAACCTATGCGCCAGGCTCAACATTCAAGCCGATTACAGCTGCGATCGGCCTTGAAACTGGTGCAATCGATCCAGCTGAGAAAAAATCGGTTCCGGCTAATAACCGCTGGCAGAAGGAATCCTGGGGTGACCATTATGTAACGAGGGTAAAAAGTCCACTCACCCAGGTCAATCTGCAGGATGCCCTCGTGCGTTCGGATAACATCTATTTTGCAAAAGCGATATTGAATATCGGCGGGGAGGCATTTTTACAAGAATCGAAGCGTTTCGGTTTCGATGAAAAGATTCCTTTCCCACTTGGAATCGAGGCTTCACAGATCACGAATGATGGTTTCACCAGTGAAGGCCAGCTGGCAGATACAGGTTACGGGCAAGGTCAAGCGGAAATGAGCTCGCTTCATTTAGGGTTGACTTACACGCCATTTATTACAAAAGGGAAGTTGCTGAAACCGATCCTTTTTACAGATGGAGAAAAATCACAAACTTGGAAAGAGAATGTGATCAGCGAGGAGACGGCAAACACGATCGTGAAGGATCTTGTCCAGGTCTTTGAAAGCCCTGCCGGTACAGCAAATGATGTGAAGCTTGCTGGTGTAAATCTTGCAGGGAAAACCGGTACGGCTGAACTGAAAAAATCAAAGGATGACAAAGAAGGGACCGAAAACGGCTGGTTCGTCGCCTGGAACACCGAAAACCCATCGCTTCTCGTATCGATGATGATCGAAGACGTGAAAAAACGAGGGGGAAGCCATTACGTCACGCCGAAAGTGACAAAAGTGTTCGAAGATATCCTCGTAGCGGAATAGGATACGCGAATTTGTCGAGAGTTGTAAGCGGACTATAGTCGTTCTCCACCCGAGATATGTCTTTTGGTGGCTAGGGTGAATTGTAAGTTACAGGGAAGCTTTGTTGAATGATACGAAAAAAGAAGGAGTCCTGCCATCGAAGGCACTGGACTCCTTTTGCTGTATCAGAAGGTCAGTAAGGAAATTCTAACGGACATCAGAGACCTTATCCGTGAACAAATCCTTATTATTAAAGACCTAACGGACACCAGCGCTCTTATTTATAAAAAACAGCTGAAAAAACAGTCTTTTTTCGCAAAATAGCGTCTCTCATGTCCGTTAAATTCCCGAATCACCTCTTTTTGGTACAAATAACGGCTGTGGTGTCCGTTAAGAATTTTTGAGGTGCGAATTCTACCAGCAATGATCAGTATTCGTTGATGATCCCCTTCAGTTTATTCTGCCATTTTTCATCGTCCAAAATGATCTGGAACGAGATCCGGCGGTTTTTCTGTAGGGATTCGTCTGAGTTTCCTTCTGCAATCGGTTTATATTCCGAGTAGCCGGTCGCCGCAATGTATTGGGCGTATTTTTGCTCCTTGAACTTCGGATTGACCTCAGCCATGTACTTGACGACCGCCACCGCTCGCTCAGTCGAGAGGCTCCAGTTATCATAAGGGACTGAATCGGTGTGTCCCTCGATCAGAATGATGTAGAGGTAGCGGCTCAATTCCTGCTCGTCAATGATCTGGACGAGCGCGTCGGAAAGCTGTGATAGCACCTTTTTCCCTTGTGGACTGATTTCCGCACTGCCGGTATCGAATAAAATGTTCCCTTCAACTGCGATTGTGTTGTTCGGTCCGCGGACGATCTTATCCTTCCCGACGTTTTCCTCAAGCCGTTTTTCAATCAAATCCGAGATGTGCTTTTTCACGTCTGCCACTTTCGCCAGTTCATGCCTCACTTCGGTCTGTTCGTAGGCATTATAGATGCTCTGGATGTAAGCGATGATCGCGATGAACAGCATGACGAGGACCATCATCGCCATCATGTCGGTGAATGACGGCCAGAAATAGCTTTTCGTTCCTTCCTCTTCGTTTCGCCATCTTCTTTTTCGCATCGGCATCACCTGTGGCTCGGGTCGTGCACAGTGATCCGACGTGGCTCATAATCCCGGTCGTAGCGGTTATTCGCCGATTGGACGGTCGCATCCAATAAGCGCTGTAAAACGTGGTACACATCGCCGAAATATTGGTGCGTCTGTTTGAATTCCCGTGACAGGTTTTGATAGACAGAATCGAGTGCCCGGATGAGTTCACGCATTTCTTGCTCGCGTCCAGGGTCCTGTCTCGCTTGCCGTTCACGGTCGAACATATAACCGAGCTGATCGATGAATTCTCTTTTGAACGTTTCGATCGTGCCGTACCAGGCTTTCTCCAGCTGTTGCACCGAACCTGCAAAAGTCTCGGATGCCCGGCCGTATTGCTCGGTTTTATCCTGATACCTGTAAAACCATTCGTCGTTTTGCTGTGCCATTTTCCGCTCGAAGTCTTCCTGCTTTGTTTCGTATCGTGAAAGGACGGTTTCCACGCCGTTGACGAGGGAGCGTCCGAGTTCTTCCGTTTTCTTTTGTGACTCTTCAATCATACGATCGGAGTGCTTCATCACATGTTCCATCCGCTTTTGCCCCTGCTCAAGCTGGTCACTCGTCCGTTTGTATTGCTTTTCAAAGCCTGAGACGTGGTCGTTTAGTTTAGAAAGGCTTTTATCGACGGAATGCTGGACAGATTCGAGCTTCGTAATTGTTTCTGAAAAACGGTCGCCGAACATCACAAGGACGTCGGTGCTCTGTTTGAACTGCTCGGTGTGATCACGTTGTGCGGTCAGGATTCCTTTCACATCATCCATCGCTTCCTCAAGACCAGACGTGAAATCGACCATTTTTTCACTAAAATCACCGATGCTTTGCTGAAAGCTTTCCTGAACCTTGGAAACGAGGCGGTCCAGGAGGCGCTCGAGTGAGTCTTTCGGTTTTTCATTCTGGAGTTGTTCTTGCACGACATGGTCGAGAACGCCTTCTGCCTCAGTTAAAACCCGGTCCTGCAGGTAGCTGAGGGAGGTACCTCCGGTCAGAAATCCCGATTGCACGAAGGAGAGAAGCAGTGAGCTTCCGATCCCGGCGATACTTGTGACAAAAGCGATGCTCATCCCTCTGAAAGGCTCAGAAATCGCAGCGACGATTGCGGATACGGAAAGATTGGCATTCTCGCCCGGCTGGTTGCCGATGCTGACAAGCGTATCCTGCATTGCCATGATCGCAATTGTCAGACCGACGAACGTTCCGAGAACCCCGACGATGATCGCGAGGGAAGGCAATCCGTGCAACAAGCGGATGATGTTCCCGGTAGGCACAGGGAAAATGCCAAGAACCCGGACCGGCTGCTGCATCAAGTGTTTTTCCACTAAAACAGGACTATTCACATTCGAAATACCGGAAAGATGGAAGTTCCGGTAATCCTCTATCGCATCATTCATCCATTTCGAACCCCGACCGGTTTGGACCGTCGCAGCATCAATCTGTCTGAGCTCCTTCAGCCAATCAGCCAACTTGATCCGTGCCTGGATGTTGCCGATGATCCCAAACACGGTGATGAACCCGATAATTCCAATGACAATGATCGTTACATTTTCCAAGCTGCATTCCCCCTTGTCTACTCCCATTCTATGAAGACAACCAGGAGAACTTGCCCACTTTTAAGATCTCGGTGCCAGGCACGACAATTTCGCCCTACTGCCCCAACGGTTCCCACAAGGTGCCAGGCACCGAAGCAAAACCCTTGGGGCAGTTGAGGTCTCAAATGGTGCCTGGCACCGATTCAGAGTCCTTGGCGCAGTAGGGGTTTGAAAGTGTACCAGGCACCGAGTGGGAAGCCTTGGTACTGTTGACTTCTTTTTCGGTGCCTGGCACTAGGTATTGCAAAAAAGGCAAAGAAAAAACCACCGTTGTGGTGGACGGTGGGTACTCACACTTAAAGAAAGTATAATCTACTTTCTTCAGTATAAGTGCAACTAATGGCTCAGCCTGCGCCTATGGCTTGGCTGAGCCAAAGTTTTCTTTAAAAGTTATGTATTATATTATCCTACAAAAATCAAAAATTCAGTTTTGGATTTTTGTCCTTTGTATGATATTGAGTTTTTCATCGAGTTTCTGGCTCATTTTGACGATGGTGGGATCGGAGTAGTTTTTCAGCCTTTTACTATACTCATACATCAACTTTTGCAAAGAATAGACTTCATCATTTTCTCTAGTTTCTGTGGTTTTAGTAGTATCCATCAAAATCCTCCAAGGTCAGACATCATTCATAAAAGAGTGCAGTAATTATTTTACATTACTGTCGAATCATTGTAAACAGAAAAATAGTTTAATAGGCCTATTTAGCTATATTTGTAAAAATAGGGCAAAGTTTGCGGTTGTCAGACTGCATAATAGTAACCATGGACGATTTTTCAACCTTTTACAAATAATTCATTTAACCTTAAACAAAATCTAGTAGAGTTAGAAATATAGGGAACTAAATTCAACTTTAGGAGGAATTTACATGTATAACCAGGTTACCCGTAAATGGACGACCTTTTTAGCTTTGATCGCAATGCTTGTCACGTTGCTTCCGATGGGAGTCGCACAAGCTGAAACGGCCATTCCGATTTCGGAAGCGAAAGCCCAGAATGGACAGACTGTGACAGTAGAAGGGGTTGTGACAGCAGATTTTACAGCTAGCAATCTATCAGCGTACATACAAGACGACACCGCAGGAATCAATGTTTTTTCATTTGATGAGAATCTAGCAGATTTAGAGGAGGGCCAGGAGATTCAAGTCACAGGAGAAATCACATCTTATAATGGATTGACGGAAATTGTGCCTGGAACCATCGAGGTTCTATCAGAGGGCAACGAACTGCCTGAGCCTCAACCGGCAGAACTCTCGACCCTTTATAATAACGAAGCAGAACCGCTAGAAGGATCACTGGTAAATGTCACCGGATACATACAATCGATTCCTTCAAACGAAGCGGGAACCGGATACAACATTTCGTTCATCGATGACACGATGCAAGGCGTTGTCCTCCGGGTCGAAAATGCGACTGACATCGACGTCTCTCTGCTTGAGGAAGGCAAATGGTACGATCTTACAGCTGTTGTCGGCCAATACAATGACTATCAACTTTTACCGAGAAAAGCAGAGGATCTGAATCTACTAGAAGATCAGCCGCCAGCACCCCAACCGGAGGAGGAATACGACGCAACGGTTGAACGTGTTGTGGATGGCGATACGGTCCGCATCAATGACCCGATACTCGGGGCTTCCAATGTACGAATGCTTTCAATCGATACGCCTGAAACGAACTACAATGGACATTCACAAGGAGAGCATGCAGAAGCTGCTACTGCAGAACTTCAACGCTTGCTTCCAGCCGGAACTGAAATCACCCTTGAAGTTGGAGAAGACCCGCTTGATGATTACGGACGTCTCCTCGCGCATGTCCACAAAGACGACATGGACGTCAACAAGGAAATGGTCCGCTTAGGACGAGCTGTACCATATTTTATCTATCCGAACATGGAGCATTTCGAGGCGTATAGTACGGCTGCCGAAGAAGCGATCGAAAACGGCCGCGGCATGTGGGACCCGGAAAACCCGATCGAGGAGCTTCCTTACGAGTTCCGCTTCAATCTTCGTAACGGTCCGGATAAGTATGTCGGCGATTATTTTACACAAGAATATGTCGTTCCTGAAAAATGGGAGGACATCCCTGTACAGAACCGTGTGTTTTTCTTTGAAGAGGAAGACGCAATTGAGGCAGGATACACGCCAGCAGACGATAGTGGATCTGATGAAAACATTGAGGTTCAGCTGCTTGGTGTCAACGATCTTCACGGTAAAATCGATGTGACGGGAACAGTTGATGGTGTCCAATACGGACGCATGGATTATCTCTCTGCATATTTAAAAGAAAGAGAAGCAACGAATCCGAATACATTGATGGTCCATTCTGGAGATATGGTCGGAGCGAGTTCGCCAGTCTCAGCACTTTTACAAGATGAGCCGACTGTCGATATGATGGAAGCGATCGGATTCGATGTCGGAACGCTCGGAAACCACGAATTCGATGAAGGTGTCGACGAAATGCTACGTCTCATTGACGGCGGTGACCACCCAGACGGGACAGAAAACTATGACGGCATCGACTTTCCGATGGTTGCAGCGAACGTTGAATATAAGGATACAGGTGATCTTGTGATCGATCCTTATACGGTAAAAGAGATTGGCGGAACGAAAATCGGGTTCATCGGGATCGTGACGACAGAAACGCCGAGCATGGTCATCCCGGATGGCATACAGAATGTTCGTTTTACAGATGAAGCGGAAGCAGTGAACCGTTATGTCCCTGAACTTCAGGAGCAGGGTGTCGAGGCAATCGTCGTCCTTGCCCATGAACCGGGGAACCAGAGCGGTGACACAGCGACAGGCGAAGTATCTGAACTCGCACAGAACATCAATGATGCGGTGGACGTGATTTTTGCAGCCCATAACCATGTAAAAGTGAATGCGGTGGTGGATGGGAAATTGATCGTCCAAGCCTGGGAATATGGAAAAGCTTTTGCTGACGTCGATCTTGAAATCGACCCAGTGACGAACGATATCGTCAGCAAGTCAGCTGAAATTGTCGATGTCGTCCAGAACGGGGTGACACCGGACGCTGAGGTTACGGAACTCTTGGATTATTACCTTGAACTTGTCGGGCCGAAGTTGAACGAAGTCGTCGGAGAAGGTGCGATCGATCTTGAAGGCGGCTATGCCAGCAAAGGCCTTGTCGGGGATAACGCACTCGGCAACTTGATCGCAGAAGGTATGCGCGCAGAAATGGGCTCTGATTTTGCATTGATGAACGGCGGCGGAATCCGTGATGACCTTGATGCTGGTGAAATCACTTGGGGTGAGCTATACAACATCCAACCGTTCGGGAATACACTGGTACAGGTTGATTTGACAGGCGACGATATGCGTAAAGTGTTGAATACGCAATTTCATCCTCAGTATGGACCGGATGTCAGTATCGCCGGCTTCCGTTACACGTGGAACGAAGAAACGAATGAAGTCGTGAGCTTGTATTTACCGGACGGGACACCTGTCGATCCTGATGCGACCTATACGGTAGTCGTGAACAATTACATGTATCCGCATGGAACGGATGACTATCGCTTGGACGAGCTTGGTGAAAATCCGGTTCAAGGACCGCTTGACCTGGATGCGACAATCAACTATATACAAAGCTTTGAAGAGCCGATCGAAATGTATCCGGATGCAAGAATCAGTAACGACTATTTTGCACCGACAACGACAGTGGAGATTGCCGGAAATGTTGGAGAAGATGCTGTGAATGAAGAGGATGTGACATTTACGGTTGACGCGACAGATGGAGATGGAATCGGAGTGCTGCATACGGAATACCATGTGAATGATGGTGAGTGGACGACCGTTGAAGATGGAAGCTTCACATTGTCAGAAGAAGGCACGCACGTGGTTGAAATCCGTTCAGTGGATAAAAACTTCAACAAAGAAGAAGCGCAAGTATTCACGGTTGTGATTGGTGAAGAAGCGGTGACGCTTGATGAGTTGGATGAGATGGTGGATGAAGCGTATGAAGAAGGCCATTTCAAGAACTATGGAACGTATCGCTCATTGCAAGCGAGAATCGGCAACGCACAACGTACGGACAATGAACGCGTACAAGCTAAAAAGCTGGAGTCGATTCAGAAACACGTTGAACGAAAAAGTGGAAAGCACATCGACGCGGAATTTGCAGAAGAACTTGTAGACGCGATTGATGGGATATTAGAAACATACTAAATAAAGTAAGAAGAGTAAAAAAACCTGGTTAGGTGGTGATTTGTGAAAACCACTTAACCAGGTTTCTTCTATATTCAAACCGTTTTCCGAGATTTCACAAAAGGTAGAGACAAAAATGCTAAACCGATCAAAGATGTTATACCGCTTGCAACGAAAAAGCTCTTTGCATGTGCTGGTATTTCGCTTTCATGGACCCGATCAGCGATTTCCATCCCTAAGAAACTGATTCCAATTCCATCTCGGTCAACATCCGTACCTAGCGCTCTCAAATCCATTCCCTTTATAAAAAGCAAAACCCCCAAAGCAGCACAAACCACAAACCCGAAGAAATACCGTTTCACCAAACCCCTCCCGTATCATATTGTTATCCATATTATAACATTGGTGCCAGGCACCGAAAAAGAAGCCAAGCGTACCAAGGGTTCCCACCCGGTGCCTGGCACCAATCCAAACCCCTTGGGCTCCAACGGATTGAAAAGCGTGCCAGGCACCATCTGAGACCTCAACTGCCCCAAGGGTTTTGCTTCGGTGCCAGGCACCATCTCAGAACCGTTGGGGGACAAGGGGTGAATTGTCGTGCCAGGCACCGCTTAACTTCACTGAGTTTGGGGAATGTATATATAGCGGTGGGATCTCAGAAGATAAATACATATGGAGTTTTGAGACGGAGGAATTGTCATTGAAAAAGTTGAATATGGGGAAAAAGTCGTTCATCTGGACCCTGATTGGTGTCCTTCTTTTGATTTACATAACGACAATGGTCTATCACACATACAAATCGATTCCTGAAGGGGTTGCATATCAAAGCGATGTGTACGAAGTGGATGATGTGAAGTTCTATCATGATCTGACGTACCAAAAAGACGACAAGACTGTGCACGAACTTGAAATTTTTAAGCGGATCAACGAGATCATCATGGAGGCGGAGGATTTCATTGTCATCGATATGTTTTTATTCAATGGCTATTATGAGCCGGACCAGTCTTTCCCGCCGATCAGTGAAAACCTTGCGCACACGATCATCAAAAAGAAACAGGAGAATCCTGATATCAAAGTCGTTTTCATATCTGATGAGGTCAACACCGGTTATCGGTCGTATCAATCCAAGCTCCTTTCGAAACTAGAGGAGAACGGTGTTGAAGTCGTTTATACGAATTTGGAACGGCTCCGAGATCCTACGCCATTGTACTCCGGCGTGTGGCGGATGTTTTTCCAATGGTTCGGTCAACAAGGGGAAGGCTGGGTCCGTAATCCTTTTGCGAGTACTGCACCGGACATGACAGCTCGATCTTACTTGAAACTTTTAAATGTAAAAGCGAATCACCGCAAAGTCGTTGCGACGGATAAAACAGCCCTCGTTACTTCGGGAAATCCGCATGATGCTTCTGGCTATCACGGGAATGTCGCTTTTGAAATCAAAGGACCAATCATTCAGGAGATCATAAATGCTGAGCAAGCGGTCGTCGACATGTCTGAAAAAGGGATCGACCTGCCTACCTACAAGGAGAAAAATGACCAGAAAAATGGGCAATACCAGATCCAGTACTATACAGAAGGAAAAACACATAAGCAGATCGTCGAGGCAATTGAACAGACGAAAAAGGGTGATGAAATCCACCTCGGGATGTTTTACATTGCGGACCGTTCCGTTATCGGTCCACTCCTGGAGGCCGCAGACCGTGGAGTGGACGTTGAAATGGTGTTGGATCCGAATAAAACGGCGTTCGGGAATAAGAAAACCGGACTTCCCAATATTCCGGTTGCAGAAGAAATGATGGAGGATTCTAAAGGTAAAATCGAAATCCGCTGGTACAATACAGGAATTGAACAGTATCATACAAAAATGATGTTCATCAAAAGTGGGGAGGAAGCAACGATCATAGCAGGTTCGGCCAACTACACAAAAAGGAACTTGGAAGCTTTCAATCTGGAAGCGGATCTGCAAATCAAAGGTCCGACTGATTCCGAACTCATGAAAGAAGCTGATCATTACTTCAACCGGATTTGGAACAATGAGGGCGGTTTATACACCGTCGCTTATGAAAAAAACGAAACAAAGCTCTCTCCGCTGCAGCGAGGCGTTTATGCTATTCAGAAATTTTTACGATTAACGACCTATTAAAAAAAAAGACCTCACCAGTTTTCGGGCTGATGAGATCTTTTTTGGTTTGACGCTACGAAGGTACGATTCGGACAGAATCAAGGGACGTAAATATCAAGGTGCTTTGGCAACATCTCGATTTTAAGAGGGAGCGGGTCGCCTTCCTCGCCATCGATATTGGAATGAAGTTTTTCCGAAGATGTGATCTCAAGCTTCGACGTTGTGATGTATTCAATCTTGTCGTCATGGATGTGCTCGCCTTGTAGAAGTTCAGTCCCAATCTTGATGAACTTTGGCAGGGAGACATCATGGACGACCAAGCACTTCAGCTTTCCATCATCGACCTCAGCATCGGGAGCGATTTTTTCAAAGCCGCCGACGGAGTTCGTCAGGGCTGCCAGTACCAGGAGGGCATCACCCTTCCAGGTGCCATGATCATGCTTCAGTTCAATGTCATAAGCGGTTTTTGAAGTTAACGTCTTAAGCCCTTCGATCATATAAGCAACAGGTCCCAGCAGCGTTTTTTGCTTTGGCGAGACCTCATAAGTCGCTTCCGCAATAGCACCGACCGCTATGATATTCATAAAATATCGATCGTTCACTTTTCCGATATCAACCGCACGTGTCTCACCTTTGTGGATTAAATCGACGGCTTTATCAAAATCAAGCGGGATATTAAGGGCTCGGGCAAAATCGTTCACTGTCCCCATTGGAATGATCCCGAAATTCGGGCAATGCTTCTGACCGGCAAGACCGTTCACCGTTTCATTCAGGGTCCCATCGCCGCCCATGGAGACAACAACATCGAATGCTTCCATACAAGACGTCCGGGCAAACTCCATCGCATCCAGTTCTTTTTCCGTGAGCTTGATGATGACGTCATAACCCTTCTTACGCAGGACATCTTCTACCTTGGACATATTCTTTTCAGCCTCTTCCTTACCGGAAGAAGGATTCACAATGATCATCGCTTTCTTCATAACAACATCCCCCCTTGAAAATTCAACTCGAACAGTAAGGAATATACAACACTAATACCCCCAATGACAGAAGCCTAACCTTGGATGACATACATTAAAAACTCAGGGTGCCAGGCACTGAAAAAGAAGTCAACCGTACCAAGGCTTCTCAACCGGTGCCTGGCACTCATCCAAACCCCTTCAGCGGCAACGGTTTGAAAAGTGTGCCAGGCACACTTTCAAACACCAACAGCCCCAAGGGTTTTGCTTCGGTGCCTGGCACCTCGCGGAAACCGTTGGGGCACAAGGGCGAAATTGTCGTGCCAGGCACCGAAAAGTCAAAAAAAACCACTGGTCCGGTTTACGGTCCAGTGGTTCCTTACGTAATTCACATCACATGCATCATTTTATTTTACTTTCTTCTCCGACTCAAGCTGCGTCTCCGTTTTCTGAAACTGATTGGCTTTCGATTTCAAGGTGTTCTTTCAGCTTTGAACGGATTTCTTTCCGTTCTTCGTCGGAAACGATAAAGTAGAAGATGTTATTGATATATTTTTCTGTAGCGTTAACTTCAAAGGTTTCAATATTCTTTCGTGCACCTTTATAATTCTCCTGGATATCCTTCATCTCAGCGAACGTCATATTCGTTTTCACGTTACTGCTGATGACATCCAGCACATCATCAAACTTTGTAATCGAGGACACACGAGCACCTTTATCAATGACCCCTCTGATGATCTGTCGTTGACGTTCATTCCTGCCTAGATCACCCTTAGGATCCTGCTTCCGCATCCTTACATAAGCCAGCGCTTCCTTCCCGTTATCAAGCTCAATTTCACCTTGAGGGAAGTTATAACCACCAGCATTGAAACCAAAGCTGTTCTTCACAGTCACACCATCAACCGCATTGACGATATCCTGGAACGATTCCATGTTCACCTTGATATAGTAATTGATGGGTATATCTAAGAAATTTTCGACCGTTTCCACAGCCATTTTCGTGCCACCGAACGCATAAGCATGGTTGATTTTATCGTCAAAACCTTTACCAATGATTTCCGTTCGGGTATCACGCGGAATATTGAACATGATCATCGAATCATCATGAGGATTCACCGTGATAACCACCATCGTATCCGATCTGCCGCTATCATTTTTCCGCTCATCGACACCTAACAGCAAAATCGAGATCGGTTCTCTCTCTTTTTTATCCACTTTTGGTTTAGGAACATTTTTATCACGCTCAGGATCAATCGGTTCATGGATCTCGTTAGCCGTATCCTTGACCGAATCATACAAATAATAAGCGTAGCCTCCGATACCGACTACCGCAATCCCCAAAACAATGACAAGTCCCCAGATGAATTTTTTCAACATTTATTAGTGACCTCTCTTAATTCTAAAATTTCACATCTAACTCGATTATACAGCAATCGCAAATCTATCAAAACATAATTTTTTACATTGGAGGAAACGATTTATAATTCGCGAAGTGATAGAAAGAAATAGTCGAGTAGACGAAAGTGTTCTGTTAAAATAGTGAACAAAAGCTAGTCTGATAGATTTGAGGGATTGTAATGGGGGATGGACGCAACCAAAATCGAGATGATCTGCGTTTCAAAATAGCCAACCGTGAAGCTTTGATGGGTGTCATCCTGGCTGTTTTCAACTTCATCTGGTGGTTCGCTTTTGCCTATGGCTTAGGCAGAAAACCGGTCGAAGAATATACATACATTTATGGGTTTCCAGCGTGGTTTTTCTACAGTTGCATCGTCGGCTTCCTGCTTTTTTCAATGCTTGTTTTTGTGATGGTAAAATTATTTTTCATCGAGGTGCCTTTTGAGGACAGAGAGGAGGACGCCGAATGAATTGGGATGTCATCATACCTCTCTTTGGTTTTCTTGTCATCGTCTTTTTGATCGGGACCTATTCGTCCAAGTACATAAGGAAAGCTCCGGATTTTTTGCAGGAGTATTTTTTAGGGAGCCGCCAGCTGAACGGCTTCATTTTAGCATTGACGATGGTCGCGACCTTTGGAAGTGCGAGCAGTTTCATCGGCGGACCTGGTGTTGCGTATAATCTCGGGCTCGGATGGGTGCTGCTTGCGATGTCCCAGCTTGTCACCGGGTATTTTACGCTTGCGGTTTTAGGGAAAAAGTTCGCGATTGTCGCTCGAAAAATCAACGCCGTTACACTGATCGACTTTTTAAAAGAAAGATACCAGAACAAGTGGGTCGTGTTGCTTTCCGCAACGAGCATCGTCATTTTCCTATTCAGCGCGATGGCCGCCCAGTGGGTTGGGGGAGGCAGGCTAATCGAGTCGTTCACAGGGCTTTCCTACACAGCTTCGTTGTTCATTTTTGCGAGTTCCGTGCTCGTCTATGTCGTCATTGGCGGTTTCCGGGCTGTTGCCATCACCGACAGCCTTCAGGGAATCGTCATGTTCATCGGGACCTTGCTCTTGTTGGTAGGCACTGTTGTTGCGGGTGGCGGAATTTCGAACATCATGACGGAGCTGGCTGTTGAAAACCCGGATCTCGTTTCACCATTCGGAGCGGATGGATCATTGACGCCGTTGTTCGTGTCCTCTTTTTGGATTTTGGTCGGGGTAGGGGTCATCGGACTTCCGCAAGTCGCCGTCCGTGCGATGTCTTACCGTGATTCGAAAGCGATGCACAAAGCGATGATCATCGGAACGCTCGTTGTGGGATTCATCATGCTCGGGATGCACTTGATCGGTGTGTTCGCTCGGGTTGTTGTGCCAGGGATCGAAGTCGGGGACAAAGTCATGCCGCTTGTAGCGTTAGAAGTGTTACCAGGCTGGCTTGCTGGAATCGTTCTTGCCGCACCGATGGCAGCAGTCATGTCGACGGTCGATTCGTTGCTTTTGCTCGTCAGCTCCGCGGTTATCAAGGACGTTTATGTGAACTATGTAAAACCGACAGCCTCGCAACGCCAGGTAAAAACATTGAGCATTGGGGTTACGGCGATCATCGGAATTCTCGTATTCCTGATGGCGATCGATCCGCCGGACTTCTTAATCTGGCTGAATTTATTTGCGTTTGGAGGACTGGAAGCCGCCTTCATCTGGCCGGTCGTGCTCGGCTTGTACTGGAAAAAAGGCAACGCCTACGGAGCGTTCTCTTCGATGATCATCGGAGTCGGCTCCTACATGATCATCCACCTGACCACACCGAACCTGTTCGGCATGCACACCGTCGTGCTGCCAGTGGTGCTGTCCTTTATAGGCTATGTACTCGTCAGTCTCATCACCCAGCACAAACACCAACTCCAACAACGCGAAATCATACAACGCTTCTGGGGCGCGTAAGTTCATCGACAATTCATCGGTGGCCATTTCCACGGTGTCTTCCATGGTGCCAGGTACACTTTTAGAAGCCAGTTATATCAAGGGTTACAAAAGTGTACCTAGCACCTGTCTGTTTTAATCAAACATTTGATTGAACGAACAAAGCTTAGTGTGTCAGTTCATTTGCGTGGTTAAACAAAATTTGATTGAACGAATGAAAAATTGTCGTCACTTAAAAAAGAAAAAACAATAGAGCTACTTTGAAGAGTTAAAGAAGTAAAAGAGAAGTTAGAAGTTGAGGAACAGTATTTTTGGGGAACAGATTATGTTGCTGAAGAATGATAGATTAATCTTGTGTAAGACGGATTGTTTTCTTAAGCTTGCGAATATCCGTTTTGTTTTTCCAATGTTCTTCGACTAACAACACTAATTGTTCATGAATATCTTGTTGTCCTTCTTCAAGCCTACTCATTCTATTTTCGAACACATCCATTCTCTGTTCAATAGATCCCATTTTTTGTTCGATGGAATCCATCCTACTTTCAATGGAATCCATTCTACTTTCAATAGAATCCATTCTATACTCGAGTTTATCCATCCTATGCTCAAGTTTATCAATTCTAGTATTTAGTCTGTTAAACCCCTCATTCATTTGATCTTGAAGTTCTTTGATCGCTTGCAAAATTTGATTCTCCATTTCATTCACCACCTTTCTTGACTAGTATACCATCTATCTTATAGCAAAAATAAGAGTCTCCGTAGAAGATAGTAAAAGGCTACTAGAAGAGAACTTAACTCATAATTAAGAAACTATTAAACAAACGTTTGATTAAAAATTCAGAACGTATTATAGCACCAACTCAACCTCTTTAATCAAACGCTTGATTGAACAAATACGAAAATTGTCGGGCCAAATAGTGTACCAGGCACGACAATTTAGTCCTTGTGCCCCAACGGTTTTCAAAAGGTGCCAGGCACCAAAACGGATCCCTTGTGGCCCAACGGGTTTCATTTGGTGCCTGGCACACATCATGAACCCTTTCTTACCAAGGGTTTCAAATTGGTGCCTGGTACAAAGCTCTTGGTATTTTGATATACTTGAAGTAATTATTTTCGGAATGGAAAGGTGAGTTTATTGGAAATACGCTTAGGGGTCATTGGACCTGAAGATTCAGTCAAACATATTTTGAATTCTGCTGAACCGTTTGCAGATATAACTTTATTACCGTTTTCGTACACGACGATCGATCAAGTCGATGAAATCATCCATCAAAACCGAGATTCGATTGATCAATGGTTTTTCTCAGGACAAGTTCCGTATACATATGCTTTATCCAAACAGCTTATCCAGGAAAAGGATGGAATCTATCCGCCGCTTTACGGAGCAAGCTTACTAGGGAAAGTGTTAGAAGCATTGATGGATCTTGAAGAAGTAGTCCAAAAAATCAGCCTTGATACGATTCAAGAAGAGGAGCTTCAAACGACGAAACAATATTTCTCCCTCCAAAAGTTACAGATATTTTCCTACTCTTACCCTGATTTTAGACCAGTAGATGAAATCGTCGAGTACCACCGTTCACTTTTTGAAAAGGGGAAGACCCAGGTTGCTTTCACATGTATCCGGGCGGTTTATCTTCAGTTAAAAGATTTAGGTATCCCGTGTTATCGAATCTATCCTTCACATTTGTCGATCTATTTTACATTAAGACTTTTGAAAGAACGGGGCGTATCTTCATGGTATCAACGTTCCCAGCTTGCTTTATTAGGTGTGGAACTTCTTCCTCCTGATGAAGAAGAGGAGGGGTATCTCTTTTCATATGAACTCAAACATAAAGAGCTGAGCTTGAAGCGGCTGTTACTTGAATTAGCGGAACGGATAAATGGATCCTTCGTTCAAATCGGCGATGGCCTTTATTTTATTTATACAACGCGTGGGGAAATAGAGTTTAAATTAGATAAAAGTGACCTGTTCCATCTGATTGAGACGGTCTATTCCCACAGCAAATACCATATCCGAATCGGCATCGGCTACGGGCTGAATGCTCTCCAAGCGGAAGAGAATGTACGAACTGCATTCCGGAACGCCCGTAAAAATACATCCTCAAAGGTCGTTCTTGTCGATGAAAAGAAAAAGGTTACAGAATATCTGTCGGAAAGGAAGGCTCTCCAATACGATTACCAGAAATGGGTAGATGGTGAGTGGTCTGAGGTATTACGTAAAGCCAACATATCCCCGACGGCATTAGCGAAGATCGAATCCTTAGCAAACTTCTATAAAAAAGAGGAAGTAAATGCCCAGGAAGTGGCAAGCTGGTTAGGTAGTTCGGAAAGAAATGCTCGCAGGATCCTTGCTGAACTTGAAAACCTCAAACTTGCAACCAGTAAAAGTGTACAGCTCAACGGCTCGAAGGGGAGACCCAGAAAAGTGTACCGGTTGATATTCAACAATGCCCCTACAAAAACGAATATATAAAAAGAAGTGTCAGAGCCTGCAACAGAGGGGATCTGACACTTTTACTTTTTAAAGCTTCAAAAGCAAGTGGGCAAGCATAGCCGATCTCTTCGTAAGATCTTCAATAACGATATGTTCATTTTCCGCATGCGGACCTTCACCGACCCCTCCAAGACCGTCTAGTGTGGGTATTCCGAGGCTAGCGGTGAAATTACCGTCACTTCCACCGCCGACTTGTGCTTCAGTAATAGTAAAACCAATCTCTTCAGCTGCCTTTTCAGCCTTCTCAAATAATTCTTCAATATCAGAAGTACGTTCCATAGGTGGCCTATTCAGCTCACCTTCCACCTCTAAAGTCGTCCCATCAAGCTCTGGGGTTAAACTTTCCAGGTGGGCTACAATCCGGTCAGCTTCTTCCTCAGTTTTTACACGAAAGTCGATCAATGCTTCGGCTTCCTCGGGTACCACATTCCGCCTTGTCCCGCCATTGATTACACCGACGTTGACCGTCGTACCTAGCTCATAATTAGTAAGCTCTTCTAACTTTACAATCTGGTGAGCTAGTTCATGGATCGCACTTGCACCAGCACTATGATGGTTACCGGCGTGGGAGCTTTTCCCTCTAACCTTGATTTGATAGATGCCTACCCCTTTTCTGGCGGTTTTCAAAGCACCGGTCTTTGCAACAGGCGGTTCTGTAATCAAGACGATATCACTATTTTTTGCTTCTTCCTCAATGATAGGCCGAGAGGTTTGGCTGCCGATTTCTTCATCAGACGTACAAAGGAATTTGATCTGTAGGTCATCCAGCTGTTTGAAATGCAAGAGCGCCTTCAATGCCCAAATGGATTGGATGATCCCGCTTTTCATATCAAGGACGCCTGGGCCGTATAGCTTGCCATCGACAATCCGCCTAGGTAACCGGCCTTTATCCCAAACAGTGTCAAAATGTCCCGCAATCAATATACGTTTGTTCCCGTTACCGATTGTAAAACTGAAATGGTCACCACGATCAGTTTGGGGATAGAGGGTGGGTTCCACAACCCCCAGACGTTTAGCAAATATCTCTTTCAAAACATTCCCGCACCGGTCTACCAATTCCTTATCTTCAGAAGGGGATTCAGCATCTACGAATGTAATGATGTCAGCTAGAATCTCTTTTTCATGCTCTTTTAAATAATTTGCAATTTCGGTCATGCAATCAACCACCTTATTTTAATTATAAAAATATTTTTTGATTGTCTCTTAATTTAGGAAAGGTTTCAGAAAGTAGCCGTTAACATGTATTTCTAGTTATACAGCATGTAAAAATAAAACGCAATATTTTAAATATTCATTCAAATACCAATTGACAAAATAATCTAACTATTTTAAGGTTGTTTATAAGAATTTAGGAAAAGTTTTGGAATATTGCCGAAAACATCAAAAATAAAACAATATTTGGAGGGGGAAGGTGGATGCAAGATGTTTACCAGTACATCGAGGATCACAAAGACGAGTACATAGAATGGCTTCAAGAGCTTTGTAGAATCCCGAGTGTCGCTGCCCAGAACCGAGGGATGGAAGAAGCCGCGGAGCATGTATTAAATGATTTGGCACAGAAAATAAACGGAGAAACGCAACTCATCTCCACCTCAGGGTTTCCCGTCGTCTACGGTAAGGTCCCTGGAACACATGATAAGACACTCTCGTTTTATAACCATTACGACGTTCAGCCGGAAGACCCGATGGAATTATGGGAGCACCCTCCATTTGAAGCGGAGATACAAGACGGAACAATGTATGCGCGTGGAGTGGCAGATAACAAAGGAAACCTGATGGCACGTATCGCAGCTGTACATGCCTACCAGCAGGTGAGAGGCGAATTGCCACTGACTATCAAGTTCATCGTGGAAGGTGAAGAGGAAATCGGAAGCATCAACCTTGATGAGTTCAGTGATAAACATACTGATCTCATCCAAGCTGACGGATGCATTTGGGAGTTTGGTTACAGGAATGCGGACGGAAGACAACAAGTCAGCTTAGGCGTAAAAGGGATGACCTATGTGGAGCTTGTCTGTAAGGGTGCGAATACGGATCTCCATTCCGCAAACGCAGCAGTCATCGAAAACCCAGCCTGGCGAATGATATGGGCATTGAATACGTTGAAAGATAAAAATGAACACGTCAAAATCGACGGCTTTTATGATCGGGTCCAATCCCTTTCCCGGAATGATGAGGAGGCGATCCGTGAATTGATTTACAGCGAGAATGAAATGTTAGAGCAGCTTGATCTGTCTTCATTTTTATTGAACCTGGAAGGCGAGGATTTAAAAGAGCGGCTGATTTTCGCACCGACCTGTACGATATGCGGAATTGAGTCCGGCTATACGGGCGAAGGCGCAAAGACAGTCCTTCCATTAGAAGCAAAAGTGAAACTCGACTTCCGTCTAGTACCAGATCAAGATCCACATGAAATCCTCAAAGCGCTAAGAAATCACTTGGACAAACATGGATTCGAAGATATTGAAATACATGAAATGGCTATGGAGAAACCGGGTAAGACCCCTTACAACGATCCTCTCTCAGAAACGGTTATTTCAGCCACTCAAAAGATCACGAAAATGGAACCGACGGTCATGCCGATGTCACCTGGGACTGGCCCGATGTACGTCCTTTGCCAAAAACATGGGATCCCATCCGTGTCAGTAGGTGTCGGGAATTTCCAATCAAACAATCATGCACCTAATGAAAACATCCATTTAGAGGATTACATAGATGGGATCAAACTGATTGCAACGGTGATTGAAGACTATGCCAAAAAATAAGGGGAGGATCCTTTGGAAACGAGTATACGCCCGACTATTTTAAAAGAAGCCCAGCAGTTACAAGACCAATTGTCAGCATGGAGAAGGGATTTCCATGAACATCCTGAGCTTGGGTTTGAAGAAGAACGGACATCAGCCATCGTAGCTGATTACCTAGAAAGCCTTGGTCTCGAGGTTACACGGAACATTGCCAAAACTGGTGTCATCGCTTTACTGAGAGGAAAAGAAACTGGTCTGACCTTTGCGCTACGTGCTGATATGGATGCCTTACCGATCCAGGATGAAAAAACGGTTCCTTACCATTCCAAGCATCAGGGTTTAAGCCATGCCTGTGGTCATGATGCACATACGACGATGTTGATGGGTGCTGCAACCCTCCTTAGTAAAAGGGGGTTGGAAAAAGGAAACATCAAATTCATTTTTCAGCCCGCAGAAGAAGGCAGGGGCGGAGCACAAGCGATGATTGACCATGGGGCACTTGCTGATCCGAAAGTAGATGCAATTGGTGGCCTTCATGTCAACACCGGCATCACAATTGGAAACATCACGCTCTCAAGTGAAAGGGTAGGCTGCGGGGCTGCAGATTTCTTCACATTGAAAGTAATTGGAAAAGGTGGCCATGCTGCTCACCCCCATCAAACAGTCGATTCTGTCGCGGTCACAGCTGAAGTCATTTCAGCTTTACAGCATATTTCAAGCAGACAGGTCGACCCGACAGAGCCAATCGTCATTACAATCGGTTCGATACACGGTGGTTCAGCAAGCAATGTCATCACACCCAATGTAGAAATGACCGGAACAGTGAGGACTTTGAATCCAGAGTTACGCCTGAAAGTTCCGGGCATGATGGAAAAAGTAATTCAAGGAATTACGAACGGATTCGGTGCGACGTATGACTTCAAATTCGAATTCAAATTTCCATCCATTTTAAATGATCGTGAATTGACAGAGCTAGCAGCAACCACAGCAGATGAAGTGCTTGGAGGAGGACATTGTGAAAGAGTGACACCTGGTATGGGTGGAGAAGATTTCGCCTTCTATACGGAACAGATTCCAGCTGTGTTTTTCCGCTTAGGGGTTGGAAACGACCAGATGGAACGGTATCCAGGACACCATCCGAAGTTTGATATTGATGAAAATGCCTTGCCTTATGGTTCAGCGATGCTATCCCAATTAGCACTCAATTATTTGAAAAATCACAATGAGGGGGATAAGAAGTGAAAAAACTTGCATTTACATTGTTAACTGCAATTCTCGTCTTGAGTTTGACCGCTTGTGCTTTCAATGATAAATCGAACTCCGATGAAGGTGAAGGATCGACCGAACAAAAACAGGATAAAAAGCTTGTCATAGCTAATGGAACGGATATGGTGACGTTTGATATCCATGACCATAACACCACCTCTACCGAAGCGATCCACATAAACATGTTTAATTATCTGGTAAAAAATTTAGGTGATGGAGAATTTGAATCAGACCTTGCCGAAAGCTGGGAAAATGTTGACGATACAACCTGGAAGTTCAAATTGAAAGAAGGCGTCAAATTCCATAATGGAGAGGATTTGACGGCAGAAGATGTGAAATTCACGCTCGAGCGTGTCGCTAAGGACAACAAGCTGCTCGAATATGGAAACTACAAACAGATTAAAGAAGTTAAAGTCATCAACGATTATGAATTCGAAATCATCACACATGAACCTGAACCAGCTTTATTGAACCGTGTTTCCCGTCTAGGCTCAGGTATTCTTCCATCACAATACATCGAGGAAGAAGGATGGGAGCAATTTTTAAAAGAACCAGTCGGGACTGGCCCATATAAATTCGTCGAGTGGAAAAAAGATGATCGAGTCGTCTTAGAAGCGAATCCTGATTACTTCGGTGAAGAACCGAAATGGGAAGAGCTGGTGTTCAGATCAATCCCAGAAGACTCTACAAGGGTTTCCGAGTTATTGACAGGTGGAGTCGATATCGCTGCTAACGCACCTCCTAGTGATTGGAACCGGATTAAAGATAACGAAGGGACAGACATTGCAAAAAGTCCGACACAGCGTGTCATGATGCTTGTTTTGAGACATACGGAAGGTCATCCTACCTCGGATCCGAAAGTCCGGGAAGCAATCGATCTAGCAATTGATAAACAAGCGATTTTAGACAGCCTGATGGAAGGTTCAGGGACGGTTACACGTACCCGAGTGACACCAGGTAACACAGGTGCGAACGAAGACCTCTACCAAAATACACTGTATGACCCAGAAAAAGCGAAGGAACTTTTAAAAGAGGCTGGATATGAAGACGGCCTTGAACTTGAATTAAGTGCACCGAATGGCCGTTATTTGAAGGATAAAGAATCTGCAGAATTGATGCAGGCGATGCTGAAAGAAGTCGGTATCGACGTAAAGCTTAACTTCTTGGAATGGAGTACCTTCGCAGAGAAATACTCGTCTAAGAGTTTCGGCGATATGTTCTTGATCGGTTATGGTAACTCCATGTTCGATGCTGCTCTTGCTTTAGATAGGCTCAGAAAGGCACAAGCAGAGGGTGAAACCGATTATGACAACCCTGAAGTTGAGAAGCTGCTTCAGGATGCGATGAGTAATATGGATCCGAAAGAACGTGCTGAACAATATAAGAAAGCACAAGAATTGATTGCAGAAGATCGTCCGCAAATCTACCTGTATCAGCTTGACTCGGTATATGGCTACAACGACAGTTTGAAATTCGAACCTAGATTGGACGAGATGATCATCGCAGATGAAATCACGTTGAAATAAGCATTGCAGGGGTTGACTCATCAAGAGGGGGTCAACCCTTGTACATAATGTAGGAGGGATGGATATGAAGTTTCTGTTGAGAAACATCCTCCGGATCATACCGGTTTTGTTCATCATCAGTTTAATCGTTTTCCTGCTCGTCCGCGTAACCGGTGACCCTGTTTCGCTCATGCTGCCTGAAACGGCGACAGAACAGGATAAAGCAGAACTCAGACAATCATTGGGCTTGAATGACCCACTATATGTTCAATATTTTACGTATCTTGGGGATCTGGTCACTGGAGACTTCGGTGAATCGTTCCGTTATAACCAACCTGCTCTGGAGATTGTGTTGGAGAGGTTGCCTGCAAGCCTGGAGTTAGCTTTTTTCTCGATGTTGGTTGCGATCATCATATCAATCCCACTTGGGGTTTTATCAGCGATCAAGCGAAACTCATTCATCGATCTGTTCATCACAGGGGGAGCGGTTTTAGGGAAAGCAATGCCGAACTTTTGGCTTGGTATCATGCTGATTCTCTTGTTAGCGGTACAATTCAATGTCTTGCCTGTTTCAGGTACAGGCTCAATCTATCACCTGATATTGCCAGCTATCACGTTAGGTACAGCAATCGCTGCAGAAATGACTCGGCTGATCCGTTCTAGCATGTTGGAGATCCTGAGCCAGGAATATATCCGGACTGCAAGAAGTAAAGGCTTGATCGAGGCGATTGTGGTAAACAAGCATGCGTTGCGGAACGCGCTTATCCCTGTTGTGACGATCATGGCGCTTCAGACAGCCACATTGATCGGGGGGACCTTGATCACAGAAACGGTCTTTTCATGGCCAGGAATGGGACAATTGCTCATCCAGGCTGTCAATCTCAGAGATATGGCAGTGGTCCAGGCAGCTACCTTCGTGATCGCGATCCTGGTCATCGGAAGCAATTTGCTGGCCGATTTAACATACCGCTACCTTGATCCAAGGATTAAGTACGATTAAAAGGGGGCTTTAGTTTAATGTATACCGAAACAGAAACGAAAAAAGACGTCTCACTGGAAACTCCTAAAGCCCGAAAAGCCAGTGGCAGATTGAAATGGATCAAACTCTTGTTAAGAAGCAAGACCGGAACATTGGGTTTGGTCATCGTTTTGGCGATGGTCGGTATGGCTGTTTTTGCTGATGTGATCGCACCCTACAATCCAGCAGAGACTGACGTTGTCAACCGCCTTCTGCCTCCTTCTTGGGTAGAGGGAGGGAATCCGGATTACCTGCTCGGTACCGATAACCTTGGCAGAGATATTTTGAGCCGGATCATCGTCGGTTCACGGGTCTCCCTTCTAGTCGGTATCAGTGCGGTTGTGTTGGCAGGAGCGATCGGCTTGTTGCTGGGACTGCTTGCCGGATTTTACGGAAAGTGGATCGACACGGTCATCATGAGAACCGTGGATTCATTTTTAGCTATTCCTAACATTTTGTTCATGCTGATTGTTTTAGCGGTGATCGGACCGAGTTTGATGACGATGATTTTTGCCCTTGGAGGCACGACCTGGGTGGTATATGCCCGTATGGTACGTGGTGAAACACTCAGTGTGAAGGAAAGGGATTATGTCCGATCGGCAAGGGCAGTAGGAGCAAAGGATGTGCGTATCATATGGCAATACATCCTCCCGAACATCGTTTCATCCTTCATCGTCATTGCAACTCTGAATGTCGCCACCACCATCATTCTGGAGTCCTCGTTAAGCTTCTTAGGGTTGGGAATCCAGCCGCCGGACGTTTCATGGGGCTTGATGCTGAGTGATGGAAGAGAGTATCTTGCCACAAGCTGGTGGGTCGCTACATTCCCAGGTGTCGCAATCACGATAACCGTATTGGGCATCATCTTTTTAGGAGATTGGTTGAGAGACGTACTCGATCCAAAAATGAAGATCAAATAGATACAGGTAGAAAAGTGAGGGATGATCGTGTCGACTTCATTGTTGAATGTTAAAGATTTAAAGGTTCGTTTTAAAACAGAAGACGGAATTGTCCCATCTGTAAATGGTGTTACATTTCATGTGGACAAAGGTGAAACGGTTGCGATCGTCGGGGAATCGGGTTGTGGGAAGAGTATCACCTCGTTGTCGATCCTTGGGTTGATTCCGTCTCCAGGTGAAATCCATCATGGAAAAATTGATTTTAACGGAACAGATTTACGGACAATCAAGAAAAAACAGTTGAGAAAGCTGCGCGGGAATGAGATTTCAATGATTTTTCAAGAACCGATGACCTCATTGAATCCAGTTTTTACGATCGGCAATCAAATCAGCGAAACGATCCGCTTGCATCAGCGGCTTGATAAAAAGAAAGCATTGATGAAAGCCATAGAGATGCTCGATCGGGTCGGGATTCCTGACGGGGAAACGGTTGTCCGGCGCTTTCCTCATCAGCTTTCTGGTGGAATGCGCCAGCGTGTGATGATCGCGATGGCTCTTGCATGTAACCCGAAGCTCTTGATTGCAGATGAACCTACGACGGCTCTCGATGTCACCATCCAAGCGCAAATTTTAGAATTGATCAAGCAATTGAAAACAGACTTCGATACGGGAGTCATTTTGATAACTCATGACCTTGGGGTGGTAGCCGAGGTTGCTGATCGGGTCGTAGTGATGTACGCGGGAGAAGTGGTTGAGGAAGCACCCGTAGTAGAGTTATTCGAAAATCCGAAGCATCCGTATACATTAGGCTTGTTGAGTTCTGTTCCGAAAGCAGAACATGTTGTGGATGAACTAGGCACCATTGAAGGAAGCGTTCCAAATCCAACTGATATGCCGAAAGGATGCAAGTTTCATCCACGTTGCCCATTTGCAACGGATAAATGCCGGAATGAACATCCGGAATTGGAACAATACGATACCCATCATAAAAAGCGCTGCTTCTATGATGTGGAGAAGGGAGGGGTTGCATGATGAGCACGAGTACTGCAGAAAATCAGCAGCCATTGATCCAGGTCAAGGGTTTGAAAAAGCACTTCCCAATTACGAAAGGCTTGTTCAACCAGACTGTCGGCACAGTCATGGCTGTTGATGGCGTTGATCTTGAGATTTACGAAGGCGAGACGCTTGGGATTGTCGGTGAATCCGGCTGCGGGAAATCAACGACCGGACAAATGCTGTTAGGGTTATTGCCCCCCTCAGAAGGGTCTGTCTCTTTTGAAGGAAAAGATTTAACAACGCTTTCTAAAGAGGAACTCCGGTCGATGCGGCGGGACCTTCAAGTGATTTTTCAGGATCCCTATTCCTCCTTGAACCCGAGGATGACGATTGAACAATTGGTCGGTGAACCGTTGAAAATCCACGGACTGAAAAAAGGAAAAGCGTTACGTGAAGAAGTAGTCAGGTTACTTCGAGTTGTCGGCTTGGATGAGCACCATCTGAAGCGGCATCCGCATGAATTCAGCGGTGGGCAACGACAAAGGATAGGGATCGCTCGTGCTTTAGCTTTGAATCCGAAAGTGCTGATTTGTGATGAACCAGTTTCGGCATTGGATGTATCCATTCAAGCACAGATCTTGAATTTGCTGAAGAAACTGCAAAGGGAATTCAACCTGACTTATATCTTCATCGCCCATGGACTTCCTGCTGTACGCCATATCAGTGATCGGATCGCCGTGATGTATTTAGGGAAGGTCGTGGAAATCGCAGATCGGGACAGCTTGTTCGAAAGTCCGACGCACCCATATACGGAAGCGTTGTTGTCCGCAATTCCGGTAGCGGACCCGACGAAACGGAGAATCCACAAGCCGTTGGAAGGCGACCTCCCGAATCCTTCGAATCCGCCATCAGGCTGCAGCTTTCATACTCGCTGCCCCTACGCCCAGGAACGGTGTGTCCAAGAAGAACCTAGTTTAGTAGAATACAAACCCGGTCACCACGCCGCTTGCCACTACCCGTTAGGTGTACCAGGCACGACAATTTAGCCCTTGTGCCCCAACGGTTCTCAAAGAGTTCCAGGCACCAAAACGGAACCCTTGCGGCTCAACGGGTTTCATTTGGTGCCTGGCACACATCATGAACTCTTTCATACCAAGGGTTTCAAATTGGTGCCAGGCACCGATCGGGAGCCCTTGGTACCATTGACTTCTATTTTGGTGCCTGGCACCGAAATTCTTTCTCTATCCGTTTATTTCCATCTAAGAATTTTCAGAATTCACTAGAAATTTGGTTGGATGTGCGGTAAGGTGTTATTAACGGAACAAAAAAGGACATTATCCGTAATTGGCACAAATACCTTCCGATTACTGTTTTGGTAGTGTCCGAATTCTAGGAGGAGGAATAAAGTTGCCGTCGAATAATCCGAACACTTCAAACAATAGTGAAACCGCTAACAAAGGGTTCATGCTTAGATTCCTTGATAGGGTGGAAGTACTCGGGAATAAACTTCCGCATCCTTTCATGCTTTTCGTGTACCTGGCACTAGGAATCATCGTCTTGTCTGCTGTCATCAGCATGTTCAATGTCACAGTCGATCATCCTGGAACAGGCGAAGAGGTCGCAATCAAAAGTTTAATCTCAGGTGAAGGACTCAAATACATCCTCACTTCGATGCTCACCAACTTCGTGGAATTCAAGCCACTCGGCCTCGTACTTGGTATGATGCTTGGGATCGGACTTGCTCAGAAAGTCGGCCTGATCCAGACATTCATGAAAAAGACGATCATCAATGCACCACCGAAGCTCGTCACATATGCAGTTGTCCTGACAGGTATTTTAGGAAACCTGGCTTCTGACGCTGCATTCATCATTGTACCGCCGATCGCAGCGATGGTCTTCCTGACACTCGGTAGACATCCGATTGCGGGACTTGCTGCTGGGTTCGCAGGGGTAGGTGCTGGTTTTACTGCCAACTTCCTCATCACCGGTACTGACGCGCTTCTTTCCGGAATATCTACTGAGGTCGCCAAAAACATCGGTGACGGAATAACCGTAACACCAGTAGATAACTATTTCTTCATGATTTTCTCAGTCGTCATGCTCATGACAGTCGGTACATGGATTACGGAAAAAATCGTTGAGCCGAAACTCGGAAAATACGATGGACCATCTGATGAGAAGGAACTTGAAGAAATCAAACCGATCGAATCTCGCGGACTACGAAATGCCGGAATTACTACTCTGATCTACATGGGTCTCCTGGCATTAGCACTCTTTTTACCAAACTCAGCACTACGGAATGAAGATGGCGGCCTGATCCCATCACCATTCTTAGATGGCATCGTCCCGATCATCCTGTTCTTCTTTATTGCAGTATCTGTTGCTTACGGGATCACGGTTAAAAAAATAAAAACCACGAATGATGTACCGAAATTCATGGGTGAGTCCATGAAAGACATGTCTGGATTCATCATCCTGATCTTTGCTGCAGCCCAATTCATCGCTTACTTCGACTGGACGAACATCGGTGTATGGATTGCTGTTTCCGGAGCGGAATTTTTACAAAGCATCAACATGACAGGATTGCCAGTCATCGTCGGATTCATCCTACTCGCTGCTGTCCTAAACCTATTGATTTTCAGTGGTTCAGCCCAGTGGGCATTGATGGCGCCTGTGTTCATTCCGATGTTTGCGCTTCTGGATTATAATCCTGCGTTCACACAAATGGCTTTCCGTATCGCAGATTCATCCACGAATATCATCACGCCATTGAACCCATATGTGCCAATGATCCTGGCGTTTATGAAGGAATATGACAAGAAGGCAGGTTTCGGAACACTGTTTTCCGTCATGCTGCCGTATACAGTCATTTTCCTGACCATCTGGACGATCCTGTTCGTGATCTGGAATCTACTTGGACTGCCAATCGGACCTGGCGTCTTCATGAAATCATAGATAATCAATATGGGGGTTTTACGAAATGCTAGATTTTAAAGGAAAAGGTGAACAGATCGAGAGAGAAATCATTGCGATAAGACGTCACTTTCACGAAAATCCTGAACTGAGTGAAGAGGAATTCGAAACCTCTCAATTCATTCAACAAAAACTCGAAGAATACGAGATTCCTTTTAAAAAGGGATATGCGAAAACAGGTGTGCTCGGAATCATCAAAGGCGGACAGCCCGGTGGAGTCGTTGCGCTCCGTGCGGATATCGATGCCCTTCCGATCAAAGAAAGGACCAACGAACCGTTCACCTCTAAAAAAGAAGGGGTCATGCATGCGTGTGGACATGATGCGCATACTGCAATGCTCCTCGGTGCTGGAAAACTTTTAAACACGCAAAGGGAACAGATCAAAGGAACCGTTCTGCTCGTCTTTCAACCAGCCGAAGAGAATGCACCGAACGGAGGTGCAAAGCCGATGATGGACGATGGCGTTTTTGATGAGTATACACCCGACGTCATTTTCGGTCAGCATGTTTGGCCGGATCTTCCAAAAGGACAAATCGGAATCCGTGATGGCGCGATGATGGGTGCGTCGGATCGTATCAAATTCACGATCAAAGGCACTGGAGGTCATGCGAGCATGCCTCACCAGACGAACGACGCGATCACGATAGCGACAACAGTCATCAATCAACTGCAAACAATCGTAAGCCGGAACGTCGACCCGTTATCTGCTGCCGTTTTGACCATCGGAAAGATCGAAGGTGGTTACCGTTACAATGTCATCGCCGACGAAGTCCTGGTTGATGGAACGGTTCGGACACTTGACAAGGACACCCGTGAGCGGATCAAGAACCGTTTTTATAAAATTGTTGAAGGAACAACGGAAGCAATGGGTGGGACTGCTGAAGTCGAATTCAGCAAAGGTTACCCTGCGACGATCAATACACCGGAATGGGCGCAACACGTTCGTTCCACCGCGCAAACCTTGCTGGGTGAAGAAGCGACGCCAGAGCTCAACCCATCCCTTGGCGGAGAAGATTTCAGCCGTTTCCTTTTAAAATATCCAGGTGCTTTCTTCTGGTTAGGGACGAAGCCGAAAAATGGCCAGCCGAAGCCGCTTCACGACCCGTCATTTGAGATTGATGAAGAGGCACTTGCGGGCGGAGTCGAAATGATGGCGCAGGTTGCTGCCGATACGTTGGAAAAATTGGAGAAACGCTTATGAACATTGAAACATTCGTAGAGCAAAACAAAGACCGATTTAGCGCGTGGCGGCGTCAATTTCACCAATACCCAGAAGTGGGGTGGACGGAGTACGTCACGACCTACCGGGTCCATGAAATCCTATCTGAACTCGGGTTTACGACATATCTCGGAAAAGAGGCACTTGTAAGCGAAGAACGGATGGGTGTTCCTTCTGATGAAGTCTTGCGACTGGAAGAGGAGCGAGCATTGGCTGAAGGTGTTCCGGAGGCTTTTTTGGAAAAAATGAAAGGCGGTCACACGGGAGTCGTGGCTACGTTCGATACGGGGAAAAAAGGACCGCATATCGCCATGCGATACGACATAGATGCCTTGCCGATCAAGGAGTCTGAAAGCCACCAGCATCAGCCTGCCCTCGAAGGATATCGCTCAAAAAGAGATGGGCAAATGCATGCTTGTGGTCATGATGGGCATACCACGATCGGTCTAGGTGTCGCTTCCTTTTTAAAATTGAATGCCGAAAAGCTGAGCGGCCGTTTTACGCTTCTTTTCCAGCCTGCTGAAGAAGGCTCTAGAGGGGCGAAAGCGATGGTGGAAAAGGGCTGGCTAGATGATGCGGACTACTTTTTATCCGGACATATCGGCATCCATATGAAGCGATACATCGGCCAGATCGCTGCGACAACCAGCGGATTTTTAGCAACGACCAAATGTGATGTCACATTCTCTGGTCTTTCTGCACATGCGGGAAAAGAACCTGAAAAAGGTCGAAATGCCCTGCTTGCAGCTTCGTCTGCTGCTCTCAACTTGCACGGGATTGCGAGACACGGAGATGGAAAGACCCGGATCAATGTCGGTACCCTGAACGCTGGGACCGGGAGGAACATCATTCCCGATCACGCTGAAATCCAGCTTGAAACAAGAGGTGCGACAACCGAACTGAACGACTATATGATCACTGAAGCGAAGCGGATCATTGAAGCAAGCGCTGCGATGTATGGAGTCGAGGCGGAAATCAAGATTGTCGGTGAAGGAATCGATGCGAAGAGTGACGAGACGTTCATTCCGATCCTTCAGCATGTGGGGAAAGAGAGCTCGTTGATCGAATCTGTAATTGATCGAGATGTAATCGGCGCATCAGAAGACGTAGCGTATATGATGGAGCGGGTGCAACAAAAAGGGGGACAAGCAACGTACCTCTTATTTGGAACACCACTTGCAAATGGACATCATCATTCAGAATTCGACTATCAAGAGGATGTTCTTGCTGTAGCGGTCGATACGCTGGCAAGAACCATCGTCCATTTACAACAAGAAGAGGTGTAATGAATGGCTGACGAATCATGGTTGATAAAGACGTTAAAACAATTGAATCTGACAGATAATATGAAGCAAAAAGAAGGTTTTAGCCGCCTCGGTTATAGTAAGGAGGAATGGGAGTCGATCGCTGTTTTTGAGAAAAAAGCAGAGGAAATCGGGCTCGATGTAAGGCGTGACGAAGCCGGAAACTGCATTGCGCGCTGGAACGGTGGCGAGGGGGATAAACCTGCGGTCGGTATCGGGTCCCACCTAGATACCGTGAAAAATGGTGGCGGTTACGATGGTGTAGCGGGTGTCCTTTGCAGTTTAGCAGCGGTAAAATCGTTGAAAGAAGAAGGGTTTCAGCCAAACTCACCGATTGAAGTGATCTGTTTTGCATCAGAAGAATCTTCGCGTTTTGGTGTCTCCACTGTTGGCAGTAAAGCGATGTCTGGGCTTTTAAAACCACAACAGCTGGAACCTATTGAAGATGATGACGGCATCACAATCAAGGAAGCTGTTGAAAATCGAGGGCTTTCCTGGGAACAGCTGCCCGGGGCGGAACGCAAAAAAGAAGAGCTCCGTCAATTCGTCGAGCTGCACATTGAACAAGGGACTCGAATTGAAGATGCGGGGAAATCTTTTGGTGTCGCTACTGCGATCGCCTGTCCGACTCGGCTGAAGATTGATATCATCGGAAAGTCAAGCCATACCGGCACGACACCTATGGCTAAAAGACAGGATGCGTTGGTCGCAGCTGCACCGATCATTTCATTCATTTCGGAACGCGCAGGTCAGCTTTCTGAAGAAAATGATGTGCCTGTTGTCGCGACCACAAGCATGGCCGATGTTTCTCCGAACAAAATGACGAGTATACCGGGACGGGTCGAACTTGGCGTCGATATCCGAAGTGTAAGTGATGAGCTGAAACGAGGACTGGCAGAAGAGATTGAAACGGAACTTGAAAAACTGGCTAAGGCTTACCAGGTGGATATCACACTTAGGAGGCTCGTTGACGATAATTCCGTTTTCCTTGATGAAAAGGTAGCGGAAACGTTGAAGGAGACAGGTGAACAACTTGGATTCGACTGCCTTGTCATGGAGAGTGGCGCCGGCCATGATGTCATGAACATGGCTTCCAGGTGGCCGACAGGTCTGATTTTCATCCCATGCCGTGATGGATTAAGCCATCATCCAGATGAACATGCTTCAGAAAACGACCTGCAAATGGGCGTGGAAATTTTAAAACAATATCTTAAAAACGAGACGAAAATCCCTTCTTGATGAAGGGTTTTTTCGCACTTCAGGAAAATTTAAAAACATTTTCTGAACGAAACTAGCCCCTCTTCGTAAGAACGTAGGTTAATTTGGATACATTTTTTTGTGGAAAAAACATTCCAAATCAGATACCCCAAAATATGTAGGTTTAGACGTGTCAAAAAAGAACATTGCTGTTTCAGTCGCTGACGAGGGAAAAGATCAACCCACGTATATAGGGATGATACCCAATACACTTCAGCCTGTGCTAAGACTTGTTTTGCCACGTTTTCTTTAATATCGAAAGGTTTGGTATAGTAAGAAGAGGAAATTGTTGGACGGAGGACGCTTATGAAAATACAGTTAGGCATTTTAGGGCCAGAGGATTCAATTGAACGGATCAAAGAATTCGCTGAACAAATGAATGATTTTGAGATCGCTTATTTTCCATATACGCACGCTTCTGAATCAGAAGAGTTGATCAAAGGGAACGAAAAGCAAATCGATCACTGGTTTCTTTCAGGTCCAGCCTTATACCGCTATCTGATTCGTAATCGTTTATTAGAGGAGGAAAATACAAGCTATCCGGATTTGTACGGAGCCAGTTTGATGGGTACGATCGTCGGAGCGCTCACAACAATGGAGAATCGAGTGAAAAGATTCAGTCTCGATACGATCCGTGATTCAGAGCTTGAGAGTGTCAAAAACGACTTCAAACTTTCCAGTATCGAGTTTTTCCTCTATCAAGGAGAAGAGTTCTTGCCGGCGACAGAGGTCATCGAATACCATGAATCCTTGTACAAAGAGGGGAAAATCGATGCGGTCCTTACTTGTATCAAAACGGTCTACTTGTCGATGAAAGAAAAGGGCATCCCCTGTTTCCGGGTCATCCCTTCACGCTTGGGGATCGAACTGGAGCTCAGGTTTATCAAAGAACACGCGCAGGCGAATTGGTACCGGAAATCTTCCCTGGGTATTGTCGGGGTTGAAGCGGGGCTTTCCAATGAACAACAGAACAATCAGTACTACTCCTACAAATTGAAACAACAGATACTTGATCTGAAGCGCCTGATGCTTGATTTCTCGGAAAAAGTCCAGGGTTCTTTCGTAGAAGTGGGTGACGCGCTGTACTTCATCTACACAACGAGAGGGGAATTGGAATTGAAAGCACGGGAAATCAACCCGTCCCAAGTTGTGAATGATTTTGAGAAACAAACTGGACTTGCCCTAAATTTGGGTGTCGGGTATGGGATGACAGCATGGGAAGCGGAACAGAACGTACGGCATGCCCTCCAGTTGTCACGAGAACAAGGAAAGCAGACCGTGGTTGTCGTGAATGAGGAAAAAGAGGTCACATTGCATCAGCATAGTGAAAAGCTGACTTATCAGCAGCGGTTTTCCGGAGAAGCTTGGGAAAAGAAGCTGAAGGACGCGAAAATCTCCCCGGCGATGATTTCGAAGATCGCATCGTATTATCGGTATTATGAAAAAGATTTTGTAACCGCCAAAGAAATCGCCCAATGGCTCAAAAGCACCGATAGAAACGCACGCCGTATCCTATCTGAACTCGAACGCCTGAACCTCGCCACCATCAAAGGCGAAGAACAAGGCGGCCGCGGCCGACCACGCAAAGTCTACAAGCTAGAGATCTAGGTGGGTGCCATTCCTTCTGTTTGTGTACCAGGCACGACAATTTACCCCTTACGCCCCAACGGTTCTCAGATGGTGCCAGGCACCGAAACGAAACCCTTGGGGCTGTAAGGATTTCAAAATGTACCTGGCACCGAAACAAAGCCCAAGCGGCACAAGGGATCTGCTTTCATAAAAAGTGCCAGGCACCGAAATAGATAACTACGGTGCCTGGCATTTTTCTATTTCTATTCGCTTACGTTGACTTGTATTGGTTCGGATACGAGGTTCCATTCTTGATCTAGCATGGTGAAGGTGTGTTTGACGAATACTTGTGCTGTTCCTGGTGATAATGCTTCTACGTTATTGCCTTCAACTTTAACGACACCGTCATTGTTCATGGTATAGAGTTCAGTCTCGATATTTTCAGTTTCCCCTGTTCTGTAACTAAGGAAAGCTTTTGCGTTAATGTCCCGTGACTTTCCGACCTTCAGATTAACCTTCTTAATCGGTGTTTCAAGATTGATCGGGGAGTGGGTCAGCCATTGCGTATAATCGGTGATCGGTCCGATCAAGCCTTCTCTTAGTTTATCGGCAAATGGGTCCTCATCCCGGAATGTCCAATGCATGCTCAGCATTCCGCGTTGTCTCATATACGTAAGGAATTCTTCGTAAACCGTTCTGTAGCTTGCGTTAAGCGTCACATTCCATGTAGTTCCATAGTCAACCATTTTTTTCGCATTATCCAACTTTTCCTGATCTCCATCTGGAGCACCTGCGGAAAATAAATATCCTGTTGCTAACTTTGGCTCAAGCTGGTTGAACGTCTTCATGCTTTCCAAATCAAAGTTTTGGAGGACGACTTGATTCATCATGTCCATTTCCTTGATTTCTTCAAGAACCTGTTCTTCGATGTCATAAGCTTTCAATTCAACCAAAAGCACGACATCTTTCCCCTTGAATTCTTGAAGGAATTCTTTAAACGTAGGAACAGGTTCTCCCGCAAATTCTTCTCCAAATTTAATACCTGCATCAAGTTTTTTGATTTCTTCCAGCGTCATATCTTTTACCGCACCAGTACCGTCAGTGGTTCGATCGACCGTATAATCGTGCATGACGATGACATGACCGTCTTTTGTCATATGAAGATCCGTCTCGATCATGTCTGCTTCCAGGTCATATGCTAACTTATAACCTGCCATCGTGTTTTCTGGTGCAAGGGAAGGTACTCCACGGTGTGCAGCTACAATCGGACGCTGTACGATCGTATGCTCCGGATATTGGCTGAATGCTTCTTCCGAATATTCCGGGTTATCCGTCACGACTCCGTCGACGCCCATATGGATCAGTTCGTGTGTGGAAGCTAAAGAATCCCCGCCGATTCCCCAGACAGCCACCATCCGATTATGCAAATAATAGACGATCTCCTGAGAAAGAAGTTTTTGTGGTATTAAAACGACCTTACTCTTACTAGAATGGACGTCAAAAGGAATTTTTTCCAAATCATTCTTGTTCAGAGACTCTCCATCATAGACAAGTCCTCCACGTATTTGTGGTTTAATCTCTTTAATCGCTTCAACGATAGCCGCATTGCTAGATACGAGATGGACATCCGTCGTCTGAGTTGCTTCGAGACTCTGCACGATTTCCTCTTGAAGACCCTCTTCCTCTACATGTAAAACAGCGATCTTTTCATTTTTGATCGACTGTAACTCCTCGTTCAAAGGCTCTCCATTCGCTTCCAGCGTGCCATCTTGACCACGTTCCACTTTCAATATGGCGGAGGCTGCTTTATTTTCACCACTAGCAGTGTCAGGTCCTGCAATGATCGTAGGTGGATTGATGATGTTGGTCTCGGCTTCTTGCGGAAGAAACGCATCGGAATCTTCAGCAGGAGGCAATTCTTCATTGTATGTAGTGACTTGGACGTTATCGAATTGCACCGTTGAACCGCTTGCCTGGAATCCTACATCTCCATTGGACCATTGGGTGGCGCCGTCAGTATCAATGACCAGCTCACCGTCCACGAATTGCTGTACGCGATCTCCACTCACAATCACCTTCAAGCGATAGCTTTTACCGTATTCGAAATTCTCCTTGTAAAAGTTCGTTTCTGAAACAGCCCATCGATTACTTGCGTTCCTCGTCGCAAACTCCAACCCATTCAATGCGCTTGTCCCTTTTCTGATTGCAAACTGATAGTAAGGATAATCCTCATTCTGTATCCGGTACATTAAAGAAGCCCAGCGTGTATTTTCAACTGCTGACACGAAAGTCATATCTGCTTCAAACATATAGTCGCCGTACTCCTCAGCAATCGGAATACTTACCCTCGAGGGACTGGAGGTTGCAGGTGAAGTTAAAACAAGCTTCCCATCCTGAACCTCCGCATTACCTTCAATCAAATTCCAATGCTCAGGTAGTGATCCATCCGCTACATTTTCAAAAGATTCATTGACCAATTCTACAGTCTCTTCTTCAGCCTGGATCTTCCCTTGTGGACCAGTGACGAATAAACTTAGTGCGAGCGTGGATGAAGCTACAATACTACTAATCGTTTTGAACTTGCCTTTCATAACAACTCCTCCTTTAAGTCTAATTAATGAATGACGTACGACTTCCTCACCTCCTTTAGTAAAAAGCAGTACAGACCTGTGATGTGAGCTTGAGAATTTTTATAGGCAAAGGCGTTGTTAAATAATACTGTTGATTTCTGATTAAGTTTGATGAAGCGAATTTTCGACACTCCTGCGGGAAAGCGAGCGAGGCGAGACCCCACAGCAATTATGGCCACCACTTCGTGTGGTGAACGTCGAAGCAAGCCCGTCCTGTGCAAGTGAGCGAGGTGGCTTGCGGATCGCACGCGGAAAGGGAGTGAATTTCGCAAAAATCAATAAATATAACAAAGCACAGGCAAAAGAAAAAGAAGACACCGCTAGCCAAACCCTTTCATTCAAAAGGATTATTAAGGCAGGGGTCTTCTCAACGTCTCTTCCCAGGATTATTAAATTTATCCTAAATTATACAAAATAATCTGAATCTTTCCATCGACAGAACGACCTAATTAACGCAGGCAATGTTTTTCTAATATAAGAAATGGTTGTCTGCAGCGCTCACCTCCAATAAAAAGATCACAAAAATAAGACTAAAGTCCTTATTAAATAAGGGGAAAAATTTTATATCTAAAAATTTTGACAATTAAATTGATAAATCATTTTATTTTGGTATAATGTAAAATAATAGAATATACGTGAGCAGAGACGAGGAGAAGAAGCTCATCAAGTATGACCTGGAACCATAGGATCGTTCCGGGCATTGTTTGATGGCCTTCTTCTTCTTTTTTTGTTCAATTTCATTCTATTAGATTATTAAAAGGGAGGCACCATAATGAAAAGAGTATTTTCTTTATTCATGACTTTGTTTGCGCTTACAAGTTTACTAGTTGCGACTGCCTGTTCCTCAAGCAGCAGCGGTGGAGACGGTCCAGGTACGATCAACTTCTATTCTCCTGAAACACCCGATATGGCAAAAGAACTAGGGGAAGCCTATGAAAAGGCAGTAGATGGCGCCACAGTAAACGTTCAATACGCAGGGACCAACGTACTTGTAAACCGTATGATGGCAGAAAAGGACAATCCACAAGCGGACGTATGGTACGGCGGGGGCGGAATCCTTCCTTTTGAAGCGGCTGTAGATAAGGGAATCATTACTCCTTTCACGCCAGAGTTAGCGGAAGGTTGGGAAACGGTCGAAAACGGAATCAAAGTTAAACATCAAGATGGTTATTATACAGGTGCAGAAATCTTCGTTTTAGGTTTTGTGTATAACACGGATCTCGTTTCTGAAGAAGAAGCGCCAAAAACATGGGAAGACCTATTGGATCCTAAATGGGAAGGGAAGATCCAATTTTCAAATCCAGCAGCATCCGGAACTGCAACATTGATGGTGCTTTCACAAATGATGCTGCAGGGTGAAGAAGAAGGTTGGGAGTATTTCCAAAAGCTTTCTGACCAGGCAAACTCCATTCCGGATTCAGGGTCAGGGCCGACACAAAGTGTAGCGAAAGGGGAAGCGGCAATTGGAGTAGGGTTTGATTTTATGGCTTATGAACAACAAGCAAAAGGTGAAACGGTGGATTTTGTCGTCCCTGAAAAAACACCGATCCTCGTCAATCCTGTTTCGTTAGTAAAAGATGGTCCAAACCCTGAAGGCGGTAAAGATTTCATAAACTTCTTGCTTTCTGAAGAAGGGCAACAGATCCTGGCAGACTGGTACCATATTCCGATCAATCCGAATGTAGAGTCGAAAACACCTTTGAATGTTGAAAATATTAAAAATAACGCGATTGATCTTGATATTGAATGGGTTATCGAAAATTACGACCGGATCCGTAATGAATGGAAAAGTAAAATCAAGTAGTTTTAAGGAGGAGATTTCTTGGGCTCAGTAAAGATTGAAAATTTGGTCAAGAAATTCGATGACGTAGAAGCACTCAGTGATGTCAATTTGGAAATCAAGGAGGGCGAATTCTTTGCCCTCCTGGGCCCATCAGGTTGCGGTAAGACAACGACGATGAGGTGCATCGCAGGTTTTGAAAATCCAACATCCGGTACAATCAAGATCGGAGATAACGTAGTCAACCATGCTCCGCCTAACCAAAGAAACTGCGGAATGGTCTTTCAAAGCTATGCCTTGTTTCCTCATTACAACGTTTTTGAAAACGTAGCGTACAGTCTTAATATTAAAAAGCTAAAAGAAAGCGGACTGACAGGAAAGGTGTCTACATACGCCAGACTACTTAGCAGGCGGCTTTCTAAGTATCCTAAGGATATCGAACAAAAAGTATGGGAAACACTCGAATATGTAGAACTTGAGCATCTCTCAGATCGTTTGACGAGCGAATTGTCGGGTGGTCAGCAGCAACGTGTCGCACTCGCCAGAGCACTGATCATGGAACCTGCAGTATTATTGATGGATGAACCATTATCCAACCTGGACCAGAAACTGCGTCATTCCATGAGGAACACGATCCGAAAAATACAGCAAGATTTAGGGATCACAATGATCTTCGTCACCCATGACCAGGAAGAAGCGATGAGTATGGCTGATCGTGTTGCTGTCATGAACGACGGTAAAGTAAAACAGATTGGAACGCCTACAGACCTGTACAGTAACCCAGGGACAAGCTTCATTGCGGATTTTGTAGGGAGTTCGAATATCCTGAAAGGGAAAGTCGTGAATCGTGAAGGTTCGTATTGTACGGTCCAGTTCAACGGCTCTCAAATACGCTCAATCTCAAAACCGAAAAAAGATGATGTGGAAGTGGTGATCCGTCCCGAAAATATCTCAATCATTAAGGAACATGAAATCGACCCTACGAAAAATATTCTTGAAGGTTCGATCATGTTTTCTACATATTTAGGAGCGGTTGTCAGGTATGATATCCAGGTCGGCACTCATCAAATCATCGTGGATACGACCTATAAATCCGGAGACAGCATCCTCTCTCCTGGTCATAAAGTCCATCTTACAATTGAACCTGAGAGGGTGCTGTTAATATGAAAAGCTTTAATGGTTTATCCGTTTTAAAGTGGGTCATCTCAGCGTTTTTCTTATTGTTTTTGATCATTCCATTATTATCAGTTTTCCTTGTCAGTTTCACCGGACAGCCGATGAATCTGCTCGGGTCTTTGACAAACCTTGATACCTTGAACGCGACGATTGAAAAGTTCAAAGGGAGTTCCCTTGAATACTATACAGAAATCCTGTCACGATCAGGTTATCTTGACGCGTTGAAGAACAGTCTTGGATTATCATTACTTGTGTCATTGCTTGTGATTTTATTATGTATGCCGATTGCTTACGGGATTGCAAGGACGACCATGCCTTTCAAAAAGACGATTTCTGCTTTATGTACGATTCCTTTGATCATTCCGACATTCATTTCAGCATATGCGTTCATCCTCATGTTTGGTCGGACGGGCTGGTTTACACAACTGTATCAGGCCATAGGATTTGAAGGCAGTTTCATTAATCCTTATACGATGACCGGGATTGTTCTCGTCCAGGTGTTCTTTTTCTTTCCTTATGCTTTATGGCCGATGGTCGCTGCATTTAAAATCAGTGATGTGACGCTTGAAGAAGCCTCGCAAAATATGGGAGCGAAAAGCTGGGTGACGTTACTCTTCGTTACCTTCCCGCTGGCATTGCCGGGAATGATTTCAAGTGCACTTTTGATCTTTACGGTCAGTTTTTCCGATTTCGGGACGCCGATTATCCTTGCTCCGAAAGATCTGAACTTGATCGTCGTTGAAGCTTACCGAGAAATCGCTGGATTCTTCAACTGGGCAGGCGCTGCCATTTTAACTGTAATTATGGTATTGGTCGCTGCATTTTTCTTCTGGTTGCAGAATCTGTTGCTCAAGGGGAAGGACTATGGCTCCGTTTCTGGTAAACCGAAGAAACAAAAGCTTAACGATAGTAAGCTCGTAACAAGATTACTAGCTGGTTATTCGGGATTGGTCGTTTTGGTACCGTTGTTTGCAGTTCTTTCAGTTGTATTGCAATCTTTTGCAACAACATGGGGCGCATCTCCATTACCTAGAGGGTACACATTGAAGCATTATCAAACGGTGTTCACTTCATCGTTTGAAAACATTTCGAACAGTATCATTCTAGCCACCGGTGCATTGATCTTGAGTGTGGTAATTGCAACGTTCGTCTCATATTTTGTTGTCAGGCAGAATGCGACGAAGTTGGATTTCCTGACCTCACTTCCGTTGGTCGTACCGGGAATCGCGTTCGGAATCGCTCTGATCCAGACATTTAATACCGCGCCGTTGCAACTGACAGGTACAGCATTGATCCTAATTGTTGCCTACAGTATACGAAGGCTGCCTTACATGATCCGTTCAACGATGGGCACGATGCGGTCAATTAAAAAAGATATCGAGGAAGCAGCGGTTAATCTCGGTGCGACACCTCTGACGGCAGCGATTACGGTGATCGGACCTTTGATGCTGCCTGGGATCGCAGCAGGTTCGATTCTCGTATTTATCACAGTTATCAAGGAGACGAGCATTTCTGTCTTGATGGCACCCGCCCAATGGGCACCTATGAGCCTAGCAATCTTTCAAAATATACTCAGAGGGGAATACTACACAGCAGCAGCCATGTCCGTCTTGCTCATCATCATCGTCTTGATCCTGCAAGCACTCGCGAAAAAAGTGTCAACCAAAAGCACGAAGAAGCAAGTTCGCAAAGATACCGCAGGCGGTGCTAGGCACCAAGAAGAAACCCAAGTGGGACCTGGACTTTGAAACGGTGCCAGGTACACTTTCAAAGTCCTTACGTACCAAGGGATCTGAAATGGTGCCAGGCACCGAAAAGTTTTCGTCGCCTGGCACTTTCTCCTATGCAATTCCAGCTTTCATGAGCATGCCGTCGAGGGGGCGTTCAATGTTTTGTTCCATCCCTTTGGCGGTTTCGACGAGCTGCTCGAGATCAGTGCCGGTCTCGACTCCCATACCATGGAACATGTTGACCATGTCTTCTGTACAGACGTTCCCGACTGCTTTTGGCGCAAATGGACAGCCTCCGAGACCGCCGATCGAGGAATCGAATCGTTCCACACCGGCATGATAGCCCGCAAGAACGTTGGCAAGTCCTAACCCACGTGTGTTATGGAAATGCAGCCCTACATCTAAATCCGCACCGAAAGCCCTCTTAAATGCAGCGACCACATCAGCTACCTGTTGCGGATTTGCCATGCCAGTCGTATCTGCCAACGTAATCGCGCGGCACCCAGTTTTCAAGAACGTCTCAGCCACACGCAAAACCCGTTCAACTGGCACTTCGCCTTCAAAAGGGCATCCGAATGCAGTTCCTAGCACTCCGACAACGTTTCTCCCGGCCGCAACACCATCCGCCACGACCCCACTAAGCTCAGCCGTCGCATCCTCGACAGTCCTTTTCGCATTTTTCAAATTAAACGAATCACTCGTCGTCGTGACAACATGCAAATACCCGATGTCCGTCTTCAGTGCTCGTTCCAGACCAGTCCGGCTCAAAACCAGTCCCGCATACTTCACGTCATCCTGAACAGGCAACCGGCTCAACAGTTCCTCTGCATCTGCCATCTGCGGAACGACTTTACGGTTAACGAAGGATACAGCCTCGACATACTGCACGCCTGAATCAATCAGCTTTTGGATCAATGCAACTTTTGTATCAGTAGGGACGAACTTCACTTCATTCTGTATCCCATCTCGCGGACCGACTTCACAGATTTCAATCAATGGAGATCCTCCTTTATCAGATGGTGGTTCTTAATATCCTCCAAATGCGCCAACACATTGTCACGGCCTTCGTAAATATGTTCATGCATCGCGATCCGTGCACGTTCCGACTCCTGATTTTCAATCGCTTTTAAAATGATCCGGTGGACGTCAAGAGAGCGTTCCAACTGCGTCCGGTCATACCAATAAAACGAACGGAAGATGAGCGGTACAACGACCACCTTTGAAATATGAAAATGAATATGTTGGTTTCGTGAAGCCATCACAATCGCCTCGTGAAATTGATGGTTCACTTCAACGATCTTTTTGACGCTATGGATATCGGATGAAATATAGTCATCAATTGCTTGTTCATACAGTTCATTCGCTTTTGCCATTTTTTCAATATCGTCATTCGTGCGATGGAAAGCGGCCTGTGAAGCGGCATATCCCTCTAAAAGAGTCCGCAAATCATAAATCTGCCGGATATCTTCTTTCGTAAAACTCCTCACACTGACTCCGCGTTTTAGAGGCACAATCAGTCCATCGGCTTGTAATTTTTTAATCGCCTCACGGATCGGTGTCCGGCTCATCTGGAGCTCTTTGGCGAGATGCTCCTCGGTCAACCGCATCCCCGGCTCATATTTTCCTAGCACAATCGCGTCTTTTATATAATTGTATACATCCATATCAACACCTCGATTCTATTGTATACAAACAGAAATAAATTTTCAATAAATTCAAAAAACAAGACCGAAAATGACAAAATAACCATTAAACACCACCTAAAACAGCAATTTTACCCAATTATAAAACGTTTTTAAAAAGCTGTTGATTTTTTGTATACAAATTTGTTAGTATTGTATGCAACATTCTGAATCTTTAGACAGTCACTCGTGTAAGGAGGATAAAATATGACCGAAAATCCTGACCGTTTGCCTCTTGAAGGCGTACGCGTCCTTGAATTAGGATCGCTTTTAGCTGGACCATTTTCGGGGAGGCTCTTCGCCGACTTCGGTGCAGAAGTGATCAAAATCGAACCACCTGACAAACAGGATCCGATGAGAAATTGGGGCAAAGAAAAGGATGGGGTAGGGCTGTGGTGGCCGATCCAATCACGGAACAAGAAATCGATCACACTCAACCTCCGGGAAGAAAAAGGGCAGCAGATTTTAAGAGAGATGGTAAAGGACTCTGATATCATCATCGAAAACTTTCGTCCCGGGACAATGGAAAAGTGGAACTTGTCCTATGAGGCGCTTTCGGAAATCAATCCGAAGCTGATCATGATGCGCACCTCAGGCTTCGGACAGACCGGACCGTACAAGCACCGCGCTGGTTTCGGAAGCGTAGGGGAAGCGATGGGCGGATTGCGGAACATCACAGGTTACCAGGACCGAGCACCGACACGTATCGGCATATCGATAGGCGATACACTTGCCGCCTTATTTGCTACGATCGGCTGTCTCGTCGCCCTTCACGAAAGGGAGCAATCCGGAAAAGGGCAGGTCGTTGATACAGCCCTTTATGAATCCGTGTTTTCCGTCATGGAGAGCTTGATCCCGGATTATCTGCTTGCCGGTTATGTTCGGGAGCGGATGGGGAATATCCTTCCCGGCGTAGCGCCGTCCAACATCTATTTTACAAAAGATGAGACGTACATCGTAATCGGGGCCAACGCAGACGGTGTTTTCCGAAGACTATGTGAAGCGATGGACCAACCGGAACTGGCTGATGACGAAAGATTCGCCACCCACCACGCACGCGGCCGGAACATGAAAGAGCTCGATCTTTTAATTGAAGAATGGACGAAATCACTACCGGCAAGGGAAGCACTCATCAAGCTTGAGGAGAAGGGGGTGCCATCCGGAATGATCTATACCGCAAAAGAGATCGTCGAAGACCCTCACTACCAAGAACGCGAGATGATTTTAAAAGTCGATCACCCCGAGCTTGGGGAATTTCCGATGCCGGGGATCGTACCGAAATTAAGTCGGACGCCAGGCAAGGTCAACCACCCAGGACCTGAAAAGTTAGGGAAACACAATGAGGAGATTTACAGCAATTTACTCGGATTCACCAACACCGAACTCAAAGGTTTACGATCAACGAACATCATCTGAAGATCATGAAATTACGGGCTCAGCCATCGTCTAAGCTTGGCTGTGCCAAGTTTTTACCTTAAATATTCACAAAATTCTATCATTTCTGGGAGGTTGAAACACGTGGAAAAGATGAAAGAGCCGATCAAGAAAAAATGGATTTGGATCGGACTGGTCCTGATCATCCTCGCAATCGTTCCCTGGTACTATCCTGACAAAGCGATCGAACCGATTATATTTGGCTTTCCATTTTGGGCATTCTTATCGGGGATTTTTTCATTGGTCCTGTGCGGATATTTGAGTTGGTTGTGCACATATCAGTGGAACATCGTCGAAGACCTTGAAGAAGCGGAGAAAAGGAAGGTGGATGAACAGTGAATCTAGCGTTTTCGGGTTTAGATGGCGTCCTCATTCTCGTCTTTTACGCATTGGTCATGCTCCTGATCGGCTATTTGTCCGGTCGAGGAGATAAGAAACTTCATCACTCGATGTCGGGTTATTTTCTGGCAGGTAAAAACCTGGGCTTTATCGCATTGTTCTTCACCTTGTACGCGACGCAATACAGCGGAAACACGATCGTCGGGTATGCGCCGACTGCGTATCGGAGTGGTTTTTCCTGGCTTCAATCCGTTTCCTTCATGACGATCATTATCGGTGTTTATCTGTTGTTCGCGCCACGTTTGTATGTCATCTCAAAACGGAATAAATTCATCACGCCGACAGATTGGCTTCGTTATCGGTTTAATTCGAAAGCGGTTACACTGTTAGGCGTCTTCCTCATGCTTTGGGGACTCGGGAATTACCTGTTGGAGCAGCTCGTCGCAATCGGACAAGCTGTTGCAGGAATGACTGGTGGAACGATCCCGTATCAGGTCGCCGTCATCGCGTTCATTTTAGTCATGCTGGCCTACGAATGGATGGGCGGGATGAAGGCTGTTGCTTTTACAGATGTCATGCAAGGGTTGGTGTTGATGGTCGGAATCCTTGTCTTTCTTGGAGGCGCGCTCTATCTTGTCGGTGGAAATCTCACGAATGTCACGACCTTCATTATGGACTCAGAACCAGCCAAGGTCGGGGTGCCGGCGATGGAGACCTCAATCAATTGGTTCAGCATCCTGCTGCTGGTCGGTTGTGGAGCGGCGATCTACCCGCATGCGATACAACGGATCTATTCTGCAGAAAGTGAGAAAACGTTGAAAAAGTCGTTTGCACGTATGGCATGGATGCCTCCAGTAACGACTGGGTTGGTGTTCGTGATCGGCATCATCGGCATTTCGATGTTCCCTGGCTTGAATGAAGCAAGCTCGGAACAACTTGTTGGGATGATGGCAAATGAAATTGCATCGATCAATTCATTCTACTACTGGGTAATGATCCTATTTTTCGGAGGGATCGTGGCGGCAATCATCTCGACAGCCGACTCAGTGCTGCTCAGTTTTTCGTCGATGGTTTCGAATGACATCTACGGCAACTTCATCAATCCGAAGGCTTCCGAACATCGAAAAGTCCTGGTTGGAAAAATTGTGGGCGTCATCGCGGTCATCCTGCTTTTGTGGGTCGCATGGAATCCTCCAGGAACACTTTATCAGATTTTCGTGTTAAAATTCGAGTTACTCGTACAAGTTTTCCCAGCCTTCATTTTAGGGCTGTATTGGAAAAAGCTATCCGCAAGACCGGTATTCTGGGGAATGCTGTTAGGTGCACTGATCGCCGGCGGCATGACACTGACCGGATACGGAACCGTTTATGGAATCCACGGTGGCGTCATCGGACTCGTCGTAAACTTCGGCGTAGCGGTTGTTGGATCTGTCCTCGTGCCGGTGTCTTCTAAGCAGGAGGTTCAGGCGGGGGAAATGACTTCTTTGAAAATAGAAGCTTGATAGGTCCTTCTTTCCATTTTAAAGACTAGAAAAAAGAGATGATTTGATGTGAACACGGTTGAGCTTAAAGCAGAACAAAGACTTTCAATAGAGCCATGGCGAATGTTGCTGTGGCTTCTTATTGCTCAGTTGATGGTTGCGTTCGTCGGCAGGAGCCTCGGACCTTTAGGAATATTGATCGGAGACGACCTTTCCCTTACAAAAGCAGAAATCGGCCTGCTTCCATCCGCACTTTTTATCGGGCAAGCTCTAGCATCTATTCCAGTAGGATTCATGGCTGATTTCATCGGTTCCAGACGGTTGCTTTTGATGCTTTCGCTCTGCTTGGGCGTCAGTTTTCTGATAATGACGATGATGACGAACTTCGTTTTTGTCTTGCTTTTAGTCTTGATTGGCGGACTTGGATACGGCGCGATGCATCCGACTTCGAATCGAGGCATCATTTACTGGTTTTCTCAAACCCAAAGAGGGACTGCGATGGGGATCAAACAGATGGGCATCACGTTCGGATCCGCTATGGCTGGTTTTCTATTGCTGCCTCTTTCCGCTGAATTTGGCTGGCGTCCGGTGCTTTTGATCGCGTGCATCGGCTTGATCATCACCGGTTTTATCGCATTCGCTTTTTATAGGGATCCATTGGGAAGCTTGAAGCCCCGAAAAAAAGAAGGAATCTCGTTCTTTAGTAGATCGCTAGTGAAAATGGGAAAAAACAAACCCCTGCTGCTGATCAGTTTGAGTGCGATGGGGTTAAACGGATCGCAAATGTGTCTGAATACGTATCTTGTTCTGTTCGCTTATGAAAAAATGGGAATCAGCCTGTTTTTATCGGGAATCCTGCTCGTCATATCTGAGGTGAGCGGTTCGCTAGGAAGAATTGGCTGGGGCGTTATTAGTGACAAGTTGTTCAACGGAAGACGCTTGGTTATCGTTTACATCATTGCCGTTTTAGCAGCGATCGCAAGTACGACCGTTGCCTTTTTACCAGAAGGCACTCCGTTTTTCGCACTGGTTCCAGTCATCGTCGTGTTCGGATCTTGTGTTTCTGGATTCAACGGGATCTGGATGAATATCGCCTCAGAACTCGTTCCGAAAGAACAAGCTGGGCTGTCGAGCGGGTTCAGCATTACGTTAGGGTCGATGGGCGTCATTTTCATCCCGCCGATGTTCGGGTTGATGGTCGACCAGAACGGACATTACACAGCAGGGTGGCTTTCAATCACCGCAATTATGGGTATTGTAATAGTACTGTTAACGATGTTTTCGCATCACGTCAAGAAAACTAGATTAGCAGACTCCTGATATATGGATAGAGGAGGGAATAGATCATGGAATTTGATCCATCACAATTAGGTACAAAAGAAGTTTATAAATTATTGACAGGGTCAGTCGTTCCGAGGCCGATTGCATGGGTCTCGACCATTTCTGAGGAAGGGAAGTTGAACCTGGCTCCATTCAGTTTCTTTACGGTAGCCTCAAGAAAACCGCCGATTTTAGCAATTTCGATCGGGCCAGGGGTAGGAGAACGAGCAGGTACGGAAAAAGATACGCTTGTGAATATCCGTTCGCAAAAAGAATTCGTCATCAATGTTGTGCCTTCGGAGTTAGGGAACCAGATGCAAAAAAGCTCAGAAAACCTTCCGAGCGAGGTGAACGAATTCGAGGAGGCTGGATTGACGCCGGTAGACAGTGCCGTCGTTAAACCGAAGCGGGTAGATGAAGCACCAATCCAGATGGAATGCAAGCTTCATGATATCATTCAGCTCGGGTCCGACCATCTTATCCTTGGCGAAATGATCCACTATCATATCAAGGATGAATACTACCTGGAAAACTACAAAGTCAATCTTGAAAAACTCCAACCACTCGGAAGACTAGCAGGCAACTACAGCGAAAACACCACGTTTTTTAAACTGCCAAGATGATAGAAGGAGAGAAAGCCCAGTTGAACAAACCATTGTTCAACTGGGCTTTCCTTATTCAATCAAACATTTGATTGAAATCCCAAACCCCAATATACCAACCACTCCAATCCCTTAAACAAACGTTTGATTGACCAAACGCAAAACATGTCGCTTATATTAGTAAAACCTCCTGTACCAGGCACGACAATTTACCCCTTGCGCCCCAACGGTTTTCGAAAGGTGCCAGGCACCGAAAAAGAAGTCAATGGTACCAAGGCTTCTCATTCGGTGCCTGGCACACATATAGGCGATTTAACATAATTTCATCATTTTTGAATCTTTTTCCATATCTTCGCTCGTCATAGTAGTATAAAGGGGGAGGGAGTTGTTTGATTTTGCCATACTCGAGTAATAGTGGGAAACCTGCATATGCAAAAACCGACTCAAACCAAGATAGAGAGATATTGTGTGATGCTGTCTCAACATACGGTAAACAGCTGACCAATTTTGCATTCAGTTATGTGAAAGATTGGGGTTTATCTGAAGATATTGTTCAAGAAGTATTTTTAAAAGCGTTTCGGAACTATCAATCATTTAGAGGTGATTCGTCATTTAAAACGTGGCTTTATAAGATCACTGCGAATCAATGCAAGGATTACTTGAAATCATCCTATTTCAAAAGAGTCGTTTTATCCAATTTCTTATTGACAAAACCAAAACGAGATGAATATGAGATTTTCAGCAACAATGATGAACTATCACAGAGTGTTTTCCGGCTTCCTGTTAAATACCGTGAAATCATTATTTTACATTACTACGAAGATCTCAAGATAAAAGAAATCGCAAATTTATTGAATATGAAGGAAGCAACTGTTAAGACGCGGTTACAAAGAGCTCGCACGATTTTGAAAAATGAATTAGAAAGGAGCTCATCCAATGAAAAGTAAGCATGAAGATTTGAAGTCATCGCTTGATCAACATGTTTTCAACAATAATACATTTGATAAACGAAGTGAAAAAAGAATTATTGAACAATTGCATAAAGAGCAAACAAAAAGGAATGGGAGCTTCTTTAATTTTGGGAAAGTCTATAAACCTGTTTTATCCCTAATTGCCTTATTGGCATTTGCTTCGTTTTTATATTTTTATATTTCCAATGGAGAGCAGACTAATCAACCAGCGGATCCCGGACCGGAAGAAACGGATAAACCTCCAGTGGAAGCACCGCAAGAAACCACTTCCCAACAAGAAATTTATAAAAAGATGCTGAATTCTGCACCGTACTTTAACTCAGCTGAGGGAATTTACAGAATACAAAATGGGGAAGACGGTGATCCAACAACTGTAAAATTTGCCGTAAACCATGAATTGCAATCGTATTACGAACATGTTCAAAATAATGAATCCGATATGGAAATTATTTTGAAAGACATTGAAAAACTAGTGGTCGATCACAAAAAACAAACCTATACAAAATCAACGGATCTAGACTTCGAACCTGAGCAACAAGCCTATTCAAGCTATTTATATCCTAAAGAGTTAGCAAACACGTATCTACAAGATTTTGAGACCTGGGAGATAAAGCAAACTGATGATAGCAATGATCAAGACGCTGTTGTGGTTGAGGGAAAAACAGACACTGAAAAATTCAGACTTGAAATCATGAAAGACACGGGAGTCGTTTTAAGTTTCACTATACGGGAAAATGATAAAATCACCCAAACAGTCACAACTAATGAAATTACCATAGAGCCCAATCTTGCAGCCGACCAATTTACGATTGATATTCCTGCGGGTTACGCTGATACAAACGCTGTGAGTGATGAGGAGACTGTTGAAAATGATGAAGAAACCAGCACCCAAGAAAATGAAGGAGAACCTAGTAATTCACCAGCAGATGAATCAAGTTCACCTGCAAGTCTTGCACAAGAATTAACAGGATATAAAATGAGTACATTCGATCCACTTTATAACGCAACAAAAAAAGAAGTCATTGAACATTTAGGGAAGCCGATTAAAGATGATTCAGGTACGCCTCAAAGTGATGATCTACCTTGGTTGACTTATGAGGATCTCCTTATAAAGTTCAAAGGTGAAACAGTATATGTCATACAAATAAAAAAGACAGGGGAACTTTCAGAGGAGGAATTGAAAGAAAAACTCAAAGAGTACCAGCACGAATTTGAGCCACCTGCCTTGTATAACACATACAGCTATAATTACGATGGAAAACCATTTGATATCCAATTCCATTTTGGCTCTGAAGGGTTTCAACACGTACAGTTGTATAGCGGCGCACCATGATTATCAATAAAATAATTGAAGTAACAAACGACCCGATCGTACATTGATTCGCATGTACGATCGGGTATTTTTTTTGAACACTGTGTACCAGGCACGACAATTTACCCCTTGCGCCCCAACGGTTTTCGAAAGGTGCCAGGCACCGAAAAAGAACTCAATGGTACCAAGGCTTCCCATTCGGTGCCTGGCACCAATCTGTAGTGCTTGTGGCTCAAGGGTTTCTAATAAGTACCAGGCACGCACTCAGCTTGACCTACTTGATTGATAGTTAAATAGTTTTGATTTTATTTGCTTTGAAAAGTTTGCAGGATATAACAATGCAACAATTGAATGTAGGGTGTGGAATGTGGTCTGAATCTAGGAATTACAGGGATTTTCTGTAATTCTATTAGGTTCGGAAGGATAGAAAGTCGGTTACGAAAACGAGGCAGCCGGCTGATTTTACTATTTTTACATAATTATAGGAGGAGCTAGAATAATGAATCTGAAGAAGTTCAAACTGAAACAAACCCTCACGTATTTTTCCATTATCCTGTTGGGTAGCATCTTAATGTTACCGACGTCTACTAGTGCTCATGAAAGTGTAGTAGATCCACATCAAACGTATACGTACTCTGAGATGGTTCGTGATATTAAACTACTAGCTGAGAGGCATCCTGGTCTCATAGACTATAAAGTAATTGGCAAGAGTGAGTACGGACGCAACATCTATGCGGTCTCCCTCGGAAACAACGATCCTGGCGGACCATCCGTTTTTATCAACGGTTCCCATCATGCGAGAGAGTGGCTGACGACGAACCTCAACATGTACATGATCGATGAGTACGCTCGGGCATATCAAGCTGGAAGCACAATCGATGGTTATAATGTAAAAGAAGTATTGGATAAAACAACGATGTGGTTCGTTCCGATGGTCAATCCAGATGGCGTTACGCTACAACAGAGCGGTTTAGAACCTTTCCCGGATAACGTACATGACGACTTGATCCGGATGAATGAGGGAAGTACTGATTTTACGAGATGGAAAGCCAATGCTAAGGGCGTCGATTTGAACCGGAATTACAATGCGGATTGGAAAAACATCCAGGATGCTCGCCCCGAACCGAGCTGGGCATTTTATAAAGGGCCGGCACCACATAGCGCATCGGAAGTCAGGGCGGTGGTGAACTTTACAAAATCAATCATGCCTGAAATCGCTGTCCCTTATCACAGCGCTGGAGAAGTGATTTATTGGAACTATAAACAAACAGGGGCACAATATGACCGAGATCATCGGATCGCCAGTGAGGTCAGCAATATGACTGGGTATCAAATGATCTATGCTGGGGATAATCCGTCAGGCGGAGGGATGACAGATTGGTTCATCAGCAAATATCAACGACCGGGTCTAACAATGGAAATCGGAAAATATGCGGGTCAACGTCACCTTCCAATATCAGAATTCGATCCAGCCTGGGAAAAGAATAAATCCGTAGGACTGTACGCTGCAGAAGAAAGTTTCCAATTGTACGAAGCGAAATTCGGTAACTAAAAAATAATTGTAAAAGGACTAACTACCAAACAATCACAGTGGCGGAGTTAGTCCTTTTAATGTGTGTTAAACAAACGTTTGATTGAAATCGAAAACTCCATAACCCCAACCGTTCCCCGCACTTAAACAAACGCTTGATTGACCAAACACAAAAATTGTCGCAATATTCTCGGTGCCAGGCACGACAATTCAACCCTTGTGCCGCAACGATTCTCAGATGGTGCCAGGCACCGAAAACGAACCCATGCGGCACATGGGTTTTCAAAGTGTACCTGGCACCATTTTCAATCCCTTGTCCCGCAAGACTTTCAAAAGTGTACCAGGCACCGTTCTGGATCCCTTGGTGCAAATAGCTTTTGGATCGGTGTCTGGTACATTCTGTGGGTACAGTCTACCTCCTAAATTATTATTTTCTGAATATTGACATATTTCATTATGTTGTCTATAATGGCACCATATTAATGAAACCGGTTCGATTAAATTCTTTAAAAATCTCACATATCATACAAAAAAACTTTAAAAAAATTTATATTTTTTTGATTGTTAATGAAACCGGTTCGACGATTAAATAAACGATTCAACGAACGCTTCAACAGACAAAACACTTGTCTCACAAAAATAAATTTCGTTTTGGATGGGGTAGAGGAGATGGCTATGGTAACGATAGGTGATGTGGCAAAAGCTGCAGGTGTTTCTAAAAGCACCGTTTCAAATGTGTTCAGTAAAAAACGTCCAATAAGTAAGGAAGTGACAAATCGAGTTTTGGAAGTGGCAGCTCAGTTAAACTATGTACCCAATCATATGGCGCGGAGTCTAGCTACTAAGAAAACGATGATCATTGGATTGAAAATGCCTACTATAGATTATGAATTAAGCAGTTTTGAAACGAAAATCATAGACGGAGTTGTAAAGAAGTGCTCGGAAAAGAGCTATCGAGTCCTATTAGATAGAATCTACGAAAATGATGAGGCAAGTTTCGCTTCTCATGATCCAGTAGATGGAGTGATTTTATTAAATCCTAGAGATGAAGATGAGCGGATCAGGCAATATAAACGATCCAACACTCCCTTTGTAATTATTGGAAGACCAGATGAAAAAGATAATGACACGAAATATGTTGATAATAACAATACTGAAATGGTTAAGGAGGTTGGTGAATATCTGATCGCCAATGGTCACACCGATATTTTGTTTCTAAATGCATCCCTTCATATGACAGTGGCAGAGGATCGGAAAGCAGGGCTGAAAAAAGCCTATGAAAACTATGGCGTTCCATTCCAAGAAGACAACGTTATATATAATCATCAAAACCGATTTAAAACCTCTTCAGATTATGGTTACAAAAGTTTACTAGAAAAGTATAAAGAGAAGAAATACACCGCAATAATCGCAGATACAGATCGTGTGGCTCTTGGGGTCATGCGTGCTGCGAGAGAATTGAAAATCGACATTCCTAATGACCTTTCATTGATAGCGTTAAGTAACAATGAAACGCTAGCCCGCGAGATCAATCCACGACTCACCAGCACCGAATTGTTTCCTGAAAAGCTAGGAGAGGAAGCAGCCAGTATATTGATCACTACTCTGCATGATGATTTATCACCTAGAAGCAAAATCATTCCAGCGAAGCTTGTCATCCGTGATTCTTGTAAAAAAATAGAATAAAAATTTACTTCATGGAAGGGGGAGGTAAGCAAAAGATCAACTTTTTTAAGTTTTAATTGTAAGGGCTTACAAAAATGTTGAAAAAATAGGAGGATATCCATGAAAAAAGTGGTGTTGTATTTATTTATCACGTTATTGGTACTAGCTGGATGTCAATCGAACTCTGAAGGCTCTTCAGGAGAAAAAATGAATGTAGAACCTCCAGATCGTGACTTAGCAGCAGAGGGTCTTCCAGAATTCAATGAAAAAGTAGCAGATCTACCAAAAACCGATTTAGAGATTTGGTTAGCAGCTGACTATGTCAATACTGCCCCTATTAAAGATGCGATTGAAGAATTTAAAGAAGTGTATCCCAATATTTCAATCAAGACAGTAGGAATCGAATGGGGAGACATGCCTAATAAAATCAAATTAGCGGTTTCCAGTGGTGCCGTGCCTGATATGGGACATTCCCACGCTTTTGCAATGGGTGCTCAAGGACTTGCAGAGCCTGTCGATGACTTGTGGGAAGATTGGGGCGAGGAAGATAAATTCCTTCCAGGTGGAATTGAAGATGTCGTATGGAAAGACGTCAAATATGGGATGCCGATTGATGTGAATACAACCATTTACCTCTACAACGAAAAGGTTTTTGAAGAAAATGGCATCACTGAACCTCCGGAAACGTTTGATGAATTAGTGGAGGTTTCTAAAAAAGTGACCAGCAAAGAAGATGGTCGTTATGGGATTGTGACAAGTGCAAGTGGCTGGAGTTTCTTTGGTAATGTCGTAGCAGCTGGTACAAATAACCTGAAATTTGACGGAGACAACATAACAGCCAATCTTAATGATCCAACGATAGTGGAAACGATGGAAAAGTTCACTGGACTAGCTACCGAACATAAAGCTTCCCCAGTTCCGCCTCCGCAACAACGCCAGACAGATCACCCTGTGGCAATGTTCGGCTCGGGGAGAGCGGCTTCTTTTATTTCAGGTCCATGGGATATCGCCCGTATTAAAAATGAATTTCCACAAGCATATGAAGACTTAGCAACCGCTCCGCTTCCAGGTGGCGGAGAAGGATCGGTTTTAGGCGGAGGAAGCCTTTTCGTTCCTAAAGGTTCTGAAAACAAAGCTGCTTCCTTTGAGCTGATGAAATGGTTTGTTTCTGATAAGTATGCAATGAGATTGGCAAAAGAAGAAGGACGGCATCCGGTAAAAGCACACCTATATGAAGATGAGTTCTATGATGATCCACTTTTAAAACCATATGTGGATACCCTGCAATCCGCTGTTCCTTATAAATTGGAAGCATTTCCTGAAGCGAATGATGCGTGGGGTAAGGCACTGCGAGCATCCTTTGATGGAGCAGATCCGAAGAAACAGTTGGACAAAGCCCAAGAAATTGCAGAACAAGCGATTGAAAAATCAAACTGAGTTCCTGATTACAAAGGTTAGGTACAAAAGGGTATGTGGATGCATACCCTTTTCCTTTAAGGAGTGAAAACATGAAAGCAGAATCGGTCACACAACACAATCCTTCGCTAAAACACAAGCCACGGAAAGAGTTTCACAAATTGAAAGACTATACGAGTTCTTATTTATTCGTCCTACCGGCTTTAACGTTTTTGACAGTGTTTTCAATAATTCCGATCATCTACTTGATCTGGCTGAGCTTTTACAGTTATAGCCTTCCGACTCCACCTGAATTTACAGGGCTGAGTAACTATACCCAGATGTTGAAAGATAAGCTGTTCATCAAAAGTATCGGCAATACTCTCGTGTATACTGCAGGATCAATGGTTATTGGCTTGAGTGGTGCGATTGCGGTCGCTGTTCTTTTGAACCGGAAGCTTAAAGGAATTCGTCTTTTTAAAGTGTTTTATTTTCTCCCTACCATTACTTCCGAAGTTATTACCGCAATGATTTTTCTTTGGGTGTTTGATAATAACTTAGGAATCTTAAATTACATATTGAAGGTCGCAGGGGTGGAAAATCCTCCAGCATGGTTATTGCAGCCAGGTACAGCTATGCTCATCCTCATTTTGATCGGAGCGTGGAGAGGAACGGCTTACAATATCCCTATATTCCTCGCCGCTCTCCAAGCTGTACCACAATCCCTGTATGAAGCAGCAAGGATCGATGGCGCTAATGCTTGGAAACAATTCTGGCATATTACGTTGCCATCGATCATGCATATCCTGGTCTATTGCATGGTCATGTCAGTGATCGGTTCCTTCCAGGTCGTAGCTGTAGTCGATATATTGACGAACGGAGGCCCGATGGACAGCACGATGGTTGCGATCAAACACATTTGGCAGCAAGCATTTGAATTCAACTACGTCGGTTATGGAGCTGCTTTATCATTTGTGTTATTTCCATTCTTATTGTTTGTAACGTGGCTTCAACTAAAACTATCTTCCGGAAAGGAAAAATAACCGATGAAAAAGCAGAAAATCATCAAAAATTTCATCTTCTATTTTTTGCTCTCGTTCGTCTTGTTCGTATTTTTGGGCCCATACATTTGGATGTTGATGACGGCTGTGAAGTCCCAGGGTGAAGTGATGGTTTGGCCGCCTAAAATCCTGCCGACAGAATTTTATTGGGAGAATTTCTTGAGGATATGGCAGGAAACGAACCTTCCAAGAGCGTTTTTCAATAGTTTCATCGTTTCGATCATAGCTACGATCATAAATGTGTTCCTTGCTTCCTTAGCTGCATTCGCTTTTGCGCGGCTAAAATTTCCCGGTCGTGATAAGTTATTTCTCGTGGTCCTGGCGACGATGATGATCCCGACTGGATTGATGGTGGTGCCGCTATTTTTCATGATGAAGAACATTCCGTTTGCCGGACCTGATGGGTGGCTGGATTCATATACGGGGTTAATTCTCCCATTCGCCGTAACAGGTTTTGCCATTTTTCTCATGAGGCAGAGTTTCCTTGCCGTCCCGAAAGAACTGGATGAGCAAGCTACAATCGATGGTTGTTCAAAATTCCAGATCTATTGGAAAATCATCCTTCCGTTAAACAAACCAGTGATTGCGTTAGTTGCGATTTTCAGCTTTCTGAGTCATTGGAACGAATATCTATGGCCGTTGACGATAGCGAGATCGCAAGAAATGTACACGATCCAGATTGCTCTGAAAGCGTTTCAAGGTCAATACAATATCGATTGGCCATTGGTTATGGCCGGCGCCACAACAGCAGCTTTACCGATGATAATTTTGTACTTTATCCTTCAACCTCTTTTTGAACAAGGATTAGGAGGGCTTGGATCAGGAGGGAAAGAATTGTGAGAAATACTGAGAATATCAGCCTAACTGAAGAGATAACGCTCACTACCACCTTATCTTCTTCTCAACAAGGAGACTACATTACATTGCCTTTTACGATCCCTGAGGACGTTGAAGAGGTCAGGGTCGAGTTGAGTTTTACTGAACCTGAGGCGAATGTGATTGATTTAGGAGTAGAAGATCCACATGGATTTAGGGGATGGAGTGGAGGTGCTCGCAGGGAGATTTTCCTTCGTGAAGACCGTGCAACCCCTGGCTATGAATTGGGAGAAATCCAGCCTGGTCAGTGGGGAGTCATTTTGAATGCCTACCGGGTTCCAAATGAATGTACAGTTACAGCAAAAGTCAACTTCAAGCGATGTGAATTTGAATGGTATAAAGGAGATCTTCACCTGCATTCCAATCATAGCGATGGTGCTTTTACGGTTTCAGAAGTGGTGGAAAACGTCAGGGAAGCTGGATTGCAATTTCTTGCGTTGACGGATCATAATACGTTCAGTCAAAACGTCCAGTATCCGATCGTTGAAGACCTTGCCATCATTCCAGCAGTCGAACTTACAACCAATAAGGGACACGCTAATTTTTACGGTGTACCTAAACCGTTTTTGGATTTCAGATGCAGAACGAAAGAGGATGTACAAGAAAAATTGGACGAGGGTATTGCGAATGGATCGATTGTGTCCATCAATCATCCACATTGTAATTTTTGCCCGTGGGAGTGGGGGTTAGATAACTTTCAGATAGAAGTGATCGAAATCTGGAATGGACCATGGAGCCAGCCTAACCATGCAACTCTAGAATGGTGGGATAACCAATTGCAGCAAGGAAAAAGGATTGTTGCGATAGGAGGAAGCGATACCCACCGCGAACACGATCAGATAAAATATGGAGTTCCTACGACATGGATAAACGCTGTTGCCCATTCACCTCGTAAACTATTAGAAGGTATGGTTAATGGTCGAGTCTGTGTATCAAGCTCACCAAAATCCCCCTGGGTTGAAATTAAGGTCGGTGAAACAGGCATGGGAGAGATTCATCAGAAAGACGAGCAACAAGATTTTTTTACATTAGAGGTTGAGTTTCAAGAAAAAGTGAACGGTGTATTCAAAGTCATGACCAACCAGGGCACAGTCTTTCAAGAGGAGCTAATCGATAAATCCTTCTCGATCCCATCCTGCATTCCAGCCAAAAGCCTCTACATTCGAGTTGAACTGTGGAATCAGGAATTAGATGAACCAATCGTGATCAGTAACCCCATTTATTTACGCTAGGAGAGATCATATCCCAAAGGAGGAACTCAGGTGGAATTTCAAGCGTTAAAGGGAGTAATCGATAAGAAGTATACGGAGAAAATATGCTCTAAACTGATCCTTGGAACCGCACATTTTCATGAATACGAACAGAAAGACCAAGCATTCAATTTGATGGATGACTTTGTGGAATTAAGTGGGAACATGTTCGATACTGCTCATCAGTACTTCAATAGTGAAGTTATTTTAGGAGAGTGGATTGAAAGCAAAGGGATTCGAGACAGCATTTACATTCTTACGAAAGGAGCTCATCCAGACGATGGGAAACCTGGTCCACGATTGAACCCTACCTCCATAATCAATGATCTAATGGAAAGTCTAGAGCGTCTCCGTACCAATTACATCGATTTCTATGCACTACATCGGGATGACAAAACCGTTGATGTAGGCTTGATTATGGAAGTTTTGAATGAACAGATCGCAAAGGGGCGTATTCACGCAATCGGGGCATCGAACTGGACACATCCACGGATTCAGGAAGCGAATGCTTATGCGTCCAAACATGGTTTGATCGGTTTTACCTTTAATAGTCCCCATCTCAGCCTTGCAAAGTGTAATGAACCGAGATGGCCAGGGTGTGTCTCAGCTGATAACGAACTGCTCGACTGGCATACCAGATCTCAAATGCCTTTATTGTCCTGGTCTTCTCAAGCAGGCGGTTTTTTCAGCGGCAGGTTTTCACCTGATGTGAAAAGCGACGAAGATATGGTCCGTGTATACTACTGTCCGGAGAACTGGGAGCGTTATGAACGTGCGTGTACTCTCGCTGAAACAAAAGGGGTTTCTCCGATTCAAATCGCATTGGCTTATGTACTCAATCAACCATTTTCAACCGGGGCAGTCATAGGTCCGTTTAATAAAACAGAACTGCTTTCATCCGTTGAGGGCGCAAAGATAAAGCTTTCTTCCAAAGAATTGGGTTGGTTGAACCTTAAGGAAGAAATGGGGGCTCAAGCTTATGAAAAATAAATTTGCGGCTCAATTATATACGTTGAGGAATGAAATCAGCGAAGATTTTCCGGGTGTCCTGAAATCTTTGAAAGAAATCGGATGGGAAGCTGTACAGATTGACGGATTGTTTGGTTATACACGAGAGGAAATCGCCGATACATTGAATACGTTAGAACTCCGAACCGCAGGGATCCATGTGGGTCTGGATCGCTTGAATAACGATCTAGAAAATGTTGTAGCAGAAGCGAATCTTTTTCAGACCACAGAAATCATATGCCCCTATTTGGATGATGCTATGAGGAATGCAGAGGGTTATATCAAAGCCAGGAAAGAGCTGAGAGAAGTTGCTAGTAAAATTGCCCCCCTAGGCTTGAAGCTTGGCTACCATAACCACGATTTTGAATTCCACACAAATATCGAAGGTGAGTTTGCGTTGGATTATATTCTTGAACCTTCAGATGATGTGCACCTCTTTCCGGAAATAGATACCTATTGGGTGAAAAAAGCAGGGCTGGATCCTTTGACCTACATGCAAAAATACTCATTGAAAATGCCGATACTACATTTGAAAGACATGACTAGTGATGGAAATGAAGATTTTGCCGAAATCGGGAATGGCTGCATTGAGTTTCAGCCAATTCTTCAATGGGGCGAACGAAATGGCGTGGAATGGTATGTAGTAGAACAGGATTACTGTACAGGACATCCATTAGACAGCCTAGCGATCAGTCTTGAAAATTTGCAGAAGATGACAACGAACATGACCAATTGAGAAATGGACTAGAGGTGAAACAACATGAAGGATATTGAAGTCGTACATGTAATCTTTAAGACGCACCTTGATTTAGGGTTTACCGATTTAGAAGAGAATGTGACAAAGCAATATTTGAACTTATACATCCCAAAAGCGATCCAATTAAGTGAAGAACTTGCCCGTAAAGAGGGAGCGGCTCAATTTGTTTGGACGACGGGTTCCTGGCTGATCCATGAATACCTGAAAAGAGCCGATGAAAAGCAAGTGAAGACAATTGAAGAAGCAATCTCAAAAGGTTACATTGCCTGGCATGGTCTGCCGTTCACAACTCATACCGAAATGATGGATCGCTGCCTATTTGAACACGGATTATCCCTTTCAAAAAGCCTGGACCAGAAATACGGGAGAAAAACAATTGCTGCAAAAATGACTGATGTACCAGGACATACGAAAGCGATGGTTTCTTCGATGGTGAAGTATGGGATGGAGTACTTGCATTTAGGCGTCAATCCTGCATCGAAAGTCCCTTCTGTCCCTAATTTGTTTGTTTGGGAAGGTAATGACGGGTCGCAATTAATCGTAAATTATGCCGACAATTATGGGGATGTACTCAGAGTAGATGGTTTGAACGAAGTAATGGTATTCGCCCACACAGGAGACAATTGCGGCCCCCCTTCGATTCAAGATATCCAACAAGAATTTGATGATCTATCGAAACGATTCCCGAATGCTAAAATCCAAGCTTCAAACATGGATGCTTTTGCTGTAAAACTCCGCTCAATCAAGCATAAACTACCTGTGATCCGAGAGGAGATCGGTGATACATGGATTCATGGAATGGGTACGGATCCGAAAAAAGTATCTCAATACAGAGAGTTGCTAAGGTTGTTGTCTGAATGGAAGGCAGAAGGAAATCTAATAGACACACATGAAACGTACAAAGGTTTCTTAGATGCATTATTGTTAATACCTGAACACACCTGGGGACTCGATGAGAAGAAGTATTTGAATGATTACAAGAATTATTCAAAACAGGACTTCCAGAGGGCGAGGAAACAGAATTTTATCTGTAAAGATGCTGTGCCTGATAAATATCATTACATAGGATCGTTTGCAATGGACGAATTTGATAACATGTCTGAGCAACTATTTTCAACAGACTGGGAGAATAGAAGTTACAGTCTTTTTGAACGTTCCTGGGAAGAGCAAAGGTCGTATGTGGAAAAGGCGGTAAATGCGCTGCCTGAAGATAAACAAAAGGAAGTAGAAGAGGTCTTCAAGTCAATTACACCAACTAAAATGGAAGGTGATTCAGAACAAAGGATCAAGGTGGGATCCTGTCATAGGCTCGGTCAATTCGATGTGATATTTTCGAGCGATGGGGGCATCTCCGGGTTAGTCGATCGATCTGGGAAACGATGGGCTGATTTTGAACACCGTTTAGGCGTATTCACCTATGAATCTTTCGGTGTGGAGAACTATAATAGATGGTTTGAACAATATGTAGAGGATATTGAACAAACCTATCGATGGTCAGAAGCTGATCAAGGAAAGCCTGGTTTTGAACTTGTAACACCAATGCCGAGACATGAAAGATTTGCACCAATGCTAGATTCGATCAGCATGGTATCGGGCGAATTAAAGGATGATGTGTATGTTCATTTGCATATGCCAAAGCGGGCAGTAGAATGCTTTGGCGCACCGAAAGAATTGCAAATACAATATGCCTTTAGTAAAAGAGACCCGACCATTGATGTTGAAGTGAATTGGTTTGAAAAAGAGGCAAACAGACTTCCAGAAGCAATCTGGTATTCTTTCGGTCTACTGGTAGATAACCCTAACCTATGGAAAATGGAAAAGATGGGGGAATGGATTTCTCCGTTAGAGGTAGTCAAGAATGGCAACCGTAATCTCCATGCAGTACAAAGTGGTTTATCCTATCATGGAGCGGACGGGAGAGCTGCTATTGAGACAAAGGATGCCCCGCTGGTTGCTCCGGGAAAACCTCGGCTTCTGCAATTTGATAATACCTTTGAATCACTCGATCATGGATTTCATTTTAATTTATACAACAATGTATGGGGAACCAACTTTCCGATGTGGTATGAAGAAGATGCGAAATTCAGATTCACCATAACACTCTAAATTAAAGGCTCTTTCCTAAAAGATTGTTGCTTTTGAGTCATTTTTAAAAAACCACTTTGTGCAAGTTGATTGGAGAGCAAGGTGCGAGACTCCTCGAACATGAAAATCGCATTTTCTTCGTGCGATGTAACGCTGCCGAAGCTTTCCTTGTCCTACGGGATCAGCGTGCCTACTACCTGAATAATCTCCTCGCAAGGCATGCGACGAGGAAGCTCGCTTCGACAGGACTTTCCTGTAGACGCAGGAGCACAAATGCTTCCTTGATAAGGAGACTCCTGAGGTCGTAAGGCGACGATTGAGCTCACCGCACGCCCCGCGGAAAGCGAGCATCCTGGAGAGGAAATCAACGACTTTTAAAGAAAACTTGGCGAGACCATGCCTTTTGTAGGTCGAGCCTTAGTTGCCCTTATACTGAAGAAAGTATTTAATACTTTCTTTAAGTGCAAGAGCAACAAAGTTTGCGAAAATAGCCAACTTAAAAAACATATAGCATTTCAAAACAAGAGCTCACTACCATTTACTGGTTATAGGCTCTTGTTTTTTCTTCCTTTACTAACTTTTGGGAAAGCGCTTTTTCACAATAACTAGTACTTTTTTAATAAAATTATCGCCATCTATTGTTAGATACGTAGTATTTTCGGATGAAATACAGATTAAATTGAATGAAAATTAAAAACATAGCTTTCTTTCAGAAAATTCTGTGTTAAGATTATGATCAAATAAGGAAAGCGCTTACCCAAACTTTACTTACAGGAATTCCAACCGTACAAAATACCGAAACTTTACTCAAATTGAAAGGAGGTCACACATGAAAATCGCGTTCAACCAGGCTACTACACTAGCTTCTTCAACGTTAGAACAGGATCTCATCTTATGTGAGAAACATGGATACGATTTTATCGAAATCCGGCTCGATAAGCTGAAAGAGTATCTCCAAACAAACACAATCGATGATCTCAAAGACTTTTTTAAAAACTCGAAAATGAAACCGCTGTCATTGAATGCGATCGAGTGGTTCACCTTCCAGAACGAAACCACTTTCGCATTGATGAAAGAAGACCTCAGGCTACTTGCAAATGTCGGCCAGCAAATCGGATGCAATACGATTGTTGCTGTTCCATCATTCGAAATCGGCGAAAAACATTGGTCCGAGATAAAGACGGAAACCATCCGCTGCCTCGATGAACTTTTTCAAGTGGTGAAAGACACTCCGATGAGACTGGCGCTCGAATTCGTCGGTTACCCAGAATGCTCGATCAACACACTTAATCGCGCACATGAAATCATCAATGAAATGGACAACGATCGGATTGGACTCGTCATCGACTGTTTTCACCTATATGCAATGAACTCCAATCTCGACGATCTAAAGAAGGTCGACAGAGACCAGATCTTCCTTTTCCATATTGATGACTGCGAAGATTTTGTCCCCGGCATACTCAGGGATCAGCATAGATTGTTCCCGGGTGAGGGAGTGATCGATCTCGACAAGATCATCTCGATCCTCAATGACAAAGGTTTCAACGGACCAGCGTCAGTTGAACTGTTCCGCCCGGCCTATTGGGAAATGGACCCTGAAACATGCATTCGACTATCTAAAGAAAAGACAGAAGGGATTTTAAAACGGATTGTCTCTGAAGGTATTTCTTAGCAAGTAAAATTTTCAAGATTAGGTGGTCAGATTAAAATGAAAAAAATGTTTGTTCTGTTCTTATCACTTGTAATGATCTTGGCTGTGTCAGGTTGTAACTCATCCGATGGTGAAGATGACAAAACCATCACGATTGCAATGGTCGCTGGTGCGGAATCAGCCGCTATAAAGCAGCTTGTCCCTCAATTTGAAGAAGAAACCGGCATAAAAGTCGAGTGGAATGAATTCGACTATAACACGTTATACGAACGGATCTATAACGATTTAAGAAACAAAACAGGTACGTACGACGTCATTTTTGCAGATGATCCTTGGATGCCGATGTTCGCGGGAGGCGGTTTCTTGACTCCTCTTGATGAACTCGATTACAAGCCAGAAGACGATTTTGCAGAAAAGTCTCGTCAAGTTTCGATGTGGCCGGCACCTGAAGGTCCGCGCCTCCCAGAAGAGGACAAGGATGCAAAGCCGCGTTACTATGGTGTCCCTCAAGTAGGTAATGTCCAGCTATTCTTCTATCGGAAGGATATTTTAAAAGAAGCCCCGGAGACATGGGGAGATCTTGATAAAGCGATCCAGGAGCACAAAGGCGAGACGAAGTACGGTTTCGTCCATCGTGGAGCCCGTGGTAACCCGATTGCAACGAACTTCAATGCGTTTTTATGGTCCCATGGAGGCGATTTCTTCGATGAAAAATGGAACGTCACCCTGGATAGTCCAGAATCGATCGAAGCATTGGAACGTTACGTAGCTTTTAAAGAAAATGCGCCGAAAGGTATCGCCAACTATGACGCAGACTCTATCGGACGTGTCATGTCTAAAGGTGATGCACTAGGCTCGATCGTATGGCCGGCCTGGGGAGAAACGATCGAAAATCCTGATAAATCTGAAGTGGCTGGAAAGATAGGTTACTCACTAGTCCCGAAAGCAGAAGGGAAAGAGCATGCTCCAATGATCGGAAACTGGATTTTCGGAATTCCGAAAGAGTCCGAATCGAAAGAATCAGCGCTCAAGTTCATCAAATGGGCTTCCTCTAAGGAAATCCAAAAGGAAATGACCAAGCTCGGCGGCATTCCGACTCGTTCGAGTGTACTGACAGATGAAGAGTTGTTAAAAGAATATCCGTATCTTGAAGCTGTCAACGAAGGACTTGAAAACGCGAAATGGCGCCCGCGTACACCGCTTTATTCTCAAGTGGAGGAAATTTACGGCACCTATCTGAACCAGGCTTTATCTGGAGATCTAACACCTGAACAGGCTATGAAAAAAGCGGCTGATAAAATCAGGGCGCTGATGAAAAAGAACGGGTATTAACTTGAAGCAAAAGGGGGTCCGCGCAACGGCTGACTCTTTAGCGTGAGCTGGGACACCCCGTACCCTTTAGGAGGGAAATGCATGAGTGAAAAATCCAATGTTTCTTTAACAGAGGTGGTGGAGCCAAAGGCCGTTCCCGGAAAGCCGCCAAAAAGAAGCATCATGGGGAGCGACAAGTTCCTTCCATATCTCTTGTTAGCCCCAACCATATTCATATTGCTGTTGTTGACGGTTTTTCCGATCATCTATTCCCTGGTGGTTTCACTCTCCAAATTTGACACCTTTGGGAATATGTCTGGGTTTGCAGGGGTGGAAAATTACGTATCCGCCTTGACGAGCGGCGTCTTCTGGAATGCGATCTTCGTCACCCTGTTATTTACTGCCCTGGCCGTAGCCATCCAACTGTTCCTTGGGTTCAATCTGGCACTGATGGTTTCGAAAGACGGAAAAATGATGACGTATTTGCGGTGGCTCTTGATCATTCCGATGATGCTTTCACCGTTGGTCGTTGCGATCGTCTTCAAGTTGATGCTGAACACCGATATGGGGATCGTCAACTATATTCTTGAAGGAATCGGGCTGCCCAAAATCAACTTTCTGGGCGAACCAGTGCTAGCATTCATTTCATTACTGCTGGTCGATGTATGGCAGTGGACGCCGATGGTCTTCCTCATCCTGCTTGCAGGATTGCAGGCATTGCCGCAGGATCCATTTGAAGCGGCTGAAATCGACGGCGCGTCCAAATTCCAGGTCATACGCTATGTGACAATACCGATGCTGAAACCCGTTTTGATCGTCGCATTGGTCATCCGTACAATGGATGCCCTTCGTACATTCGACCAGGTATTCGTCTTGACCCAGGGTGGACCAGGGCGAGCTACTGAAACGATCAGTTTTTTGATGTACCGTTCAGCGATGAAATTCTCTGATTTTGGTTACGCAGCAGCCGGGTTATTCATCGTTTTGATCATTACGATTGTGATTTCATCCTCATTGATCAGATTGATGAATCGGTCACAAGCAGCAAATTAAAAAGGTGGGAAAACGATCATGGCCCAAACATTACAATCTGTAAAAGACGGTGGTCTTAAGACAAAGCTGTTCCGTTTTTCATTTTTGACAATCACTGTCCTATTCATTTTGTTTCCGCTTTACTGGATGGTGATCACGAGCTTTAAGCGGGAAGTCGAATTGTTCTCAAACAACCAGACCTTCTTCCCGAAAGAGATCACATTACAGTATTATCTAGATTCGATTGAAGGCATCCTTTCGCCTAACAGCCCATTCATGAACTTCTTTATCAACAGTTCGATCGTCGCATTCACTTCGACCTTGTTTTGTCTGACGATCGGAGCCTTTGCGGCATACAGTCTTGCCAGGTTCAAAATGAAAGGAAAACGGAATGAACGCTTGTCCTTCGCGATTTTGACGGCAAGGATGCTTCCACCGATTGTTGTGGTCATCCCGTTGTATCTGATTATGCAAAAGGTAGGATTATTGAACACGTTATGGGCGATGTTGATCGTCTATACCGGCTTCAACCTTCCATTTGTCGTCTGGATGTTGAAAGCGTTCTTTGAAGAAATTCCGAAAGAGCTGGAAGAATCGGCTATGATCGATGGCTACTCGAGACTGATGGCCTTCTTCAAGGTGGTCTTGCCGTTAGCGCTTCCTGGATTGGTCGCCACGTCAATTTTCACGATCATCCTGACATGGAATGAATTCCTGTTTGCGATGTTTTTGCTGAATTCAACGGATGTCATGACTTTGCCAGCAGGGATTTCGACGTTCATCACACAGTTTAAGACGAATTGGGGAGCACTGACTGCTGCCGCAACCTTTTCGATTTTACCCGTATTGTTCTTCTCTTTCCTAGTCCAAAAGCATCTCGTCCGAGGCATGACGATGGGTGCTGTCAAAGGTTAAAAATTAAACAAATAATGGTGGTGTGAACATGACAGAAAAAGTGACGATCGGCATCATCGGAGCTGGAAGGATCGGCCAATTGCATGCCGACAATGCCCTCCGATCGGGACTGATCGAACTGAAAACGATAGCAGATATTTATACAGAGCACCTGGTCGGGACGGTCTATGAAAAAACGGTCCCAATCATCACGACTAACCCGGATGAACTATTCATTGATCCTGAAATCGATGCAATTCTTATCTGTTCAAGTACTGATACGCATACCGAATATATCATCAAGGCGGCCGAAGCTGGAAAACATATTTTTTGCGAAAAACCAATCAGCTTCAACATCGACCATACACAAAGAGCATTAGAAGTTGTAAAAAAAGAAGGCGTCAAATTCCAGGTCGGATTCAACCGTCGTTTCGATCGGCATTTCCGGAAGGTGTATGAGACAGTCCGCAGCGGCAAGATCGGCGAGCCGCATGTCATCAAAGTCACTTCCCGCGATCCTGAAGCGCCTCCAGAGGAATATATCCAGCGCTCAGGCGGTATGTTCATGGACATGACGATTCATGATTTTGATATGATCCGTTATTTGGCAGGGCAGAATGTGACGGAGATTTCGGTCCAGGCAACCTGTCTCGTCGATGAAAAGTTCACCCGGAATGATGACGTCGATACTGCAGTCATCACCTTGACCTTTGAGGATGGATCGTTAGGGGTGATCGATAATAGCCGCCAGGCCGTCTATGGCTATGATCAAAGAATCGAAGTCTTCGGCAATGCAGGAGTGGTGTCGGCTGAAAACGAACCGACCACGAATGTCCATATCAGTACAAAAGAAACTGTTACGCTCGATAACCCGAAGTATTTCTTTTTAGAACGCTATCAAGACGCGTATGTAGAAGAATTGGATGCATTTGTCCGTAGTATCCTTGAGGATTCACCCTTGATCTGCAGCGGGGAGGATGGTCTGCAGGCTGAGCTCCTGGCAATCGCCGCAAAAACATCCTTAAAGGAAAAAAGAGCTGTGAAACTATCAGAATTTCAAACGATTACGTCATAGATTCTGTCATTGAAAAAATCGCAGCAGTCCAACTGTGGGTTAAGCGCTTAACCCTGAATTTTTAATAGGAGGTAAACCATGCCAGAACTATTAGTGAAACCTGAGGAACGTGACCAAGACGGAAAAGTCATTTCTGTCACACCAGAATCAGCGGAATGGGACTATGTCGGTTTTGAAGTCTATTCTTTGAAAAAAGGAGAACTTCTCCAAAGAAAAACGGAAAATCAAGAGGTTTGTCTCGTTTTGTTGAGCGGAAAAGCTTCTGTGGAAACGAGTGAAGAACACTTTCAACAGATCGGGGAACGGATGAACGTCTTTGAAAAAGTCCCTCCTTATTCCGTTTATGTTCCTGATCATGATAAATACAAAATTACTGCCTTGACTGATCTCGAGCTCGCAGTGTGTGCAGCTCCAGGCAAAGGAAATCACAACGTACGCCTGATCCCTCCAGAAGATGTGGGTGTTGAAGATCGCGGCTATGGCCATATGACGCGAAAAATCCATAATATCCTCCCAGAACAACAACCGGCTGATAGTTTGCTAGTTGTTGAAGTGTTCACACCAGAAGGGAACTGGTCCAGCTATCCGCCACATAAACATGACACGGACAATCTACCGCATGAATCGTATTTGGAAGAGACGTATTACCATAAAATCAACCCGGAGAAAGGTTTCGTTTTCCAGCGCATTTATAACGACGATCGGAGTCTAGATGAATCGCTGGCTGTCGGAGATGGGAACGTCGTCGTCGTACCAGAAGGGTATCACCCAGTGTCCGCGCCTCCCGGATATGAATCCTATTATTTGAACGTCATGGCCGGACCGGTTCGAACATGGAAATTCCATAACGATCCCGATCATGAACACCTTTTTGAAAATGTCATGAAAAAATGAACACCTGAACGCTCGACTCTATGGAAGTGGAGGTTTTCACACGTGTATAAACTTGATTTAAAAAAAGATCGTCCTATTGATCTAATTGCGTTAGGCCGATTATGCATCGATCTGAATGCGAACGAAATCAACCGCCCGATGGAAGAAACCCGGACGTTCACTAAATATGTAGGCGGTTCGCCGGCAAACATTGCCATCGGTGCTGCCAGATTGGACCTAAAAACCGGCTTCATCGGAAAAGTATCGGATGATCAGATGGGACGTTTTATCCAACATTATTTAATTGAGAATGATATTGATGTCAGCGGTGTCGAAGTCGATCAGACAGGTGCGATGACAGGGCTCGCTTTTACAGAAATCAAAAGCCCCGAAGATTGCAGCATCTTGATGTATCGCGATAACGTCGCTGATCTGAAACTCTCGACGACTGACATTGATGAAGAATACATCAAACGCTCAAAGGCATTGCTCATCTCCGGAACAGCACTTGCCGCGAGTCCTTCAAGAGAAGCTGTCTACCTGGCGCTCGAATATGCGCGCAAACATGACGTTGTGGTCCTCTTTGACATTGATTATCGTCCTTATACGTGGAACTCCCCGGAAGAGACAGCGACGTTTTACAATCTAGCAGCGGAAAAATGTGATGTCATTATCGGCACGAGAGAAGAGTTCGATATGATGGAACAATTTGAACGAGAGGCGGGAGCGGACGATCAGAAGACGGCGAAAAAATGGTTCGATCATCACGCTGAAATCGTCATCATCAAGCATGGAGCGGAAGGATCGATCGCGTATACGAAGGATGGAGGATCGTATAAAGGCGGCATTTTCAAAACGAAAGTGCTCAAGACATTCGGAGCCGGCGACTCGTATGCTTCAGCCTTGATCTATGGCCTCTTCCAGGGGTGGGATCTACCGAGAGCGATGACATTTGGCAGTGCTTCGGCTTCGATCGTCATCTCGAAACATAGCTGTTCGGACGCCATGCCGACAGTGGAAGAGATCGAATCGTTCATGGCCGAAGCGCAACAGGTCACTTGAACAGCAATCAAAAGGAGGATTTCAAATGGCACAACAAACAGCTGTTAAAACGATAAAAAACTACGTAGGCGGAAAATGGATCGAGTCCAAATCGGACAAAACAGAACCTGTCTATAACCCTGCAACAGGGGAAGTGATCGGCAACGTCCCGATTTCAACACGGGAAGAACTGGATGAAGCCGTCGACGTGGCACGGAAAGCGTTCGAGGAATGGAGCCAGGTAGCGGTACCGAAACGGGCACGGATCATGTTCAAATACCAGCAGCTTCTCGTTGAAAAATGGGATGAGCTTGCCGAGCTGATCACAATTGAAAACGGGAAAAATTTTAAAGAAGCGTACGGCGAAGTGCAACGAGGGATCGAGTGTGTCGAGTTTGCGGCGGGTGCGCCAACATTGACGATGGGCTCACAGCTAGCCTCGATCGCCTCGGACCTCGAATCAGGAGAATATCGCTATCCGATCGGTGTCGTAGGCGGAATCACGCCATTCAACTTCCCGATGATGGTGCCATGCTGGATGTTCCCGCTCGCGATTGTGACAGGGAACACCTTCATCCTCAAGCCTTCTGAAAAAACACCGCTGCTTGCAAATAGGTTAGCGGAACTGTTTGAAGAAGCGGGCTTACCGGCGGGAGTCTTGAACATCGTCCATGGCGCACACGATGTCGTTAACGGACTCCTTGAAAATAAAGGGGTCAAAGCGATCTCTTTTGTCGGATCCCAGCCGGTTGCCGAGTATGTTTATAAAAAAGGGACAGATCATCTGAAGCGTGTCCAGGCGCTCGCTGGTGCGAAAAACCATTCGATCGTCCTTAATGATGCTAACCTCGAAAATGCCGCGACCCAGGTGTTGAACGCAGCCTTCGGTTCAGCTGGAGAACGTTGTATGGCTTGTTCTGTTGTCGCCGTACAGGAGGATGTCGCTGACGAGTTCATCGAAAACTTAAAGCAAAAAGTCGATGACATCAAAATCGGTAATGGACTTGACGATGGGGTATTCCTCGGTCCAGTGATCCGCGAACAGCATAAAGAGCGTACGTTGAATTATATTGAAACAGGTGAAAAAGAAGGAGCGCGCTTAGTCCGTGACGGCAGAAATGACGATACCGGTCAAGAGAACGGATACTTTGTCGGCGCGACGATCTTTGATGAAGTAACAAGCGAAATGAAGATCTGGCAGGATGAAATTTTTGCACCTGTCCTTTCGATCGCCCGTGTTAAAGACCTGGACGAAGCGGTCGAACTGACCAATCAATCCCGCTTTGCCAACGGTGCCTGCCTGTTTACGAGAGACGGAGGAAATGTTCGACGATTCCGTGAAACGATTGACGCTGGAATGCTGGGTGTCAATATCGGAGTGCCAGCCCCAATGGCGTTCTTTCCATTCTCAGGCTGGAAGGATTCATTTTACGGCGACCTTCATGCAAACGGGAAAGACGGTGTGAACTTTTACACGAGAAAGAAAGTACTGACTTCAAGGTGGGTTTGATCAGCTGATCCGGATAGAACTTCTTCTGTCCGGTTTCTTCAATATAAGTTCAGCTATAAAGTCAGGCTGTACTTTGAGAAGAGCGGCCAATCGAAAAATTTAACGTTCACCAGAGCCCTTATTTGTGAACATTTCCCTGATTTCACAGACCTAACGGACACCAGCGCTCTTATTTACATGAATTAGCTGAAAAAACATGCTCTTTTGGCAAAATAACGTCTCTCATGTCCGTTAGATTTCCAAAATACCGGTTTTTGTTACAAATAAGGTCCCGTGTGTCCGTTAGAGTGGTAATCCGATTCCATGAAGTTGAGATTTAGCGGGAACTAGGCCTTTCCAAGTTTTTATCATAGATTGAAAGATTGAGGTGAATCTGAATGAGATTGACAACTGCACAAGCGTTAGTAAAATTCTTGAATCAGCAATATATCGAGTTCGATGGCAAAGAGCAGAAGCTATTCAAAGGGATCTTCACGATCTTCGGCCACGGAAATGTGCTCGGGATGGGCCAGGCATTGGAAGAAGGCAGCGGTGATCTCGAAGTCTATCAGGGCCGGAACGAGCAGGGGATGGCACACGCCGCGATCGCTTTTGCAAAACAAAACCACCGGAAACAGCTGATGGCCTGCACTTCATCTGTCGGACCTGGATCAGCGAACATGGTCACCGCTGCGGCAACGGCTACAGCGAACAACATTCCAGTATTACTTTTACTAGGAGACACCTTTGCATCACGCCAGCCGGATCCAGTGCTTCAGCAAATCGAACAGACACATGACCCCAGTTTGACGACCAATGACGCTTTCCGACCGGTCAGTAAATATTGGGACCGCGTGACAAGGCCGGAACAACTGATGACTGCGATGATCAACGCGATGCGCGTTTTGACCGACCAAGCGGATACGGGAGCGGTTACGGTAGCCCTTCCACAGGATGTACAGGGGGAAGCCTATGATTTTCCTGAATCCTTTTTTAAAAAGCGGGTTCATCACATTGAACGCCGCCAGCCGACTGAAAATGAGCTAGCACGAGCGGTTGAATTGATCAAAAGGAAGAAGAAGCCCTTGATTGTCGGGGGAGGAGGCGTCCGCTATTCAGAAGCAGGAGAAACGTTGAAACAGTTTGCGGAAAAATTCCGGATTCCTTTCACGGAAACCCAGGCTGGAAAAAGTGCAGTGGAATCTTCCTGTCCGTACAATCTCGGCGGAGTCGGTGTGACTGGGAACCTCGCAGCAAATCGACTGGCGAAATCCGCTGACCTGATCATCGGGATCGGCACACGATTCACTGATTTCACAACTGCCTCCAAGCAACTTTTTCAAAATGAAGATATTGAATTTCTCATCATCAACGTATCGCAATTTCAGACAGATAAATTCGATGCGGTCAAAGTCGTCGCGGACGCAAAAGCCAGTCTCGAGCGTTTGGATGATGAATTAGGGAAAACCGGATATATGTCAGGCTACACCGATGAAATCGAACAGGCTCGGAACGAATGGGATGTCGAAATGCAACGCTTATACGAAACCGACTATGAGACTTCAGACTACAAACCGGAAGTCGCGGGACACCTTGATGAAGCGTTGGACGAATATAAAGAAGCGCTCAAATCCTCGCTCACACAAACAGCGGTACTCGGTGAGATCAATCAATCGGTCAGTGAAGATTCGATCATTGTCGGTTCATCCGGCAGTTTGCCAGGGGATTTGCAACGAATGTGGGTCAACCGCAAGCCGAATACCTACCATCTCGAATACGGCTACTCGTGCATGGGGTATGAAATTTCCGGTGCGCTCGGCGTGAAAATGGCTGCCCCGGATCAAGAAGTCTATGCCATGGTCGGCGACGGAAGCTATTTAATGCTGCATTCGGAATTGATTACGAGTTTGCAAGAAAACAAGAAAATAAATGTCGTTCTCTTCGATAATGCAGGCTTCGGCTGTATCAACAACCTGCAGATGGGCAATGGAATGGGCAGCTTTGGTACTGAATTCCGTGAACGTGACGAAGAAAAGAAAGCGCTATGCGGTCCTATCCAGGAAATCGATTTTGCGAAAAGTGCGGAAGGATACGGGGTGAAGACCTACAGCATCCACACGATGGAAGATTTGAAGTTTGCGTTGGAAGATTCGAAGAAACAGGCGGTATCGACTTTGCTTGATATAAAAGTTTTACCGAAAACGATGACAGACGGCTATGGTGCATGGTGGCATGTTGGTGTCGCGGAAACCTCCACAAAAGAATCAACAAAGTCTGCCTATCAAGACAAAGAAGAAAACTTGAAGCTTGCAAGAAAATATTGAATGGAGGAGTGCGGACTCAATGTCACAACATCAAGAATCTAAAGTGAAAATCGGCATTGCGCCGATCGGCTGGACGAATGACGATATGCCAGAGCTAGGTCAGGAGATCACATTCGAACAATGCATCAGTGAGATGGCGCTCGCCGGTTTTACCGGAACAGAAGTAGGGAACAAGTATCCCCGTGATCCTCAGGTGTTAAAAAAGGCTCTTGAACTGAGAAACCTGGAGATTGCAAGTGCATGGTTCAGCGCTTTCCTGACGACAAAACCTTTTCAAGAGACGGAAGTAGCCTTCATCAAGCATAGGGATTTTTTATATGAGATGGGCGCAAAGGTGATCGTCGTTTCTGAGCAAGGCCATAGCATCCAGGGAAAAATGGATGCCCCATTGTTCGACGCGAAGCCGGTTTTCACAGACGAAGAATGGAAGAGGCTTACGGTGGGTTTGAACAAACTCGGTTCACTCGCACAGGAAAAGGGAATGAACATCGTTTTCCACCATCATATGGGGACAGGCGTCCAGACCACGGAAGAAGTCGATCGGCTCATGGAGATGACAGATCCCGAGCTAGTCCATTTATTGTTTGATACAGGGCATCTGTTTTTCTCTGGTGCCGATCCGCTTGTGGTATTGGAGCGCTATCGGCCCCGCATCAAGCATGTTCATTTGAAGGATGTCAGGCTGGATGTCGCTGAAAAAGTGAAGCAGGAAAAGCTGAGCTTTTTACAGGCGGTCAAGGAAGGCGTCTTCACGGTTCCGGGTGACGGAGACTTCGATTTCGCGCCGGTATTCAAGCGGCTCAGCGAAACCGACTACGAAGGATGGATGCTAGTCGAAGCGGAACAGGATCCGGCGAAAGCAAATCCGCTGGAATATGCAATCATGGCTAGAGAATATATCAAAAAAGCTTCTGGAATATAAGGATCGATAGTGGAAGCAGAATGACCGACATTCTGCTTTTAAATCTTTTTATATCAATGAAATTATCAGTTTATTATTATAGGTTATAATGGGTAATAGAGTAAGAAAAGGATTTCAGAAAGGCGAGACGTTATATGGCCCCTACTATTTATGATGTCGCAAAAAAGGCGAGTGTCTCGATTGCGACGGTATCGAAAGTGATCAATAATACCGGAAGAATCAGCGAGCCTACCAGGGTGAAGGTTCTCGAGGCGATGAAACAGCTCGATTATCGTCCGAGTGTAGTAGCGTCAGCTTTGACGAGAAAAAAGACCGATACGTTGGGTTTGCTGGTTCCTGATATATCGAACCCGTTTTTCTCTGAGATTGCTCGGAATATTGAAGATAGAGCGCATGAACGCGGATTAAGCGTGATTATCTGCAGTACCGACTACAATGAGGAAAAAGAGAAGAAGTATATCGATCTGTTGAAGCGAAAACAAGTCGACGGTTTCATCATTTCTTCTGGTTTTAAAAATTTAGACCTGTTGAAAAGCTTAATGGATCAAAATATCCCTGTCGCTATGCTGGCTTTAGATAACCCTTCGATCAACGTGAACGTTATATCGGTCGATGACCACCGAGGAGGTTATCAAGCGACTGCGCACCTTCTGGCGCAAGGACACGAGAATATCGCATATATAGGCGAGGATGTGCGAAGCAGTAATATCCGGATCTTCGGGTATCGCGAGGCGCACGAAGATTATAGCGTACCGATCGATGAAGAAAACATCGTTAAGATTCCTTCAACCATGGATGACAGCCGAGAGATGACGAAAAAGTTGCTCGAGAGGCCGAACCCGCCAACAGCTATATTCGCGGCAAATGACCTTCTAGCTATTGGTGTTATTCAAGGCGCACGGGAAAAAGGATTGAACGTACCCGAGGATCTATCCGTAGTCGGTTTTGACGATACGATTCTGGCCACGATCACCGTACCAATGCTGACCACTGTCGCGCAGCCAATTAACGCTATGGGCAATAAAATCGTAGACGTATTGATTGAAGAAATTGGTGGAAAGAAAAAGGTGAAAGAACGGAATCTGTTCACCCCATCCCTAATCATAAGGGGTACAACCGGACGCCCACGCAACCTCCCAAAACCAAAAGCGAACTGAAATAATCCAGTGATTAAAAAAGGACTAACTCCCACACGAGCAAGTAGAGGGAAGTTAGTCTTTTTAATGTGCGTTAAACAAACGTTTGATTTAAAACGAAAACCGCACCACAACAGCTGGTTCCCCACTTAAACAAACGCTTGATTGACCAAATGCAAAAACTGTCGCAATATTCTCGGTGCCAGGCACGACAATTCAACCCTTGTGCCCCAGTGGTTCTCAGAAGGTGCCTGGCACCAAAAAAGAACCCAAGCGGCACAAGAGTTTTCAAAGTGTACCTGGCACTAATTTCAATCCCTTGCCCAGCACGACTTTCAAAAGTGTACCTGGCACCGATCTGCATCCCTTGGTACGACTGGCTTTTGGATCGGTGCCTGGTACACTAAAAGAAAACAGTCATCCTGTTTTGGAGATTATATCCGCCTTTTTTATCATTTTTAGAGAAAATATCCATATTTCTGAAAATTTGTGTTATTATGTTGGTAACAATCTTTGGGAGGGGTTGAATGGACGTTGCTTTAGAGGATTTTTCATTTCATAGCACCATCCTGAACAGAAAACAAAAAGTGATTTTCCTTCACCCCGAGCACTTCAATTCGGAAGGGGATGATTGCAACCTGCTTTTTGTGCAGGACGGAGAAGATTACTTGCAGTTAGGAAGTTTGAAGGAACAATTCACCGAACTGCTCAACCAGAACAATAGTCAATTCGGAAACATTGCCATGATCCTTATACCACCAGGAACCTCACATGAGCGTTATCAATTTTACCATCCAGAAGGTACACACCACTCAGATTATCTCCAATTTTTCCATCAAGAATTACTACCATTCGTACAAAACAAATTCACTCACCAAAGAAAACACATCACAAAAATGGGTCTGCTCGGTGATTCACTCGGAGCTACCGTAAGTCTAGCGCTTGCGCTTCAACAACCCTCCCTGTGGACGCACCTTTTACTACAATCAACCGCAATCGAAGAAGCCCTTATACAAAAAGTAAAAGAGGAGACCCGAACAAAATGGAACGTATATCAAGTGTATGGGGTGCATGAAGATGGTTTTCAATCCCAAATCAGTGGGAAGACGCTCAACATCACAACGAATAACCGAAAACTTGCACACGCCTTCCGACAGGCAGAAACGAACCTTACATACTACGAAGAAAATGAAAGCCATCTCTGGAGTTTTTGGAAAGACGATCTGAAAAGGGCGTTATCGTATTTCGCCCAACAAAAAAGCAAAACGGAAAAGAGGGGGATTTTATGAAAAGGTTGTCATTTTTAATGTCCATATTGTTGATCACAGCACTCATCATTTCAGGCTGTAAAAGTGCTGAGACATCAGAAGAGGGTGAGCAAGTCGAAATAGAATTCTGGACGATGCAGCTTTCACCTACGTTCGATGATTATATCAATGGTGTCATTGCCGATTTTGAAAAAGAAAACCCTGATATCAAAGTAAAATGGGTCGATGTGCCATGGGCGGATATGGAGAAGAAAATTTTGGCGGCTGTCGCTTCTGAGACCGCCCCTGATGTCGCGAACCTCAATCCGCAATTCGCTTCGAAACTGGCTGAACTTGACGCCCTGGTGAACATGGATGAGAAGGTAGATGACGAGACGCAAAACAAATATTTCGAAGGAGTTTGGAAGTCGAACACGTTCAATGATAAAACATTCGGGATTCCCTGGTATCTCTCTTCCCAGGTGACGATGTATAACACAGATATTTTTAAAGAAGCTGGGCTTGACCCTGACTCGCCTCCAAAAACGTTTGATGAATTGAAAGATGTTGCAAAAACGATCAAGGAGGAGACAGGGAAATACGCGTTCTTCCCACCGCTCGATGCAAGCCACTTGCTCGAGACACTCGTCATGATGGATGTTGACCTGACAAATGAAGATATGACAAAAGCAGCTTTCAATACGCCTGAAGGAATCAAAGCATTCGAATTCTTCGTCGATCTTTACCAGGATGACTTGATTCCGCGTGAAGTCCTGACAGAAGGACACGGAAAAGCGATTGATATGTATCAGGCCGGCCAGCTCGCCATCTTAGCGTCAGGACCTCAATTCCTGAACAAAGTGGAAGAGAACGCTCCTGATATCCTGAAAGCAACCAAATCAGGACCACAGATCACCGGTGTATCAGGCAAAAAGAATACAGCAGCGATGAACCTCGTCGTGCCGAAGCAAAGTGAACACCAGGAAGAAGCAGTCCAGTTCTCAGTTTTCATAACCAATGCTGAAAACCAGGTGGAGTTCGATAAGATTGTCCCTATCCTTCCTTCAATCGAAAGTGCGTTAGAGGATCCTTATTTCAATGAGCTACCTGAAGATCCGACCCCGATTGACGAAGCCCGAATCGTTTCTGCTGAACAGTTGAAGGAAAGCGAAGTTCTCGTACCACCTATGAAAAATTACGAAGAGTTGAAAACATCGATCAATGAAGCGTTACATGCTGCCATGCTAGGAAAAATGACTCCTGAAGAAGCGGTAGAACAAGCAGAGACCGAATGGAACGAGATCCTATCGCAATAAAAAAGAAGGCAGGGGGAATCAACTCCCCCTTCTTCTTTTCCTATAACCCAACAAAATGAGTTTAAAGAGTGGTGGTATGTAGAGAGATGGAACCATTAACGATATTTCAACAAGTAAAAGGAGGACTGATCGTCTCCTGTCAGGCACTGGAGGATGAGCCGCTTCATGGGTCGGAAGTGATGGCGAAGATGGCAAAGGCTGCTGAAATGGGAGGTGCTGTCGGAATCCGAGCAAATGGGTCTGAAGATATCCTGGCAATCAAGAAAATGACGAACCTCCCCATCATCGGTCTAGTGAAAAAATCCTATCCCGATAGTGAAATATACATCACGCCAACTTACAAAGAAATTGATGACTTGATAAAAGCTGAGGCTGACATCATCGCAATCGATGCAACCTTAAGAGCGCGCCCCAACGAACAGACCGTCGCCGAATTGATCACCTATATCCATCGTCATAAAAAATTGGTGATGGCCGATGTTTCCACTGTTGAAGAAGGCGTAAAAGCGGCTGCGACAGGAGCGGATTGCATATCAACGACCCTGTCCGGTTATACGCCGTATTCTCCATCAATAGAGACACCGGATTTTCGACTAGTGGAACAGTTGGCAAAACGTCTGACCGTACCCGTGTTTGCTGAAGGAAGATACCATTCACCAGAAGAGGCACGGAAAGCCCTTCGACTTGGCGCACACAGTGTCGTTGTAGGTTCAGCGATCACAAGACCTCAGGAAATCACCAGAAGATACACGAATCTGTTAAAGAAAGAAGGCTATGCGGATGACAGTGAAACAAGCGAATCGGACCGGAAATATAAAAGGGTTGATTAACAGTTATTTTCCTGCTTTGACCAAGTCAGAGCAAAAGGTTGCGGACATCGTGATGCAACAGCTTGATCAAGTGATTTATTACTCCGTCACGGATCTCGCGGATGCGGCAGAAGTCGGTGAAACGACTGTTCTGCGTTTTTGCCGGAAAATCGGTTTGAAAGGCTATCAAGAATTCAAACTGGCGATTGCAAAGGATTTAGCGAACAGGACCGGAGATGATTCCGGTAACGCTGTACAAAATGATCTGTTCACCACGATTTCTTCCTATACGATCGATGCGATCCATGAAACAGTCTCGATGAACAGTGAAGAGGCGATCAATAAAGCGATCGACATGATCGACCAAGCGTCGTCCGTCCACTTTTTCGGAGTCGGGACTTCCGGATTGACCGCTCTCGATGCCAAAAACCGTTTCCTCAGGATTGGTCGGAGAGTCGATGCTGTGATCGATCCTCATCTACAGGCGATGACAGCGGCAACCCTATCAGAGAATGACCTTGTCGTCGGCATAACTGTGTCCGGGAGTACGAAGGACACGATCGATTCGTTAAAAATCGCCAAAGAAAATGGCGCGAAAACGATAGCCGTCACGTATCATGCGAGATCGCCAATCACGAAAATCGCGGATGCTGTGCTGATCAACGGGGGAAAAGAATCGCCTCTTGAAGGAAGTTCCCTCGCAGCTAAGATTTCTCAGCTGTTCGTCATCGATCTTTTATGTACAGGGCTAGCCCTTAAACACAAACAAGAATCATTAGAGATGAAAGAAAAGACAGCGCAATCCGTCGTGAACAAGATCTATTAAGATGGTGAAAAGATGAAAGCAATCGGAATCGATATAGGCGGTACTGCAATCAAAGGGGCTATCGTCGACGAAAACAAAAAAATTCATCATCAAATCACAACCCGGACCAATGTGGGTGAAGGACGAAAGGGCATCCTGACGTCTCTGACTACCACAATCGATCGGCTGCTTGAAAATGATACAGAAATCGCCGGGATTGGGATCGGTACCGCCGGCAGAGTCAATGTGAAAACCGGTGAGGTCGTGTACAGTACAGCCAATCTTCCCGGCTGGCAGGGCATCAACCTGCGCGATTTTATTACAAATACATACGCACTTCCTGCGGTCATCGACAATGATGCGAATGCAGCCCTGGCAGGTGAATGGTGGAATAGAGAGGAGAGCTATGATTCAGTCACGTTCCTGACATTAGGTACTGGTGTGGGCGGGGCGAACATGATCAATCGGAAAATCTTCAGAGGGAATCATTGGAATGGCGGTGAATGGGGCCATGTCATTCTCTATCCGGGGGGACGGTCATGTAACTGTGGAAATAGCGGTTGTATCGAACAATACGTATCGGGCACTACATTACTGAGTCTCGCAAATGAGCATTCCGGAAACCGAACCTATAAAAACGGAGCGGAAGTGTTTGAAGCCTTCAACACTGGCGACAAAACAATCCAGCCAATCGTCGAAAGGTACCTGGATGATCTGGCACTTGTCATCTATAACCTTTCCGTAAGCATCGATCCGGAAGCTGTCATCATCGGTGGCGGGGTCATCGAATCAAAAGACAAATGGTGGCCGACGTTTCAACACAAATTGCACGAAAAAGAGGTAAAGGTGGATGTTCTGGCAGCGACGCTCGGAAACAAAGCCGGGATGATCGGCTCGACTAAGCTGTTGTTCGATGCATTGAGTAAGGGGGGAGAGGTGTGAAACGTAACGCGTTGACACCGTATTTGTTTTTGCTGCCAGGATGTGTGATTTTGGGAGCATTCATTTTTTATCCGTTGTTGCAAGCAATCTGGTTGAGTTTCACTGACTACAATATGATTGTCGATCCAACCTTCGTCGGGACGGAAAACTACCAGACACTTTTCGATGACGATATGTTTTGGAAAACACTTATTCAGACACTGATCTATCTTGTCGGTGTTGTTCCGGCTCTCATCATTTTACCAATCTTTCTCGCGATCCTCGTCAACCAAAAGCTTAAAGGAATCGGATTTTTCCGGTCAGCTTATTACATACCTGTCGTCACCTCATGGGTCGTCGTCGGAATCACATGGGAATGGGTTTATGCGGAAAAAGGAGTCCTCAACTACATATTAGAGGTAGTTGGTCTGATTAATGGTCCGGTCCACTGGCTCACATCAGAACAGACAGCCCTTTTTGCGGTCATGGCCGTAACCGTCTGGAAAGGCTTAGGGTATTACATGATCATTTATTTGGCGGGGCTCCAGTCCATCCCATCCAACCTTTACGAGGCGGCAGAAATCGACGGTGCGAACAAGTGGCAGCAGACGATCCGAATCACGATCCCGATGTTGATGCCGTCGATCATCATCGTCACCGTCATGTCCTCAATTGCCGCCATGAAAGTTTTTGAAGAGATCTACATTATGACAGGCGGCGGTCCGCTTAACAGTTCGAAAACGCTCGTGTTCTACATCTATCAAGAGGCATTTGAGAAATTGAACATGGGCTATGCAAGTGCTGCCGGCGTTGTACTCTTTCTCATCACACTCATCTTTTCAGTCATCAATTTGAAACTGATGGGCAGGAAAGAAAACGTAGCATAAAGGGGGGAGAAAAATGGAAGCACCTGTTACAGATAAAAAACGTCAATCGATTACGACCCAGACCCGTCCGATGATGAATATGAAAAATAAAGGACGTATCAAGAAACTGTTGATCTACCTACTTCTGATCATTGTAGCGATCGGTATGCTCGGTCCATTCTTATGGCTCCTTGCGACCGCATTGAAATCGGGACATGAAAACATCTTCAGTTATCCACCCAAATTTATTCCGGAAAGCCCGACGCTAGACAATTTTTCAAGGGTGATGGATGCTTTTCCGTTCTGGACGTATTTGATGAATAGTACGATTGTCGGCTTTTTGACCGTACTCCTTAACGTCTTGTTTTGTTCGTTTGCGGCTTACCCGCTGGCAAGGATGAAATTCAAAGGGAAAAACATCATTTTCATCCTGATCATCAGTACGATGATGATCCCGTTCCAGCTGTTGATGATTCCGATCTATATCTTGTCACTCGATCTTGGGTTGAAAAACACGTACGCGGGGTTGATTCTGCCGCACGCCACCACAGCGTTCGGAATCTTCCTGATGCGCCAGGCGTTCATCACGATTCCATATGAACTCGATGAATCAGCGAGAATGGACGGCGCAAACAGCTTCCAGATCTGGTGGCGGATTCTGCTTCCGCTTGTAAAACCGTCGATGGTGACGCTTGCTATTTTCACGTTCGTGATGGCATGGGGAGATTTTTTATGGCCGTTGATCATTTTGGATGATCAGAAGATGTACACCCTGCCGCTAGGGTTGAACGCACTAACCGGGCTGTTTTCGGCAGACTGGCGTATGATTGCCGCTGGTTCGGTCATTTCGGTTTTGCCGATCATCATATTCTTCCTCATCCTCCAACGCTACTTCATTAAAGGAGCGACGAGCGGGGCTGTAAAAGGATAATCGATTGACAGAAAGGATGAAGATGGATGAAACGAAAAATTGCACTGCTTCCAGTTGATGCCCGACCTGTTACACGAGAGCTTCCAGTACAGCTGGCAGCAATCGGTGGCTGGGAAGTCCTTGTACCAGAACGTCATGAGCTCGGATTTTTAAAAAAGCCAGGAAATCTTGACCAGCTGCAAAACTGGTTGAAAGAAACCGCTCATGAGGTGGACGGGATTGTCGTATCGCTCGATATGCTCGGATATGGCGGGCTTGTCCCGTCACGGATTTCTGAGGCACCAGTAGATGAAGTCCGTTCACGTCTTCAGGTTTTAAAAGAACTGAAAGCTGTCAATCCGGAGCTGGAAATCATGGGATTCAGTGCTACGATGCGCCTTTCCAATTCTTATGTGAATGAAGAGGAGAAGGAGTACTGGAACCGATACGGAAAGGAAATCTGGCAATTTTCGTATCACTCCCATCGTCATTTGAAAACGAAGGATCCAGCATCTAAGAAGCTAGTAGAAGAGCTGAGGACGAAAATACCGGATACGATTTTAAAAGATTACAAGAAAACGAGAGAGCGGAATTTTTCAATCAACCGTTCGTTGCTGAAGGAAGTCGAAGGTGGTTTGTTCGATATCCTTGTGTTCCCGCAAGACGATACAGCGGAGTACGGCTTTAACATCCAGGAGCAGGAATGGCTTTCGGATGAGGTGAACAAACGCAACCTTCATGAGAAAGTTTTCATCTATCCGGGGGCGGACGAGGTGGCAAGTACGTTGGTCGCCAGGATGGTCTATGATTTTGAAAACGTGAAGAAGCCGATCTTCCATCCTTTTTTCAGTGGGCAAAAAGGGGAGTTGTCCTATGCGATGTACGAAGACCGGCCGATCTCTGAATCTGTCAAAGGCCAAGTCTATGCTTTCGGATCTTTTACGGTAGAAAGTTCACCAGAAGCGGATGTGCTTCTTGCGGTCAACGTGCCAGGGAAGAAGCAGGGAGATCTCGCTCTACAGATGGATCTGGCTGAAGTCGACACGACAGACCGGAACCTCGGTGAATGGCTGTTGAAGATCAAGCACTATCTCGAAAAAGGAAAAGATGTAGCGGTTGCCGACCTTGCCTATGCGAATGGCGCTGATCCAGCAGTGATACCGAGATTGATCGACTCGGGGATTTTCAGCTACCTGTCAGGCTTTGCCGGCTGGAATACGGCAGGCAATTCCCTAGGAACCGTCATCGCCCATTCTGCAATGGTCCATTTGCATAAACTGAACGGGTCTTTGCTTGAAACCGACTTTCAAAAAAGACACCTCGAACTGTTGACGCTACGGCTTTTAGATGATTATCTCTATCAATCGGTCGTCCGCCAGAAAGTTAGGGAACAAGTGGATGAATCGAAGCTAGGTGAAGATGAGTTGCTTGAAGTCGTGCGACAAGAGTTCATGGAAGCTGCTGGAGAGATGTTGAAAAAGCTGCAACTTTGCAATGGTTATGCTCCACGAATCGGAAACATCACGCTACCCTGGAACCGGACTTTTGAAATCGGTCTGACAATTGAGCTGGAAGGAAACCAGGCAAAATTTAAGGAGGTGGTACACTGAGCCGACTTCTTAGCGATTCTCCTCATTCTCACCGCTGCAACTTGATCTTGTTCAATTGAAAATTCGGAGGGATTTGATGAAAAAAATATTCGGTGTTCTACTGTCAGTTGTTTTGTTGTTCAGCCTGGTGATCCCGGTAACCGCAACTGGAAATGACAAATCAAGACATCAAGTGCTTCAAGACCTCGTGAATGAAAATGACAAGAAAGCAAGGATTTTATGGTACGATCTTTCAGCCAACATCCAAAACCTGAACACGCCGGAAAAAGTGAAAAACATTGTAGAGAAAACCGCAAGAGCAAACATCGATACGATCATCCTCGACGTAAAGAACTATACCGGTTTTGTCGGGTATTTGAGTGAGATCGCCCCGCATATGAGCACATCCGAGATTCCGAAATACGACGAATTCCCTGAAGGATATGACTTGCTTACAGAAGTGATAGATGAAGCACATAAACATGGGATTCAGGTCCATGCGAACGTAAATGTGTTTTCAGAAGGAAACAACGATTATAAAGATGGCCCAGCTTTTGAGAACCCGGAATGGCAAACGACGTTCTATATGGCTTCACGTGTTGCAGAAGCTGAAAATGGAGAAACTTTCGACATTACGGGCGTGAACACCACAAGAGGTTCCAACCAATTGGTCATGTATACACCGGCTGAATATGATGTGTCTCCTGCCAACCAATGGGGTACAGAAGTCCAGATTACAGATGGAGTCGTTACAGAAGTAGTGGACCGTACATATGGTGCTCCAGCTGTCGAAGTTCCGGAAAATGGTGTCGTCTTGTCCGGTCACGGGGAAGCGCGAACATGGCTTAACGAAAATGTCGAGGTAGGGGATGAAATCGATTATTCTGCTTCAAAAACAGAGTTGGTTCCGGCATCGGAATACCCTTCTTTTTCAACATTCACCAATCCGATCCGTGAAGACGTGAGATCTTACGAGTTGAGCATCATCGAAGAATTGATCGACAACTATGACATCGACGGGATCGTTCTGGATCGTGCGCGGTATTCGAATATTAATGCTGATTTCAGTGATTTGAGCCGTGAACGTTTTGAAGAATATATCGGTGAAAGTGTGACGAACTGGCCGGAGGATATTTTCAGCATCGAGTTTACGGAAGATGGGCAAGAACGTAATCCAGGACCGCTTTATCAGAAGTGGATCGAATGGAGAGCAGGAAACATACAGGATTTCTTCCAACAAGCAGAACAGCTTGTCCATGAAAAAGATTCCTCTCTTTTCTTCAGTACGTATGTCGGTGCCTGGTACCCGCTTTACTATAGTGAGGGTGTGAACTGGGCAAGCCGAACGCATCAGCCGGATTATGATTGGGCAAGTCCTGATTACGGTAAAACCGGTTATGCCGAAACACTCGATTTTCTGATGACCGGTAACTATTTTTATGATGTAACACGGGAAGAAGCGATCGAATCCGGGAATCCTGATTGGTATAGCGTTGAAGGCTCAGCGGATATCGCCTTCGATGTCGTGAATGAAGCCACTTTCGTATACGGTAGCCTTTATCTGAACCAGTACAAGGGCGATCCTGAACAGTTCCGTAAAGGATTGAGATCCGTCATGGAGCGGTCACACGGCATTATGCTCTTTGACCTTGTTTACTTTGAACAGTTTGGCTGGTGGAACATCATCGAGGAAGAATTTGCAGAAGAATCACAGCCGCCACACCAGATCCCAGGACTGTTGAAAATGATCAGAGAAGATAAATAATGAGAATTTGGGCTGGCTTCCGGGTCAGCCCGCCTCAATGAAATGTCTTTTCTGAGTACATCAAATTCGTTTTTGTGTGTTTTCATGTACTCATGAATGGTTTCCCGGCTAATTTTGATCAAGTACCACGTACAAATACATATCAGTTTTATAAAGGAGTCGTTCCTTATGAGTAAAGAAATGCATGCTGAGATCATCGTCATCGGAGGTGGACTTGGCGGGACTATGGCCGCACTTTCTGCTGCAAAAATGGGGAAGAAGGTGATTTTGACAGAAGAGACTGTGCGGATTGGCGGTCAGCTGACGAGCCAGCTCGTTCCGCCTGATGAACATAAATGGATTGAACAGTTCGGCTGTACAGGCAGTTATCGGGAGTTTCGCAATCGAGTCCGAGGGTATTATCGGAAAAATTACCCGTTGACAGAGAAGGCGAGGGAGAATGCGAAGTTGAATCCAGGGAATGCGCTTGTAAGCCGCCTCTCCCATGATCCGAGGGTTTCTTTGGCGGTCTTGAACGATATACTGGCTCCTTATATCCATACTGGTAAAATCACGTTGCTTTTAGAGCAAAAACCAGTTGCAGCAGAAACAGATGGAGATGAAATTCGTTCCGTTACCATTCGCAGCTTGAAGACAGGAAATGAAGTAACGATCAGCGGCTCACTTTTTATTGATGCATCCGAATGTGGGGATCTTCTGCCGCTTGCAGGTGTTGAATATGTGACCGGAGCAGAGGGATATGAGGAAACCGGGGAGCCGCATGCGTTGAAGGAAGGAGCGGAACCACTTGATATGCAGTCCATTACTCATTGTTTTGCAGTGGACTATCTGGAAGGTGAAGATCACACGATTGAAAAACCTGAGCAATATGAGTTCTGGAAAAACTATCAGGCGGATTTCTTGGACCACAAACAATTAAGCTGGTTTGGTCCGGATGCAGCGACTGGAGAATCGAAGTTGTTCACGCTTTTTCCTCAAAAAGGATTGTTTTCATTTTGGGAATATAGAAGGGCATTGGATAAAAGTCTATTGCGTGAGAGCTTTGCTGACGGTGATCTATCTCTGATCAACTGGCCGCAAAATGATTATTGGCTCGGTCCGATATACGAAGTTGAGGAAGATGAACGCCAGAAACATCTGAAGGGTGCAAAGCAATTAAGTTTATCCCTTTTGTATTGGATGCAGACAGAAGCACTGAGACATGACGGTGGCATCGGTTATCCAGGATTACGGTTGAGGCGGGATGTGGCAGGGACCGAAGATGGTCTTGCGATGTATCCTTATATTCGCGAATCACGCAGGATAAAGGCAGAAACCACCGTGAAAGAACAGGACATCAATGCGGAATACCGTGGTAATAAAGGGATCAAGAAGGTTGAAGATTCGATCGGGGTAGGCTGTTATCGGATCGATCTCCATCCGACGATCGTGACCAATCAGCTGTTTTATACACCAAGTCTTCCATTTGAAATACCGCTTGGGACGCTTTTACCGGTCCGCATGAAGAATCTCATCGCAGGAAGCAAAAACATTGGAGCCACCCATATCACGAACGGCTGCTTCCGCGTCCATCCTGTAGAATGGAACATCGGTGAGTCCGCCGGTTATTTAGCAGCCTTCGCTCATGAAAAAGGCATCGAACCACGAACAGTCCGGCACACTCAAGCGCATCTACAAGACTATCAAAATCTCCTCCAACAACAAGGCATCGAACTAGAGTGGCCAAAAATCGAAGCCATTTAAATATTATGGTGCCTGGCACGACAATTTACCCCTTGTGCCCCAACGGTTCTCAAAAGGTGCCAGGCACAAATGTTAGAAAATTTCGAAAAAAAGATTGAAAAATATCGAAAAGTATATTATTATCATTTTAAGTAATAAGGGAAGTCGATTTTATTTTTTTCACAAAATGTGTAAACGTTTACATAAGGAATAAAAATTTTTGACGCAATATGTATACGTTTACACAAAAAGCAATTCTTCTATTGAATATATTTTTTTACTGATGTGTAAACGTTTACACAAATGAATCAGAATTTTTCGACAAAGGATGTAGATGAAGTGTGAGTATATTGGTGATTGGTAGTTTTATGATGGATTTGGTCGTCAAGACGCCTCGAGTACCTGAGAATGGGGAGACCATCATAGGAAAAGCATTATTGAGATTTCCAGGAGGAAAAGGAGCGAATCAAGCTGTAGCAGCTGCCCGGCTTTCAGGAAATGTCACAATGGCAGGGATGGTCGGGGTCGACCAGTTTGGCAATGAGGCCATTAACGTATTGAATCATGAAAAAGTGAACTCGAATTATATCCAGCGTGATCTCGAGAATTCCACAGGGGTCGGCCTTGTCATGGTGGAGGCGAACGGCAACAACCGGATTGTTGTCATACCAGGGGCGAATTTATCTTTTAAAGCAAAGGATCTCGATCAAATAAGAGGAATGATAAATGATTTTGATATTGTCCTCATGCAATTGGAAATGGATCTGGAGATGATTGAAAAAGCAGTTACATATGCGGATGATGCTCGGGTCCCTATCATATTGAACCCGGCTCCTGCACAAAAGTTGAGTGATGATCTACTGAAAAAAATCACGTATTTGACACCAAATGAAACCGAAGCTGAAATCCTGACAGGTATTAAAATCCATACCAAAGAGGATGCAGAGAAAGCAGGAAGATCACTTCTGGAAAAAGGGGTTCAGCATGTCATCATTACGTTGGGTGAAAAGGGTGCCCTGATCGTGGACGAGTCGGGAACGACTTATGTTCCGGGCTTCCCAGTAACCCCATATGACACCGTGGCAGCAGGAGATGCCTTCAACGGAGCGTTATCGGTCGGGATTACAGGCGGGAAATCGTTAGTTGATGCAGTGAAACATGCGAATGCAGTAGGGGCATTAGCGGTTACCAAACAGGGGGCCATACCGTCATTGCCTCATGTTGAAGAAGTGGAAGAATTTATAAAGTCGAAAGAAGTTTTGCAATGATCTCTTAAGGGGGGAGGCTTATGATTTGGAGGTCCCTTTGACTTTCAAGTAAGGAAGGAATGTTGATCAAGGTGTAATCAAATGATCCGGAAGAGGAGAGGTTGTTGAAATGCGTAAAAAGTACTTGGTAGGTTTTATTGCCATGTTGATGATTGTATCGACTGTATTGTCTGGATGTAAAGGGACTGGCCCAGAAGGAAATGCCAGTCAAGAAGTTACGGCAGACGGGAAAACCGTGTTGAACTTATGGACTCCTCAGTGGGATGATCTTTCAGCTGATTGGTTCAAGAAAAACATTGATGCTTACAACAAGTCACAAGATGATGTAGTAGTCAAAGTCGAGTTCATTCCTGGAGATGCATGGGAACAAAAAATCAAGGCAGCTCAAGCAGCAGGGACGAGTCCGGATATCACAACGATGAATTATAATAAAATCGTTTTTTCCGCTCAACAAGGAACGATAAAACCTTTAGATGACTATGTCGATTCAAAAATCTGGGAAGATTTATACGAGAATGTGAATGAATTTGTTTCGTATGACGGAAAACATTATGCCTATCCAATGCTATTGGAGCCTTCTTCGATTTTATATTACCGAAAGGATTTCTTTGAGGAAGCAGGATTAGATCCGGATACGCCACCTAAGACATGGGATGAATTCATCGAATATGGGAAGAAGCTGAAACAAGGTAAACGGGTTGGATTGGCGGCAGCTGGAAATACAACGGAACTCGGATGGACACACTGGGGATTGCAAGCCATGGTCGGCGGATCCCCTGTCAATGAAGATTGGTCTGAGGCAACCATCAATTCAGAACCATTTGAAAAATTGCTTACATTCTGGAGCACTTTGTATAAGGAAGGTATACTGCCAAAGCAAGCACCAGGGCCATATACAGACATTAAACCATTGGCTGAGGGCCGTGCAGCTATGCAGATTAATGGATCATGGGGAATCAGTGAGCTCCGTAATTCTTATCCTGATGTATTGGACAAAATCGGCATTGCTCCGGTGCCGACACCAGATGGCGATCAAGATGTACCAACAGCCTCTTTAGGTGGATGGACCTTAACGATTGACGGCAATTCGGAACATCCTCAAGAGGCTGCAGATTTCATTGCGTATTTACTTGCGGACGATCCTGAGATCATGATCGATTTCTTTAAAAATGTAACCAAGTTTTCCAAATTCTCTGCACGCAAGTCAGTGGATGAAGCTTTGAAATCTGATCCTGATGCCCAAAATGATGAGTGGAGGAAAATGATTGCAGAAGAAGTAGTACCATATGCGGTCGCTGAGCCAATCTATGCCTGGGATTTCAGTATGTCGTATGCAAATGCTGTTGAAAGGGTTTACTTGAATAAGAAGAATGTAAAAGAATCCCTCACTATTGCTGAGAAAGAAATAAATGAGTATATCAAAGTAAACAATTATGAAGGCACAAATCCAAACCAATGATAAGGTAAGAAGCTAGATTAGATGGTCGAGAGATTCATAGTCTCAAGACTCCTGCTGATCCCGGTGGAGCCGTCCAAATGACATCCAGTAAGGCGATGTTTCATACTGGAGGACGTGAACACCCCGATTATCCAATTCATCATCAAAGGGGGACAAAGGGTCTCCCTTTGGTGAAAGTTTCACTTAATAGGGTGGGTGACTATGGCAAAAAATATGTATTTCATGAAAAAGAAAGATACAACAACCGCATATCTCATGCTTCTTCCACTACTTGTATTGTTGTCGACATTCGTTGTCATTCCGTTGATTTACGCGATTTTTGTAAGCTTCTATCAATGGAATTTTTATCAGGATTCGGTTTTTGTCGGATTTGATAATTTTAAATCGGTGATCTATGATGATCAATTTTACAAGTCCCTTTGGGTAGGATTAAAGTTTGCACTTATAGTCATTCCTGTTCAATTTGTCTTAGCCTTTTTGTTCGCAAACTTGATCAAAACGGTCGGTGGAAAAGTAAGCGGATTTCTAAAAGGCTCCATTTATATTCCACATGTCATTTCTGGGGTGGTCGCATCTATCATTTTCTTATTCATCTATGATTACTATGGTGGATTAGCGAACTTTTTAGTTGGAGTAGTTGGTATTGAACCGATTGCATGGTTGACTGAAATAAAATTTGCATTAGGCAGCATTTCGGTTCCAGCAATATGGCTTGGTTTTGGAATGACGACATTGATCATGCTTGCAGGCTTGAATGATATTCCACGATCCTATTACGAAGCAGCTGAAATTGACGGGGCAAATGCCTTTCAGAAGGCGGTTCACATTACGATCCCATTGCTGAGGAATATTTTTCTGTACCTGTTAGTCGTTGGGACGACAGGTGCAGTTCAACAGTTTGACCTTCCCTATATGATGACAGGAGGGGGTCCATTGAATGAAACGATGATGCCTAACCTATTCATCTATAATCATTTCAAGAGTGATCCATATATGGGATACACCATTGCTTCTGCATTAGTCCTGTTCATTGTGTTAGGGATCATTTCAGCAATCATTTTCAAGGTTTTGAATTCAAAGAAAGGATTGGATGGCTGACATCTGGAGGTGAGTGATGTGAAAAGTAAATTAAAAGTAAGTCTCCTTAATATCATCGGGTTGATTGTTGCATTGATATCCATATTTCCCCTTGTATGGATGGCGATTGCCGGGTTCAAATCAAAGTCAGAAGTACTGGCCTATCCATTTAAATTCTTTCCGTCAGAATGGCATTTTTCGAACTATGTTGAGCTTTTCCAGTCAGATGCGTTCCTGCGATCGATTTTCATCACCTTATTGGGTGCGGTCATTTTTACTATACTTATCATTTTTGTCAATTCAATGGCAGCGTATGCCTTTGCAAGACTGGATTTCCCATTCAAGAATCAATTATGGATATACGTCATCATGACGTTGTTCATCCCATCCATGGCGATCCTGATTCCATCTTACATTGTTGTAGCAAAGCTTAAAATGTTGAATACATTAGCCGTTCTCATCATTCCAGGGATTGCGTCTGCAATCAATGTATTTTTAATACGGCAGTTCTATTTGAATATCCCAGTCGAGTTGGAGGAAGCGGCATTGATTGATGGAGCGTCCCGTTTCCGAATTTATTGGTATATCTTTTTGCCATTATCCGTACCTGTCTTTGTACTAGTAGGGATCGGCGCATTCTTAGGGTATTGGAATGCCTTGATCTGGCCGATCATGACGATTTCGGATGAAAGGTTATACCAGATCATGCAGCTTCTCGCCTACTTCCGATCCGAACAAAGCAGTGATTGGTCCATGATCATGGCAGGCTCCACCATTTCCGCTTTACCTGTCATCATATTGTTCCTATTCTTTCAAAAGTATTTGATTGAAGGTATCAAAATTTCTGGAATCAAGTAGGAGGCGTTCTTTTGGAATCTTATATCCGGTATAACTTCGAATATGATTGTAAAGTAAGGGTTTGCTTTATTGGTGCAGGAGGACATTCCTTTCGAAACATTTATCCAACTTTCCAATATACGCCGATAGACTTGGTTGCGATTTGTGATAAGGACATGGAAAAAGCCGATGCTTATAAGCGTCAATTCGGTGCCGAGCGATCATACACGGATCATATGGAGATGTTGGAAAAAGAAAAACCGGATGCTGTGTTTATTGTGACGTCGTACGATGCAGATGGGTGTGTCCAAGCAGTACAGCTTGCTAAGGATGCATTACAAATGGGCTGCCATGTGTGGATGGAAAAACCGACAGCATCTAGTGTAGAGGAAGCGAAAGAATTGCTTCAATTAAGTCAAGAGAAACACCGTTATGTCATGACGGGATTAAAGAAGATATTTTTTCCTTCTATTGAAAAAGTAAAGGAAATCATCACCTCTCCTGAATTCGGCATACCATCGTCGATTTATGTTCGATATCCACAGAACTTGCCACCATTTGAAGAACGGGACGATCTATCGAAAATGAAGTGGTTTTTGGATCATATCTTCCATCCAGGCTCAATCCTCTTCTATCTAATGGGGAAAATCGCTTCTTTCTCGTACGAAAGGGAACCGTTTAATGGGGGAAGCGTGACGAATATTCGGTTTGTGTCAGGAGCAGTTGGTACAATGCATTTAACAGCTGGTGGATCTTCGGGTAGTCCACTGGAAAGAGTCGAAGTTATTGGTGAGGGTGCAAATGTAGTGGTCGATAATGGGGTGAAAGTGACTTATTTTCGAAAAGCCAAGCCTCCAATGTATGGAAGAAGTTCTTCATATTTAGTTGAAGAACAGGAAGCACCACTGTATTGGGAGCCTGAATTTTCATTAGGACAGCTATACAATAAGAATATTTTCTATTTAGGTTATGTCCAAGAGGTAAACCATTTTTGCCACAGCATTTTGAATGGAACGCCTCCTAGGAAGGGGACACTTGAACAATCGTTAGAAATCTTGAAGATGTTTGAGGCTTATCGGATAACACCTGAAGGCAAACGGGTGATAGTGAACCGAGCAACTAAGGAGGTGGAGCATGAACTATAGACATTTGATTCAGCAAGCTGTAAAGAACAATATAATAGATTTGGAATGGGGGCAGCTTTCCTGGTTGGTTAACAGTGAATTGATGCAAGAAGCGCAATCTACTATGGGTGTCGTCACTATTTTTCCCGGAAAAAGAAATCCTTACCACCTTCATCCTAATTGTGAGGAAGTTCTCTACGTATTATCTGGCACCTGTGATCACAAGATCGGAGACGAAAACTATCTTTTACAGCCAGGTGACGTCATTTGTATTCCGAAAGGTGTGAAGCATTATGCTTATTGCACGAGTCAGGAGCCTTTGAAAGCCGTTATTTCATTTTCTTCTCCAGATAGAGAGACTATCATCATAGAAGACTGATCGGTTCATCGTAAAATAACCGCGTATCCTATACATAGGAGGACTCAAGATGCTCGTTCTAGAGAATGATTGGCTGTCCATCTCATTTGATGAAGACAGAGGCGCAATCAAACGATTGTATGATAAGCAAAGAGAGATCGAATATATCCCGCGGCTGTTGGACGCTGACCCTTTTCGGTTCGAAATCAATGAGAGGACGATGGCCGATTTTCAGCATTTTTCTTTTAGAGAGCTTCAATTTGACCAAGAAAGGCATGGATATGAATTTACGTGGGCGATTTCGGATCAGATAACAATGACGGCGATGATCCAATTAAACTCCGATACCAATGAAATCTATTTTGATAGTGATGTCTCCAATGAATCGGACAATGAGATTTATAGCCTGGAATATCCGATTATCCCGAATATTGGAGAAATCACAGAGAATGGGCAAGATGATTATCTCGCTCATAGTTTTGCCACGGGGGTTTCCATTCATAATCCGATGGTGAATTTTACAACCGAATGGAATGGTCTGCGATTCATGCCATATCCTGAAGGTTTCTCCGGAGCGACGATGCAGTTTTTCAGTTATTTTGGACAAGGGAAAGGCGGGCTCTATTTTGCCGCTTATGATGGGGAAAGCTACGCGAAGTGGTTGAACTTTTATAAAAATGAGAACCAATTACTTGAAGCCTCCTTTATCCATGGTTATGAAGATATTGGTCCATTTAAAGGGATCAATGTAAGCTATCCGGTTGTGGTTAAGCTTTTGGATGGCCAGGGTTGGTATGAAGGGGCAGACATTTATAAAACCTGGGCAACTCAACAATATTGGTGTCAGAAAGGCCCATTGGCTGAGGTTGATGAAAGTGAAAAATGCGATTGGCTCTTGGAAGAAATGGGTGTTTCGACATTCGGGATCAATGCTGGTTCGGATCGGACGCAGTGGTTTCAAACGCATCATGATCACTTGAAAACAAAAATGTTCCATATTCTTGGACCAGACTGGACCCATCAAATCCAAAGCTTCGGAAGCGGGGTTCCTGGTGGACTGGATGATTGGTTCCCGACAAAGTTCAATCAAAAGAATTTAGAATCGATGGCTTCATACGGTGATAAATATGCGCCGTTCGAATTCGACTATCTATTTAATGTGAATGGGGCTGATGGAGAGTCAGGCAAAAAGGCGTTGCAAAGAATACCTGCCGAAAAAAGCATCGATGCATATAAGTTTTCGCTCATTTGTCCAGCTGAACCCTATGTTCAAAGATTTCATATTGAACGAGATGAAAGACTCCAGGAAGAAGCAAACGTCGACTCCATCTATTACGATATTTCTGCAAATAATATTTTGAAAATCTGCATGGATGAATCACATGGTCATCCAAAAGGCGCAGGCAGACACATCACGATGGCATATCGGGAAAATTATATCAAAACGAAAGAAGCCATGATGAAAAAGGCAGACCTTTCCTATATCCCGATGGGTACAGAGATGATGAATGAAGTGTTCCTGGATATATTGGATTATTATCAGGCGCGGGCAGGAGCACAGCCAGCTGCACCATTGGAAGGTTGGAACATCAGAGAGTTGATGAAATCCGGGGAAGCCGAGCTCATCCCCATGTTCACCTATGTCTATCATGAATATGGCCCCGTCCGACTGGATGGATGGGGGAAATTGGTTGAAGAAATCGGTGACCTATTTTACTTTACTGTCGCCCGTACCTACCTTTGGGGTGGCTTGTACGAATTAAACTATGAATATAGTCCGTTAGAGGCAATCGATGGCGTTGAAAATACGGGGGAGGAACATTACTATCCGTTTGAACCACAGGGCTATCCCTTTTCCCCTCGACGTGCAGAGTATATTTCGAAGTTTGCCCATGTTAGGACAGGTGTGGGAAATAAATATTTAGCGTATGGGAAGATGTTACGACCGCTTAAGTTCGACTGTAAAAAAGTGAATCTATGCTGGGCCCATTATAACTGTGCAAAGAACTTTAAAGAATACAACGATTCCGGAGAACTGACAGTGGATTCGATTGTCCATTCGGTATGGGAAAGCCCCGGACGCCAAATCGGACTATTCTTTGCAAATGTCAGCAATGAGGATCAAGAAATAACAGTAAATCCAGCAGGATATGTTCAGGGAAAGACAACTGCAAAGATTCACGTGGATGGTAAGTTTGTGGAATTGGTTGAGGAACTCAGTACGTTGACCCTATCCATTCCCCAAAAAAGTGTCCTTTTGATCGAAATTTGATCGTTCCACATAAAGTAGAAGTTATAAATGATGGGAGGAATCGGAATGAGGCAGAACATGAATGTTGTATTCATCATGACGGATCAGCAGCGTGCTGATTCCATCGGGGAAGACCGCCATCCTTGTGCGAACTACCCCAACATGGAACAGCTTCGACGAGAATCCGTGTCCTTCAACCGTTTTTATACTGCTGGCTTACCATGCGTTCCGTCTAGACATGCTTTTTTGACTGGTAGACAACCTTGGAAAGTTGGCGTGAGCGGGAATCGGAAGTTTAGTACAGAGGGTGAAACAACATGGATGCAGTTACTGAGGGAAAATGGATATCGGAGCGTATCGGTTGGAAAAACCCATATGATCCATGCTGGTAGTTTTCACATCCAGGTTCCTGTCGGAAAATCATTCGGGAATCAGGAAGGCTGGGATCACTTTCATCCGACTGCTTCACCTGAGTCTGAAGAAAATTATTATGACATCCATATTGCTCGTCGGGCGTGTGAGACATTGGATCGACTCAGTGATAGCGAGCCCTTTGCTTTGTTTGTCGGATTCCATGCCCCTCATGAACCTTATGTCATGCCTGAGAAATACCTTGATTTTTGTAAGCCGGATGATGTTCCGTTACCGGTCAATTGTCACATAGACGAATATAAGACGAAATCCAAAGCCTATCGCCGTCGGGTCGATCATTTTAATAATATGTTCGGTGACATTACAGATGAAATGGTCCGGAAAGGAATTGCCAGCCATTATTCTATGTTGAAAATGGTCGATGATTGTGTTGGAATATTGATGGATAAATTGATCGAAAAAAACCTGTTAGAACATACCTTGATTGTTTTTGCATCGGACCATGGAGAGCTACATGGTGAACATGGCATCTTCAATAAAGGGGCTACGCAATATGAATCTGAAATCCGACTTCCATTCATGATCCGCTTCCCTGATGGACGTCATGCCGGTAAGAGCGTAGAGGCCCTTGCTTCTAGTATTGACTATGCCCCGACGTTATTTGACATCATGGGCCTTTCGCCAGATGTTTCATTTCCTGGTCATTCATTAGTACCTTCGATCGAAGATGGATCAACAGTCAGAGAATATGTGACCATTGCGGATGGAGACGGCGCCATGGGAATTCGGACGAACAAACATAAGCTATGGTACAATTCCAATTTTAGTGACGGTGAGATGTATGATCTGGAGAAGGATCCGATGGAGATGGATAATTTATATCCGCTTCCAGAATATCAGGCACTACGGAGTGAGCTGTTCGAATTGATGCTGCACGCCAGATTAATGGACGATCATCGGGATAATCAATGGACTGAACGGGAAAGACGGCTGCATGATGAGATTAAATCTTCCTATGAACCCGAAATTGTGTAATCCGACTCTGAAGGTTTCAATAAAACGGAGCAATGATTATACTAATATCGTATGTAAACGATTTCAGTTGACGAGGAAGTGTTCCTATTGATCAATGTAACTATCAAAGATATCGCTAGAATGTCAGACGTTTCAACCGCCACCGTTTCAAGGGTTTTGAATAATAATGGATATGCCAGTGCAGAAATCAGGGACAGGGTCCTTTCCGTAGCTAAACAGTTGAATTATCAGCCGAATGGGATTGCCAGAAGTCTGAAGACGGACCGGACCTCTACCATCGGTGTCATCATTCCGGATATTTCAAATCCATATTTTATGAGGATCTCAAAAGGAATCGAGGATACGTTAGAGCAAAGCGGCTATATATTAATGTTTGTGAGCAGTGATGAGAATCCTCATAAAGAGGAAAAAACATTACATGCCCTTCTTAAAAATAGAGTCCAGGCCATTGTCCTCGCGACTTCCAGTGAAAATGACGAAACCATCACCAAGATCCAAGAGACGGGTGTACCGGTTGTTCTGATCGATAGAAAGCTAGGCAATCAGTCCGGTCATTTAGATTCAGTTGTGGAAGACAATGTAGAAGGGGCTTATCAATTAACCAAATACTTGCTTCAAAAAGGACATCGCCATATTGGAGTGATTAATGGAACCCTGGAGGTAAGTACAGGTAGAGAGCGGTATGAAGGATATAAGAGGGCAATTCGGGAGTTTCAAATCGAGGAAGACCCCGAGCTTGTTTTCAATGGTAAATTCAATCAAGAGGATGGGGAAGAGGCTGTCACACATTTCTTTACCCTTGATCAAAAACCGACGGCGATCCTTTCCTTTAATAATACGATGACGTTTGGGGTGATTCTTCAATTAGCGAAAATGGGGTACACGGTTCCGGATGATATCGTGGTCGTGTCTTATGGTGATACGGAAGCCTCCCAGCTATTGAAGCCCCCCGGTATCGTTTGTATAAAACAATCCCCATATGATATGGGCGTCAAAGTAGGTGAAATTTTGCTCAAACAATTGAATGGACATGCAAAAGAACCAGTCCATGAAATATTCAAGCCTGAATTAGATGTACGTGACTAAACTTCTAAAAGGAGTAAGCCATGAGGATTTTAGAATTATTGTCACAAAGGTGAATGTTCACAAGTCATTTGCTTTACTTGGAGGTCACACACCTTTTAAACGATCGAGGAGGGAAATTCCATGAAACAACCAGAATCGATTACGATAGGAGCTGGGTATTACCCGGACCATTGGCCACGTGAAAGATGGCTAGAAGACATTCGTATGATGAAAGATGCAGGTATCAACGTGTTGCGATTAGCGGAGCTTTCCTGGTCTTTTTTAGAGCCGGAAGAAGGAGAGTTCGACTTTACTTGGCTTGATGATTTCATGGGTATGGCTGGAAAAGAAGGACTGCGTATTATCCTTGGAACCCCGATTGAAGCTTCTCCCGTCTGGCTGAGACATAAGCACCCTGAAGTCGTTCGAACGAATCGCTTTGGACAAATTCACGGAGATCGAGGGATGCATTGCCATAATAATTCAACGTTCATCTTTTATGTTGATCGTATTGTGACAAAAATGGCTGCCCATTATGCCGAACATCCAGCTGTCATTGGTTGGCAAATCGACAATGAATTAAGGAATGTCGATTGTTATTGTCCTGAATGTACCATTGAATTTCGGAAGTGGCTGCAAGAAAGGTACGGTTCTTTAGAGAAACTGAATGAAGCGTGGGGGACTTGTTTTTGGAGTCAAGTCTATAACGAGTGGGAAGAAGTTACGTTACCATCAGCTGACCAATTGACCATATCAGTCAGTCAAAAGCTTGATTTTACTAGATTTGGTTCTGACTCGACCATCAATCATCTGAATCGGCAAGCGGAGATCATTCGCAGCTATGCACCCGATCATTTCTTGACGCATAATGCCCTTGGTTGGTATCCCAATTTAAATACCTATCGTTTAGCTGACAAGCTGGACTTCATTAGTTGGGATAGCTATCCTCATGTAGATGGAGATAATCATATAGAATGTTTTTTACACGATCATTATCGAGCGGTGAAGAATCAGGCACATTGGGTTATGGAACAAAAGAACGGATATTTTAATTACAGTGATTATAACTTAGCCATTGAACCAGGACTTATCCGGTTGTGGACGTACCAGGACATTGCCAGAGGGGCAAATGGGGTGATGTATTATCGCTGGCGATCCAATCGGTATAGTGGGGAACAAAACCCGAACGGCCTCCTTCGTCATGATGGAAGTCCAAGAAGGGCGTATTATGAAGTTCAACAAGTGACGGATGAATTGAAGAAGTTTGGCGAAGATTTGATGAAAACAACGGTTCAAGCACCGATTGCGATCATTTACTGCTATGATCAGATGTGGGCATATGACGCACATGTACAATATAAAAATTTTGATTATCGGGACCATCTCTTAGACTATTATCGAGAAGTGAATCGAATGGGGCTGACAGCAGACCTCGTTGACCCGACAGCTGATTTGTCGAAATACAAACTCGTGATTGCGCCATCCATGTCCATGGTAAGTGATGAAATCTATAAAAACGTTGAAGCGTATGTCCGTCAAGGGGGGAACCTTCTAATCGGAGCCAGAAGCGGGATGAAGTCCTGGTCGAATACGACCATTGACACCCCTTGGCCAGGGCTCTTATCAGAAATGGCTGGAGTAGTGGTGGATGAATTTGAAGTCCTTCCGGACAAGTATTCAAATTCAATTACTTATAATGGGAAGGAATACGCGGTGAAGGTTTGGTTAGACATGCTCAAACTCAAACAGGCTGAATCAATCTCAACGTACAAAGAAAAATTTTATGCAGGGAGGACGGCCATCTCCAGAAACAAGTATGGAGATGGAGTGGTGTATTATATCGGTGTGATGGGAAATCGAAAGCTCTGCCATGATCTACTATCCGACATTGCAACGGATATCGATCTTCCTGTTACGGATCTTCCTGAAGAAGTTTATGTTTCCACAAGGTCGAACGAGAAGTATCATTATACTTTTTATATAAATCGAAAAGATGAATCCACAAAGGTCGTATTGCTGGAAGATGGATACGATGTCCTGCAAGATCAACATGTTTCAGGGGAATTGATCATCAAAGGGTTGGATGTCTTGATTGTACGAAATGAAAGGGTAGGATGAGATGAAAAGACAAAGCGACGACACGTTTTTATCGTCCCATCGCTTCCTTATCGGTGTACGCCCCCGCGTTCATTGACCGTTTTTTCCGTTTTTGAATCTTGCGAAATGCATAATGGCTATACCACGTCAATATAAATGCGGTTCCACTCCCGCCTATGAGGGGGATGAAAATGGGCATGAAGAAAGTAAGACCATACATCCCCAAAGCAGCAATGGCCATTAAAATGGAAATCAAAGGGTTCATGATCATGATCAATACGGCATTTCTCAGCATGTGCAATAATCTGGATTCAAAATGAACAAAGACCGGGAAGACATATAGGCATGTCAGTAAATAAATGAAAATAACCACCAGCAATGGATAATAGGTTAGCTGCAAGAAATGATTGGAAGTGTCTCGTACGATTGATAAATCCAAATAGAAGATAGCCCCGATTATACAGAGGATGTACCCGAAAAGATTGCTTCTCAAGAAGTCCTTTTTATAAGCAGCCCAAAATGTTTTCCATATCGGGAGGTCGGATTCCTCTGACAACCACTTCCGGGTCACTGTGAACATGGCAGCCGTAGCGGGGAAAAAGCCGAGAACAAACAGACCGAGTGTTGCGGACAAAATCCATAAGACATTCAGATAGATGAATTTTGTAAGCCAATACGAAAATCTATACAAATTACCGATCCATCCGGCTTCCATAGAACCCACTCCAACATAAAAGATTTTGATTTCTGTAATCGTTTACACACTATTATTCTATCGTTTCAACGAGGAAAAGACAATTCTATTTTATCAAATTAAAGGAGGAGAACGACATTGTTCAATGGTTTAGGAATGGGATTAGGAAATCTATCAAGACTATCGAAAGCGAAAACAAGATCCATAAGCCCTGAAAACTTTACAGGTGAGAAAGGGAAAGGAGCTATGGCGGAAGAAGGGACCGGTGCCCATCCAGCAAGAGAGCTGGGAAAAGGGTGGAAGGTATCGCCTTCAGTTGAAATCCAAGGTGAGTCCACTCATACGATGGCTGAAATAACAGGGCCTGGAGCGATTCAACACATTTGGTTGACTTGCCACCCTAATCATTGGCGTACATCAATTATTCGCATGTATTGGGATGGGGAAACGGAACCTTCTGTTGAAGTGCCCTTAGGAGACTTTTTCTGTAATGGTTGGTGTGAAAGAAGCGATGTCAACTCCCTCCCTGTTGCAGTCAACCCTGCTGGCGGTATGAACTGTTATTGGGAAATGCCATTCCGTAAGCATTGCAAGATTACAGTTGAAAATATTGCAGAAGAAAATATGATCCTTTATTACCAAGTGGATTACGCTTTGACAGATGTGCCAGACGATGCAGCGTACTTTCATGCTCAATGGAACCGTAGCAATCCACTTTCTTACAAGGAGGTCCACACCATTTTAGATGGCATTAAAGGGCAAGGTCACTATGTTGGGACCTATATGGCGTGGCAGGTCAACAGCAACAATTGGTGGGGAGAAGGTGAAGTCAAATTCTACATGGATGGGGATGACGAGTACCCGACCATTTGCGGTACAGGTACGGAGGATTATTTCGGAGGAGCCTGGAACTGGGAGCAGCCTAAGGGAGAGTATAGGACATACTCCACCCCATACTTAGGCATGCACCAGGTGATCAAACCGGATGGACTGTATCGGGCACAACAAAGGTTCGGCATGTACCGTTGGCATGTGATGGATCCGATCCGATTTGAAGAAGATCTGAAAGTCACCATCCAAGCCCTTGGGTGGAGATCAGGACATCGGTACCTTCCACTGCAGGATGACATTTCTTCCGTAGCGTATTGGTATCAAACCGAACCACATCAACCATATGAAAAGTTACCGGATAAGAATGATTTAGAGGTCATTTGACCGAGGAATCAGCAAGTGGGGTTGTTGTGGGAATGAACGCTTTTTCTCACAATAGTGTTAGATAGGTGAGAGTTTGTCATGAATGGGACAGCCCTGGCTAACTTAAAATTTTTTTACAACTAATTATTTGAATATTTTAATAATTCAAGTGAATGGGGAGGATCATTTTGAAAAAGATCAAGTCGATATCATTTGTTGTTTTATCATTCATCCTGATTGTGACGATAGCCGTTCCGACAACAGCCCGATCAGAACAAGGCTCAACAGGGCTGGTCGCCACGAAAGCGAAGAAAATTGCCAGAGTGACAGGCGTTACACTCGAAGGAGAAACGATTCCGAACCCGAATCAGACACCAGAAAATTATGGAGTCAGAGCGACCGATCTAGGTATTATATGGGATGCGACGACAGACCCTGACCAAAAAAAAGTGATGCTGGCTTTTGGGGATACATATGATGATGGCTGGGGTGGCTTCGGAGGTGGTGGTGACCCTGATGGCTGGAGAGGTAATGTATTGGCGATTTCATCGGATCAGGATCTTTCGGATGGATTAAGCTTTTCATCCATGATTACAGAGGAAGGGAATGACAACTATGCCAAAGAGATCATCCATTCCGAGCATGATACATCTGGAGATGGTGATTTTACTGCCATCCCGACAGCAGGTGTAACCGTCGGGGATAAGCACTTCATCCATTACATGCAAATCAAGAATTGGGGCGCAAATGGAAGATGGAATACGAATTTCTCTGAAATTGCATACTCCGATGATGAAGGACAAACATGGACGAAGTCAGGGGTCAAATGGCCAGAAGGCAGTAAATTCACACAAGCGGCCTATGTGAAAAAAGATGGTTATGTCTATATGTTCGGAACTCCGGCAGGTAGGTTCGATCATGCCTATTTAGCGAAAGTCCCTGAAGAAGATCTGCTGGTGAAAGAGGAATATGAATATTGGAATGGTTCAGACTGGACGAAAAATGATGAGTCTGCGGCTGTTGCAGTGGTCGATGCACCTGTCAGTGAGCTATCCGTCCAATACAATTCCTATTATGATAAATGGATCATGTTGTATTTGAATGAAAATCGCTACGCCATGGTCATGAGAAGTTCATCGAGTCTGACGGAAGGTTGGTCTGCTGAAACCGAAGTTGCGACCGGTGAAGAATTTCCAGGACTATATGGAGGCTTCATCCACCCTTGGTCAAATGACGGAAAAGATTTGTATTTTGTCATGTCTGAATGGGGTCCTTACAATGTCGTGTTGATGAAATCTGAATTGAATCCAGGTTCACCCAGTCCCAATTTGATCGAAGACCCTTCATTTGAAAACCAAACGTCAGAGACGATCGATGATCCATGGGATCTGGAGAGTGGTGAAGGTGGAATTGACCAAAACATTGGGACATCCAGAGCAGGCAGTCAAAATACATGGTTACGGAACTCTTCTGGCTGGAATGCCATTACCCAAAATGTGCCTGTTGAGAGAAACACGGAATATGAGCTGACAGGGTTCGTCAAAACGTCTCAAAATAACAATGCCGGTTATTTCGGGGTCCGTGGAGAGGATGGAGGGATCATAAAAGAAACGAAATATGAGAGAAATGATCAGTACACGAAACAAACCGTGCGCTTCAATTCGGGAGACAATGAATTCGTTACAGTCTTTACAGGAATGTGGGCGAATGGAGAAACATGGGTTCAAATCGACGATTATATGTTAGTTGAAGTCGATTCAAATCCGCCTGCCCTTACTTTGAACGGGGAGGAAACGATGGAAGTGCCATTAGGGGGGGCTTTCACTGACCCTGGGGCTACGGCTGTTGATGAACTGGATGGAAATTTGACAGACAAGATCGAAGTGACAGGTGAGGTCAACACCAAAATTGTCGGGACCTATACGTTGACTTATGATGTAAAGGATTATGATGGGAACGAGGCGACGCCGGTGACCCGAACTGTAAAGGTCACAGGGGAGGAATATACGCTTCAGGATGTTCTGTTTACGGATAAGGACGATAATCCGATCACAAAGCTCCCTAAAAAGGGATTCGTAAAGGGCAGCGCTGAGATCACCAATAACACAAGCGACGCCAAAACGGTCTCCCTTGTCGTGGTCCTTTATGACAAACACGATTCAATCGTCAATGTAGCTGGAGTGACAAAAGCCATTCCATCTGGAGTTTCTGAGACCTTTACAGGGGGATTTTCGATGCCGGGCAATGCTTCAGGCTATTATGCAGAATTGTTTTTAGCGAAATCATTGACAGATCTGACACCGATTTCTGCTGTTGAGAGAATCGAACAGTAATCCCAATATTCTGGCGTTACAGGGGGAAAACGAATGAACGCACAAATACCGGACTGGTTAGGAAATTGGATCAAGTTCCAGCCCTCTGCTTGCGATATGCATGTTAGAGAGGTGGAAAGTGGTCAAGGCAGACAAATGGTTGAAATTGAAGCACGGTGGAACCGATCGGCAACTGAAGTGTCACAAATTCAGGTGGATATGGAACTGGCTGATCCCAGGATCACCTGTCTATGGAAACCGCACCTTGCACCTGAGGATGAGATGGTCATTGGTGATTTCGCGTTTCGCTCACCGGCTATTATTTTAGAAAAGGGACAGGATATGTTAGCGCTCGTCCCTGATCTTGATTTTTTAGAGAGCCAGCGGATTGCACCTCATGTAATGGATTATATAGAACCTGAACGAACCCTTTTTTACGGGTTGTCCCATTATGAAAAAACGAGGCATGTGTACCATCAAAAAGTTCAGAAACCCATTCTATTGGAAAAGGGTCAAGTCTTGTTCCGCTTTTATCTCATCCAATGGCAGGAGATGAAGGAAAAAAGGGATTTCAGACCAGTGACAAGTTTTTTATGGGAGCGATTCGGGGATAAGAATCGACCTGAACGGATTGTTGACCACCAGGTTACGGACTCAGTGAAAGATTTAGAGGTGTATGCAAAACATACGTATGATTGGGCATTTCAACACTGGGAAAATCTTGTGTGGCAGCAATTCGAATTGGACGGTCAAACAGTAGGAGGCTGCGTCTTGATCGTACGCGGTGTCCAATCTCCTGGTTTTGGCCAAGAAGACCAATGGAGGGAAAAGAAAAGTTTATGGAACCAGTCCTGGTTTTCCAGTTTGCGAAGTGCTTACGGTTACCGTCAATGGGGAGAAAGATGGAACCGTCAGGATATGGTTCAACGTGCAGAACTGGCCAAAAACTTTGCACTGAGTGCCCCTCAAAAAGGGGGGCTGTTTCCTTCGGTTTACTGGGCAAATACGGAATCTGATATGGAAAATGGGACCTGGGGCCATTCTAACCGCAGGCCAGACCATCATGAAGGGTATTATCATTTGTTGGATTCGTCGTGGACCTGTTTATGGATGCTGAAGTGGTATCGTGACCTGGAACAGGATGACCGGCTGTTGGAGTATACAAAGCCATACGCTGAACGATTGATCGAGCTTCAACATGAAAACGGGAGCTTTCCGGGTTGGGTGCATGAGGAAACGGGTATGCCCTCTTCCTATTTAAGCGACAGTGCGGAAACGTCCATGCATGTTTGGTTTCTGGCCAACTATTACAGCCTGACAAAAGACGAAAAAATGTTGGAAGCGGCAAAGCAGGGAATGGAATTTGTCAGTCAGCATGTGATTCCTGAAGGACGTTTCGAGGATTTTGAGCTGTATTGGTCATGTTCGAGACAGTGGGAAGGAAAAAAGTATGGGGAAAAAGATCAGCGAAGCGGGTTGTATCACCAATGTAATTTTTCCATCTATTGGACTGCAGAAGCGTTAAAAGAACTATATATGGTGACGGAAGATGAAAAGTACCTATGTGAAGGGGAGAGGGTTCTGGCTGAGCTATCACTTTATCAATCTATTTGGAATCCACCGTATCTTGGGATGCCGGCTTTCGGGGGATTCGGCGTGATGACATCCGATGATGAGTGGAATGATGCCAGACAAAGCTTATTCGCTCTAACTTGTTTGGATTACTACCGTTTAACGGGAAATGCCGAATACAAACAGAGGGGGATCTGGGCCATGAAGGCTTCGTTCTATTTGATGTATTGTCCTGAAAACCCTTTGATCAAAGAAAAATATGAACAGATCTTCCCTCATTTTAGTGAAGTGGATTATGGATTTGAAATGGAGAACTGCCATCACGGCGAAAATGATACAGATCAAATCGGAGAATTCACGATTTTTGATTGGGGAAATGGCTCTGCCTCCTCCTCATTGGCTGAAATCCTGTTAAAAGGGTATGAGATTTGATCCATTCATGAATGTATTGAATTGAAAGGACAATATGTGCAAGGAATTCACTAGAGTAGAACGTTTTAGCCAAGCCCCCTCCATCACGGTTTGTAGGTGAGGAGGCAAGATCGTTCGTTAAGCGGAATTCCTTGCCATTATCGTAACTCAGGAACACACTTTTGTTATTGGTGGATGACCGGAAATTAGGCGATTCGCAGTCTTGTACAACCAGCTCTTTAAAACAAAAGGAAAAAGAGGCATAATATATGATACGTAGTTCATCATATAGAATTTTATGATTGGGTGATGAGAAAGTGAATAAAAGAGATCCTGCTCTAAAACCTTTAGAAATCATTGAAGCAATAAGTCGTGCAGATAAAGACGGATTGGGAATAGCTTCTCTGACGGGGAACACTGGTTTGAGTAAAAGCACTGTCCATCGAATAGCACAAGCTCTTACTGAATCTGGTTATTTGATTCGAAATGATTCCACTAAAAAATATAAATTGGGATATCGGCTTCTGCGTATCTCCTCCATTGTAATGAATAATAATGATGTTAAAGAAGTGGCTCGTCCTTATTTACACGAATTATCGACAAAAACCCAAGAAACGGTGCATCTTGTCCAACTTGACGGTTTATATGGAATCTATACTGATAAAATTGATAGTCCCCAATCGGTGGGGTTATTGTCAAGAATCGGAAAGAACATCCCTCTCCATTCCACTGGGGCAGGTAAAATTCTATTGGCCTATATGTCTGAAAACTTGCGTAATCGTGTCTATTCTGAAGTGGGCTTGACCAAGAATACTGCACAAACAATTACCGACAAAAAAATGATGGAGAAAGAGTTGGAAAGTATCAGGAGGTTAGGCTACGGGTTTGATCGGATGGAAAACCGAGAAGGAATTCATTGTATCGCTGCTCCTATTTTTTCCGAAAATGGGAAGGTTGTTGCATCTTTCAGTGTTTCCGGACCATCCTTCCGTTTCTCTTTGGAGGATGCAGAAGGTCTGATTGAGAAAGTAAAGGAAATCTCTGAAAAAATATCGATATGTCTGGGATATGTCCCTTGATCGTTAATGTGAATGATTTTATGTTCACATGCTCGATCAAGGGATTTTTTATTTACTTTACAGTGCTAACAAGGATGTCTGACAATCGCTATGGTTTTAAATCCATGTTAAACGAATTTTATCGCAATTCCACTTTAATTGTCTAAATATTTAAAAAAGTTGTTGACACGTGAAGTCGACTCAACTATAATGATAGAAAATCTATATAGAGGACATAGTTCCAAATATGGAACTATCGATAAAAGGATCGTATCGAGGGTGAATGGCATTCTCATTTTTTTAGTTACAGTGTGTAAACGTTTACACATCTTGTGAAATAACAATATTGAAGAAAGAGGAGACGTTTCTATGCATGATTTAGAAGGGAATTTACAAGCAATTAAAGAGCACCGCGTTGTCATGATCTATAGAGGGCTTCAACCAGCTGAATGCTTAGAAGTTTCAAGGGTATTGTTTGATGCCGGTGTCCGTTTGTTCGAGGTGACGAGTAACTCACCCGGTACCATTGAATCCATCGAGATGCTCCAATCAGAATTTGGAGAAGAAGTGCTGATCGGTGCAGGGACTGTAATGACTCCTCAACAAGTTGAGGAGGCTGCGAATGCAGGAGCCACATACATAATATCTCCAAATGTAAATGTGGAAGTGATCAGAAGAACGAAGGAACTAGGATTGATATCGATACCTGGGGCGATGACCCCGACAGAAATAGAGGTTGCCTACAGAAACGGAGGTGATATCATAAAGGTTTTCCCCATTAATCACCTCGGAGCAGAATTTATCACCCAGCTCAAAGGCCCCCTTGACAGTATTGACTTTATGCCGAGTGGTGGTATCTGCTTAGAAATGGTCGAAGACCTATTTAATGCTGGGGCATGTGCGATCGGGATCGGGGTCCAATTGTTGGGGAAGGATTTGGTCAGATTTAAAAGATGGGACTTGTTACAGAAAAGAGCTAGTGAATTCATTGCGGCTTCAACTAACCGAAATAAAGTATTGACTTAGATAGACTAATAAGATGGGAATCATGAGGTGAAGAAGGATGAAAATTGCCGATATACAAACTTTCTGTGTACCACCGCGATGGATATTTATCCGTGTGGAAACAGATGACGGATTTGTTGGATGGGGAGAAAGTATTGTCCCTAAAAGGGTGAACGCTGTAATTGGAGCTATACGGGACTTGGCAAAATTGATAAAGGGTGAAGACCCTAGAAAAATAGAGGACATATGGCAACGACTATATAGGGGAGGCTTTTTCAGAGGTGGCCCAATATTGATGACGGCTCTGGCTGGAATTGAACATTCCTTATGGGATATAAAAGGAAAATATTATGGGATGCCGGTGTATGAATTTTTTGGAGGGGAAGTCCGAGAAAAGGTACGGGCATATGCGTGGGTGGGAGGAGATCGACCTGCCAACATCGTTGAACATGCCCGACAGCGAGTAAGGCAAGGGTTTACCGCCATAAAAATGAATGCGACAGAAGAACTGCATTTTATCGATTCATTTTCTAAAATCGAATCCGTTGTTGAAAGAGTCGCTTCGATTCGTGAGGAATTCGGCACTGATCTCGGAATTGCTGTGGACTTTCACGGTCGTGTACATAGAGCTATGGCAAAGGTACTCATCAAGGAGTTGGAGCCCTACCGTCTGATGTGGATTGAAGAACCGTTATTAAGTGAACATAATGATGCTTTGCCGTCTATCCTCCGTGAAACAAGTACACCGATTGCAACGGGAGAACGTCTGTATAATCGATGGGATTTCAAGCAGGTGTTCGAGTCCAGGATCGTTGACATTATACAACCAGATGTCTCATTTACCGGAATCTATGAAATGGAGAAACTGGCAAGAATGGCAGAAGCATATGATGTCCTGTTAGCACCCCATTGTCCAAACGGACCAATTTCGCTGGCAGCTTCTCTACAAATTGATATGTGTGTGTCAAATGTAGTCATGCAAGAACAAAGCCTTGGAATCCACTATAACACTGGCTATAACGGGTTAGAACAGGGGGAGATGTACGATTATTTAGTAGATTCTACGGAATTGGAAATAAAAGACGGATTCCTTTATCCGCCGAAAGGATTAGGATTAGGAATTTCAATCAATGAAGACCTGGTAAGAGACAGGGATCATAGATGGGATTTACGAGACAATATTTGGCGAAATAAAGACGGAACATTAGCAGAATGGTAGATTTGATTACCTGATAGATTATCAAGGAGGGGGTCAAGTGCAAACAGAAGCAAAGAAGAATGTAACCATTAAATGGAAGAGAAAGGTGAATACACAAACAAGAAGTCGATATATGTGGGCTTATCTATTCATTTTGCCTCAGGTCATTGTATTCTTCAGTCTTTCTATATATCCGATTATCATGAGTTATGTCTATTCGTTCTACAATTGGACAGGAATCGGTCCCTTGGACGAATTCATCGGACTCTCAAATTATATGGAGTTGCTGAAAAGTGAAGAGTTTTATCGAGCCTTTCGTAATACCCTCATCTATACCTTCTTTTTCACGATCATTTCAGTATCAGTAGCTTTGGTTCTGGCGTTGATCCTTAACATGCCCAGGCTTAAAGGCAAAGGCTTCTACAGGACTATTTACTTTTTACCGGTTGTAACCACCACCTCCATTGTCGGTATCATCATGGCTAATATTTTCGGTGCGCAAGGCTTTGTGAACACCGTTTTATTGAACATTGGGTTTATCAACCAATTCATCCCATGGCTGACGGACTCTCTCCTTGCCATGATCATCTTGATACTTGTCGGGTCATGGAAGTCTATCGGTATTACGATGATCTATTGGTTGACTGGGTTACAAATGATTCCGTATGAGCTTTATGAAGCTGCGAAGATTGATGGTGCAGGTCCCTGGAAAACACTTCGATACATTACCCTGCCGCTTCTCAAGCCGATAGGGGCTACAATCCTTTTCCTTACAGTCGTGAGCAGTATGCATGTATTCGACCTTGTCAAAACGTTGACCAATGGCGGGCCTTATTATGCAACTGACACGCTCGAACTGTTCATTTATCGGTTTGCTTTCGGCTCTGAGTTAGGAAGCGCACGTGTCGGATTCGCTTCAGCAGCGGGTGTCATACTCGGCATATTCGTGTTCCTAGTCACTTTGGTGTTCGCATGGTTAGTAGCCAGAGCCAATAAAACAAAAGGGAAACGTTTGAAGGGAGCTGGGAACCTATGAAATCCGAAAAAGTCATGCGTTTGGTCATCCATATCATTTTAATCGGAGTCGGTATCATTTGGGTGTATCCATTTATTTGGATGGTCTCTTCTTCACTTAAATCCAACCAAGAATTCATCATTTCAGGAGTAAATCCATTACCCAAGGAAATCTTATGGGAAAATTATATCCGTGCTTGGGAGGCAGCTAATTTTGCTGATTATTTCATCAATTCCGTAATTACGACGTTGGCTGTCGTCATCATCGTTGTCATTTTAAGTTGTTTGACTGGTTATGCCTTAGGCCGTGTTGCCTTTCCGGGGCGTAAAGCGATCATCGCCTGTGTGGCAGCTACTGTATTTATCCCGAAAGGGTACACGATCATCCCTCTTTATCAAATGATGGATCAAATGGGGTTAACCGATTCGTTACTAGGTATTATTGTAGCAGAATCAGCTGGAGCACACGTTTTATTCATCCTTCTATTCGCTGCATTTTTTTCTAAGGTTCCAATAGAGATGGAAGAGTCAGCTCAGATGGATGGATGCGGATTTGTACGGACATTTTGGCAAGTCATCCTACCTACAGCAAAACCGGTAATCGCAACAGTTGCAATTATGCAATTCATTTGGACTTGGAGCTCTTTCCTCGTTCCACTTGTCCTTACTATGAATCAACCGGGATTAAGGACACTGGCAGTAGGAATGCTTACATTTGTAGGAGAGTATCAGACAGATTGGACAGGTATGGCAGCAGGTGCGTCCATTTCATTACTTCCGGTCATCATCGTCTTCATCTTCATGCAGCGCTATTTCATTGAAGGCATCTCAGGGGCTGTCAAGTAATTCATTAACCGATCCGATTGATTGAAAATGTATCTTTTTAAATATCTGAAAATTAAAAATTCATGTAATGTAAGGAGGTCATTTTAATGAAAAAAGTCTTAGGAGTATTTCTGGTCATGGCTATGATTTCTTGTGTATTGCTGACGGGTTGCAAAAGTGGGGATGAAACGACATCTGAAAATGGGGAGGTGACGTTAAAGCTCTGGAATCGAGTCAATGGGGCGGAAACATATCTGACAAAGCTGATTGAATCTTTTGAAGAAGAGAATCCGAACATCAAGGTTGAATTGCAAAACCTCAGCGTAGAGTCAGCACAGCCGCAATATCAAGCAGCGATATCCAACAACGAACTGCCGGACATGTTTGTCAGACCACCTACTACTACTGTTACCCAACTAGTGGAAATTGATCGGTTGAAAAGCCTGGATAGCCTGTTTCCTCAAGAGGTTGTTGATGAGTATGTAGAAGGTGTCTTTTATAAGGGAAGTAATATAACAGCTGAAGGTAAAATCTATGCATTTCCGCTATCCTCGGGACTTCATGGCACAACGATGCTGTATTACAACAAAGATGTTTTGAATGACCTGGATGTAGAGGTTGATTTTCCGATGACCTGGGATGATTTGCTGGAAGTAGGGAAAGAGATTCATGAAAAATCAGATGGTAAGATCTATGGCATGGTTCTGGGTGCTAAATCAGCGTGGCTGAACAGTAGCTTCATTTCACAGATGGCTTTCCCGATTTCACCTGACAGCGGCATGGATTATGCGACAGGGAACTTCAACTTCGCTACTGAAGGGAATATTGAAACAATTCAATTTTTCAAAGAACTATTGGATAATAATGTGATCAGTCCCCAAAGTCTAGAATCAACATCTGCATCAGCCCAAGCCCTATTCGCCTCTGGGCAAAGCGCTTTTATCATTAACGGGAACTGGATGGGTGGCATTCTGCAAGAACAATTTCAGTTTGAAAATTGGGGTGCGGCACCACTACCGACGAAAGAAGCGGGAACTGTAGCGATGAGACCATATGGAGGAGGAGCAACAGAATCGATCATGGTCGCTAAGAACACAAAGCACTGGGAAGAAGTCAAAGCTTTTCTGACGTATTTAAGAGAACATATATATGATGAAATCGACAAATCAGGCTCCCTGGCTTCGGCAAAAATAGCTGAAGATGGAGAAGTAGGATTTCCTCAATACAAAGACATACAACAGATCATGAATGATACAAATATTCTCGTTCCAAATCCAGAGAACCGGAATCCTGCCGTGGAAGAGGTGGCATTGAAATATCAGGAGCTGGCGCCACGTACCAGTACAGGGGATATATTCCTCGGTTATTTGGCAGGGCAGGTCAAAGATTTGGAAGGTACCTTGCAAAAATTAACCGATGACGCTAATAAGGCGTTGGAACAAGCGATTGAGTCGAACGACAAAGTGACGAAGGAAGATTATAGATTCTCGAATTGGGATCCTAACCAATCATATACCGAAGAAGATTATGAGGAACTTAAGAAGAAATGATCAGGGTGATGAGTAATGGTCGAACATTTAGAGACGTTGTATGGAAACTCGATTGTACCAAAAGAATTAGCTCATTTGGGTGATTATCTTTTAGTCACAAATCATGATGCCTGGCAGTTATGCAAGGGGTATTTCCAGGATCATCCACCATATGATGTCATTATGATCAGTACACTCGACAAAGCTGAATTGGATGAAATTCATCAAAATATCTCAGACGGAGGATTGGAGTTTGTCGGATTAGGTGGAGGTACTGTTTTAGATGCAACGAAATATTTTGCCTATCTCAACAACCGGGTTCCTTTTCTAATCCCTTCCATCACATCATCCAATGCACCATTTACTGATTTTATCTCAATACAGAAAAATGGTGGACCATTCGGATTTAAAGTGGATGGATATCCGAAAAGAATCATTATTGATAACGAACTGATTGGATCAGCAGACAAACGATTGAATCGGGCTGGATTTGGAGATTTATTGTATATGCAGACCACGCTGAATGATTGGCGGATCATGCAAGAAAAGAGAGTTGGAACAAAGGTGGTTGAAGAGATTGAAGGAAAAATCCTTGAAATGATGGATTCCACCATAGAGTATGCCTCCGAAATAGGCGATCTGACAGGTAGAGGCATTAGGTTATTAATGGAAAATACCCAACTTTCCGCAGAATTATATATGGATAATGTGAGGATGCCCATCAGTGCCGGTTCAGAGCATCTATTTGCCTGGAATTTAGAACTTATAACGGGAAAACAGTTGATACACGGTGAGATCGTTTCTTTAGGTGTGGTCATTTCTTCCTTCTTACAATCTTCCTTTCTCCCTGATAGCAAATATCAGACGTTAAGGAAAGCATTAGATGACGCAAAGGTGATCTATCATCCTGATGAACTTGGCGTTTTATGGGAAGAGATAAAAACCACGTTAGTGACGATTGAAGACTATAATCGAAAAATCCGTAACTTCCATACCGTATTTGAACTGATCGAATGGGAGCCGGGTGTACTTAATAGATTGAAAGACTATATTTACAATCAAGGGTAGAAAAACCGGAGGAGTGAAATGAAACATTCTGTATATCGTAAAGGAGAATCCTTACATGAACAAATCAATCAAACAAAGGTGCCATCAGAGGCTCTTGCCATCTGGCATTTAGGTCAAGAAAGTGCAGTGATAAAAGGGACAAGTGATCGTATCCTATATTTTGATCCGTATTTCAGTAATTCGATTGAAGAATCAGGAGGGTTTTCAAGGAATTTCGAACCTCCACTCAAACCTGAAGAAGTTACGAATGCTGATTATGTGTTCATTACCCACCATCATCTCGATCATTTGGACCCTAACACGTTAGTCCCATTAAGTGAATCTTCACCGAGAGCAAAGTTTGTTATTCCAAGAGCACATTTAAAGTACGTTGAAAGGCTTGGCATCAACCGCTCACGGATCATTCCGATGAACAGTGGTGAAACAGAGGTCTTAGATGAGTTGAAAATCATTGCTTTGCCGGGAAAACATGAAGAATTTGCAATGGACTCAGAAGGGAACCATTATTATCTAGGTTATATAGTGGAGCTAGATGGTATCTGTTTTTATCATGCAGGCGATACGATCATTTATCCTGAACTGATCCAAGAAGTGAAGAAGTATAAGATTGATGCGGCGTATTTGCCGATCAACGGAAGAGACTATTTCCGTACCGAGAAAGGAATCATCGGGAACATGAATTATCGGGAGGCAATAGAATTCTCAGTAGAAATCAATGTTGATCTAATGCTTCCATGTCATTACGATTTGATGGATGAGAATTTTGAAAATCCAAGTTACTTTGTCGATTATCTCTTTAAACATTACCGCAATCAAAAATTTAAAATGATGGTTCCAGGGGAAAGGATGCTGTATCTAAAGGAGTATTAGTAGGTTAGGAAAAAACGAAATATGGAGTGATTTTCGTAATGAGGATTACAGATGAACAAATCGACACCCTGAAACAAAAAGGTTTTGTAATAATTGAAAACTTTTTGACTGAGAAAGAACGCAAGGAAACATTGAATGGATTTTATAAAGAATACGCACCACCTTATGAAGAGTATATCAAGGGTGACTATGAGGAATTGGATTTAAGTACAACCAAGCGTGTTTTTCCTTGGGATGACAGTGCCTTAAACCATGTTTGCACACATCCGGATATGATTGATGAAGCTGAGCGGATCATGGGTACACGGGAGATCCGACTTTCAGAGGCGCATTTGGGGATGAAATATTACCAGGAGAGTCCCCAACAATTGGGTACTCCCCCAGGGGCTTTTCATATGGATTATCGAAATAATACGCTGGGTCCAAAACTCCCGGAAGATGATTTTATGAATATCCTATTCTTCTATTGTTTTGATGATGTTGGTCCAGGAATGGCGCCTATTATGATGACACCGAACGGAAGACCCGATTCTGATGCGGTTCCAATGATTGTTCCAGGTGGCTCGCTCTGTATTTATACAATTTTCACACGCCATGCAGCGTCATCTTTCACAAAGTCGGGTCACAGGCCAGTTGCATGGATTGGATTTTCACGCAAGGACCGGCCCTGGGATGGAGCGCGGTATTTTTCTTACAAGACCGGCGTGTCTATGAAAGGTATGGAACGGTTCATTGTTGAAGCAAACCCTCGACAATTGGAATTGATAGGATTCCCACCGCCAGGCGATCCTAGATGGACGAAGGAAATGATAACTGGTATGGCAAAACGATATAAGGGTTTTAATCCGACTCCTTACTTACAAACTAGCATGTAGTTCAAATAATAATCACTCTTCGGTGCTATTCTTCAGTGTCAGGCACGACAATTTAACCCTTGTGCCCCAACGGTTCTCAGAAGGTGCCAGGCACCGAAAGGGAACTCTTGTGGCACAAGGGTTTTCAAAATGTACCTGGCACCATTTTCAATCCCTTGTCCCCCAACGCTTCTCAAAATGTACCAGGCACCGAATCAGAATCCGCTTGTATCAAGGCTTCTGGATCAGTGCCTAGTACATGTCTTTATGTATACATTCTAACTTTAGTATTTTGAAATAATATGGAATATTGGAAATATTTAAGATTAAAGTATCAGTTTTCCTTTGTAATGTTTACCAAAAATCCGATTAGTGATAATATGGGAGAATTGGAAATACTTTTATAACGGAGGAGATATTTTGAAAAAGGTATCTATCATTATCCCTATATATAATACTGAGGAATTTTTGGATGAATGTATTTATTCTATAATTAAGCAAAAGTACGAGAATTTTGAACTTCTTTTGATTAATGATGGTTCTGGCTTGAGTTGTACAAATAAGATTAATGAAATTGCGAAGATTGATGCTAGAATAAAAGTTTTTCATCAGGAAGAACGCAAGGGTGTCGGAGTAGCCCGGAATCTTGGGTTAGACAAAGCAACCGGTGATTACATATATTTTATGGATAGCGACGACTATCTTGGTGAGAGCACGATCCAACTCCTAATGAAGAACATCGCAGATCATAATATGGTTACTGGAAAACAAGTCAGGACAACGCTCAGTCACGAAAGTGAAGAAACGGCTGTAGCACTTGATGCTGAGGTGGATCAAGACGTTCACCTTTACCAGCAAAACATCAAAAAGGCATTTAAAAATCGATCTGCATTACATAGACTTATTTCTCGAGATTTGATCATTGAAAGGAACATCCGTTTTTCAGAGGATGTTGATTGCTATGCAGATCTTTCTTTTATACTGCCATTATTAGTAGAATCTGATGAGGTTCCTTATGTTAAAAATGCTTATTACTTTAAAAGGAAAAGAAATGATCCGATAACGAATCCAGCCCTCATGCAACTGGATGCAGAGAAAAGGATCAAGGACTTCATCACCATCTACAATCAACTGAAAGACGACTACAGAGATAATAGCGAAGCTACACAATTCTTGGACAACCATATGATTAATTTTTACAGGAAAACGATTGTGACGTTCTTGAAGGAGGAGCGGAACATCGAAGTAATCTATAATGACTTGGTTTCATTCGCAGCAAAATTAGACCAACAGTTGTTATCTAAGAAAAGCTTCATCGTCCGAAGAGAACTGAATCCTTTAGTGAGAAATGACCGGAAGAAATACGAGTCAGTCAATCGATGGCATCAGCGATTAAGAAAAGTGAAATATGCTTTAAGTGGTAGAACCAAACTCTACACGCAATTGTATCGATCCGTATATACGAAGCTTCCGTTAAAAGAGAAGACAGTCTTGTTTGAAAGCTTCTTAGGGAAAAACTATTCCGATAACCCGAAATATATCTACGAATATATGATAAAAAATCATCCGGATTATAATTTCATATGGATTTTTAAAGAGCCTGGCAAGGAAATCCCCGGGAACCCGAAGCAAATCAAGCGATTCAGCTTGAAATATTATTATTACATGGGCACCGCAAAATATTGGGTAAGCAATTCGAGGATTCCAAAGAGGTTTGACAAAAGGGAAGGGAATGTTTATCTCCAGACCTGGCATGGCACCCCGCTCAAAAAGCTAGTGTTCGATATGAAGGACATTCATTCGGCTAATCCGAATTACAAACGAGATGTGTACATCCAATCAAGACGCTGGGATTACCTGATCTCTCCGAACCAATATTCAACGGAGATTTTCGGGAGTGCTTTTAAATATGATAAAGCCATGCTTGAATATGGATACCCGAGGAACGACATCCTCTATACAGGGAATGATGAAGCGACGATCAACGAGCTTAAACGAAAGCTCAATATACCCGTTGATAAAAAGGTCGTCCTATATGCACCGACATGGCGGGATAACGATTTTTTTGAGGCAGGAAAATACAGATTTACCTTGCAATTGGACCTTCAAAAAATGAAGGAGCAGCTCGGTGATGAGTATGTTGTTCTTTTGAGAATGCACTATTTTATTGCCAACCAGCTGGATATTTTGGAATTTGAAGGATTCGCTTTTGATCTATCAAACTATGAAGATATCGCAGAGCTTTATTTGGTATCAGATATCCTGATTACGGATTACTCTTCTGTGTTCTTTGATTATGCCAACTTGCGTCGGCCGATTCTCTTTTACACGTATGATTTGGAAAGTTATCGCGATACATTACGTGGATTCTATATCGACATTGAAGAAGATGTACCAGGTCCGCTGTTAAAAACAACAGATGAGGTCATCTCAACGATTGAAAATATAGAAGAAGTCGAGAATCGATACAAAGAAAAATATGACCGTTTTTACGAGAAATTCTGTTCATGGGACGACGGCATAGCATCTGAAAAAGTCGTTAAGGAAGTCTTTAAACTTAAATGACAAAACATTAAAGACCGGTCTAACAGAGATCGGTCTTTAATTCGGCATCTTTAAGATTGCGTTGAGTGCCAGGCACAGTTCTCAATCTCTTGTGTACCAAGGATTCTTAAACGGTGCCTGACACCATTCAGGATCAAATTAGTAAATAATGTAACTTCCCTGTGTTGGAATCCGTCTAACTATAAACAGATAACTAAGGGGATGTTTGTAATGATTTATAAAAAAGTATTATCAACCATACTAATAACTGGGCTTATTCTAATAACAGGGTGTCAGTTAAATGAGCATAGGGTCCAATCGGAGGGATCTGATAAATCCAACTTGGACAATTCTACAGATAAAACAGATATAGAAATGAAAATTATAGATGGAAATAATGAACTTCCGGTTGAAGCAGTTGAATTAGAGATTACTAATCACGGGGAAAATGAATATACATATGGCTCCCAGTATACGGTTGAGAAATATGTCGACCAATCATGGTCAGAGATTCCTTTCAAAGATAACGTTGGTTTTAATATGATTTTGTATACCCTTAAACCTAACAATACAAATCAACAAACAATATATTTAAAGTTATTAGACCATCAGTTAGACAAAGGGAAATATCGAATAAAGAAAGATTTCACTAAAAATAAAACGAACACAACACTTACTGCAGAATTTGAATTAAATTAATTCTGTACTCGAGTCCATTTTCCGGAGGTTATCTTAGCAAATCCTCTTTTAACAATAGGCTTTGTTAAAGGTAAATGTTAATATTTGAAACTTTTCCGAGATAATACTCTGAAAAAGGTAAGCGTAGCATTTCGACCGCAAACCTCGAAAGCGTGGAGGCAAGTCTAAGTATTAGACATGACAACCGCTTTAAAGGTGTGGCTACAAAGTATCTCGACAACTATCTTGCGTGGTTCTTGTTTGTAGATAGTCGTAGTAACGAAAGCACAAAACACAATATAAAAGATTTTCTATTTTCATCATTTGTATTTGAAATAACCGATACTTATGATAGTTAACACTTATCTATTTTCAACACTAAATAAATGAAAGGTAAATTAAATATGCCTATATTCAAACATGATATTATTATCAATGCACCTATCAATGTTTGTTTTGACCTTGCGAGAAACGTAGACGTACACACAGAAACAACAAGTAAATCAAAGGAAAGGGCGATTGATGGTGTTACAGGTGGACTGATGGAAAATGGCGATACAGTTACTTGGGAAGCCACCCATCTTGGAGTAAAACAAAAATTAACAGCTAAGATAATGGAGATGGAAAAACCATATAAGTTTACAGATGTTATGGTAAAGGGAGCATTCCACTCATTTACACATACACACGAATTTATAGAAAGTGGAACAGGCACTATTATGAAAGATACCTTTTCTTATAAATCTCCTTTTGGCATTCTTGGAGTAATGGCTGATAGATTATTTTTAGATGAGAAATTTCATTGTAAATCGTGCAAAAGAGTTAAAAAGGATAGCTGAAAAAAAGTAATGTACCTACTTTATTATTTTTTTGAAAAAATCAACATTAAAATTTAACAGAGCCTAACAATAAGATACCCATCAATTGATCGATGACTATTATATGTGCTCAATCTTTTTACAACTTCATTTATTTTAAAACTAAACTATACCTGTCATCGTCTTATAGTAAAAGGAGGTATGCAAGCTTTCAAATAATGAATGAATCTAAAACCCGTGTACCAGGTACCATTTTCAATCCCTTCTCTGTCAAGGCTTCTCAAAAAGTGCCAGGCACCGATCGGAAACCCTTGGTACGAGCGGCTTCAAAATCGGTGCCTGGCACCGTCGTCCCTTCGCCGGCACGTCACAAAATCCTCTTTCCAAACTTGGGAAAATTGACAACATTTAATCGCAAATATCCGACTTAAATTGACTGAATTTTCCCAATGCCACTTATTTCCACTTGTGTTAAGATAAAATTAACAAAGTGTGGAGGTAATGGAATGGTCGATGTTACATTAGTATCTACAGGAATGGCAGAACAATTGAATAAATGGAACGCCTACTTACTTGCAAGAGATATCGAGAATGCAACGAAAATAAGAAATAGTCTTACTATACTCCATGAGAACAACGTCACCGCAGAAAATGAACAACTTTTCCTACATGCCAAATTAATAGAATTGAAGCACTCACTTTTCATCAAGGATACGGAAAAATCGAAAGAGTTACTTACAGTATTGGATCCTTTGAAAGTGAAAATGAGCGAGTCACTGCAATTCTATTACTATTTCTTCACTGGTTTACATGCTTACCAGGAATTGAATTACGATATAGCATTAAAAGAATTCAAGAAGGCAGAAAAGTTTGTCGATCAGATCCAAGAGAAAGTCGATCTGGCAGAATATCATTATAAAATTGCTTCAACCTATTATTTCATCCGGCAATCACTCGTTTCGCTCATACATCTTGAACAAGCGCAACAATACTATGAACAACATGGAAATACGAAAAGAGTCGCCGATTGTGATATGCTTTATGGAATAAATTACATCGATATGCGACAATATGATTTAGCAGAAGAAAAATTACATACCGCATTAATGCACGCGAAGAGTTTATCTGATCAGCCTTTACAAAATCGGGTACTTCATAATTTAGGATTCTTTTATGCAGAACAAGGAATGTCAGAAGCGGCGATAAGATATCTAAAGTCTTTAGCTGCGGATGAAAATTATGAACATTACCTGAAGGCGGTTTTCCTAATCAGCCGCGAAAATTGTCGTCTCGGCGATTTGAAAGAGTCCCAAGAATGGATCAGTAAAGGATTAAACCACTTACAGCAAAACCCTAACGAGGAGTATCTTCATAAATTCCAACTACTGAAATTATTGTACTTAGAGCCAAATAACATAAATGATGAGCTGATTTCTAAAGGAATCTCCTATTTTAAAGAGAATAAACAATGGGAGGATGTAGAAGAATATTCCAGATTGATCGCTCAAACATACAGTAAGTCGAATGAGCTAGAAAAAGCTGTATATTTCTACGAATCAGCATTAAATGCTGGTAAGACAATAAATTTTATGGAGGCTTTAAAATGAAAAATAAAATAATATTGTTGGTTGCAGTTGCTTTGATGGTTTGGACGTTCGGTATTGGTGATGCTGCAACAATTGCATCAGAACGTGGGGTAGTTTCCGATTCAGTAGAAAGCGGAAGTTGATTCACATAAATAAAAAACCGACAAAATACGATGTTGCTGAAACTTTCAGTGACATCGTTTTTATTTCGACATAAAAAAGCACCGCCCCAATAAGAAGGCAGTGCTCTTAAAGAACTTTCAACTTCGTCATATACATCTCCTGTATCATCTCCACAAATGGTTCAACCAGATCCGGATCGAACTGCGTTCCCGAACAACGTCTCAACTCTTCGATCGCTTCTTCAAATGATTTCGTAGGTTGATAAGGACGTTCTGTCGTCATCGCATCAAACGAATCCACAATACAAAGCACCCTTGCTAGCTTCGGAATCGAGTACCCCTTCAGGCCATAAGGATATCCGCCTCCATCAAACCGTTCATGATGCAGTTCGACAAGCGGAATCGTTTCTTCAAAACCTTCGATCGTTTCTACCCAATCCTTGCCCCAGGTGACATGTTTCTTCATCATTTCCCATTCTTCGAGAGCCAGCTTTCCGGTTTTCGTCAACAACTCACGGGGAACTTCTACTTTGCCGATGTCATGGATGATCGATCCCAGTACTAGTGTGTCCATCTCTTTTTCGGACAGTTCCAGCCGTTTCCCGAATTCATAAACATAATCGAATACCCGATTGGAATGCCTGTAGGTCATTAGATCTTTGGTCAAGAAAATGTTGACATGCTGCTTGGCGATCTGCATTTTATCCTCTAAAACTACACCGTTATCATAATGTTCCTCATCTTCATAGCGCCTGATCATGTTCTTGCCTTTCCGTTTAGCGATATACATCGCTTTATCTGTCTTGGATAAAAAGTCCGCGCTCGTACCCTCTTTATACTCATAAACCCCGCCAGAGAAGGAAAGACAACCGTAAGGCAACACATCTACACCCTTGTAAAATGTATCGTTCACTTTTTTCCTCAACGCATTTAACCGTTGAAATGCAAGAGATTCATTCGTATCCGGCATCAGGATGACAAATTCTTCTCCCCCATATCGTGCAACAACATCTTCATCCCGACAGTCCCGTTGAATCAATTCCCCAACATGTTTGAGCAGATTATCGCCTTCTAAGTGCCCGAACGTATCATTGAACTTTTTGAAATCATCCAAATCCAGGATCGCCATGCTGATCGGCTCGTCCAACTGAATTGCCTCATTCACCTTTTCATCTAAAAGTTCTTTAAAATATCCGTGATTATACAGTCCTGTCAAATAATCACGATTCGCTTTATTCGCCATATGCTGATACAAATTGAAATACTGTTTGAAAGCCATGGAAAGAAGAAATCCCATTGTCGTGAATAACAGGAGCCCCATAAAAACATTCACCTTGATCAAAAAGCACAAAATCAGCGACAGCACCAATGTTATCAAATAACCGGAAGCGGCCTCCCTGATGACTCCCCGCAATTCATTCATGATCCCTTTCGAAAGTGTAATGAGGAAATAACCACCGATGATCAGGACATTGATCATAAAATAGACTGACGTAGCAACAACATAAGGGACCAGGTTATTCAGCGAGACGATGCCTAATTCTCCACCTAGTTGTTTGAATATGAGAAAAGAGCCGATCAACATCAAGCTGTAATTCGAAAAATTGAAGAGATGCTTCCACCAGACGGCCCGCCGTTCAAGAATCAAAAATAAAATCGAAGCGATCAACAACACCTGTAAAGATGCCTGTAATCCATATAAAAACAAGCAGCCGATATAGACAGGAGAATCCATCGAAAGCGAATTCCCTTTCGGCGGCATCAGGATCGTATAGAAATCCAACAAGACGATCGTACCTACAAAAAGTACGAAAACGACCCAGGGAAATACAAGATCATAATTGTAAAATAAGATTGCCCCAGCAAGGGATACCCCGGTTGCTATAACAATAGAAAGATATAGATTTACAGGTTTTTTGATAGGAATTAACGCGTTCATGATCAACTCACTCTTTCGTTTCTATATAAGGATAAAGGAGAAGCAGATGCTCCTCCTTTGGTCGATTTTTAGACTAGTCTGAACCCTGAAGTCAATGCAACCACAGCAGAACCGATAATGAATAAGTTCATAAGGACAGTCTTCATTTTCACAGACATTCAATTCACCTCCTTTAACTGGAATGAACGACAGATGGCTTACGATCGACTCGATGTTTGACCATCAGCATCTGGAGGAATAAGAAGATTCCAATGTTCATGATGATGTCCCCGATACTGATTACTTGCTCTCTTGGATAAAATTCCGGCAAGGCGATGACGTCACCGAGAAACCCTAAATGCGTACCGTCAGTCAAAGCGGTATGTTTTCCGTAATAGCCTTCCTGCAAAGCTTCGCCATAGGCAGGGTCCAAGGTTTGTGCTGCTTCCAAGGACACCGGCATTCTCCCGTCATTCGCAGCCATGACAATGAAGTTCAAGAATACTCCGATGAGAATAAGCCAAACACCAAGACCGTGGTGGCGATTCACCCATAAAAGGGCAAGACCGATCACATAGATCAAAATGAATACATGGTTGCTTATATGTCCGAGAAGTTCAAACTTGTTTTGCAGCAAAAAAATAATCCACTGCACAATCAAGAGCACTGGAAAGACCCAGCCGAATTTTATGTTCAATTGGGAAAAACCTTTGAAATTCCCTTTTCGTAAAAAACCGATCAGAATGGCTGCAAGGATGCCGTCATAGACCATAAGTGTGCTCCTTACTTATAAAATAAAATGCCCAGCTATCGCTTATATCGACAGAAGAATACTAGATTTAATAGGTAATATTGACCAATCCTCCTACAACGTGACAGTGCATTAATGACCTATGATTTTATTAATAGTCGTAAAAATATTCTGGTATAGTAAAGTGGAAGGGGTGAATAGTGGGAAAAATTGTATAATTAATTGTAGCAGTCTCATAAAAAAGCCCTATTTTACAGTTATATTACAAAAAATATTAAGAAATCCCTATTAATGACAGGATTTGCTTGCTATAATACATTTATTATTGACAAATTTTTTATTTGGAAGAACACGGGGGATATCATGGAAGAAACGATAAGTCTGAAAGAAATATTTCTAACGCTCCAAAAACGGTTGAAACTGATACTGTTGATTACGTTAGTAGCTACCGCTATCAGTGGTCTTGTCAGCTATTTTCTGTTGACACCAATCTATCAATCATCATCACAAATCCTTGTCAATCAAACGAATACGGAACAGCAATCTTTTGACATCAATCAAGTACGTACAAATGTTGAAATGATCAATACATATCGCGTGATCATCAAAAGTCCAGCCATCTTAGAACAGGTTATCAATGAACTTGACCTTGACATGAGTGTTTCACAATTGACCAACAGCATAACGGTCAACAGCGAACAAAACTCACAAGTCTTTTCGATTTCAGTAGAACATCCGGATCCGTTTACGGCAGTGAATATCGTAAATACGATCGGGGACACCTTCCAGAAGGAAATTCCGCAAATCATGAACGTCGATAACGTTAGCATCCTATCAAAAGCGGAAGTGCCGGAAAATCCTTCACCAGTCAACCCCAAACCATTGTTGAACATGGCGATTGCCTTGGTTGTCGGATTGATGGCCGGAGTAGGACTAGCATTTCTACTTGAATATCTTGATAACACGATTAAAACGGAACAAGATATCGAAAGTTTACTGGACATGCCTGTGATAGGCGTCGTCCCGGAAATGAATGAAGAACAGTTCCATCAAGCAAAAGGCCGAGTTACAAAGGCAGGATAAGGAGTAAAACATATGAAGCGCAGACTAAAACAAGCAATTCGTGACTTCAAAGAGAGAAGCCTGATTACGCATTATAATTCAAAGTCCCCGATTTCCGAACAATTCCGGACGATCCGGACGAATATACAGTTTTCATCTGCAGATAGTGAATATCGCACAATTATGGTCACTTCTTCAGGACCTGGGGAAGGGAAATCGACTACGACGGCGAACCTTGCTGTCGTCCTAGCGCAGCAGGGAAAAAAAGTGCTCCTCATTGATGCAGACCTCAGAAAACCTACTGCACACTATACGTTCCGTGTCAGTAATGCGCAGGGGCTGACCAATGTATTGACGAAGCAGATTCCGCTTACAGAAGCGTGCAGGGGAACGGAAGTAGAGAATCTCTCTGTACTGCCGAGCGGACCGATTCCGCCAAACCCGGCAGAATTGCTGGGGTCAAGAATGATGAAAGAAATGATTGAACAAGCATTGAATGAATTTGATGTCGTGCTTTTCGATACTCCGCCAGTCCTTGCGGTAACAGACGCGCAGATTCTAGCCAACATATGTGACGGTGTGCTTCTTGTAGTAGGAAGCAACATCACTGAAAAAGAAGCGGCGCTCAAGTCGAAGGAACTGCTGCAAGCAGCCAAGGCGAAGTTGTTAGGGGTAGTGTTGAACCGGAAGAAAATGAAAAAAGGACAATACTATTACTATTATGGGTCATAAATCCTAAAAAAACAGGGCGATAGCCAATAGCCAATCATAGAAATTAATAAAAAATAGAATCATTTATTAGTAAAATGGGTCGAAATTCATAAAAAATTCTGGATTCTACAGCATCCGACAATATTTGCTGTTGATTCCAAATTTAGTTATGGTAAGATAACGAAAGTAGCTTTAGAATGATTTACATTAATAGAAATAAAAGGAACTAGGACCATAATAATACTTTAGTAGTATAAGAGAGAGGTGGTAGCGATGATTGATATACACTGTCATATCTTACCTGGTGTCGACGATGGGGCAGGTACTGTAGAAGATAGCATAGACATGGCAAAAAAAGCTGTCGATGAAGGAATAACCACAATCATTGCGACACCTCACCATAATGCACACTATCAAAACAGACGATTAAAGATAGAGAATGATGTTGAAGAATTAAATAAGGTTTTCCAACATAAAGGGATCAACCTTCAAGTCATACCTGGACAAGAACCACGGATAAATGCAGATCTGTTGGAACAACTTGAAAACCAGGAAATCCTGACACTCTGTAATCAGAATAAATATGTACATATTGAATTGCCTTCAAATCATATTCCGAAGTATACACAATCCTTACTCTATGAAATCCAACTCCAAGGAATTACACCAATCATCGTCCATCCTGAGCGGAATGTTGAAATCGTCGAAAATCCAGAGGTGCTTTTCGATTTTGTGAATGAAGGAATTCTCACACAAGTCACGAGTAGTAGTTTGATAGGAAATTTCGGAAAGAACATTCAGAAGTTTTCTTATCAGCTGATTGAACATAACTTGACTCACTTCATTGCCTCGGACGCCCATAATATTTCGAGCCGAGCATTTCACTTACGCGCAGCATATGAACAAGTAGAAAAGGAATTTGATATCAAAACACGGTATCAATTACAAGAAAACCCGATCTTGCTAGTCAATGGTGAAACCATCATGACAAATACACCAGCACCAATCAAGAAAAAAAGGTTTCTGGGAATCTTTTGATTTAAACGTATTATCATCGGCAATGTCTCCTAGCCGATATCGATGGAGGCACTCGATCGTGCTGTGGGTCCAGCCACCTTAGACACAGTTGTTGTCATTGGCACGGTGTGAGGTGGGGTTAGATGCCCTTTTTTACATAATTCATTCATCTGATTAAATATAATTTTCGGATGATCATTCTGTTTTATTAGGGTAACATTACATCATTTTTACTTGTTATGGATTACCTAGAATTCTTGTTTTGAATAAGAGGCTCAAGGTCCCTCTTATTCAAAACAAGAACCGCAATTGTTTTCAACTTAAAGGTATCGATTGAAATTGCTGAAAAATAATTTTCTTTACTAAAAAATAGAGGAGGGATAGCTCAATGACTTATAAAAAACGTTTATCAATATTAATACTTATCGACTCTCTAATTGTTATATCGGCAATCTTCATCAGTAGTTTTATACTTAATTATGATAATTTATTGACTTCATTGCCTCTTTTTATCAGTTCTCTCATATTACTTCTAGGGCATCATTTTTACTCTTATCTTTATAAACTTTATAAACGGTCATGGCAGTATGCAAGTATTGGTGAACTGATCGTCATTTTCAAGAGTGTAACCTACTCAGTGATGCTCGGAGCTCTTGTACAGGTCATCATGGTTCAAGACATCTATCTCAGGTTGATGCTGGTGACCTGGATGCTGCATATGTTATTGATCGGAGGTTCCCGCTTTTCCTGGAGAGTCTATCGAGATACATATATGAACGCCTCACATAAAAAGAATAGAACCTTGATCATAGGAGCCGGGGCTGCAGGGACAATGGTTGTAAGGCAGTTGAAACAAAATAATGATTCCGACATGTATCCGATTGGCTTCATAGATGATGACATAAGAAAACATCAATTGGAAATATTAGGGGTTCCAGTCGTCGGTTCAACCTTAGATATTACAAAAGTAGTTAAGAACCTTGAAGTTAATCATATCGTCATCGCAATCCCTTCTCTAAATAAAAAGGAACTGAATAAGATCTATCAGGAATGTGCCAAAACAAAGGCGAAAACTAAAATCTTGCCAATGATTGAGGATCTCATGTTAGGTGAAGTATCGATCAATCAGTTCCGTGACGTAAAAGTGGAAGATTTACTTGGCAGAGAACCTGTCGAACTTGATACAGCGAATATTGCAGAAACAATTACTGGAAACACCGTTCTTGTTACAGGTGCAGGTGGATCGATCGGTTCCGAAATCTGTCGCCAGGTCTCGAGGTTCAATCCAGAACAACTGATTTTACTCGGTCATGGTGAGAACAGCATCTACACGATTGAAATGGAATTGAAAGAGTCTTATGGAGACATGATTGAGTTCATTCCAGTCATTGCAGATGTCCAGGACCGCGAACGAATGGGTGAAGTGATGGACAAGTACCGTCCGAACGTCGTCTATCATGCAGCAGCGCATAAGCATGTTCCGTTGATGGAAGGGAACCCTCATGAAGCGATCAAGAATAATGTGATTGGGACAAAAAATGTAGCAGAAACAGCAGGTGCTGCCGGTGTCAGCACATTCGTCATGGTATCGACGGATAAAGCGGTCAACCCAACAAGTGTGATGGGTGCTTCAAAGCGTATGGCGGAAATGATCGTGCAGCAGATGGACACGATCAGCCATACCCGATTTGTAGCAGTAAGGTTCGGTAATGTACTCGGAAGCCGCGGCAGTGTTATTCCACGTTTCAAAAAGCAGATCCAAAAGGGCGGCCCTGTGACGGTAACGCATCCTGATATGGTTCGTTATTTCATGACGATTCCTGAAGCATCAAGGTTGGTCATCCAGGCTGGAGCACTTGCTAGAGGAGGCGAAATCTTTGTCCTCGATATGGGAGATCCAGTCAAAATTGTTGATCTTGCAGAAAATCTGATCAAGCTCTCAGGCTACTCTATAGATGAAATCGGAATCCAGTTCAGCGGTGTCCGCCCGGGTGAAAAATTGTTTGAAGAGCTGCTCGGTAAAAACGAAGTGCATGATGAACAAATCTACCCGAAAATCTATATCGGAAAATCAGTGAATGTGGATTTAGGCATTGTATTGAACTTGATTGAACAGTTTACAGAAATGGACAAGCAGACGGTTCGAAATATGGTATTAGATATTGCGCATAACAGAGTCGAAACAGCTACTCGATTGTCATTGGCTAAATAGGGGAGGAGAGACAAAATGAAAAAAGTACGGAAAGCGATCATTCCGGCTGCAGGATTAGGGACACGCTTTTTACCGGCTACAAAGGCTCAGCCGAAAGAAATGCTGCCTATTGTTGATAAACCGACAATTCAATATATCATTGAAGAAGCGGTCGAATCAGGAATAGAAGATATCATCATTGTAACGGGTCGAGGAAAAAGGGCAATTGAAGACCATTTTGACAAATCTTATGAATTAGAAGAGACATTATTAAAAAAAGGCAAGCTTGAACAGCTAGATGAAATCCAGGGAATATCCAAACTTGCAAACATCCATTATATCCGTCAAAAAGAACCGCTTGGACTCGGTCATGCAATCGCATGCGCAAGCAGATTCATAGGAGATGAGCCTTTTGCGGTTTTACTTGGTGATGATATCGTTCATTCACCTTGTACACCTTGCTTAAAGCAATTGATTGATGTATATGATCGCTTCAATTCTTCCGTCATAGGAGTTCAACAAGTTCCAGCTGAAGATGTTTCAAAATACGGTGTCATTTCAATCGGAAACAGCTTAGTCAATGGTATATTCCATATTGATAATCTCGTAGAAAAACCAAAAATGGAAGAAGCCCCATCCAACTACGCCATCATGGGCCGATACATCTTACGCCCAGAGATCTTTGATATCCTGGAAAACCAAGCACCAGGTGCAGGACAGGAAATCCAGTTGACAGATGCGATCAAGAAATTGAATGAAAACCAAATGGTCGTGGGATATGAATTTGACGGACAGCGTTATGACGTTGGAGATAAACTTGGTTTCATTAAAGCGACAGTCGAGTTTGCATTACAACGTGATGATCTGAAGGGTAATGTATTGGATTACTTGGAAAGTATATTAATGAAGGAAAAAGTACCTCAGTAAATAGTAAGTAAAATTTAAATTGAGTTATGTCATATCCAGAGTCGAATATGGCATAACTCATCATTTTTTTTGGAAACATAATCAGTTGCCAGATGTGGTTAGGGTTAAGGGGAAGACTAAATTCTTCAACTGGATATACTCTGATAGAGCTTGTAGTTATCATGGAGAAGAAAGTGATGATGAAGGGAGTGTTCCTTATTTGTAGGCAGGAAGAGTTGAGTTTTTGGTAAAAGGGGGCTGTCCAATAGGTGTGAGTCTCTCCATACGTAACAACATTTTGAGAAAAATCGTTTTGATACAAAATGTTGTGATGGAGGTGTCTGACACTTTTATTATGGGACTTTTTTTCTTCCGTGATTTCTTGAATAAGGAACTGAGTATCGTAGTTAGATTGAGGGCTAGAAACCTTGCGGGATAAGGGTTTGAGGCGTTTTTAGTGAAAATTATAGATTGATTGAATTGTATATATAATAGGAAGAAACTCGGTTTTGGGTGGTTATGAAGTGAATATCTAATTCGTATTTGTGTGGTAGATTGAATAGATATTACGAGGTGGCTATAGGAAGTGGATAACAATTTTAGTGGTTTAGAAGTTGATTAGAAACGAAGAAGTTCTAATTAAGTCCTAATCTACTAAAAAAACTTTTATAAAGAATTAAGTAATGGTAGCAAGAAAAATACCAAACTAAAAAGTGAGGAATACTAATATGACACAAACCCAAGTCCGAAACATACCTTTTTCTCCGCCTGATATTACAGATGCGGAGATAGAAGAAGTAATAAAAGCTATGAAATCTGGTTGGATTACAACCGGACCTAGAACGAAAGAGTTTGAACAGAAAATAGCTAAATATATTGGTGTAAACAATGCTGTGTGCCTTAATTCTGCTACAGCTGCAATGGAACTTACCCTTCGTATTCTAGGAATAGGCCCTGGGGATGAGGTTATTACTTCAGCTTATACTTATACAGCTTCTGCCTCAATCATAGATCATGTTGGTGCGAAAATTGTACTAGTGGATACTGCTCCTGATTCTTTTGAAATGGACTACTCGCAACTCGCAGATGCAATTACTGAAAAGACTAAAGCAATTATTCCTGTTGATATAGCGGGGAAAATGTGTGATTACGATTCAATCTTTGAAGTGGTAGAAAGTAAGAAACACCTATTTAATGCTAACAATGAACTTCAAGAGCTTTTTAATAGAGTAATTGTGATGACTGATGCTGCTCATGCATTTGGAGCAGAGAGAAATGGAATGAAATGCGGACAGGTTGCAGACTTTACTTGTTATTCATTCCATGCAGTTAAAAATCTAACCACAGCAGAAGGTGGAGCAGTGGTTTGGCGCAATGTAGAAGGGTCAGACAATGAGTGGTTGTATAAACAATTCATGCTATACAGCCTACATGGACAGTCAAAAGACGCATTAGCCAAGACACAAAAAGGTGCTTGGGAATATGATATTGTTTATCCGGCGTACAAATGTAATATGACAGATATAGTGGCTGGTTTCGGATTGATACAATTTAGAAGATATGAAGGCTTAATGAAAAGGCGTAAAGAGATTATAGAAATGTATGATAAAACGCTACTGCCACTAGGAATTAATAGATTGAAACATTATGGAGACAACTTTTCTTCTTCAGGTCACCTTTATTTAATAAGGATACCTGGAATAGAAGAATACGAGAGAAACGAAATAATTATTAAGCTGGCGGAGGCGGGTGTTACGTGTAATGTTCACTATAAACCATTACCTATGTTTACAGCATATAAGAATTTAGGGTTTGATATTGAGCATTATCCAAATGCTTTTAATGTGTACAAAAATGAAATAACACTTCCTCTCCACACTTTATTGAGTAATGAGGACGTTGATTATATTTGTGATACTTTAAAAGATGTGTTACAGGGTTATTTAAGTGTAGAGTTCCAAGTAGGTGAGCAGAATGTATAACGAAATTATCAAAAGGTTATTTGATTTATTGTTAGCGATAATTGCTCTGCCATTTTTACTTATTATCTTGGCAATATTGGGTCCAATTATTTATTTTCAGGATCGAGGAACAATCTTCTACAATGCACCCCGTCTCGGTAAAGATGGAAAGGTTTTTAAGATGTATAAGCTGCGTTCTATGAAAATTAACGCTTCTGATTTAAGAAATGAGGACGGTTCAACTTTTAATGCAGAAGATGATCCAAGATTAACACGAATAGGAAAGTTTATTCGTAAGACAAGTTTGGATGAGACACCGCAATTATTAAATATTATAAAAGGTGATATGAGTATTATTGGTCCTAGACCTGACTTACCAGAACATCGTGATTTATATGAGGGTAACGAGGAAAGAAAGCTTGAAATAAGACCGGGTGTTACTGGTTATAATCAAGCATACTTTAGAAACACTGTCCCCTGGAAAGAAAGAATCCAAAATGATATTTACTATATTGATCATATTTCTTGGTGGCTTGATATTAAGATTTTTTTCAAAACAGCTATATCTGTTTTGAAGCGTGAAGATGTATATTTAACCGAAAAGAGTACGAATTCAAACAAAAATACGGATGTAGGAATGTAAGGGGATTTCTTATGAAAAATATAGAAGATGCAGTGACCTTTAATGAATTAAAGTGGGATACAGATTTTTTTGGAGTCTCTAGTTCTAAAGCTATACTGCACAGACCTCTTACATTACATGAATGGGATGAACTAAAAACAAAGTTTAAAGGATATCAGTTTATATCCATCATGAATATGAACTCTGAGCCTATTAATGCACAGTTGATAGGAAAAGACACATCAGCCTTTTTAGTAGATGTAAATATACAATTTGAGAAACGTATAGTAGGTTTAGATGAAAAACCAAAGAGTGTAACAATACACCAGGCACTAGAAAAGAATAATCAAGTCATTGAAATAGCAGAATTCCAGTTCTCAAAATTTACAGAGGACCCTGAATTAGCCCAACGAGGTGGGGATCAAGTCTATCAACAATGGCTTATTAATTCTTTTGGAAAGACTGACAAGTTTTATGCATTATCAAAGGATGAAATAGGGGATATAAATGGTTTTTTATTATTTTCATATGGAGATAATGCATGTGTAATTGAGTTAATTGCTGTGTCTCAAAAAGAAACTAAAGGTGGCATTGGCACTAGCCTATTTAAGGCAGTAGAATACGGAGCACATCAACAAGGTGTTAAAGAAATTAAGGTTGGTACCCAAGTACGAAACTTGGGTGCAATTAACTTTTACCATAAAGTTGGTTGTAAACAAGTAGGGTGTCACCAGGTTTATCATTTGTGGGATTTTTAGTATAACTCTAACTAAATTATACCAGGAAATGGTGTGCGGCAGAAAATGAGGAGAGATATTTTTGAGAGTACTATACATTGCGACTTCTTTTCCAGAGCCAGATAAGGGGGCTACTATTTATACAGATTTAGCAGAGACATTAAATGAAGCTGGTCATGAGATTACAGTAGCTGTATCGGAACAGGCTAGAAATAAACAACATACTGAAATGAAGAAAGAACGAGGTTTTGATGTACTACGTATTGTGACTGGAAACTACTATGATGTAGGTTTTATAGAAAAAGGTATAACAACCTTAAAAATACCATTCCTTATGAGATATGGTATAAAAAAGTTTTTAGGAAAAAGAGAATTTGATTTCATTTTATTTGAATCGCCTCCAGTGACTAATGCGGGTTTAGTAGCATGGGTAAAAAAACAATTCAATTGTCCGGCATATCTAATGCTTAAAGATATATTCCCTCAAAATGCTGTAGATTTAGGAATTATAAAGAAAAATGGGTTATTTCATCATTTTTTTAAATCAAAGGAAAAGAAATTATTACAAACAGCTGATTACATCGGTTGTATGTCTAATGCTAATTTGCAATACGTATTAGATCATAATTCGTGGATTAATTCTTCAAAGGTCGAGATATTTCCTAACACTAAAAAAATGACAGATAGTATAAATGCTAATGAATTTTCGATGAGAGAGCAGTTTGGTATTCCTAAAGAGTCGTGTGTTTTTTTATTTGGTGGAAATATGGGAAGGCCACAGTATATTGATCTTTTATGCAAGGTTATTGAAGAGTGCAAAAATGAAAAAGACATGTACTTTCTTTTTATTGGTAGAGGAACTGATAGATATAAATTAGAGCAAACAATAAAGGAAAAGGATATTTACAATGCTCTTGTGATTGAAAATCTGCCAAGAACTGAGTATGAACAGATAACAAAAGAATGTGATGTTGGACTGATTGTATTGGATCCCCGATTCTCTATACCAAATTATCCGTCTCGCATCCTGTCGTATTTGGAATATGCCAAACCTGTACTGGCAGTTACGGATAAAGTGACTGATTTAAAAGAACTAATTGAAGAAGCTGACTGTGGTGAGTGGGTTTGGTCAGGAGATCTAAAAGCTTTTATTAATAAAGCTAAGGAATTGTCCATGTCAAAACGATTGAATTTGATGGGATCCAATGGTCGTAAGTATTTAGAAGATAATTTTAATGTAAATCGTTCGGTTGAGATACTAGAGAGTCATTTCAAAAAAGTGAGGTAGAGAGCATGTTTAAAGATAAAACATTATTAATTACTGGAGGAACAGGCTCCTTCGGTAACGCGGTCATGGAAAGGTTTTTAGACAGAGATATAAAAGAAATTCGTATATTTTCACGTGATGAAAAAAAGCAAGATGATATGCGTAAATTATATAAAAACGAAAAATTAAAGTTTTATATTGGAGATGTAAGGGATTTAGCAAGTGTGAAAAATGCAATGCATAGTGTTGATTATATTTTTCATGCCGCTGCACTAAAACAAGTACCATCTTGTGAATTCTTCCCTTTGGAAGCAGTAAAAACAAATATTGTTGGTACTGACAATGTATTAACAGCTGCAATTGATTATGGCGTGAAAAAAGTAATTTGCCTATCAACTGATAAAGCAGCATACCCGATTAATGCAATGGGAATTTCAAAAGCAATGATGGAAAAAGTATTTGTTGCAAAATCAAAAACTGTTGACCCAAATAGGACACTAATTAGTGGAACTAGATATGGGAATGTTATGGCATCACGAGGATCTGTTATACCATTATTTATTGAACAAATTAAAAATGGTCAATCTTTAACAGTAACTGATCCTAATATGACTAGATTTCTTATGAGTTTAGAAGAAGCAGTAGAGCTAGTAGTATTTGCATTTCAAAATGCTGAGGCAGGAGATATAATGGTTCAAAAATCTCCTGCGAGTACTATTGGAGACCTTGCTCAAGCTTTAATAGAATTATTTAATGCGGATAATGAAATAAAAATTATTGGAACCCGTCATGGAGAAAAGCGTTATGAAACACTACTTACGAAAGAGGAATATGTAAAAGCGCAAAATTTACCTGGTTTCTTTAGAGTTCCTGCTGATCAAAGAGATCTTAACTATGATAAGTATTTTGCAGAAGGAGATCAAAAACTAACTACTGTAGAAGAATATAATTCTGATAATACACAAATTCTTAGCATTGAAGAAATTAAAGAAAAATTGCTTGAACTAGAATATGTGCAAAGTGAGCTTCAGGAATGGAATAAAAAGATTCATGTAATGAATTAAAGGTGGGTAATTATCTATGAAAATTCTTGTTACTGGGGCAAAGGGTTTTGTAGGAAAGAATCTTATTGCTGAGCTTAATAACAAGGGATACAACGATATATTCAAGTTTACTAGAGAAAGTGATCCTTTTCTACTTGACAAGTACACAAAAGAATGTGATTTTGTCTTTCATTTGGCTGGAGTAAATAGGCCGAAAAATGAAAATGAATTTATGGAAGGGAATTTTGGTTTTACTTCTCAATTACTAGAACTATTGAAAAAACATGACAATAAAGCTCCTGTTCTTATTACTTCTTCTATTCAAGCAGAAAAGGACAACCCCTATGGTCGAAGTAAGAAATCTGGAGAGGATTTATTATTAAAGCATTATTATGAGACTGATGCAAAAGCTTATGTATATCGACTACCAAATATATTTGGTAAGTGGAGTAAACCTAACTATAATACTGTGGTGGCTACATTTTGTCATAATGTAGCTAGAGGTTTAGATATTCAAATAAACAACCCAGATACAGAGCTTAATCTTTGCTATATAGATGATGTTTTAGAAGAATTTATTAAAGCTCTAGAGGGGAGGCCAACTGTACAAGGTGATTTTTGCGTTGTACCAGTAACACATAGTATTAAACTTAAAAAATTAGCTGAACTTATAAGGAGCTTTAAAGATAGCAGAATAAATTTAAATGTTCCTGATATGGAAGAGCCTTTAACTAAGAAACTATATAGTACTTACCTCAGTTTTTTACCAGAAGATCAGTTTTCTTATAATCTTAAAATGAATTGTGACCAGAGAGGTTCTTTTACAGAATTTATGAGAACACCTGAAAGAGGTCAAGTCTCTGTAAATGTATCAAAACCGGGGATTAATAAGGGAAATCATTGGCATCATACGAAAAATGAGAAGTTTTTAGTTGTAAGCGGAGAAGGTTTAATTCGATTTAGAAAAATAGATTCTGAGGAAATTATTGAGTATAGAGTAAGTGGAGAAAAATTACAAGTTGTAGATATCCCCACGGGGTATATACATTCCATTATAAACGTAGGGGAACGTGAACTCGTAACAGTAATGTGGGCAAATGAATGTTTTGATCCCGAAAAGCCGGACACCTATTTCGTGGAGGTATAATTAATGAAAAAATTTAAAGTTATGACAGTCGTTGGTACAAGACCAGAGATAATAAGATTGTCAGCTGTTATAAATAAATTAGAAGAATCAAAAGCAATAGAACATACACTAGTTCATACGGGACAAAATTATGATTATGAATTGAACGAAGTGTTCTTTAAAGATTTTAATTTAAAAAAGCCAGATTATTTTCTTAATGCAGCTACGGGAACTGCTGTAGAAACGATTGGAAATATATTGGTTAAAATAGATCCTATCATGGAAGAAGTAAAACCAGATGCATTTTTAGTTTTAGGTGATACGAATAGCTGTTTATGTGCTATTGCAGCCAAAAGACGTCATATTCCTATATTCCATATGGAAGCAGGGAACAGATGTTTTGACCAAAGAGTACCAGAGGAAACTAATAGAAAGATAGTAGATCATACAGCAGATATTAACTTAACCTATAGTGATATTGCAAGAGAGTATCTCCTTAGAGAAGGGTTCCCTTCAGATAGAATTATTAAAACAGGTAGTCCTATGTTTGAGGTACTTAACTCTAGAAAAGAAGACATAGAGAATTCAAATGTATTAGATAAATTGGACTTAGAAGAAGAAAGATACTTTGTAGTATCAGCTCATAGAGAAGAAAATATTAATTCAGATGTTAATTTCCTGGATTTGGTTGAGAGTTTAAATGGGATTGCTCAAAAGTATAATATGCCAGTGATTGTGAGTACACATCCTAGAACTAGAAAAATGATTGAGTCCAAAAGGGTTGAATTCAATCCATTAGTGAAAACTATGAAACCTTTAGGGTTCAATGATTATGTTAAGCTTCAAACCATGGCAAAAGCAGTTCTTAGTGACAGTGGAACTATAAGTGAGGAATCTTCTATTCTAGGGTTTCGAGCGCTAAATATAAGGCAAGCACATGAAAGACCAGAGGCAATGGAAGAAGCCTCAGTTATGATGGTTGGGCTTAGAAAAGAAAGAATTTTACAAGGTCTCGAAATATTAGAATTACAGGAAAAAGGGACTTTAAGACAAGTTGGAGACTATAGTATGCATAATGTATCTGATAAAGTACTTAGAATCATATTGTCTTACACCGATTATGTAAATAGGGTTGTTTGGATGAATCCCTAATTTTGCTAGAATATATTTGAAAGTTGAACCTGGGGCTATATTTTCTAATTAAAAATGTAAATAAGAAGAAAAAGAATTAATACAGTTAGAAGGAGAAAAATTAAAATGAAAGTAGTATATTTATGCTCCGCACATGAACCCTTTGATAAGAGAGTATATTATAAAATAAGTAAATCGCTTGTGAAACATGGATTTAAAGTAATAAGTGTGCATCCTAATGTTCAAGAAAGATATGAGGATGATATTTCTATTATTAGTTATAAACGGAGTAATGGGTTTTTAGGTAGATTGTTTAGTTTAAGAAATTTATATAAAAAGGGGAAAGCTCAAAATCCAGAACTAGTAATTGCTCCAGAGCCAGATTCTTTATTTGTTGCCTATATCCTTAAATTATTCAACAAAAGATTAAAAGTTGTGTTTGATTGCCATGAATGGTATGAAATACATTTTAAAGAGAAGATAAGTAACCCTTTTATTGGGAATACCCTGAATTATATAACTAAGAAAGCACTAAAATTTATTAATAAGAGAATCGATGGAGTATTATGTGTAAATGAAACTATGAAAAATAAATACCTTCAATATAATAACAATTCCTATTGTATTCCAAATACGATGTTAGTAAATAAAAAGGATTTTAATACAACGAGTAAAAAAGAACACTTTATTTTCTCTGGGAATTTCTGTGATAAAAAACAAGAAGTTATCTTGTTAGATGCAGCTAAAAAATTAAGCAGAATAAAATCCCCAGCGAAAATAAGAATTTTAGGGGGCTTCTCAAATGATCATAATTATAAAAGGAAATTCAAAGAATTTAATATGCTTATTGAAGAGCTTAATATTGGTAAAAATATTGAAATTTTACCTTGGATGAATTATGAAGAAGCGAAAACATTTGTAAACGGACACATAGCAGGTATTACTCGTTTTGATTCCTATTTGTATGGTGACTACCATTGTTTACCGAATAAAGTATTTGATTATATGTCTGCAAATTTGGCTGTTATTACTTGTGTGTTGAATAGTGAGACATCAAATATAGTGAAAAATAACAGATGTGGGATTGCAATTTTAGAAGAAACAGGTGAAGCATTAGCTGATGCAATACACTATATGTTTGAGAATCTTGAGGAATCTTTATTGATGTCTCAAAATTCCTATAATGCAATGCTAAAGAAATATAATTGGAGTAATTTTGAAGAAGAAATACCTAAAATAATAAAAAATATATAAAAATAATAAGGAGTAATTTATGAGTAATGTATTGATTATTTTAACACATGCATATCCTTATGCCCCCCCTTCAGAACAATTCCTAAATGAAGAAATAAAAGTATTAAATGATTATTTTGATAAAATTATTCTAATACCAACATCTCGCTCTTCCTGGGTAGGAAATATGAATAAAAACAAATTAGACAATGTAACTGTAGAAAGAATAAGGAGAAAAAATAAAGAGATTGAAATATTAAAGACGTTTTTGTCATCCATTTTATTTAACAAAAATTTTTATAATGAATTATTAATAATATTTAAAAAAAAGTTATTCTTTAATTTACATGCGCTACGTGTTTTATTGATAACATGTGTAAATTCTAAAATAATTGCAAGTAAAATATTAAAAACAATAGATTCACAAGAAATAAATAAAGAATCTAATGTTTTTATTTACTCATATTGGTTATCTTACCTTTCGAATACTAGTATATTAATTAAAGACAACTTAATAAATGAAGGATTCCAAAATGTTATGGCAATTTCTAGAGCTCATGGATCCAGTGATATTTTTTTACCCAAAAGTATGAAAGATTATAAAGTAGGATTAACAGATTTACAAGAAAAATTAGATAAAATATATTCCATTAGTTATAAAGGAAAACAATACCTTGTTGATGTTGGATTTAAAAAGAATAGAATTATTGTTAATAGGCTAGGGGTCAATGATAATGGAACAAAAAAAATACTTAACAATAAAAAAGAATTTTGTATAGTTTCTTGCTCCTCAATTAATAAAGTAAAGAGAGTTGAGATTATCGCCGAAGCTTTAAGTTATTTAATAGATGCTAAAATCCATTGGGTTCATTTTGGAGATGGACCGTTAAGAAAAAAAATAGAAACAAAAGCTCAATCATGTTTGCCGAAAAACATAAAGTATACTTTTATGGGTGCTGTTAATAATCAAGAGATATTAAATTTTTACAAGGAAGGAAATCCAGATTTATTTATTAATGTATCATCCATGGAAGGTATCCCTGTATCTATAATGGAAGCAATATCTTTCGGGATACCAGTTATTGCTACTGAAGTTGGAGGAACTAATGAAGTTTGTAAACACCAATATAACGGTTTTCTAATGAAAAAAGATTTTAAGATTAAAACACTTGTGAAAAACATAAAACATTTTATGGAGATGCCATCCGAAGAGTATAACATATATTCGGATAACGCAAGACAATTATTTATTAAGCACTTTAATAGTCGTAAAAACTTCAAAAAATTTGCAAGGGATATAATTGAACTTAAAAAGGTTGTACAAAATGAAAAATAGTAAAACAGTAAAAGAAGTTTTTAATTTAAAATTACTAGATTATTTAATTGCTTTATACTTTTTTCTTACCCCCTTAGAACCAATCGTAAATGTAATTATTCCTGGTGGATCGTCAGTTAAATATGTTGGGGGTATTTTATTAGTAGTATTTTTACTGCATTCTTATAAGTACCAACTAAAACATAATATATTTATATTTCATTTCTTAATATTAATATGGTTATTAATAACAACTTTAAGTTATTTTTATACAACTTCCACTAATTATGCACTAATATACTTACCCACTTATATAAGTATAACCGTTTTTTTTATATTATTAACCACAATAAACTATCATCAGAGACAAATTAAATTATTTATAATGTCTACTCTTTATGGGAGTACAATCCTAGCTATTTTTATGTTGAGTAGTATGACTCTATATCATGGTAAAGGAATAAGATACAGCCTTTCAATCTTAAATGCTGAAATAGATCCAAATAATATTGCTGCTTTTTTAGCTTATGGAGTCCTGATTTCCTTTAATAATACTTTTATGAAAAAAAACAACAAATTAAAAAATATAGTGTTTTTAATAATTAACATAATTGCATTGTTTTACACTGGATCACGGGGAGCATTTATTACTATTGGTTTTGCATTGATAATTTTATCAATTTATAAATTTAGAAGTAATGGAAGATATTACTTCTCCATTAAAAGTATTGCTAAATCTATGTTAGTCTTAACCATAGTAGTAGTATTTTTGAATATTTTTGTTCCAGAATCATTACTAAGTAGAATCTTAGAATTTACCTCTTATGAAAGTGGAAGTGAAAGAACCAATATATGGGCTTTTGCTATAGAAAGGCTAGCTTCAAGTCCTCTAATTGGATATGGAGTAGGTTCATTTCCGGAAGTCGCTAACACCTATTATGGAATACATAAAGGTATGCATAATACTTTTTTAATGGTTTTGTTTGAAGTAGGAATAGTAGGTTTTATTTTTTTTGTGTCTTTTATAATAAATTTATTTTTAAAAGCAATTAATCAAAAACATTATTTTGCCTTAGCTATTTTATTTACTGCTCTTATTCCATCTTTATTTTTAGATTCTTTAGTAAAAAGATTTTTTTGGAATGGGCTAATACTGTGCTATATATTAGTTTCAGAAGTTAATTCTAAGGCAAAATAGTCGTTTTGGAGGATGTATAAAATGCATAAAGTTTTGATTGTAAGCCGGATATTTGCTCCAAAAAATTCCATAGGGGCTATTAGACCAACGAAATTCGGAAAATATTTAACGCGTAATGGTTACATAGTAGATGTTATTGCAGAAGATCAAAAAGGTAATTTAAATGACTCAATATTAAATGAAGATTTAGACTCTTTCAATAAAATAATTAGACTAACTAATAGCAAGTTTTATAACAAAATTAACGATAACATTTATAAGATTCATAAATTATTAAAAAAGAAAAAGATAGATGAAAGCAAAAAAATATATGTAAGGGGGAGTGTAAATAAACTTAGTAAATTAAAAAATCATTTTAAAAAGTTTTTAAAATATACAATAATTTTAGTAAATGAATATAATTATTATAGAGAATTTAAAAAATTAAATATGGATTTTAAAGATTATCAATATATGTTTTCTACCTATAGTACCCTTACTAATCATATGATAGGAAAATATATTAAAAGGAAAGCGCCTCACATAAAATGGGTTGCTGATTTTAGAGATCCTGTATACCAAAATGATGTACCTAAGTATTTAGAAAAATATTTTAAAAAATTTGCCAATAATTATTGTAAGAAAGCTGAATATATAACAAGTGTCTCAGAAGGTTGCTTAGAAAACTTGTTTATAGAAAATTATAAAGGTAAAAAGGTATTAATTTATAATGGATTTGATAATGAAGATTTAGTGAGAATAGAAGGTAGTAAACAAAAAGTAGGTAAGTTCTCTTTAGCCTATACTGGTCAATTATATTGGGGGCAAAGGGATATTACGCCATTATTCAAGGCGCTATTTGAGTTAATAGAAGAAAAACTTATTGATAAAAATGAAGTTATATTCAATTATGCTGGTAAAGATTTTATATATTTATTAGATATGGCAAGTAAATATGGTTTAACTAATATTTTAAATAATTTTAAAGAGGTAAACAGGAGTAAATCTATAGAAATTCAAATGAAAAGTCATATGTTAGTATTAGCTTCTTGGAATACTAAAACTGAAAAGGGTGTAATAACTGGGAAATTATTAGAATACATGATGATTAAAAAACCAGTTGTGGGTTTAGTTTCAGGTGAAGTGCCTAATAGTAAAATAAAAGACATCATTAATGAATGTAATATCGGAGTTACTTATGAAAATGCTAATGCTAATAAAGATTTTTACAAATTAAAAAAATATATTCTTTTTCAATATAATAATTATAAAGAAAATGCGGAAGTAGACTTTAAACCAGATCTAAGTAAAATTGAACGATTTGAATATAAACATCTAACTCAAGATTTGATAAGATTATTTAGGGGATAGGATATTGAAACAGTCGATAGCATCTGATGTTGTAAAATTAACACTTTCCAAAACAATCACAATGATTATCTCAATAATAACAGTAATGTTGTTATCACGTTTTCTTACACTAGAAGAGTATGGAACTTACTCTCAGTTATTATTGGTTGTTAATTTAATAACCACTATTTTTATGATAGGTCTTCCTAACAGCATAAATTTCTTTTTAGTTAGGATGGAAGGTGAAAAAGATAAACAAAAATTTCTTTCAGTATATTATACACTTTCAACAATCTTAAGTTTTATCACTGGATTAGTATTAATAATAAGTACTCCATTAATAATAGACTACTTTGATAATCCTTTTATCGGAAATTTTATGTACGTATTAGCAATATTTCCATGGGCAAAAATAATACTATCAAGTTTAGATAATATTCTTATAGTTTATAAAAAAACAACATTTTTATTGTTTTTTCGTATAATGAACAGTGTCTCATTATTATTAATTATTTTGTTTGTTAAGGTTTTCAACTTAAGTTTTAGTATATATATGTTTCTTTTTATAATAGTAGAAATTTTCTATTCTCTTTGGGTATATTTTATTGCACAGGGTATTTCTAATAAATTGAAAATTATAATAGATAAATCTTTACTAACTCAGATACTACGCTTCTCACTTCCTATTGGCTTAGCTTCTGTAATAGGTTTATTAAGTATAGAATTAGATAAGTTAATAATAGGAGCATTTTATAATACTGAACATTTAGCTATATATACTAATGCTGCGAGAGAAATGCCGGTTACAATAGTTGCCACATCTTTAACAGCAATTCTTATGCCCCATCTAGTTCATTTACTGAAAAAAAATAAAAATAATGACGCAATAAGAATGTGGGGGTATGCCATTTCCCTTTCTTATACTGTTATCTGCTTCTTTATAATTGTTTTAATTGTTTATTCAACTGAAGTAATAACAATTATGTATTCAGAAAAATATTTACCTGGAATTACGGTTTTTCGTATTTATACAATAATTTTAATTCTACGAATCACATATTTTGGAATGATATTAAATTCAATTGGTAAAACAAAGTTTATATTATATAGCTCAATAATGTCATTGGCGTTAAATGTAGTGTTGAGTTACACATTTTATTATATTTTTGGCTTTATTGGGCCTGCTATTGCAACCTTAATTTCTATTGCTGTTATTCAAATTATTCAATTGATAGCAACATCAAAAATAATAAATATTCCTTTTAGAAGAATTTTCCCTTGGAAAGAACTAAGTGGTATAACCATTATTAACATTATATTAGGTATAATGTTTGTAGTTATAAAAAGAATTTTTTCAATAGAGGTGATTAACAGTGAGATAATTGAATCAATGATATTTGGCTTCCTATGGGTAATACTTTATGTTCTTATAATGGGTAAATTTATAAAAGAAAAGTGGAAACTTCTAAGTGAGTACAACTAAAATTTTGTCTATTTTAATAAAATGAAAAAAGAAAATCATTTTATTATAACTAAATTTAAGTTTGGAACTCACTTAGAAGCTACCATACTACATCACAATCCTCCAATGATTAATTTTTATCCTTTCTTAACTCTCCTCATAAGACAATTTTCTTTAATGAGTTTAATTTTTAATATCTTCATATCCTGGTACGTAGCTTGTCGATTCTCTTTTTATCAAGTTTGCCAGTAAAAGCGTTTCCTCGTATGGTTCTTCGGGATTCTCCATTCTCCAGAACAATCTCTCCAGTGCTTTTTTTCCGAATAGCGGCAGGTCGATACCCATCGTCGTGATTCTTGGTGTTGAAAGACGGGACAGCTGTCCATCATCAAAGCTGACGACTGAAGCCTGTTCAGGAACCTGGATGCTTTTCAGCTTCAATCCGGAATTGACAAGGTATCCGAGTCCATCGTTGACGCAAAACCAGGCAGTCGGTTGCTCGGATAAGTGGGCGATATAATTGTTGATGATCTGATCATCCTCTTCGGCATCGCTGAAAATGAACTCTTCCTTTTGCTTAATTCCGTAGTCCCTCAAAGTAAGTTGATACCCTTCAAGGCGTTCCTGATAACTCGGAGAAAAATCGATGTTTCCGACGAAAGCGATATCTTTGTGCCCGAGTTCGATCAGATGCTGGACCGCAGTGTAAGCGCCGAAACGGTTGTTGGTCAGAATCGCATCCGCCTGGATGGTCGGGTGATGATGATCGATCAGCACCGTCGGGATACCGGTGGCGATCACTTTGTTGATGTAATCATTGCTGATGTGTGAGAGCACAAGCACCCCGTCGACCGATTTATCTTCAATAAAGGACGGTAAAATCAGGTCATCCCTCGCTTGCTGGCTGACAGATTGAATCAAGAGCGTTTTATTATGCTTGTGGACTTCACGTTCGACGGATAAGTAGATTTCTCCAAAGAAACTTGTCAAGGAAAAAGCAAGATCGGAAGCGATGAGGGCGATCTTTCCGGATTCCGCCTGGTTTTCTGATGTTGCTGGAGTTTTAGGTGTATATCGGTAACCGAGCTCATCAGCCGTTTGATAGACTAGTTTCCGGGTTTCTTCGCTTACTCCAGGTTTGCCGCTCAAGGCTTGCGAAACAGAATTCTTCGAGATTTTCAATTGATCGGCGATATCCTGCATCGTTACGCGCTTTGCCATATGTATTCAACCTTTCTATATTCAAGGTATATTTTGTCATGTTTAGTAACGTTACAAATTACTATACATAATTTATTGTGTTTCATCAATGTTTATCGTGGTTTTTAGCTGTAGGAATATGAATTTGTCATTTTATGTTGACATTACAAGTCATCCTTGTATAATTACAAACAAGCATTAATTGCATTACAGAACCTTATAGTCATTTTATCATAACCACCTTTAAAAGCGCTTTCAAAAAGTGGGAAAACAGCTATAGAATTTGGAGGAACGTACATGAATGCAGTTCGATTCGAAGAAAATCCTCTCATCACACCGGCGGATATCAAACCGTTCCATGACAACCATGAAGTCATCGGTGCTTTCAATGCAGGTGTTGCAGAATACCAGGGGGAAACGTTATTGCTTTTAAGAGTGGCGGAGCGCCCGGTCAGCGAGGATCCAACCATCGTTAAAGCTCCGGTCATCGATTTTTCGGAAGGTGAAGGGAAACTTAAAATCATTGAGTTGGATGTTCATGATGCACGTTATGATTTTTCAGATCCAAGGACAGTCCTTCATCATGACCCGAAAAACCGGACCACAGCTTATCTTACGTCACTTTCCTATATCCGGATTGCCAGAAGTAAGGATGGCGTCAACTTTACGATTGATGATGAACCGTTCATCTATCCGGAGACCGAACGTGAAGCCTGGGGAATCGAAGACCCGCGGGTTACGCAGATCGGAAATACCTATTACATTCAATATAGTGCAGTGTCCGCCGAAGGGATCGGTGTCGGGCTAGCTTCGACGAAGGACTTTGTCCGCTATGAACGTCACGGTTTGATGCTTCATCCGGAGAACAAGGATGTCGCGATTTTTCCAGAAAAGATCAATGGAAAATACTATACCCTCCATCGCCCGGTGCCAAATGGAATCGGAAGACCTGAAATCTGGATTGCGGAATCCGACAATCTCTTATACTGGGGCAATCATCAATACTTACTCGGGTTGAGTGAAGATGGCTGGGATAACGGAAGGATCGGTGGCGGAGCGGTTCCGTTCAAAACCGAGAAAGGCTGGCTCGAAATCTATCATGCCGCAGATCAAAACGATCGCTATTGCTTAGGGGCCGTTCTATTGGATTTGGATGACCCGGCGAAAGTCCTTGCCAAAACGGAAGAACCGATCCTCGTGCCAGAAGCAGATTATGAGAAAGACGGATTTTTTGGAAACGTTGTCTTTACGTGTGGCGTCATCGTACAGAGAGATAACGTAAGAGTCTATTACGGAGCGGCGGATACATCGATGGCTGCAGCGGATTTGAGTTTAAATGAAATTTTTTCAAAGCTGAATTACCGCAATGTTCTTACAAAAGTGAGGTGATCGTATGGCGTTTACGGTTCAATCTTTATTGGAAGATTATCAATCTAGTAAACCGGATATTCGGGCGGAGAAAATCACGTTCACGGGTGTCGGGGAGAAGGATGTATATAACATCACTGCACCTTTTGAGGATGAAGGAGAGCTCGTGATTGCCGGCCGTGTCGAAGGGCGTGATACCGAACATTCCGATGTCGTGTTTTTTGTGGAAGAAGACGGCGTATGGAAGCCTCGTAAAGATACGAAAACCTATGCGTTGCAGGATCCCTTTTTTACGAGGATTGATGGAGAGCTCGTTTTCGGAGGCGTTGAGATATTTCCACATCCGACCCACGAGGGTGCTTTATCCTGGCGGACGGTCTTTTACCGTGGGTCCACCATCAACGAACTCGAACGGTTTGCGACCGGACCAAATGGCATGAAAGACATCCGGCTGATTGAATTGGCGAATGGGAAAATCGGTGTCTTCACACGCCCCCAAGGTGAAAAGGGCGGCAGAGGAAAAATCGGATATACCGAGATTGCCAGCTTAGAAGAACTAACACCTGAGGTCATCGATAAAGCCCCATTGATCGACTCTCATTTTATCGATGAGGAGTGGGGAGGCGCGAATGAAGTCCATCTACTGAAAAACGGAAAGATCGGTGTCCTCGGTCATATCGCAAAGTTTGATGAAAACGGTGATCGTCATTATTATCCGATGGTGTTCACCTATGACCCGGATACGAGTGAAATCAGCGATATGGAAATCATTGCGACACGTGCTGATTTTCCCGATGGACCAGCGAAACGCGATGACCTGCAGGATGTGCTGTTCAGCGGTGGTTTAGTGTGTTTGGAGGATGGCCAGGCAGAGCTTTACGTCGGGGTCAGTGATGCGGAAGCTCACAAAGCGATTCTTCCAGATCCTTTTATCAAATACGAAAAAGAATCGATTCGAAAGGGGAAAGAACGATGAAGAACAACTCTTGGATGCGTTTATTCATAGTGATGTTGGCCGTTGCCATGCTTGCTTCTGCCTGTCAAAAGCCTGGTGAAGAGGGCAGTGCAGATGGAAAAGTAGAATTCGAATTCTGGTCTGCACCGAACCCGACCCAGCAAGCCTTCTGGTCGGATATGGCGAAAGCATACATGCAGGAAAACAAAGACGTGAAAATCAAAGTGACGCCGATGCCGGAAAGCCCTTCTTCTGAAGCGGGGATCCAGTCTGCGATTGCAGCAGGGAATGCACCGGCGATTTCTGAAAACATTTCACGTGGGTTTGCGGCACAACTATCGGCAAGCAGTGCGATCGTTCCGTTGGAAGAATTCGATGGATATGATGAGCTGATCAAAAACCGTGAAATGACAGAGACGATGTCGACATGGAAGTTCGCGGACAATCACCAATATGTGTTGCCGATCTATTCAAATGCGATGTTGTTCGGCTGGCGCATGGATATTTTAAAAGAACTCGGATTTGACGAGCCGCCTAAGACGTATAGTGAAGTGCTTGAAGTGGGAGAGAAGCTGAAAGAAAAGCACCCGGATAAATTCTTATGGGCGAGAGCGGATCTTGTGAAACCGACGTGGTGGGCAAGATGGTTCGACTTCTTCATGATGTACAATGCAGCTTCTGAAGGAAACAACTTTGTGGAGGGTGACAAGTTCATCGCCGATGACAAAGCGGGTGTCGAGACGCTTGAATTCATGAAAAACTTGAGTGAGAAGGATCTATTGTTGACGCGTGAAGCGACGGATCCATTCGAAACGGGACAAGCGATTATGATGGATATCGGTCCATGGACATTCCCGTATTGGGCGGATAAATTCCCTGAAATGAAACAAGGGGAGACCTATGAGTTGTCGATGCCGCCAGTACCAGATGGCGTTGACCCTGAGAATGCGAAAACATTCGCCGATACGAAGGGGCTATCCATTTACGCTTCAGCTTCAAAAGAACAACAGCAAGCAGCGTTCGATTTCGTCAAGTGGGTCTATTCCGATGCGGAGAATGATCTGACATGGTTCGAGAAGACGAACTTACCGCCAGCACGTGATGACCTATCGACAAACGAAACGTTCGCTCAATACTTTGAAGAAAATCCTCAGCTTGTAAAATATGCGGAAAACATCCCGAATGCCGTACCGCCGATTGATAGTGAGAATACCGTTGAAATCCAGGAAGCGATCGGGAAGGATGCGTTGAACCCGGTCATTAAAGGACAGAAAGAGCCGAAACAAGCATGGAAAGATATGAAGAAGTCCATCGACGGGATGTTGAAGTAACATGAACAAAAGCAATGCGAGGTTGGGTTGGCTGTTTGCCAGCCCTTACCTCATCTATTCGGCTATTTTCTTCCTCTTTCCTTTGATCTGGGCGACCTATCTCGCCTTTACGAATTGGAACTTGATCGCACCTGACTATGAATTCGTAGGCATACAGAACTTCATCGATGCGTTTTTCAGTGAAAGCGTCAGAGCGGCCTTTTTCGTCACTTATAAGTTCTTATTCATGTTCGTTCCGATTGTCGTGATCGGATCGTTGTTCCTGGCGATGATCATCCATGCATTGCCGCGGTTTAAAGGATTGTATTCGGTGGCATTCTTCCTACCTTATTTGGCATCTGGCGTTGCGTCAGCGATTGTTGTGAATGGGATTTTATCGTACAACAGTCCGTTCAATATATGGCTGCGGGGGACGTTCGGGCTGGATATCAACTGGCTCGGCTCACCGATTCTAGCACCGCTGATCATCGCGCTGATGATGGCATGGAAGTTCGCCGGGTATTACGCACTGTTGTTTGTGGCGGGTCTTGAAAGCATTCCGAAAGATGTGTATGAGGCAGCTGCCATTGATGGAGCAGTCGGTTTCAAACGGTTTTGGAGTGTGACGCTTCCGATGTTGTATCCATCCTTTTATACCGTTACGATTTTAGCTGTCGGCTTGATGTTCGGGATTTTCACCGAGCCGTATGTATTGACCGGCGGTGGACCTGAGTATGCGACCCATACGTGGCAGCTCGAAATCTATCAGCAAGCCTTCGCGAAAATGAATGCAGGGTACGGGACATCGATTGCAGTCATCAATTCGATCGTGACCTTCGCATCGATCTTTGTATTCCGTAAGATACTGGAGAAATGGGGTGCGAGACATGGTTGGGAGTAATACGAAGCTGAAAATCACCTTGTTATATATCCTGGCGACGACTGTGTTGCTCATCATGGTGTTTCCGTACCTCTACATGGTGCTGGGATCGCTTGCTCCGTGGGATCAGGTCGATCGGAAAATCATCCCGACCGATCTCAGCTTACGGTCGTATGAGTGGCTGTTCTCTGGTGGGGATGGGAATCTAGCGAGACCGTGGCTGCGCGCGTTTTTCAACAGTGTGTTCGTGACGTTGGCATCGACGATTCTGATGCTCGCAACCGCCATCATGGTCGGTTACGCGTTGGCGAAGCTGAAGTTCCGCGGAAGGCACGTGATCAACAACGTGATCCTGTTCCAGATGTTCTATCCAGCGATCATTTTGCTGATTCCGTTGTTTTTGATCGTCAAATATTTCGGAATGTATGACACGTATTGGGCGATGATTATACCGAAAGCAGTAAACCTGTGGGCGATCTTCATGTATACGAATTTCTTTCGCAGCCTACCGGATGAAATCATCGAGGCAGCGAAGATCGACGGGGCAAGCCAGTTGAAGATAATCTGGAAGGTCGTCCTTCCGATGTCGAAGTCTGTAACAACGATCATCTTTTTGTTCCTGTTCATGGAGCGTTGGGTCGAGTTGTTATGGGACATGCTCGTCGTGAACAGTGAGAAGATGCTGACACTGAACGTGTTGCTTGCGCAGATGTTCGGACCATACGGCGGCTACCCAGGACCGATGTACGCCGCGTCTGTTCTATTAACACTTCCGATCTTGATCCTGTTCATCATATTCAGTAAAAACTTCAAAGACGGCATGCAGTTTGTGTTGAAGTGAGTTGGGGACGGTTCTCGTGCTTCCTCTCTGTAAATACAGCTTTTACTTAAATGAGACCCTGAGTGATACTTAATCATATCAATCAGGGTCTTTGTAATTCATTTTAAATAGTAGGAAGGAGGACAATATAAATAATTTGTCGAAAGGTAAAATAATGTTCTACCACAATTAGCTCAACTAAGTTGTAGGCAGTGAAAGAGGGTGGAAAATGAAGTTTATTAGTTTACGATCGAAGCTTATTATAGCCTTTGTTGTTTTTATTCTATTTCCTATTCTGATTACAAGTTTCCTAGGATACAAAGGTATTGAACATATTCTACGCGAGCAAATTGAAGCATCAACAGCGGATCGATTACACCAGGTGAATTTGAATATTGAGAAAAAACTAAAATCAATGATGTACGCCTCCAATTCAATTGTATTAGACGAAGATATACGTTCTATTTTGCAGCATCCTTTTGAATCTGAAAGAGAAAGACTTGATATCCGAAAAAAACTGGATGAAAAATACCTCGAAATTTCAACCACTATCCTTACTGAAAATGTTAACTTAACCATTATCGATAATCATGGTAACATCTATACGAATTGGGGGAATTCACCTGATTCTTTTCAAGATATCTTAGGTTCTGAGTGGTATAGTAAGACTTTAGATCAGGATGGATTCATGGTTTGGTCATTAAATCAAGAGAACTATATTCATCCTAAACGAGACAAATTTGTGACCGTTTCAAGAGTGATAAAAAATAAAAGTCTGTCTGAAAAGATAGGCGTTATGATCATAAGTGAACCTATAGAAAACTATCAAGAGATATTGAAAGTAAGGACGAATATTTCAAATAGTATGGGATTCATAGTTGATGAGAATGGAAGGGTACTAGGTAATCAAGAACAAGATATAGAAGAGCTTTATAAATTCATCCAACCATCGTTAAAACGGGAAATCGATACTTTTAATTTGGAGGTAAATGGAGAAAAAGCCATTGTCAGTACATATTCACTTCCATTGACTGGATGGAAGGTTCTACAGGTAGTTCCACATAAAGGTGTTTTTGAAGAGCTTACTACTATTCGTGATACCGTCATGACAATTCTAATCGTCAGTATGATTATTTTCATAGCGATCATAATCCTATTTTCATCCATGCTGACGAGACCACTAAGAGATTTACGAGATAGTATGAAACAAGTAGAAGAAGGTAATTTAGAGATTTCCTGTACGGTCTATACAAGAGATGAAGTAGGACTTCTCGGTAAGAGTTTTAATAAGATGATTTCTCAAATGAAAGAGAATATAAATAGAGAAATTTCACTTGAAAAAAACAAGGAAAAGGCGAAGCTTGAGGCTCTACAGGCCCAAATCAATCCACATTTTCTATATAACACGTTAAATACCATTCGCTGGATGGCTGTTATGGCAGGAACAAAAAATATAACTAAAATGTTAATGTCTCTTGGGCGTTTACTTGATATGAGTATTCATCGAGGCCAAGAGGAAATCACCTTAGAAGAAGAACTAGTGAACGTACGTTCTTTTTTAACCATCCAGAAATACCGTTTTGGCGATTCGATACAAATTAAAGAATCCATTGATAACAATCATTTGAAATATGCTATTCCTAAACTTTCTCTACAACCATTAGTAGAAAACATCTATAATCATGGATTGTTCTTAGATGGAGGTACACTTGAGATTCGAACAACAGTGGATGGGATATCACTAGTTATTGATGTCATTGATAACGGTAAAAACATGGACCAAGAAAAAGCAAATGAGATTATGTCGAAGATTAACAAAGAAAAACATGATGGCTTATCAGGTATAGGATTGAAAAATGTTCATCAACGGATACAAATGATGTACGGTAATGAATTTGGACTGACAATCATGCGAAATGATTTGGAAGAAAAAACATACGTTTCCATGAAATTACCCGTAAAACAACTCTTGAATCAGGAAGATGTAACTGGGGGTGAAATGAACAGATGAATACAAAGGTAGTAATCATTGATGATGAAGCATTTGTTAGAAGGGGAATCATTACAAGCATTCCATGGCAAAAGCATGGTATCGAAATAGTAGGTGAACGATCAGATGGTAAAAGTGGTCTGGCATTGATCCAAGAAAAGAAACCTGAAATTGTCATAACGGATATTAGGATGCCAAACATGAATGGATTAGATATGATTAAGGTCATACGTTCGGAGTTTCCTAGTATTAAAATCCTTGTATTAAGTGTACTTGAAGACTTTAACACTCTGAGAGAGGCACTTCGGCTTGGAGTGGATGATTATATCAACAAATTAACCGAACCAGAAGAACTTTTGGAAAGAGTTTTGAGGTTGAAGAAAGAAATCGATGGTAAGCGGCGTTCTAAAAATATTGGTTCTAAAGAGGATAATCTTGTATTGAGTGACTTGGAGAAGTGGTTTAGTGGTGATGAAGTTGCACAATACCGGTCTTTTCTCCAAAAAAATGAGAGGTATATTGTTGGGAAAATAACAGATGATGATTCAAGTATTAGTAATTTTTTGCATCAACTAATAGAGGCTTTTTCAGTCGAGCTTAAGGTCGGAGAAAGTAAAATCCATGATTTAATTTTCATTATAAAAAGTCTTGATGAATTACAATTAGATAAGGCTATTCAACATATAAAACAACAAATTAGCAAATCTTCTACAATAGGAATAAGTCATGCATTCAATGACGTTTCCGAAAGGAATATTGCATTTAATCAAGCTAACCAGGCTATAGAGTATAGGTTTTATGATGAGAAAAAACACGTTTTTGTATATGATAAAAAACTTGATTTCCAATCAAAGAGGCAGAGTCTATTTGAAAACTCCCAACTTAAGGAGTATCTATCGCTTATAGAAAGTGGGGAGGCAGAAAAATCAAGACAAGCTCTTGAAAGGTTATTTCCAGAAGATCCTGTTGTGCGGGTATCACCGCGGGTTGTACGGAATGATATCAATCAATGGTTGTCAGCTAATATAGCTTTGTTGAGAGACTGGGGAGGCTACTTGGAGGGGACATTACAAAATGAATCACCTTATGAACAAATTCATCAACTTAAAACCTACTCTGAACTTCGTCAATGGTGTTTCAGGATTCATTTCGTAATATGTGAAATGCTGCATACCTTAAAAAATTCAAGAGAAAGAATCGAGATACCGAAAGCGATGGATTACATTAAGAAACATTATAGTAGATCTATTCGCGTGCAAGATGTTGCCAGAGCCGTTAATTTAAGTGAAAATTATTTCAGCTATTTATTTACAAAGGAAACAGGTATCACGTTCACTCAATTCATTCAGGAAACAAGAATTTCCAAGGCTAAGGAACTCCTCAGGAATCCACAATATCATTGGAATGAGGTCGGAGAGAGAGTCGGATTTGAAGATCCCAAATACTTTTCGAAAGTATTTAAAAAAATTACAGGAATGACCCCTTCACGTTTTCAACATGGGAGTTAGATAAGACTATCAGCCATAGCTGCTGATGGTTTTTTATTTTGGCTGCTTTCTAAAAGACTATATTATAAAGGAAACAATTCTTAGAATAATAGACCAAATTCATAGAATTTTACGAAAGCGCTTACACAATCAAAGAAATTTCCCGGTATTTAAGATGATTATAGGTTATTTATTCACATAAAAGAATTTAACATTTGGTTAACAGAATAAAAACTCATCTTCTAGAGAGGAGGGAAACAGAATTGAATCGGGCTTACAAAGAGACTCTAGCTGGCTGGCTATTTATTTTACCATGTTTAGTGGGGTTTGGTTTACTCACGTTAGTACCAATCCTTTTTTCACTAATCATCTCTTTTACAGATTGGAATTTCCTTAATGGAATACAAGGGATTCAATTTGTTGGATTTGAAAATTTCATCAAAATGTGGTCAGATAAATGGTTTACAGACAGTCTTTTCAACAACATTGTTTTTACATTGATCACTGTACCTTGCACCATGATCCTTGCATTGGTAACGGCTGTTTTGTTAAATGATAAGACTTTCCTTAAATCTCCAATACGTCTGATGATCTTCTTGCCTTATATCTCAAGTATTGTGGCAGTAGCGGTCGTTTGGGCGATTCTTTATAGTCCTTCCCAAGGGCCAATCAATGCGTTCTTAAGAAGTATTGGCATTTCTGATCCCCCTGGGTGGTTATCAGACTCTTCATGGGCTTTACCAGCCATTATTATTTTGACTGTATGGATGAATGTTGGATACAACATGATCATCTATCTTGCCGGTTTACAGGGGATACCTAAAGAGTTATATGAAGCAGCTAAAATTGATGGGGCAGGACCAATTAAAAGCTTTTTTAAGATAACCGTCCCAATGCTTTCACCGACTTCATTTTTTGTGTTGATTACCTGTATCATTCAGTCATTTCAAGTTTTTGCAGCAATATTTATCATGACAGAAGGAGGGCCCGGTACCTCTACAAGTGTTTTGACGTATTACATTTATCAGGCTGGATTTAGTTTTTATGACATGGGTTATGCTTCTGCGATGGCATGGGTCCTTTTCATAATTGTATTTGCTATAACGATCATTCAATGGAGAGGACAAAAGAAATGGGTGAATTATTAGGAAAGGAGGAGGTCTCATGGACTCTCGAGTAATGACATCGCAACGAAGCGTTACATTGAAAAGTATGAAAACCTATTGGCTGAAAAGAAATTGGAAAAAGCTTATATTGACCATAATTTTGATAGCGTTTGCAACTAGTATGGTACTGCCGTTCTTATGGATGCTATCAACTTCATTCAAAAAGCCATTAGAGGTATTTACGTATCCAATTCAGTGGACTCCAAGTAGTTTCGAATGGGAGAATTATAAGGATGTATGGTTTGGTGCCAAGCCATTTTGGGTTTATTACTGGAACTCTATCAAGGTTACGGGTATTACGGTAGCCGGCATAGTATTATTCAGTTCAGCAGCAGCCTACGGTTTTTCAAGAATTCAATTTAAAGGCCGTGATACCATCTTCCTATTGTATCTAGCTACCCTCATGATCCCGGAACAGGTAACGTTAATTCCAAGATTCATTTTGTTTAATTATATGGGAATTTATAATACCCATTTGTCGTTGATTCTGCCAGGAATGTTCACTGCTTTAGGTACGTTTTTGTTACGACAGTTCTATTTGTCGATACCAAAAGATTTTTCTGAAGCAGCTCAGATCGAAGGAGCGAATCATTTTCAGATATGGATGAAAATCATAATTCCTTTGTCAAAGCCTGCACTGGTCTCCTTGATAATCATCAGTTTTACGCTGAATTGGAATGAATTCGTCAATCCGTTAGTTTTCATTACGAGTGAAGAACTATACACGGTTCCACTTGGGCTGACAAGTTTTATTGATGAGTCTGGAACGGATTATACGTTAATGATGGCAGCGGCTGTAAGCGCAATACTACCGGTCATGATCCTCTTTTTCACTTGTCAGAAATGGTTTATTGAAGGTGTAGCAGCAAGTGGAATAAAAGGTTAAATTTAAAAAGGGGTGTAAGTATGAAAAAAAATTTTTCACTTTCTATCGTTTTAATGATTTTGCTCGGTTTATTAGGTTGTGCTAATCAAGGCACGTCTGGAAATGAGGGCGGAGATGATGTTGTCCACTTGAAATTTTGGGGAGCGGTACCTGCAGAAAGTGGCCCTCAGGAAGCAGTTGATAACTGGAACGCAGAAAATCCTGATATTCAAGTTGAATATGTACGATATGTCAACGATGAAGCCGGAAATACAAAGTTAGAAACGTCTCTACTTGCCGGTGGAGAAGTAGATGTGTTTGTAAACTATCGAATTGATAAGCTGGATAAGAGAATTCAGGCAGGTATGGCTGAACCACTTGATACATTTATAAAGGACGATGACTTTAATATCGAAGAAAACTTCGGTGAAAATTCAATTGTAAATTTTAAAGACAAAACGTTTTATATCCCAGCGATCATTTTAAATGATTTTGTAACCTTAAATAAGAATTACCTTGATGAAGCCAATCTTGAGATTCCAAAAGAATGGACATGGGATGAGTATACCGACTATGCAACTTCTTTATCCAAAGGCGAAGGGTCAAATAAGCGATGGGGTTCTTTTGTTGGAGTCCGTGAACCAAAAATTTATGAGTGGATGGATAAGGCTGTGAAAACGGAGCTTGGTTCAGATCCTTTCATTAATGAAGATGGAAAAAGTAACGTAGAACATCCGGTGTTCAAAAAATACTTAGATACAATGGTCGAAATGGAACGTGAACAGAAAGTCCAGCCTCCATTTTCAGAAGCAAAGGCTACCAAGATGCAAGGAACAGATTTGTTCTTATCAGGAAAAACAGCTATGAACTGGAATGGAACGGCAATCATTCGGAGCATTAAAAACTTGGATGATTATCCTCATGATTTTGTAACAGCATTCGCTCCACCGCCAAAAATGACAGAAGATAGCAAATTTCTTGGTGGAGGGACAGGTTATTTGGATTTTGTAGCAATCAATTCTAGGTCTAAGAATAAGGAAGCTGCTTGGAAATTCATGAAATGGTATGTCACTGAAGGGAATGAGCCTTTGATTTCCGGCGGCAGAGTACCAGCATGGAAAAAAGCTGACCAGGATAAGGTTGAAGAACTGATCTTAGGAGAAAATCCTGAAAAACTATTTGATGTAGAATCCTTTAAGCGGGTAGTCCTGAATCAAGATATTGATATTGTTGTAGATACAAAATTTGACCATCTAGCTGAAATCCAAAAAGTAGTTGAAGAAGAGGGAGAGCAAGTACTTATTGGAGAAAAATCTTCAAGTGATGCAATTAATGATATGAAGAGCAGAATGGACGCAGTCTTAAAGTAAAAGGAGTTGATTATGAATGGATTCAGCTAATCAATATGATGTAGCCGTAATCGGTGGTGGCCCTGCTGGGGTTGCCGCTGCCATCGCTGCAGGGAGAATGGGAGTTAAAACGGTATTGATTGAACCAAACCCTTATTTAGGAGGAGCAGGTACTGCCAGTATGGTAGGACCATGGATGACAAACTACCACCAGGACACGCAAGTGATTAAAGGGATTTTTCAAGATATTGTAGATGAATTAGTTAAATATGAAGGCTCGACTGGTACATTGAAATGTCCTTATGATGAACCAGGAAAAACGCAAGGAACAGGTGGCCATATCACACCTTTTGATGGGGAAATTTTGAAGTATGTACTCCACAAATTAGTGGTTAAGGCTGGTGTAAACTTATTTTTAAATACTTTCGTAGATCAAGTGAATAGTAATGAGGGGACGATTGAATCTGTAGGTATCAGAGGTAAATCATTTGCCGATACGATCAAAGCAAAAAAGTTTATCGATACAACTGGTGATGGGGATATTGCAGTGCAGGCAGGAGCTGAATACGAATTTGGTCGAAAAGAAGATGGATTAAGTCAGCCTGTAACTGCAATGTTCAGGATGAGTTATGTGGATATTGATACTTTTATTGAATATACCGATCGCCATCGTAATGATTTAGTATGGTTGACTTACCCAATACTACCTGATAATTTACCTTCTCATTTTGCCGATAAGATGGTTGCCGTTACGGGATTCAATGATTTGGTGGCAAAAGGGCAGGAAAGTGGCGAATTGAATTTAGGACGTGAACGAATCACCATTTTTTCTGATTTCAAAAAAGGCGATGTCCTATTTAATGCCACGAGATTGAATCGAATAGATGGAACGAAAAACACGGATGTAATCCGAGCGGGATTAGAATTAAAAGAACAAGTCCTTTCTTTGACTAGCTTTGCAAGAAAGCATTTACCTGGTTTTTCTAACGCGTTTTTATCTGGAGCTTCTTCTCAGGTTGGAATAAGAGAGACAAGGAGGATTGTAGGGGATTATGTTCTAGCTCAGGAGGATGTGTTGAGAGGACGCAAATTTGATGATGGTATTGCCAAAGGCTGTTTTCCTGTTGACATCCATAGCCCAACTGACAGAAAAAACGTTTGGGTTGAACTAGAGGATGCTTACGATATTCCCTATCGTTGCTTACTCCCGGTTGGCTTGGAGAATGTTCTAGTAGCAGGTCGCTGTCTATCTGCAACACATGAAGCACTTGCTTCTGCTCGAGTCCAATCTCATTCAATGGCTCAAGGGCAAGCAGCTGGGATTGCTGCCGCAATGTCGGCAGCAAATGGAGTTACGACCCGTGAAATAAATGTGAGTCAATTGCAGAAATACTTAAGAGATCAGAATGCGATTGTTGCGGGAGATCTTGAAGTAACAGGTTAAACATGAGTCTGCTTTTAAGCAGACTCTATTATGTTAAGGGGAGCTAATTAATGATACAACAGAAAGTGTTAGCGAGAATCAATGTGTTATTTGAAGGGGTCATGCTCCTATGCTACTTAAATATCTTATGGTTGGCTTTTACAATAGTTGGTTTAGGTATATTTGGATTCATGCCCTCAACTATATCAATGTTCCATATAGTAAGAAAATGGAGATTGGGAGAAAAAGAGTTTTCTATTATAAAAACATTCCTAAAAGTTTATAAGCAGGAGTTTTGGAAGTCTCAAATGCTTGGTCTGTTTTATGTAGTAATCGGGTTTTTGTTAGTCTTTAATATTCAGTTCTTTTCAGAACAAAATTTTATGATAGTTAAATATATCTTAGTAGGTTTAACGTTTATCTACCTGTTATCTTTTTTGTTTTTGTTTCCAATTTATGTTCATTATGATATGAAGCTTGTCACATATATAAAAAGTACCATTATAATGACCAGTGCTCGATTATTTTATGGAATAGTGATGCTGATTGGAATAATATTGATTATTGGAATTTCACTGAAATTCCAAGCGCTGTTTTTCTTGTTGAGCGGAAGTTTAGTAGCCATGTGGTTGACAACCGGTTCCTTAAAATGGATAGTTGATTGAGGTTGGGGACGGTTCTCGTGCTTCCCCTTGCTTTTCAATGTTCCACAATTGAAATCACAATTCACTAGAAAACGAGCTCAATTCTGAAGTGACCCCAAAAAGTTAGACGAGTTTTAATTAGGCAGCTTGCTGTGCATGAGTCCGGTACACTACCCGACTCATGCCTTTTAATTTTGCCTTAATTCGTTTGTTGTTGTAATAATCTATATACTTCTCTAGTTCTTGTATAAAGTGATTTGTACTTTCAAATTCATTTAGATAAAGAAATTCATATTTCATAATACTAAAGAAATTTTCAATAACTGCATTATCGTAACAATTTCCCTTACGTGACATACTTTGTGTAATTCCACTTTCCTTTAAAGTATGCCTGTATTGTTTCATCTGGTAATGCCATCCCTGATCAGAATGGATAATTAAGTTCTCATCGCCTGTTAATCGTTCAAATGAAGCCAAAAGAAAAGCACCTCCAAATTTTAGTCTGTGTCTAAAATTTGGGGTGCAGTTCATTTCGAGCTCGTTTTTCGATCCCTTATTTAATGTTGGTCTTAAGTTTAAAGCGTTTAAAAAATTGTTCCTCATATCAATCTAATCTCTTCTGGTCGTTTATCTAGATGTAGTCCAGTAAATATCAAATGCGTTTGACGATCTTCACTCCGCCTGTTTCATGATCGATTGAAGCTCGTGTTGGGAATGAATCCCTTTGATGAAACGGTAGATCGGAAGTTCTTCTCCTGTTTTGGAGGGGATGAAGTTGAACGTCACATAGCTGTCATCGGATTCTGGTTCAAGGGCTACTGCAGCCAGATTAGCAGATGGTTGGGCAGTCGACACGACATAGGTGCCTTTTTCAAAGTGAACTGACCTTTCAGAAAGCTCGGTTTCAACATTAGTCAGCTTATGACCTTCATACGTACCGCCATCTTCTTTTCCGATCACTGTATAGGTTTGAACTGGCAAACGTACATCCCGTGGTAACTGGAACACCTTGACACCACTATGTTCCAGTTTATCAATGATGTGTTCATGCTCTGGTGCGATCATATAAGCGGTTGGCCGTTCCCTGGTCAAAGTCGGAATGGAGTCTGTTGCGCTGAAATAGGTGACTGGGATATCCTTCGTGCCTCTTTCAGCGATATCCACCACTTTCAATGTCTCATTTGGAATCTCCACTTGACGGTCTTCCACGACAATTTGATCGTCATCATTGACTTTCCAACCTTTTTTAACTAGATCTGCCCGTTCTGAACTTACCAGCTTTTTGATAAATCTAGCATTTTCGGCTGTCGTTTCAATCAAATCTGTATGGGTCTCCACCTGGGCTGCGACACGTCGTTTGAAGTTTTCTCGGCCGATTCCAATGCCCCTGGTCTCGACCAGGAAAGAAAGTGAAGGTGTCAATCCAAGGGCGTTCCTTCCGATTCTCGGGTCGGTTCCGCCTTCCCTGATGACAACCTCTTCACCATCCCGCCCGGTGGTGTAATAGCTTCTGTTTGAAAAACCTGCTTCACTCAATTGCTCTTGTGCATTTTCCACAAACAGGTCATCTGAGATGGTTCTGATCTTTTCGGGGATATTCAGATTCTTTCCAGATAAGATCAAGAGATCATGATATTTCAGGTAGCCCTTTTCGCCTAAGTCATCGAATACGCCATTCCCGATACTATACTCGTGGGCATCAATGGCGACTTCTGGTTGGTACTGGTTATACAAATCATGGACCGCTTTGACTTCAGGAAGGTCGAATTTGATATGGTCACGGTTTCCATCGAGACCATTCGCCATCCTTCGCTCGAAGGCATAGGATCCATCAGGATTGACACGGGGGACGACAATGATGTTGACTTTGTCGAGGACCCTGTCGCCAAATTCCTCAGTAAGTTTTTTGGCCATCATGAGGACACCTTCGCCTGCAGCAGGTTCATTTCCATGGATTTGGCCTTGCAACCAGATGGTAGGTTTTTTATGGTCTTGCTGATCTCCTTTGAAATAGAACAATGCAGGTATATCACGCCCTTCAATTGTCTGGCCGATCGTCCGGACATCCAGGACTTCACTTTCTTCATCGAGATTATGGATGAAGGCAAGCATTTCTTCCTGAGTGGTGAACTGCTTCCCATCTTTTTCAAATGCCGGCGTGTCAAAATCAACATCAGGGTCAGGGTACAGTTCAAGCACTTGATCTGGCTGGGAATATTCTTTCCCGTAATAAGGCAGTTCTTCAGCTGAAGCGGGTTTGAAGGATAATAAAGATACAATGAACATCATAGCTGCTGCAAATGCGACCATCTTCCTGTTCAACATGACATTTTTCCTCTCCTTTATAAATGAATCTACCGCATTATATCACCATCGACAGAATATTTTGAATAATATGATATATTTTGCGGATAATTCATACTATTGAAGGAGTGGCTAGGAAACGTGTCATGTGAAAAAGGAACAGGTTATTTAATCCTTCTTATATTCCTGTCTCATATAGATTTTCGGCAGAACACTTCAACAAACTAGTTTACTAAAAAGGGTAGTTATATGTTCTGATTTTTAAACATCAACAAGAAGGGGCTGGAGTGATCCGGTATTAGACAGAAGGAGGGGTTACAACAAAAACTGTCATAATCCCTGCTTCCCGTATGATATGAAATGTACAAACAGCCACGACTAATCTACTTAAATAGGTCTAAAACTAGGATGGAAGATTCCCATTTTTATAACTAAGTTTCTTTGAATATACGATGTTCGAACAAATAATACTGACTTCATACAAAAGAAACAAAGGGGTAGTGACCAGCATATGTGATACGATATCGGGCGGTGTGATCATAGCCGCCAGAATCAACAGGCAGATATACGCGTATTTTCTGGATGTTTTTAATTTTAACGGTGTTATGAGCCCTAAGTGGGTGGAAAACATGATGATCAGGGGCAGTTCAAAAACCACCCCAATCGGGAGAATTAAGCGAAACATGAATGAAAAGTACTGGTTAATTCCATAGACTTCTGAAGCTCCAATTCGCTCTGAAAACGAGGTCATAAATTGAAAGACCGTCGGGAATATCAAAAAATAACTGAATAGAATCCCGGTTACGAAAAGGAAAAAAACAAACGGGATATAAAGGAGCGTGACCCTTTGTTCCATTCGGCTCAAACCTGGTGAAACGAATTTCCAGGCTTGATACATCGCATACGGTGTTGTAACGGCTAACGCGATAACAAGGGAGATTTTTAAATAGACATGGAACGCATCGCCGATGGCAAATACGTTCCAATCAATCTTCTGTGAAGTAGGAGCTGCTTTAATCTGTTGTAAGACGGGCTCTGCGCAGAGGAACCCGAATAGTAAAGATAGCACAAACACCAACAGGATCCAGATGAGTCGTTTTCTTAACTCGTTTACGTGATGAATCGGTTGATCATGCATACTTTTTTACCCTTTCCTGTGGTCCCCGTTTTTACTATTCTCCGTTTGGGATGTACCTTCGGTGTCGGAGATAAGATCTCTGGTCGACTTTTTAAACTCTTTCATGGTAAGACCAACAGAACGACCAAGCTCTGGCAATTTATTGGGTCCAAAAAGGATTAAGAAAAGCACCAGGATTAAAATCAGGCTTGGAAAACCGATATTGAAGGGATTCATAATGGAAGCCACCTCCTTAAAATGAAAATTGGACACACCGTTACGTCTTGATATCTTCTACATGGCATTGACGATTTTTTACAGACAATACGTTCCGAAATAAAAAGAGGGGAGACAGGGCGAAAAACAAATCGCCAACAAGACGGACATCGATTGGTTGCACTTGAAGAGAAGTGATGCATGCACCAATCAGGATGCCGATCAATAGAGAATGAAAGATTGTCTCCATTCTTTTTTCGGAAAAGGAATACAAAAAATCAAATGACTTCGTTAAGACAACAAATCCCCAGGTATAGGAAAAGGCAGCAGTAGGGAAATGGTCCAGTGGGTGATCAAAGAGGAAAAAGACGATCACAAACAACCATATGAACAGTCGTCTTCCCCAATTCAGAGGTATAACCATGTTCTTCTCCTCCAAGTCTTAGAATTAGGCGCAGGAGTAGCAAGTCTCTTCCCATCCCGTGCAGCATGTAGAGGCACAAACCGGACACCAGAGGAGAACACATGGAAGGCACCCGGCCCAGGTCCCACACGCTAGGGTGCAAGGTCCACAACATTGAATCAGACAACTAACATTCCAAGTTTTGCATTCACTTCCACCCCCATAAGAAAAGTTCTCGATGGTGCAATTGCCACAGGCTGACTGAATGCTGGAATCTTTTACCGGTTCACCGTTCACGATTTGATCGACCAGGGTAATCGTTTCCTTTTCTTCATCCACTTTGTATAAATAGCTCCCTCGACCAAAATGATAGATGGGAACGCTTAAGGAATAGTAAACCGAAATATAATCGCCTTTTTGCATAACGAGGGCTAGCAGGGTATTGCCATCCTCTAACATGTGGAAGACGCCTTTGACACTTAAAGCATCAATGGAAAGATCGTCTTCCTTAAAAGCGAATGCTTGTTGAACATCTGCCGTTAGATATTTCTGAATTTCTTTGTTGCTCAGTTCCTTTGATTCTTTGATTTTCACCTTGGTTCTCCAGTTTTTAGGTGTCAGTGAATCTGACTCTTCCGTTGTTGCGGCCAGTGTGTTTTTGGTGAATCGTTGAGGAAGGACTGAAGTTAATAGTGGAGATAATAACACACCACCTAGAAAAATCCCCCCTTTTTTGACAAACGAACGTCTTCCTTGGTACTCGAGCGGAGTGGGCGACTTCTGTGTGAACCAGGGTACACCCGCATCCCGTATCGTTCTGGAAATACGTAGTGATTTTCGAATACCCAATCCTTTCAGGATATACGTTTTTAATTGCATTCCTGTATAGACTATAGGTGGTTTGTTGTCGTGTACTTCAAGAATAGTCGGCTCAAATTCCCAGTCGGGTTTGGCTTGATTCAACAATTCTTTCATCTCAGGGTTATGAAGGCTTCGGATCGTCAACCATCCGTTGCTTTCCTTTTCAATTGAAGTGGCAAGATTGATGCAAACGGAACAATTGGAATCAAAGAGCAAATAACGTTTTACCATATGATCACCTCTTCTTTTTTCTTAATAAATTCTTTTCTTTTGACTTCTAAAGTTCAATTCATAATGAAAATTAGTTTATTTCATGCATATACTGGAAATCATAGTGTTGATGTAATGGGGTTGTTTTAATCCTTTCAATGCATTATGACAGGTGTACTATGCAAGCTTGTCCAATTATGCTAAAGTTTCATGTTTCAAGCTATACATACTTTTTATATTTGCAGAGTATCGACCACCCTAAGTTCAGTGATTGAGTCCGAATTATTTCTTTCTTGTAAACAATAGACAACATTATCTGCAAAAAAAATTTCTCTTGGATCTTTATTAAAAAAGTCTGCAATTTTTAACATTAAAGTACCTGAGGGCTCTCTCCCATTTTCCAATGCAACTATAGTTTGTCTAGATACATTTAAAGCTTTTGCAAGTTCATCTTGAGTTAAATTGAAGTTTTCACTTCTTCTTAGAAATCTAATTTTATTTTCCAAGAATAATCACCTCCTCACTTAATTGGTGCCTATAGTTTACGATTTGAATTGTAAACTATAGGCACCAATATGTCAACTAATTATTACAGATATTTATACTTATTTTATTTTTATAATGTCATCTTTGTTTTACAATATGTTATATAGGTACAACAAGGGAGCTATATAATCATGAAAAATCTGGGAGAACTCTTAAAAGAATTAAGAGGAAGCCGACCATTAAGGGAAGTTTCAAAAAGAACAGGGTTAAGTCATACATACATCAGTGATTTAGAAAAGGGTTATAAACATGGAACAAAGGTTCCTATTAATCCTTCACCTGATACTCTTAAAAGATTGGCAAATGCATATAACTATTCATATAGGAAATTACTTGAGAGGGCTGGATATATTGATGAAGGAGATACCGAAGTAAATAGTGGTTGTGTGAATTTTGAAAATCTCACCGAAGAAGAAAAGGATTACCTTAAACTTCAGTTAGAAATTTTCCGAAAGATGAAAGAAAAAGATGGGAAAAATCTTAACAGGAATAAATGAATACGGGCATGATCAATCTAAGAAAGATATAAATACGTGGCCTATAGAGTGTAGAGAAACCTTATGTTTTTCTGCACTTTTTTATTATGAAATCAATTAGGATTTTTAAATATGACTCGGTTTAGGAACAATCGTCTATTTTTCTTCATGAATAGTAGATTTTTGTTTGAGACGCTTTATATCTATACAAAGCAAGCCAATCCTTCTTCAGAATGTTTCCGTCCAACACACCCTCCTTTAATGACACTTTCGATCCAATTTATCGACATTTTTTTATAGTTTATAAAGACCAGAAAAACCAACATTCACTAGTATTTTCTTTCAAAATTAACAAACTTTCTTCCCCTGCTCCGATTTTTTTCGTGGGAACTCGGTATGGTTTTCCATTGTACTTCTTGTCAAACAATTGTTCTCAAAGTAGACTAATCAACAATTGAATTGTCTAAACATAGCGAAAAACGATGTTGTTATCGATCGCAATTTTTTGGTTAGATTTTTGTGAGGTGGTACTTTTACCTAGCATTTATGGTTAATCCCATTTGAATCATTTAAATCCGAATCTATACGTTCACTGTATCGAGTGTCTAAACAATCAGGAGGAAAAGGTGGAACTCTGTATGGTGCTGAAATACACTTCTTTAAAACAAAAAGACCTGGATTATTTAACATTTATTTTACGTAATGGCATTGTCACAGCGAAACAAATCTGTGTGAAGTTTGAGGAGCCTACATTGACACGGGTATATAGCCGGGTTCGGAAGTTGATGGCCAAAGGATTAGTGAAATATGAACGTATTGCACCTAAAGTCGGCGTCTATTTTGGTTCACGCGAAGCTCGTGATGTGACAAATGCCGACGTTACGGTTCCATCGAAAGCAACAATCTATACCATTCAACATGCCTTACTGATGAATGATCTCCTGCTTTTTCATGAATTTCTATTTGAGAAAGAAGGGATCGAATTCCAGTATCAAACCGAACGAGAAATACGATTCAAAGCTCTGGGACAAGGCAGTCAACCGAATAGACTACAGGAATATAACCAGATACGAGATCGTATCCCTGATGCTATCTTTGTCATTAAAAAAAGAGATGGCACACCTATACGTGTTTGGGTTGAGCTGGAATTAAACAAGAAAGATCGAAAGAGGTATGATGAAAAATTTAAACTTTTTGATGATCTATTGTTGAATGGACAGTTTGACCAAATACGATACTTCACCAATCTTGTTCAAATTAAAAATGCCGTCAATAAAGCAAAAAGGAAACTGATCAATGATTCCAAAGTAGTGGTCCGAGATATCCCGGAAGAGATCTTAAATGATCGATGGGAAGAGGTGAAGTCAAGTGGAAAAAACTGAACGGCAAAGTGAAATGGATCAACTTATTGGGGATGTTATGTTATATGCCGTTTCCGCTGTCGTAATCATGAGTTTTATGGTTCCTGCCCTTGTGGGGATGATGATTTTTGCTTTCTTATCCTATTTCAAGCGAGGTTGGCTTGTTTATTTGGCAGCTGGTTCAGGCCTGATCCTACTGGTGATTCAATTTTATAAGGGTGCATTACTTGATTATTTCGGCCTTATTTCGAAAATGAATATTCCTTATCTTTCAACAGGAGTGGAGAAGGTGTTCAATCAAGGAAACCTGATACAAGTAACCTCAGATACTTATTTCAATGTTATCGGGATATCGTTCGTTTTCACCTTGGTCTATTTCCTGTTTGCAAAGTACCACTGGAAGAAACCTATCGTATCGAAATACGTTGAGCACCAAAAACAAACAACATTGCATCCATATGTGTCTTTTCGAAAAAATCGGTTAAAATTTCTTACAAAAGAACAGAAAAAATACCGATCAAGCAATTCCAAGGAATCGTTTATTGGCTATACCGATTTTAAAGAGCGTGTTTCTCTGGATTCTCACGAATTGAATTACCACATGCTTGCCCTTGGCGGAACCGGTACCGGGAAAACGACGCTCATCGCCTCGCTGATGGAAGTCGCTTTACGTAACGGGAAACCTGTTATTTTTCTAGATGGTAAAGGTGAGGTAACTTCGATGCTTGCATTCAAGTCGCTTGCAGAAGCGTATGGGCGTAATGTTTCTCTTTTTACAGAAAGGGATTCACTAACCTACAATCCGGTGAAACATGGCACACCTACTGAAGTCCGTGATAAATTATTGAATCTTTTTGAGTGGAGTGAGCCCTTCTATAAGACCTTCAGTTCCCGATATTTGCAGTTGGTTGTGAAGCTGATTGATGAGGTTCAACTGCCCCGAGACCTGAAAACCATATATGATTTAACATCCATTGCCCTTGTTAACGATCTCTTCAAGGAGCAATATGAAGAGCAGGAAATTGAAGAAGAAATTTTGGTTACGTCCAAACGTACAGAAAAAACAAATCAGTATGAAGATTTAATCTCGGATTTTTTTGAACCGGACAAAGAGAGAGCAACATCTGCTACGGGAGGAGAGGAGGTCAAAATTCAAAAACGGACAATCCTCGCATTACGAGAAGAATTGAAGAAGATGAAAGAAACGTTCGATATGGATTTTTCAGATAAGGATTCACAACGATGTTTAACTGGTTTACGGAATCAATTAGGCGAACTCATCGAATCAGATCTTGGTCCTCTTTTTATAGAGTCGGATAAGGGGATCGATCTCAAAAAAATAACGGATCAAAACGATGTCGTCATTTTCAGTATCTCAGGAAGCCGTTACAGGGACTATATTCAAAAACTTGGCCGGATGGTGGTCCTGGATGTCAACAGTTTAGTCGGTTATCGGCAGACGGTTGGGAAAAAACCGATTTTTACCGTCTACGATGAATTCTCAGCTTATGGGAATGCGGAGATTGTTGATATTGTTAACAAGGCCCGTTCCGCGGGCTTCGAATGTATTATTTCAACCCAATCATTAGCTGACATCGATGCTGTGGATCCTACACTCACAGATCGTATTTTAACAAATTGTAACACCTTTGCGACAGGTCGTGTGAACGCGTCAAAAGACGCAGAACGGATTGCCGACCTGTTCGGAACCTATTCCGATAATGAAATCACACAACAAGTTGAAAAGCAAAATAACTCCCGTCGCATTGAAAAGGATATGGGAACGGTTCGGCAAATCGATCGATACAGAGCCCATCCAACCGAGATTAAGAACTTACAGGTAGGTGAAATCTTTATTAGCCGGAAAATGAAAGAAGAGAACATAGGAGAAACATATTTTAGAAGGGTTTATGTACGGAATTCGCTTAATCTGGAGGGATTGAATGGAAATTAAAAATAGCTTCAAGAGAAATGCTGGACAGATAAGGAAAAAAATCTTCAAAGATGAACGGCGCTTGGTTTCCTCACGATTTAACTCCAGGACTGTATTTACATTTGGATTCTGGGTCGTTTTAATTACCGTGATTTTCTGTTCTTTTCTATCATATTATCGAACTAGCTTTCTGAATGAGCGTGTTAATGCGTATCAAGATGAAACGCAATCCAAAATTGATAGTCTCAATGAAGTTGGTTTTACGAATTCCCCAGCAGGAGAAACGTACTCGAAAAACTTCGTCAAAACATACATGAATATTCCGAAAGACCCTAAGGAACGAGAAAAACGAAACAATGCTTTACAACCCTATCTAGCAGAAGGTTTAACTCTCGAGGAACTAGAGAATCTTTCAGATTTCAAAGGGGAGCGTACATTAAAGGGCATCCATCTTTACGATGTAAAAGATGTTCAGGAGGATTCCGCCAAGTATGTCTACCGTATCCGATACAACTTGATCAATGGTGTTGAGCAAAACAAAAAGGAAGAGGTAAACGGAAAAGACAGTAAAGAGAAAACGGAAACTGAAAAGATAACTGATAAAGAGAATCCGATCGAGACGATAGAAGTGATGATTGTTGTTCCCGTCGGTACAGATGGTCAGTCATTCAATGTGGTTGAGCAGCCTTACTTTCAGACGGTACCTGGTGATACACGTCTTACGGCCATTGAGGATAAAACGGATCCATCAAAGGAACATACACAAATGGAACAGGAAATGAAACGGTTTGTGACTCAGTTTTTTACATCGTATACCGAGAATACGGTTGATGAAATGGCCTATTTAATGGAGAAACCGGAGAGTTTGAAAGATACATACTCGTATAAGGGTGTTGAAGATCTTATTGTTTATGAAGGGGAAAAGCAGGGTCAATACAAGGTGAAAACCCTTGTTCATCTTAAAGAGGATAAAAGCGGAGTGGTCATGAAACTTCCGTTTACACTTATCGTTAGCAAGGAAAACAATAAATTTTATGTTCAAAAACTCAAACATACTATAGGAGGTTGATGGAAATGCCCGATATTACAGGTCTTACGGAATATATCTCTTCTCAGGTGGCTGCGGTCTTGTTCATCATTATGATCGTTATGATCGTTCGAGCGTTTATATCACAGCGCTGGAGCATGTTCTTTTCCAGCTTTATCTTTGCGGTCGTTTGTTATGTGATTGTAACGAACCCTGGAGAATTTGAAAGCCTGGCCAATGCGATTTGGAATCAGGTCAAAAGCGGTGGTTTAAATTGAGGTCAGGTGCCTATAACTACCGAAAATTCTTCAAATACCCCTTGAAGATCTGGAAGTTTGGAAAAGGGGATAAATCCCTTGTCTTTTCTAAGGGTATTGAAATTCGACAAATCATCGTGGCGGTATTTCTATTCGGTTTGTTATGTCTCTTCAGAGGAACCCTCAATGAGGTGCTGCCGACCACTTTACAAGTAGCATTTTATGCAGTGTTGCCTTGGATCATTGCAGGGGCGATCTGTCGAAGTCGATTGGATGGCAAACGGCTGGATCGTTTCTTTATCGGGTATTTCCGCTATTTGTACAATCGGCGATTCAGTTACAGCAGCCATAAGCCAGTTTACCAACCCCAAATGAAGAAAGCACAATCTTACGAGCGATTTGAATAAGGTGGTGGATTCATGTTACAGTTTCCGATTCAATCTTATCAAGAGAACGTCCTCTATACCAATGACACGGAAGCCTGGGCGTATTACCGGCTACAAGAAAATACAGTTGGGATCAACGAACAGGAAGCTGAAAACAACCTCGTCAACCGCCTCCAAAGGCTTGCATGGCAATTGGCTACCTTCGAGGAAATTGACTATAAAATTGTTCCAATCCCCGTTGATATTGATCAACGAATGGACCGCTTGCAGGATCAGTATGAAGGCAAGTATGCCGAAATTGGACACTATTATGCGGAACGAGCTAAAGAGATTTTACGTGATGAAGCCGAAAATGTCGTGGACTATAAGTTTTTCATTGGTGTTAAATTGAAACGGCGAGAGTTGGATGAGAGCCTCATCCGTACCGTTTCTTCATCATTCAAGAGTATGAACCGTTATTTACAAAAGCTCGCAGGTTTTAAAGGACATGAGGTCGATGATGTAACGGTCAGTTTGTTCAAAGAATCTGAGGAAGAGGCTTTTATAACCCTTTTGAATTATCTAGGGGCTTATCGGGTGAGGGAAATGGAATTACGCTACATCATCCGTCATCAATTTGTCAGAGGTCAAGCACAACCAGACGGGGAAGGGAGCCTTTACCACCTTACGGAAGGGATTCTCGACCCAGGAAAAGCGGGCTATGTACATATCAAACAGTTGGATCAGGAGTCATGGTGTGCGTTCCTCCCTGTCTCTGATTTTCCGATTGATCTCAGTTATAAAGAATGGGCTTACTTTTTTCAATCCTATCCTTTTCCAGTCGAGGTCAATATGCGTACGGTCTACAAGAGGAAAAAAGAAGATGTAAATCAAACCAATACGATAAAAAAACGTTTCCGCGATCAGGATGCACAATTGATTGAAGCGAACGAAGACGACGACAGCTTAATCAATACAGGACGTGAGCTGTTGCATGATCTAGAAAATCAAATCAAGAATCAAGGAAAACCTTTGCTCAGAGCGTACATTCATTTTGTTGTTTACGGTAAGACAAGAGAAGAAGTGCGAAAACGGGCCAGAAGGCTGAAAATGGATTTTAAAGACCAGCAAATCGAGCTTGTGCAGCCGTTAGCCGATCAACTCCTTCTCTTTCATCAATCCTTACCAGGAGCCAACATAGTAGTGGATGATTGGGAACAGATCCTAACGCCTGAATCCTTTGGGGAATCCCTCTTTTCCCTGACACGGAAAGTGGGCAATACGGTAGGCTTTTATCTCGGAAAAAACATTTCGCATGAAGGCGAAAGTGTAGAGGGTTCACAATCTCTTGTCTTCTATCACCCCTTTCTTGCTCACTTGGGCTTGAAGGGTTCCAAGTATTCTTCCCCGCATGTCACCATTTCGGGCCCAACAGGAATGGGGAAATCGTTCCTTTTAAAAGACATCTTACTAAATGCCGTTTTTTTCGGTGCGAAAGTCCTTATGACGGATCCCAAAGATGAAGTCGAAAAGAAATTCAAACAGGCATTGACCCCTGAGCTGGAACGGACTGCACCCTTTTTCAAGGACCTGATCGAAAGCTTCAACTACATCACACTGTCGAGTGAGAAGAAGGATGCCGGAAAGCTTGATCCGCTTACCTTCCTTGACGGCGAAGAGGCACAGGATGCAGCGGTCGGGGTACTGGAATACCTTTCCGAGCTGCAATCCAATGAACGGAATGTGAAAACAGCCATCTATAAGGGTGTGCGCCATGTGATGCAACATGAGCAAAAGCCAGGGCTTTTAAACGTCGTTCATTACCTGCAAACCTCAGAAGATCTAGATGTGCAAAATGTTGGGGACCTGCTTTATGAGATCGGGACAAACGGAGTCGCGAAACTGATGTTTTCGAATGGGGATGTAGAAGGGATCAGCCTGAATGAACAGGTTAACATCCTACAGATCCAAAACTTGAACCTGCCTGATGAAGGCAAAAAGGCGACAACAAGGGATGAACACATTGCGGTTGCACTCATGCAGCCACTTGCCAAATTTGCAACGAAGTTCGCTCGAGATGATTCCGTTGTGAAGATGACCATCTTTGAAGAGGCATGGATGCTGATGAATACAGGGGAGGGTGACAAACTCATCAACGAATTGCTGCGTACTGGCCGTTCCTTACGATCAGCAGTTTATCTCATTACACAATCCACTTATGAATATAACAAACCACAAATCAAGGAAAACATCGGGACAAAATTTGCATTCAAAGCGAAGACCACTGAAGAAGCAGGCAACATCATTGAGTTTCTTGGCATGGAGGATAACAAATCTAATCGGGATCTATTGAAAAACATGACAGAAGGACAGTGTATCGTTGAGGATATGTACGGGCGAACCGCCAAAATACAAACGGACGTCTTGTTTGACGAATGGATTAGCGCCTTCAACACCAAAGAAAACGATCGAGGAAGAGCTGGAACCGAGGAGGCGTTCATTTGATGACAAAACTATCAATCTTATTATCTACACTACTTGTCCTATTAGCAGGATGCAATCAGGGTCCTTCTCCTGAAGAAATTGCGAAAGTGGCCTATGAGTGGGAAAAGGCCAATTTTAATCGGAATTATGATAAAGAACAAGAGTTAATATATGAAAAGGGTTCATTTGAAATTCATAAGACTGCCAAGAAAAAAGATTCAGGCTTACAATACGATGATATTCGTTTTGAAATTTATTATAGCGAAGAATCAGAACAATATTATGTCTTTGCGGATTTCGATAATCCTAACGGCGATAATGCGGTAGAAGACAACATTGTTCTTAGAAAAAAAGCTGATGAATGGAAGGTTGATACAAGTAAAAGCTTGGATATTAACCGCGAAAAAATCAAACAAAAATTTGAACAGGAAGCTTGTATTCACTGCGAATAAGGAGGAATTGGATGAAATTCCTGAAACGTAGTCTTGGCTTTTGTTTCATCGTTTTGTTCGTCGTGTTGCCCACGGTATCCCTTGCGGATGATCCTTCCCCGACTGTCAAGAAAAAAGAGGAAACCGTCGGCCGTGTGATTCTGGAAAGTAAAGCATATCCCCTTGATCACTACAAGATGGAAGCCGTCATCGGGGATGGGCTGAAAGACGCTGGAGATCAAGCGTTGCATGCCATCAATCAAGGCATGTGGGGGTTCAATAAAACGATTGCAAGCTTTACCCTCTATTCAACGAATCAACTCATGTCTTTTGATTTAATCAGTACCATCGTAAGTGAAGCAAGTATTATGAGTGAACGGATCTATGAAATCATGTCGGGAACCTTCTTATCATTGTTTGTCATTTTTGTAGGAGGGACCGCTGCATGGCGGTATTTCGTTAATCAACAAGTCGGTCATGCGGTAAAAGCCATTATAGGTGCCCTTGCTATCATGGTGGTGACTTTCTGGTTCTATTCGGATGCGACAGATAACATAAAATGGCTTAATGACAGAGGAGCAGAGCTCGAAGGGATTGCGAGTTCTGTAAACGTCCTTGTCAGCTCAGATGAATTTGACAGCAACGCGGCGTATAACCCGAAAGAGGGTATTGCGGTACTCGATAATCAATTGTTTAACCTCATGGTTAAACGTCCGTATTTACTCTTAAATTATGGCTCAACAAAAGAATCCGAGATTGTAGGCGAGGATCCAAACCGAGTTGATAAACTTCTGACAATCAAACCGTATTCTGAAGAAGGTAAAGAAGAAAGAAAAAGAATTGTGAAGGATGAAGTATCTAATTATGACAATAAACAAATGACTCCGGATTTCAGTGGTGAGCGATTTGGCTATTTAATCATCACGATCCTTTCAACAATCGCCCTTGCGATACCGGTTTTACTATTGGGCACCTTTAAGTTTTTGCTTCAGGTATGGTTCCTGGCCCTGGTGATCTTCACGGCTATTCCACTTATTTTATCGATTCTCCCGGCTTACAGTGAAAGCGCCTTGAATCACGGAAAGAAACTCGTTGGAGTGCTGTTAATGAAAGCAGGGTTAGTGCTTTTAATCGCTGTGATTACAGGGATCATCACCTTGCTTTATGAGTCGGTCAAAGTCACAAATGGCGTAGAAGGTTATGGGTTTGTTGTCTTTTTGATCTGTATCACCATGTGGGGATTATTTAAATATCGTACCGAAATCTTTGAAGTAGCCTCTGCAGGGATGGTTCATGGGCAACAAATGGTCGAAAGAACGACAACCAACACATTTCACAAATTGGGGGATGCTGGCGGGAATGGATTCAAGGGTGCTAAGAGGATGGTAAGCCAAGCTTACCGGAACCACCAAAGAAAAACCCGTCATGACGAGCTTTTGGAGGGACGAAAAGCCCCTACAAATGATGCCGTCAATAGCAGAGCTCGTTCTGAACACCGTAAAGCAGCGGTCGGCGAAACGAATCAAAAAACGGGAAGCCACTTAACAGCATTGTCTAAAGGTTCCTTCACACGTTCCTCTTCTCGAAATCCAGGAACGGCTATCGTCCATTTGGAGGAGTATAGACATCGCAAGGGTGAAAGAGCGAATGCTAACCATCCTTCCAATCGTTTGACGGATAAGCCTAGAAAAAACAGGCCTTCCAGTCAAACAACGGGTGGAACAAATCGATCTTCTCAACGTAAATCTTCAGGGAGTATGAATAGTAAAAATGAGGTAGCCGCTTCAAGAGAACCATCTAAATCCCTAACCAAGTGGGAAGCACAACAACAGGTCAATAGAAAAAAAGCCAAACAATCCACTGAAACAATCAAGAGATCAGAAAGCCGGAAACCAATGTCCCGTGATCCGAAACGACCAAAATGATGGGTAAAGAGCAGTTTGATGATAAATCACATCATGATCCATGACGGGTTTCATTCGTTTGAATTGCTTGTTAGAAAGGAGCGCATATGCAAGGTGTTCTGAAGAAAAGTATAAAAGCTGCAGGTACATTTGCCATTTTGAAAAATCCCTTAACCTGGATACTTGCAGGGCTCCTTCTTCTTCTTACCTCTCTTTTCGGGATCGCATTATTCATTTCGATTGGTCTTGGTGGGGTGAATCAGTTTGAATCTGGCATGTCTCGCGAAGGAGCCGACGGAACCGCCCAGGTATCAGCAGAAGTGATGCGGTATGAGTCTCTTGTGCAGAAATATGCGAAAGAATACGGGATTAGTGATTATGTAGGGCTGATCATGGCTCTGATCCAACAAGAAACAGGAGGAAGACAGTTAGATGTGATGCAAGCTTCGGAATCCGTGGGGCTTCCTCCTGGAACCATTACAGATCCTGAATATTCCATTCAGATCGGAGTGAAGTATTTTGCAGGAATGATGAAACAAGCGAAAGGGGATATTCCTCTTGCCTTGCAGGGATATAACCTCGGGAATGGTTTCATCGCGTATGCATTAGAACGTGGTGGTTATTCCAAAGACGTAACCATTGAGTTTAGTAAGATGATGGCTGCAAAGTTAAGGTGGAACCGATATGGCGACGTGAACTACGTCGAGCACGTCCTTCGTTATTTCAATCCTGAAAATGGCAGCGCCATGGTCAAGGGGGATGGCACCCAATCGTTTGATGTAGAGGAAGTTCATTCGATCATGAAACAGTTTCTCGGCCAACCCTATGTATGGGGAGGACGAACACCCGCAGCAGGAGGCTTTGATTGTTCTGGACTACTCGAATATGCTTTTGCGCAAGTCGGGGTTGATCTATATGGAACGGCCAAATCGCAATATGATAAGACGATCCCGGTTCCTGAAGATCAAATTAAGCCCGGGGATTTGGTCTTTTTCTCCACCTATAAAAAAGGTGCTTCCCATGTCGGAATGTATGTTGGAGAAGGGAAATTCATTAATGCCAATAGCAGCAGTGGGACAACCTATTCATCTGTTGAAGAGTGGAAAAACTTATATCCCTTCTTAGGTTTCAGGCGTATTCAGTAGTGGGAGGTGAAGAGTCATGGATCCGGAACAAAAGAAACGTTATGTTACCCTCATGACCGGTTTTATGGGTGCGGTTATCGTCATCATGTATGTTTCAAGTCTCCGTATACAGTTACAAGAAGTAAGAGCGAACCAAAATCATTATGAAGAAGAGATTAAGAGCCTATCATCGATCCAAAACACTGATGCATTAAAGATCAATAAGGAGTTCCTGGAACATTTTTTCACCTACCAGACAATAGCCGAACGATATCAGAACATTCAACCTTTAATGACCGATCAGGGATACAAGGCAACTTACCCTTCGGGGACAGAACTTCCCAGTTCTGATCAATCCGTAAAGTCATCCATTGCTGGGTTAAAATCTTTTGAATATCAAGATTCTCAAACAGAAGCTGAATTTTTCAATGAATTTAAGCTCAGTACAGAATTTAATGATGTCACAAACACGGAAACAGTCATTGTAAAAACCTCTTTAATTTATGTGAAAAAGCAAGGTTGGAAGATTAATGATGTTGAGTTTATCGGGCAATTAACTGGACGAGAGTAATTTCATTAAAAGACCAGACCTGTAATAAAGAAGTTGAGAGAAAACGAGATTTAGCCATATGCATAAAAAAGTCCCCTTGATACGATAGAGAGTGCTATTTTTGGCCTAGAATTAAGTACGAAAGGAGACTTCTACTATGGGTTTTACACATAAGAACTTTTTGCTAAGAAAAATGATATTGGTTCTATGTAGAGAAGCACAAACCTTTACTCGTCCCGCTAATAACAGGTGATACCGTTTATTTAAACTGGTTAAACGAAAAGAATATTCATTTAACGAAGGATGAAATTCGCATTGCCCCATTTGCTCATGCAAGCAATGGTGGTGTGTATATCGATACACATGGACGGACAGGTGTTGACGGACTATATGCGATTGGGGAGCTTTCTTTCAATATAGAGAGAGCTAATCGGCTTGGAGGTAATTCTACTGGCGCATGCATGGTGTTTGGAAAACTGGCAGCAGCGGACTGTAAAATATTTTTACAGACGGCGGATTTCCATGAAATCGTAAAATAGAAGGTATGGCTCGATTAAAAAGACTTTTGGGACCAACTTCTTTAGAAGAACCATCACATGATTCTGAAGCACACGCAAATGATATCGTGGACAGAATTAAAGAAATGATGTGGTATCATGGAAATTTCGTCCGTTCGGAATTACAATTAACGAGTGCCATTGAAGAAATCAAAGCATTTGAATCACGATTGGATTCTAGGCGGCTATTTGAGAATATGCAGGCAAGAAAACTTGCAATTAAGACGAGGAATTTTATGAATTTATCTCAAATTTTACTTCAGGCGATACTGGAAAGAAGAGAAAGTAGAGAGGCGCATTATCGGGAAGACCATCCGAATGATAATCCGCAGTATGCGAAACGGTTATTTATTTCAAAAAATGAGGAAGTATCCATTGTTTATGAGTTCATAAATAAATGTTAGTGAATACAACCCATAAAAGCGAAAAACCTACATATGGGTTTTTCGCTTTTATCAGTTTAAAAAAAGGAGCACAAAAGATTGCAAATAGGTGTTATTGACATCGGAGGTACATCTATTAAATTTGGTGCAGTAGATGATCTTGGAACACTCTTATATAGTGCCTCCATTCTTACTGAAGCTTATAAAGGAGGAAGGGAAGTAACTAAAAAAGTATTGAAATTCTGTGATGAAATAATGGAAGAGGTTGAAGTTGAAGCGATTTCAATTAGTTCTGCTGGCCAAATCGATAGTACTAAAGGGGTTGTCGTATTTGCAACAGATTGTACCAACAGGCAGATGAAATAGTATGAAAGTTTGTTCCTATTATTGGTGAAGTGTCAGGGTATTACCTTGAGAGTGCTCAATCGTTAGATCTACTTCTCCGATCGAAAGTAGCGATTGGCTGCAGGGCGGAACATGAACACCGTGGCAGCGAATACAGCAGCTAAATGGATCAACCTACTTGCAGCGAATAAAAGCGACGTAAGGTTGACCCCGTCAAACATGGTGCTGAGCGAGTTGCCCTCGATAAGCCACTTGACGGGGTTGATGACCAGTGAGAGCGTGCCGATTCCGCTGAGCAAGATGGTTAAAGTGATTCTGGCCCAATTCTTTCCGTGATACATTTTTACGATAATTAAGGTGAGAATCCCAAAGATGACGATCCTTATTAGTGCTTGAACCATAAGGATACTTACAGAAGAATCGCCTGACAAGGAAGAGATCACGGCAATGATCATTTCAAAGACGCCTGCAGCAATTGCGGTTATCCATAAGAGATATGACTTTCTTACTTCTTTTGGAACGTTTCTAACCATAAACGATCATCCTTTTCGTTTTTGTGGAGGATATACCGATTAAATTACTGCGCATCTGGCCGTAAACAAACGGCCGCATTCCGAATGTCAATCCGAATACTTGCAGAAGTGAATCATTAAAGAGCAGCGCCAGCATACCGTCGGCAAGGTTGCTCCAAAGGGGTGCGATCGACGTGAAGACAGGGATCGTCGCTATGAAGGCCACCAAATGGCGCAGTCCGGAAAACAATAAGTTTAAAAGAGACGAAACAACAGGTACGCGCCGAACTTAGTGAGTGAAGGGTGCAAGAGGAAACCCTTTCGGTGGGCCAATTGAGGCCAAGGCCGATAACAAAGGCTTTCAGTCGCAGAGTAAACCACCAGTTCACACTGGTGGTTTTGATTCCCAGACATTAGAAATACTCGATTTAATATCGCTACTTACCATTAACTCTAAATTGTTTAAAACTGTCCTTCAAATGATTTATAATTTCTTGTGGTCGTTTATTCGTTGTGTCATACAGATATGGTTTATTCGATGAAGTATTCTCAAGTTTGTCTAATAAAAATAAAGAGCGTTTTATTAAATTCTCATCTTTTCTTTGAATTAAACGCTTTTGGAGTATATCTTCATCAGCACGTAGCACGACATAATACATATTCAAATCAAATTCAGAAAGTTGTTCGCAAAACCACTCTAGTTCACTTTCTACTACAAAATCGATGATTACATTTAAATCGTTTTCGATAAAGTTCTTCGTCATAGCGTATATATTTTTCCAAACAATTGATAATTGGTCATCCCACGCGGGTTGTTCTTTACCTATGAACATTGAATGGATAGTATCCCCTTCAATTAGAACAACCTTTTCCATTTCCTCAGCCAGTGCCTTTGTAATGGTGGATTTACCAACCCCGCATGGACCTGAAAAGATGTAAACTTGGGGACGGTTCTCGCGCTTCCTTTTAAGTGCTTTCGCCTCAGATGTCGAAGCAAAGATCATCATATTTAGCCTCCTTGCTACTTTTGGGACGGTTCTCGTGCTTCTAGACATGAACCGAATTCATGGTCAGGAAGCTTGAGGTAAAAGGATAATAAACTCTGTGCCTTTGCCTTTTTCACTGTTCACAATGATTTTTCCTTTGAATGAACGGATGATTTGATAACTGACCATCATTCCGAGCCCTGTTCCTTTTTCCTTGAGGGAATAGTATGGAGATCCAAGCCGTTCCAGCTGTTGTTTGGTCATGCCGATACCCTGGTCCTTAATGGTGATTTTTATATAGTCATCATTGGTTGAATGACAGGTGAGCCATACGACTCCGCCGTTCGGCATTGACTCTACTGCATTTTTCAAAATATTAATCAACGACTGGTTCAATTTATGAGGATCCGCATCAATCCAACAGTTTTCAAGAATATCCGTTTTTATCTCAACATGCAGGTTTGGGCTGAAGCTTTGGATGATTACTGCTACACGTTCTAATTGGTCACCTACATTGATTTTTCCATTATGCTGGACGGTTGGTTTTCCAAGCGATAAAAAATCATTGATGATTTCATTAGCACGATCTAATTCTTCAATCGAAACGTTGATATATTCCTTCTTCTGCTGAGGAAGGTCAGGTTCGTTCAGAAGCTGCAAAAAGCCGCGGGTAACTTGCATCGGATTCCTGATCTCATGAGCGAACACACTGGTCAACTCACTGATCACCCGTAACTTCTCGGATTCTTGTACCTCTGCACGCAAATGGCGAATTTCTCTGATTGTTTCAATCAATACAATGCAGAACCAGGTAATGGCCACTAAGAAGATCAGGTGAATCATCTGTACTTTCAAATGATCGATTGAGAAACCATTTAAAACAGAGAAAAGAGTAAGGCCAATCAGAGAGTAGTAAAGGGACAATAATAAAGCCATATAAACCCTTTTATCTTTCTTCGAACGTTCAAACGATTTTTGAAAAAGCAATATAATAGGAAGTGATAATACTAATACTAGAACTGTATTATAAAAACCAGGGCTTACTCCGAAAGAAAGTCGATAAAGGATGATCAGGATCGAAAGAAAGATTCCGGGCCATGCTCCGAGGTATAAAGCCCCCAGTAATAAAGGGATAAAACGGATATCCAACCGGGCACCGTCACCGAAAGTAACCGGAAAAGACATGCATAATATGATGGACATTCCCCATAAAAGGGTCATGATCATCTTGATCTTTTTATCATTCCGTACTTTTTCCAGCACAATTGTAAAGTAAATAAAAATAGGGATTACCAAAAGCGTCAGCTGTAACAAAAAATCCTTTAATATACCCATCTTCGCACCCTTCGCACTATGTTTATCATCAAGTAACCATTCGAGATTTGGGGAGGGTTTTCCTTCTTTGGGGACGGTTCTCGTGCTTCCTTTGGGACTTAAAATGGTACCTGGCACTCATGTATGTCGAAAAAAGAAAGAGGACTATAGTCAGTCTCCCACCGCTTTTTGTCACAATTCGGATGTAAAACGCTCGGCGTTTTACTCCTTTTTTGTGTATTGAAGGGGATTTCTAGGAAGTTATCAGAGCTTAGTTTTTAATATCTGAAATGAAGAATAAGAGATCACCGATGCTTTTTAGCATTGGGGGTCTTTTTTGGTTTTGTAAGCGTTTCCTAAAGGTTTAGGAAAAGGATTAAATTTTATTTCCGGAAGTGTGCTTCTATAATGACAGGTGTAGAGAAAAACCAATAATTTTTAGAATAACCCGGGTTAGAGAAACGATTTTTATATGGATTGAGGGTGAAACTTTGCAATTGACAACATTGATAAATAAAGACTTGATCGACCTTGATCTTCGTGCGACAGACCAATTAGGGGTAATCGAGCAGCTAGCTTCATTGCTTGAGAAACAAGGTCGGATTGAATCGAAGTCAACATTCACGCAAGGTGTTTTAGCAAGAGAAGCACAAATTACAACGGGGTTCGGCAATGGTATTGCAATTCCGCATTGTAAGAGTGAAACAGTCCGGAACGCCAGTATCGCCATAGGAAAACTGGAAAACGGTGTGGATTGGAAGGCGATGGATGATCAAGATGTTCACTTTGTGATCATGCTGGCGGTACCAGAGTCAGAAGCTGGGACGACCCATCTGCAAATACTTTCCAAGCTATCTGGCAAGCTAATTGAAGAAGACTTCCGGAACAGCTTGATGACAGCGAGTGAGAAACAAGAAATTTTACATCTATTATCTGAATGTGTTGATGAAACTAACGAATAAAGGGAGAGATTGATTATGAAAATTATCGCAGTTACAGCTTGTCCTGCAGGTGTTGCACATACACATATGGCTGCTGCAGCATTAGAAGCTTCAGCTAAAAAAGCCGGTGTGAAAATCAAGGTAGAAAAGCAAGGCGCTATGGGAATCGAGAATGAAATCAAAGGAAAAGAAATTGAAGAAGCGGAAGCACTGATCCTCGCTACAGATACGGCAATTGCAAAAAAAGAACGATTCAATGACATCCCGACAGTGAAGGCGTCAGTCGGAGATGCTGTGAAAAATGCACAAGGGTTAGTTGATCAGGCGATTGAATTAGCGAACAAATAATGAACAAGCGGTAAAGAGAGGGGATTCTAATGAAGAAAGTTGTTGAAGAAGCGAAAACACATCTCATGACCGGTGTTTCATATATGCTGCCATTTGTTGTGGCAGGTGGATTGATTCTTACGATTGGATTATTACTTGGCGGTGGTGAACAAGAAGCAGGATTTGCGAAGAAGACTGTAGACACAGGTGTACTCATCTTCTCACTCATGGTTCCTGTCATGGCTGCCTATATGGCGTATTCCATTTCAGACAGGCCGGGTATCGCACCTGGTATGGTAGGCGGTCTGGTCGCGAATGAAATCGGAGCAGGTTTCTTAGGAGGAATTGTAGCCGGTTTCATCGCTGGTTATCTTGTAAACGCGCTTAAGAAATTACCGATGCACAAATATTTGGTTCAGTTGAAACCGATCATTGTTATCCCGTTGCTCGGTGCTGGAGCAATAGCGCTAATAATGTTCATCATCGGACAACCGATTGCTGCGATGTCTAGTGGTTTGGAAGATTGGCTGAAATCTCTCAGCGGTGGAAACCTCGTAGTCTTAGGGCTGATTATTGGCGCGATGATGGCCTTTGATATGGGCGGACCGATCAATAAAGTAGCTTTTGCATTCTGTGTAGGGATGCTGAATCAAGAAATCTATTATCCAATGGCAGCATGCTGGATCGGAATCATGACACCACCGATCGGCCTTGCGCTTGCAACTCGAATCGCGCCTAAGAAATTCACATTAGCTGAGCGGCAAAGTGCGTTGCCGACAACGTTCATGGGTGCTTCAGGCATTACGGAAGGGGCGATCCCGTTTGCCGTATCTGACCCGTTACGCGTCATTCCATCGATTGTCGTTGGTTCTTCGATCGGCGGTGGATTAGCACTGTTATTAGGTACAGAAGCGCCAATTCCAAGTGGGGGCGTGTTCGTCGTACCATTTTTCGAAAAACCAATCATGTTCGTCCTAGCTTTCTTAGTCGGAATCGTTGTGACAGCACTGATGGCAGTGGCTTTGAAGAAAAACACAGAAGAAGAATTATCGATCACAGAAGAAGTCTAATAGCTTAAAACTTGAGGGATCTATTGATTAGTTCCCTCCTATTTTCATTTAAAGAAAGTAAGTACAAATGCGGCATAAGCCTAGCCTAAGGCTTGGTTTTGCCTAGTTTCTTTATATACACAGATATTGGAGGCATCCAGATGAATTTCCATGTTATTTCGCATACACATTGGGACCGCGAGTGGCATCAGACCTATCAGCAATATCGCGTCAAACTCGTACGGTTCATGGATGAGTTAATCGAATTACTCGAAAACAGTCCGAAGTATACCTCTTTCATGTTAGATGGTCAAACGATCGTTTTAGAGGATTATCTAGAGGTCAAACCTCATAAAAAAGAGGCAATCGCAAAGCTTGTTCAAGAAGGGCGATTGCTCGTTGGACCGTGGTACATCCAGCCGGATGAATTCATTCCAAGCGGTGAATCCCTGGTGCGGAATTTGCTGATCGGTCAGCAGATCGCATGGGACTTTGGTCCATCCATGCAAATCGGATACTTGCCGGATTCCTTTGGACAGGCAGCGCAAATTCCTCAAGTTTTAAAAGGGTTCGGCATGGATAAGGCACTTTTCTGGCGAGGAATCACTGATGAGGAAACAGAGAAAACAGAGTTCTGGTGGGAAGGTCCAGATGGCTCAAAAGTATTGACCACACATCTGCCGTTGGGTTATGGGAATGGCAGGATGATTTCCACTGACCTTGAGGGCAATTTAGAGATGTTGGACGAAAATATGGAAGCTCTGGAAGACAAGGTCACATCGAATAACATGCTGTTGATGTGTGGATTTGATCAGCGATCGGCGATCAAAGAGCTGCCAGAAATCGTTGAACATCTGAATGGGCACTTTACTTCTGAAGGCAGCGAGCATGCGGTAAAGTTCAGCCAACTTGAGGAGTATTTCAATGCGGTGAAAGAGGAAGCTGAGAACCTTGAAACGCTCAGTGGAGAGTTCAGAAAAGGGAAAGATATGCGTGTGCATGTGAGTATTGCTTCCACTCGCCTGGATTTGAAAAAGCAGAATTACGAAGTTCAGAACCTATATGAAAAGTATGTCGAGCCTCTGAATTCGATGTCCTTCTTGTTCGGAAACAACTATGACAATGCGATCATCAACCAGGGGTGGAAGTATACGCTTCAAAACCATGCGCACGATTCGATTTGTAATGTGTGTACGGATGTGACGCATAAGGAAATGGAAATGCGGTATCACTATGCAAGCCAAATCGGGGAAACGGTACGAAGCGATGCGACAAATGATTTGATTGGAAAAATCAATTTCAATCATGCGAAAGGAACCCCATTGATTGTATTCAACACGCTGGGGAATAAGCGGGAAAATATCGTAGAGGCAACGGTGCAGTTGAAGTCTGAAACGTTTACGATTGTCGATCCAAACGGAGAATCTGTGCCTTACCAGGTTGTCGAATCCTGCTATGAAAATCTGAACGATAAACAGATTGAAATCGGTGTGAAAAATGAGGATCAGTATGTGTGGACAACGAAGTTCAAATTCCATGCTGATGTTCCGGGTCTCGGTTATAAAACCTACTATATTAAAGAAAATACAGCGTCTGTGGAAGAGTCTTCGAATGTCTATCAAGACGGCGTATTCTCGAATGACTTCTTTGAAGCGGAAATCCAGCCGAATGGTTCTTTAACCGTCAAAGAACATGCGTCCGGCAACGTATTTCATGAGTTGAATCTTTTTGAAGAAAGCGGAAATGCTGGGGATGAATACGATTTTTCACCGCCAAGGGAAGATGTCGTGATTACGACGAAAAATTCCACTCCAGGGGTATCAGTCGTACAAAATGGACCACTGTTTGCAACTGTAAAAATCGTACATGCCCTGGATGTCCCTGTGGACACAGATGTCAACGGGCGTTCGAAAGAAACAAAGCCAATGATGATTGACACCTATGTGACGGTAAACCGGCATGAAGATCGCATTGACCTCAAAACCGTGATTGATAATACAGTGAAAAATCACCGGGTCCGTGCGCTGTTTGATACGGGTATAAATTCGGAGACCCATATTGCTGATCAACAATTCGGTACGATCCGACGTGAAAATTACCTGCCACAAGTGGAATACTGGGAAGAAGAGAAGTGGGAAGAAAAGTATTATCCAATCTACCCACAACAAAAGTTTGTCGATGTTTCAGATGATGAAAAAGGACTTGCCATCCTTAATAAAGGTTTGCCACAATACGAAATATTGAATAGTCAGGAACCGGTCGTTGCACTTACCATGTTATGTGGGACCGATTATATGGGCAAACAAGACCTAGTAGACCGACCAGGAAGAAGGTCTGGGCTTCATGTTGAAACACCGGACAGCAGTCTTTTAGGCAAGCATGAAATGGAATATTCGATCATTCCGCATTCAGGAACAGAAGTAGACGCCGAAATCGGTCGGAAAGCCAATGAATTTACAACCTCTATGGTGGCCGTCCAAGTAGATCATCCAACTGAAACGCGAGTGTATGATGATGAAATGAGTTTCGTCAAAATGGATCATCCGCAAGCGGCAATCAGCGCTGTAAAGAAATGCGAGGATGAGGATGGCATCATAGTCCGGATCTATAATACGACGTATCAGGAAATCTCTGAGATAAAAACCAATATCAACAATGAGTTTTTCAAAAATGTGGAGTTGGTCGATTTGAACGAGAGACCTCTTGATGACACAGACGAAAGACTGACAATCAGGGATTATGAGATTGTCATCGATCGAATGAGAAGCAACGAGGTTCTTACTTTTAAATTAACAAATTAAGGGTTACAAAAAAGTCGGATTAGAAGGGAGGTTCATTTTATGGTATTCATCAACGCGCGATTGAAACAGATCATTAAAGAATTATTGGTACATGAAGAACCGGTGACAGGAGACTATCTATCAAAAATTCTAGGGGTTACATCAAGGACTGTACGGAATGATATTGCCTCATTGAATCAAGAATTGAAAAAGATCGGCGTCCAAATTGATGCGCAACGAGGTGTGGGGTATTTCATCGAACCGAAACCCGATAAAGAAATTCAAGATCTGATTGAAGAATTGTTCCAGATCGATCAACACGTCGAAAGTGATGTACCGGTACTTCCCGAAGAGAGAGTGCTCTACATTTTGAAAAGCATCGTCATGGCAGATGATTTCATTACAATCGAACAATTGGCGGATGAATTGTTTGTCAGTAAATCAACCGTTGATAATGACTTGAAACAGGTCGAAAAGCTCTTAAGCAAGTTCGATGTCTCTTTATTCAAAAAGCCGAACTATGGCATCAAGCTCGTCGGCGATGAAATGAATATCCGCTTTTGTTTATCGGCCTATCTATCTGATTTTAAAAATGAACAAGCCGTTAATGCCGATGAGGATAGTCCTTCGGTTATTGAGGGAATCGACATCGATCTGATCAAAGCCATCACGAAGAAACATATCAAACAGCTGCCGTTCAATATTGCTGATCTACCTCTCAACAATCTGATCATGCATATTGCGATTGGGATCCAACGAATCAAAAAAGGGAAAAGCATTCAGTTAGGATCCATCGACATGGAACATTTAAAAGAACAGAAGGAATTCTTTGTCGCTTCGCATATCGTAACATCCCTGGAAGAGGCTTTTTTCATCAAAATTCCGAAAGAGGAAGTCGCTTATATCACGATTCATCTACTGGGCGCAAAACAATTTCAAGATGGCCAGCTTTCTGAGGATGATTTCGTTAGGTTGATTGGAGAAGGGAATTACCAGCTGATCCTTGAAATTTTGGCTGAAATCAAACGCGTGTATCGGATCCAACTCGATGACGACAATGAACTCATTTATGGTCTCGGTTTGCATTTGCGATCAGCGTTGAACCGTTTGAAATACAAAATGAACCTCCAAAACCCGATGTTGAAGGAAATCAAGACGAGTTACCCTTTTTCATTCGAACTCGCGATTGTCGCTTCGGATGTAATCCGGAGTAAGCACGACCTGACGATCAATGAAGATGAAATCGGCTATATTGCGGTTCATTTAGCAGCAGCGATCGAACGGATGAAAAACAAGAAAAAGCGTGAGATCAAGAGGGTTGCCGTTGTTTGTTCCTCGGGTATGGGGACAGCAAAATTGCTGGCGGCAAGTATCGAAAGCAAATTCCCTGGATTAACGATCGTCGGGACCTATCCATCATATTCATTGACAGACATCGAAGAAGAGGTGGATCTGATCTTAAGTACGGTGCCGATCAATGAAGACAGCGCTATCCCAGTCCTCCAAATCAATGCATTGCTAACCGAGGATGACGTCGAGAAGGTCAGAGGGTATATTTCGAGTAAATACTTGAATGACGATAAGGAAAAATCCTTTGAGAAATTGCAGAATTTATTCAGCGAAGATTTGTTTTTTCCTGAAATCGATAAACGTGACCCGATCGGAATTATCAAGACGATGTCGTACACCCTGGAAGTAAAGGGTTATGTGAATGAGGAGTATGTCGATTCAGTCTTGGAACGGGAAGAAATATCGCCCACTTCGATCGGCAATCTGGTCGCGATCCCACACCCGATCAAACCGAATGCGCTGGATTCCTGCATCGCAATCGGAATCCTGAAGAAGCCGGTCCAATGGGGAGAACATACGGTCCAATTCGTCTTGCTCCTCGCCTTGAATGAAAAAGACAAAGAAGAATTCAGCCCACTGTTCAACAGACTATGGCACATCGTCCAGGATAAGAAGCTGGTCGCCGAGCTCTGCAAAACCTCCAGTTTTACAGAACTCATGGCGAAGCTGGAGCGAGGGAAGTGATTGGGGACGGTTCTGCTGCTTCCTGGTGAGTGACTAGGTGGCGTTGGGGAGTGGCCTGGGTGGAATTGGGGACGGTTCTACTGCTTCCAATAAGGAACAGTTGATCAGTTTTTAAAGGAAAATGGAATTAATCAAGGGTCAGGAGGTTATTTTTGTGGTGAAAATTGCAATTGGCCAAATTACGCCAGAAACAGGACAGAAGAACAAAAACCTTGAAAAGATGAAACGATATGTTGAAGAAGCTGTTGAAAGCGATGCGAGATTAGTAGTTTTCCCAGAGCTTGCGTTGACAGGTTACAACTGTGGCGATGATTTCTTTCAAGTGGCTGAGCAGATTCCAGGAGAAGCAACACACTTTTTTGAAGAGCTAGCTTCTGAACATGGCGTATATATTATCTGGGGGATGCCGGAGAGAAGTTTGAACGGAATCCTTTATAATGCGGCTGTGTTGGTGGGGCCAGAGGGTTATATCGGTAAATGGAGGAAGAATACGCTTCCGGGACATGCAACCGATCAAGCTGGACCTGGTGCTTTTCCTGACAGAAGGTACTTCAAGGTAGGAGAAGACTTGCCGGTTTTTGATACGGCTATTGGGAAGATCGGTGTGTTGATCTGCTATGATATCTTCTTTCCAGAGTTAGCCAGGATGCTGACATTGAAAGGCGCAGACATGATTGTTGGCATCTCAGGATCACCCTCATTTGAAAAGGATATATTCGAGCCGATCGTCAAAGTGAGAGCTATGGAAAACACCGTTAATTTCGTCTACACGAACCTGGTCGGTAAAGAAGGCGAAACCGAATACTGGGGCGGCGGTTGCATTATTGGAGCAGGGGATAAAGAAACGAAAGTCCCTGGTACACCGGAACTGTGTAAAGCTCCTTATGAAGGGGAAGGAATTACAGTTGGAGAGCTTGATATTCAACAGCACAACCAGATCCGCCCTTTCTTCCCGGTGCTGAGAGATCTGACGACGAGAATGTATGAACGGCTGGGAGAATTGCATAGGAAGATAACTTGATTGGGGACGGTTCTCGTGCTTCCTCATGAGGTGACGCTTGGGGACGGTTCTGTTGCTTCCCCTGCCTTCGGAACGGTGTCACATGGAAGGGGCTAAGTTGTCGAATCTCTTTTTTTGTGTTTTTTAGGTTGTTACTGGAGTGTAGGCGAGTATTGAGAGAGAACCCCCTGAAATGAGAGCTCTCTTTAAGGGGGGGGGAATTGAAAAAAGGTTATGAAAATGGGATATTCAACCGTTTCATCCTGTTATAAAGAGTGGCTCTGGTAATGCCTAAAGCATCAGCAGTGACTTGTTTTTTACCAGACATTTTTTTTAGTGTATTTATGATGATTTCCTTTTCACAACCCTCCAGTTGTTCTTTTAATCCTTGATCGCTGTGAGGATTCACAAATCGTCTTTTTTGGTGTTCTTCATCCAGGAAAGGCAAGTCTTCTCTCTGAAGTACTCCATCAACAGAAAATACAACCAATCGTTCGATAACGTTCCGAAGCTCCCGGACGTTCCCGGGCCAGGTGTGGTTCAATAAATCTTTCATGATTTGTTGAGAGATGCCATGGATCGGACGGTGATACTTTGTGGAGAATTCATATAAAAAGTAGTGGGTCAACTCAATGATGTCCTCGGTCCGATCTTTCAGAGGGGGGATGACAAGGTTGACGACATTCAATCGATAGTATAAGTCTTCTCTGAATTTCCCTTCCGTTATCAGTTTCTTCAGGTCCTGATTTGTCGCTGCAATGATGCGGATATCGGCTTGGAGTTCTTTAGTTCCGCCTACTGCATAATAAGACCTCTCTTGAAGGACCCTGAGAAGCTTGACCTGCATCTCAAGCGGCAATTCACCGATTTCATCGAGGAAAAGTGTCCCTCCCTTAGCCAGTTCAATCTTCCCTTTTTTCCCTTTCTGATCTGCGCCTGAAAACGCCCCTCTTTCATAACCGAATAACTCGCTTTCGAATAAAGAAGACGGGATTGCGCCACAGTTGATCGGAATGAAAGGGGATGATTTTTTCTCTCTAAGATCATGTATTGCCTTTGCAAACAGTTCCTTCCCCACACCACTTTCTCCCTGGATCAGAACCGTTGCATTCGTCGAAGCGAGACGTTTTGTTTTGTTGATTGTTTTCTTTAAAGATCTGCTGCTCCCTCTGATTTTTTCAAAAGGGTTGGTGGATAAATTCAATTCAGCTACCTGTCGTTCCAGGTGGTGGAGTTTTGCGGATGTTTGGGACAACTCCTGATTTAGCTTGACTTGACTCGTTATATCGATTTCAGAAGCGACGGCACCAATTGTTTTTCCATCTATCTTGATGGGGGCGGTATTGATCAATACAAAACGGTCGGACCTGGCCAGGTGTTGGTGTCGGTGAAGTGCTTTTCCCGATTTTAAAGTCTCCAATATTTCAAGCTTGTCCTTCTCAAAAAAATCAGTCATCGGTTTTCCCAGTATTTTTTCTTTATTTATGGAGAAGATTTCTTCCGCTTTTTCAGTCCAAACCCTTACGATTCCATTTTTGTCCACTACTGAAACGGAGGCTTCCATCGTTCCCATGATGGCATCGTAGTAGGCAGATAAGCATTCATAGGAAAAATGAAGCCTTCTGAAAAATGTATCCCGATCGATATAACCGGTCGGGTTATTCTTTTGATTCCTCACTAAGACAAAGGGATAGGCAGTCAAAAGTCCAATCAATTCCTCCGTACTGCAATCTGAAGTTATCCAGGTGCTTTTCTGTACACTTTCTTCCTTGTACTGGGAAAAAAGTTCGCCATTTTCATAGAAAAAAGTCAATCGTTCATTCATATTTGCTTGTTCAGCCTTTTTTTCTTGAAATATAAAATCCTTCTTAAGCAGCTCATCAACCTGTGGCTGTTTATAAGGCATCCCTTCCACCTCCCCGAATGTAAAAAAATCAATCCATCGTTATAAATAATACACCTATTTTTTATTGAACTATAAAAAAAACAAAAGATTTTGTCAATTTCAGTCACTTTTGTCCCCTTTTAAAAAGAGTGGAACAATTCTTGCATTGTTATTTATGAATAGAAAAAAGCTGCTATAAGGAGTGGTTGAAATGGAATTCAAGCGAATGTTAACGACAGTTGATACGCACACAGCGGGTGAACCATTAAGGATCATTACAGGTGGATTGCCGTTGATAAAAGGGGATTCGATTTTGGAGAAAAGAGCTTATTTTACAGATCATCTGGATGTGATCCGGACGATTCTGATGCATGAACCAAGGGGCCATCATGGGATGTACGGCTGTATCGTGACCCCGCCGGAAAATAAAGACTCAAATTTTGGCGTATTATTCATGCATAATGAGGGTCTAAGTACGATGTGTGGACATGGGATCATTGGCGTCGTCACCGCTGGAATCGAAATGGGGTTCCTCGAAACCTATGGGCAAGGATCTTCCATTTATACCATTGATAGCCCGGCTGGTAAAATTACCGCAGAAGCTGTATATGACAATCATAAAGTCTCATCAGTGTCCTTCCTCAATGTGCCATCCTTTGTCTATAAGGAAGAATTTGAAATCTCATTAGGGCATAAAACCTTTAAGGTGGATATCGCTTTTGGCGGAGCGTTTTACGCGATTGTCCAGGCAAAGGACCTGGATTTGCAAGTGGAAATCCAACAGCTTTCCAAAATACAGAAATGGGGCAAATCAATTAAAGAAGAAATTGAAAAGACACTTGATGTGAAGCATCCTTTAGAAGATAAAATTCAAGGGATCTATGGTGTCATTTTCTCGGATCAACCTGAGAAAAAGGAATCGAATTTACGAAATGTCACTGTGTTTGCTGATCAACAAATCGATCGATCACCATGTGGAACCGGAACAGCAGCAAGAATGGCCGCTTTATATCAAAAAGGTGTTTTAAAAGAGAACCAATCGTTTGTTCATGAGAGTATCATTGCAAGTCAACTGAAGGGTGAAATAATCGAATCTACCAAAATTGGAGGATTCCAAGCGATTATTCCAAAAATCAGTGGATCCGCATTCATTACGGGGAGTCATCAATTTTTCATCGATCCTTCTGATCCCCTCTCGGAAGGTTTTTTACTAGGATGAACAGAGAGCGCTTTGATATTAACTGCCTTAAGATTACGTGCGAGTCATGTAATCTTCTTTCAGTTCAACAAGTGTATAAATTATTTTACATCGTCTAAAGGATTTTACATCATTATCACGGTTTTGTTTATCTAACCATTTTGGTGCATTTAAAAAGTCCCCTTGATATTCTTGCGAATTGGGTTTTAGCTTCATTAAGGCTTGTTAATGCCAGGTTTTCTTTAGATGGCATGAATCTTGCAATATTTTAAGGTGAATGGGGTCGATTCTGTTCGAACCTGCATAACCAACAGAAGGGAGTATTTATGATGAAACATTTTGAAGGGATCCATGTTGCACTGGTAACACCGATGACAGAGAACCATGAAGTTGATTACAGAAGGCTCTACGAAATTTCGAAGTGGTTGATTGAAAAGGGTATACACGGTCTGATTCCAGGAGGTTCACTTGGAGAATATGCCGTACTATCCGATGACGAAAGAGCTAAGGTTGTAGAAACTGTCATCGATGCTGCAAAAGGTCGTGTACCTGTTTCAGTAGGTTCCGGGGCTCCGGCAACCAGTCAAGTCGTAAAATGGTGTGAACATGCAAAAGGCCTTGGAGCATCAGGAATCATGGCGCTTCCACCGATCAATTACAAGCCATTGGAACATGAAATCGTAGAACACTATCGCCAGATTTCTAATGTTGGTTTACCAGTGATCGCCTATAACAATCCTAGAGATTATCCGACTGATCTGACACCTGAATTCTTAGCAGAGTTAGAAAAAATCGAAAATGTGGTCGCTGTTAAAGAATTTTCCGGGGATGTCCGAAGAGTTCACGATATTTTAGAAAAGACCAGTCTGGAGGTTCTGATCGGAGTTGACGATCTTTCCCTGGAAGGACCTTTAATGGGGGCGACAGGTTGGATTGCCGGTGTCCCTAACGCGCTTCCTGAAGAGTGTCTTGAGTTGTTTCAATTAGCAAGGGAGGGTAATGTCGAAAAGGCGTTGCCATTGTACAGAAGCCTTTTGCCATTGTTCCAATACGATGCAATCCCTCAATTGGTACAAGCCATCAAATACATGATGGAGCTTAATGGCCAGCCAGCAGGTCCGACAAGACCGCCTCGGTTAAAGCTGGATGATAAAACCTACCAGGATATCAAACACTTTTTTGATAAATCCCGAAGCACCTTACAAAATCAATAATCTTTTTTGAGGGAGGATGTAAATCAAATGGAAACAGCAAACTGGATCGGAGGAGAATGGATCAAACCCAGAGGTCAACAACGTGATGTCTTGAATCCTTCAAATCTATCTGAAAAAGTCGGTACCATTCACTTTTCTGAAGAAACAGATGTTATAGAAGCTGAGGCTGCTGCAAAAGAAGCTTATCGGAAATGGTCCTCAATGCCTGGGGCGAAGAGGGGGGACGTACTTTACGAGATGGCAGCAGTGCTGGAAAAAAACTTGACAGGAATTGCTGAATTAGCAAGTTCGGAAATGGGGAAGCCCATTACGGAAATGAAGGGAGAGGTTCTCAGAGGCGTCCAATTGCTTCGCTATTATGCAAGTGAAGGTGTACGATCACAGGGAAATCTCGTTCCCTCTTCGGATGTGAATGTCTTGCAATACACGAAGCGTGTTCCATTAGGCGTAGTCGGGCTCATTACACCATGGAATTTTCCTGTCGCTATTCCGATCTGGAAAATGGCTCCAGCGTTGATCACCGGGAATACAATTCTCTGGAAGCCGGCTGAGCCTGCCTCTCTAACTGCTTTCCATTTAGGGGAGCTTTTTGCTGAAACGAGTTTACCTGATGGTGTCGTGAATATCGTAATCGGTAGAGGCAGGGATGTAGGTAATGCACTGTTGGAAAAATCGGAAATGAATGCTGTCAGTTTCACAGGTTCCACCGCAACGGGTCAAAGAGTGGCTTCGATATGCGCAGCTCGGAATATCAAATACCAAACTGAGATGGGTGGAAAAAATGCAGCCATCGTGTTAAGAGATGCAAACTTTCAGAAGGCAGCATCCATGGTGGTAAGCGGCGCGTTCCGTTCAGCGGGGCAGAAATGCACAGCGACGAGCCGTATCATTGTTGAAAAGGAAGCCTATGAGCCATTTGTCGAAGCGTTAAAAGCGGAAATGAAGCCAATCAAAGTCAATCATGCCCTGGATAAGGATGCCTATATGGGTCCTGTGGCATCAAAAAGTCAATTTGACAGTGTATCTGAATATCTTTCAGTTGCAAAAAAGGAAGCAGAATTGGTTGTTGAAAAAGAAATCGAGCAAGGGAACGACAATGGGTATTTTATAAATCCAATGGTTGTGACAGGGATCAGCCCCGATCACAAACTCGTGCAGGAGGAGGTCTTTGGACCGCTTGCGGTGATCCTTACCGCTGAGGATTTTGAAGAGGCGATATCATTGGCTAATCAAACCGTGTATGGTTTAAGCGCATCGCTTTTCACTCAGGATCTGTCCAAGGCTCACCGATTCCTTGATGAGGCTGATGCCGGAATGGTAAGAGTGAATCAAGAAACCGCAGGAGTTGAATATCAGGCACCGTTCGGAGGGATGAAAATGTCAAGTTCCCATACCCGTGAACAGGGGCAGGCCGCTCTTGATTTCTATACCACTCTAAAAACATGTGCGATTAAACATACATTTTAAAAACTTTCCTATAAATAAGGGCTGACCCATTGGTTTATTTTGGGTCAGCCCCTTTTAGCTTCATACGTAATTTTCATCCCTTTGAATTTTTTCCTGGTGGTGATGATTCCAAAGTCTTTCTATTTTTTTTCTTCCGTTTTGGATATCTGGATGAAATTGGATGATCGATTTCTCTCTTATTTCATGTACATGCTCCACTGCTTTTGTCATTTCTTCGAGGTTGATCCGTTCCGTCACTTTTTGTGAGATTGATAAACCTGCTACGACTCCCTGTGCCATCGCAATCTTGGCACTTTCAATACCCGTGATATTACCTGCCACATAAAGGCCCTCCACAGGAGTCTCCATCCTTTCGTTGTGTAAAGGAATGTGACCACCCAACTCCGGAATGTAATGGAATGGACATCCTGAAATCGCAGCCAACTCCACAAGTGGGTATAGTCCACCCGCAATACACACGAAATCAGCCTCCACAATTCGTTCAGTACCTGGTACAGGCTCTCCATCCACGTTCAATTCAACTACCTTTACACCTTTCACTTCTTTGTCACCAACTATTTCGACGACAGCCTGTTTCAATTGGATCGGAACACCCCATATTTTCAAGCCTCTGGATGGATAAAAGTTCAATCCGATTTTTCTTAATGCTTTCAAACGCATCAATTTGGCTCCCCATTTCATGATGAAACCGGGAGCCAAATGGGCGGCTTCTGACAAATCATCTATTATTTTAATCGGGTTGGAAGAATCTGCTGATAACGCATTATGAGGCGGAAGCAGGACTCTATCGACTTGGATGCCTGCCAAATGGAGTTCTCTCATGATTGCAAATGAGAGTATATTCATGCCCACAATAATCCCCTTTTCACCAACCTTTACACGATGGACATTGGTCATCACCTGGGCAGCACCGATCGACATCACACCGGGAAGTGTCCAGCCAGGAAGAGGTAAAGGTGTTTCGGCCGCCCCTGTAGCCAAGAGGATGTTAGCGGAACAGAACTTGCCTTTGTTTGTAAATACATCCCATTTCCCTTTATTATATTTTAAGTTATGGACTGATACACCAAGTTTAACGTCTACGCCCAGGTTATGCGCATTGGAATCCAATATAGAAGCTTCCTTCATACCATTCCACCATTCTCCATCTGCTTCTTCATGGAGCTGTCCCAATAGCCTTCCACCTGGTTTCATGAATTCATCAAGTACCAAAACTTGCAATCTATTACGAGCGCACGTATTTGCCGCTGTCAAGCCTGCAGGTCCTCCACCGATGATGATAACGTCAATCATGCCATGAACCTCCTTTTAATGGAGTTGGATATTGGGTGAGGCTTTCAATCTTCATTCCATCTTCTACTAAAGTAAGGCACGCACGGACTGTTTCAGAGTTCCTGATTTTGACACGGCATTCGAAACAATGTCCGATATTGCAGTAGATTCCTCTAGGATTCCCACTTTCCTCATGGTGTCGAAGTGTGCGGATACCATTAGCCAGTAAGGCGGAGGCGATCGTATCCCCCTCAATAGCCTTATGATTTTCACCATTGAATGAAAATGAAATCTCCTTATTGTCAGCCAAAGTGTCCAGGATAGGATGGTTTACTATTCTTTTATCCATTTATATATCACCAAGATTCTTGAATGTAATTGGCCGAATAGGCGGCTGATATTTTAAAGGTATGGAATCTGAAGGTGGATTTTCCCCTTCTTTTTGGCTTATCAAAAGGTCAAGACTGGATCTGCAAGTCCTTCCTCCACAAACTCCCATTCCTGCACGTGTACGTAGTTTCAATTCGCGTGCAGAACACTGGAACGTATCGATCGTGCTAAGTAATTCTTCAAGGGTCACTTCTTCACAACGACATACTAACGTTTGATTTTCTCTCATGTCAGTCCCTCCTTATCAGTTATATTCATGCAAGAATCAAGCCAAAAAAGTAGAAAGCTAAGATTCTCTATTTAACAGTGTAAGGTATGGATTCATTGCTATTTTCATAGCTTGATATCGAAAGTTGCGTCAAATTATTTTGACATAATCTAAATTCTTTTACATTTAAAGAAAGTATAAAGTACTTTCTGCAATATCAGTGCCAACTAAGGCTCACCCTGCGCTAATGGCTTGGCTTTGCCGACTTTTCTTTACATGAGTTTTTCTATCAAAAGCTGATGTGGCATCATTTTAAACTTGGCACAATAATTGCATTTTAAATAACTGACTATCAGAAAAAGGATCGATATGATATGCAAAATATGACAACAGAAGTAGCCGTTATAGGTGGCGGGATTATTGGTGCAGCTGTTACCTACTATCTGACTCAATCAGAAATGGAAGTGTTGGTTCTCGAAAAAGGAGAGCTGGTGAGTGGAACCTCTTCAAAATGCGACGGGAATATTTTAGCGATTGATAAGGATCCAGGCTTCGACAGTAAAATGTCTTTGGAAAGCCAAAAGTTGGTCAAGGAACTCAGTGAAAATCTTGAGCTGCCGTTTGAGTATAGATCTCCAGGAAGTATTTTAGTTTGTGAAACGGAAGAAGAGATGGAAGCTGCAAGCAAGTGGGTCAACCGTCAAAGGGCAGCAGGATTGTCTTTTCGAATGCTTGATCGTCAAGATATCCGCCAGGAATCCCCTTATTTCGCTGATGATCTTCCAGGTGGGCTTGAATGCGAGACAGATGCAACTGTCAACCCTTATATGCTTGCTTTTTCTCTCTTTCATGATGCCAAGAAAAGGGGGGCAAAGCTTTTCCCGAATACGGAAGTCAAAACGATTAAAAGACAGAATGATGGCACTTTTAAAATTGGAACAACAAAAGGGACAGTTACAGCAAATAAAGTGATCAATGCTGCGGGGGTTTGGGCGGACCATATTGGTCAAATGCTTGATGTCCCTATTCCGATTGTGCCAAGAAAAGGGCATATCATTGTAGCCTCCCGCAGTTCTCCTGTCGGGACGCGGAAAGTGATGGAGTTCGGCTATCTGATCTCTAAATTCGGGGGAAAGCGTCGAGTCGAAGAAGACATCGAAAAATATGGAGCTGCACTCGTTTTCGAACCGACAGAAAGTCAAAATTTTTTGATTGGAAGCAGCCGCGAGTTCGTTGGATATGATACGTCAGTTGATTTTGAAGTTGCTCGATGTGTTGCAAAAAGGGCGATCAGATTCTATCCGAAAATGTCTGACATGATGGTGATACGAACTTATGCTGGGCTTCGGCCCTGGACAGAGGATCATTTGCCGATCGTCTCGCCAGTTGAAGAAGTACCAGGCTTTTATATTGCTGCGGGTCATGAAGGAGATGGGATCAGTTTAGCTGCTATTACAGGAAAAGTCATTACACAACTTGTAATGGGAGAAAAGACAACCATCCCCGTCGAACCATTGAGCTATAACCGATTTAAAGAGAAGGTGGAAAAAAATGAAGGCTGATAGACTGTTTACGACAATTGATACCCACACTGGAGGAAACCCTACACGGACTGTGATCAGTGGATTACCTAAGTTAGAAGGCCAGACAATGGCTGATAAAATGCTTCAAATGAAAAGTGATTACGATTGGATACGGAAATTACTGATGTACGAGCCTCGCGGCCATGAAGTGATGTCAGGAGCATTGATGGTTGAACCTTGCCACCCTGATGCGGATATTGGTGTCATATATATCGAAACCGGAGGATACCTGCCCATGTGCGGCCACGACACCATTGGTTTTTGTACGGCTCTAGTTGAAACAGGCATGATCGAAGTGAAAGAACCAAAAATCGAACTTACTTTGGACACTCCTGCAGGTCTGGTTAAAGTGACCATCCAAGTGAATGATGGTCACGCGGAAGAAGTGACGTTTTGTAATGTGCCTTCCTTTTTGCTGAAGAACGTTACTGTTGATGTTCCGACGATCGGTGAAGTGAATTGTGACATTGCTTATGGGGGGAACTTCTATGCCATCACAGATGCCGAGAAAATAGGGCTATCATTAGTTCCTTCCAATGCGAGTAACATCGTTGATATTGCAGTTAAACTGCGAGATGCGATCAATCATGCGACTGAGGTTGTCCATCCTGAGTCGAGCTTCATAAAAGGATTGACGCATATTGAATTTTTTTCCAAACCTTCGAACCCTGAAGCAACCGTAAAGAACACCGTCATCGTACCTCCTGGTGGAATTGATCGTTCCCCATGCGGAACCGGTACATCTGCGAAGCTGGCGACATTATATGAACAACAAAAAATCGAAGTAAGTGAACCCTTCATTCATGAAAGTATAGTCGGAACCCTTTTCCGGGGAAGAATTCTTGAAAAGACAAAAGTCGGTAGCCTCCCTGCTGTATTGACGGAAATTTCCGGCAGGGCATGGATCATGGGGAAACATACCTTTTTTTCAAACGTAGAAGATGAGCTTAATGAAGGATTTCTATTAATTCCTCCTATGGAGGATCATTAATAAATCAACATGCAGAGGGGGGGGGGAAAGGGATTTTCGGTAAATGGGACCTAAGCTGGTACAAGTTGTTGTAAGCGCTATCAATCATTGAAAGGGGATATTATGGAAAATAACAAGACAAGATTGCCAAATATGGGTGAAGTATTGTTTATATTAGTAGGTTTTGTGCTTATTATCTACCTGTTCATTTCTGTGTTTGAACTTCCAATCCAACTTGCATTATTGACATCCTGGTTCTTGATCATGGTATTGGGTTTACGATTAGGACATCAATATGGTTCTATCCAGAAAGGAATGCTTACCGGGATCAGCAATGGTTTAGAGGCCATCATCATCCTTACGACTGTGGGAGCCTTAATTGGTACATGGATTGCCGGAGGTATTGTCCCAAGTATCATTTATTATGGATTAAGCATCATCAATCCATCGATCTTCTTGTTTGCGACGGTTTTCATATGTGCCATTACCTCATTGGCAACCGGTACTTCCTTTGGTACGGCGGGAACAGCAGGAATAGCGATGATGGGGATCGGACATAGTTTCGGAATTCCAGCACCGCTGGTTGCCGGAGCGGTGATTTGTGGCGCATATGTCGGTGATAAACTGTCTCCGTTATCAGATACGACGGTCATGACGGCTTCCTTGACTAGAGTGAATTTGTTCGACCACATTCGGTCGATGCTATATGTCAGCATACCGGCGTTGGCGCTCTCGTCAATCTTGTTTTTACTGGTCGGGTTCTTTTATGTTGGCCAAAACGTTGATTTGACAAGGGCTGAACAAGCGATGAATGCCCTTGAAGGGTATTTCAACATTGAATGGTACATGTTGATTCCAGCGATCATCGTTATCGGACTGCTTGCTTTTAAGAAACCCTCCATCCCTACTATCACATTCGGCGCTTTGCTTGGAGCGATTTGGGCAGCCCTTTTCCAGGATATGACTTTCCTCGAGGGACTCAAAACATCCTACTCTGGATTCCATATTGAGTCCGGTGTGGATTTTATGGATAACCTTCTGAATCGAGGCGGTATCGTATCGATGCTGGAAGTAATTCTGTTAATCATCCTTGCACTCGGATTGGGCGGATTGATGGAAGTGACAGGCATTTTACAAGTCATTTGTAATACATTGCTTAAATGGGCTGATAATGCGGGAAAAACGACTGTCTCGACGCTGATTTCAGGTTTTTTCGGAAACTTTTTCGGGGGTGCGGCTTACGTTTCTCTTATCACTGCCAGCAAAATTACGGAGGAAAACTATGATCGTCTGCGTATTGATCGCCGGATCCTTTCACGGAACACGGAAGCAGGAGGTACCATTACAACCCCGATGGTCCCCTGGTCTGATGGCGGTGTCTATATGGCGACAGTTTTAGGTGTTACAACCCTATCTTACTTGCCTTTCCTATGGTACCATTTCTTAGTTCTTATCATTTCTGTCGTATATGGTTTCAGTGGTAAGTTTATATGGTATACAGATAGACCTGACAAAAAAGTAGAGCTCGACTCACTGCCGAAAAGCGAAAGTTTGTGAGACTTGGGGACGGTTCTTCTGCTTCCTTCAGCTTTAGAGGCATGTCGAAATAGAAAAGAGGACTATAGTCAGCCTCCAGACGATTAATGTCACTTTACGGATGTAAAACGCTCGGCGTTTTACTCCTTTTTTGTTTAATGAGAGACGTTTTTAAGTGGTTCTGTTTTGCTAGCTTCGGATTTTGATCACCAAATTCAGCTCTAAGTCTAAAAATTAGGATTGAAGTCTAAAAATTTTGCGATATGTCTAAAAATCTGCAGCTAAGTCTAAGAATCCGAAAATAAGTCTAAAACCGCTGTGAAAAAATCTAAAACCGACTTAATAGCTTTTGATACGAAAGCTTCCAATCTTTCTTAAACATTTCCATCTTACTAGAATGATAGCGGAAAGTAGTAGTATCCTCCTGTTAGGAAACGCTTATTTTATTTTTTTACGATAGGATGATAGAACTTCGAATTTGGGGTAGGTATGATATTAGTAGGATGATATTGGAAGGTGGCAGAACGGATGGACAGGAAGAGATGGATACCATTGTTACTTACCTTTATAGTGCTTTTTACCGGATTCGGAATGCAGCAAGTTACATATGCGGATTCAGATTCTAATATCGGAAAATTCGAGTACGATGACAATTCATTGCAACCGACGAAATCAACCGGAATTCCTGAGGACGACAAAGACGATGACAAGAACTTTTTGCAAAAGGGTGGTGAATTTGTAAAGAGTAAGTTAAAAGAAGTAACTGCCCCTTTCGTTGATGCTGTTAAAGAGACGGGTGAATACGTAGCAGACAAGTTCAAAGACGGTTACGAGTGGGCGAAAGAGAAAGCGCAGGATGGCATGCAGGCGATGAATGAATGGTGGATGGAGCAGAACGGTTGGACGAAATCGGCCATCATTCTCGGTGGAGGAGCACTTGCGCTGGCAGGAGCTGTGGCTTTCACACCATTAGCAGCCGGGGCAGCTCTTATCATGGGAGCTGGCGGTGGATTGAGCTACGGACTTTATGCAGCTACGACTGACAACATCAGTTTTTTCGGTGGTCTTGCGTGGATGGGGTTAGGCATGGCCTCAGGTGGTGTAGGATTGCTCGCTAGGGGAACACGTTTCGCAGCCTTGGGCACGAAAGGTGCATCAGTCGCAGGGACAGGAATAAGGATGATTGGTGGTTTTCTCGGTCGAACAGGGATGATCAGCGGGGGTATCTCAGCTGGTATTGCTGGTGGAATGCATCTCTATCGACATTTTGTCCATGGTGAACCACTTAATCCCATGGCAATGGCCAAAGACATGGTGGTTTGGGGCGCAGCAGGGACGATCGCAGGGCCACTAGCACGTACCGCAACCACTATGGTCAGGTCAAGAATAGCTGGATATTCCATAGGGGGTGGAGTTGCAGGCGGTTCGGAATATACGTTAGGGACCCTCTTTCAAGGGAAGATGCCGAATCTCAAAACAGCCGCAACCGTCACGGTGATCGCAGCGACTCTACCTTTTTTAGCGGTAGGAGCGACCAAAACCATCCCAATGATCAAAGGAACACCTACACAAGTCGCACAAACCTCAACCCAAGTATCGGACACAGCAGTCAGCCAGGCTGGGAAAACGACAAGCAATGTAGTAGATACTGGTGTAGCACAGGGTACAACTAAAACAAGAACCCTTATCGATGGCGAGAACCATATTACGGTTAATCCAGTACAGAATAATGGTATAGGACCGAGTGCTAAGCTGAACACACCTGTTGCCGGAGACAATGTGTCAATAAAATTAGAAAATTTAAAACCCACTAATCCTAAAAATAGTACTAAGGTTAAAGTAACAGAAGTAAATTACGGGGAGCATATTGTAAAGCAGGGACACAAAAAAATACTTCAATCTAATATTAAATACAAAACTCCAGAAGGATACACCTATGCAACCGATAATGTGGGACGTATAAAAAGTGTAGAAGGAACCTTAACAAAAGGACAAGGAAAAAGGAATTCTTATGCACAACGTACAATAGGTGGTAAAGATAGACTTTCTACAGATGATGGAGGACATTTAGTTGCTAGTATATTTAAGGGATCTGGAGAAATTGACAATCTTGTTCCAATGGATTCTAACTTAAATAGAGGACCATTCAAATCACTTGAAAGAGAGTGGGCTAGTTTAATAAAAGCGGGGAAGGTAGTAGAGATAAGTGTAAAACCAATCTATAAAGGGGAATCTTTGAGACCCGATGCATTTAATATTAGTTATAGTGTGAATGGAAAAAAAGTTAATAGACTTTTTCAAAATAAGCCTGGAGGTTAATAAAATGGAAACTAAGGAGATGGAGAAACTCTATCAATCTATTGGTAGTACTGTAATAGAATTAATACCCGAACAGTGGGAAAAAGTATATATCTATGGGCAAGTCGAAGAGGATAATGGCCAAGTATTTTTTTATTATCTTCCAATCGGAGAATCAGAGTACATCTATAGTTTAGATATTGAAGATCATTTTGATATAGATGACGAGTATTTTAATTTAAAAAATTATGAGCTATTGCAACAGTTTCAATTGTTGAGAAAAGAGTTCGAAAGAAACAACCAAGAACTTTGGTCAGGTGTTACATTTATTATTGATCATAACGGTAATTTTAAAATTAACTATGATTATGATGATTCAGAAAGAGGCGCATATGAGAACAAAGTGATTTGGGAATATAGATACCTAAATATACGCCCAGAAGATGAATGGGAACAAAAAGTAATAAATTCATATCTAAAAGACAAAGAGAACTAGAAAAATACCCTATGCTTTATTAGCTGGGGTATTTTTATGTATTATCTGGGTTACGGTAACAAAAAGCCCTTTGTTCTCGACTGTTTCCTTAAAGGCGAATGTAAACGGTTACGACTAGGAGGAGGTAAGATAAATGAAAATACTAGCGGTTACGTCATGTCCGAATGGGATTGCTCATACGTATATGGCTTCTGAAAACCTTCAAAAAGCGGCGGAGAAGCTGGTCGTCGATATGAAGGTAGAAACCCAGGGCGGCATTGGAGTTGAAAATGAACTTACGGAAAAGGACATCCGGGAAGCTGATGGAATCATCATCGCTGCGGATAAAACGGTCGCGAAAGATCGTTTTGCTGGTAAAAAGTTGCTCGTTGTCGGGGTCCAGGAAGGGATCCGTAATCCTGAACAGCTGATCAAAAAGATGATGAGTGGGGATGTTCCGGTTTATCAAGCTCAGGAAAACAGCGATTCAATGCCGACCACTTCGAAAAAGGAAAATCCGGTATACCGCCATTTGATGAACGGTGTCTCATTCATGGTTCCATTCATTGTGGTCGGTGGGTTGCTGATAGCGATCGCACTCACGATTGGAGGAGAGAAAACGCCTGAAGGTCTCGTCATTCCGGAAGGTTCGATGTGGAAAAATATCGAGGCGATCGGTGGAGCGGCATTCACGTTCATGGTGCCGATTTTAGCTGGATTCATCGCCTACAGCATTGCCGATAAACCTGGATTGGCCCCTGGTGTTGTCGGTGGATACATTGCTGCGGATGGAAGCTTTTACGGAAGCGAAGCCGGAGCTGGTTTTATCGGTGGAATCATTGCTGGTTTCTTAGCGGGTTATGTCGCGTTGTGGATCAAGAAGGTGAAGGTTCCGAAAGCGATTCAACCGATCATGCCGATCATCATCATTCCGGTCATTGCCTCTTTTATCGTCGGTATGGCGTTTATTTACCTGATCGGTGCACCGGTTGCAGCCGTTTTTGAGGGGCTGACCTCATGGCTGGAAGGGATGCAAGGGACCAGCTCGATCTTATTGGCGCTGATTCTTGGCGCGATGATTGCCTTTGATATGGGTGGTCCAGTCAACAAGGTGGCGTTCCTTTTCGGAGCTGCGATGATTGGTGAAGGGAATTACGGCATCATGGGACCGATTGCGGTGGCCATCTGTGTACCGCCGATTGGAATGGGACTTGCGACGTTCCTCAACAAAAAGAAATATCAAGCAACAGAGCGGGAAGCTGGAAAGGCATCCTTCACGATGGGCTTCTTCGGAATCACAGAAGGTGCGATTCCGTTCGCTGCACAGGATCCATTACGTGTCATCCCTAGTATCATGGTCGGTTCGATGACAGGATCAGTGATCGCGATGCTCGGAAGTGTTGGGGATCGGGTTGCACACGGAGGACCGATCGTTGCTGTACTCGGTGCAGTCGATAATGTGCTCATGTTCTTTGTCGCTGTCATTGTCGGTGTGATCGTCACCGCGTTTATGGTGAACTTGTTGAAAAAAGATGTCCAGGGTGATGTGGAGCAAGAAGGAACACCTACTGAAGCGAATCCTGAGGAACCGCCTCAAAAAAGTGAGATCAACAAACTGACCGACATTACGAACCTGGACTTGATCGATATCAATCTTGCAGGGACGACGCGTGATCAAGTCATTGATGAGATGATCGGAAAACTGGATCATGCAGGCATGCTGTCGTCTAAGGATGGTTTTAAAGAAGCGATCCTTGCCCGTGAAGAGGAAGGGACGACGGGAATAGGAGATAACATTGCGATTCCGCATGGAAAATCCGAGGCCGTGAAGAAACCGAGTGTCGTATTCGGAATCAAAAGGGACGGAGTGGACTGGAATAGCCTCGATGGAACCGACGCGAAGCTCATTTTCATGATCGCCGTTTCGAAACAAAGCGCTGGCGACGCACATCTGAAAATCCTGCAAATCCTCTCCCGGAAGCTGATGGATGAAAGCTTTAGAGAAAGGTTATTGCAAGTGAAAACGAAAGAAGAAGCGTATCAGCTGGTGGAGGAGATTGAATAATTGGGGACGGTTCTCATGCTTCCATTTCGAAGAAACCACCGGACATGAATCAATGTCGAAACAGAAAAGAGGACTATAGTCTGGCTCCCAACGATTCTTGTCGCAAGTAGGTTGTTGAACGATTAGGTTTAACAGCTTACTTGCGACTTTTTTGTCATCGATATGTAAATGATTAGCTCTTTTTAAATAAACAGGAAATACGTTGTGTTTAACATGCAAGTATCCGGAAAATCATTCAAAATTCGACAACATTATATAAAGGAATTGGGTAATTAGTCTTGAATATGAGCCCGAGCAGCGAGAAATATGTAGAACTTTCGATTTTACTGAATGTTTTTAAAGTAGGATAATGGAATATAAACAAATCTTGGACAACATGAATTCACTTTATAAATTAATTTTATTAACTAAGTCACGGGGGTGTGCACGCTTATTTGCTTTTGTTCATTACAAATCAAGGAGGTTAACAGTATTGAAGGCAACCAAAGGTTTATTTGTACTCGCTTTTCTTATCGTCCTGGGGATGATCGGAAGCCATTCCTCTCCAGTATTTGCACAGGATGACGGTCCTTCAGAGTGGAATGGGACTCCCGAAACCATTGAAGTGAATCGGGAACCTGCAAGTGTCAAGACGATTCCATTCAATAATGAACGAACAGCAGTCAAAGGGGATCTAGAAAGTTCCAGATACTTTAAGTCTTTGAATGGGGATTGGAAATTCAATTGGTCGGAGAATCCGAATGAACGACCAACGGATTTTTACAAAGAAAACTTCAACGATACGGAATGGGCTACGATTCCTGTACCGAGTAACTGGCAGGTGCACGGATACGGGGAGATCATTTATTTGAATCAGCGCCATCCATGGCAGGGACATGGGCGGATCGCGCCACCTGAGGTCCCCGTCGAACATAATGAGGTCGGGTCTTACCGGTATGAATTCACCGTACCTGGCAACTGGAAACAACGGGAGACATTCATTTCGTTCCAGGGCGTCAAGTCTGCATTTTACGTATGGGTGAACGGTGAGAAGGTCGGCTACAGCGAAGACAGCTTCACCCCTGCAGAATTTAACATCACGGATCATCTGAAGCCTGGGAAGAACACCCTTGCCGTAGAAGTGTACCGTTGGTCTGATGGGGCCTGGCTGGAAAACCAGGACATGATCGATCTGAGCGGGATCTTCCGTGATGTGTACCTTTATTCCACGCCGGACGTCCATCTCAATGATTTTAAAATCGAAACAGATCTTGATCAACCGTATGAAGATGCAACGTTGAAAATCAACGGGGATGTCATCGACTATGCAGAGAAAAATAGATTGGAAGATTACAAGGTTGAGGCAATGCTTTATGACAAGGATGATCGAGCTGTATTCGATAAGCCGGTTGAGATCGACGTTAAAAATGAAAACGCTGTCAGCAAGGAGATTCCTGTAAAAAATCCTTTGAAATGGTCAGCAGAAAAGCCGAACATGTATACATTGGTCTTCAACTTGAAGGACCCTTCCGGAAAAACGATCGAGACCCTTAGCAATAAGGTCGGTTTCAGGGAGATTGAACTCGAAGACGGACAAGTGAAGATCAACGGTGAGGCGATCGTCATCAAAGGGGTGAATCGTCACGAGGTGCATCCTGACACCGGATATGCGTTGACGGAAGAACAATTGATTGAAGATATCAAGCTTATGAAAAAATTCAATATCAATGCAGTTCGGACGGGACATTATCCATTCCAACAGAAATTTTATGAGTTGGCGGATGAATATGGACTTTACATTTTAGACGAAGCGAATAACGAATCCCATGACATGCGGCCGTTCCCTGGGAACAACCCGGACTGGAGTAAAGCGGTCTTCGATCGGATCAAAACGATGGTGGAACGGGACAAGAACCACCCGTCCGTCATTTTCTGGTCGATGGGGAATGAAGTAGGGTCAGGTCAAGTATTCAAGGATGCTTCAGAATGGATCAAGGAGTATGACCCGACGCGCCTACTCCATTTCCAACAGGATAATAGTCTCGCAGATTTCACGAGTTACATGTATCCGAGTCTTTCAACGGTAGAAAATCACGGGAAATCCGGCAGTCTGAGCCCTTTAATCATGTGTGAATATGTCCATGCGATGGGCAACAGCGTCGGAAACATCAAGGAATATTGGGAGCTGATCGACAAGTATCCGAATTTGCAAGGCGGGTTCATCTGGGACTTTGTCGACCAATCGGTGAGGCTGCCGGTTGATGGCGGTGTCGATGGACTGCCGATTCCTAAAAATTATAAAGGAGAAACCTTCTTTTCTTATGGAGGGGACTGGGGGGACTATGCCAATGATGGCATTTTCCTGATGAACGGACTGTTGAATCCGGACCGGACTCCTCAGCCTGAACTCTATGATGTCAAAGCAGTCTATCAAAATATCAAAGTGAAAGAGACCGATCTTGAAAACAACAAGATTGAACTATGGAATGAAAATCTCTTTACGAACCTGAAGGAATTCGACACCGAATGGACGTTGAAAGCCGATGGTGAGGTCATCCAGGAAGGAAAGCTGGATATCGATCTTCCAGGCGGTGAGACAAAGGAAATCACGCTCCCGATCGAAAAGCCGGAGCTGGAACCTGGAACAGAATACTGGCTTGACCTCAGTATTACATTACCAGAGGACACATCCTGGGCTGAGAAGGGCCATGAGGTCGCGCATCATCAATTCAAAATGCCATATAAAGCGCCGGAAGCACCTGGATTCGAAACAGAAAACATGTCTACGATCGATGTAAATGATCAGGCAGCTGCCGTCAAGGTTACAGGGGAAAAATTTGAAATCACGTTCGACAAGCAACAAGGAACACTCACCTCTTTTAAACAGGAAGGGGAAGAATTGTTCAAGCAAGAGCCGATGCCGAACTTTTGGCGTCCACGGAACGATAATGACTTGATGAACGGCATGTTGAGCAGGAACGGACCATGGCAATATGCAGGACGGGACATGGTCGTGAACGATATTTCAGTACGAGAGATCAGTGACAAGGTCGTCCATATCCAGGTGGATGCTGCCCTCCCTGCAACTGGCGATTCCCAGTACAGGCTCGGTTACTTCATCTACGGAAGCGGGGAAGTGGTCGTCCGGAGCACCGTCAAGCCGGACAACTCATTATCCGAAATTCCTGCAGTCGGCATGGAGCTGATGCTTCCTGGACAATTTGAAAACTTGACCTGGTATGGCCGCGGCATGCATGACACCTACTGGGACCGTAAAGACGGCGCACCTGTAGGGGTTTATAACAGCACGGTGGACGAGCAGTTCTTCCATTATCCTCGCCCGCAGGAGGCAGGGAACAAAACTGATGTCCGATGGTTGACATTGACGAATGATGATGGGACTGGATTGATGGTCGGTGGGCTGCCTCAGTTCGAATTTTCTGCTCTCCATTATGCAGAGGACGATATCGAGCAGGCTGCACATCCGTATGATCTCAAAAAGCTCGAGGACATCGTATTGACCGTCAACCATAAACAAATGGGTGTATGGAACAGCTGGGGTGGAACTGCATTGCCTCAATATATGCTTTACGCCGATCAGACGTATTCGTATACCTATACGTTGAAGCCGTTCGAGGCTGGTCAATCTGCGATGGAATTAAGCAAACGGCAGATCGAATTGGAATTGTTGAAGGACATCAAGGTCAATGGGGAATCCCTTGAAAAGTTCCACTCCGATATCACCAACTATAAGAAGACGTTCTCAGCAGCTGTGGAGCAGTCTGTCCCTGAAGTGGAGGTTGTACCAGCACGGGATGACCTCGTCATCGAGATCGAGGAAGCTGAACAATTACCTGGTGAAACGGAAATCCATGTATCGACTGCCGATGGATTTTTGAGCGAAACCTACACGATCGAGTTCGAACCAGTTTCCTACCTCCATCTGAGTGATATCAACTGGGAGTCTGCGACGACTGGATGGGGCACAGTGAATAAAGACCAATCCGTCGCTGGCCCGCCGATCTCACTGATGGGCGAAGATGGACCTGTCATCTATGATAAGGGACTTGGGATCCATGCGAACTCTGAAATCGTCTATGACCTTTCGCAATGGGATTTCGATTTGTTTGAAACCTATGTCGGCGTCGAACAGCATGCTGATCGGGATGGCCGCTTCTTCCAATTCGAGGTGTGGCTCGATGGCGAGAAAGTGTATGAGACTGTAAGGATGAAACGGAGTACACCTGCAGAGTTCATCAGCCTTGATATCCAAGGAAAAGAAGAATTGAAACTGGTCATGAAGGAAGCAGGTGACGGTATCGGACATGGGCACGGGGCATGGGCGGATGCGAAACTGACGGTTGAAGGACAAGAGACAGAAGCAACCCTGGAAAGCGCTAGCCTGGAATTATCGCCTGTCGAAATCAAACCAGGGGAATTGACGGAGATGGTCGTTACCGGAAAAATGAGCGACGGAAAGTCTCTGGACCTTGCTGATGCAACCGTGGAGTATTTCAGCAGCCATCCTGAGTTGATCAGTTTCGATACCCAGTATGAAAACAAACTTTTATATTTGGAAACGGATGTAGGCGATGTTGAATCGATTGATGTGTGGGCAGAAGTGACGGTAGATGGTAAGAAGGTGAAGACCGATACAGCCCAGCTCAACATCATCCATTGAATCTGAATTTTTGAGGGGCTGCACCATAAGTCAGCCCCCGCCTTAACTAAGGGGAATAATAGATTTTTAAGACAAAATCTTTCTGGGAGGATAAGATGAGAAAACAATCTTTTTCGAATTTCTTTTCAGTCTTTTTATGTTTCAGCTTGCTGATCCCGATGTTTTCATTTTCCAGCGGGCAGGACGCTTCAGCTGAGGAAGACACCGGGGCAGATTTCTTCACCTCTTTTGAAGAAGGCGATCCCCAATTGACATGGGAAAATACGGTGGAAATCGATCCTTCAGGGGACGAAAAGTCTTCCGGAGTAAGTGGGTACGTCCCTTACGATACGATTCAGGGGGATATCACAGATCAGGTTGAGGAAGTGACAGCAAGTGCAAGCAATCCACCGAATGAAATCGAAGCCAACTTGATCGACCGAAGCGATCAAACAAAATGGCTTGCATTCGAACCGACGACATGGCTTCAGTTCAAGTTCCCTGAACCGGTCAATATCGTGAAATATGCTTTCACATCAGCAAATGATGCACAGGGAAGGGATCCGAAGAATTGGACGCTTTATGGCTCGAACGACGGTGAAGATTGGACAGAAATCGACAGCAGGTCCAATGAAAGCTTTGAGGAGCGCTTTGAACGTAAAATCTATGAATTCGAGAATGAAGACAGCTACACCTATTACAAATTCGATATCACTGAAAATGCAGGCGAGGACCTAACACAGCTGGCAGAAATCGCTTTGTCAAACGGAATCGATGCGCCTCCACCAGAAACCTCTGACCATATGAAAACGGAACTAGGGGATGGGCCAACGAACAGTTATACAGGAAAAACGAACGTCGGCTGGAAAGGAAAGAAGGCATTGACGTATGAAGGAAAGCATGATGCGGATGGACGGGCATATTCCTACAATAAAATCGTCGATGTCAACATCAAGGTGGAACCGGAAACTGTCCTTTCCTATGCGATTCATCCACAATTCGCCGATAAGGAGCATCTCGATTATTCGAGTACGTATGTAGCTGTCGACCTTGCTTTTACAGATGGCACCTATCTTAGCGAGCTCGATGCCCGCGATCAGCATGGCGTAAAAATGAATCCACAGGCCCAGGGTGATTCAAAAACCCTTTATTCAAACCAATGGAACATCAAACGTGCTTCCATAGGTGAGGTGGCGGAAGGAAAAACGATCGACCGGATCCTTGTAGCCTATGATAAAAGTGAAGGACCTGGTGTTTTCAAAGGATCAATCGACGATATCAAAATCGATGACACTCCTGACCAGGAAACCTATGAAAGTCCTGTGGATCATGTCAATATCCTGCGCGGGACCAATTCCAATTCGACTTTTTCAAGAGGAAACAATTTTCCTGCGGTAGCGGTGCCTCATGGGTTCAACTTCTGGGCACCCGTGACGAATGCAGGATCGACAAGCTGGCTGTATAGCTACCAGCAATCGAACAACGACGATAATCTGCCGGAAATCCAGGCATTTTCATTGAGCCATGAAACAAGCCCGTGGATGGGGGACCGTCAGACGTTCCAGGTGATGCCTTCTGCTTCGACTGCGGATGAGCCATCAGCGGACCGCAAAGAACGTGCTCTCGCGTTCAAACATGAGAATGAAATCGCAAAACCCCATTATTATGGCGTCACGTTTGAAAATGGCATCAAGACAGAGATGACACCGACAAATCGTGCTGCAATGTTCCGATTCACATTTACAGGTGATACATCGAACCTGATCTTCGACAATGTGAACAATAATGGCGGGCTTACGCTTAACCCTGACAACAAGAGTCTTTCTGGTTTTACAGATGTTCGGAGCGGCTTGTCTGCAGGGGCGACAAGGATGTTCGTCTATGCAGAGTTTGATCGACCTGTCGTCGATAGCGGCAAATTGACTGGTGAGGGCAGGGACAATGTGTCCGGCTTCTTCCGCTTTGATACGTCTGGTGACGATCAAACCGTGACGATGAAAATCGCGACGTCATTGCTGAGTGTCGATCAGGCGAAAAAGAATCTGGCACAGGATATTAAAGAAGACGATCAATTCGAAGATCTACAAAAACGTGCCGGAGAACTTTGGAATGACAAACTGGGAATCATCGAAGTCGAAGGTGCAAGTGAAGAGGAGCTTGTAACCCTTTATTCCAATATGTATCGTCTTTTCCTGTATCCGAACATCGGGTACGAAAATACCGGGACAAAGGATGCTCCTGAATACAAGTATGCAAGTCCTTTTTCAGAACCTGTTGGTGAAAATACAGCTACAGAAACAGGGGCGAAGATCGTGGAAGGAAAACCTTACATCAACAACGGTTTCTGGGATACGTATCGGACTTCCTGGCCTGCTTATACTTTGTTCACCCCAACACAGGCAGGCGAAATGATCGATGGATTCGTCCAGCAGTATAAAGATGGTGGCTGGATCTCCAGGTGGTCATCTCCTGGCTATGCCAACCTGATGGTCGGGACGAGCTCGGATGTCGCTTTTGCAGACGCGTATTTGAAAGGCGTCCGTAATTTTGATGTCGATGCTTTCTATGATTCTGCCCTGAAAAATGCTGCCGTCGCCAGTGAGGATGCGAGCGTCGGCCGAAAAGGATTGGCAACATCGATATTTGACGGGTATACGAGCAACACGACGGGTGAAGGCATGTCATGGGCGATGGATGGGTATATCAACGATTTCGCCATCGCCAATATGGCAAACGCCCTTTCTGATAAGGATCCATCCAATGAGCAATTGAAGACGGATCACGAATACTATATCAACCGGGCGAAAAATTACGTAAACATGTTCAACTCGGATGTCGAATTCTTCATGGGAAAAGACCCATCAGGAGAATGGCGATCGACGCCAGGAAACTATGATCCTAGGGAATGGGGCGGCGATTATACGGAAACGAACGCATGGAACATGGCTTTCCATGTCCCTCAGGATGGACAAGGGCTCGCCAATCTCTATGGAGGAAGAGATGAATTGGCTGACAAGCTTGATGAGTTCTTCTCTACTCCAGAAACAGCGCTGCATCCTGGTCATTATGGCGGAGTCATCCATGAAATGCGAGAGGCTAGAGATGTAAGGATGGGTATGTATGGCCACAGCAACCAGCCTTCCCATCACATCCCGTATATGTATAATTACGTTAGCCAACCATGGAAGACACAGGATAAGGTACGTGAAGTCCTGTCACGACTTTACCTTGGCAATGAAATCGGACAGGGTTATCCAGGGGATGAGGATAATGGTGAAATGTCTGCATGGTACCTCTTCAGCGCCGCTGGATTCTATCCTCTTCAAATGGGGCTTCCGGAATATGCGATCGGTGCACCTTACTTTGAGAAAATGACGATCCATCTTGAAAACGGAGAAGACATCGTCATCCGGGCACCAGAAGTGAGCGATAAGAACAAATATGTGCAAAGCCTGCAAGTCAATGACAAGCCGTATGATAAGCTCTCTATTTCTCATGACATGCTTGCCGAAGGAGCGACTTTAGACTTTGAAATGGGGCCGGAACCGTCAAAATGGGGAACGTCACATGATGCATTGCCAAAATCAATCACGGAAACTTCCACCAATGGTTCGACTCTGCTTCCGAATCCGATGGAAGATTTGACCGATCATGCGGAGGGTACGTCGATTCACAGTGATGAAGGTGTTGCAAAAGCACTGTTCGACAATTCCTCCAGAACCAAATTGACGTTCGAGAGCCAGCAGCCATGGGTCCAGTATCATTTTAAGGATCAGTCGGAAAAAGCGCTCATGTACACACTTACGTCAGGTGAGGACAAAAAGCAGGATCCGAAAAGCTGGGTTCTGATCGGATCGAAGGATGGAAACGACTGGACCATCCTTGATGAACGAAATGATGAGGACTTCAAATGGCGGAAATTCACTAAACCATTTGAAATCAAAAATCCTGGTGAGTATGCATATTACCGCTTGATCATTGAGGATAATCAAGGAGCTTCTTCTACTTCAGTGGCGGAGATCGAACTTCTCGGGTTCGACGATATCAACAAAACATTCAAGGAATTCGAAGAAATCTATCAATTGTTCGTTGATGAAGGCAAAATTGACGGTCCGTTGAAAAAGCAACTGGATCAGAAGATGAAGCAGATCGGGAAACATCTAGAAAAGGAACACTTTGATCAAGCAGCTAAGCATTCAGAAGACTTCTTGAAGTTGATGAACAAGAAAAAGCCAGGTCACATTGCAGAGGACGCCAAAGAACAGTTGAACGCAGATGGCAAGGCATTGATCGAATCAATCACTCGGTATGGAAAAAACGGACAACCGGGAGACTGGGGTTATGAAGGTGAAGTGCCCCAAGTACCGGTGTTCGAACTCTCTAACCTTGTGACGGATCAGGTTGATCCTGGGGAAGATGCCACGATCTCAGCTGACGTGTCCAATATTGGATCGATGGAAGGCGAAAAACAACTCGATTTTTATTTTGACGGTGAACTGGTCGAATCGAAGACGATCCAGCTTGAAGCAGGGGATAGTGAAACGGTGTCCTTTACCGTTCAAGATGTGGAGCTCGGCATCCATGAGGTGAAGCTGAATGATTTGACCGGAACACTGAAAGCATTGTACCGTGATGAACCGGTCTTGTCCTTGAAGTTCGATGAAGCCGTTGATGGCACGGTAAAAGATCACTCGCCATATGGAAATGACGGTGAACTGTCCGGAAATACGGCCCTTGTAGATGGAAAGTTCGGCAAAGCAGTCCAACTGGATGGCGGCTGGATTGAGGTCCCGTCCGATGAGCTCCTGAATGGCGGCGATGAACTGACGATCGGCCTGTGGGTCAATCTTGAAGACCCGGAGTCTGATCAAAAGATCATCGGCAAGACGAATATCGGTGATGGGTATGTGCTTGGCGTCAATAAAGGTCTTTATCCGGAAATCTGGGCTGAGAATGGACGCTATTCTTTCAATCAAGGTGAGATTCCAGCTGGAGAATGGGCACATTTAGCGATGACCTGGAAAAAGGATGGACGGATCATCGGTTATCTGAATGGAAAAGAAGTCGCCAATGTACCAGCCGGACCAACTTCGGTCAAGCCTAATGACAACCCATTGATCATAGGCGGCGCACCATGGAACCCTGAGGGGCTCCAGATGAAAGGCCTGGTCGATGAAGTGAATGTGTATAAAGAAGCATTGACTGCCGAACAGATCGGGAAACTTTATAAGGAAAACACCATTAAATAGTTGATTGTATAGGACTACCACAGCAGAGTTTGCTGTGGTAGTTTTTGTTGAAGCATTTAAATTGGAGACGGAGCCATAAAGCTTGGTTGAGTGCAGATGACTTTCGCAAAGTGCAATTATTTTTCAAGAAGTGTAATTCAACTATCCGTTCCCATCATGTCAAACCGCCCATAAAAATGGCCTTCAATCGATGAACACACCCATTCTAACGTTTATAATTTATATTTTGTTCAATGTGTACCTTTACATCAATGTGATCTATGGATTCCTTATCAATTGAAGCAATTTCACTTATATCCCAATTTTTCAGATGATATCGATATGTTTTCTCACTAATATTCAACAAATCTGCTTTTAGCTCTCCACTTTTCTCTATCGTCTTTAATAGTTCACTTTTAATTTTCTTTTCTACTTCTTTTTTAATTTTAGCTTTACTAATATCTTCTTCATTTTGGGTCAATATTGCATTTGCCTTTACATTTAAGTGATATGAAGGTGATTCCCCATCCTCTTCCACTTTGATCGTTTTTTTAGGTTTCTGTATGATGACACTGACTTTTTCTTCAAAGATGGAGAGAGGGATGTTCGTAGCTTTTTCAGAAAACCATTTTAAACCAACTAGGTCTTTTTTATTTACCCATCCTTTGTATTGTTTCTGCGAAATAACAAATCCTCCCGTAACAACAGCAATATCTTTCTTTTTTTCATCCTCTGAGTAATGAGTTTTATCCACATCTATTGAAGGAATGAACTGAGTACCAACTGGCTGGTAATAGGTCGAGATGAATTTATTATACTTTTCAATGGGAATGAAAAAGTTGTTTTTAGTTAAGATTTTAGGGCTATGGATGATTGTATATAAAGAAGGAAAATTAAAAAAGCTCTCACTTGTTAAAATTTCTTTAATATCCTGTTCTGTACCAAACAGCCATATATTATATCTTAGTAAAGAATTTTGTCCAATAAAATCAATGACGGAATCCATTTGTTCCTTTATAACGTTTTCGTTTAGAAGAATGGTTTCAACGTGTCCGTAGTAGAGAGGTAGTGCCGATATTTGTTCTAAATTACTTATAGCTTCCTGAATGGTGTTTCCTTTAGCTTCCCCAATCAAAATGGGGGGCGCCTGCTGCAAAGAAGATGCGCCTTCTTGTTTCGCGATATTGGCAAAATTCAAGGCTTGAATATATACGACAAACTCTCCTTCAGAGTAATCCAATCCAACAGCGGTAACATAGGTTTGACTTTGTATTTCTTTCGATCCCCAGCAACCAGAAAGGAAAAGGAGCTGACTGCTTATCATGATAATCAGTAAAGTCTTTTTCATAACTTACTCCTTTTGACTATTTCTATCTATAGGTTGATATGCTTGATTCCGCTTCTTCATAAATCAAAAAGGTAGCCTTAGGATATTTTTTATGATATCTGCTGTATTGGGTTTGGTTAAATACGACATATATGGTTGTCCAAAACTTTCTAATGAAACCATGGTTGTAATGATTAGAAACAAGAAAATGAAGAAGCCATACAAGCCAAGTAAGGATGAAAATGCTAAAACAAGAAATCGCAGAATCACGAGATTTCCTGACATGTTTTGATTAGTGAGTATATAACCCGATATCACTGTGATTGAAACAATGACTAAACATGCAGGGGAGGTTAGTCCTGCCCGAATCGCAGCATCACCTATAAACAATCCGCCTAAAACAGCAACAGTTTGTCCAACAGGTTTTGGGAGGCGAACCCCAGCTTCTTTAAATAATTCAAATAAAACAAGCATGATAAAGACTTCGGCTGGAGCAGATAAAGGTAGGCCCATTCTAGAAGCAGATACTGTTGCGACAAGTGAATAAGGAATTTGATCTAGTTGAAAGGTTACTAATGAAATATAAAATCCAGGTAAAAATATCGTTGTAAATATCGCTATTAACCGGAGAATCCTAACCATACTTATGAAAAAGAAACTTTCCTGTACATCTTCAGCAGAATATAATATCTGATTGAAATTTGTGGGTCCTATCAAGCATGTCGGGTTTCCATCCACTAAGATCACAAATCTACCTTGAGTTAAGGACTGAACAGCGAAATCGGGTCTTCCCGAACTATCCATCAAAGGAAATAAAGTGAATGTTTTATCGTATAGGAACTCCTCAATTTCGTAACTGCTTGCAACAATGTCAACCTTTATGGAATCCAGTCGCTTTTTAACATTTTCTAGAATAGATGGATTCATTACATCATTTATATAAAGTACTAAGATTTTCGTTCGGCTTCTTTCACCGATTGTATATTCAATGCTTTTTAATGAAGACGTTTTTAACCTTTGACGGATTAATGCCATATTATCCGATATGTTTTCTACTAATCCATCTCTTGGTCCCTTGACGGAGGTTTCTAAATTGGATTCTTCCGGACTTCTTTTTGGAAGTTTAAATACAGGTATAAAAAAAAGATCATTTAAATCATGATTAAATAGAAGTAATTCACCTGAAAATAATTTTTCCTCGATCCCTGTTCTAACTTTATTTAAATCTTTTAGCTTACTGACCTCCAAGACATTGTTTAACAATTCAAAACTTAAGTGGCCGTTCTCTTCGATTACTGTATTGATGGTTGGAAAAATAACGTCATTGATAAATTTCATATCCACTGAATGAGGGCAATACAGATAATTCAGTGTAACATCATGATAAGTTCTTGTTCTTATATCGATATCTGAAGAACCTTCAAACCAATTTTTCAATTGGTCTAAGCTGATGACTTTTTGTTTAGTTTGATTTTTCTTCATGGAATCACCTTTTAAATGAAATCAGTAATAAAAGCAGCATCGTGCAAACATGAAATATAAGGTTAATAGGGAAAAAACAATTTTGCAAAAAGTGAAAAAATGAGGTGGCATCCCAAGGAATGCATGCACTGATGACTACTATTAAATAAAGGATAGGAAGAACCCATTTTTTCTTTTTGTTGAACATCAAGATTTTGCCGGCAATGAATAATGATAAGCTTATCCGAACAAACGCTCCAGAAAACCATTGGAATATCGAAAGGAAATCCAGGCGGGTAATTTGTTCGCCTATTATCAACAGCTTCCACTGCTCATAAGCTGGATTTCTCAATTTTGCTGCTTCTTCAGGACCAAATTCTGATATAGCTCCTGCTAGAGGACCTAAGATTAAAAACACAAGAATGATCCCAGTCAATATAAGCCATTTAACCTTTAATCTGTCTTTAATATAGGGTGTTAAAAACAAAATAAAGATAATTTCAAACAAACCAGAAAAGGTAGGAACCAAACCTTGAATAAAATCTTTATATCCATTTTCAAATATTGGAAACAGCAGTTCATAATTTTTATTTGGTGAATTTCCGATCCCCACTAAAAATCCAAAAAACGAAACAAAAGGCAGTACTAGGAATGCGATCGTACTAATGGTCCGAAGACCTTTTGCAGATGAATATAAGCAAAGAAGAGCAAATAACGACAAAATGACAAAATTAGGAACTTCGAACGTGTAGTTACCTTTCGCCCAAAAAAAAGTAAACTTAAGAGTAATGAAGGCATTTATTAGAAAATACAATCCAAATACAATCGAAAAAATGATAAATATCCAAGAATGAGAAAATTTTCGTTTAAGTAAAGAGAGAATATCATCATGTTTTTTTAATTTTCCATAGATATAAAAAATAAGCAAAATCCAAAGTATAAATGGTAATGTACTGAAAACAACACTTAACCAGGCATCCCTGTTGGAAGTTGATAATATAGTAGGGATAATCAGTACATGTACCATGAATCCGGTAGACATGATAAGTAGGATATAAATATGAACAGAGTGAATCACCTTTGATTCATTGAAACCACCTAAATTCTGCTAACTACAACATAGTTTATACTTAAAAATCTAAAAAATTCATGACCAGTTTCCTTAAATACTTAAAGATGGACTTATGACCAAATATGTTATTTGGACAAGTAAACTTCGAGCTTTGTCTGAATGTGCTTTTTTTATTTTAGGAACCAAGATCGAATCCCATTTGAATTTCCGAAATCCCTGCATATCATCTAACACAGCCTGAAAAAATAAGCCTAGCAGCGACCAGAACAAACAAAATTGCCACAGCAAAGTTTTGCTGTAGCAGTGTTTTATTGTCGCAAGGTGCAATTAGCTTTATGTCGATGCAATCAATTTTCAGGATGTGCAATCCATTTTCGAGAGCGTGCATTTATTTTCGCGAAATTCCTCTAGAAAACCGCGCAATTCCGGCAGCCGGCACATCCTATTCATAAAAAAAATCGCTCCGGGAGCGATTTTTACCACATAGAGGCAGTATACCTCATGATTCGACATAATGGGTGCTGTATCCAAGTCATTTTCTGTATTTTTAGATAATTTATGCTAAACTAGTAGAAACAACAATTGGGTGGAATGCACAATGGGTAGAACGATCGTCGGTGTTTTCATAGTCCTTTTTGTAACCGCTTTCTCTTTCTTCGTCTATTTTTCTATCAAATCCTTCAGTATCGAGTCGATCCAGGCTCAAGAACCATACACGAAACCAAATTATCATCTCGTATTGGTGCCAGAGGAAATCAACAATGATTATTGGAAACTAGTTGAAAAGGGAGCACGTTCAGCAGCAGAGAAACTAGGTGTGACGCTTGAGTATGCTGGTCCGAAGCAGGCAAATCTGGAAGAACATATGACGACCATTGAAATGGCCGCAGCGGCAAAAGTCGATGGCATCATGACACAGGGATTGAGTGAAGAGCAATTCACGCCGTTGATCAATAACACCATCCAAAAAGGGGTTCCTGTCATCACCGTTGATACGGATGCACCGAAGAGCGACCGGATCGCTTACATAGGGACGGATAATTATTACGCTGGGCTGCTAGCTGGGAAAGCCTTGTTGGCCGATACGGAAGGGGAAGTGAACGTCGCCATCATTACCGGGAGATTTGATGCGACCCATCAAAAGCTGCGGGTACAGGGCTTTAAAGATGCGATAAAGGAACAAGAACGGGTGAAAGTGACCACGATTGAAGATTCCCATATCACTCGGATCCAAGCAGCAGAAAAAACGTATAAAATCCTGCAAGAATATCCAGAAGTGACCGCCTTTTACGGGACGAGTGCGCTTGATGCGATCGGGATTTCACAAGTCCTGGAGCAGATGGGGAAGACAGACGATGTCTATGTAATCGGCTTCGATATCTTGCCTGAGACGATCGAGCTGCTCAAGGCCGGGAAGATTGAAGCCACAGTGATCCAAAAACCATATGAAATGGGATATAAATCAGTTGAGACGATGGTTCAAATTTTAGAGGGGAAGGCCATCGATGAAATCAACCATACGGAAACGAGAGTAATCCATCGGGAGGATCTACCGTTACAGGAAAATGAAATACTCGAGGTCATTGAAAAATGATCCGGATCAGAACGAAGATCATGATATTCGTCACCGTTCTCGTCCTTTTAGTGAATGTGGTGACGTTCTACCTTTACCATAGCAGCCAGCAGACGATTGATCAGTACCATGACAGCTTCGAGCGCTTCATCATCTTGAATCAGATCTCGAAGCAGACGAACGAAGTCTATGAATCGATCAACGCGTATGTCATCGAAAAGTCCCCTCGCTATTTGGATGACTATCATAGGTTGCGAGATCAATTGGTTGTTGAAAAAGAGAAATTGATCGGCAAGGTGGAAAACAATGATAACTACCCGACTGTTACAAATTACTACAATATGATCGAGAGTTTCTTGGAAGAGTGTGAACAGACGATCGAGGCGTTTCAAAAGGAAGATTTGAACCAGTATTCATTCCATTTGAATGAAGCCGCAAAGGTATCACGTTTTATCCAGGAAACGACTTTAAGCCTTCTGAACAGTGAATTGACAAGCTATCGTGCTTTTTACCACGCGATGGAACAGAAAAACCTCTATCTTCAGGCGATGGGGATTTCCTTGTTCGTTACGACGATCTTCCTTAGCTTGTTGACCGCTCTATGGTTCTCGAGGGGCATCACAAGACCAATCAGCCTGCTGTCTTCCTCTGCCAGGAAAATATCGAAAGGAGACTTTTCCGGTGAAGATGTGGAAGTACGGACGAATGATGAGATGAAACTTTTGGCTGGGACTTTCAATCGGATGAGGAGGAACATCCGCGAGTTGATCAAGGAAATCAAGGATCAGTCAGAGCTCGATCGATTGTTGAAGGAGATGGAATTGAAGAGTCTGCAGAGCCAGATCAATCCACACTTCCTCTTCAACACCTTGAACACAATCTCAAGAATGGCCTATCTTGAAGGCTCGGAAAAAACGAGTGATCTGATCAGCTCTGTGTCCGCGTTGCTCCGATATAATCTAGGCAATCTTGATAAGCCGACGACCTTACGAGAGGAGGTCGGGATCGTGAAAGAATACTTTTTCATCCAGCAGACACGGTTCGGGGATCGGGTCACATTCAAAACAGACATCGATGATACGTGTCTGGATATTGAAATTCCGATTTTGACCCTTCAGCCTATTGTGGAAAATGCGTTCATCCATGGTATTGAATCGTACGAAAGTGATGCAGAAATCAGGCTTGGGGTGTACGAGGAAAATGGACGAGTAATGATTGAGGTACACGATAATGGCGTGGGGATGGAGAAGGATGTAAAAGAACGATTGCTCCAAAAAGAGGATGATGGAAAGCCGGAACTCCGATCACAGGGCCACTCGACCGGGATCGGGATGAAGAACGTAGTCAAACGGTTGGAGCTGTTTTACAAGAATAAGAGCGAGATCCAGATCGAATCAGCGGTTAATCAAGGGACGATGATCAGAATTGCAATACCATGTACTGCAGAAAAAAGGGGAGACGATCAGTATGTTGCGTATTATGGTAGTTGATGATGAACGGATTGAACGGGAAGCATTGAAGATGATGATCAGCAGAGAGATGGAAGAGGCGGAGATCATTGCTGAGGCAGGGAACGGGCGGCAGGCAATCGAAATGGCAAAAGCCGAGCACCCCGATCTTATTTTAATGGATATAAAAATGCCAGGAATCGATGGCGTCGAGGCAGTGAATGAAATCAAAAAGGAGCTGCCGGATATCCGGTTCATCATGGTTTCAGCGTTCGATACGTTCGAGTACGCCAAAAAAGTGATGCAGCAGGGTGTAAAAGAGTATTTGCTGAAACCGAGCAAAAAGGATGAAGTCATCGAATCCATCCGTCGGGTACAAGCGGAGATCGACCAAGAACATGAGGAGTTGGAAGATAAACGGCAACTCGAGCGGAAGTTCAACAAAGCCCTCGATTTCATGCAATCCGAATGGGCGGTTTCTTTACTTGTCGACCATGTCCAGGAATTGGATTTAAAGGAATGGGGGGAGCTTCTGGATGTCAACTTCAAATGCGGCTATGCCATCGTGGTTGAGAAGACCAACCAGGAGGTTGATCGGAGGGTATGGCTGGATTGGCTGAAGAATTATGTCAACAGTCATTCCGCTGATTCGATCCTTCTAAGTCCGAATCATGAAGAGAAATTGCCCCTCTTTTTTCTGACGGATAAAATCGATGGAAATGATAAGAACGGATTCAAAACGTACATCCTTCCGTTCATAAGGAATTTGATCCATCAGTGTGAACTATATTTCCAATTCAAGCCGCACGTCGCGATCGGATTACCGTACCGGTCTGTCCATCAGCTTAGCCGATCCTACTATGAAGCACTGCATACATTGGAGAGCATTCAATCAGATGAACATGTGACCTATAAGTTTTCGACTGATGAAAGTAATTCAGAGAATGGGGCTACAGTAGCTTTCCAAAAGGAAAAGGATCTGTTGGAAAGCATTAAGAGCGGAGACGCGACAAGGGCACTTCAAAAATTTGAGTTCTATCTGAATGAATTGTCCAATGATGCTGTAATTGATTTGAAACGCTCAGTGTCTTCTTTGAATGAGTTTTTCATCATTGCAACCCGGATGATCAATGACTTAGGCATACCTGTGAATCGGTTCATCCCATACAACCAGATCTCCTCTTATCAAGAGCTCAAGGAGGAGAGTACCCGTTTATTAAGGGAAATTGTTGAAAAAGTACAAACATGGAGGATGGTCCAGGCGAAGGGCAAATTGGAAAATGCAAAGGACTACATTGAAAAGCACTATTATGATCCATTGACGCTTGAAATGGTAGCGTCCCATGTCGAATTAAGTCCATACTATCTAAGCAAGCTTTTTAAAGAGAAAAAAGGAATCACGTTCATTGATTTTTTGACTCACATACGGATCGAAAAGGCGAAGGAGTATCTGATGGAGCCGGAAATCAGTGTGAAAGAAGTATGCTTTAAAGTCGGTTATAAAGACCCCAATTACTTCAGCAGGGTATTTAAAAAGATTGTCGGCCAAAGCCCGAAACAATACCGTACAGTTCTACAACCGTCATGAAAATACTCTTTACCGGACACCAGAGCCCTTATTTTCTCGAAAACAGCATGTTTTTTCAAAAATAGAGGACACCAGAGACGTTATTTGCATAAATAATCAGTTTTGGAACTTTCTAAAACTTGAATAAAGGAACAGATGTCCTTTAATGGTGGTCATGTAGGAGGACCTAGCCTGTTCAGGTCCTCTTTATTATGTCGAATTGACTATGAAACATTTAATCAAGGAAGTTAATCCCTTATTTTGACACAGGAGTATTTTCCTGTTTTTTGAGATTGGCAAAATAGAAAGAGGGATTCTAGTATTTTATCGAAAATTAGACATTAAGGACGAATCAGGTCTGTATACTTTATTAATTAATTTAATAAAGTAATTAGGGGCCTTTCAAGTCTAATAGTAAATTTAAAAGGAGGATGTTACCTTGAGGAAGTTTAGGAGGTATTTTTTCTTGATGTTGTCGTTTTTGCTGATTTGCAGTGGATTGAATGTCCAGGCCCTGGCAGAGGCGGGGGAAGAGGATCCGGAATGGAACAACAATCCTGAAACCTTCCAGGTGAACAGGGAGCCTGCTCATGCCACGTTGATGCCGTACAAGGATGTGAAATCCGCCCTGAAAGGAGACCGGACGAAATCGACCCATTACAAAACATTGAACGGGAAGTGGCGTTTCCATTGGGCGAAGAATCCGGATGAACGGCCAGTGGATTTTTACGAAGAAGATTATGATGTTTCCGGGTGGGATAAGATTGAAGTCCCGAGCAATTGGCAGCTTGAAGGCTACGATTATCCGATCTATACGAACATCACATATCCTTGGACAGGGTATGAGCAACCAGAACCTCCTAAAGCACCGACTATCTACAACCCAGTCGGTTCATACAAAAGAAATTTCACGGTACCTGGGAATTGGAATGGTGAAAAAGTCTATATCTCGTTCCAGGGTGTCGAATCCGCCTTTTACGTTTGGGTGAACGGTAAGAAGGTGGGATACAGTGAGGATAGCTATACTCCGGCTGAGTTCGATATCACCAAGTATTTGAAAAAGGGGAAAAACACGATTGCAGTAGAGGTCTACCGGTGGTCTGATGGCAGCTGGCTCGAGGATCAGGATTTCGTCCGATTGAGCGGAATCTTCCGGGATGTGTATCTCTATTCGACACCACAGGTCCATATGCGAGATTTCGCTGTGACGACGGACCTTGATGAAGCCTATGAAGATGCTACCTTGAATACGGAAGTGATTGTAACGAATAACGGTAAGCAAACGGATGAGCCGTATACGATCGAAGGGGCGTTGTATGATGCTGACCAGAAAAAGGTGAGTGAAAAGCCGGTCGAAATGCAGGTTGATTTCGGTGGGAAAAATGAGGTGACGGTAGACAAGGACAAGCTTTTCGAAGACCCATTGAAGTGGTCTGCGGAACATCCGAACTTATACACTTTAGTCCTGGCACTTAAAGATCAGGACGGAAAAATCGTTGAAACGATGAGTATGAAGGTCGGTTTCCGAGAATTCGAATTGCAGGACGGGCAGATGCTCATCAATGGGAAGCCGATTACATTGAAAGGTGTGAACCGCCACGAAACGGACCCTGATAGTGGAAGAGCGGTGACCGAAGAGTCGATGATAAAAGATATCAAACTGATGAAAAAATTCAATATCAATGCGGTTCGTACGTCCCACTACCCGAACCAGCCGAGATGGTATGAACTGGCGGACGAATACGGTCTCTATCTCATTGATGAAACCAATCTCGAGTCGCATGGTGCCAGGAGTGAACTTCCAGCGAGCGATCCTCAGTGGCTGCCTGCATCGATGGACAGGGTGAAAAGCATGGTGGAACGGGATAAAAACCATCCGTCGATCCTGTTCTGGTCGTTAGGAAATGAAGCTGGAAGTGGAAATACATTCAAGGAAATGGCGGATTGGGTCCATGAAAAAGATCCGACAAGGCTTGTCCATTATGAAGGGGACAACCGCTGGACAGATGTGGAAAGCCACATGTACCCGAGTGTTGAGGGTGTTGAAAACTGGGCGCAGACCCATCCGGAACGACCGTATATCCTTTGTGAATACGCACATGCGATGGGGAACAGTGTCGGGAACCTGAACCAATACTGGGATGTCATCGACAAGTATGATAACTTGCAAGGCGGATTCATCTGGGACTGGGTCGACCAGGGATTGAGTTGGCCAACGCCTACGAAAAAACTCGTGTTTGATGAAAGCAGCACGGAATTGAGAGGTGAATTATTCGGAGATGTTGTCGAAGGGCATAGTGGTGACGCGGTCGACGGATATGTGACGCTGCCTGATGAAAAAGCTTTGGATATCACGGGCAAGGCTCTGACATTGGAAGCATGGGTGAAGCCTGAGGCGACCAATGGCCACAACCCATTCATCGCAAAAGGGGATACCCAATATGCGATCAAACAAAACGGTGATCAGCTCGAATTTTTCGTGTATGATCAAAACAATTCATGGGTGACCGTGGAAGCGCAGATCCCTGACGACTGGAATGGGAACTGGCACCATGTCGCAGGTGTTTACGACGGACAATCCTTGAAGTTGTACGCTGATGATGAATTGCTTGCGGAAAAGGAATTCAGTGGCGAAATCAAGAGTAATACTTATCAAGTCAATATTGGACGGAATGCGGAAAAAGGACGGACTTCCAGTGCAGTGATCGACAAGGTCCGCATCTACGACCGGGCTCTGACCCTTGATGAATTGAAGGATGAAGACCGAGCCCCTGGAGAAGGAACAGTCCTTTGGATGGAGTTTGACAACATGAAGGAAGAACAGTATGAGCAAAAAGAATATTTCGCTTATGGCGGGGATTGGGGAGACAATCCGAACGATGGAAACTTCCTTGATAACGGCCTCGTATTCCCTGACCGTGAAGTGCAGCCTGAGCTTTGGGAAGTGAAGAAAGTCTATCAAAATATCGAAATGGAAGATGTAGATCTAGTCAACGGCAAAATGTCCATCAAAAATGAACATCTCTTTACGAACATCGATGCTTTTGATGCCGAATGGGAATTGAAAGCAGATGATCAAGTGATTGAAAGTGGGAAGCTGAAAGATCTGGATATCAAGCCAGAGGAAACGAAGACAGTGGACGTTCCATTCAAGCAACCTGAACTTGAAGAGGGTGTCGAATACTGGTTGAATGTCAGCTTCAGCCTTCCGGAAGCGACTTCTTGGGCACCGAAAGGGCATGAGGTGGCAACCGAGCAGTTCAAAGTCCCATTCGATGTGCCTGAACCGGAGGCAGAAGACCTTTCTGACATGGGTGACATCGAAGTAGATGAAAGTGATGAACGGGTCAATGTGAAAGGCACAGATTTTGAAGTGACCTTCGATAAAGAAGAAGGAACGCTTTCAAGCTTTAACTTTGAAGATACGGAGCTATTGAAGTCAGGACCTGAGCCGGACTTCTGGAGAGCACCGAACGATAATGACAAAGGGAACGGCATGCCATCGAGAACAGCGACATGGCGGGATGCCGGAAGCGACCGTGAGATTACGGATGTTTCAGTTGAGAAATTAGGATCAAAAGCCGTCCGGATCGATGTGACCGCTGTTTTACCGACGTCGGATGAGTCAGACTATAAAGCTTCTTATATCGTTTATGGTTCCGGAGAGGTCGTCGTAAAAAATACGTTGATGCCTGGAAGCGGCTTGCCTGAAATTCCTGCTTTCGGTATGGAGCTTACGTTGCCGGAAGAATTCGAGGCGATGACGTGGTATGGTAGAGGACCTCATGAAAACTATTGGGATCGTAAAACTGGAGCGGATGTGGGATTGTATGAAAGCACAGTGGACGATCAATTCATCCCATACCTCGAACCACAGGAAACCGGTAATAAGGCGGATGTCCGCTGGGTGACCTTCACGAACGAGAAGGGAGTCGGGCTGATGGCTACAGGTGATCCATTGCTTGAAGTAGGCGCCCTCCATTATACGGAGGAAGACCTTGAGACAGCGAGCCATCCATACAAGCTGGAAAGAAGGGATGATATCACGGTCAGTCTTGATTACAGGCAGATGGGAGTCGGCGGGGACAACAGCTGGGGTGCAAGGCCTCATCCAGAATTCACACTCTATCCGAATAAGCCATACTCCTACAGCTATCGATTGAACCCGATTTCTAAAAAGGACTCCGCGATGGACTTGAGCAAACGGGTGATCACAGATGAACTGGTGAAAGGCATCGACATCAATGGGAAGCCGTTGGAAGATTTCAATGCTGAGATCACGGAGTATGAACAGGATTATCTAGAAGGGACGATTTCTGAAGTTCCAGAAATCCAAGTCACTCCGGTCAAGGAAAATGTCGAGATCGAAATCGATGAGGCTGATGGTTTGCCAGGGACCACGACCATTACAGCAAGATCTGCAGATGGACTGCTGGAGAAAACCTATGCGATTGATTTCAACCTCGTGCCGCATCTGTATTTGAGTGATACTGATTGGGAAAGTGCCCAGGCAGGATGGGGTTCTGTGAACAAGGACAAATCGGTGGATGGTAATCCGATCACCTTGAAGACGGAAGATGGCGATCGGATCTTTGAAAAAGGGATCGGTACCCATGCCAATTCTGAGATTATCTATGATATCGAAGGAAAAGGGTACAAGTTTTTCGAAACCATGGTCGGTGTCGATCAGGAAATGAAGGGTAGGACTTTAGCATCGACCACCTTCGAGGTTTATCTTGATGGTGAAAAAGCATATGACAGTGGGTTGATGAAAATCGATACGCCGGCTAAAGCAGTGAGAATCGATCTTAAAGATGCAAAAGAGCTGAAGCTGGTTGTAACGGATGCAGGTGATAACAACTCTGAGGATCATGCAGATTGGGCAGACGCAAAATTCACTACTGATTGATATTGATAGGTATAAAGGGCTGACTGATTAAGGTCAGTCCTTTTTCTGTTCTCAGCACTTTTGTGAGAATGTCGCGATTTTTTACGATGATGTCGCGATAAATTACGATCATGCTGTGATTTTTTCTTATTTTGTCGTGATTTTTTTATAAATTTTGTCCCGATAATTCCGGATCATGTCGTGAGTCAATCCGCAATATTCGAGTCCAAGGAACCCCATGACAAAATAATGAAGAAGATAGCAAAATAGTGCAGGGATTTCTAACTCTACCTATTCATCTAAGGTGATAAGCTTGAATTGTTAGCGTTTACATTTTGATTCAAATAAGGGGGAACTGTTGGAATGAAAGTGAAAAAACTGAAATTCATATCCTTATTGCTTGTCCTTGCGATGGTTTTAGCGGCATGTAATTCAGATTCCAGTTCAGGAGATGGAAACAGCGACAAAGATGCTAAACTTGATATCTTCAGCTGGTGGACTGGAGCAGGTGAAGAAGATGGCTTGAACGCGTTGATCGAACTTTTTAAAGAGAAACATCCAGATGTGGAAGTGGAAAATGCAGCGGTAGCAGGTGGAGCTGGTACAAATGCGAAAGCAGTGCTTGCGAGCCGTATGCAGGGGGATGATCCTCCAGCAACTTTCCAGGTCCATGGCGGAGCTGAACTGAATGAAGGTTGGGTAGCTGCTGGAAAAATGGAGCCGTTGAATGATCTATATGAAGAAGAGGGCTGGGAAGATAAGTTTCCTAAAGATTTGATCGATATGGTAAGTAAAGACGGGAATATCTACTCTGTCCCAGTGAATATACACCGTGGAAATGTCATCTGGTATAACACGAAAGTTTTTGAGGAAAATGGCATTGAGGTTCCAACGACATTCGATGAGTGGTTTGCTGCTGCTGACAAGTTGAAAGAAGCAGGTGTGACACCACTGGCGCTTGGTGACAAAGAACCGTGGACAGCTACACAGGTTTTTGAAACCACTTTATTAGGTACGCTAGGGACGGAAGACTATAATAAATTATTCACTGGTGAGCTTTCTTTTACAGATGCGAAAGTGAAAGAAGCTGCGGAAACATTCAAAAAGATGCTTTCGTATATAAACGAGGACCATAGTTCGCGTAACTGGCAGGATGCCTCCCAATTGGTTGCAGAAGGTGAAGCAGCAATGAATGTGATGGGTGACTGGGCAAAAGGCTATTTCGTCAATGACCTTAACCTGAAAGTGAAAGAAGATTTCGGATGGACTGAAACACCAGAAACAGAAGGTGAATTCATGGTCATCACGGATACGTTCGGTTTGCCGAAAGGCGTGTCAAACCCTGATGATGTGAAAAAATTCTTGTCAGTTCTCGGGTCTGTTGAAGGTCAGGATGTCTTCAATCCATTGAAAGGATCGATTCCTGCCCGTACGGATGCGGATGTATCCAAGTATGATGCATACGGTAAAGAAACAATCGAAGAATTCAAACAAGCTTCTCTAGTTCCGAGTCTTGCTCACGGATCTGCTGCTCCTGAAGGTTTCTTGACCAAAGTGAACCAAGCCGTAAACATTTTTGTTACACAAAAAGATGTTGATCAGTTCATTGATTCGCTTGATCAAGCTTCAAGTGAATTGAAGTAACGATGAAATCGGAAGGGGGAAGGAGGTTATGCTCTTCTCCCTTTTCTTTTTATGATTCAATCCAGAAGGAGGTTCAGTCATGGATCCGGTTCGGACATCAGTGAAACATACACCACCTGAATTAAAAGTTGCACCAAAAAGAAAGAAAAAAGTACTGACGAAAGATCATCTGCTGGCAATCGGGTTTTTAACGCCATCCCTGATCTTAATCGCCGTTTTTGTTTATGGGTTCATCGGATGGACAGGTTATGTATCTTTAAGTAATTGGAATAGTCTTGTGCCTGATTTGTCCTTTGCTGGTCTTCAAAATTATATTTACTTGTTCCAGGATTTCCGATTCCAGGCTGACTTGAGGAACACGTTGTTTTTTACGATTTTGTTCATTTTGTCGGTCATCATCATCGGTATCGTCCTTGCGATCTTGCTGGATCAAAAAATCAGACAAGAATCTTTATTCCGTAACATCTTCTTTTTTCCAATGGCCTTATCGTTCGTCGTGACAGGTGTTGTGTGGCAATGGCTTTTGAACCCATCAACAGGGGTCAACCTTTTTTTAAGTAAAATCGGTCTTGATTCCAAATGGTATACCGATACGACCATTATTCCAGGGGTATCATGGGGGAAAATCGAATTCGGTATTCCAGTAGCAATCATTGCGATAGTGATCGCAGCCGTCTGGCAAATGACAGGATTTTCGGTAGCAATGTATCTTGCAGGTTTGCGAGGAATACCAGAAGAAGTAAGAGAAGCTGCTCGAATTGATGGAGCATCAGAGTTCCAGGTGTATTGGAAAGTCATTTTACCTTTACTTCGTCCGATCACAGTCAGTGTCGTAATTATCATGGCTCATATCTCACTGAAGATTTTCGACCTGATTTATGCGATGACAGGTTCTGGTGCGAATTATGTCACGGACGTGCCAGGTGTCTATATGTATGAAACAACTTTCAGAGGAAATTATTACGCAAATGGGGCAGCAATCGCAATCATCATGTTATTGTCCGTTGCGATCTTTATCGTTCCGTATTTGATCTCAAGCAGAAAGGGTGAGTCTTGATGGCGATTCGTACAATTACACGTCCCCTTTTATACCTGCTGTTGATTGCAATCAGTCTATTTTATTTGATGCCGGTTTATGTCATGTTGGTCACAAGCTTGAAGCCTCTTGATGAGATCACATTGGCGCAAATGTGGCAGCTGCCGTCTTCGATTGACTTCAGCAGTTATTATGAGGCCTTTTCAAAGCTCGCCCCTAATCTGATGAATAGCTTCTATCTCGTCATACCGGCGACGATCATTTCAGCTTTACTCGGTGCTTTGAATGGCTATGTTCTTTCGAAATGGCAGTTCAAAGGCTCGAATACACTTTTTACAGCGATTTTATTCGGTATGTTCATTCCCTATCAAAGTATTCTGATCCCGTTGATCCAATTTTTGAGAGAGATCGGTCTGTATAATTCGATTGCAGGCTTGGTATTTGTACATGTCGTTTACGGACTTCCAATCACCACCTTGATGTTCCGGAACTTTTATGCAAGCATCCCGGAATCGATGATCGAATCGGCTAAAATTGATGGAGCAGGGTTCCTTAGGATCTTCATGCATATCATGATGCCGCTTTCGATCACAGGGTTTGTAGTAGTAGGGATATGGCAGTTTACGAACATCTGGAACGAGTTTTTATTTGCAGTAACCATCACGACTTCTGACCAGCAGCCGGTCATGGTAGCATTGCAAAATCTATCAGGCAGCCAGATCGTCCAGTGGAATGTACAAATGGCAGGTGCTTTGCTTGCAGCCTTACCAACACTGCTCGTATACATCCTGCTAGGAAAGTTCTTCGTAAAAGGACTGCTCGCAGGATCAGTAAAAGGATAAAGATACTTCGGTGCCAGGCACCATCTCAGAAGCCTTGGGGCAGAAGAGGTTTGGATCGGTGTCAGGCACCATTTCAAAACCCTTGGGGCAGAAGAGGTTCAAAACGGTACCTGGCACCATTTCAAAACCCTTGGGAGAGAAGGGGTCCAATTTGGTACCTGGTACCGTCTCAATGTTTGTTGAAGAATTTCTCTAGAATAAGTACACATGAACCGAATGCTGAGGCATTTTCGCCTAGCTTTGAAAGGATGATCGGGGTTTCTTTTGCTTTCTTTGTCAATCCTCTTGAGTGGATGGTTTCTTTTATACCATCCATCAAGAAATCCCCAGCCCTGGAGACTCCTCCACCAATGATGATACTTTCAGGATTCAAAGTATGGATGAGATTGATCAATCCGATTCCTAAATATCTACCTGTCTGGTTCAGTAATTCAATACTGAATTCATCCCCGGCACAAGCTGCTTCGTATACAATTTTTCCATCCACTTTCTCAAGATCGTTTTCAACCAAATCAAGAATTCGGGAAGCTTTTCCTGTCTTCAATTCCTTTTTTGCGCGGTTTGCAATAGCCGGACCGCCAGCGAGCGTCTGAAGGCAACCGTAATTTCCACAGGTACATTTGGGACCTGACAAATCGATGGTCACATGCCCGATCTCTCCGGCAATGTCACTCTCACCATGGAAGAGCCGTCCATTGATCATGATTCCAGCTCCGATGCCATGCCCGACGTTTACGCCTACGATATTATCCTCGTTGTTTCCATATCCAAACCATGATTCTCCTAAAGTCATCGTCCGTGCATCATTTTCAACTTTTATAAGCAGCTCGAATTCCTTTTCCAGTTCTGATTTGATCGGGATATCATACAACTGGAAGGACGGGGCGAAAAGGGAGATGCCTTTTTCTACATCGACGATCCCATGCATGCCTATTCCGATACCGATGAACTTTTTCGGGTCATTTCTCTCTGGCTCTAATAGGGTATGGATTCCTTTTTTCATGGTATCGAGTAAATCCTCTTTAGAAGGATGCTCCTTGATCCTCAAAACAGTTGTGTCTTTCAGGTTTCCAAAAAGGTTCGAGACCACGAAGTTCATCTTGTATCTACCTACGTCTATTCCAATCACATAAAACTGATCAGCGTTGATTTCAAGCAAAGTCGGTTTTCTTCCTCCTTGGGAAGTTCCCTGTGTCGTTTCGATGACGAATTTGTTATCAATCAATTCTTTTACGATATTACTGACCGTTGGGGGGGTCAGACTGGTTTGCTTTGCGATATCCGCTCTTGAGATCGGACCTTTTTCCCGGATCATATTCAAGATGATAGAGCGGTTGATCGATTTCATTAACTTGAACGTGCCTCTTGTGTATTTCGACGACATACATTTTCCTCCAACAGTCTCTGATTACCCTCATCATACCATAACCTTATCAACTTAATTAAATTAATTAAGGAGTAGTTGTTTTCTTCTGAATTGAAAAAATGCAGCTTTCCTTGACATCAGGTCCACCTATGCTTTATATCTTTTTATAACTATATTTTTTGTAATAAAATGGAGGTACGTGTGAGAGTATTGCATTTGACCCTAGAAGAAGCTATCGTTGTCAATAAAACTTTAGGCAACCAGCAACGGATGGAAATGCTGGATGTCCTCACGGAAGGTCCCAAGAACGTGAATGATCTGGCTGAACGGCTCGGCATTCCGTTTTCCAGTGCCGCAGTGAATATCAAAAAACTGGAGGATGCGGGTCTGATCACGACTGAAATCGTGCCCGGCCGGGGAAGTCAGAAAGTCAGTTCAAAACGCTATGATCGCATCGTCATCGACCTTGAGAAAGAGAAAGAATCTCCTGAAAAATTCATCACACTTGAAATGCCGATTGGGGATTATGTCCATTGTGATGTTGAACCGACTTGCGGACTCGCCAGTGAAAGAGGAATCATCAGTCTCATCGATGATCAGCGGTCATTCTTTGAACCCGATCGAAAAGAAGCACAACTTATCTGGTTCAAGTCTGGATTTTTGGAATATCATTTTCCTAACCGCATTCCGTACGGCTCAAAGGTGGAAGAAATCAGTCTGAATGTAGAAATGTGCTCGGAAGCCCCTTATCACAAGCTGGACTGGCCCTCTGACATTACTTGCTGGATCAATGGCATTGAACTCGGTAGCTGGACAAGCCCTTCTGATTTTGGAGGAGAGCGTGGGTTCCTGACCCCTTCCTGGTGGGAAACGCACAACACCCAATATGGCATGCTCAAACATTGGAAAGTGAACGAGGAGGGTAGTTTCATTGACAGCATGAAAATATCTGACCACACCATCCAGTCACTTCAATTGGATGCACGGCCTTATATCTCTGTAAAACTAGGCGTGAAACGGGATGCAGAGAAAGTCGGCGGGTTGAACATTTTTGGCTCTAAATTCGGTAACTATGAGCAGGACCTACTACTTAAAATCAAATACACCTAAGATTGTTAAAACCGATCCGAAAAGGGTCGGTTTTTTATTTATAAAAAGGTTGTTATAAAACATGATTTTATGTAATAATAGCTTCAAAGATGAAAGCGCTTTTACAACAGAGGAGGGGAAGGCATGAAAAAGCTGCAGGTTGCTGGACTGATTTTGTTCCTGATCGGGGGGCTGCTTTCTGGCTGTTCTTCGCAACAGACGAGTGCGATAGCCGGGGATGGAAACACCGTGAAAATATGGGTTCCCTTTTCAGGCCCGGATGGTCCCAAATTTGAAGAGATTGTCAAATCCTATAATCAATCGCAAGACAAATACGATGTGGATTTGCAGATCATTCCGGCATCCGAGTATTACAAGATGGTGAATTTGACACTGAGTTCCAAAAATAACGTGCCGGATTTGATGGTCATGCACGCCGACCGTATTGTTGATTATGCAATGAAAGATCAGTTATTGAAAACCGAAACCCTGACAGAAAACGAGAAAATCGATGAAGCGGATTATCACCCTAAAGCACTTCAAGCTTCTGAAGTGGATGGCAACATATACGGCATTCCGCTCGATATCCATCCTCTCATGTTTTATTGGAATAAAGATCTTTTCAGAAAAGCGGGGCTGGATCCAGACACTCCTCCACAAAACGCAAGAGAATTTAAAGAATTTGCTAAAAAACTGACGGTTCCGGAACAAGGGGAGTATGGATTCGCTGTGCCGACTGTAGGTACGCAGCCGTTTATCTTTCAGACAATCCTCGCTCAAAAAGGTGGAAAGCTGTTCAGCGACGGAGAATTCCGCTTCGATTCAGAAGAAGCGTTAAGTACGCTGGAATATGAGCGCAGTTTGATCTATGAAGATAAAGTGTCTCCGAGCGGCCTTGCCATCGATGGAGCATTGAAGCTTTTCCTCCAAGGAAAGAACGCAATGCACTTCAACGGACCGTGGATGCTGGCCCAGTTTGAAGAATCCGGTCTGGACTATGGGGTAGCACCCGTTCCTCAAATCGGTGAAAAACAACAGAAAGTTTGGGCGAATGCTCACAATTTTGTCGTTCCTAAGAAAAAAGAAGGTGAAAAGCTCTCAGCCATTTCAGACTTCTTGAATTATGTTGGAAACAACGGGATGGCATGGGCGGAATCAGGACAAGCACCGGCTTCGAAAGCCGTTTACACCAGCAAGGAATTCCAGGATTTGAATCAACAGCCAAAAGTGGCTCAATCTTTTGATTTAGCTGAATATCCGCCACAGGTGGAAAACTGGGGACAAGTTTCAGAATTTTTAAACGAAGAAATCAATCTGGTGCTTTTGGGCAAGAAGGACCCGAAAAAAGCATTGGAAGACGCACAAAGGAAAGCCGAACAATACATGGAGTAAGAAAGGGGCACACGTTCATGCAGGAGACGAGATTCTCTAAGTTTACATCATCATTGTTTGTTCTGCCTTATTTGATCGTGTTCGTTGCTTTTTTGCTGATCCCTCTCATATTCGGAGCCTATATCAGTTTTCATGATTGGGATCTGCTTGGCAGCGATCACCGCTTTGTCGGTCTTGGGAATTATCTGAAGATTTTCGATCCGTCCACTTATTTTCATTCTGTATTCATGACTGGATTATGGAATACATTGACATTCGTCGTCTTATCGGTACCTATCCTTGTCATTGGGGGACTGTTGCTCGCTTTATTGGTCGAGCACCTGCCGGAAAAGCTGAAAGGCATTTTCCGGACGATCTTTTTCATTTCCTATTCGATTTCGGTATCCGTCATTGCCGTATTGTGGTTATGGCTGCTGGACACCAACTCCGGTCTTTTCAATCACCTGTTGTCTAAGATCGGCGTGGACCCGATCCAGTGGCTAACTTCGATGCCTTATGCCTGGATTTCTATCGTGGTAGCGACGGTGTGGTGGACGGTCGGATTCAATATGATCATTTTTATCAATGCATTGAACGAGGTTCCGAATGAACTGTATGAAGCCGGATCGATCGATGGTGCGACGCCATGGCAGAAATTTTGGCGGATCACTTTGCCATCCATCCGTCCAATCATGATTTTTACGATTGTCACTTCGACAATTGCTTCTTTCAATATCTACGGACAGCCGTATTTGATGACCCGTGGAGGACCAGGGACATCGACCAAAGTACTTTTGATGGAAATCGTCGACCAGGCGTTTGTTCAGCGCCAGCTCGGGATGGCTTCCGCGATGGCGATTCTCATGGCCTTGATCATGATTGTCGTATCGATCGTCCAGTTCTGGTTGATTCGAAATAAAGAAGGGAATGAAGCCTGATGCGAAAACCGAAACCGATCCTCATCATCATCGCGGTCCTATTAGGAATCGTGTTTTTGATTCCACTGGTCTGGATGGTCGCCACTTCGTTCAAGACGGATGCGGAAGCGCTGACGAGCATGAGCTTGTTTCCAAAAGAATTTACATTTGATAATTACTTGTACACCCTGCTTGGCAAAGGACTGGATGTGCCGATCATCAGATGGCTGTTCAATTCGTTGTTCGTCGGTATCGTTGGGTCCGTGTTGGTGGTCCTGATCGATGCGATGGCCGCTTATGGACTGGCAAGGTTGAATGTCCCATTCAAAAAGTTCCTGTTTCCGATGTTCATCAGTACCTTGATGATTCCATGGGTCATCACGTTCATCCCGTTATACATGCAATTCGGGAACATGGGATGGCTGAACACGTATGCAGCGTTACTCTTCCCTTATACGGCGAATGCCTTTGGTGTTTTTCTTCTGTATCAATTTTTCAAAGGGTTCCCAAAAGCACTTGAAGAAGCGGCGGTCATCGATGGGGCGAACAAATGGCAGATCTTTTTCAGAATCATCATCCCTTCGGCTAAACCAATCCTTTGGACACTCGGGATTTTCACGTTCATGACGATTTACAATGACTTCCTATGGCCGCTTGTTTCAGTGAACTCGATTGAACTGCGGACGATTACGACAGGGATTGCGATCATGCAGCAAGGAAGCTTTGTATCATCTTATGGAAAGCTGATGGCGTTGACCACACTCGCAACACTTCCGATGATTGCAGTCTTCCTGGTGGGACAGCGTCAATTCATAAAAGGCATTACACAAACAGGAATCAAATAGAGGAGGAACTTGATAATGAAACAAAAACGGACCGAATATCCACGCCCCCAATTCCAACGTGACCATTGGATCAATTTGAATGGAGAATGGAACTTTGCTTTTGATGATCAAGACGAAGGGATGAAAAACGGGTGGTTCAAGAAAGGGTTGCCAGAAGACGCAATGAAGATCCAGGTTCCATTCGCGTATCAATGTGAAGAAAGCGGGATCCATCAGTTTGAATTCCATGATGTCGTCTGGTATGAACGCATGTTTACAGTACCTGAAGAATGGCACGGTCAAGAGCTGCATCTGCATTTTGGCGCTGTCGACTACAGTTCCTGGGTATATGTGAACGGATCGCTCGTCGGTTTCCACGAGGGGGGCCATACTTCTTTTTCCTTTGATGTAACACCGTACCTTGACGAACATAATACGAATCATCTTGTCATCCGTGTGGAAGATCCATCTGAAGATGAAACGATCCCCCGAGGGAAGCAATATTGGAAAGAGCAATCAGAATCGATTTTTTATACAAGAACGACGGGCATTTGGCAGACCGTATGGATTGAACCCGTGCATCCAGTCCATTTTTCATCGATCCGTTGGACACCTGATATTGACGATGGGAGTATCGGTCTTGAACTGGAGGTCAGCCGTCTCCCTGAAAAAATTGAAGCTGAAATTCAAATTTCCTTCACCGGGGAGACCGTCGTCAGTGACTCGATTTCCCTTCAAAACGCTTATACAAAACGGAGTTTCGATTTGCGCAACCGCTTCACCGGGCGGAGCAACATCCATGGATCCGGTTGGTACTGGTCACCGGAGCATCCGAATCTGTTTGATGTCGAACTCGTTTTGAAAAAAGAAGGATACGAGATTGATAGGGTGAAGAGTTATTTCGGCATGCGGAAGGTATCTATCGAAAATGGAGAGGTGTTATTGAACAATCGTCCGTATTATCAAAAGCTTGTTCTTGATCAGGGGTATTTCCCATCTGGCTTGTTGACCGCACCGAGTGACGGTGACCTTAAAAAGGATATTCTGCTAGCCAAAGATATGGGATTCAACGGTGCGCGCAAACATCAGAAAATCGAGGATCCACTCTACTACTATCATGCAGATACACTCGGTTTTCTTGTCTGGGGTGAAATGGCCAACGCAGCAGAATATAGTGAACAAGCTGCTGCCCGTTTGACACGTGAATGGATCGAAGCTGTGGAGCGTGACTACAGCCATCCATCCCTCATCGTATGGGTTCCGATCAACGAAAGCTGGGGGATATCACGGGTCGAGCGGGATCCGCAGCAGCAATCCCATTCATTGGCCATGTATCATCTCACAAAATCCCTCGATACGACCCGTCCAGTGTTATCGAATGAAGGCTGGGAACATACGCGTTCGGATATTTGCGGCATTCATAATTACCGATTGGCAAACGAAATCAAGGAGGCGTATGCCACGCAAGAGAGCGCGATTTCCACCTTTCCGGCGAACCGATCCATCTATGCAAAGGGTTTTGAATACGATGGGAAACCGATCATGATCACGGAATATGGGGGAATTGCCTATAAAGTTTCAGGAGATGGGTGGGGGTATTCCTCTGTCCAGAGCGGCGAGGATCTCATCAAGGAATATGAAAACGTGACCGATGCCCTCTTCGGTTCTCCTATTGTGAAGGGATTCTGTTACACCCAGCTGACCGATGTGGAGCAGGAAATCAACGGATTGCTGACATATGACCGTCAACCGAAATGTGATCTTTCTGAAATAAAAGCAATCAATAGTAGAAGGTGATTGATATGGATAATTTTTCATTCGCAGTCGGAATTGAAGATACTTTTGTGACGCAAACCGAACGTGGAGAACGTCCTCTTGATGAATATGTCCTGACCCAGCACTATGAAAATTGGAAGGCCGATCTCACCCTTGCCAAAAACACCGGAGCCAGGATGATCCGCTATGGGATCCCCTGGCATCAGGTGGAAGAGACCAGAGGCATCTACAACTGGTCATGGGTGGATCAAGTGATGGACTACTTTCGGGAGAATCCTGATCTCGTACCAATCATCGACCTGATGCATTATGGAACACCCCGGTGGCTGAAGCAGGAGTTTATAAATAGGGAATACCCAGAAGCAGTTGCGCGTTACGCGAAAGCCTTTTTCCAGCGTTATCAGGATGTGACGCCATATTTCACACCACTGAATGAGCCTTATGTAAATGCTGAATATTGCGGTCTCCTTGGAAAATGGCCACCCTATCAAGAAGGGTTGGCAGGGTTCAATCAATTGATGATGCAATTGGGGAAAGGGATTGTCATGACGGTGGAAGAAGTGAAATCCATTCTTCCTGACAGTATCGCCGTCCATGTGGATGCCACCAAAAAGTATATCGCGAAGGACGCTTCCCTTGAGATGGAAAGAGATCGATGGTCTGAGCTTTCTATGTATTCGTGGGAGATGATCCAGGGGAAGCTTGGTGATAATGACGTCCTGCGCCCATGGATCCAGGAACACGGTGTAACGGATGGGGATCTTAATTGGTTCTCTGAAAGAAAGATCACCCCGGATATCGTGGGTGTCAACTTTTATCCACAGTTCAGTGTCCATGACGTAGAGCGGGGGCCTTCGGGTGTCCGCCTTCCGCACCGGATGGGGACGGGTAGGGATATGATCGATATCATCGATCGTTTTCTGGAGCGATATCAAAAACCCGTCTTCATTACGGAAACAAGTTATCGAGGAACAGAACAGGAACGGATCGACTGGCTGCATGAAAGTCTACAGGAAATCAAACAAGAGCGGAAAAGTGGGAAAGACATCCTAGGATATACGTGGTTCCCATTCTTGGACCTTGTCGATTGGGAATACAGGACTTCTGGCAAATCCGTGGAGGAAGAGCTTCTCCCATTTGGACTATATACGTTACAATCGAAAAATGGACAGTTGATCCGGATGAAAAATACTGTAGGCGACGCCTTTGAACAGGAGATAAAAAAGTTTTATCCATAGAAAGACACGTTTGAAAAATTATGGTACGATTAAGTAAATTAAATTAATTAACAAAGTTTCAAGAATCACAAAACGAGGTACTCACTAGGGATGTAACCTGTTAATGAAATGATAGAAACAGAGGTGGTCCGGATGGAAGAATTGAAACAATGTTTTATTGAGCAATTCGGTGAACAGGGTAATTTGACGTCATACTTCGCTCCAGCCCGTGTGAACTTGATCGGGGAACACACAGATTATAATGGTGGCCATGTATTCCCATGCGCTCTTACATTAGGTACATATGCTGTAGCTAGAAGACGTGAAGATCGGGCGATACGATTTTATTCGATGAATTTTGAGGAATCAGGCATCGTCGACGTTCAAATCGATGATCTGCGTTATGAGGAACAACATGATTGGGCGAATTATCCGAAAGGGGTAGCTGTAATTTTCCAACAAGCCGGATATGAGATCACCACTGGGTTTGATGTCGCCTTTTATGGAGATATCCCCAATGGGGCGGGGTTATCATCTTCCGCTTCGATTGAAATGGTCACGGCCGTCATATTGAAAGATCTTTTCAACCTGCAGATCGATCGAATCGAAATGGTGAAACTCGCCCAAAAAGCTGAAAATGAATTCATCGGCGTCAATTGCGGCATCATGGATCAATTCGCGATCGGAATGGGGAAGAAAAACCATGCCATTCTACTGGATTGTAATACGTTGGAATATCAGTATTCACCGATCAATCTGAAAAATGAAAAGCTGATCCTTGCCAATACGAACAAGCGGCGAGGGTTGGCCAATTCCAAATACAACGAAAGAAGAGAGCAATGTGAGGCTGCTTTACACACTTTGCAAGAAAAGCTGGACATCCAATCCCTAGGTGACCTGACTACAGAAGAGTTCGAAGCAAACAAGCACCTGATCCCCGATAAGATAGTCGGTAAAAGAGCAAAACATGCAGTCTACGAGAATAATAGAACGATAGAGGCCGTTGAAAAATTGAACGCGGGTGATATCAGAGGGTTTGGAAAACTGATGAATGAATCGCACATCTCTCTGCGTGATGATTATGAAGTTACCGGAAAAGAATTGGATGTATTGGTGGAAGCTGCATGGAACGAAGGAGCGGTCGGTTCGAGAATGACCGGGGCAGGGTTTGGCGGATGCACGATAAGTATCGTTCCTGATGATCGTGTTGATTCTTTTATAAAAGTGGTTGGAGAAACCTACAATGCTCAAACAGGACTTGAAGCTGAATTTTACGTGGCTGATATCGGGGATCAAGCGAAAAAGTTATAAAAGGAGGGAATGCGAATGGCTGTATTAGTATGTGGTGGAGCGGGATATATCGGAAGCCATGCGGTAGCTCAACTGTTGGATCGGAATGAAGAGGTCGTCGTTATCGATAATCTGCAAAAAGGACACAAGCAAGCTGTATTGGAAGGCGCCAACTTTTATAGAGGTGATCTGCGGAACGAGACTTTCTTGGATACCGTGTTCAAAGAAAACGCTATTGATTCAGTGATCCATTTTGCTGCTGATTCATTAGTAGGAGAAAGCGTCGGGGACCCACTGAAATATTATGATAACAATGTATACGGAACGACCTGCTTGTTGCGTACGATGGCAAAGCATGGCGTGAAGAACATCGTTTTTTCCTCGACGGCAGCTGTCTACGGGGAGCCAGAGCGAATCCCGATCTATGAGACGGATGCTACCGTGCCTACAAATCCCTATGGAGAAACGAAATTGGCTATCGAGAAAATGCTGAAATGGGCAGAGCGGGCACATGGAATCGGCCATATCATCCTCCGTTACTTTAATGTAGCCGGAGCAGATTCCGAGGGAAGAATAGGGGAAGATCATGACCCGGAAACCCACCTCATTCCGATCATCCTTCAGGTAGCGCTCGGTAAAAGGGATAACATCCTTATTTTTGGTGACGACTATGAGACCCAAGACGGGACATGTATCAGGGATTATATCCATGTGACTGATCTGGTGGAAGCGCACTTGCTCGCCATTGAAAAATTGATGGACGGACATGATAGTGCCATCTACAATCTTGGTAATGGTAAAGGGTTCTCGGTGAAAGAAGTCATTGAAGCTACCCGAAACGTAACAGGGCATGAAATTCCAGCGCAAGTTGTGGAAAGGCGGGCGGGGGATCCTGCCAAATTGGTCGCATCCTCAGAAAAAGCATATCGGGAGCTTGGTTGGGAGCCGAAGTGCACGGATCTTGAAGAAATGATCGGGTCTGCCTGGAGATGGTTCAAAGAGAATCCGGACGGTTATGACCATGAAAAATCCGATGGATGAGGTGGAAAATATGGACGTGAATATCTACAAAGAAATCGAACGTTTAATCCAGTATGGTCTGCAGAAGAACATGATTTCGTCATGGGATGTCGATTACCTCCGGAACACGCTCTTGGAAACTTTCAACCTTGATGCAGCCGAACCAGTGATCGTAGAAGCAGAAAACCTTGAAACCCCGTTTGATATTCTCGAGAATATGCTTGAATATGCAATAGATGAGCAGTTGATCCCTGATGATACAGTAACCCAAAGGGATTTGTTCGATACAAGAATCATGGGTCGGTTAGTACCGCGGCCTAGAGAAGTCATCCGTCAATTTTATGAGCTCTACAAGAAAGCGGGTCCGGAAGAGGCGACCAATTATTTTTATGAGCTCGCAAAATCATCTCATTATATTCGAACAGATAGAGTCGCCAAAAATGTCAACTGGTCCAGCACGACGACTTATGGGGACATGGAAATCACAATCAACCTTTCTAAACCGGAAAAGGATCCGAAAGCGATTGCTGCAGCAAAGGAAAATACATCTGTAGCCTATCCGAAATGTCTGCTCTGTAAGGAAAATGTCGGCTATGCAGGGAGACTCGATCATCCTGCCCGCCAGAACCATCGGATCATCCCCATTGAACTGACGGGTCAAAGATGGTTTTTACAATATTCACCATACGTCTATTATAACGAACATGCCATCGTATTTTCTGAAGAACACAGTCCTATGAAAATATCAAAAGAGGGGTTCGGGCGGTTACTGCACTTTGTAGAACAATTTCCTCATTATTTCGTCGGTTCCAATGCAGATTTGCCGATCGTCGGAGGCTCGATTTTAAGCCATGACCATTTTCAAGCTGGCCGTCATCCATTTCCAATGGAGAAAGCTCCTATTGAGGAGTCGATGGATTTCGATGATTATCCTGGTATAAAGGTTGGCAAGGTGAAATGGCCGATGTCCGTCATCCGCCTCCAGGGTGAGGACAGGGCGGATATCGCGAACCTGGCAGATAAAATCCTTCAGAGCTGGAAGTCCTATGATGATGAGAGTTTGGATATTGTTTCTGAAACAGATGGTACCCAACATAATACGATTACCCCGATCGCCCGAGTCAGGAATGGAGTGTTCGAACTCGATCTTGTCTTACGGAATAACCGTACGAGTTCAGCCCACCCGATGGGGATTTTCCATCCACATGAAGAAGTACACCATATCAAAAAGGAAAACATCGGTCTGATTGAAGTGATGGGATTAGCTGTGCTTCCGGGTCGATTGGTAGAAGAGATGGATGTACTCGCCCGACATATGCTGAAAAACGACTTGGATACGGAAGCGATCATGGATGAACGAACAAATAAACACGTGGATTGGGCAAAGCAGATTATAGCTACCCATCCTCAATTGAACGCAAATAACATTAAGGAAACGTTGAAACAGGAAATCGGACGAACCTTTTCAAGAGTTTTGGAACATGCCGGCGTCTTCAAACGGACACCAGAGGGGGAGGAAGGATTCAGACGTTTCTTAAAGACGGTAGAGTGGTGTAATCAGGAGGAGCTTAGATGATCAGGCAATCGACTTTCAAGGGGATCGATTCTATCATTCTAGAAAATGATCAGATTCAGGTTACGATCCTTCCGGGATACGGTGGGAAAATGGCGAGTTTTTATGATAAGGAAGCGGGGTACGAGTGGCTTTTTCAATCGAAAGGGGAACAATTGAAGATCCCTCCCTATGGAGCTGACTATGCTGTTTTTGATTCAAGCGGTTTTGATGAAATTTTTCCAGGAATCGATCAAGGCCCGCACCCGAATGATCTTAAGTTGATCCCGGACCACGGTGAAGTATGGGCATTGCCCTGGAATGTAATAGAGCGTTCCTATGGAGTGGATCTTGAAGTGAAAAGTCCCACCTTTCCCTATCGTCTTTTAAAACAAATCCATTTGAAGGTTGATGGCATCGAACTGCGTTATCAAGCTTTGAACGAATCCGATGAGGATTTTCCGTTCATCTGGACGGCCCACTCCCTGGTGAATATGAATCAGGCCACAAGCATTGCTCTTCCACAGGATTTATGTGAAATTATGACGGTGGAACACGGATCAAAACATCTCGGTGAATGGGGGACGATCCATCCTTATCCGTTAACGAAATCACAACGAACGAATCAACCGATCGATTTATCCCGGTTCGATCATCAGGAAACAGAGAATATGGAAAAGTTCTATTTTATTGACCGTCTCAAAGAAGGATGGTGCAAGGTGGTACAGGGGGACATAAGCAGAACACTTACATACCGTTTTCCTCCAGACAAAGTCCCATACCTGGGCATCTGGAAAACGGAAGGTGGCTACCGTGGAGAATATAATTTTGCCCTTGAGCCGTGTACAGGCGTTTATGATGACGTATATGTCGCCAACAAAATTGACAAAGTTTCAAAGATCCCAGCTAATGGAGCCTATTCATGGACGTTCACGATGGAGATAGGGTGAGTGGGGACGGTTCTCGTGCTTCCTTTTCGAATCAATGTCGAAAAAGAAAAGAGGACTATAGTCTGTCTCCCACCGGTTCTTGTCACAATTCGGATGTAAAACGCTTGTCGTTTTACACCATTTTTGTTTTATAGAGGATGTATCTGTTGAATTTCGATATGAATTTATTGGCAATACTGTACTTTAGGGTGATTTTTCCCCAAAAACAGACGATTAAATGTTAAAGTATTTTGTAAAAGCAACTAATCGAGGTGTCGAGATTGTATAATGAACCTATTTTTCTGAAACCGGTTTTTAAAGATCGAATCTGGGGCGGGACGAAACTGCGTGAAGCATTCGGTTATGAGATCCCGACTGAGACGACTGGGGAGTGCTGGGGGATTTCCGCACATCCGAACGGTCCAAGCAAAGTATTGAACGGACCATTAGAAGGGAAGACGCTCGACCAGGTATGGGACGAGCACACTGAACTGTTCGGTAACCAGGATGGCGATGAATTCCCATTGCTCGTTAAAATATTGGATGCAAAGACGGATCTTTCTGTCCAGGTGCATCCGGATGATTCGTATGCGCGCAAAGTTGAAGGAGAGCCGTACGGTAAAACGGAATGCTGGTATATCATCGACTGCGAACCAGGGGCAGAGCTCGTTTATGGGCATCACGCCAGGTCGAAAACGGAGTTTGAACAGATGGTTGCAGAAAACCGTTGGGATGACCTGCTTCGGAAGGTTTCGATTAAGCCAGGTGATTTCGTCTATGTGCCGAATGGAACGATCCATGCAATCGGTACAGGTACGATGATCCTTGAAACACAGCAGAGTTCAGATGTGACATACCGCGTCTATGATTACGATCGCCGTGATGCGGAAGGGAATACGCGTGAACTTCATATCGAGAAATCCATTGACGTTGCAATGATTCCACATGAAGACGCCAAGTTCGAACCAGTGGAGTCTGTAGTGGAGGGCTTGAAAGAGTCAAAGCTCATCCAAGAGCATTATTTTACCGTTTATCGTTGGGAGTTGGAAGGAGCGGTTGATCGTTACAAGAACCCGGCTTACTTGCTTGTCAGCGTTTTATCAGGTGAAGGTGAAGTGACAACTGAAGGCGGTAAATCCACTTTTAAAAAAGGCGACCATTTCATCCTTCCTTCGACAGTGAAGCAATTTTCGCTTAATGGGAATGCTGAATGTATCGTGTCACATCCAACTGTATAATTTAGATAGCCAATCGGTAGTGTTATCGATTGGTTTTATTTTTGGTCTAATTAAAGACTTGTCTTTAATTAGGTTTTCCTCCTAAAATGATATTAAATTCAGAAAATTTAATAAAAAGGAGGAGGGAAGTTATGAAAGTCGAGGCAGGGAAAAATCCACCGTTAAAAGTTAAGCCAACAGAAACAGGAATGAAAAAGTGGGTTAAAAGCTTAGGACCAGCCTTAATTACCTCAGCTTTGGTATTAGGTCCAGGTAGTTTAACGTTATCTTCTAAGTTTGGGGCCATTTATGGAATGAATTTGTTATGGGTCATTGTAGTGGCAATAGGGTTTATGATGCTGTTTACGGAAATGAGTACAAGAATCGGTCTTGCAACCAACCAATCTTTTATTACAGTCATGCGTAACAAATGGGGTAAAGGTGCAGGAATCGTCATAGGGATCGGTGCTTTTTTAGTCACAGCTTCGTTTCAGGCAGGAAATGCTCTCGGCTCGGGCTTTGCTGTATCAACCATTTTCGGAGGCTCATCCGCTGCTATATGGATTGTTGTCATAACCATTGCAGGAATTCTATTGTTATTTGCTAAGAATTTTTATAAAGTTCTAGAAACCTTAATGATTGTGCTTGTTGTACTAATGCTTGGCTCCTTCTTATTTACGTTACTCGTCACCAAACCTGATGTTGGAGCAATTTTTTCTGGCTTTGTTCCAACAATTCCTTCTGGTTCGATGCCTCTAATCATTGCTTTTGTTGCAACCAGCTTTTCAATTGTCGGTGCTTGTTATCAGTCCTATCTTGTCCAAGAAAAAGGCTGGACCAATATAAATAAAAGAGAAGGTATAAGAGAAAGCATCACTGGGATATTCCTTTTAGGGTTCATATCAGCAATCGTAATGATCTCGGCAGCAACCGTTCTTATGCCGCAAGGAATACAAGTCAACACCATCGGAGAGATGGGATTTGCTCTTGAACCTCTTTATGGGAATCTGGCAACTTTTGTTTTTATGATCGGACTTTTTGGAGCTTCATTTTCTTCTTTAACCGGAAATGCTACCATCGGTGGAGCCCTTTTATCTGATGCACTTGGCTTTGGATCCAAGTTAAAGGACTCTAAAGTTCGATACTTTATTATGGCTGTAATGATTCTAGGTTCAACAGTTGCACTTATTTTTGGTCAAATGCCGATTGAACTAATTATTTTTGCTCAGGCTATAACAATTGTAGTCGTACCACTTATCGCTATCGCATTACTGGTCGTTGCTAATGACAGAAATATTATGGGGGAGTTGAAAAACACTCCATTAAAAAATGTAATAGCATTGTTAGGAATAATTGTTTTAGTAATGTTAGCTTTTAACAACATCTATAATATCTTTATCGCTTAATTGGAAACTTACTTATAAAGGAGTGGAAAATATGAGAACCGTAGAAGAGTTAGAAAATAAGATGACGGAACCTTCTGAAAAATTGATTAGTGATTTAATGAAAATCGACGGTGACATTATGATTCTAGGAGTTGGAGGGAAGATGGGCCCAACTCTGGCGATATTGGCAAAAAGAGCGATTGATGAAGCGGGTCTTCAGAAGAAGATTATCGGTGTTTCACGTTTTTCCGATGGGGCACTTCAAAAGAGACTCGAAGATTACGGGGTTCAAACCATTGCGGCAGATCTATTAGACGATGAGCAGGTCCAGAACCTTCCTCATGCGGATAACATCATTTATATGGCTGGGAATAAATTCGGGACGACTGGAAACGAACATTTCACATGGGCGATGAATGCTTATTTGCCTGGAAGAGTTGCTGAACGTTTTAAAGATTCAAGGATTGTTTCTTTTTCTACGGGAAATGTGTATCCGCATACATCTGTTTTACGGGGAGGCACTTCTGAAGATCAACCAACTGCTCCTGTTGGAGAATATGCTCAATCCTGTCTTGGTAGGGAACGTATCTTCACCTATTTTTCTCAGAAATACAATATTCCTATGGTGCATTTTCGCTTGAATTATGCGATTGATTTACGGTATGGGGTCTTAGTTGATGTAGCTAACTCTATTAAAAATCAGCAACCGATTGATTTATCCTTGGGACATGTAAATGTGATCTGGCAAGGGGATGCCAATGAAATGGCATTACGTTCCCTGATTACTTGTGACACTCCTCCAACTATATTGAATGTGACGGGGCCTGAAACCCTTTCGATTCGTTGGTTAGCTGAACGGTTAGGCGAAGAGATGGGTATCACACCCATTTTTGATAACGAGGAAAAAGAAACAGCTCTATTAAGCAATGCTTCAAAAGCTCACAAGCTATTTGGTTATCCATCAGTATCAGTCAGGGAGATGATTGAATGGACTGGAGACTGGTTGATGAATGAGGGAGAAACAATTAATAAGCCGACCCACTTTCAAGAACGAAAGGGTGCATTTTAATGCTGAAACCTGAATTGAAAAAAGCTCTTGATGAAGGTGTTGTCATTCCGGCCCATCCTCTTGCCCTGACTGAAGACAGACAATTGGATGAAGAAAGGCAAAAGGTTTTGACGAAGTATTACATAGCATCTGGTGCAGGTGGTGTTGCGATAGGGGTTCATACAACCCAGTTTGAAATCCGGGATAACGAGGTGGGTCTTTATGAACCAGTATTAAAACTAGCTGCAGAAGAAATCGACAATGCCAGGCTGGACCGTCCTTTCCTTAAAATAGCGGGGATATGCGGGCGAACCGATCAAGCACTCGAGGAAGCAAAGCTAGCAAAATCTTTAGGCTATGATCTTGGACTTGTCAGCAATGGTGGATTGGGGGATTGGAGTGAAGAGGCATTACTAGATCGCACTAGAAAAATAAGTGAGATTATACCGGTGTTTGGTTTTTACCTACAGCCTTCTGTCGGCGGCAGGATATTTTCGTATGAGTTTTGGCAGCAATATGCAGAAATCCCTGGTGTAATGGCTATTAAAATTGCTCCATTCAATCGGTACCAAACGCTGGATGTTGTAAGAGCAGTTTGCCATTCAAGCCGCAGAGATGAAATTGCCCTCTATACGGGCAATGATGATAACATTGTTGCCGATCTGCTTACGTCTTTTCGATTCAACATAGGCGGAGAGATCATTAAGAAAGATATCGTCGGGGGATTATTAGGTCACTGGGCGGTATGGACGAGAACAGCAGTAGAACTATTGGAAATGGTAAAAGAAGCGAAAAAACAAAAACATCTTACGGGTGAATTACTAGAATTAGGGTCTGAAATCACTGATGCAAATAGTGCATTTTTCGATTCGGCGCATCATTTTAAAGGATGTATTGCTGGAATCAACGAAGTATTAAGAAGGCAAGGTTTATTGAGGGGTAGGTGGTGTTTGGATCCAAAGGAAGACTTAAGTCATGGACAATCGGAAGAAATATCACGGATATATAAAGATTATCCGCATTTGAATGATGATCTTTTTATAAAAGAAAATTTGAACAATTGGATTACAGAAAGTAAGCAGGTCACTTCTTAGGGAGAATAATGATGAGTGATTGTATTCGGATCGGGATCATCGGGCCTTCGATGATTGTGGACACTATCAAACAAGCGATCAAAGGGTTTCCGAGTTTTACACCGATTTACAAGGTTTCAGACCAAATTGAAGATGCCCCGGGTTTTGCGATGGAGCTGATGGATAAAGTTGATGTTCTGTTGTTTTCTGGTTACACGCCTTACCAGTTGACGAAGGAAACGGTTAACATCACGATTCCTGCTCACTTTATTCCGTTGAAAGGCTCAAGTCTTTATCGGGCTCTTTACCAGGTGAAAAGCCAGAAGGCAAGCATCCGTTGTCTTTCTGTAGATACCCTTTTAAGGGAAGAAGTCCTTAAAGTTTGTGAATCTTTAGGTGAAACCATCGATCAGATAGAACTTTTTGAAGGAAAGGCATATAAACAAAAGGAACAGGCTGTAATGTTCCATGCAGACAACATGCTCAAAGGACAGTGTGATGCCGTATTAACAGGTGTAAAAGTAGTAAAGGAAGCCCTTTTGAATTTGGATGTGGAGTCAGTATGGGTGACGCCTACTGAAGAAGATATCATTGTGTCCCTTGAGCGTGCTTTATTATCAACTGAAAAAAGACGGGAAAAAGAATCTCAGATCGTGTTCGGAATCATCCAAGTAGAACAGTTCGATCGATTGATTGAAAAAGAATCCTCTGAGCAAGACATTCAGCGTTTGAAATTGAATCTGAACAGCAGGATATTGGATTATGTCGAATGTCTTGAGGGCTATTTGACAAGCCTCAATGGTAATGAATATCTTTTCATGACTACTCGGGGGATTTTCGAAAGGGTCACGAAAGGATATAAGACGATTCCACTTTTGAATGAAATCAAACGTGAGATGAAGTTATCATTAATGATGGGGATCGGCTTCGGACGCTCTGCGAATGAGGCGGGGACAAATGCTAGACTGGCTTTGAAGCAGTGCAAGGATCATGGCAGTAATCAATGCTTCATTGTAAGAGAGGACCGGAGTGTGATCGGACCTGTAAAAATGGAACAGCCGATGGTCTATGAATTGGCTGTGACCGATCAGCATTTGTTGGAGAAAGCTGAAAAAGCTGGGATGACTGCAAATTATTTATCCCGGCTTATCGCACAAATAGGCCGGAATGGAAGACTGACCTATACCGCTCAAGAAATAGCCGGGATTATCGGTGTGACGATCAGGAGTACCCACCGCATACTCCTTCAATGGCTGGATGCAGGTCTGATTGAAATAGTCGGGCAAGAAAAAATAACGACGAAAGGGAGACCTCGACAGATTTATCGTTTGTTTTTCATTGAAGAATATATGTCTGCAAAAAACGAGTGACATATTTCAAGAGTTAAAAGATGAATTTACAGAATATTAAAACACCTGTGATGAGGAGTGATCAATACACAATGGAGGGAACAGCAGGGATATTCCACAAGGTTTCTGTATGGGTGATGAGAGCCATATATTTAAATTTTCTATGGATTTTGTTTACATTGACTGGTTTGATTTTGATTGGGATTGGACCTTCAACAATAGCTATGTTTGAAGTAATAAGGAAACTTTTTCGACAAAAGGAAGGCGTTTCCATCTTCTCACTTTTTGTTTCTTCATTCAGAAAGAATCTCCTCAAAGGCAACATTTTTTTCTATTTCTATGCTTTATTGGCAGGGGTAATTTATATCAATTTTACGTATTTCAACAATTTTAATGGATTCCTTTACGATGTCATTTCCTCTATTTTCGTGGTATTTGCCTTCCTCCTCCTGTTGTCGGTCTGTTACATCGGACCCGTGTTCAGTCATTATCAGGCGTCTTTCTTCGAATATATCAAGCTTTCATTCTTAATTCCTTTCATCATCCCGTTGGAATCATTGAGGATTCTGGCAGGGCTGTTCAGTGTGGCCGTTTTGTTTGCTGTGTTGCCAGGGTTACTCCCATTTCTATTTGTAAGTCTGCCAGTTTTCATTACGAGTTATTTTGCTCAGCGCGGATTTGATCGGGTATCCCCAAAAACAGCACTCAGGGGGCCAGTGGGTGAGAATAATGGATAAGCTTCGTAACAAGTCCATCAAAACGAAATTGATCTTATTAATCATTTTTTTCCTATTAGTTCCTTTCTTGATCTTCAGTTACATATGGTACCAGCAGTCCACAAGGATAATCGAACAAAATGCGATTGATTATAGTAAAGAATTAGTTGAACAGCAAAACCGTTATTTGGATTCTTATTTTTTGAACTTGGAACGTGCTACACTCCCTCTAGTCAATCATCCCTTAATTCAAGAGTTTTTAAAAATTGAACCAGAAGATCAGTTCAATTATTTTTTGGTTTCGCAACAAATCGAGAGGGAGGTTCTTCCAGAATTACTAGGGAGGGGAGATATTTCTTCTTTTCAGATCATCACAGAAAACAGGGCATCCCTTTCTATTGAAACTTTGGAGAAATTCATAGACTATCAAAACCACGATGGGGCTGAGATACTTGGATTCAACTTACGAGGCATGGATGATAAATATAATCTTAGAGCCCCTACGATCCAATTGACCCGTCCATTTTTAGATACCGATTCCTATGAAAATAAAGGTATGATGCTCATTGACTTGAAGATCAATCATCTGAAGCAGATTGCAGACAAGACGCGCCTCGGGGAAACTGGGTTCATCTGGATTTCGGATCAAAGGGGCCAAGTCCTTTATCATCCCGAGACTGAAAAAATTGGGAAAGACATGGAAGCTGAATACTTCAAAGAAATAGAAGCTCCACAAATGGGTTCTTTCATCAAAGAGATTGAGGGTCAGAAGAAGTTGGTGACATTTCATCAATCTTCTGTGACCAATCTTATGATTCTATCAGAAGTTCCTTTAAATGAAGTTATCGGTGGATTGATCACACTTAAGAAAATGACGATGACCATCGGTTTAATTCTTATTCTTACAGTCCTTTTATTAATTGGCGGTTTTTCTTATTCACTGACTAGATCGCTTACCGATTTACAAGGGCTGATGGAAGAGACAGAAAAAGGGAATTTGAAAGTGAGGGCAAGGGATAATCGAAACGATGAAGTAGGAAAGGTCAACCGAAGCTTCAATAACATGGCTGATGAACTGCAAAGATTAATTGAAGTGGTCCATCAATCTGAATTACGGAAGAAAGAAATGGAAATCAAGCAACGTGATTCTATGTTGAAAGCGATGCAATCCCAAATCAACCCCCATTTTTTATATAACACGTTAGAACTGATTAATTCCCATGCGATTATCGAGGAAAATGGAACCATCAGCCGGATTGCATACTCATTAGCTGATATGTTTCGGTATAACTCCAATCAAGACCAATTTGTTACTTTGGAAGAGGAAATGGAACACGTAAACGCCTATTTAGACATACAAAAAGAACGTTATACCAACTTAAAAGTAATACATGATTTCAACAAAAATGAACTAAAGGCTGTAGACGGTATTCGTCTCATTCTCCAGCCCATCATTGAAAATGTATTCGAACATGGCTATGAAAAATCAGGCCTGGAACCGTCAATCATCCATATCAAAGGATGGTATTGCTCTGAGGGCTATGCAATTGACATTACCGATCACGGAAACGGAATGTCTGAGGAAGTGAAAGAGAAATATCAAAATGCGTTTGAATCAACAAATGAGGAACTAGGCAGCATCTCGAGTCCGAAAAATCAAATAAACAGAATCGGGTTATGGAATGTACATTCTAGATTACGATTAACTTTCGGAGATAATTACGGGCTGCAGATTGTAAAATCAGATCCTAGTGGTACAACGATTCGAATGGTGCTACCGAAAAAGGGGGAGGAAAAATGTTTCGTGTCATGATTGTGGATGATGAACCAGTCATAAAAAAGAGTGTAAGTAAATTGATCTCTATGGAACATGCGAACTTCAAGGTGGATGATTATGCCAACAATGGCCTCGAAGCCTTCAAGAAAGTCCAGAAGAATGCACCCGACTTGATCATAACGGATGTAAGGATGCCTCGAATGGATGGGATCGAGCTGATCCAAAAAATAGGTGAGATTACAAAGAATATCAAAGTAGTCGTTATCTCTGGATACGATGAATTCGAATATGTTCAGAAAGCCTTGCGGCATGGGGCAGTAGATTATGTACTGAAGCCGATCAAACCAAAAACGTTTCACGAAGTGATGAAAAAAGTAGAGGAACAACTCTATCAAAATAATCTCTTGAAACCGGAAACTAGGGATTGGCTTTGGAAACAGAAGAATTTAGCCGATCAATTGATTGAGGCGATATGGAATATCAATTCAAGTCAATGTAATCAGTTGCTTGAATTATGTTCGAACTCAATTGAAAAGAAAGCTTTGGATTCATATACGACCAATCAGTTTTATCTGGATTTATATCGATACCTGCATAAAGAAATCCTCCTGAAGCTTGATAAAGAATATGAAGAGCTATCAGATGTACCTATCAATCTTCTGGATACTTCAGATAAGGCATATGGAACGGTTAAGAGTCTAATTACAGATTTATGCAACGAAGTCCAACAGAGCCGGAATTGGAACAGTTACTCCAAGGTTCAATTGGCCCTCCATTATATTGATGAAAATTATAAAAGTACGGACCTTACCTTACAAGCTGTGGCTGAAGAAGTGGGGATCTCCCAAACCTATTTCAGTAGACAGTTCAAAGAAGAACTGGGGATAAGCTTTATCCATTATGTAACAAAAATGAGAATGGAGGAAGCTCAAAGATTACTGAGAAACGTGACCTTGAAAACGTATGAGGTTGCGGATTTAGTAGGTTACATCGATTATCCTCATTTCACCAAAACATTCAAGAAGTATACCGGTATGTCCCCAAAGGATTTTCGAAAAGGCTTGAAAATTATGAATTGATAAGGATTGATAACAAAAGACAGAAAATTTCAAAAAAACACAATATTTAATAATAAATCACATGGACCCTTACTTCAGGGTCCTATATAGTTTAGGTAGACAAAGGAGGGATTGGCAATATTACCAGAAAGAGAACCTAAACCAATAATAGAGACTAAGTCAGTTTCCCCAAAGCCTGAAAAGCAAAATATGATATTCACTAAAATGAAAAATAGTTATCTGATAAAGAATTGGCAAATCTACTCTATGATTCTGCCGGGGTTGTTATATTTTTTAGTATTCAAATATATTCCCTTGGGCGGAATTGTAATCGCTTTCCAAGATTATAGCGTCTATGGTGGTATTTTTGAAAGTCCTTGGGTTGGTCTAAAGCACTTTCAAAATTTATTCGAATATCCGGAGTTTTACACTATTCTAAAAAACACACTATTGATCAGTTTATACCAGCTGATTTTCGGTTTTCCAGCTCCTATAATATTAGCTTTGTTATTGAATGAAGTAAGGAAGATGGTTTTTAAAAGAACTGTCCAAACTGTTTTATATCTTCCTCACTTTTTATCATGGGTCATCGTTGGAGGGTTGGTGATCAGTTTCTTATCTCCTTCAACAGGCATAGTCAATGAGATTGTAAGGTGGTTTGGTGGAGAACCGATCTTTTTCATCCAAGAACCCGAATATTTCAGAAGCATTATTGTGAGCTCAGGAATTTGGAAGGAAGTAGGGTGGGGAACGATTATCTACCTGGCAGCGATGGCTGGTATCAACCCAGAATTATATGAAGCCGCAGAAGTCGATGGAGCAGGTAAATTTCGTCAAGCCATAAGCATCACGATACCTTGTATATTACCAACGATCATGGTTCTTCTATTATTAAGAATCGGTAATATTTTGGACCTAGGTTTTGAACAAATCTATATGCTGCTAAATCCGCTGGTTCGTGAGACCGGAGAAGTGTTTGATACTTATATCTACCGTGCTGGTCTATTAGGTGGACAATACAGTTATACTACAGCGATTGGATTGTTCAAATCAATTGTCGGTTTCATCTTACTAGTAGGAGCAAATAAGTTAAGTAAAAAAATGACTGGAAATTCAATCTATTAGAGGGAGGGGCAACAATTTTGATTAAACAATCACCAAGTCAGAAAGCCTTTAGTAAATTCAATATCATATTTCTTACCATATTAAGTATATCGATGTTGCTTCCTTTTCTACATATCATCGCCGGATCATTCAGTTCGGGAAGTGCAATCATGCAGGGTCTTGTGACCGTTTGGCCAGTGGATTTTACGCTTGATAATTACAAAGCTGTACTGTTGGATAAAGCTATATGGAAATCCTTTGGCGTTACTGTGTATATCACGGTATTAGGTACACTGTTGAATTTGATTTTCACGTCCTTGATGGCATATGGTCTTTCAAAACAAGGATTAAAAGGACGCAAATTCTTGATAATCCTCATTCTGTTCACCATGATTTTTCAAGCACCTTTAATACCTTCTTATTTAGTAGTCAAGTACCTAGGAATGCTGGATACGTTATGGTCATTAATGATTCCTGGACTGATCAGTGCGTTTAATTTGATCATCATGATTTCCTTTTTCCAAAACATTCCTAAAGACTTGCTTGAATCTGCGAAAGTGGATGGGTGTAACGAATATCGTACACTCTGGAGTATCGTTCTACCTTTATCACTTCCATCGTTGAGTACAATCGGACTCTTCTATGCGGTGGGGCACTGGAATGGATATTTTGCAGCCTTAATGTACATTAGGGATCAATCCCTATTTCCATTACAAGTGAAATTAAGACAGTTGATTGTAGAGAATGATGCACAACAGATGATCCAAGCGGCATCTATGACACTTCAGTCTATAGAAGGAATAAAAATGGCTTCAATTATGGTAGCTACTTTACCAATTTTGTTGGTTTATCCTTTTATTCAAAAGCATTTTCTTAAAGGCTCTATGCTGGGATCGATAAAAGGATAGAAATAATAATAAAGGGGAGGAAACACATGGGGAAATTAAGGTTCAAACCGCTGTTATTGATTAGCTTACTGACATTGATAATTGCATTGGTAGGTTGTAAAGATGAAGAGGTGTCCTCAGAGAGTAAAGACGGAAAGGCAAAAGAGATTACCGTAGCACTTGGAAGTGGCGGTGCCAGTTACATTGAGGGACATCAAGATATTAATCAGGACGAGTATGTGAAAACCACGGAAAAAATGGCTGGGGTCGACTTGAAATTGGATGTATTGCCTCATGAAAACTATGAACAGAACCTGCAATTATTATTAGCCGGAGGAGAATTGCCTGATCTTCTTCAAACAAAAGGAATCAACACGCCTGAAATTGCACCTGCTATTGATGCTGGGGTATTGATGCCATTAAATGACCTTCTTGATAAGTATGGAAAGAATCTTAAGAAGCATATACCGGAGGAATCATGGAATTCTCCGCGAGTCAGTAAAGACGGTCAGATCTTTGGTATCCCTCAGGAGAATCCAATCAGGAACTGCTGTGTCACTTATGTAAGGCAAGATTGGCTGGATAATATGGGATTAGAAGTTCCAAAAACCGTTGATGAATATGTTGAAATGCTGCGAGCATTCAAGACAGAAGATCCGAACGGTAATGGAAAACAAGATGAAATTCCATTTTCAGCTCGGGAAAACTTTGCCTTCGGTCATCAATTCTTTGCAGCATATGGTGTACATCCAGATGCATGGTCTTATGAAGATGGAAAGTTGATACCGAATTTCATCAAACCAGAAATGAAAGAAGCACTTGAAGTCTATCAAACGTTATACGATGAAAAGTTACTAGATAACGAATTTTTGGTTCAACAGGGTAAAGATTGGGACGCGAAAATCCTTGGGTCTGGTGTTGTGGGAATGTGGGCACAAACATCTGCAGCCCCTGATGCGATCGTATCAAAGCTGAAAGCTAACCATCCGGATGCAGAAGTGGCAATCATCCCTTCACCAGTCGGACCAAGTGGAGAACCTGGAGGCGTATACCCTATTGGATCAAGTGTTTCTGATTACATCTGGACAATTCCACAAGATACTGAAAATCCAGAAGAAGTGATCAAATTCATGGATTGGTATTATGAACAAGGAAATGATGAAGCTGACCAATTCTTCCTATACGGTCTTGAAGAGAAAGATCATACAGTTGAAGGCGATGAGGTTGCATATAAATATCCGGAAACGAATGAAGAGGTTGGCAGACAGTTCATGTATCAACAATGGATTCACTTCACTGGTCCTAAAAATTATTTGACGAATGAGGAGTTCATTAAAAACAAACCGAATGGAGATTTGATTTATCATTCTCTATCTGTTGCTGAAAAAGAAGGGGTTATAGATGAAGGTCTTGAGATGCCAGCGATGGAGACATTAAAGGCACGCCCTGAACTGGATTATGATGGGTTATGGCTTGAATTTGCAGCTAAAGTCATCACTGGTAAAGAATCTGTGGATAATTTCGATACGTTTGTTTCTGACTGGAAAAAACGTGGTGGAGAAGATCTGATCAACGAGGCAACAAAATGGTATAACGATACACAAAAATAAAAAGGTATTCCCCTGGATGGTTACATCTGGGGGATTCTTTTAAGCAACAAAGGAAGGAGAAACAAAATCGTGAAACACCTACATTTAGTATGTAACGCGCATTTGGATCCAGCCTGGTTATGGGAATTGGAGGAAGGTGCTGGAGAAGCGTTATCTACCTTTCGTATCGCGGCTGATTTCTGTGAAAGATATGATGGTTTCGTGTTCAATCATAATGAAGTCCTTCTCTATGAGTGGGTGGAGGAATTTGATCGGGACTTATTCATTAGAATTCAAAAACTGGTTGAACAAGGTAAATGGCACATCATGGGCGGCTGGTTTTTACAGCCTGACTGTAACCTGCCAAGCGGTGAATCGTTTATCCGTCAGATACAGACGGGGAGAACCTATTTTCAAGAGAAGTTCCAAAAACGACCAAAGACTGCCATAAATTTTGATTCTTTCGGTCATACGAGAGGTCTCGTCCAAATCTTGGCCAAATCAGGATACGATTCATATATTGTTTGTCGACCAGATCAAAAAGACTGTCCCTTACCTGGAGAAGATTTCATTTGGGAAGGCTATGAAGGTTCAACTGTTATCGGTCATCGGGCTTTTAATGCCTATTTATCAGGGAGAGGAAAAGCACATGAAAAAATCAAGAAATGGCTGGAAGTACATAATGAGAAAGAGATCGGGCTGCTTTTATGGGGGATCGGCAACCACGGTGGAGGTCCTTCAAGGTCAGATCTTAATAATATTACAGATTTACAGAAGGAAACAGAAGAGTTCAACATTGTGCACTCCACACCTGAAGCATATTTTGACCAATTGAAACATAAAGATATCCCCATCCATAAAGGGGACCTGAACCCCTGGGCTCCAGGATGCTACACATCACAAATTCTTATCAAACAAAAACACCGTCAGCTGGAAAATGCTTTATATAAAAGTGAAAAAATGATATCTGCTGCAGCAATTCAAGGACTTATCGAATACCCTGAGTCATCTTTCTATGAAGCGCAGAAGGATCTGCTTACTGCACAATTTCATGATATTCTGGCTGGCACTTCAATCAAAGCGGTCGAGGATAATGCAATACGGATGATGGACCATGGGTTGGAAATATTGGCAAGGGAACAGATGAAAGCGTTCTTTGCTTTGACAAATGGATCTCATAAAGCGAATGATGGAGAACTGCCGATTTTTGTCTTCAATCCGCATCCGTTTCCGATCGAGACGATCATCGACTGTGAATTCCAATTACCTAAACCATTGAAGGATAAGGCCGCTACACTGTCCATATATTCCGAAGGGGACAGGATCCCATCCCAAGTGGAGGAAGAAGAAAGTAGTTTATATATTGATTGGAGAAAGAAAGTTTCCTTTCATGCATATTTGAAACCTGGACAGATGAACAGGTTTGATTGTGTAGTGGAGGAACGGGAATATTCTTGTAATGGCGCCTCTCTTCATGAAAGGGATGGGAACCTAGTGTTCAAAACAGATGAGCTTGAGGTTTGGATCAACCTTAAGACAGGCCTGGTTGATAAGTACTTAGTTCATGGCCTGTCCTATCTTAAGGAAGGGGCGTTTCTTCCTATTGTGATTGAAGACGATGAGGATGCGTGGGGATCCCATGTGAAAAGCTTTCCTAATAAAATCGGGGCGTTTTCATTAGTAGATTCTGAAGAATCGAAACGGGTGTCAGGAATTTCGAGCGACCAAGAACTCCATTCCGTCCGAGTGATTGAAGATGGGGAAGTGAGGACCATTATTGAAGCGGTTTTCAAATACAATGATTCTTATATTTTCTACCGTTATAAGTTACCTAAGTCTGGTACTGCATTTGAGCTGGAGATGTGTGTGAACTGGATTGAAAAGGATAAGATGTTGAAGCTGTCGATTCCTACGACGATTGATGACGGTAACTATTATGGACAAGTAGCTTTCGGCAAAGAAGAGCTACCGCAAAATCGGAAGGAAGCCGTTTCCCAAAAATGGTCGTGCTTACAATCAGAAAATAGTGACAAGTCTTTTTCTTGTATAAACGATGGGATTTATGGCTCGGATGTCCAGGATGCTGAAATACGTCTTTCGCTCCTCCGCTCTAGTGCCTATTCTGCTTTAAAAGGTGGAGAAAAAGAAAATGTCTTGCCTCAGGATCGATATTCTAAGCGCTTTGATCAAGGCGAACGTCATTTTTCATTTCGCTTTGAAGGTTCGAGTGTAAAAGAACGGGTTGAAAATGTAGCATGGGAAGCCTTGGTCCATAATGAAAAACCATATGTTCTGAGTTATTTTCCATCTGGTGAAGGAGAGAAACCTAAACCATTACTTGAAATGGATAATAAAGCTGTCGAGTTAAGTACTTTCAAAAAAGCAATTAACAGGGAGGAAGCTTACGTATTCAGACTTTTTGAGACGACAGGCACCAAGCGGGACGTTCATCTTTCATTACCTACGATCAATCTTGAGAAAAAGGTTGAGTTGAAAGGATTTGAAGTTAAGTCGTTTTTACTTGATACAACTGCCAAGACATTGTGTGAGTGTAATTTATTGGAGGAGAAAATTGAGGTAGAAACAGGAATGGGGTTATTGAATGGATAAACTGGCTATCGATGGGGGGCTTCCTATCAGAACCGAACCATTTCCAACTTGGCCGATTTTCGGTGAAGAAGAGGAAATGAACATTTTAGAAACGCTTCGTTCTGGAAAATGGGGTGGAACCAATCGGAGGTGTTTACCGGATCTGGAAAAAAAGTTTGCAGCGTTGCAAGGGGCAGAATTTGCTATTCCTGTTGTCAACGGAACGATGGGATTGACAGTAGCGTTACAAGCTGCAGGTGTGAAACCGGGTGATGAGGTGATCATGCCTCCGTACACATTCATTGCTACTGCAACGGCGGCCTTGTTATTTGGAGCGATCCCAGTTTTTGTCGACATAGATGAAAGTACGTTGATGCTAGACATCGATAAAGTCGAAGATGCGATTTCTTCAAGGACGAAAGCGATTATTCCTGTGCATCTAGCAGGTGCTACTATAAATATTCCAAAGTTGAAAGAGGTTGCTAGAAAACATGGCTTGGCCGTTATTGAAGATGCAGCTCAGGCAGTAGGAGCGGAATGGGAGCAAAATAGGGTCGGTGCTTTAGGAGATTTAGGTTCGTGCAGTTTCCAATCCGGTAAGAACATTACCGCGGGTGAAGGTGGAATGATCCTTACGAATGACAAACAACTGGCGGAAAACGCTTGGTCCATCGCGAATGTAGGTAGAATACCTGAAGGTGCCTGGTACCAGCATGAAAGAATCGGATGGAACTTGAGAATGACAGAATTCCAATCTGCAATATTACTAGCGCAATTGACGCGGTTAGAGGAGCAATTCGATAAACGCGAAAAGAACGCCAGGATATTGAATGAAAGTTTGAAAGATATAAAGGGATTGGTACCTGTGCATAGGGACCCGCGAGTCAACCGGCATGCTTATCATATGTATATGTTCAGAATAGAAAAAGATCTGGATGAACAAATTCCTAAAGATGATTTCATAAGGAAAATTAACGCAGAGGGCATTCCGGTCCTTGCCGGCTATCACTCTCTCAATACGAATCAGGCGGTCATTTCTGAAATTGAAAAATGGACTGGAGAAGCACGTAAGTACGAATGTCCAATCAGTGAAAGAGCAAGCAAGAATCAAATCCTTTGGCTTTCACAATCTGTCTTGTTAGGCGAAGAAAAAGATATGCATGATATCTCTGATGGACTCAGGAAAGTGGTAGCCAGTTATTGAGTTAAGGAGTGTTTAAGATGACTAAGATCGCTAATGTAGGTGTGTATATTGATGAGTCTTATGCAGAGAGGTATTGGGCATATGGTATGAATGTCTTCTCTTATTATTTATACGAAATACTTGAACATTTTCGTATCCCATATAAAAAAATAGAGTCATATGAAGAAGTGGATGACTCCTATGAATTGATCTTAGCGGGTTTTGTCCCTGAAACAAGGGAGTCCTTAGATCATATTTGGACATATGTACGGAATGGAGGAACGGTTCTTGCTTTTGCAAATCTGAACGGTCTTGCAAACCGGCTCGACCATATGAGGGGAGAACGTATTACGGACGGCTATGCTTTGTTTGCCGATAATAAATACAAAAAACTAAAAGTTCTTAAAGCACTTCCATGGCATTCTCCTCAACAAAATTCGGAAGAAGAGGGTATCCTTTCATATGGTTCTACAAATGAGAGTTCAGTTTTCCAGTCGTTCTCGATTGGAGAAGGCAGATTGGTCAGGTGCAGTGTCGACATCGCGGAGACAATCGTAAACCTCCACCAAGGGATCGAGCCTCTGTTTGAGGATGGAACCCCAGCCAAGGATGGGACAGCAGCGGTCGATGATGGAGTACTTAAAGTAGACGATCAGTTTGTACTTGACTGGGAAAAAGACAGAGACAGGACTGAAACAGGACTACCATACTTTGCGGTTCCTCATGCTGACTTATGGAGGGAAATCCTCATTAGAAAAATGGTTGAGCTCTGTGTTTCAGATAACCATACCCTTCCTTTCCTCGGTTTTTGGCCAGAGGGTATTGATAGTGTAGCGCTCATGTCCCATGACAGTGATTACAACCAGGATGAGCATGCACTGACCACCTTGGAACTGTTAGAAACAGCAGGAATACATTCTACGTGGTGCATGATTCTTCCGGGTTACAGTAAGGAAATATATGAAAAGGTTATTGAGTCCGGCCATGAACTTGCTTTTCATTACAATGCTGTAGAAGTAGACCAAGGTCATTGGGAGCGGCTTGAGTTTAAAAGGCAATTCGAATCGTTGAAAGATGATCTTCCGATGGTAAACATCCAGTCCAATAAAAATCATCTAACCCGATTTGAAGGCTGGGGGGAGCTTTTTGAATGGTGTGAAGAGTACGGAATCCAATCGGACCAGACCCGTGGATCGAGTAAAAAAGGCAATCTTGGATTCAGTTGTGGTACGTGTCATCCCTATTTTCCGATTGCATGGTCTAATGACAAGAACCGTTTGTACAATGTCTTGCAGCTTGGATTCTTGACACCTGATATGAATACAGGGAAATGGGCGGATGATTCGATCATTGAACCGCTTTTAGATCAAGTAAAAGAGGTCAAAGGCGTTGCGCATTTCTTATTCCACCAAATCCATCTTCATAGGAATGAAGATGTACGGAAAGGCTTCAAAAAGTTCGTAGAAGAAGCGAAGAAAAGAAACCTTCCTTTTTGGACCGGAAAAGAAATCAATGAATGGGAACGTTACAGACGAACAATACACATTAAGCATATACATTCAGATGGTGAGTTTGAAATAGAAGGAGCGGTTTCGGATAAAGCTTTCATTCTTTATCAACCTTTGACACAAAATGAAGGCGATCAAACGACTGATAAGGTTGTCATGTTCGGAATTCCTTGTAAAAAGAAGGTTTACAATTCAAAGGATGTGAATGAACTTGGAATCAACATTTGAGTCGAAAATCTGGAACATAACCCCTCTCCGATGGGAAGATGCGAAAGAAAATGAGTTGTCGAAGCGATTTTACCAGGTACTTCTTCGCTGGATTTCTTATGCAAAAGAGGAGTTCACTGAATGGGATATACGTCCTTACAGCGGGTACTTTTTTGGAGGCAACTTTTGGTACAGTTCTGAGACCGCTTCAACTACATTGATTTTTGCTGTTGTCGGGACTCTTGGAGACTATGATGAAAAGCTGACAGGTATACGACGTGAAACAGTTAAAGAAATGGCTGTGAAATCCATTCGGTATATGGGGTTCACACATGATACTGGCCCGGCTGATTGTGTGAGAGTAGTTGGACCGAATAAATATACAAGTGAAAAGAAATGGGGTGGAAAAGGGGATAACTTTTTCATGGCAAGTCAAAATGGCCGGTCGATTTCGTCCTTTGCTATGGCTGCCTGGCTGTTATGGGATGAACTGGATTTCGAAACGAAAGAAATGGTCCAGAAGGTTGTCGGAAATTATGCAGACACGTTTTGTGATATGGAGCCGCGAAACGGGAGCTACTATGATACCCAGTGTGAAGAAAATGCCTGGACCTCTGTTGGAATAGGGACTGCGATGAGCCTTTTCCCAGAACACCCTAACCATGAGAAATGGAAAAAGGGATTCGAAAACTGGTCGATTAACACGGTGACGACCTATTGGGATCGCTTAGCTTCACGATCGGGTCTCATTGATGGATTATCTAGTAAGGATATAAAAACAATAACTTTTCATCCAGACTATACGACTGAAAACCATGCCTTTGTCCATCCGAGTTATTTATGTGCTGGGATTAACCTGCGTGCAGGCCATGCAATTTTTGCTTTGATGAGTGGAACCACCATCGAACCATGTGCGCTTTTTAATAATTCCACCTTATACGAGAAAACGGTGAAGATTTGGGCCCAGCACGATGGTCTTGCAATACCGATCCAAGGACAGGATTGGTGGTATAACCGGCACCATGAAAGGCAGTTCACCCATTCTGTTTTGAATGTCCTGCATAACGATCCAGATGCTGCGCTCTTAGAAAGAAATTGTTTAGAAATCATTGAAGCCATACAAAAGAGTAATAGCAAAGGCTGCCTGTTAGAGGAAGAAAATCATTCGTTCAATGAAAGTCATTCACAATCCTCTAAGGATTTCGAGCCTGGTTCAGCATTAGATCTTGTAAACTCCTATCTTCTCCACTTATTTGGAGGTGAAGGAGCTGCAGCTGTGAACCAATCTGAGTTCAAGGTATCGAAAAGTGGGGTGTACTCTTACCCTCATGGATGTGTTGTGACCCACCGAACTCCGGATACGTTCACCAGCTTCAGCTGGCGGAATAATGTCATGTTCCTGACCCTTCCACAGGACGGATTATGGAACATAACGCCATTGTTCAATAGTTACACTGGCCTGGTCAAGTTTGAAAATCCACAAAAATATAGGGGGCTTTCAAACGAAGAAGTCATCAGAAGGACTACCAAGCATTCTCTGAAAGAATATCCAGATGGTTTTGCAGTGACAGCAACGATACATCGTGGGAAAGAAGAAGTAGAACAGAAAGTAGCAGCAATTTCTTTGCCTGATGGACATAGTGTTTACATGGAAAAGATAATTTTCAAAGAATCATGTGACATTGAAGAAGCCTATACAGGCGTAATTGGAATTCGAAATGAGAATTATAGGGAAATGAAGCATCTGGCTCCGGGAGAAAGGACAATTCACCTGTCCGATCAGAAACATAAGTTTAAAGGATTCATAGGTCCAGAACCAAATAAGAAAGTGAATTTTGGAAAAATCAAATCTCTAAACGTCGACGATAAAATAGGTTACCTCCTAAAAGGGACCAACGGTGTAACTTATGAAAACCAGCATCAATATAAAAAGTGGAAGGGCATAGAAGATCTTTTGATCTTGAATAACATAGGTAAGGGCTCATTTGAGGAAAGCAGTCATTTGCCATTGTTCTCTGTCGTAACGATGCCGAATCAAACCGCAACTGAAACGTTGGAAGAAGCAACGCGTACTTTTTACTTAAATACCATCTATGATGAAGTGCAGGTAATTACAAAAAGGAATTACTTAGTCTTCGCCAACTTCAGCCCCGAAACCACATATGTAATAGCAAAGCGTCAAATCAAGGAGAAATCCATTGATCTTTTTGACGGTTCAAACGAAATCGCTCAAGGCTCCTACAAATGGAAAAAGGAACTCCCAGGTGAGCAAAGTGGCTTTTATAAAGGACGGTGGAAAATCAAATCTGAACAATTAGATCATAAAGGGTTCCATATTGAGCTGCAAGTGGATGGTGAGAAAGTAATTCTAATGAACAGATCAAATGAAGAGATCACTATAACCTTTATTCACAATAAATCGGATACTAAAATAACCAAGAAAATTCAGGGATTATCATTTAAGGTCCTAGAAAGTCCGGATCTTAATGAATAACAAACCATTAGGGATAGGTATTATCGGCTGTGGAGAAGTAGCAAATGCCCATGTGAATGAATACAACGAGTTGAGGGACCAATGTGTGCTACGAGCAGTGGCTGATGTCAATCGTGAAAGCGCCTTCGAATTTGTTCGGCATCACCCTTCTGATATAGAAGTTTACACCGACATGAATTTGTTATTGCAACGTGATGATATTGACATTGTTTCAATTTGTACACCTCCTTATCTCCATAAAAATCATGTGTTGAAAGCAATAAGCCAGGGTAAGCATGTGCTTTGCGAGAAACCCTTCGTTCCCACTCTGGCAGATTGTGATGAAGTACTCCGTGCAACGGAAAATACAAACCTGAAGATTGGAGTGGCAATGCAACTCCGTTACAATCCTGATTTTCGTAAAATCAAACAACTTATCCAAGATGATTTTCTAGGTCACATCTACTTTGCTGAGATGCGTGGTCTATACTGGCGGGGGAATTCGTATTTCAAGAAAGCTTGGAGGGGTACCTGGGAAAAAGGATGCGGCGGTGTCCTCATGAATCAAGGTATCCATATTCTTGATTTATTTTTAGAAATTTTAGGTCCGGTCAAAAGTGTCTATGCGGATATGGAGACAGTAAAACATAAGACGGAAGTAGAGGATCATATTAGGGCAACAATTTGGTTTGCCAACGGGACCAGGGGAGAATTGTTATGTTCATTGAATGTAGCTGATCCAGAGGTCAGCATGTGTTTTTCAGGACATGACAAAACACTACGATTTCCATTTAAAGTAAATGAGGTCCATGAATCTTTCAATGGATTTCCTTTACTGGGGGATCCGAATAAAATCGAAGCAATAAAAAAGTTGGACAACTTACAATCAGACAAGGTAAATGAGCATGATGAATTGATTAAGGATTTTGTAAGAGCTATTCAGGAAGACAGAGAGCCGTCTATCGGTGGATTGGAGGCAAGGAACAGTCTTGAGGTTATTACTGCCATATACAAATCGGCTTTCGATAAAGAAATTGTGAAACTTCCCATCCGTGATAATGACCCCTGGTATTCTCGTAAAGGGTTGATAACCAATCATAAAACCATAAGTTGAAGTTAAGTAGGTGGATAAATTGTCTGAATTTACATTTGCGATCATTGGTTGTCGGCATTTTCATATTCAAGATTTCATTCAAGAAATGCTGGAATTGGGCCATCATTGTGCAGGGATTTATGAGGATACGAACATACATCTTAGTACATCAATAAGCGAAAAATTCCAAATACCGATATTTGATAGGTTGGAAGATTTGCTTGCACGGGATCTGGATATCATTGGATGTGCTTCTAAAAACAGCGCCAAAATAGATATCATCGAGTTTTGTGAAAATAACGGAATCCATGTCATGGTTGACAAGCCCATTATCACATCAGAAGAAGGATATGAAAGATTAAATACAATTATAGACAATGGAAAGATTCAAGTTGGTGTGATGTTGACGGAAAGGTTCCAGCCTATTTTCATGACCTTAAAAGACATGATTCAATCGGACCAGTTCGGTGATATCACGCACATTTCCATGCGCAAACCCCATCGGTTAGCAAAAGAATCCAGAGAAGAGTGGTTTTTCAACAAGGATGAATCTGGTGGAATCATCATTGACCTATCTATCCATGATTTTGACCTTCTGCGTTGGTTAACTAAAAAAGAAATCACGACAATACAGGGATATATGACAAAGAACATGCTGGACGAATATCCTGATTTCTTCGATACAGCCTCCATGCAAGTATTGTTGGATGATAATTTGCCGGTTCAATTGTACGTGGATTGGCATACCCCCTCCGCCAGTTGGACCTGGGGAGATGGAAGGGTCTTCATAACCGGAACGAAGGGGTGTGCGGAACTTAGGCTTCAGGGAGATCCGTATATCACTAAAGATAGCCTGTTTCTATTCACTGCCCATAAGCAAACAACTCAGATTATACAATGTCCACAGCCCTCCGCGAATGTCAGTACAGATTTCATTGCACGGATCAAAGACGAACAAGGCTCGATTACCCATGAAGATATCTTGATCGCATCTAAATTGACGCTTGAGGCTGACCGAATTGTAACGAAAATTGATAAGAATTTAACTTGAAGAGCCTGAAGGTGAACTGGTACAAGAGGAAAAAATCAAATTACATGTTAAGCCTCTTGAAATTAAAACTGTTTTGGTGGACTTCAAATCACAAGTTCAACCATACGAAGTTTAAAGGAGTGAATACAATGAGTGTCATCCCTAGGATAAATCGATTATTTGGAGACGATGGCCGATGTTTCAATGTTGCGATCGATCATGGTTTCTTTAATGAATGGAGTTTTTTATCGGGTATCGAAAATATGAAGAAAGCCATTACGACTGTAGTGGAAGCCAACCCAGATGCCATTCAGCTTAGTTTAGGGCAAGCAATGCTCCTGCAAGAAATCCCTGGAAAACAAAAGCCTTCCCTTGTAGTAAGACCGGACGTGGCAAATGTGTATGGTAGTGAATTACCGTCGTATTTATTTTCGAAGTTAATTGATCAAGCTGTGGAACAGGCTGTTAAGATGGATGCTGCCTGTATCGTGGTAAATTTATTCCTCATACCAGAGCAGCCTGAATTACATGCAAGCTGTATCGATAATATCAACCGGCTTAAACCAGCCTGTGAGCAATACGGTCTGCCGTTAATGATTGAACCCTTAGTCATGTTGCCTAATGATGAAAAAGGAGGGTATATGGTGGATGGAAATATCCAAAAAATCATCCCCCTTGTTCGTCAGGCAACCGAATTAGGCGCAGACATCATCAAAGCAGACCCATGTGATGATCTTGAGATGTACCATAAAGTTGTAGAAGCTGCTTCTGGAAAACCCGTATTACCACGAGGAGGCGGCAAAGCTTCTGAGAAAGAGATTTTAGAAAGGACTTATGCCCTTATCCAGCAGGGAGCCTCGGGGATTGTGTATGGCAGGAATGTCATCCAGCACGAAAACCCGAAAGCAATGACCCGGGCTTTCATGGCTATTGTCCATAAAAACGAGGATGTAAACACAGCTATGCGTATTCTTGAGGAGGGTTCTTATGAACAAACGCATCGTTAAGTTTGGTGTTATCGGATGCGGACTAATGGGAAGGGAATTTGCTAGTGCTGTCAATCGGTGGGGCCATCTATTAAATTTGGGTTTTTCACCTCAAATAGTTGGCGTTTGTGATCCAAACAGTAACGCAACGGAATGGTTTGAAGACAACATCCACTCACTAAAATTGGTGACACATGATTACCATGAATTATTAAAAGATAAGGAAATAGAGGCTATTTATTGTGCCGTGCCACACCATCTTCATGAACAGCTGTATATCGATATCATCAATTCTAAGAAACATTTATTAGGGGAAAAACCATTTGGAATTGATTTGAAAGCAAACCAGAAGATATTGAATGTTATTGAAAAACATCCTGATCTTGTTGTCCGAGCTTCCTCGGAATTCCCTTTCTTCCCAGGGGGACAGATCATTTCAAAATGGATCCAGGAGGAAAGGTTCGGGAAAATCCTCAATGTAGAAGCAGGGCTTTTACATAGTAGCGATTTAGATCCCAATAAAAAGATCAATTGGAAACGTAAGATCGATTTCAACGGACAATATGGATGCATGGGTGATTTAGGCTTACATGTCCTTCACATGCCGCTCAGGTTCGGTTGGATTCCCAAAAACGTACGGGCGATCCTTTCCAACATCATAACAAAGCGGACGAATGATGATGGATTAATGGAAGAATGTGAAACATGGGACAATGTTACACTTTTATGTGAAGTAGAAAAGGAGATAAACTCATTTCCTATGGTTTTGAACATGAAGCGGATCGCTCCTGGGCATGCGAATACCTGGTACCTAACTATTCATGGAACGGATTTTTCTTGTGAATACTCTACGAAACAACCAAAACAAATTCATTTCATGGAGTACCGCCTTGGTGGTAATCAAAGTTGGCAAACAATGGATGTACCGTATCAATCTGCGTACGATTCGATAACGGGTTCTATTTTTGAATTCGGCTTTTCTGATTCTATCTTACAGATGTGGGCAGCATTTATAGATGAAATTGTAAATCGGGAAACGATGGCACAATCTTTCACATGTGCTTCGCCACAGGAAGTTAGTATAAGTCATGAGGTATTTACAGCCGCTTTATGTTCTCATCTGACTGGAGAAACCGTAGACTTATCCAAGGAGAGGGAAAGCACATGGATCGGCTGAATTCATCGCCAGTAGTAACGGTTGCTGGTCATGTTTGCCTTGATTTATTGCCCGAAATAAAAGGTTGTACACCTGTTGAACCTGGAAAACTGATCGAATCTGGTTCCGTTGCTTTTTCGACTGGAGGTGCTGTTGCCAATACGGGTATCGCATTACACAAACTCGGGGTATCTTCGCTTTTGGTAGGAAAGATTGGTGACGATTACTTTGGAGAGATCCTGTTGAATCAACTGTCCAAGGACGGGGTGAAGTCCGTTCAAAAAATGTGTGTTACTCCAAAAGGGCAGACCTCTTACTCGATCGTTCTGAGTCAACCAGGGATTGACCGTACATTTATACATTGCGCCGGAGTAAACGATACATTTTCAAAATTTGATATCGATTATGAGGCGCTGAAAGATACAAAGGTTTTCCACTTTGGGTATCCTCCATTAATGAAAAACATGTACGAAAACCAGGGTGATGAACTTTTTCAGATTTTATATGAAATAAAAAAGAGAGAGATTACCGTTTCCTTGGATATGGCTCTTCCAGATCCAGAATCTGAGGCAGGACGAGCTTCATGGAAGGGGATTTTAAAAAAGTGTTTACCTATGGTAGATGTGTTCATGCCGAACATTGAAGAAATCCTGTACATGATGGATCGATCTTTATTTATCGAAATACAACAGAACGGTCTACAATGTATTAAACCTGAGCATCTCACCAGAATCGGGGATGAACTTCTGGAAATGGGAGCAGCGATAATAGGTTTGAAACTAGGAGAAAATGGACTATATATACGTACCACTCAAAGCATGGATAGGTTGAAGCGAATAGGAAAAGCAATACCAGAGAATACGTCCAGTTGGTTGGGAAGAGAATTAGTGGTGCCCTGCTTTGAAGTAGAGGAAGTTGGAACTACAGGTGCGGGAGACTGTACAATCGCAGGTTTTTTAGGGGGGATGGTACAGTCTTTTTCTCTTGATGAAACAATACGTTTAGCTGTCGGTGTAGGGGCATGTAATGTAGAAGGAAGCGATGCAACAAGCACGATTCCTTCTATGGAAAAGGTACAGCAGAGAATCAAAGGGAAATGGCGTACAAAGGCTATCAAGCTCGACATGAGTAAATGGATATCCAACACAACTGAGGAGATGTGGTTGGGGCCAAAAAATCTTAATCCGATGGGGGAAACTCAAATTGATGACGAAACAAGAACAATGTGAGGCCCAGGAAAAGACGATTGAACTTCTTTCTAAAGCAGGAATTATTTTAACAGAAGAGGAGAAAAAGAACATTGAAGTTGCGGACTTTGGGCTCAATGAGCTCACCAAAACAGGATTGCAACTGATCACCTACATCAATACTGACCGATACTGTGCAAAGGATCTTGTCTTATTTCCGAAACAAACCTGTCCCGAACACAAACATCCTACTATAGGGGGGAAAGAAGGGAAACAGGAAACCTTTCGATGCCGATGGGGAAAGGTATGGTTATATGTTGAAGGACCATCAACTGAGAAAATACTGGGTTATACTCCAAAAGGCAGTGAAGGTGCTTATACGGTTTTTCATGAAATTGAACTTAACCCTGGCGAACAATACACTATTGAACCGAATACACTTCATTGGTTTCAAGCAGATGTAGATGGGGCGGTCGTATCCGAATTTTCAAGTACAAGCCATGATGAATTCGATATTTTTACAGACCCGAGAATTTCAAGAATTCCCGAAGTGGCTGAATAAAGTATGGAACTATTTGGCCGTTCTTGGACAAGACAGGAGTTCGAAGCACGAGTTGGTAGAATTGAACAAATCGGGGGCTTGAAACGACTTGAATTAGTAGAAGGAAATGAGAAAGGTGTCGAACAGATCCAGGTTCGGACAGGCAGTGGTTTAACCGCTTATGTCACACCAACTAAGGGGTTCGATATATCTTTAACTGAATTTGGAGGTGTTCCTCTGTCATGGCAATCTCCAAATGGTGATTGTCATCCCTCTTTCTATGAATCTTACGGAAAAGATTGGTTACGCAGCGCATCTGGTGGTCTATTAATGACATGTGGTCTTTCACAGGTGGGTACGCCTTCCAGAGCCGTCACCGATCCTGAAGAAATGCTCGGGTTACATGGCAGGGCCCACCATACTCCTGCAAAGCATATTTCGACCTGGAGCCATTGGGAAGGTGACGACTATAAGATGGTATTAAGAGGTGAGATTGAAGAAGTTGGTATGTTCGGACCTGCTCTAATATTGAGAAGGGAATTCCGGTTCAGAATGGGGGAAAACAGGTTCTTTTTAAAAGATGAAGTGGAAAACATAGGGTTCCATCCTGCGCCCCATATGATATTATATCATTTTAACTTTGGATTTCCATTGATGGGTGAAGAGACTAAGGTTTACTTTCCCTCTAAAAAGGTGGAATCAAGAGATAAAGGTGTATCTAAAGAGAATTATGACCGATGGCAGAGCCCTGAGAGCAATATTAAGGAAAAGGTTTATTATCATAGAGATATCCAATTAAATGAGCAGCAGGATAATTGGAGCCATGTTTCTATTCTCAATCCAAACTTCCCGACTCTATTCAATCAAACGATCCCAATCACTGTTACGTTAAAATGGTGTACAGATACACTGCCTAATTTAATCCAGTGGAAGATGCCAGGCGAAAAGATGCATGTATTAGGAATTGAACCTTCCAATTGTTTAGTAGAAGGTCAAGAAGTTGAACAACAAAATGGAACACTAACATACTTAGAGCCAGGTGAAAAAAGAACATACCAACTAGAGTTTGCAGTTAATGAAGGAATAATTGATAATAGTATTTAAGGATATTAGCCAAAGCTGACATACAGTTTTGGTCATTTTTTTATATGAAAACTTCTAATTTGATAAAATAAAGATGAAGAAAGGAGTGACCTGGATAATGTACGGTTCGATTGAAGCTGGCGGAACGAAGTTTGTGTGTGGTATCGGGAATGAAAACGGTGAAATCCTCGAAGAAATCACGATTCCGACGACAACACCAGAAGAAACGTTGAGTCAGGTGGTTGAATTTTTCAAAGGGAAAGAGATTGAAGCTTTAGGCATCGGTTCATTTGGTCCTGTTGATCTGAATCCGGATAATCCTACATATGGATTCATTACGACAACGCCGAAAAAGCACTGGAGCAATGCTGATCTTGTCGGTGAAATGAAGAAGCATTTTGATGTGCCGATCGGGTTTGATACCGATGTGAATGCTGCTGCGCTTGGAGAAATGGAGTGGGGAGCGGCGCGTGGTCTTGATAGCTGTCTCTACATGACGGTCGGAACGGGGATCGGAGTCGGCGCGATTTCAGAAGGGCGGATCGTTCATGGGATGCTGCATCCAGAAATGGGACACATCCGGGTTCGTCGCCATGAAGAAGATGCTTATGAAGGCGGCTGTCCGTTTCACGGTGATTGCCTGGAAGGATTGGCGGCAGGTCCTGCAATTGAAGCTCGCTGGGGTCAGAAAGGCATCGAATTGGCTGATAAAATGGAAGTTTGGGAGCTCGAAGCGTTTTATATCGCGCAGGCGTTGGTGAACTATATCCTGGTGCTTTCGCCAAAACGTCTGATCCTCGGCGGTGGTGTCATGAAACAAAAGCATCTGTTTCCACTTGTTCGGGAGCAAGTGGTGAAGCTGTTGAACGGCTACATCCAGCACGAAAACATCCTCGAGAAGATCGACGAGTACATTGTGGCGCCAGGATTGGGAGATCATGCTGGACTGTGCGGGGGGATTGCGTTGGCGAAGAAGGCTGCAATCTAGCCCGTCCTTTGAATCAGACAAAACTCTAAAAATATCGCAACAAAAGGGACTCAGAGCACGCCGCTCGAGTCTTTTTTAGGTTCATTTTCTTCAGACACCAATGGCCACAAGAGGGCACGCTGGGATGCAGCATAGTGCGTATACGTTGGTGGGTCCAGCTGGAATGGTGGGAACATGAGCCTATTGATGCTGGTTTCTGCCTCTGTAACCCTCCATCTTTCATGGTGGATGTCTCCTCTTAATAATTTCTTCCCCTTTTCAGTCCATAAAACATACCGTTCAAGAAACCAATACGTCAAACTACCTTCATCTGGTGTGAAAGGTTCGGAGATAGAACGATAGCTACCTTTAAAAATGGTCGATGTTTTTCCTTTCCTCGAACTTGAGTAATCAATGACTCCACCCTCAACCCCAATGGACATCCCAGCTTTAAAGTAAGGTAGAGACAATATCCTCGTCCCAAGAACGACAGGGAGGTGGTTGGCATCCAGGCTGAAAAAATAGAGACCTGGCACTCCTTTATAGGTAACATACGTCCGAACATTCAACTCCAAATAAGAATGAAAGAACGGGATTCTCATTAGGCCGCGTATCCTCATATCCTTTACAGCGAAAGGAATTATGCCGATCCATGCCTGCCCTTCGAATGTATCCAGCTCTAGGGATGACGGCACATGTCCTCTAAGCATTTCCGTTGAAACAGGGAAATGCATGAACAGCAAATGGTCCCATCGCTGAGTCAATCTCCATTGCTGCTTGGGGAGCGGTGCTGTCCGGTGACTTGTTTTTTCGAGGAGTTCATCTGTAAAATCAGCCATGTCCATCCTGCCTTTTCAACTTTCTTTGCCTACTATTGATTGGTGTATCCATGTGTCAATCATGTTAAACCTCACTGTTATATAAAATGGAAGTTTAACTGGTTCCAAACCTAGGAATGAGTATGTACATACAGACATGGAAGAGGTGATGACCGTGGTTGATAAAAATAAAGATTCGAAAGAGCAAAAACAGAAGGAAAAAGATCGCGACCGTGATATCGAGCCTCAACGAGAAGTAGAAGATGAAAAGAAAAATAAAGAAAGTGAAAAGAACCCGGATGACTTTGAGTAACAAGAAAAATCACTTTATGAGGCAGGAGTAGTGGACATGAGAGAAACTGAAGTTTATTTTAAAAAAACGTATGAAGAGTCTCGGGAAGTGTTCCGGGGCCATCTAGATAAAATCCGTCAGAAGTGGCCGAAAGCGGAGTTGTTAACTGAATCAATCGGAGCCGAAAAAGACAATACGATTGATATGATCTATTCAGACGCGCAGAAATCCAATGACCAGGTCCTCTTTTTTACCTCAGGAGTGCATGGGATCGAAGGATATGCCGGCGCTGGAATGATCCATTTGTTCGTTGAGGAGTACCTCGATCGCGTCGATCCTGAAACGACGGGGATCTGTTTCGTCCATGCTGTGAATCCATGGGGAATGCGGAATTTTCGCCGTGTCACAGAGAACAATGTGGATATGAACCGGAACTGTGTGTGCGGGGACGTTCCGAAAGATGTGAATGAGAATTACGCGAAAGAAAGTGAAGTTTTCCTCCCGAATGGAAAGATCACGGATATTGAAAAAGAGAAGCAGGATCTGTATGCACAGCTGAGCGAAGGATCGATGAATGAAGGATACAACGGAATCAAAAGCGCGAAAAGTATGGGGCAGTTCCAGTTCGAAAAAGGGGTCTATTTTGGCGGGCATACGGAAGAACCGTCGACGACTTATTTGAAAAAACTGCAAAAGAAACTTTTAGCCGATTTTGACCGCGTGATCCACATGGATTGGCACACCGCGCTCGGTCCGACGAATGAAGTCACGATGGTGAATTCAGAAGTAGATTCCCGCAGTGAAGAAGAGTTGAAGTCCTTTTATAAGCTGGAAAACATCAAGAAATTCTCGCCAGAAGATGTGAAAGGCGATACGACGAACCATTTCAACGAACTGAAACAGGAGGAATTTCCGGACACGTATCTCTTCTCGGCGCTTTTCGAATTCGGCACATTCGGTGCTGATAAAGAAGCTGAACTACGCGAATTCACGACGATCATTTTAGAAAATCAGTTGTATTGGAACGGTGCGGAGAAAGAAGAAGATCGCCAATGGATTCTCGCTGAAACCCAAAACATGTTTTACCCAGAGGAACAAGAATGGCGGGAATCGGTCATCAAAGAAGGCAGGCGAGGAATCGAGAACATCCTCGGACAAGAAGGGATTTTAAAATGAGATTGCCTGGCGAATCGCAGTCCTTGTGGAGGAACTTCCAAATTGAGTCCTTTCCACCACTTGAGGAAGATTTGACGTCGGAAGTGACGGTGATCGGAGCTGGCATCACTGGGGTCACGACAGCTTATTTACTGGTGAAGCAGGGGTATGATGTTGTGTTATTGGATGCCGGGCAGATTGTTTCGGGTGCCACAGGCTATACAACGGCAAAAATCTCAGCACAGCACGGTCTCGTTTACGACAATCTTATTGAGACGATTGGAGAAGAAAAGGCAAAGCTCTATTATGAAGCCAATTGGGACGCATTAACGATGATTGATGAGATTCGAAAAGAGCATGAGATTGATTGTGATTTCAGTTTTCAGGATGCGTTTGTGTATGGGGAGTCCGAGCAGTCGAAGATAAAGATTGAGAAGGAAGCGAAGGCGTACGAGAAACTTGGAATCAATGGAGGCTTGACCGATGACGTGGATCTTCCTTTTCAGATATCTTCAGCTATTAAAATGAATGATCAAGCCCAGTTCCATCCGGTCAAGTACCTGGCTGCATTAGTAGGATATTTGAAAGAGAAAAATGTACGGATTTACGAAAACACACGAGCTGTTGATATTAAGAAGGGGCAGAAACCTGAAGTTATCGCAGAAAACGATCACTTAATCACTTCTGATCATGTTGTGATCGCTTCGCATTTTCCTTTTAAAGATTTCGAGGGGATGTATTTTGCGCGGCTTCACGTTGAACGTTCCTATTCACTGGCGGTCAAGACCGATTCGAAAATTCCAGAGGGGATGTACTTGAACGCGGATCAGCCAAAACGTTCGCTTCGTCATGCAATTGATCCTTCTGGTGAGAAAGTGTTGCTGGTCGGAGGTGAAAGCCATACGAGCGGGCAAATCGAGGATACGTTAGCTTGTTATGAAATCTTACGAGCATTTGCGGATGGACATTTTGGAATTACTGAGATACCCCATCGGTGGTCTGCCCAGGATATGACAACCCTCGATCAGGTCCCTTATATCGGGCCGATTACGGAGAAAAATGCGAACATCCACGTTGCGACAGGTTTTACAAAATGGGGCATGACCCTCGGAACGGTTGCTGCTCAATTGATCAGTGACTTGATTAGTGAAAAGGAAAACCCTTATACAGAGCTCTTTAAGCCTTCCCGGTTCAACGCCAAGTCTGATGTGAAAAATTTTACGGTTGAAAATGTGGATGTGGCGAAAGAATTCGTAAAAGGAAAACTTGATCGAAGAACAAATGAGGTTGAAGAGCTGGAACCTGATGAAGGTGCTGTCGTCAAAGTGGGTGGAAAAAGAGCGGGCTGTTATAAGGATTCGACAGGTAAAACAACCCTTGTCGATACGACCTGTACGCATATGGGGTGCGAACTGAATTGGAATAACGGTGAGAAATCGTGGGATTGTCCATGTCATGGCTCGCGGTTTAATACGGATGGTAAAGTGATCGAAGGACCTGCGACCAAACCCCTGAAAAAGCTATCTTGATAAAACGTTTTAAGTTCTGTCTCCCGGGAACATTCACTATAAAGATAGATTTATAAGGAGTGAATCTATGGATCGGGAATGAGTGTAAACGATTGGTCAAGGATGAACAAACTCTTTTTATAAGGAGGCTGAAGTCATGGACCATGTAAAAGCACTCGCGATCAAAGCAGGCATGACATTTCCGCTCGTGTATCTGATCCTTGGATTAGGATTCGGCATCTCTATCATGAACGTAGTGATTCTGACTATAGTTCTTGGAGGCGTTTCCTATATCTTCGGAGATCTCGTCATCCTGCCGAAATTCACGAACATGAAAGCAACGATGGCAGATGTAGGACTCACCTTCATTGTGATCTGGCTGGTAGGCATCGTGCTGACAGGCATGCAAGTAGGTACGATGGCTGTGGCAGCTGCTATTACCGCATCCGTCATCGCGCTCGGTGAACACTTTTTCCATTTTTATATATTGCGAAAAGAATTAGGTGCAACAAAACATTTGAAAGCACAGCACACTCATTAAGATTTTGTACGAAAAAGGAGGTTGTGATGTATGTTCGAAATCCTTCCGAGTCAGGATCCGAAAACGATTGCTTTGGAAGTTCACGGGAAAGCTGGAGAAGAGGATGTAAATAAGCTTGATCAGTATGTAGAAGCCAATTTCGGGAATGACGAAGATTTCAATGTCCTTGCAATCTTTGGTGAGTTGGATGGTACCACGTTCAAAGGTCTCGTCGAAGGGATGAAATTTGATACGAAGCGTTGGGATCAGTTCAATAAATTTGCGGTTGTAAGTGAGAAATCTTCAATTGAGAAGTTCACTAAATTAGGTGATCATCTTCCTGGCATCACCTCGAAACACTTTGATAAGGATGAAGAGGTAGAAGCCTGGAAGTGGATTAAACAATAATTACGATAAATGGACTCCGGGAGGCATTTCTCGGAGTCATTTTTATATAAAAAAGTGTAAAAAGTAAACTTTGGCCGGATTCCACTCGGAATCGGCCGGATTAAGCTCGATTCCCGCCGGATTACACCTCAAATCCGCCGGATTACTTCAAATCTTCTCCTTCGACCCCTTCTTTCAGGAAAAACTCGAACAGGATATCGATAATCACGAGCAGTGTGGACCGGGCAGTCAGATCATACCCAGCGTACTGCACGCGCTTTACCGTTCCGCTCAATGAATAGCTGGCGAGCTTGGCGAGTGTAGAGTCTGCTGCGTTAGTGATCGCAAGCGTCGTATGATTGGCGAACTTCAATTTTTCCGCAATATCGACGAGTGTCTTCGTTTCCCCGCTTGACGAAATGAACACGACGAGATCACATTCCTCGATCATGTTCGGCAACAGGTCGATGATATGCGACTCATACGTGTAGAACGTGGGCTTATTGACCTGCATGAGCAGCTTGCTGAAATATTCCCCCATCATTTTCGACAAACCTACCCCGACAATCACCACCCGGTTCGCATCCGTCATCATCTCGCTCACCTTGTAAAAATGCTCGGCGCCAAGGTGTTGCAATGTCGTGTTAAGACCACTGATATAGCGATCGATGGCAGGCGTGCTTTCGGGCAGCTCATCCTCCAGGTCGAACGTTTTCAACGTATATTTAAGCTCGGAAAAACCAGCCAGTCCAAGCTTGTGGCACATCCGCACGATCGTCGTCGTACTGACATTGATCGCTTCTGCCATCTGGGTTAGCGACTGGTTTTTTGCTGTTTCGAAATTGTTCTCGATGTGGTAGAGCACATGCTTTTCCGAATGCGTCAGAGAGGGAAGTGCCTGCGAAAAGTGGTCCACGATTACGCCCATCATTTTTTCTCCTCTTCAAGATGATTTGCTGTTCCAACTAACTCCGTCTCAACTCATTATCTTTTATTCTGTACAAATGTACAAGGGATGTACAACAAAATTCGACAAACCTATGATACAACATAATTGTAAGCGTTATTATCAATACTATTCAAAATACCCATGAAGCGGAGTGATAACGATGGAACTGAAACAAATGACGGATGAACGCCTATTGTTCTTTGATGTCGAATGGAACTCGAAGCAAGAAGTCATTGAGAACCTCGTTAATGCATTAGATGAAAACGGTTACCTTCATTCGAAGGAAGAATACTTGAAAGCCGTAATGGAACGCGAAGAAATTTCACCGACCGGTTTTGAAAAAGGACTTGCAATCCCGCACGGAAAATCGGCTGGGGTTAAAAAAGCTGGATTTGCGGTAGCACGCTTGAAAAACAAGCTATCTACGTGGGAAAGCGTCAATCCTGACAACGAAGTAGAGCTTGTGTTTTTACTGGCGATCCCTTCAGGTGAAGCCGGATCGACCCATTTGAACTTATTATCTGTACTTAGCACACGCGTGATGGATGATGCCTATTACAGCCGTTTACTTGCGGCGAAAACGCCTGAAAGATTTTTGAAAGCACTTGACCAGGTGGACGAGCCTGCAGGAGAAGCTCCTGACGCTCCAGCTGATAAAACTGTTGTCGCGATCACGGCCTGTGCAGCGGGAATTGCCCACACGTACATGTCTGCAGAAGCACTTGAAAAAGCGGGCCGTGAACTCGGAATCCGCGTTTTGACTGAAAAACAAGGAGCGAACGGGATCGAGGATGAACTGTCTGCTGACGTGATCGACGGTGCGGACGCGGTTGTGTTCGCAACGGACATCTCACCGAAAGACAAGCACCGATTCCAGGGCATGCCGTATGTACAAACACGTGTGGCGGAGCCTTTGAAACACGCAAAAGAAATTTTACAACGTGCTTTGAACAAGCCTGACGGAAAAGTTGTCGGTGATGATGTTGAAGAAAACGGAACTGCTCCTGGTAAAAAGAAGACTGGTGTCCTTGCTGAGATGGGGCAGGCAATCTTGACGGGTATCTCGTACATGATCCCGGTCATCGTCGCAGCTGGTTTGATGATGGGAATCGCCAAGCTTGGCTCGATGCCATTCGGACTCGTCAACGACCTGCCAAATCCTGAATTCGCAACGCACTCGAACGAACTTTTCGTCATTTTACACCATTTAGATAAATTCGGATTCTTGATCTTCCAGTTCATGTACCCTGTGTTCGCGGCGTTTGTGGCTTATTCTCTTGCTGACCGAACAGGAATCGTCCCTGGATTTGTCGGCGGTGCGTTCGCAGCTGGAATCCACTTCAAGTACTGGGGTCTTGAAGACCAGGTCGCTTCTGGATTCTTCGGGGCATTGATCCTTGGTCTGACAGCAGGTTATATCGCGAAATTCTTGAACAAAAAAATCAAACTGCCGAAGAACTTCTTACCGATGAAGCCGATGCTCATCATCCCGGCAGTCAGTGTTTTAGCAATCTTTTTCCTGAACTTTTATATTGTCGATCCTGTATTCGGTGGATTGAATGTTGTCTTGAGTAATGCAATCGAATCTGCTCAGGGTTCTGGTGAACTTGTATTGGCGACGATCATTGCGTCTGCGACAGCATTTGACCTTGGTGGGCCGATCAACAAAGCGGCTGGAGCGATCAACATCGGTCTTGCAGCGGATCAGATCTATCCATTGACTGCTCGTGTATTGTCGATCGTCATTCCGCCAATCGGACTTGGTGTCGCGACAATCATCGATAAATATGTCGTCGGCCGCCGTGTGTTCGATGCAAACTTGCGTGTAACAGGGAATACGTCGGTATTGCTCGGATTCATCGCAATCAGTGAAGGTGCGATCCCGTTCATGCTTCGTAATCCATTGCTCGTCATTCCGATTAACATCATCGGTGCGATTCTCGGATCGGTTACTGCAGTAGCACTAGGTGCCGTCCAATGGCTGCCGCTGCCTGCATTCTGGGGCTGGCCGCTCGTTGAAAACATCTGGGCATACTTGATCGGTCTCGCAGTCGGTGTCGGATTCATCGCATTCGCGAACATCTTCATCCGATTTGCACTGATCAAACGTGAAGAACGACGTGCATAAGCGGAAATTTTAGATTTGAACAGATTATCTTTAAAAGTGAACAGATCAATCTCGAAACTGAACAGAATATGTGGAAAAGTGAACAGATCAATCTCGAAACTGAACAGAATATGTGGAAAAGTGAACAGATTAATTTGGGAAGTGAACAGAATATCTTGAGAAGTGCACAGATTAATCCGAAATGTGAACAGATTACCCCGGAAAGTGAACAAATCAACTCAAAAACTGAAGAGATTATTACATGAACAGCAGCTAGAACTACTGACATTGACATTGGAGGCATGCTTTTTATGAAACAGAAACGTGTCTACGTGGTCCCGCATTCGCATTGGGACCGCGAATGGTACTTTACGATAGAGGACTCGAACCTTTTACTCGTCGAAAATCTCGATGCATTGATGACCGTCCTTGAAAATGCCGAGGAATTCACAGGTTATGTGTTCGACGCTCAATCTTCATTGGTCGAGGAATACTTGAAGGTCCGTCCTGAGGATCACAACCGACTAAAAAACCACATCGAAAACAAACGGATTTTCGTTGGCCCATGGTATACGCAGACAGATTCCTTGCTCGTCAACAAGGAATCGCTCATCCGAAATCTCCTGTATGGAACGCGGATTGCGGAACAGATGGGGCACAGCATGAAGGTCGGCTACCTGCCTGATATTTTCGGGCAGAACGCCTACTTGCCATCGATTTTCAAAGGGTTCGGCATGGAGTACAGCATCCTGCAGCGGGGGATCTACAACGACCAGATCAACGGTGATTTGAACTTCATCTGGAAATCTCCGGACAGGGAAACGGTCCAGACGAACTACATGTATCTCGGCTATGGCCCTGGGAAGTTTCTAGCTGCTGAGGGCGAGTTTTACGAGGAAAAATTAGGGCCGATGCTCGAGAAGCTTGCGGAACTAAACGAAAGCACGGACAACCTGTTGCTGCCGTCCGGTGGCGACCAGGTCTTCGTCCGTAGCCATTTTCCTGAAACGATCAAAAAGCTGAACGAAAAAGACGAGAAGCATGAGTATGTGCTTTCTGACTATGAAACTTTCATGAAAGAGACGTGGTCTGAAGGAACTTTTCCGAATGTGATCGAGGGGGAATTGCTTGCTTCACAAAAATCACGGATCCACAACACGATCCGTTCGCAGCGGTATGACATCAAGCAGCTAAATGAAATTGTCGAAAACAAAATCCTGTATGTGCTCGAGCCTCTCGCCGTGGTCGGTCAAAAACACGGGCTGAAGTATCCGCAAAGCTGGCTTGATCAGATGTGGAAAGAGCTGTTCGATGTCCATGCACATGACAGTATTGGCGGCTGTAATTCGGATGACACGAACCATGACATCGTTGTCCGCCTTGAAAAAGTGAACCGGATGGCAGATGGACTCATCAACATCATTAAAAAGCAGATGACTGAAGCAATCAGCAAGAAAGCAGGCCGAAATGATCTTCTTGTCACTTTTAACACGAAGCCTTATGCCCACCAAGGTGTCATGGAAGCGGTCATCTTCACGAACTCTCCTGATTTTGCGGTTAAAACCTTAAATGGAGAAGTTGTCGAATTTGAAGTGACTGATCAGACGTACATGAGCGGCGGTAAAAAGGTTGTCGTTACGGCTGAAGGGGACAAAGAGGTAGAAATCCCAGGGTACTACCGCTCTGAAATCCATTTGGTAGCGAACGGCATACCAGCGATGGGCTATGCGACATTTGTCGTGGAAGATGGAGCAGAAAAAGTGAATCGTGTCGCTGAAATCGATTCATCAACCATATCAAATGATAATCTTAAAATTGCGTTTGAAGATGGCAAACTCAACTTGACGAACTTTGAGTCTGGAGGCACAATCGAGCAACTGCTTTCGTTCGAAAATGTCGCGGATGCAGGGGATTCTTATGATTTTTCACCGTTAAAAGGAGACAAAGAAATCATTATCGAAGACGCTGAACTTGTTTTCGTCGAACATGGAAACAGAATCCAAATGATGACGGTGAAACACAAAGCGAATGTACCAGGCACGCTTAAAGAACGTGAAGTCAAAAAGAACTCGAAGACGCTCGAAATTTTGACACGCCTTGAACTTCGAGTAGGGGAAGCGTTTGTCCGTGTCGAGCACGAAATCGACAATGATATTTGCGATCACCGCGTCCGGGTTAAGGTAAACACACCATTCACAAATGTACAGCATTCTTACGCGGATCAGGCATTCAGCGTGTTGAAGCGAGGCACTGAAAACCCATACCTTAAAAACTGGCGTGAAGACGGTTTTGTCGAAGCACCTGTACCGATCTACCCGCTTGAAAATTTCGCAGCAGTATCCGATAATGAGCAGGCGCTGGCATTGATCACAAAAGGGTTGAAGGAATACGAAGTGCTACCGGAAAACGGTGAAATTGCACTGACGTTGTTCCGAAGTGTCGGATTGCTCGGTCGGGACAACCTATTATGGCGTCCAGGCCGTGCGTCAGGCATCAACAACAAAGTCGTCAAAACACCGGGTGCTCAATTACAGCAAAAACTCACATTCGAATACAGCATCTCTTTTACAAATGAAGCGTTGAATCCGGTGCGTTTATTCCAGGTTACTGAGCAATATAAACAGCACGAGGCGACGTACCAGAAGCAGACCTTGAATACGTTTGAAGAGAGGTTGGAGCGGTTTGAAATCCCGTATCCCATCGATCAACTTGACGATCAGTTCTCCCTATTTAAAATTGAGAATGATCAAGTTTTCGTGAGCACAATCAAGCAGGCACATGATAAGGACGGTGTGATCGTACGCCTCTTCAATCCGACAGAAAAAGCACAAACCGTTTCGATTGAGACGGAACAATTCGCAATACAAGTCCTCGTTAACTTGCATGAAACAGAAGCTGAAGCGATCGAAGGTTCATTCGAAGTGCCAGCGAAAGGCTATACGACGGTAAAACTGAAAGCGGAATAGAAAGGACGAGACGATGAACAGGGAAGAGCTATTACAGAAGCTAGAAGAGAAAATCCGTTTCATCTACGGCTCGGATTACAAACCAGAATATCTTGAACAGATCGAAGCACTCTTTGAGAAGTGGGAAGGGCAGGACTGGACAGAGGCAGAAAAGCCATCGGAAGAGACGGTCTATCTGATCACGTATGGCGATAGCATCTATGAGGATGGGAAGCCAACGCTTGAGACGCTTCATGGGTTTTTAAAAGAAAAGGCGAAGCGCATCATCAGCGACGTCCATTTGCTCCCGATGTTCCCGTACACGTCGGATGACGGTTTTTCGGTGACGGATTACCGTGAAATCAACCCAAAGCTCGGAGACTGGTCGGAAATCGAAGGGATGTCAAAGGACTTCCGTCTGATGTTCGATTTCGTCGCCAACCACATCTCGCAATCAAGCGACTGGTTCCAGGGTTATCTGCAGGAGGACCCGAAGTATAAGGAATATTTCGTTCCGCACGATCCAGAGTTTGATGCATCGCAAGTCGTGCGCCCGCGGACTTCACCGCTTTTCCATGAGTACGAAGGGAAAAATGGAACGAAAACGGCATGGACGACCTTCAGTAAAGACCAGGTCGATGTGAATGTTGCGTATTTTCCGGTTCTCGTCGACTTGACGGATATCCTTTTGATGTACGCGCATAGAGGCGGGACAAGCATTCGTCTTGATGCGATCGGTTTCCTGTGGAAGGAGTCGGGTACGTCTTGCATCCACTTGCCGCAGACACATGCGATCATCCAGATGTGGAACTTGATTCTGGAGTATTTCAAGCCGAACACGCAGATCATCACAGAGACGAATGTGCCGCATAAAGAGAACATCAGCTATTTCGGTGACGGTGAGAAGGAAGCAAACATGGTTTATCAATTTTCACTGCCGCCACTTGTGCTTCATGCGTTAACCACGCACAACGGTAAAACATTGACGGAGTGGGCGAAAACAATTGGGAAGGTGTCTGACAAAGCGACATACTTCAACTTCCTGGCGAGTCACGACGGCATCGGTATGCGTCCAACAGAAGGCATTTTGAGTGAAGATGAAAAACAGATGCTTGTCGACAAGGTTCAGGAGAACGGCGGGAAGGTTTCCTATAAATCAAACCCGGACGGCACCCAGTCGGTTTATGAGCTGAACATCAATTATGCGGATGCACTCGTGAACAAGGACGAAGATGTGTCTGAAGAACAGCAGATCCAGAAGACGCTTGCTGCACATTCGATCCTGCTATCGGTGATTGGTGTGCCGGCGATCTACTATCATTCGCTGTTCGGATCGCGGAATGACTATGAGGGCCTCGAAGCGTCGGGCATAAACCGCCGCATCAACCGTGAAAAACTCGAAGTGACCCAGCTGAAGGAAGAGCTTGAAACCAGTCCGCGACGCGCTCAGATTTTTAACCGAATGTCTGAAATGATCCAGGTGCGGAAAAAGGAAAAAGCCTTTTCACCGTATGCAGAGCAAGAAGTTCTGGATCTTGGTGAAGAAGTATTTGCGTTAAAACGGACTGGAGAAGGTGACAGCGTCTATTTTGTCGTGAACCTGGCCAGTCAGGAAACGACTGTTGACGCAGGCGTTCGCGGAACCGATCTGTTGAGTGGCGAAACAGTTGACGGCAACCTGAAGCTTGGACCGTATGAATTCGTTTGGATAAAAGAATAAATTTGGAGACAGCTGCCCGTAATGGGTGGTTGTTTTTGATAGTACATCATTACTAATTTCTAGGCCTATGGCTAAAAATTCTAGAATTAATTAAAAATGTCTAGGATTCGAAGCTGTTTTTCTGGAATAAACGAATTTTTTCTAGAAGTCCATACGAATTTTCTGGGATTATGTTTGAAAGTGGAAATATCGGCCTTAAATGGTATAGAGTAATGGATAGAGTACGTGCTAAGGATGTGTACATAATGGCAGAAGAAATTCAAGACAACGACCGGACCGTGCATCCGATCATGGTTCCGACTAGCTCAGACCTTGCTTCCTTCAATTTTTACCTGGTAGAAGAAGAGGGACGCCTGTCGCTGATTGATGCAGGAATCAACTCCGGAAAGTGCTGGGAAGCTTTCCACGAATCCATCCGTTGCCAGGATTTTTCAATTAAAGATTTGGACCGGATCATCATCACTCATAATCATGAGGACCATGTTGGGCTGGTCGATCGTATTGTGGCCAGGCGGGATATTCCAGTGTATGTTCCTGAAAAGGCGATTCATCGTTTAAAAAGAGACAAGGACTTTTTCCGTATGAGAATTGAGTTTTTTGCGCGTTTATATAAGGAGATGGGATGCGGTGAGGCAGGAGAGAAGCAGATCCAAAAGTTAGAAGATGCCTTCGAAAATCATGACAAAAAGAGGATCCAAGCTGACCTGACGCCTATTGGGCATGATCCGATTGCTGGTCTAGAGCGGATCCCTACACCAGGGCATTCACCTGACCATTTGGTTTTCCTGGATCGGGAGCGGGAATGGTTGTTTGGCGGAGATCTCTTGCTTGACCATATTTCAAGTAACGCCCTTGTCGAGCCGGATCGTGAAGGGAATCGTATCAAGACTGTACTTGAGCTCGAAAAGTCGTTGGAAAAATTACGCGCCTACAATATTCAGGTTGTCTTTCCTGGACACGGAGAACTGATCGAAAACCCTGAAGATCTGATTGAGATCAGGCTGGATGGTATTAAGAGAAAAGCCGACAAGGTGTTGGATCATGTGAAAAATGGAGTCGAGACTGCGAGCGAACTCGGTCAAACGATGTATCGCAGCAAGTACGTAAGCCAATTCTCACTCGTCATGTCTGAAGTCATCGGGCATCTGGATTATCTTGAAGCTCATGAGAAGGTGACGAAAGAAATGAAAGATGGAGTCTGGCATTACAGAGCGATTTGATGCATACGTAAAACATAAGAAAAATATAAACCAGAAGGGAATGAATCCTTTTGGTTTTTTCAATATAAATTTTAGAAAATACAGAAAACTATTGCAATTAAAAAGGTGGTCTGCTATTCTTCTTTTTAAAAATCACTTTTCCAAGTATCCGTATCTAGTTTAGTTCTTTCCACAACTATCATAAACAAAGGAGGCTACCACATGAAACCTACCATTTACATCACGAGAAAAATAGACGACCAGATCGTAGAAAAAATAAGAGAAACTTGTGAAGTCGAGATGTGGCCGGAAGAAGATACACCGGTTCCCAGAAGTGTTCTTGAGGAGAAGATTCAGAAAATCGATGGCCTGTTCTGTTTACTAACGGAAACGATCGATAAGACCCTATTAGAAAAAGCAGAAAACTTGAAAGTAGTCAGTAACTTGGCTGTCGGTTATAACAATATCGATATCCAATCGGCAAAAGAAAAAGGGATCACGGTGACGAACACACCCGGAGTCTTAACTGAAACGACAGCAGATCTGACATTTGCATTGATGATGGCAACTGCTCGAAGGATCGTAGAAAGCTCCTCTTATCTAAGGGATGGCGAGTGGAAAACCTGGTCCCCTATGCAATTGACAGGACAGGATATATATGGAGCGACCTTAGGGATTATCGGAATGGGACGGATTGGCGAAGCAGTGGTCAAACGTGCATTTGGTTTCGGTATGAATGTCGTCTATCATAACCGGTCTCGAAAACAAGAGGCGGAGAAAAAGTACGGTATCACTTATGTAAGTATGGATCAGTTATTGAAAAAATCTGATTTTATATGCGTCCTCACCCCATATACAAAAGAGACCCATGATCTCATTGATGAAAAAGAACTTTCCCTCATGAAAAGTACAGCCATCTTGATCAACACAGCCCGTGGGGGAATCGTTAATGAAGAAGCGTTGTATAATGCGTTGAAAGATAACAAGATTTGGGCAGCAGGTCTCGACGTTTTTGAACAAGAACCCATCCCCCTCGATCACCCACTCCTCACACTTCCGAATGTGGTCACTCTACCGCATATCGGAAGCGCCAGTATCAAAACAAGATTGAAGATGGCAAACGTCGCAGCTGATAACTTGATCAAATCATTGAAAAATGAAAAACCCGAATACGTAGTCGTTTAACCTATAAAAAAATAAACGCTCATTTTGAACCTTCCATACTCGAAGGTTCAAAATGGGCGTTTATTATTTCGTGAGTCGAAAATCTTGAATTGAAAAACCTTTCATACTATCATTCTATTTATCTCTTCCAATTTGATACAAAGGTGGAATGAAGATGCCTCATCCTCAGGTTCAAAATCAAGTGAACTCTTCTTTTCAAATGAAAAGCAACCTGATTTTGGCGATGTGTTTCGTTTACTTCGTGAACTTCTTTGTCCATTCGTTCAACTTTCAAATCTTCTTAGCGGGTTTAAGTGTCGTTATTTTTTTATTAAGCCTACAGCATTCTAATTCCACGCCTCGGATTTTTTCGGTATTGATGTTCATCTCTGGGATCATTTTTTACATATCAAAAGGGGTAGGCTTAGATGGTTTTGTGAATGGTGTGACAACAAACCTGCCGATCTTGATTTTAGTCATGCTGGTTCCATTGATTTCAATCCCGCTCAAAATTGGTGGATATTTTAATACGGTACGGTTTTATCTCGAAAAAATGATGGCCAGTAAGAAAAAGCTGTTCGGCAGTATCTCCCTCATCATCTTTCTTCTTGGACCGGTATTGAATCTAGGTTCGATCCGGATTCTACACGAAACGATCAAGAATATCAAATTATCTCCTGTGTTTCTGGCAAAATCCTATCTTGTAGGATTTTCAACTGTTATTTTGTGGTCGCCTTACTTTGCTTCCGTCGCATTGGTTTTGTATTACTTGAAAATCCCTATATTGGACTATCTCCCTTTAGGATTATCAATGGCGATCATCCAATTGATCGCAGGAAACCTTCTGTTCGGATTATATCTTAAAAATAAACATCACAGCGGGGACCTGTTAAAAAAGGCAGATACAGTAGAAACCAACAATCTGGAACAACAAGCGAAAATAACTCAGTTATTACTGATCATCCTACTCTTGATGGGGTCGATATTTTTACTGGAGTTTCTTACAAAATGGCCGATGATGTTCCTGGTCAGTCTGATGTCGATCATGTATCCGTTACTTTGGTCTATAGTAAAACATAAATGGAGAGATGCAGAGCAACTATTCGTGAATTATAAACAAGCATCGTTACCGAGGATGAATAACGAAATCGTCTTGTTCATCAGTGCAGGCTTTTTTGGAAAAGCACTGGAGGGTACGATCATAGCGTCCTGGATCAAGCAATTCTTGAACATGGTAGCCTCAACCTCTTTTCTCTTATTCAGCTTGACGGTAATGGGAATCATCGTAATCCTGTCTTTCATCGGAATTCACCAGATCGTAGTTGTCACGACACTTGTGACACAGATTGAACCTTCTTTCATCGGAACTAGACCAGAGGTCATCGCTTTACTTATCATGATTTCATGGTCGATGGGAGCAGTCTTGAGCCCGGTGAATCCATTGAACCTGCTTGTCAGTAATTCTTTGAAACGATCTGGACTTCTTGTCGGTTTTAAATGGAATGGTGTTTATCTCTTGATGATGTTCATCATCGGAACAACATTCGTATACGTCATCCACTGAATGAATTAAAGAAAGCTGTTAAAGTCGCCTTATCTTTTTTATAAAATGCGATTTTCAAATCATCGATCGTTGTGGAAATGGTCAGATTTTCGAGGTATCTGTTTTCCGTTAGTAGATGATGAATATTGTTCCATAGGTGAAGGTAATAAGCATTCTCTAAATGCTTTCCAAGTTCATTCACCCATTTTGAAAACTCAGTCCAGAATCCATGATTATCACTTCTTGTAAGGCTTATTGAAACTTCTTTATCAATGGTCAATAAAATGATTTTTTCTGCATTCATCAAAGCGATATCCAAATAATTATCCAATGTTTCCTGTTCTAATTCCTGTCGTATTATCCGAGATGGAATCAAAAACGGCGGGGGAGCAGAAACAAACGTTCCACCACCTTGTCTCGATTCTAAATACTTTAAAAGCTCTAATATTCGAAGCCCTTCACGGACAGAGGAACGGCTGACTGCAAGCAATTCACTCAACTTTCTTTCTGGAGGAAGTTTTGCCCCTTTTTCAAGTTTTTCATCGTGGATATATGTAATGATTTGGTTGATGACTTCTTCAAACATCCGTGGGACTGAGCGGATTTGATAGTTATTTGCCATAATGGATCACCGTCTTTTTCAGAATTAATAGTTATAGTTTAACAAACCAGATGAACGAAAAATAGATAAATAGGTGTTGACTGAAATTACAAAATTCATTACTATTTCCTTAAGGGTATTATTATTGGTCAGACCATAATAAAATAAACCTGAGTATAATTTATATAAAAAATGGTGATGAAATGGCGTTGAAACCTATAAAGAAAAAGCGGTTGTTCGAGGAAATCATCCTGGCGATTGAAGAGTACATACACGAAGAAGGGATTCAGTCTGGAGAAAGACTTCCATCAGAAAATGAATTGTCGGAATTGTTCCAAGTGAGTAAGACTGCTGTCAGAGAAGCTATGAGTGTGCTTCATGCGAATGGTATTATCGAAAAGAGGTCTGGAGCAGGGATTTTCTTGAAAGACCTTCATGGTGAATCCATTGCTAAAAAAGTTACGAATAATCTGCTCGATCGGAAAGAATTACAAGAAATCATTGAATTCCGCCGAGGGATTGAAGTGGAAGCAGCGGCTCTTGCTTCTGTAAGAGCTACAGAAGAAGAATTAGATATGATCATCCAAGCCCACCAAAAACAAATCGAGGCACATAAATCAGGGAAATTAGGTATCGAAGAGGATTACATGTTTCACTATTCCATCATACTCGCTTCACACAACACAATTTATAAAGATGTTTTTGATAAAGTATCTACAAAGTTCGAAGAAGGGATAAAAGTCAGTAAACTTCAATCGGCTAAAGTGCCTGGTCGGTTTGAAGAAGGGTATAAGGAACATGAAAAAATCGTGCAAGCCTTGAAAAAACGCGATCCAAAGGCAGCATCAGAGGCAATGCGCTATCATCTCGATCAAAACGAACGAAAGATCTGGGCACACCGAAATCGATAACAAAGAATCTGATTTTCAGGTTCTTTTTGTTATATTGGTCAGACCATAATAAAATATTAACGAAGCCAAAGGAGGATTTTTATGGGAAATGTAGGGTTCCGTATAAGACAAGACTTTGAACGTGTCGATCCTAAGATTTTAGAAAGGTTCAAAGATATTCCAACACCCAATATCGGGGATGTCATGGGAAGGCAGTGGGCGATGGACCATTCAATCAAACCGGTCAATCATGCTGGTATCCACATTTTTGGAAGCGCATTCACTGTTCGTACTCATCCATCAGATAATCTGCTTGTACATAAAGCGATGGATCTCGCCAAACCTGGCGACATCATTGTGATTGATGCCTGTGGGGACATGGGGAATGCCATTTTAGGTGAAATCATGTGCCATTATGCAAAAATCAAAGGAATTGCTGGTTATATCGTAGATGGACCTGTAAGAGACTTGACTGGAATCGCCGAAATGGGGTTTCCTGTCTTTGCAAAAGGTGGAACACCTAGGGGTCCATATAAAGAAGGTCCTGGAGAGATCAATACGACGATCAGTTGTGGCAACGTCCCTGTTTCTCCCGGCGATGTCATTGTTGCTGATGATGACGGAGTGATGGTCATTCCAAAAGGTGACGCTTCTGAAGTATTGGAGAACGCGACTGAAGTGTTGAAAAATGAGCAGGAAATCATCCGATCCATTTATCAAGGTAATTGGGACCGGAAGTGGGTAGATGATGTATTACAGAAGAAAGGATGTGAGTTTATTGACTAGTTTGGGAGAAGAGCGAATCCCAAAAGATATCTTGGAAAAGTTCGTAAAGGAAATCTTCATTGCTTCCGGCCTTGATGAAAGACAGTCCAAATCCATTTCAAGGCATCTTGTTTTTGCCAATTCAAGAGGGGTTGATTCTCATGGTGTGAATCGTGTTGAAATTTATACAAAACGTCTTGATTTAGGTCTAGTAAATAAAACATTCGAACCAGTCATTACGAGGGAATCACCTATAAGTGCGTTGATTGATGCGCAAAATTGTTCTGGAATCCCTGTTGCTGAATACGGAATGGAGATTGCCATCAATAAAGCAAAGGAATCCGGAGTAGGGATAGTGGGGATCCACAATTCAAATCATTGCGGGATGTTAGCCGATTATGTGAATGAAGCTGTAAAGAATGATTGTATTGCTATCGCAACGACCAATGCGCCTTCCAACATGCCACCATGGGGAGGGAAAGATCGCTTTTTTGGGACGAATCCATTCGCTTTTAGTGTACCAGCCGGAAATGAAAACAACATTTTATTCGATATGGCGACAAGTACAGTAGCACGGGGAAAGATCATTCTTGCCCAAAAGAATAATCAAGAAATACCTTTAGGGTGGGCGTTATCACCTGATGGGGTGCCGACGACAAACCCCGATGAAGCACTGAAAGGTGTCGTTCTTCCGGTCGGGGGCCATAAGGGATATGGAATCGCCTTTTTGGTTGAAGTGTTATCAAGCCTTTTCACTGGTGCAGCATTCGGTCCTTTTATCGGTGATCTATACAATGAATTGGGTCATACACAAAATGTAGGGCAATTCTTCCTGGTCATGCGAGCCGACTTATTCCAGCGGATTGAAGAATTTAAAATGAGAATCGATCAAATGATTCATGAAATAAAGGAGATCCCATTGATGGAGGGTGTTGAAAAAATCTACCTACCAGGTGAAATTGAAATGGAGACTCGACAGGATCGAGAACAGAAAGGGATTCCTCTATCGAAAGAGATCCGTAATGAGCTTATAAACGTAGCAAAACAATATCATGTAAACGAGCGTTTATTGACGGAAATACCAAAATGATAAAAAAGAGGAAAAGGAGAGGGCAATATGAGATTAGCAACGATTAAAAGATATGGACAGGAAAAAGCAGCGATCATTATCGAAGAAGGGGCTATCCTTGTCGAATCCCTTAACCGGAATACGAATTCGAGTTGGGCCACTACACTTTTCGAAATCATCCAATCCGGGCAGCTCAACCGTATGAAGGAATGGTACCAAAGTGAAGGAAACCAATTGAGCGAATTCCATGAAATCATCCCGAAGAGTGAAATCGAATATGCTCCATTATATAGACATCCACGGAAAATCTGGGGAATCGGCTTGAATTATGTGGAACATGCCTCTGATTTGAGTGAAAAGGCTCCGAATACAGAGCCTGCAAGTTTCATGAAGCCTGATACGACTATCATCGGCCCGAACGATACGATCAAAATCCCACATCAGTCGGATCGTACGACGGCGGAAGCTGAATTAGGCGTCATTATCGGAAAAGAGTGCAAGAACGTAAGCGAAGAGGAAGCGCATGAAGTGATCGCAGGGTTTACCACGATCATCGATATGACGGCAGAAGACATCCTGGAGCATAACCCACGTTATTTGACCAGATCGAAGAGTTTCGATACATTTTTCAGTTTCGGTCCTGAGCTTGTCACGCCAGATGAAGTTGACGAAGTTCATGATTTGAATGTATCAACTGTCATCAACGGGGAATTGCATCGGAAAAATGTCGTTTCGAATATGACTTTCCGTCCATGGCATTTAGTGTCTTTCCACTCAAAAGTCATGACATTGTTACCAGGTGATATCATTTCAACAGGGACGCCTGGAGCTGTCGTCATCAGAGATGGGGATGTTGTGGAATGCCATATTGATGGATTTGAAAAACTCACCAATCAAGTGAAGGATTTGAAGGTGAGTAACTTTAGATAAAGCAAAGACCGGGTGATCGATCACACCGGTCTTTTTCATGTGGAACTATATATCGTTCAAATCTGCCGATAAAAAACTGAATCGGTTGAAAACGGGGAATTTTTCGTTAATTTGACTCCATAGGGACTTTCTTTGTAATCGGAAGCAAGAAGTCGAAATCGCATCCTTTATCTGCTTGCATGACATGTTGTTGGAACAATTTCGTATAACCCCGTTCGGCAAGGATCGGTGCTTCCCGATTATTTCTCCTTCTTTCAAGCTCTTCATCTGGAACGAGAAGTTCCAATTTCCTGCTTTCAACATCCAATTCGATTATATCTCCTGTTCTAACCAATCCAATCACACCACCTGCTGCCGCTTCAGGGGCTACGTGAAGGATGACTGTACCAAAAGCTGTTCCGCTCATCCTGGCATCGGAAATCCTCACCATATCACGTACCCCTTGTTTCAGAAGTTTTGGAGGAATCGGCAGCATTCCAGCTTCAGGCATTCCGGGAGCCCCGACAGGGCCAGTATTTTGCAGCACCATGATGTCATCTGGTTGTATATCCAAATCAGGATCATCAATACGTTTTTCGAGATCTAGTGTGGAGGTGAAAACGACAGCTCTTCCACGGTGTTTCAATAGTTCCGGAGAAGCTGCCTTCGGCTTGATGACAGCTCCATCCGGCGCAAGGTTCCCTTTTAATACTGCAATACCGCCTTCTTTATGTAATGGCTGGTCGAAAGATGATATGATCGGCCGGTACACTTCGGAGAATTCAACGGCATCAATCGTATTCCGGAGAATCTTGCCAGTTACGGTAAGCTCATCAAGGTGTAAGAGAGACCTTAATTCCTTCAGAACGGCAGGCGTGCCTCCAGCTTTGAAGAAGTCTTCCATCTGGTATTCTCCCGCAGGTCTCAGATTGGCAATCATTGGCGTCGTCCTGCTTAGGTCATCAAAATGGTGAAGAGGCAGTTCAATACCAAGTCGACCGGCTATTGCAATGAGGTGGATCACAGCATTTGTCGAACCCCCGACAGCCATAAGGGCTCGAATAGCATTTTCAAAGGCTTTTTCAGTCATGATTTTCGAAGGGGTGATCTCCTTCTCGACCAATTCTACAATCTTTTTCCCTGTATCGACTGCATGTTTCATCCGACGGTTGTCGGTGGCTGGAATCGCAGCGCCTTCGGGAAGCATCATACCCAAAGCTTCAGCACACACAGACATCGTACTTGCACTGCCCATCACCATGCAATGTCCAGCTGTCGGCGCTAATGAAACATTGATTTCACCGAGGCTCTTTTCGTCGATCTGACCGCCTCGATATTCCTGCCAAAAGAAACGGCAATCGGAGCATGCGCCTAATGTCCTGCCTTGATATTCCCCGTTATTCATCGGACCGCCTGTTATAAGGATTGTAGGGATATCTGCGCTTGCGGCACCCATCAATTGGGAGGGGGTGACCTTGTCGCAACCACCGATCAGCACGACTCCATCAATTGGTTGTGCCCGAATCATTTCTTCTGTATCCATAGCTGCAAGGTTTCGATAGAGCATAGTAGTGGGACTCGTGTTTATTTCACCCAATGAAATGGTCGGAAATTCAAGAGGAATGCCGCCAGCCATCAATACACCATTCTTCACCGCATCTACAATGGGCCCTACATGTGAATGACACCTATTGATTTCACTCTTCGTGTTACAGATTCCGATGACAGGTTTATCGAAATCTTCTGGCTCGAAACCAAGATGCCGATTGAATGCTTGTCTGATGAATGTACTGAATCCCGAATCTCCATAAGAGGTAAGCTTCTCTGATTTTTTTTGAGTCATCAATAAAAAACTCCTTTCTTTTTGTTACTTTAATATTATGGTAAGACCAATAGAGGCTTGAAAACTTTAAACCTACGAATATATTAGCACAGACTACATTAATTTGCAGAAAATTATAAAAATACATTTGCTGGATCCATAATAAAAAGATATATTATTAGATAATTTGTTTAAATTTAAAAACAAGGTTGACAAAATTTTCAGAAATATAATAAAATAACAATAACTTCAAAGGAGAAGTTCTTAATTTTCGTATTATTGGTCAGACCATATTAATTTAATAACTAAACTCGCCATATTGGAGTTGTGGGTATGATTGAAATGATCGAAATTGAACAATGTTTTCCGGATCCTCAACTTCAAGATCTACATAAAAAAACCCGTACAGAAATCAATAGACATGTATCATCAGATCGTTTACCACCAAATGCCGAAATTGCCATAACAGCTGGTAGCAGAGGAATAACGAATATTGTGGAAATCCTCAAGTCCATCGTAAGCACAGTTAAAGAATTAGGATTCAAACCCTTTTTGGTGCCAGCAATGGGGAGTCATGGGGGCGCGACAGCTGAAGGGCAATTGGAAGTGCTCAAGCATTTAGGGATTACAGAAGACGTGGTGGGGGCGCCGATCCGCTCTTCGATGGATGTTGAGTTAGTCGGTCATACACCGAACGGCACTCCAGTTTACATGGATAAGAACGCCTACCATGCAAATGGCATCATCGTCGTCAATCGTGTCAAAGCGCATACTGCTTTTCGAGGAAAAGTAGAGAGCGGTTTAAGCAAGATGGTGACAATCGGACTGGGGAAAATCAAAGGGGCAACATTCGTTCATAGCAATGGTGCATTGCAAATGGCTGAAAATATTGAAAGCGTTTCCAGATTTGCGATAGAAAATAGTTCGATCCTGATGGGGCTGGCGATCATTGAAAATGGCTATGACGAGACTGCAGATATCATCGGAGTCAGTAAAGAGGAGTGGCACAAGAGGGAATCCGAGCTACTTGATTGGTCGAAAAGTATGATGCCGAGTCTACCAATCGATGATATCGATCTATTGGTCATCGAGGAAATGGGAAAGTGTTTCAGTGGGACAGGAATGGACCCGAATATAATCGGAAGATGGAGAATCGAAGGTGTACCAGAGCCAGAAAGTCCTGATATCAAAAAGCTTGTTATTCTAGATTTGGCAGATAAGTCATTCGGCAATGCACAAGGAATTGGGTTGGCGGATTTCACAACCCAGCGGCTAGTCGATAAAATTGATCGGAACTCAACTTATACGAATGCACTGACAAGTACATACCTGCAACGGGCGATGCTCCCTTTGATCTATCGGACAGAGAAAACGGCGATTGAAACAGCAATTCAAAGCCTAGGTCCTGACTTTGCACGGGACAAGCTGAAAATGGTCCAAATCGCAAATACGCTTCATTTAAAACATGTCTCCGTTTCAAAACCAGTGTTGGAAGAACTGCAGGCACAAGGAAAAAAGATCAAAATGGTTGGCAAGTATGCACTCACTTATGACGAGACGGAAGAAATGACAAGAAAGCTGACTATCCATTCTTAAAAAAGGAGGAACTCGATGTGGAAGCGACTTCGCAAAAGGTGAAATCAGCATTAGTGATCCATCCATCAGATAATGTAGCCGTTGCTCTTACAGATTTGAAAAAAGGCGAGCCATGTACTGTTCGCTCTGGGGAGGATGAATACATAATTACAATCAATGATGACATCCACTTCGGCCATAAATTCGCTATATCAATCATTGAGGAAAATGAAAGCGCTTTAAAATATGGAGAAGAAATCGGAAAAATGAGCAGCCCTGTTCAGAATGGGGAGTGGGTCCACACTCATAACATGTACTGCGAAAGGGGGAGGAAGTAATGGTTGATACATTCATGGGTTATTCACGGAAAGATGGACAGGTCGGGGTCCGGAATCAAATTGCGATTATTCCTTCTGTATTCTGTTCGGCGAAAGTTGCGGAGCGAATTGCCTATCAAGTTCCCGGGAGCGTCTATTTCAGACATCCTGTAGGATGCAGTCAGGTAGGGGAGGACCTGGAAGTCACAGCAAAAACATTGATTGCGATTGGAAAGAACCCCAACTTCGCAGGTGTGGTGGTTGTCGGGCTTGGCTGTGAACGATTTTCCCCATATGAACTGGCGGAAGGTATCGCTCCTTCCCAAAAGATGCTTGAAACAGTGGTGATTCAGAAAGAAGGAGATTCTTTAGCGGCCATCCAAAAAGGGAGCAAAATCGCACGTGAAATGCAGCAAATTGCTTCTAGACAAGGGAGAGAAGAATTCCCAGTGAGTGAGCTGATGATCGGGCTGAATTGCGGCGGCTCGGATATGACCTCAGGATTGATCGCAAATCCAGCGTTGGGATATGCCTCCGACAAGCTGGTAGACCAGGGGGGTTCATCAATCTTAAGTGAAATAACCGAATTGATTGGTACAGAAGATATTCTTGCAAGAAGAGCAATCGATGACAGAATCGCTGATTCAATTCGGGAAACAATCAATCTCACGGAGGAGAAGCTGCAAAGACAGAGTCAAAATTCAAGCAACAAAGAGCGGACCCACCTCATATCAAAAGGGAATTATGATGGCGGGCTATCCAGTGTTGTAGAAAAATCACTGGGGAGCATGAAAAAATCAGGGAATGCCCCTTTCAGTGGTGTCATCCGATATGGACATCAGCCGAACCGTAAAGGATTGTTCTTATTAGATTCACCTGGACATGACGGTGAAGTTTCTACTGGTCAGGTAGCTGCAGGGGCCCAAATGATTTTGTTCCCTACTGGGAGGGGGACTCCTACAGGCTTTCCAGGCGTTCCTGTCATTAAAATCACAGGTAATAATCGTACCTATGAAAAAATGAAAGAAAACATAGATATCAACGCTGGAGAAGTATTGGTAGGAAAGAAAACCTTAGAACAAATGGGAGAAAAAATCTACCAGGAAATCGTGGAGGTCGCTTCAGGAAAACAGGTAAAAGCAGAAATATTAGGCCATGATGAACAATTTTGTATAACAAGACTCCCATGACAATGTATTGATCAATTGTTTTCATTTACACTAGGTTAATTGGAAAAACATGACAAGGAGGGTAGGGGTGTACTTAGCTGGTTGTTTTACAAAAATCTATTTTTACAAGGGGGAAGAAGAATGAAGAAATTAGTTTCTATGATATTTGTTCTGTTGCTTACTTTTGCACTAACAGCATGTAACAGTGGTGGTCAGGAGTCAAGTGGTGAAGCTTCATCAGATGGATCAAAGTCCGATTTCCCTAATAAACCGATAAACGTGATTGTGTCTTATTCAGCTGGTGGGGGGACTGACACTGGAGCGCGTATATTATTGCCATATGTTGAGGAAGAGTTAGGTGTAACAGTGAATGTGGTCAACAAACCCGGTGGTGGTGGCTGGGTTGGATGGACAGAATTGGCGAATGCAGAGCCAGATGGTTATACAATCGGCTATATTAATACACCTAATTTGATGACTGGTTATCTTGATCCTAAATTCAACCGAAAACAGAATTTGGAGAGCTTTGCTCCAATTGCCAACCATGTTGTTGATCCAGGAGCAATAGCGATCCGTGCCGATGAGGATCGGTTCACCGACATTAAAGAATTGATTGAATATGCAAAAGAGAATGAATTGACCGCAACTTCTACAGGTGTTGGAAGTGATGATCATTACGCATCTTTGAAGTTGAACGATAAATTCGGTACTAAATTCAAAGCTGTCCATAATAAAGGGGCGGCAGATAGTAAGGCATCTGTTCTTGGCGGACATGTAGATGTGTTGTTTGCAAATGTTGGCGAGTTGGCATCCCTTCAAAAAGAAGGTGATATCAAAATCGTTGCAGTGATGGGTAAAGAAAGATCACCTTTCTTAGAAGATGTCCCTACATTGGAAGAGAGCGGCTATGAAGGTGTGTATTCCTGGTCTGCACGTGGATTGGCAGCACCAGCTGGAATCGACCCAGAAAAACTTGAAATCCTTAGAGCAGCATTTGAAAAAGGAATTAAAAATGAAGAACAAAAGAAAAAAATGGGTGATATGGGATTGCAAGTTGAATATTTAGAAGGAGACGAATACAAACAACTATTAAAAGACGATGAAAAAGCTGTCAAAGACTTAAGCGATCTGATGGGTTGGTAACTTAGTAAACTGGCTGAAAGGGTATCAGGCATTCCGCTATGTTGGAATTCCGGGAGATGCCTGACCCTGGAAGCCAGCTTCAACCAAAGGAAAGGGGAAAGTTGCTGTGACCAGAAAAATTCACCAGGATTTATATGTTGGTTTGGTTATTATTTTAATTTCGATCTTCCTTTACAACAAAACATTCGATTTGATTGAAGCAGCTGCCAATTATCCTCGAATCTTACTAGTCTTATTTTTGGGTTTTGGGATCATCATTTTGTTAAGCGGAATTAAAAAGACAAAATCTTTAAGAAAAGAAGAGCGTGTAGAATATAGCGGTGATGAACAACCATTAAGTTTCGGTATGTTGAAATCCCCATTGGTGACCCTTGGGATCGTTGTCATCTATGTCTTTTTGTTAAGTATAATCGGATTTTTTCCTGCAACGGTTTTATTCATGGTAGTCTTCCTGGGATTCATGAAAGTCAAAGATTGGAAAACTTATATTTTCACAATCGGAGGTTTGAATCTATTTATCTATCTTGTTTTTGTCATGCAATTGAATGTTCAGCTGCCGAAAGGAATTTTCTTTGATTAGGAGGTGGAAGAAATATGGGTGCGGATCTATTTAACGAAGTATTACATAATCTATTATCCTTTCAGACGATTATGGCAATCCTCATGGGGGTCGTAGGTGGGATTATTGTAGGATCTTTACCTGGCCTAAGTGCGACAATGGCAGTTGCTCTACTGATTCCAGTCACTTTCGGAATGGAACCTGTAGCTGGGTTGACAATGCTGACAGCGATCTATACATCAGCATTATATGGCGGATCGATTTCAGCCATATTGATTCATACTCCTGGTACGCCCGCTTCTGCTGCAACAAGTTTGGATGGTTATCAAATGACGTTGAAGGGTCAAGGTGCGAAAGCGATTGGAATTTCAACTGTTTCGTCCATGATTGGAGGAACAATCAGTGCGCTAGCATTGCTGTTTCTTGCTCCTCCTCTTTCAAGAATCTCATTAGCTTTCAGTGCTCCTGAGTATTTTTTAATTGCTGTTTTTGGATTGACGATTATCGGAAGCCTTGCTTCTAAATCGGTGGCAAAAGGGTTGACGGCGGGTATTGTCGGCCTATTGATCGGCGCTGTGGGTGTTGATATCCTTACAGGCTATCCGCGTTTTACGTTCGGAAGCATCTCCCTGGAATCAGGAGTTTCACTTGTGCCAGCGATGATTGGTCTATTTTCTTTATCCCAAGTTATGATCCAAGCCGAAAATCGTGGAAAACCGAAACAACAAAAGATATCTAAAGATAAAATGTCCGGTAAAGTGTTACCGACAATGAAGGAATTCAAGAGCATATGGGTGACTATTTTACGTTCCTCAGGAATTGGAACTTTTGTCGGAATGCTCCCTGGAGCTGGTGGGGATATCGGCTCATGGGTCGGCTACAACGAGGCAAAACGATTCTCTAAAAACAAAGAGAAATTTGGAACAGGCTGTATTGAAGGGGTTGCTGCACCTGAATCAGCTAATAATGCTGTAACAGGTGGGGCGCTAATTCCGCTGTTGACCTTAGGGATTCCCGGCAGTTCGACAACAGCTGTCCTTCTAGGCGGATTGATGATTCAAGGACTGGTTCCTGGTCATGAGCTATTTACGACGAATGCGAACATCACTTATTCAGTGATCATCGGGTTTATTATAGCGAGTATTCTCTTAGGGGTGATTGGACTTGCTGGAGCAAGATGGTTCGTTAAAATTTCAGGTGTATCAGAAAGCATCCTAGCACCGATCATTATCGGCTTATGTGTGGTTGGATCGTATGCCATCAACAATAACATGTTTGATGTATGGATCATGGTGATTTTTGGAGTAATCGGATATTTTATGCGAAAAACGGGCTTTCATCCTGCACCTGTCATTCTGGGGATGATCTTAGGTCCGATTGCTGAAAATGGCATGAGGCAATCAATGCTGATGGCAAAAGGGGATTTGCTGAGTTATTATCTCGGTCGTCCGATTTGCGTCGTGTTAATCATACTTACGATCATCTCGCTATTTACTCCTTTATTCATGAAATGGTGGGAGAAAAGGGGAGCGGGTAAACCAGCTATGGCAGACCATTCTAATGAAGAAAAAATGTAGAGCAATTGGTCAAGGATGTATAAATGCTCATAAAATCGGGGTGAAATCTAATGAAAAAAATCCTTTATTTTGACGATACGTTTGATGAGTTCAAAGATATATTGCTTACCCACACGCCCACTGGTTTCGATCTGATCTTTTGGGAAGAGTTGACTGAACAGGAACGTGAGGAGCAATTACCTAAAGCAGATTACCTGCTTGTCGCTACGAAGAAAATTGGAGAAGAAATCCTTTCAAAAGCGAAAAAAGCGAAATTCATCCAAAAGACTGGTGTGGGGATGGATAATATCGATTTACCTGCAGCAGTACATCATAAACTCCCTGCTTGTAATACTCCTGGAGCGAATTCGACCGGGGTGGCAGAATTGACGATCTTGCTCATTTTAGCTTTATACAGGAAACTTCCGCTCATCAATAAGGAGACCAAGAATGGAAACTGGTTAATGTGGGAGCTTCGTCCATCTTCTTATGAAATGGAAGGAAAAACACACGGATTCATCGGCTTTGGAAATATAGGACGGGAAGCAGCAAAAAGGTCGAAGGCGTTTGGGACGAACATCATTTATTATGATAAATTTCGTACAACTTCTGAACAAGAACAACAGTTGGAAGCAAAATACCTACCAATGGAGGAAGTATTGCAAAAATCCGATATTATCAGTTTGCATATACCTCTACTCCCAGAAACAAAAGGGTTGATCGGTGAAACGGAATTGAATCTGATGAAGGACAACGCGGTTTTGATAAATGTTTCCCGAGGTGGAATCGTACAAGAGGGTGCCCTTTACGATGCCCTGGTTGAACACCGAATTGCAGGAGCAGCATTGGATGTATGGGAAAATGAACCGATTAATCCCGAAAATCCTCTGTTGACCTTAGAGAATCTCATTGCTTCCCCCCATATTGGAGCTGGAACAAGGGATACGTTGAATCGGGTATTGCATACGGCGTTTCAAAATATAAAAAGGGTTGATGAAGGTGAGCTTCCTCAGTTTGTCATGAATAATGTGAAAAAAGCTAGATTCGATGAGTCCACCGTCATCTAGTTGCCCCAATCCTCTATTATAAGACTACTTGAGAGTTTCTATAAAAGGAGAGAAATTTTTAATGAATATGAATTTGAACGGTAAAACAGCACTTGTGGTGGCTTCAAGTCAGGGTCTCGGTAAAGCGATTGCAGCTGAGCTAGTAGAAGAAGGCGTCAATGTCATGCTTACAAGCCGTAGTGAAGAGAAACTTAAACGAACAAAAGATGAAATGGAACACTCGGGCAAAGGGAAAGTTTCGTATTTTCCATGTGATATCACAAATCGAGAGGAAATCAACGCTCTTGTTCAAAAAACAAGAAAAGAATTCGGTAAGATTGATATTTTGATAAACAACGCGGGGGGACCACCAGGTGGTAACTTCGAGAAGTTTGAGGACGCAGATTGGCAAAATGCATTTGAGCTGAATCTATTAAGTTACATCCGGATCATAAGAGAAGTGCTGCCAGACTTGAAGAAAGATGGTGGCAGAATCATTAACGTTGCGTCTTCATCTATTAAACAGCCAATACCCGGACTGATCCTCTCCAATACGTTCCGATTAGGGATTGTCGGTCTATCTAAAAGTTTAGCAGAGGAGCTAGCACCTCATAACATCCTCGTCAATACGGTAGCACCAGGTCGTATCGCAACCGATCGGACAGCATTCCTTGATAAAATGAAAGCAGAACAAAAGGGTGTCACTACGGAGGACATAGAGGAAGCATCTAAGAAAAATATTCCTCTAGGAAGGTATGGTCACCCTGAGGAATTCGCCAAAGTCGTCACTTTCCTTGTGTCCGGGGCTAATACATATGTAACCGGAAGCTCTTTGCTAGTAGATGGTGGTATGGTAAAAGCAATTTAGGAAAAAGTTATATTTAAAGTAAAACAGAATGGACCTGATCCATTCTGTTTTTAATGGAAAGAAATAAGGTGGATTTTCTTTATTATTGGCCCAATAGGCTATAAGCTGGTGTCGAAAAAAGAAAGCGGACTATAGTCTTTCTCCGCCCGAAGTGTGTCCTATGATGGCTGAGGGATTTTGACTTACTTACGTTTTTCTGCTTGAAAAATGGCGCTACAACCATTTTGCAACGCCGAAATACTCTGAATTTTTCAACTGTTTTGATATAATGGATAGCAATCTTATTCTAGGAAACAAAATAGTTGATTTGAAGGAGTGTGGTCAAAAGTGGATGGACAAAACAAGATGAAACGAGTGCTTTCGCAGTGGGATGTTCTCGTACTCGCAATTGGTGCGATGCTCGGCTGGGGCTGGGTCGTCCTATCTGGGGAGTGGATCACTTCAGCAGGATCGATGGGGGCAGTCCTTGCCTTTGCCATTGGGGGCGTATTAGTCATTTTTGTCGGGCTGACGTATTCGGAACTCGCCTCCGCCATGCCGGAAGTCGGTGGAGAGCATGCTTATGTCCACAGGGCATTAGGAAAGAAGGCGTCATTCATCGCTTCATGGGCGATCACGTTAGGCTATGTCTCCGTCGTCACCTTCGAGGCTGTGGCATTGCCGACAGTCGTCGATTACATTTTACCAGATTACCAGGCCGTCTATTTATGGACGATTGCCGGCTGGGACGTCTATCTGACCTGGGTGCTGATCGGAATGGCAGGATCGATCTTCATCACACTCATCAATTATTTCGGAGTTAAACCGGCTGTCTTGGTACAAATGGTTTTGACGATCCTCATCGTCGGAATCGGTCTCATGTTGATTTTCGGGTCGGCGGTCGGGGGGAGTTCCGCAAACTTAGATCCCTATTTTCTTGGTGGAGCTGGAGGCGTCATGACCGTCCTCATAATGGTTCCGTTTTTGTTCGTTGGATTCGACGTCATCCCTCAGGTAGCGGAAGAAGTGAACCTGCCATTCAAACAAATCGGAAAAGTACTGATTTTCTCTGTTGCATGTGCGGTTGTCTTTTACATGTTGATCGCTTTAGGCGTGGGCTTGTCACTCGATAAAACGGCTCTCGCAAACACTGAACTTGCCACAGCGGACGCGATGGCAGCGGCGTTCGGTTCGCAAACCTTCGGGAACATCTTGATTTTAGGTGGAGTAGCGGGGATCATCACAAGCTGGAATGCCTTCATCATCGGTGGAAGCCGTGTGGTGTTTGCGATGGCGAAATCGGGAATGCTGCCTGGGTGGTTCGGGTTCTTGCATCCGAAGTACAAGACGCCATCCAATGCGATCATGGCGATTGGTGGTCTGGCGGTTCTGGCACCATTGTTGGGTCGACCAGCGTTGGTTTGGATCGTTGACGCAGGAGGTCTTGGCATAGTCGTCGCTTACTTCATGGTTGCACTCGCGTTCCTGGTTTTACGGAAAAAAGAACCTGGGATGGACAGACCGTTCAGAGCAGGAAAAGGAAATGCTGTCGGCTGGATCGCATTGGTGTTAAGCATTTGTTTCATCAGCCTTTACATGCCGGGAATGCCAGCAGCACTCGTATGGCCTGCCGAGTGGATCATGGTAGCTGTCTGGTTCCTGATCGGCGCCTACTACTTCTTGCAAATGAACAAAGGAAAGTACGACGCAAAAGCACAACCGGATGAAAAGCTTGAAGTGAAGATGTAACAACAATAAAAACCCCGAAAGTTGATGGTTACTCAACAATCGGGGTTTACTATTTTTTTCACTTAAAGAAAGTATAAAATACTTTCTTCAGTATAAGTGCAACTAAAGGCTCAGCCTGCGCCTAAGGCTTGGCTTTGCCAAGTTTTCTTTAGAACTTTAGTATTCTTTTTAGGCTGGATAGCTTACGGTTCGCTTTGTCTAACGCATTCTTTGAACCGAAGAAAAAGTTGAACATGGTTTTCCCTCCTACAAATCAATATGAAGTTTTATTTAATTTCATTATAGGCGGGTGTTTTTATCTTGTCAATAAAATTGTATACCAAATACCATAATTTCGAGCGGAAAACTCTCAAATTATCTAAAAATTCTAATTTTGGTATACCATAAAGAATCGGATTAGATGCTTAAAATTGGCTTGAAACCTTACTATAAAGCCATTATTGAGGATAATCTTCCGTAAATGAGAATTGCAACTTTGATAGCTCTCATTTTAAAATCGTAAAGAATCCTAGTAAAATGTATACCATTAGTATAAAATGATAGGTACTTCAGGAATCAGGTGATGGTATGCTTAAACTTTTATGTGCAATTGCAATCTTTTTATATATTCTATCAGAAGTTTTTCCGAAGATGGACGTCACATTTCTGATTTCTTCTGTCAGCTTGGCCATTGTTGCGCTGACTTTTTTCATCGTACCTCGATTTGTGAAAATACTCGGGGGAATCTTCTTGACCTCAGGCTTGTTCATCTTGATCAACAGCGGTGCAGGGTGGAAGGAAGTGCTGCTTTCGTTCGGTCCGATGCTGAATTTGCTTACACTTTTTGCGATGGTTCCAATACTGGCGTTACCTATCAAGCTAGGAAATTACGCAAAAGGAATCCAGAAGTTCATTCGCAGAAATGTCAAAACATCGGGGCAGTTGTATTCGATGACTTCAGGAATATCATACTTTTTCAGCATATTCATGAACCTGGCAACCTTGCCGATGACCTACTATTCGATGCGACCGGCCGCCAACATGTATCCTTTGCAAAACAGGGAACGATTCATGAGTCGTGCGATTACACATGGATTTGCGATGCCGTTGATGTGGGCACCAGTGACGCCGATTGTCGGAATTGTAGTCGAAATGACAGGCGTAAGCTGGGCTTCGATGCTACCATATGTGCTGCCGCTAAGTATCATGGGGCTGTTGCTCGATTGGTATATGGGCAGACTCACCGCAAGGAAAAAGAGGCATAAGGAGGTCGAGTATGCTGTGAATGAAATGGCAGCTTCGACTGAGGTGGGAGAAGAACCAGAGCGTTCAGGAAAAATCTCGCATATTTTCATTGCGATCATCATTTTCAACGTTTTGATTTCAATCTTAGAGCAGAAATTACCCTTTTCCTTCATCATTCTGGTGTCATTACTGGTCATTCCGTTTGCACTCGGATGGACAATGCTTTTAAAGAAAACCAAGGAATTCAAAGTTGGGTTGAAGGATCATTTTCAAACACATCTCTTAAAAATGAAAGAACAGTTTTTTATTTTCCTTGCAGCAGGGTTCTTCATCTCTGCAATCCAGTTTTCCGATATGAATGTATTATTGAATGCGGGGATCGGAACTGTGAAAGATTTGATTGGGATTGAGGTATTCATCATACTCTTGCCGTTCATCCCATTGGCGCTCGCTTTTACCGGTCTGCACCCTGCAGTAGGACTAGCTTTGCTGGCAGAAGCATTAAATCCACAGAACATGGGGATTTCGCCGTACGTCCTGACAGTTTCCATGCTGGCTGGAGCGGTAGCGGCATTCTTGATGGGACCCTATAATGCGACGATCGGGTTGATGTCGAGTATCGTGAAGACCAATTCGTTCAAAGTATCAAATTGGAACATATCCTTTACGGCATTATTCTTATGTTGCAGCATGCTGTATTTGATTTTACTGGAGTTCATCGTGTAGGGAAGGGGGACCTGTCACACCGCTTTTTCTCTATTTGTAGATACCACACTCCCCTCCTTATAAAAAACAACAGCTTGATTTATCAACGAGTAAAAAGCTTTATTACACACGACGAAAAACCTTACCGATTCGGCAAGGTTTTTTTGTTGAACATTTTGATCCGTTCAGTTCGCAGGAACACCCTCAGCTTTAACGAGTTTAGAATGCTTAGAGTCATCACTGTTTCCGGAGGCTTTTACGATTTCATATAATTCCTCTCTTGCATCCTCGATGTTTTCGAAGGTTTCAAAAAACTTCACGCGGATATGATTGACATATTCTTTTCCTTCATAGTTTTCATATAGCTGGATTTTCGCATTATCATCAAGGACTTTTGCGATCGTATAGGTTGATTTCAGCTTATCGAAAAAATAAAACTGATAGGATTCAACCGTTTCCAGCCCATCATTCTCTAGAATTGTTTGAAATGTATCTTTGTTCGTCAAAACAATGTATTTCGCCATACAAAATTCCTCCTTATGCGTTTTGAATCCACCACGACTTCACCAGTTCATAACGTTCGGATCGTCACCTCCGATAAGACAAATAGTATATTGTATACCAAATCTATTTGTCTATTAGTTTATAACAAGAATGTCCCCAGTTCAATATTATTTTCAGAATTTTGTATTAATTAAATTATCTAACCAGTAAAAACCCTGATGTATCAGTATTTTTAAAAATTATATTTTCGCAAATTCCGTTGTAAGGGTTTACATACGACATAAAGGAAAGGTATACTTATTTTAAAATTCTAAAAATTTAGACAAAAAATTCACAGTGAAGAGGTGTTTTGGTATGCCAAAAGTGACGTTACATGTCGACGGTGAAGTCGTTCAACAGGAGGTAAAAGACCACGCAAATCTGGTTGTCCTTGCTGGAATCAAGCAATTTCCTAAATTAAAATATGGTTGTGGAATGGGGAAATGTACAAAATGTACGTGTAAGGTGATTGATGGTTTAAATCAGCTCGATCCACCGAATTGGAAAGAACAGAAAATGCTTGGCGATAATTTGGACGAGGGTTATCGTCTGACGTGTCAGTTGACGGTAAAGGATAATCTCGAAATCACCCAGGACAACATAGAGCTTAAAAAGAAGTCGAAACAGGAAAGCACTACGGGGTGACTTAATTTTTATGTTAAAAGGTATACAATATTCCAAATAATGGGAGGGCGCTCGCTTTGAAAGCATATATGTTAACAGAAATGACATGGGAAGAGGTGAGGGATGCTCTCAAAACCGTGAAAATGGCGGTCATTCCGATCGGAGCTCATGAACAGCATGGTCCTCATATGGTTGAAAGCTGCGATGCTGTGCTTGCGACGGAAATGGCGAACCGATTGGCTGAAAAGATGTTTCCGCACATCCTAGTGACCCCGACCGTTAATATGGGCGTTTCACCTCATCATCTCAACTTTCCAGGGACTATCTCTCTTCAGCCAGAGACGCTTATCGCCATTTTACGTGATATGGTTCGATCTTTAAAGCGACATGGAATCGAAAAATTCCTCTTTCTGAATGCACATGGCGGGAATCAATCGACACTGAGCGTAGCAAGCACCACCATCGGACCTGAGGAAGATGTTCAAATCTATTATGCAAAAACGACAGCTTCAGCCAAACAAGCAATCTCCAAAAATATACATTCTCCTATCTTCGGACACAGCTGCGAAAGGGAAGTTTCAGAGGCGCTTTATCTCGCACCATTTCTGATCCGCGCAGATAAACTGAATAAAGGAGACTTCAACGAAGGGGGGAGATACAAACAGTTAAGACCTGGCAAGCCGATCCAAGGATTTTATCACTATGAAGAAATGACCAAAAATGGATGTATTGGTGATGCGACTAAAGCATCCAGGGATATAGGTGAACAAATCGTAGAAGAAGCATTGGAAAACCTGTCGGCTGCATTAGAGGAGTTGTTGGACCTTAAGCCGGAGTCTGTTCATTGAAAGCCTTGAAATTCAAAGAATGAAAGGGTGAATGAATTTGGAGTTGTCTGCTGCTCATTGGTTGTATGCGATCGTCACGTTTCTTGTCATTTTCACCATGTTATTCCGTCGGGGAGTTGTCCTGCCGACGATTGTAGGAACGTTGTTAGTTGCATGGGTTTATAAGGGATCGTTCGTTGGTGGTCTTCAAGCTGTATTTAATGCAAACTTGGTCGCGGCGCAAGAATTGTTCAGCATTTTCCTGATCATTACATTGATGGTCGCGTTGTTGAACTCGTTGAAAGATATCGGTGCAGATGAAAAAATGATTGCCCCGATCCAAAAGGTGATGGTCAATGGACATATTGCATTCTTCGTCTTGATCGGAGTCACATATGTCATTTCATTATTCTTCTGGCCGACACCCGCAGTACCGCTGATTTGTACATTGTTGGTTCCGGCAGCAATCCGGGCTGGACTTCCAGCGATGGGCGCTGCGGTAACGGTTGCGATTGCGGGTCAGGGCATGGCGCTGTCTTCCGACTACATCATGCAAATCGCGCCTATGCTGAGTGCAAGTGCAGCTGGAATCAGTACTGCGGCTGTTGCTGACAAAGCGATCGTACTCTCCCTTGTTACAGGAGGGGTAGCTGTCCCGCTTGCTTATCTCAGCGTTCGTAAATCGATTGCAAAGCCGAATAGCGAAGAGTCAACGTCCTCATTGAAAGCTTTGCGGGAGTTGACGAATGTAACACCTCAAGTGGAAGCCGAGATGTCGGCGACTGCAGAAGAAGAGGAAGTGTATGGACAGCGACGTGAAATATGGGGCAAACTTTTTGCTGTCTTAGTCCCGCTATCTCTTTTGGCTGTCATGATCTTCATGTTTTCGACGAAACTTGGTAATGCAAAATCCGGAGGGTTCGAGGGCGGTGATGGTGCAGCCTTCATCGGTGGTGTTGCAGCGGTCTTGCTGGTTTTGGCCTCCGTCGCATTCCGTCGGATCCATGCCCTTGATAAAATCAGTGAACACATCACAGACGGATTTGTTTTCGCTTTCAGGGCGATGGGACCTGTCATCCCGATTGCAGGATTCTTCTTCCTGGGAAGCTCTGATTTTACAGGTTCAATCCTTTCGTTAGGAGAAGATGCCTCTAAACCGGCTTTCTTATTCGATCTGGTACAATCTGCGCAATCAGCGATTCCTGAAAACACATTTTTCTCTGCCTTTGGAATTTTAATGGTCGGGATCATCACAGGACTGGATGGTTCTGGTTTCTCTGGATTGCCACTTGTTGGTGCATTGTCGGGTGCAATGGAAGGGACGACCGGAATAGATCCAAGTACACTGGCAGCCATCGGTCAAATGGGATCGATCTGGACTGGTGGAGGAACATTGATTGCCTGGTCATCATTGGTTGCTGTAGCCGGATTCTGTGGAGTCTCTGTCTTAGAACTAGCCAGGAAAAACTTCATCCCGGTCATTACAGGGTTGTTTGTCGCCACCTTATTCGCTGTATTGTTTATGTGATTTTTCGAGGAAAAAGAACAAAAATATAAAAAATTCTGAAAACAGTGTTTACAAATAAAAAAAGATAGGGTACCATTTAGTCAAATGGTATACCAAATGAATCCACCACTATCTATCACTTGAACTATATTCATCCATGACCCAGCTGGTAAAAGGCAGTCACAGAATATAGTTATATTATTTAAGTTTTTTTGGTATACAAAATACTGTACACAAAATCAAAGTGTGAAACTTTCAAGGAGGAGAATGGAAATGGCAAAACTATTATCAAAAGACGAGTTTCGTAAAGAACTAGAAGAGGCGATCAAAGGAAACCATAGTCAGAAAGCGCCTTTCACTGTCGCTTGGGCTGAAGGGAAGCTTGAGAGACACCATTTTGCGCGATGGGCTGAAAACCATTACCACTACGTAGGTCCTTTTGCTAACTACCTTTCTTACATTTACCATAACACTCCTGATCTACCTGAATATGAAGATGCCAAAGACTTTACCCTTCAAAATATGTATGAAGAAGAAATTGCGGCTGACCGTCATACGGACTTGTTGATTCGTTTTGCTGAATCTTGCGGAACGACAAGAGAACGCGTCCAGGATCCTAAGAACATGACGGCAACGACTCTTGGATTACAAAGCTGGTGTTATTCAGTAGCATCTAGGGAAAATTTTGTTGTCGCAACAGCAGCGTTAGTCGTCGGACTAGAGTCGCAAGTGCCGGATATTTATAGAAAACAAACACCGATCCTTCGAGAGAAATACGGATTTGATGATGAAGAGATCGAATTCTTCGACTTACACATCGTATCGGATGAAATCCACGGTGAACGCGGATACAAGATCGTACTAGAACATGCGAATACTCCAGAGTTACAGCAACAATGTCTGGATATTGTCCGGGTCGGAGCTAAAATGCGCCGCATGTACATGGATGGCCTCTGGAGAGAATACCTTGAACAAGATCTAGGTGCTCTCGTACAAGCCTAATAAACATCGAAACTAGCAAAATAACATACGATGGCAGTTTCCTGGGCGGGAAGCTGCCACTTTATTATCAAGGTTTTTGAAGAATTAGAAAGGATGATAGATGTGCTTACAGCGAAAGCAGAACTTTACAAAAATTTGATTGCTGGAGAATGGATTACAGCAACAAGCGGGAAAACATTTCAGAGTACCAATCCAGCCAATAAAGCAGAAGTAGTGGGGGAATTCCAGGCTTCGAATGAAGAAGATGTGAAAAGAGCGATTGAGGTTGCAGATAAATCGTTTCCGAGTTGGGCAAGCACCCCGCCTTCAAAAAAAGCAGCAATTTTAAATAAAGCGGCCGATCTACTTGAAGAGGGAGTCGAAAAACTTGCAGATGAACTGACGCGGGAAGAAGGAAAGCCGATCGGGGGATCCCGTAAAGAAGTGCTCAGATCTGCTCAAACGTTACGTTACTATGCTGTTGAGGGGCAGAGTTTCACAGGTGAAACATTCCCGCAGGACGACCCGAACATGAAAGTCTCGACTGAACTGGAACCGCTTGGGGTCGTAACCGTGATTACACCATGGAACTTTCCAATCTCGATACCAGCCCGAAAAATTGCACCAGCCTTGATTACGGGGAATACAGTGGTGTTCAAGCCATCTTCTGAAACGCCATTGATTGCTTATCGTCTTGTTGAAGCGCTCCACGAGGCCGGGCTTCCGGAAGGTGTCCTTAATTTTGTAACCGGTCATTCAAAGGATATCGGTGACAGTTTAGTCACTCATCCTGCCGTTAAAGCGGTTACGTTTACCGGATCGACAGGAGCAGGAGAACACATCCACCGTAATGTTTCACTCGAGACCCGTACACAAATGGAACTGGGCGGAAAAAATCCGATTATCGTGATGGATGATGCAGATGTTGAACTGGCAGCTCAGTTGACGGTCAACGGCGGGTATTCTCTAACCGGACAAGCTTGTACCGGAACAAGCCGTGTCATCGTGATGAAGGAAGTGAAAGACAAGTATTTGGAGGCGTTAGTTGAAAAAACGAAGGCGTTGAAGATCGGGAACGGGTTTGAACAAGGCGTTACGATCTGTCCGTTAGCAAGCGAAAAGCAACTGAACAATGTCCTGAACTATATCGGTATCGGAAAAGAAGAGGGCGCTACTCTCGTTTATGGCGGTGAACATCTTACTGATGGTGATTTTGAAAAAGGATTTTACGTGCAGCCGACGATTTTCTCTGGTGTAACGCCTGATATGACGATCTCACAAGAAGAAATCTTCGGTCCGGTCATTTCCGTCATTGAAGTTGAAAATTATGAGGAAGCCATATCGGTCGCAAACGGCGTCAAATATGGGTTATCAGCGGCTATCGTTACGAACAATCTGAAAACAGCCCAACAATTCACGAAAGAGATTAAAGCGGGAACTGTAAAAGTGAACCGCACGACAACTGGTAACTTGATCAATGCCCCATTCGGCGGGTTGAAAAAATCAAGTACATCCACATTCCGCGAATCAGGAAGAGCGGGACTCGAATTTTTCACACAAATCAAAACCGTGTATGTTGGCTATTAATTGACCCGATCGCTAGGATGAGGAGGATAAACAAACGATGAAAACAACATTGAAACTTGAGTTGGAAGAAGCAAAGCTGATCATAGAAGAAGCGAAACGAAAATCGGAAGAGATTGATGTTCTGGAAACGATTGCGGTGGTGGATGACGGCGGGAACTTGATCGCGCTCGAACGGATGAACGGGGCGCGTATTACAGGGCCAGAAATCTCGATTGCAAAAGCCTTTACGGCAGCTGGACACAAGCGGTCCACGCATCTTTTCAATAAAGAACCGAACGGTCCCGTGCTTCCAGGAAACGAAGCATTCGGGATCCAACACATGCTGCCTGGTAAATTCGCGGTGTTCGTCGGTGGTTTTCCAATCGTCGTTGACGGAGAAGTCATCGGTGGAATCGGTGTTAGCGGCGGGAATGGCGAGCAGGATACAGCTGTTGGAACTGCTGCACTAAGAGCATTGCAAGAGCATCTGCAGCCTGCAGGACATGATGTAGTGACGGATGCCGATATTAAAAAATGACCAGGGTTGAGGCAGAAAGAAGGAGATAAACGTGAGACCATTCTTGGACCTTACGATCGGATTCGCAAGGACCGGGGTGACTGGTTATGGAGGTGGACCGTCGACGATTCCATTGATCGAATATGAAACTGTGAAGAAATACAAATGGATGACAGAAGATGAATTCGGGCAGACCCTGGCACTTGCGAATACATTGCCAGGCCCGATTGCTACGAAAATGGCAGCTTATATCGGATACAAGGTGAAAGGCAGCTTAGGGGCGGTCGTTGCGATCCTTGCGCATATTTTACCATCGTTGATCGGAATGGTCGGCATGCTCGGTATTTTGTACAAATATCGAAATTCACCATTCGTCAGCGGGATGGTCGCTGGGGTTACACCGATCATTGGTATACTCCTGTTGGAAATGGCGTATAAATTTGCAGATAAAGCCAGGAAAGGTCTCGGGTTCCCAATCATGCTCGCCTTATCAGGGATCTCACTTGTCGTCCTCCAATTGTTGAATGTCCATCCCGGTGTCATGATCGGGGCTTGTTTAGCGGGAGCTTTCATTGTAGCCACCTATAGGAACAGAGGTAAGGCTGACCCTGACGAAATACATGTTGAGAGAAAGGAAGAAAGCGTATGATCTATTGGGATATTTTCTGGGCTTTCTTCATTTCCAATTTGCTCGGCTATGGGGGAGGTCCGTCAACGATCCCTCTTGTTCAAAACGAGGTGGTCAATCGTTATGAATGGATGACGTTACGAGAATTCGGGGATCTTTTAGCGATTGCCAATGTGCTTCCAGGTCCTATTGCGACCAAGATGGGTGGTTTCATCGGCTATCAAATCGGTGGTGTGCCAGGCATGTTGATCGCACTTGCGGCTACGATCCTCCCTTCAGCAATAGCCGTCATCATCCTGTTCAAATTCGTGAACCTTTTTAAAGACTCGCCTCATGTGAAAATGCTGACCGTATCCGTACAGCCTGTCATCGCGATTTTACTAGGTGTTTTGGCATTCCAGTTTTTTATTACCGCGTTTGAAGCTAGCGGGGTTCTGCATCTCGTGATTTTGACAGCGCTTGGTTGGCTGACGATGTACAAATTCAAGATCCACCCAGCACTCGTGATTTTGTGTGCGTTAGGGTACGGCGGCGTATTTTTAGCATGAAAGGAAGCGATTATTTTTGTGAGATGACTCATGGCCAGAAGGTTTTTATCTGGTACTTGTGGGTCGTCTTTTTTACATTTAAAGAAAGCTTGGCTTTGCCCAATTTATTATACTTAATATGTAGTGTGGTACTTACTGTTTGGCATACCATTTCTGGAGTTTGTGCAAAGAAATCACCATTTAATTGAATGAAAAATGAAATTATGGTAAAGATTCTGCTAAAATAGTAAAAAAGGCAAGTATCAGTCGCAGTGAAATATTACTATAAAACATATCGCGATTGCTGCGATGTTTTATAGGGGAAAGCAAGTAGGTGACTTATAATGAAATGGGCAGAAGATGAACTGTTATCCATTCGTGAACGCGCATACAGATATCTGAAGGACTTGATTTTAGAAGGCGAATTCCAGCCTGGAGACCGTCTGATCGAGAGGGAACTAGCTACGAAATTGAACATAAGCCGGACACCGATACGTGAAGCGTTATTCCGTCTTGAATCGCAAGGCTTTGTCAAAACAGTGCCTCGAAAAGGGGTCATTGTTACGAACATCTCTGAAGAAGAAGTCATAGAAGTCTTTACGATCCTGTCCTCGCTTGAGGTGCTCGCAGCTAAACTCGCGGCACAAAAGATGGATGAGGAAACCCAAAATGTTTTTGATGAGAAAATTAGAGAATTAGAAGAGCTTGAGAAGAATGGCTCGGAGGACTTCGATAATGAACATATCAATATGAATCTTCTTCTTTATAAAGCCTCTAAAAGTCCGAAATTGTATGAGATTCTTTCGGGATTGACAGATTATATTCAAATGTCGGCAAACATGGGTTACGAAACTCCAGGACGCCGGAAGGAATCTTTAAGGGAGCATATCCAGATCATGAGAGCTCTTCGAGACAAGGAAGTCGAAATGGCTGAATATCACACGAAGATCCATATCGAAAATTCGAAAAAAGCTTATATCAATTTCCTAGAGCAACAAAAAGAAAAACGGAAGGCAAGTCGATAGGGATTACTATTGAAAGCGCGGGTTTCGTACCGGGCTTTTTTTGTTAGAACGAAAATCTAACGGACATCAGAGTCACAAGAGGCCTTATTTGCCTGATTTACTTGAAAAAGCGTTCACTTTTGGCAAAATAGCGTCTCTCATGTCCGTTATAGTAATTTACCCAATTAAAAGTGTAACTAGGTTAAGCTTCGGGTAAGGAGGGAGTTAGTCTGGCTTTATCAACGGTTTTTGATTCTTAATTGGTGTGTTGATCAGATTCCCCTGCCTTATTTCCTATTTTTTCATCACAATTCAACAAAGTGTTGATATTTTTTGTGCGATTTCTGGAAAATTCACTGTTTCTTCATAACCAATTCCTGTCATTTATAATTCATACTTTTCTTCTTTCTATGCGAACTCATGTTTGGTATAATGGTGGATATAGACATACAAAAGAACCGAAACAACGGGGTGTCGAAGAACAATAAACGAGGGGGTAAGCATGTCACAGACGGTCACGGTCCAAGTGAAACTGTTGCCTAATCAAAATCAAAATGATTTATTGAGGCGCTCGAGCACCACGTATATTGCAACCATTAATGCGCTTGTAGCGGAAATGATACAAGCGAAAGAACCGACCCGAAAAACCTCCAAACATGTAAATGCTCCTCTCCCCAGTGCTGTCAAAAACCAGGCGATCCGGGATGCAAAAAGTGTCTTTCGGAAAGCCAAGAAATCCCAATATCGAATTATCCCCATCTTAAAGAAACCCTGCATCCTTTGGAACAATCAGAACTACACGTTTGATGAGGGGTCCGTTTCAGTACCATTGATGGTAGACGGAAAATCCAAGCGTATCCGCATTAACGCTACCTTCACGCAAGACATCCTCACGAAACTTGTTTCCCATAAACTTGGAACCCTCCGGATCACGGAAAAAGCTCACAAGTGGATCGCTCAGTTTTCGATAGAGATCCCGACCCAACAAAACACGGGCACCAACATCATGGGTTTCGATCTCGGTCTGAAAGTCCCGGCTGTTGCGGTCACCGAAGACGAGAAGACCCGGTTTTTTGGAAACGGAAGACGAAACAAGTATGTTCGACGGATTTTCAAATCTAAACGACAAAAGCTCGGAAGAAAGAAAAAGCTCACTGCCATCAAAAAGCTCAATAATAAAGAGCAACGCTGGATGAAGGACCAAGACCATAAAGTGAGTCGGCAAATTGTCGATTTCGCAGTCAAACATAATGTGTCAATTATACGATTAGAAAAGTTGGCGAATATTCGCCTGACGGCAAAAACAAGCCGTAAAAATGCAAAGAATCTTCATACATGGTCCTTTTATCGTTTAACCACCTTCATCGAATACAAAGCGGCACTGGCAGGAATCAAAGTCGAGTATGTTGAACCCAAATACACGAGTCAAACCTGTCCATCATGCGGAAATCGAAACAAAAGTAAAGACCGTTCATACAAATGCCGGTGCGGCTACCACACCCACCGGGATCGGGTGGGGGCGATGAATATTCGTCATGCACCTGTGATCGATGGTCAAAGTCGATCGGCCTAAGAGGCTATAAGCCCTGTCTTAGGAGGGGGGATGGCACACCCTAAGCTCGAAGGTTGTCCAAAACAGAAATGGCCTGAGGACGGAAAATCATTCGAGAATCCCACTGGACCGGAGCTTCAGCTTGCGGCTTTAGCCGTGGGAGTGTCAAAGATGCCATTATTTCTGCAGCTGATGATGGTGTAGATGTGATCAACATGAGTCTAGGCGGTACAAGGGTAGTCGGGCAATGGTATTACACAGACCCTGCTACGGGCGAGAAGATTCGTTTAGGAAATGACGCTGCTGATATGGTAGCTTATAACCGGGCGATTCGATATGCGACGAATAAAAATGTGACAGTTGTCGCTTCAGCAGGTAACGACGGTCAGGATTTAAGCAACCCGGCAAAGCTGGCTGATTGGTATAATGATGTATTAGATGCGAATCCGGCGACAGCTGCTTATGAGGTTCAAGGTGCAGGGTTTAAAGTACCTGCTCAAATTCCTGGTGTAATCACTGTTTCTGCTCTAGGCGGAGGATTTGGTACAGAGGATCGTCTAGCATTCTACTCGAACTATGGAAACGGAAATATCAATCTATCTGCTCCAGGCGGGGATTTAGGTCCTGACTATAATGGAACACGGGTACCTGGGGATTACAAATGGTTAGTATTAAGTGCTTTTCCGACTTATTTAAATTCTCCAACTGGGGTCGCACAATTCGGTGAGCAGGGCTATGGCTGGAAGGGCGGAACGTCAATGGCTTCACCACAAGTTGCTGGTGTAGCGGCTGCATATATCTCCAAAGTATATGAAGAAACAGGAAAGAAGCCATCACCAAGCCAGGTACAAACAAAATTACAACAAGCAGCAGATGATGCAGGAAAAAAAGGGTATGATCCGATCTTTGGTAATGGTGTAGTAAATGCGTATAATGCGGTAAAGTAATAACCTCTTTAAAGAAAGACGACGTGCCAGCTGAAAACAGTGTTGGTACGCCGTTTTTTTATTGTTTTTATTAATTGTGTACGGGTCCACTTGGTATACAACAAACCGCAAAAAAGAATATAGAATGGCAAGAAACCATGATAAAAAGTGAAATATTTCGAAAATTCAGTTGTCAGAATATTTTCAATATGGTATATTGTATACCAAGAGAACAAGAAGATTACAGGGAGGACTGAACGATGCCGAATATTAATTATCTGACTAGCGGTAAAGTGATCGAAGTTCCGGAAAATTCGAATATTCTTAGGATGTCTTTAAGATATGATGGTGATCTCCCCAATAAATGTGGCGGCGGGATTTGTGGGACATGCGTATGTAAGATAGAAGAAGGTGCAGAATTTCTTGATAAGGTGAAAGTCCAAGAACGGCGGAAGCTAGGTGATGAATGGCTGGACAAAGGCTACCGTCTTGGATGCCAGTCGTTTGTGACAAATGGCGATGTATCGGTTTCATGGGATGAAGAAACCACAAAAACAGTCAAAAAGAGAAAGCCCGATAAAATCAAAAAAGAGAAAGTTACGGCTGGAAAATAAACAAGTAAACGTATTCAGTTAAAAATGGCTTTCGTTTCAGCAATCAAAGAAGGTAACTAGGTGGAAGATATGTGGGTCTGTAAACATCACTTTAAAAAAGAGATCACTCTGTTAGAGGTTCCTCATATTCGTAAAGCACCGGCCGGAACCAAATGTCTGCTATGTCATCGAAACGCAAGCCTTAAATTGTACTACACCACACAACGTGTAAATTCAAGCTCAGGAAACAGTTTGGAGAGCAGGATGAAGAGGGCTTGATGACTGGGACCTCTTGACACGAATAAGTGACAGAAAGGGAAGCTGAAAATGAATTGTGAAAAAGTGGACGAACAGCTTCGATCTCTTGGATTAGAGTTACCTGATGCACCGAAACCTTCCGGGCATTACCTCGGATCCGTAAGAAGCGGACAATTTCTATTCATCAGCGGGGTGACTTGTAAATGGAATGGGGAGCTTCCTTACAAAGGTCAGGTAGGAGCGGACCTATCCATTGAAGAGGGATATGAAGCAGCAAAAATCACCACCTTGAACCATCTAGCGATCATAAAGGAAGTTGTTGGATGCTTCAAACTTGTCGATCGAATCGTGAAAGTTACAGGGTATGTAAACTGTGAAAAAGGTTTTGCAGAAGTACCCGGAGTGATCAACGGCTCATCTGAACTCTTGATTCAAGTGTTTGGTGAAAACGGAAAGCACGCAAGATGCGCGGTCGGCGTATGCTCACTCCCCGGAAACGCAGCAGTAGAAACCGACCTGCTAGTAGCCTTAAAGTGAAAACGGTGCCAGGCACCATTTTGAAACCCTTGCTACGCTTGGGTTTCTTTTTTGTACCTGGCACCGTTTGATATCCCTTGGGACACAAGGGTTTCTTATTGGTGCCTGGTACAGTGTTTTTTGTTAAACCCTTGTTATTCTACTTTGACAAATATAGTCGAGGTTGCTAATTTTAAAACATTACATAGCAGATAGGTTAAGAAAGGGTGAAAATATGAGGGAAATAGATGCACTTATAAAAGAATATGAAAGTTATCATCCTGAATTGACAAAAAGAGAAGACTTCAATAGCTTCTGGGAAAATGCGCTTTCCGAATCTAAAACAATTCCATTGAAACCACATGTAAAAGAAATCCTCTATCCAATAAAGCAAGTCCAGGTAGAGCGTGTAACCTATCAAGGAGCATATGAAACACCTATAAGTGCTTATTATATTAAACCGGTTGATACCAAGGAAAAATTAAAATGTATAATTTTTTATCATGGTTACGGAGGCAACAAAGGAGCAATTTCTCAATATATGACCTGGCTGATCCAGGGATATGCGATATTTGCAGTCGATTGCCGCGGAATGGGAGAAACAGGTGATGATAGTACGTACTCGTACGGTAATACGGGAAGCTGGGCTACTCAAGGCTTGTTGGTGAAAGAAGAATACTATTACTATAAAGTTTGGCTGGATTGTAAACGTGCAGTTGATTTTATCATGACACAAGATGAAATCGATCCAAATACTGTATGTCTAATGGGTTCAAGTTTAGGAGGGGGAATAGCGATGGCGGTGGCAGCATTGGATCCGCGGCCGGCTCTTGTGGTAGCAGATGTACCCAATATGTGTGATATTGAACTGACGATAAAACAAAAAATGGAAGGATCATTTGTTGAAATAGAAAAATTCCTGAAACTTCATCCAGAACATACGAAAAGAGTCCTCACCAATCTGAGCTACTTCGATATTCTTAATCATGCATCAAACATTACGAGTAAAATTCGTATTTCAGTTGCATTTAAAGACCTCATTTGTCCCCCGAAGCCGATTTTTGGTGTTTATAATCAGATAACATCTGAAAAAAGCATGGAACTATATCCTTTTGCAGGACACGATGCCCCTGGAACACCTTCACATATTGAGAAGACAATCTCTTACGTTAATACAAATCTATAAGGGAAGTAAGATAAATTGACACGTTCGTGGAAACCGATACGATCAAAGCGGAAGACCGGTCAACAATCCCACAGCCCCTATCCGGTTAGAACTAGAAGAACTGTACAACGTATTCTATGATTTCCAGTTAAAAAGTAAAACACTCTCGATGATTCGAGGGTGTTTTTGTTTAGATTACAAAAATCCTCAAAAATTCTGAAATTTCTATTGAAAAGCGCTTACATTTGTTTTATACTTTTCACTAAATCGATTTACTAAACCGATTTAGTAGAAATGAAATTTAGGGAATGAAATTAATTATGCCAATCAATAAAGTTACGATAGGCGATGTCGCCAAACGAGCTGGTGTTTCTAAAAGTACTGTCTCCCAATATCTTAATGAACGTTTTGATTACATGGGTGAGGAAACACGTTCGAGAATTAAGAAAGCAATTTCAGAATTGAATTATCAACCGAATGTGGTCGCGAGGAGTTTGAAGAAGAAGAATACGTCAACTATCGGTGTTATTGTGGCAAACATCCTACACAACTTTTCTACACAAGTGATCCGCGCTATTGAGGATGTCTGCAGTGATGAAGGGGTTTCAACAATCGTGTGTAATGCAGATGATGACCCGCAGAAGGAAAAAAAGTACATTGAGACCCTCCTTGCAAAGCAAGTGGATGGCTTGATCGTATTCCCGACAAGTGGAAATTTGGAAATTTATCAACGTCTCATCGATGCAGATTTTCCGATTGTATTTATGGACCGCCTAGTCGATGGTTTAACGATGGATACAGTTATGCTGGACAATGAAAAAGCTTCCCGATTAGCCATTGATCATCTCGTGGAAAGTGGTTATGAGCGTATTGCAATCATTACGTCGTCATTAATAGAGAACGTGACACCTCGAATAGAGAGGATACAAGGGTACCGTAAAGCTCTAGAAGTTCACAGTCTACCCGTTCGAGAAGAATACATCCGTGGAATGGAAATCCATGAATTGCAACAGGGGCTTGACGAACTTTTTTCACTAGAGGAACCTCCACAAGCCATTATCACTGGAAACGACCTGACCTTGATGGAGTTTTTGAAATTTGTCACTGAAAATGAGCTTCAGATTGGAAGGGATGTCGGTTTGGTGACGATCGATGAAGTATCATTTGCGCCTATCCATTCCCCACCCTTAACGACAGTTGCACAACCAACATTTGAAATGGGAACGAAAGCAGCAAATCTATTATTAAACAAAGTGAAGAAACATAAAGAGTTGAAACCGGATGTATACCGTTTTAGTCCGGTATTGATCGTTAGGAACTCAGTTAGAAAAGGAGGTGCTTCATATGAATGATGTGATTACCATCGGAGATGCCATGATAACGATGGATCCTTCCACAACAGGCCCGCTTCGATTCGTTGATACATATAAACGAAAAGTCGGAGGCGCAGAGCTGAATGTCGCTATCGGGTGTGCAAGGCTTGGTTTGAAGACAGGCTGGATCAGTCGATTGGGGAAAGATGAATTTGGCAGATACATTTACAATTTTACCAGAGGCGAAGGGATTGATGTGTCGGAAGTCCATTTGATGGAAGGGTATCCGACCTCGTTGAACTTTAAGGAAATTCTTGAAGATGGTTCAGGTAAAACATTCTATTATCGCCAGCAGTCTCCAACACTTACTTTGAAACCGGAATCATTAGATGAATCTTATTTTAGGAAAGCGAAACTGCTTCATATAACTGGAGTTTTCCCGGCAGTACATGAACAGAACAGGACGATTATCGATCGTGCTGTGGAACTGGCAAAGAAATATGACCTGAAAATCTCGATGGATCCGAACATCAGACTCAAGCTTTGGAGTAAAGAGGAATCCCGCAAAACATTACTTCAATGGTTACCGGATGTCGATTATCTTTTGACAGGCATAGAGGAAGCAGAAATCCTCTTTGGTACAGATCATATTCCAGAAATGATCGAACATGCCAAGCAATACAGTCTTTCACACTTGTTTTTGAAGCTTGGTGAAAAAGGATCGGCTGTTTGGACGAAAAACGGGCTTATAGAAGAACCGCCTCAATTCGTCCCAAAAGTAGTAGATACGGTAGGGGCAGGGGATGGTTTTGACGCAGGTGTGCTTTATGGCCTCCTGAATGATTGGGAACTGCCGAAGATCCTGAAGTTTGCAAACATTATCGGTTCGATGGTCGTCAGTGTGAAGGGGGATAATGAGGGCTTGCCATATTTGGAAGATGTCCTGATGAAATTAGAAGGGGAGAAACACATTGAAAGATGAAGTTCCGATGATCCAACTAGCCCTCGATCGGTTGACGAGGCAGGAATGCCATAAGATCACGGAACAAGCATCCCCCTATGTGGATTATGTCGAAATCGGAACGGGTGTGCTCAAGGAATACGGAATGGAGATCGTCCGTGAAATGAAAGGGCGTAACCCGGACAAGGTGATTGTAGCGGACATGAAAACGTGTGATGCTGGAAAGGAAGCAGGTGCTGATATCACGACGGTAATGGGCTTTGCAGCAGATCAGACAATAGTAGATTCGTTGAATGAGGCAAGAGAACATGGGAAAAAAGTGATGGTCGATCTACTAGGGATCACTGCTGAAAAAAGATTGCAAGAGTTAAAAGAATTGGGAGTGCAACTTGTATCAGTCCACATTGGCAAAGACATGCAGCACTCTAATGCCCTTGAGTCCCTGAATCCTTATATGAAGCTATCAAACGATTTCCACGTATTTGTGGCTGGCGGCGTAAAGCCCGATCGAGTAGAAAAATTTCATCAGTTGAACCCTGCTGTTTATATTGTGGGCAGCTACATTACTGAATCTGAAAGCCCATCGCAGGCTACCAAGACAATCAAGGAGGTGATCCAATCATTTGAAACAAATACACCTTCAAATCCTTGACGAATTGCGACAGGTCGCAGAAAGATTGGATGATGAACAAATCAAGCCGTTTATTGAGGAATTACGTAAAGCTGATCGTATTTTCGTAAGCGGTGAAGGCCGTTCAGGCTTGATGGGCAAGGCTTTTGCCATGCGGCTGATGCATTGTGGCTACACTGTCTTCGTTACAGGTGAAACGATCACACCAAGCATAAAGGGAGGAGACGTGCTGGTTTCGATAAGCGGTTCAGGAAATACAAAGGCTGTAAAAATAGCAGCTGAACAAGCAAAAAGTATTGGGGCCAACCTTTTACTGGTTACTACGAAAGAAGATTCAGAGATTGGAAGATTGTGATTGAAGAACATGCAAGAATAGTAGCAGATGTCCTGGTTCATGCCGATTTAAGAGGGGTCCATTCTCATGGTGTCTTGCGCACTGAACATTATGTCAAAAGGTTGAACGAAGGCGGGATGAATCCTAGGGCAGAGTTTACCATTGAACAGAAAGGGATGTCAGCAGCTTTATTTGACGGTGATAACGGAATGGGCCATGTTGTCGTAAAAGAAGCGATGGACCATGCGATTAAATTGTCCAAGGAAAATGGCATCGGAATTGTCGGTATCGTGAATAGCAGTCATTGCGGTGCTTTATCGTATTTTGCCGAGCAAGCGGCAGCAGAAGAGACAATCAGCATGATCATGACACAAACAGACAGCGCCGTAGTCCCTTTCGGTGGTTCGCAACCTTATTTCGGGACGAACCCAATTGCTTATGGTTTCCCGGCTAAAAAACAAAAACCGATTATTCTGGATATGGCTACGAGCAATGTGGCATTAGGGAAGGTTCTCCATGCCAAGGAACAAGGAACATCGATTCCAGATAACTGGGGAGTCGATGACAATGGGAATCCGGTCACTGATCCGAATCTAGTCAAACATTTACTTCCGGTCGGGGGTCCGAAAGGGTATGGACTTGCGTTAACAGTCGATGTAATGACAGGAATTTTGACGGGTTCAGCTTTTGGACCGAGTATCACAACCATGTACGGGGACTATGGAAAAAACCGGCATCTCGCTCATGTCATCATCACGATTGATCCAGGACTGTTTATTGAAAAAGATCAATTCTTATCCAACATCGATCAAATGATCCAGGAGCTCCATGAAGTGAAGCCTGCCGAAGGTTTCTCATCTGTCCTGGTTCCTGGTGAACCGGAACAATTGAAAGAAGAAACAAGATCTACCGAGGGTATTCCGGTATCTCGCAGTATTTACGATTACTTAAAATCTTAAAAATCAATGTAAGGAGGATTTACACAATGAAAAAGTGGTTTAGTTTATTAATGGTTTCAGTCATGGTCTTTGCTTTGGCTGCATGTAGCGGAGCAAATGAGTCAGGTGGTTCAGGAGAAAAGACAACCTGGAAGTTAGGACATCTCGGTAATGAAGATCACGTCTGGCATAAAACGGCTGAAAAATTCGCTGAGCTTGTGGCTGAAAAGACAGACGGTAAATTGGAAATCAAAATTTATCCGAATGAACAATTAGGCGGAGAGACGGAAGTTTTGAACAGTATTGAAGCAGGGACAGTCGACATGACGATCTCTGGTGAAACGATGCAGAACTGGGCTCCGGAAGCAGCACTGATGGCAGTCCCGTATGCATTCCAGGGTCAAGATCATATGAAGAAAGTGGTTGAAGGAGACATTGGTGCAGAGATTGAAAGCGCAATCAAAGACAAAGTAGGCGTTACACCGCTTTATTATCACATGCGTGCACCACGTAACTTGACGTCAAATAAACCGATCAAAACTCCTGAGGATCTGAATGGATTCAAAATGCGTGTTCCAAACGTTCCATTGTTCATGGATGCATGGAAAGAAGCAGGCGCCCGCCCGCAAGTGATGGACTTCAGTGAAGTGTTTACAGCATTGCAGCAAAAAGTCATCAATGGACAAGAAAACCCAGTCGATCTGATTCATAGTGCAGGATTTTCTGAAGTTCAAAAATACGTGAACAAAACGGAACACGTTTATTCCTGGATTTATGTCGTAGTAGGGAACAAACAATTTGAAGCGTTAGATGAAGAGACACAAAACGCAGTGAAAGAAGCGGCTAAGGAAGCTCAAGCTTATGGACAGGATTTGTTCGAAAAAGAAACTGCTGAATATGAAAAAGCGTTGAAAGACGAAGGCATGGAATTTGTAGAAGCGGACAAGGAAGCGTTTTCTGATGCAATGAAACCTGCCGTTGAAAAGAGTTTATCTGGAAAGCAGCTCGAGCTTTACGAAAAAATCTTAGAATCGGCTGAATGATCATCATAGGGTTGGCTCATCTATGTCTTGGCACCATGTTTTCAATATGAGATGCAAAAGCTGGGCATGAGGCAAAATGAGCCAGCCATATTCAATAATTAGAAAAGGAGAGAGCTGTATGCTAGCCGTTAAGATTATGAGTCGCATCCTGAAACTTTTGACTATCCTTTCATTTTCTGCCCTTATCATGGTTGTCCTCATGCAAGTGATTGGGAGGTATACCCCGGTAACCTTCGTATGGACAGAAGAGCTCTCTCGTTTTCTATTTATCTTTTCAATAGCCTTTGCTGCACCTGTGGCAATGGAAAAACGAGAGTACGTTAGGGTCGATCTGCTGGTAAGCATTTTACCAGATAAAATCAGAAAGTATTATGACGCCTTGATTTACCTTGTGCTAGGTATTTTTTCGGCTTCAATGATCAATTATGCCTATCAATTCTCCTTGATCGGGAAGAACCAATCATCTGCAACATTGACAGTCAAAATGTATTACATCTATTCAAGCATGACGGTCATATTCATTTTCCTGGCATTGTATAGTTTCTTGAACATCTATCATGTTTTTAAGCAGAACAACGAAGAAGGTGTAGAACAATGATGGCACTGATCCTTTTTATTTCATTCATCGTCCTTATTTTCCTTGGGGTTCCCATCGCATTCAGTCTGGGGCTCTCTTCATTGATTTATATCGTGATGGTTGACATCCCGCTCAACATCATTCCTCAAAAGATGTTCGAGGGCATCAATTCATTCGTCTTGCTATGTATTCCCGGGTTCATTCTTGCCGGTAACCTGATGAATGCTGGAGGGATCACCGAAAGGATCATCACCTTCACCAATAACCTTATCGGCCATATCCGTGGTGGGCTTGGACTTGCGAATGTCGGTTCTTCGATGGGATTTGCCGGGATTTCAGGGACAGCACTCGCGGATACGGCAAGTATCGGGTCGGTATTGATCCCAGCTATGAAAAAAGAAGGTTATGACGCTCCGTTCTCTGTTGCAGTAACGTCATCCTCTTCTACAATCGGTCCGATCATACCTCCATCACTGCCGATGATCATTGTCGGTACGTTAGCAACCGTTTCAATCGGAGATCTATTTTTAGCGGGGACGATTCCTGGCATCCTGTTAGGGATCGGGTTGATGATTATCACCTTTTTCATCTCAGTAAAACGTAAGTATCCGAAAGGGGAGCGGCAAAAACTGCCTACGATCGTTAAATCGTTCTGGGGCGCATTTTGGGCATTGATGATGACGGTGGTCATCCTCTTCGGCATCCTAAGTGGTTATTTTACCCCGACTGAGGCTTCCATTGTCGCTGTGGTTTACGCGTTGATTGTCGGAATGTTCATCTACAGGGATCTGAAGGTCCATCAGCTGCCTAAAATTCTTCTGGACTCTATGGTCAGTACGGCCGGGATCATGGTCCTTGTCGGATTCGCCAATCTTTTCGGGTGGGTACTCGTCAGTGAGCAGATTCCACAATTGGTTGCGGATACGATTCTATCAATCTCTGAAAACCCAATCGTAGTCATTCTATTGTTGAACCTATTGCTCCTGTTCGTAGGTACGTTCATGGAGACGATTGCTGCTCTCGTCATCTTGTTCCCTGTATTGCTGCCAGTTGCAACCCAGGTCGGTATGGATCCAGTCCATTTCGGTGTCATGATGGTGTTGAATTTGATGATCGGTCTTTCAACACCGCCAGTCGGGGTATGCTTGTTTGTCGCATCCAGCATCGGAAAAGTGTCAATCGGACGGGCATCCGTCGCCTTGTTGCCGTTTTTAGGTGTGAGTCTTGTCGTCCTGTTGCTCGTCAGCTTCGTACCGTCATTGACGATGTATCTACCAGGTCTATTTGATTAGGAAAAATAGGGGGAGAAATCATGAAAGCCATCCAGGTTTCACAACCAGGCAATCTAAGTGTAGTAGAAGTGGAAGAACCCAAACTAGAAGGACCGAATCAGGTCAAGATACGGATGAAGGCAATGGGGATATGTGGTTCAGATATGCATATCCTCCACGGTGAAAATCCATTTGCCTCCTATCCACGCATCATCGGGCATGAAGTAGCCGGAGAAGTAGTGGAAGTCGGGGGTTCTGTTTCGAGCGTTGCGGTTGGCGATAAAGTCGTGATCGAACCGATGACCTCATGCGGGACATGTTATGCCTGCAAACAAGGGAGACCGAATGTATGTGAAAATGTTGAAGTTTACGGTGTCCATCGAGAAGGCGGAGGAAGAGAAGTCATGGTCGTCACTGAGGATCTTGTCCATAAGGTCGATCACAGACTGGATTGGTCGGAAATCGCTTTGATCGAACCTTTTACGATTGGGGCACAGTCCGTTTACCGCGGCGATGTGAAAGAAGGCGATATGGTCTTCATCATAGGAGCCGGTCCGATCGGTTTATGCTGCTTGAAAGTCGCGAAGGAAGCCGGGGCGAAGGTAGCGATTTCCGATTTCAATGAAGAACGGTTGGTCTTTGCTGAAAAATGGGGAGCCGATTTCACCGTCAATCCAGGTGCCGGCGATGTGAAAGCACAGATCATAAAATGGACGGAAGGGATGGGGGCTAATGTTGTGATTGATGCCGTCGGACTCCCGCAAACGGTTGAACAGGCGATCGATGTGACATCTGTAGCCGCACGAGTGGTATTACTTGGATTTCATAGTTCACCATCACAGATTTCTCAAGTAGACATTACAAAAAAAGAACTGACAATCTGTGGATCACGTTTACAAACGGACCGTTTTCCGGTAGTCGTCGATCTCTTCAATTCGATGAAATTCGATATAAAAGACCTTGTCAGTCATGTATTCCCGCTCGAAGAAACTGAGAAAGCATTCAAATTGATGGAATCCCCACCATTCTCAGTCCGAAAAGTCATCATCAAATTGTAGTCGGTGCCTGGCACCATTCAGAAAGCCTTGCAGGAGAAGGGATTCAAAACGGTGCCTGGCACCAAACGGCAAGTTTAGAGCCCCAATGGTTCTAAAATGGTGCCAGGCACGCATTAAAGGAGGTATTGCTTTGTTTATGAAACATTCTACTTTGGCGAGGATTGCGGAGTCAAAAGTTGTTGCTGTCATCCGTGGTGAAAATCCGGAGGAAGCGGTCCAATTATCGAAAGGGGCGATAGAAGGCGGGATCCGGACAATTGAATTGACATACACCACCCCTCAGGTCGACGATGTCTTCCGGCAACTACGAAATGAAGATGTCCTCTTGGGTGCTGGATCGGTCCTTGATCCTGAGACAGCCCTCAATGCAATTCTGTTAGGCGCCAAATTCATCGTCAGCCCGCATTTCAACAAAGAAATCGCCATCTTGTGCAACAGACATGGAATACCGTATATGCCGGGTTGTATGACGATCCGTGACATGGTTGAAGCGATGGAAGCGGGAAGCGATGTTCTCAAACTGTTTCCTGCAAACCAATTCGATCCATCATTCATCCGATCGGTAAATGGACCGTTGCCACATGCCCGAATCATGCCAACTGGGGGGATCAATTTGGATAATATTGAGGATTGGCTCGAAGCGGGAGCTGTTGCATGTGGGATTGGCAGTGATTTGAATAAAGCTTATCAACAAGGCGGTTTGGAAGCCGTCGTCAACCTTAGTGAACAATACGTAACTAAATGCTAAAGACGAAGGAGGTTTGTCATGAACATCACATTTCGCTGGTATGGCCGGGAAAATGATACCGTCACCCTTGATCAGGTGAAACAGATTCCCGGCGTGAAAGGCATCGTTTGGGCCCTGCATAAAGTCCCGGCGGGGGAAGTTTGGAAAAAGGAAGATATCCTAGCTGAGACGGAATACATCCAATCGTTCGGGTTTCATGCAGAGGTCGTAGAAAGTGTAAACGTCCATGAGTCGATCAAACTAGGTGACAAGGATCGTACAAGGTACATTGAAAACTACAAAGAGACGATCCGCAACCTTGCTGAAGCCGGGGTCAAAGTCATCTGCTACAATTTCATGCCGATTTTTGATTGGACTCGTACCGAAATGTTCCATCCATTGGAAGACGGCTCGACAGCTTTATTTTATGAAAAAGCAAAAGTGGAGGATCTCGATCCGAACGAACTATTAAAAACCGTATCCGAAGCATCGGACCTTACTTTACCAGGCTGGGAACCTGAAAAAATGGAACGTATTTCTGAATTGTTCGATGCCTATAAGGACATGGATGAAGAACAACTGTGGAGGAATCTGGAGCATTTTCTTAAAGAGATTCTGCCAGTTGCAGAGGCCAATGGCATAAAAATGGCGATCCATCCTGACGATCCACCGTGGTCGATTTTCGGTTTGCCACGGATCATTACTGGAGAAAAGAGTTATGAAAGGTTGTTGGAAACCTCGGATTCACCTTCCAACGGGTTTACGATGTGCACAGGCTCAATGGGAGCGAATCCGTCGAATGACATGGTTCAAGTGGCGAGAAAATATGCTGAACGTGCACCTTTTTCCCATATTCGCAATGTAAAAATCTTTGAAAACGGAGATTTTACTGAAACTTCCCATTACACACAGGATGGTTCGATCGATATCAAAGGCGTCGTTGAAGAATTGAGCAAGCAAAATTATGATGGCTATGTCAGACCGGATCATGGTCGACATATATGGGGTGAGAAATGCCGGCCAGGCTACGGTCTTTATGACCGCGCTTTAGGGATTATGTATTTGCTCGGATTATGGGACGCTTACGAATCGGAAAGAAAGGGTGAGAAGAATGATTCCCAAGCATCAAAACTTACAAGATAGGGTAGCTGTGATCACAGGTGGCAGTGGTGTCTTGTGTTCGAGGATGGCGAAAGAACTTTCCCGTCACGGTGTAAAAGTTGCCATCCTGAATCGGACAGCTGAAAAAGGCCAAAAAGTAGCTGAGGAAATCCGTCAATCCGGAGGAACCGCCATTTCGATCGCTACTGATGTATTGGCTCGGTCATCGCTGGAGAATGCCAGAGAGGAAGTCATCAAGACTTTCGGACGAGTCGATCTTTTAATCAATGGGGCAGGCGGTAACCATCCCGACGCCATCACAGATTCCGAAAAATACGAAGATGCTGAAGAGGAAAAATCATTTTTCGATCTGGACGAGAACGGATTCAAAAGTGTCTTCGACAGTAATTTCACTGGCTCATTCCTTGCAAGCCAGGTATTCGGCAAAGCACTTTTGAAAGCGGAAGCTCCTGCAATTCTCAACATCTCGTCGATGAGCGCTTACTCGCCAATGACGAAAGTCCCAGCTTATAGCGCAGCAAAAGCTTCCATAAACAACTTCACCATGTGGATGGCTGTGCATTTTGCTGAAGCGGGATTACGAGTAAACGCGATCGCACCCGGTTTTTTCCTGACGAAACAAAACAAAAATCTACTGTTGAATGAGGATGGCAGCCATACGGCAAGATCAGAAAAAATCATTTCAAACACACCGATGAAACGGTTCGGAAAACCTGAAGACTTGCTTGGAACCATGCTCTGGCTTGCAGACGAATCGTATTCAAGTTTTGTAACAGGTGTCACCGTTCCAATTGACGGTGGTTTCATGGCCTATTCAGGAGTTTGAATTCATTTGAATAATAGAGGTTGGCTGAACGGAGATAGACACGTATGGCCAGCCTTTTCTTATGCGTAAATCCATATATACAACGATCAGGAAAAAAGAAAAATAAACCAAAGAGGATTTGGAGTGCTTCGTATCTAAATTAATGGTAGCAGTTAAATACATTTAATTATCGGAATATTGTGTCAAATAAGGAGGTATACAGATGTCCCAGATGAATCCTGGAGTGAATCCAGAGGTACCTACGCAATCGAATGGATCGACGGTAGGGAAGTTCGCATTTTTCAGCGCAATCGGAATCTTCATGTTTTTCTTCCCGATTACGGTTAATGAGAAATCGTCCATTCCGCTCGATCATCTTGTTACCTGGTTCCAGGTTACTTTTCCTGCGCTGGTGCCGTATTATGCCCTGCTTGTCATTTTACTTGGGGCTGCCTATCCTTTTTATTCGAAAACATGGAAGAAGGACAACGTCACGCTCGTATTCTCGCTGCTCAAAGTCCTTGGTTTGTTCGCGTCAATTCTGATCATGTTCAAGCTTGGTCCGGCCTGGATGATGACACCGAACATGGGACCGTTCCTATTTGAAAAGCTTGTCATCCCAGTCGGTCTACTTGTGCCAATCGGTGCGGTTTTCCTTGCATTACTCGTCGGTTACGGATTGCTTGAATTCATCGGCGTCCTCGTCCAGCCGATCATGCGTCCGATTTGGAAAACGCCAGGACGTTCCGCGATTGATGCCGTGGCTTCATTTGTCGGAAGCTACTCAATCGGCCTGCTCATCACAAACCGCGTTTTTAAGGAAGGGAAGTACACGGTCAAGGAAGCGACGATCATTGCGACAGGATTTTCAACGGTTTCGGCTACGTTCATGATCGTTGTTGCAAACACACTGGGCTTGATGGAAATCTGGAATACATACTTCTGGGTGACCTTGCTTGTAACGTTCCTGGTCACGGCGATTACAGTCCGCATCTACCCGCTGAGGAGCATGAGTGATGACTATTATCAAGGCATGGAAGGCACTCCGGAATCGAAGCCGACCGGCAACCGGGTGAAAAGCGCGTGGTCCCAGGCGATGGATGCGGCTAAGAACGCGCCAACATTCGGAAAAAACATCTGGGTTAATCTGAAGGATGGCTTCATCATGACGATGGCGATCCTGCCTTCAATCATGTCAGTCGGCCTACTCGGGCTTATGCTTGCGGAATTCACGCCGTTTTTCGATATTTTAGGCTATATTTTTTATCCATTCACTGCGCTCTTACAAATTCCAGAGCCGTTGCTTGCCGCTAAAGCAGCAGCCATTGAAATCGCGGAGATGTTTTTGCCAGCATTACTAGTCGTGGATGCACCTCTAGTCACGCGCTTTGTCATCGGTGTGTTATCTGTATCCGCCATCATGTTCTTTTCAGCATTGATTCCATGTATTCTGTCGACTGAAATCCCGCTCAGCATAGGGAAAATGATGCTCATTTGGGTTGAACGTACAATTCTCACACTCATCATCGTGACTCCAATCGCTTATTTGGTACTCTGACAAACTATCAAAAAGGAGATGGATCAAGTGGAGAAATTCGCAATACTTCGGACACCACAACAAATCTATTATGGTCGTGGAGCTCTTGATAACGTAGGATTGGAAGCTGCAGCAAAAGGGAAAAAGGCACTCATTGTCAGTGATAAAGTGATGGACGCACTCGGGTACGTTTCGAAATGCCGGGACTTTCTTAAAAAAGAAGGTGTTGAGACTGAGGTTTATCTAGGGATCGAATCTGAGCCGACAGATCGTTATGTAAGTAAAGCATTAGAGCTTTTAAAAACTGAGCAGTGTGATCTTGTCATCTCTCTCGGCGGTGGAAGCTGTATCGATACAGCGAAGGCGATAGCAGTCCTGGCAAACAACGTGGGGTACATAGGTGACTACAGACCGAATCGAGAAAAAGTATTGAACATACCGCTCCCCCACATCGCAATCCCGACGACTGGCGGAACAGGATCTGAAGCAACGGATGTAACGGTTATCACGAATACGACTGACGATATAAAAATGATGATCAAACAGCCGCCATTCATGCCTGAGGTGGCGATAGTCGATCCCTTGCTCACCGTTTCCTCACCACAAACTATTACTGCAGCAACAGGTGTGGATGCTCTTAGTCACGCAATCGAGGCTTATCTCTCAAAACAGGCACACCCGATGACGGACACCTTTTCCTTATCAGCTATGAAACTGATCGTGGAAAATCTCTTGACCGCTTACAATGACGGGGAAAATATCGATGCACGTGAAGCAATGTCCCTTGGCGCCCTTCAAGCAGGAATCGCGTTTACGAATGCTTCCGTTTGTCTTGTCCATGGTATGTCAAGGCCGATTGGTGCACTGTTCCATGTGCCACACGGCTATTCCAATGCGATGCTGCTGCCAGCCGTTCTAGAATACAGTAAAGAAGCATGTGTAGACCGCCTGGCGGACTTAGGACGGATTTTCGAACCAGATCTATTCATGTCCAATGCCGAGCTGGCTAAAATTGCGGTTGAATCTGTGAAGGAACTTTGCGGAAAGCTGAATATCCCGAATCTCAAGGACTGGGGAATCGATCAGGCAGCTTTTAATCAAGCAATCGGAAAAATGGCTGTAGATGCGATCGACAGCGGAAGCCCTGCCAACAATCCAAGAGTCCCGACACAAGGTGAACTCGAACAACTCTACCAAACCTGTTTCGATTATAAGTTTAAAAGTAGAGCAAAGGTAAACTAGAAGGGAAGCACTCTCGTAGATACGGGGGTGCTTTTCATCATAAACTATGTCGAAAAAGGAATGCGGACTATAATCGTTCTCCACCCGAAGTATGTCCATTTGTAGATGATGAAAAATAGAAGTTTATAAATAAATTTCAGGTATATAAGTAGATTTGGATACCTCTCATCGAACAAACCGCGCGAGAAGCCGAATCCATCCAAAAAAAGATATCCAGAGAGGAATGCTTAACGAAATTCCCCAAACTACTCCGGTAAAGAAATGGTCTTTTCCTTTCATCTAAATTCAACTCCTCCACTTAATGATTACTAGCAGTATGTTCAACTTTTTATTCCTTATACTTTAATATTCGTTTATGTAACAATTCATTAGTCTTAAATTAATTAAAAATTTAAAAAATTAGAAAAAATGAGTATTTCAGCATTATTAAGAGATAAACACCTGATAAAACTATATGAAGGGAATATACAGAGTTTTACAGTCTACCATATTTTTCATTACACTAGGTTAATAAGTTAACTTAACAAACTAATTGGTGATTGTAAGGAGTTAAAGGAATGCAAAAGGGGAATGCGGCTTACATCAAAAATATGAATACCAAAATCGTATTGGATTGCATCATCGAGCATGAACCGATCTCAAGAGCGGAGATATCGAAAAGAGTAAAAATCAGTAAACCGACTGTGTCACAACTTGTCAATCAATTACTTATGGATGGCTTTGTTTATGAGGTTGGGATGGGGAATTCTTCAACCACAGGTGGGCGTAAACCGGTGCAACTCTGTTTTAACGAACGCAATGCCTATATTATCGGAATCGACATTGGAGGGTCGAAAGTAGCGTCAGGAATAACGGACCTCAGGGGTAAAGTACATTCTTATCGTGAATTTCCTACCCAGGAATTTTTACATAAGGATTTGTTTAAGCGCTTACAAGAAGATGTTCAAGAGATGTTGAACGATCTGAATTTGACTAAAAGTGACATCCTTGGAATTGGACTTGGTGTGGCTGGTGTGACGGATGTTGAAAAGGGTTTGGTTATTGCGGCTCCTGCTTTGGAGTGGAAGCAGTTCCTTATCAAAGATGAATTGGAAGCCTATTACGATTTACCGATTTTTGTGGACAACGATGTAAATATAAGTGTACTAGGTGAACATTGGATCGGAGCAGGCGTAGAGAAATCAAACATCATTTATATCTCAATTGGGACTGGAATCGGCAGCGGAATTATCCTTAATGGAAACCTGTACCGAGGAAGTAACTATAGTGCTGGAGAAATCGGCTATCAGGTAACTGATAGGGAATTGGCGCGTGACTTCAACCCTGTCCTTAAAGGATTCGGTTTTCTTGAAAGTATGGCAGGTGGGATTTCAATAGGCGAGCAACTATCGGAACGGATCAATAAAAAAGTTACTGCAAAAGAGGCTTTTGAAATGGCAGATAAGGGAGATGAAGATGCACGAGACGTCATTGACTTTGCGATAGAAAATCTAGGGATCGGCATTTCGAATTACATCTCATTATTAGACCCTGAAATTATCATATTAGGAGGTGGTATCAGCGGATCATATGAGAGTTTCAGAGAACAGCTTCAAGAGATCATTAAGAAATACACTCCTGGAAAGTGTGAAGTGTTCCCTACTAAATTAGGTAAAGAAGCAGGAGTCATCGGGGCAAGTGCATTGTTTCTCAAAGAATATGATTCTATTTTTAAAATCTGACAGGGAGGTTTTCGGTTTGAAAATCGCAAGTAAAAATACATTTCGTTCCTTTCTTTTTCTGTTGATGTTCAGTATGGTCTTGACTGGTTGTATGGCCGGTGACAGTGGTTCAGAAGAAGGGTCTTCAGGAAATGAAAATGAAGATAGCGGAAATCTAGAAGATAAGGTTGTCGTGTATTCTCCGCACGGTAAAGATATATTGAGTGAATTCGAGAAACAATTCGAAGCTGAATATGATGTAGATATGGAATTTCTTGATATGGGTTCACAAGAGGTACTGGACCGTGTCCGTTCTGAGAAGAATAATCCGCAAGCAGATGTTTGGTGGGGTGCCCCTCAAGTCATGTTTGATGAAGCGAAGTCAGAAGAGTTACTGATGGAATATAAGCCTACATATGCCGACTCATTAGAGGATATGTACCATGATGAAGAGTGGTACTGGACAGGTACCTCCCAAACCCCAGAAGTGATCCTCTATAACAATAAAGAGGTTTCTGAAGAAGAAGCACCAAAAGACTGGGATGATCTTCTCGATACTAAGTGGAAGGATGAAATCATCATCCGTTATCCATTAGCATCAGGAACAATGCGTACAATTTATTCTGCAATGATCTACCGTTCGTATAAAGAAAGCCAGGATCCTCAAGAAGGATATGAATGGTTACAAAAATTAGATCAAAATACGAAAGAGTACAGTGCTAACCCTGAAGTCATGTATAACCAGGTGGCAAAAGGCGTAGGAACGATTTCTGTATGGAATATGCCTGATACAGTCATGCTTGCTGAGGAGAAAGGATATCCGTTCAGTTATGTGATTCCGGAAAGCGGTACCCCTGTCTTGACAGAAGGGATAGCAATTGTGAAGGATGCACCTCATCCAGAAGCAGCAAAAGCATTTTATGAGTTCGTCAATACGAAGGAAGCGGCAAAGCTTTTAGCAGAAAAATTCTATCGGATCCCGACACGTGATGATGTAGAAGGGCTTCCTGATTGGATTGAAAATACCGAAATCAAACCGATGGACATCGATTGGAGTGTGTTCCAGGAGAAGTCACCTGAATGGATGGAACATTGGGATCAAGAAATTAAAAGTTCAGATAAGGACAAGAGCGAATAACCTTTCTTTGTCCACCTTAAAGAAAGTGAAAAAGGAGAGTTGTTGTCTATGTCAGCAGTGGATCTATCCACCATTACCAAAAAATTCGGAGATGTGACAGCCGTCAAAGAGCTTGATTTGAAAATCGAAGAAGGGGAGTTCTTTACATTCCTCGGTCCCAGTGGTTGCGGTAAAACAACAACTCTTAGGATGATCGCGGGGTTCTATTACCCTACTGAAGGAAAAGTGAAGTTCAATGATCGTGATATGACGACAGTTCCACCTGAGAAGCGGAATACGGGCATGGTTTTTCAAAACTATGCCCTTTTCCCACATATGACCGTAGCAGAAAATGTTGCATTCGGTTTAAAAGTAAGGAAGATGGAGCGCTCTAAAATCAGTGAAAAAGTAAAAGAAGTACTTGGGAAAGTCCGGTTGGAAAAATTCATTGATCGTCAAGTCAGTCAGTTAAGTGGAGGACAGCAACAACGTGTGGCTTTAGCAAGGGCATTGGCGATCGAGCCCGATATTCTGTTGCTGGACGAACCATTGAGTAATCTTGATGCTAGATTAAGAGATGAAATGAGGACAGAAATTTTACGATTACAAAGGGATTATGGAATTACGACCATCTATGTCACACATGACCAGGTTGAAGCATTGTCTATGAGCGATCGGATTGCTGTTTTTAGTGAAGGTGTTTGTCAGCAAATTGGCACCCCTACAGAGATATACAATAACCCAGTCAATGACTTTGTAGCTGAATTCATTGGAGAAACGAACCTTTACAAAGTTTCTTATGAAAATGATCGAATCCATTGTAATGATCTTGGAATGGATGTTCAAATAGCCCAGCTATTAGATGAACGGTTGAAAGCAAATAGGGATCTTAAAATCTCTATTAGACCAGAAGCAATAAGGATTAGTAAGGAGAATATCACAGGACCGAATGTTTTAAGAGGTAAAGTGAAAATTGTCCAGTTCACAGGAGCTGCAGTCCATACATTGCTTGAATTATCTGAAGGGATTCAATTAAAAGTCACTACTTTAAACGAGGGTTCTTTTACATATCTCCAGGAGGGTGTTGAAGTCGTGCTTCAGCTTCCACCAGAAAAAATCAGAGTGGTGCCATCAATGAGGGAGAGAGCATAATGTTGAACGCGGAAAAACGGAAAACAGCATTATTATTGATTCCGATCATATTAGTTCTGGCAGGATATGTCCTCTATCCATCAATCGAAACGACAATTGAGAGCTTTCAACGTGATGGTGTTGCGACAATAAAGAACTATGCAGACTTTTTCGGTGCAAAGGCGTCTTCAAATCTAGAGGCACTTTGGAACTCTGTCTATATCTCCCTCTTATCTGTATTGTTCAGTGCATTGATAGGGGTACCTCTTGCGTTCATATTCAACCGCTATGACTTTCCGGGACGGAGGTTCTTTTCTGGCGTGGCAATCATGCCGATTGTTCTGCCTTCATTAGTGGGAGTTATGTCATTTATGTTTCTGTATGGAGAAGCTGGACTAGTACCGAATGCTATTAAAGATCTGTTCAACCTCTCGAAAGTTCCATTCAGTATTGGAGGCGTCTCAGGAATTCTATTAGTACATGCCTATACGATGTATCCGTATTTTTATATGACTTGTTCTTCTGCTATAAACAATATCGATCCATCGCTTGAAGATGCAGCCTATAATCTTGGTTCTAACCGTTGGACTGTTTTTTGGAAGGTTACTTTTCCATTGTTGACACCAGCTCTAGTGGCGGCTTCTTTACTTGTCTTTATGGTTTCGATGGCTTCATTCAGTGCACCATTCCTATTAGCTGGTGGTTTTCGTGTACTGAGCCTCCAAATCTACTTTTCAAAAATAAATGGCAACCTGGAAATGGCTGCTACACAATCCGTCATTCTATCAGCTGTTTCCATCTCCTTTCTGTTATTTATGAGATGGTTCCAGAATCGCCGCGATTACAGGATGGCCAGTAAAGGGATTGGAGCACATCGAAGTGAAGTAAGTAATCCATTTCTGAAATGGGTCATGGTGGTTCTCGGTATACTAGCTATGATCATTTTGCTTCTGCCGCATGCAACCCTATTGATTTTGTCATTGGTACCAGAAGGAACATGGACGTGGCAGATTTACCCGACAACTTTCAATCTGGAAAACTATATTCTTTTGTTTAAAGATACTTCGATTTGGGATCCTGTGCGTAATAGTTTATTCATGGCATTTGTTGCATCGCTCGGTTGTTTTGCGTTCGGAATCATCACATCTTATGCACTTGTGAAAAGAAAATTCATCGGGAAGAACCTGCTCGACATCCTCGTGATGATCCCATGGGCATTACCGGCTACTGTCGTGGGTATGAACTTGATTTTAGCTTTCAATAAACCGACACCATTTTCGTTTGGTCAAACATTGGTAGGTACTTTTTGGATTTTACCATTAGCCTATTTCATACGGTTCATCCCTCTGGTCGTCAGGTCGACTACAGCTGTATTGGAACAATTGGATGATTCCATTGAGGAAGCAGCCCAGAACTTAGGAGCAAAGTGGTTTTACACGTTCCGTAAAATTGTCCTTCCGATCATTATGCCAGGGGTATTGAGCGGAACATTGCTTGCCTTTGTCCAAGCTGTTGGAGAATTTCCGACGTCAGTCCTCTTATACACATTAGGTAATCGTCCGATATCAATTGAAATCATGAATCAGTTGCGGATGTTCAACCTTGGTCAAGCTGCTGCATATGGCATGATACAAGTTGGATTGATCGCCATCGTATTGTTTATTTCATATAAGTTCCTGGGTTTGAAATCGGAAAATACTATGTAAAAAAGAGGTGAAAGTAACATGAAAACGTATAAGGAAACGTTTGAAGAGCAGGATGGTTCTTCTTTTCCAGGAAAGACCTTTGCAAATGAATTGTTAATGCCTATATTCCAGGACCAACGTGCTCATTTATTTGAAAGTATGATGAGGGTTCATCGGGCTCATACCATAATGCTTCAAGAACAAGCCATTCTTTCTAAAGAAGAAGCTGAAAGGATTATACATGCAGTAGATCAAGTTTCGATCATGGACAGGAGCACGATTGAGTATTCAGCTGAATTCGAAGACTTGTTTTTCTTGGTCGAATCCAAAATAGCAGAATTTATCGGTGAAGAACTTGCGGGTAAGATGCATATCGCAAAAAGTCGGAATGATTTGGGCGAGACGATGTACCGGATGGTGATACGTGATTATTTGAATGAAATGCTTCAGGAAGTGAAGAAGTTAGGTCATGCACTGATAACCCAAGCAGAAGAACACATCGATACGGTCATGCCCGCCCATACCCATACACAGCCTGCACAGCCGACAACCTTCGGGCATTATCTTGTAGCAATTTCTGATAATCTATATCGGGATTATCAACGGTTGAAAAATACTCTGGTCATCGTGAACCAGTCTCCGATGGGGGCTTGTGCTATTACCACGACAGGTTTCAATATCAACCGGGAACGAGTTGCTGAACTCCTCCATTTTGATGGAGTGGTTGAAAACTCTTATGATGCAATCGCAACAGGTGATTATTTGATTGATGCCAGTCAGGCAAACATCAGTTTAATGACGAATATGGGCCGTTGGATCCAAGAGTTTTTAAGATTGGCTTCAAAAGAGGTAGGTCTTTTAAGGGTATCGGATGCCTATGTACAAATCAGCAGTATCATGCCCCAAAAAAGGAATCCAGTTTCAATCGAGCATTGCCGCGCGTTGGCAAGCAGTGCAGTAGGAGAGGGCATGACTGTCCTTCAGATGATCCATAACACGCCTTATGGTGACATCGTGGATACAGAAGATGATTTACAGCCACATTTATATAATGGATTCAAAAAAAGCCTTCGTGTGCTCAAGCTTATGAGAGCAGTCGTATCAACCATGAGTTTCAATTGCGATCGCGCTTTTCAGCAAGCTCGCGAGAATATGATTACAATTACAGATTTAGCAGATGTCCTGGCAAGGAAATATGAGATACCGTTCAGGAAGGCTCATCATACTGCCAGCCAAATTGCCAAAAGAACAGATACCATAAATAAAGAATTATATGAGCTCTCGGCTGCAGAAGTCAACAAGTGGATGGAAGAGGTGAAAATTTCGCAAGAGGACTGGGAAGAGGTTGTTTGCCCAAAGCATTTCATTGACCGACGCAAGGTTACTGGCGGAACAAATGGAATGATCGTAAAAGACATGATTGAAAGAAGAAAATCACGATGGTGAGTTATAACAGGACGGAACAGGCGGTAATGCTGTACCGTCCTTTTTCACCATTATTTTCTACCTGGTTTGTCATGATTGTTATGACTATTGTTGTGATTAGTAAATATTTGGAGGTAATTGGATATCATTGAGGAATTGTTAGGTAACTTGTCATTTTCGGCTAGTTGATTAGTAAAGTTAACTAACTAAGATGTTGTTTAATCAAGGAGGTGGTCAGACCGGGACGCAGATTTTTAATGGTAACGTTTCTATGTCTTTCTGAAAATATGATTTTCGAAAGGAGAAATACGAATGTTCCAAAGAAAATGGATGATTGCCTTAAGTTTATTAATGGTACTGACTCTTTTGGTTCCTGCTGTCTCAAAAGGACAAACTGCTCAAGAACAACATGACGAGGAACTTTGGAGTGCTGTAAAGCCTCTTGATACGATAACCAGCTTTTTGAATACAGGAGCACACCCTGATGATGAACGAAGCCACCTCTTAGCATACTTATCACGAGGGCTAGGGGTACATACTGCTAGCTTGATTGCCAACAGAGGTGAAGGTGGTCAGAATGAGATAGGTGAAGAACTTGGGAACGCACTTGGGATTATCCGCTCAAGAGAATTGATTGAGGCTTCAAAGGTTACCGGTGTAGAAGTTTTTCATTTAAGTCAAACGACCGATGATGAAATCTATGACTTTGGTTTTTCAAAATCTCCTGATGAAACCTTGCAGAAATGGGGAGAAGAAGAAACCTATGAACGTTTCATCAGACTGATCCGCACATATAAACCAGACATCGTCATGCCATCTTTCCGAAACGTTGAATCCCAACATGGTCACCATAGAGCAATATCGATCTTGTCACAGAAAGCATTTGAAGACGCTGCTGATCCTTCGGTATTTCCCGAACAAATTGAAGAAGAAGGACTGGACACTTGGCAAATCAAAAAGTTATATTTACCGGCTGAATCAGTTGAAACAGCAACAGTAGGGATTGAGGTCGGGGATTATGACCCAGTATATGATCAGACATACCCTCAAATCGGTGAAGAATCTCGATACCTTCATAAAAGCCAGGGGATGGGCCGTGAGGTTGAACCGGGATCAGAAATGGTCTATTTGGATTTAGTCAAGTCTTCAGTTGGCGAAATCCCTGAACAGGAAGAGACGATATTCGAAGGTATCCCATATGATTTTAATGAATATGCAGAAGAATTGAAGCGTAGTGATCGTAAAATCAAACGCCAGTTAGAAAAGCTGCAAGCTGACCTAGAAGAAGTAATCGAGGCTTATCCAAGTCATCAATCTGTTTTGAAAGACACGCACAATGCCTTGAAGCAACTTTATAAAACCAAACGATTCGTCGAGCATTTCCAATTCAATGATATCGATAAAAAAGATCTATTACACAGGTTGAATGTGAAAGAAGAGCAGTTGGAGAATACCAGCAAGGTCGCATCCCAATTAGAAGTATCGACAAATGTTGCAGCTCCTAATTTGACTCAAGGAACAAGTACTTATGTAGACATTACTTTGAAAAACAATGGAGATGTTGAGCTTAAAGATGTAACAGCCAAATTGAACTTGCCGGAAGATTGGGATGTAGATGGAAGTATGCATGCTCAGAATTTAGCGCCGGGTGATGAACAGAACTTTGACGTTAAAATCCATGTTCCAGAGGATGCTGAGTATTATCAACCACATGAAGACAGTGTATTATCAACGAAAGTAACCTATAAGGTTGAAAGGCAAGCAGTTCAACTTAATTATAACCCCGAAGAAACGATAGCGGTCCTTCCAGAGGTTAGTTTGAAAGCGGACCCTGCTAGTATGATTGTCAATACAGCTAAAGAAATGAAGGAAGAAACAATTGATGTGAATGTAACGAATTATTCAAATGGCCCGCTGACAGCCGAGGTTTCCTTGAATCTCCCTGAGGGATGGGAACCAGTTGAAAGTCAAACAGTCGAGCTTGGAGAAAATGATACTTCGAAGAATGTCTCCTTCACCTTAACACCTCCAGAAGGGATTGAAAATGGGGAATTTGAAATCAAACCTGTAGCAGAGGTGGAAGGAAAGCAACTCGATACAACAGTACAAAAGATCGCTTATGACCATATCGGGACCTTTTATTATTTAAAAGAAGCAGCAATACAAGGAGTAGCTTTTGAACTGAACTATCCAGAAGATCTGAAGATTGGATATATTGAGTCAGGATTCGATATGGTAGCCGATCAACTGATCAACGCTGGAATGGATGTGACACGTATTTCTGATGGGGAACTAGCTAATGGAGATCTGTCGCAATATGACACGATTGTGACGGGAATAAGAGCCTATCTTTCACGAGAAGACTTATTAAACAACAATGCCCATTTATTAGAATATGTTGAGAACGGCGGTCATCTGGTCGTCCAATATAATAAACCATGGGATAACTGGGATCCAAATGCGACAGCCCCTTATCCGTTGACGATTGGTCAGCCATCAATTGAATGGCGTGTGACGGATGAAACCTCAGAATATGAAGTCTTACAACCAAACCACACCTTATTGAACTATCCAAATGAAATAACTGCAGAAGACTGGGATGGTTGGGTACAGGAGAGAGGTCTGTATTATCCGATGGAATGGGATGACAGATACGAAACACTTATCAACATGACTGATTTGGATGGAGATACATTCGATGGTGGAATTCTGTATACTGATTATGGTGAAGGTAGCTATGTCTATACAAATCTCGTTTGGTACAGGCAAATCCAAAATCAAGTACCTGGAGGATATCGTATCTTTACAAACTTAATCAGTTATCCGAAATCAGAATAAGATGAAGAATAAAAAGGGCTGTCCTATGAAAAGTGTCAGACACCTCCAACACAACATTTTAGATCAAAACCACGATTGATTTTTCTTAAAATGTTGTTGTTCGGAGAGACTTAGACACTTTTTGGACAGCCCCTTTTGTATACAAATAAATTTTCTTAAGAAAATTTCAAGATCTTATAAGGGTAAAAAGACCTATATCCTGTTAAGTTACCAAGATATAGGATATTTTACTTAGAAAATATTGAAAATAAGCCTTTTTTCTTTTTGCGCTTTTTCGATCGTTCTCTAAGCAGCTTTTTGATTTCTTCAGTTTCTTCTGCTTCCATTGTTTCAAATGATGTATGGTAACGGGCGATGAAGTATGTGCCAAGTGGCATTGAGCTGTTTTCATAACCATACCCTTCATCTACGCTGCATACTAATCTATAACCGCTGATAAAGAACTTTTCTACACTTACAGGACCGTCTACTAGTTCTTCGAAGTATGATAAATCATTCGGAATGTAAGTGGATTGGGGATGTTGTCCTGGTTTTACAAGCACAACCATTAATTTGTTTTCATCCAACCGAAGACCCACCTTTTCTATAAAATCTTAGAATAAACCAATTATACTAGAGTTCTATAACATTGTAAATTGCTATTTTAAGAAAACAATGTCGAAAAATGGAGTTAAATAGAACTAATAGAAAATTTTAGTTAAACAATACTATAGACCTATTTTACTAGAAAATTTGTTGCTGAAGCTTATTTAATAGATTTTCTATCATATTTTGACAAGATATGCTAGTTATAGCATTATTATTTATAGATAATTGTAACTTTAGGGTGTCGAAAGAAAGGTGCTAAATATGAAAAAAATACTATACATATTAACAATCATTTTATCCATAATGACAATTATTTTTGGTCATATTCATTGGAATTCAAAAATAAACGAAACTATTGCTAATGCAAAAGCAAATGCTGAATCGATCGTAGAAGAACAAACTAATGATGATCCAAGAGAAGATGAGTTTTCACAAGATATTGAAGAGTTAACTAAAAACCTATCTGATGAAACTCGTGAATTGATTACCAATGCTATCGAATCTGGTACCGAAATTGAAGTAGCGGTTATAGGTTCTGAAGCAATTGGTATGGGCGAAACCCCATGGCCAGAATTAATGCAAGCAGGGCTTGATGAGGCTTATGGTGAGGGTATATTTAATATTACACCTCATGACTTTGGGAAAGAGTTATCAGTTGATGCGATTGATCTAGAAAAAATGACAGAGGTTATTGATACTAAACCTGATATGGTACTTCTTGAACCATTCCTTATGAATGACAATGAAAAAGTCGAAATAGAACATACAATCGAAGCTATTAAAATATTGGATAGCAGATTTACAAAAAGCAATAATGATATCGTATTTATGTTACAGCCCTCTCATCCAATCTTTAACCCAAAGACATATGCTGGGCAAGTAGAAGGTGTTAAAAATTTTGCCGAAGAGGAAGAGATCACCTACCTCCATCATTGGGATAATTGGCCAGACGTAACTGATAATGAAGTTATAGAATATATACAAAATGACTTTTCAGGTCCAAATGATCAAGGTAATGAAGTTTGGGCAGAATATCTCGTAAACTACTTTATAGGAAAATAGATACCAAAAAGCCTCTACTACTTTAAAGGCTTTTTCTTTCTTTTCGATTGTAATGCAACTGTAACGTTAATGTTATGTTTATTATGATAAGATAACATAACATTCGGGGTTAGGGGATAAGGAATAAAGTAGCAAGAATAGAATATATAGCAATATTGATAGATTTCGATATCAGACATTACATATCTCAATTTCAAACATACATATAAGAAGTTCTACTTTTTGACTTACTCCCAATTGGTTTAACAGCCAGATCTACTAAAAATCCAATTGGAGGAGAAGTAATGAAGAAAAAGTTATTACCAATCGCACTTGCAACAGGGATCATGTTCTCTGGAGCAGGACAAGCATTCGGAGCAACAGGAAGTGACATCATCGATACAGGTGATAATTATTTAGGGACACCATACCAATATGGAGCGCCAGTAGGCTCTACGAGTTCGTTTGATTGTTCCTCTTATACAGTCACGGTGTTTAAAAAGCATGGCATCACTTTGCCAAGAACAAGCAGTGCTCAAGCTAATGTTGGTACAACCGTTTCGAAATCAAATCTAAAAGTTGGAGATTTGCTTTTCTACGATACGAATTTTAATGGTGTCATCAACCATGTAGCGATCTATGCTGGAAATGGGAAGATGCTAGGTGCTCAATCTTCTACAGGCGTAGCCTTTACAGATGCATTCTCACCATACTATTGGGGCGATCGTTTTGTAAAAGCGAAGAGAGTTCTAAAATCTGAAGTACCGAAATCTGAGACACCTGACATATCTGTCCATACTGTACAAAGTGGTGATACACTTTGGGACATTAGCATGAAATACAATACTTCAGTATCAAAGCTTAAAAGCTTGAACAATCTTTCATCAAACACCATATATGTTGGACAAAAATTGAAGGTGTCTGGTACATCTAGCACATCTACAAGCAGCAAGACGCATACAGTAAAACCCGGAGACACCTTATGGGATATCAGCATTAAATATGGTACTACTGTTAGTAAGTTAAAAGAAGTGAACAATCTTTCATCTAACACGATCTATCCAGGACAAACGTTTAAAATCCCTAACTAATAAAAAGAAAGATAAAATCCTTTTAGGTAGGCTTCCTACCTAAAAGGATTTTTTTTATGTATGTACCGTCCATACCTCCACTAGCTGTGGTGATTCGCGAATGACATTAGCTCTTACAAATTCTTGGCTTGTCAGGAGTGCTTTTAAAAACTCTTTGTCATGTTCTAGTATTTGATTGCTAGATTCTAGTCTATCGATTGGAAACCATGAAGGCGCAACTTTATCGGGTTCGTTCGATTTGAGTTCTCCATCGATCGATTTTGCTTCGAAAAAGAAGGAAATAGCGTGTTCATCTTTTTCATATGTAAAGTAAGTCACCATCCCTTTCAGCTCTAAATCAGAAACTAAAATTCCTGTTTCCTCATACGTTTCCCGGATGCAAGCTTCTTCCAGGGTCTCGAATTTTTCGACATGACCGCCTGGAGGGATGTAGAAGTTGTATGTAAGGTCTTGTTTGTCGAGTTTTTGAATCATGAGCATTTGGTTATCTTTGACTGCGATACAGGTGCTTTGAACTTTAATCATTAAAAAACCCCCAAATTATGTAATATCTATATATTACCATAAAATGGGAGTGTGGTTATGGATAATTAAACGTTTGATTGATGCTCAAGTTCGGATGATTTGCAGGTGTTTGAGCAGTTCCTGAGTTGGATTATGCGTGTGGGGTAGTTCGCTGATTGTGCTGAAATGTCGTAAAACGCCGTCCTCCAACACCAATACATAATGGCAAAGCATCTCAATTTCCTGCAGGTCATGGGATGAAAACAGGATCGTTTTGTCTGGACCCAACGCTTTTAAAAAGGCGACGATGTCTGTTTTGGATGGGATGTCGATTCCAACGGTAGGTTCGTCCATGATCAGGAGTTCAGGATTGTGAAGCAGGGCGACAATAATATTGAGTTTCCGCTGCATCCCGCCGGATAACTTATCGACGCGTTCGTTAAGCTTTTCCCTCAGGCCAACCATATCTACCAGCTGTAAAACCCAAGCCTCGGATACGGTACCTGGTGCCATGCCTGCCCAGAACTTCAAGTTTTCTTTTAAAGAAATGCTAGTATGGAGTGCGATTTCCTGTGGGACGTATCCGATTCTGCGCCTGAGCTGCTTTTTCTTTTTCGTAACAGATTGCCCGCGGACGAGGATTTCGCCTTTAGATGGAGTGACTAACGTTGCGATCATCTTCATCAATGTCGATTTTCCAGCTCCATTCGGTCCGACAAGCCCGACACGAGCCCCCTGTGGAATCATGAGATCGACGCCTTTGACTACATCTGTTCCTTTATATCGTTTGTATACGTTTCTAAGCTCGATCATGTCGCACAGCTCCAATCCCTAATCCTAAAATAATCGATCCAACCCCGAGCCCCAATAAAATGATGAGTTCAGTGGTTGTAGTTGAACGCGTTAAGCCGTTTAAAAACCAGTGTTGCGGTGTGTATTGAGATGCATTCGCTAGTCGATGGGAAAACTCCTCCAGTTTGAGAAAGCTTCCTCCTAATACACCAGTTACAACCGTTAGTGCAACAGCAATCAAATGATACAGAAGCGTGTTGCTTAACAGGTTTGCTAGAAGAAAGCCGAGTCCGGAACAGGAGACGACATAAGCAATGAACAATAGTCCTTTTTGTGCGAAATCTCCGTCACCTAGCAAAAGATAGATGGATACTGGTAAAAGTGATGCGAGAATAACGGTTACGGAACCAAGTAGGTTGGAGAAGGAGCGAGTTAGGCGGTTGACGCCGAACATCCCTGTTCTTGATGCAAGTCCGTTTCCTCGCTCTGTCATCACCATGTTTGTATATAAAAGCTAATGAGCAGGATATAGACACTGAGCATTCCGAACAACAGTGGTTTTGTGTTTTTTTCTGTTTTCTGATTTTGAGCTTGTTTTCCTGCTTTTTCATGTTTAATGGTCATTAAAGGTTTAGGTTCCCATTGATCATCGGTATATTTCCAGGCGTACTCATACACATTAGCTCCATTAAATTGGTTCGCCAGGTAAGTGGCAGCTTTTCCGTTGCTTGCAAGCCGGATCACTTCGCTTGCCACATATTCCTCGACCAGGCCGGTTGAAATCGCATTCGGTGCTTTCCATAATTGAATGACACCTTTGATTTCACCTTGCTTTACTTTTTCCTCTATACCCTTTGTAAAAACGACGGCAACTTCAGCTTGATTTGTTTCAAGAAGGCGTTTCGCTTCAACCTCCGATTTTTCAATGATTTGGAGTGTTTCATTGTCTTTTATTCGATTAATGATCGTGGTGACTGTTTCGTTTTCTTCCTCCGTTACCACAATGACAGGAATTTTCAACTGATCTGATCCTTTTGAAAGCAATTGTTCAGCACCCCAAAAGACGAGTAGGGGGAGGATGAGCATCAAAAGGAACTGCCATTTGTTGCTCAAAGTGATTTTCCATCTTGTGCGGATTAAATGCCACATTCTCATGACTGCTTCACCCGCCTTACTATATAGGAGGAGAAGAGAAGTGCCCCTGTCATTCCAGCTAACACACCAAGACTTGAGAACAATACATCTTCGTTTTCTATAAAGATGGAGTGCACTAGGCTAGTATGAAGCCAGTGTGACAGAGTTGATAGGTTAATCCACTCTAAAATCCCGGTGTAGTAGGACTCAGGAAAAATCAAACTTCCACCCGCTGCAAAAACTACGAGACCAAGAAATCCAAGGAAAAACCGTATTCCTTCCGCTATTGGAAGATTCGATAAAAATGTGTACCAGGCACCGATGACGATGATGGCTGTTATGAAGGTAAGCACACTCCAACCGTAATGACCAGTTACCTCTAAGTCCGTCAAGATCCATAAGGAGATAATGATCAATACCGCCTGCATGAACAAAATGGTGACTTGGGTGGCGAGTCCGCTGAATAGGTGGGCCCCAGATGATACACCGAAAGTTCGTAAGCGTTCGTCGATTTTAGCATTTGTTGAAGAGGTCATGCTCATCGTAAGCAATCCGGTCAACAGCAACAAGAAGATGAAGCCGGAAATGCTGTAATATTTGAGTGGTGTAACCCCCTGGAACGACTTGATTTCTTCTATATCGAACATGATCTTACGGTTGAAAGCGAAAGTCGTGAAGTCAAAAATCATTTGATTCGATACTTTCATTACATAATCATTAGAATAATTCTCTTCCTTTAAATAATCGTAAATGGTGTTGACGCCACTCTGGGCAGCACTAATCAAGTCCGCTGAGCTGTTCATCATTTCAAGGAAGAGGGCCGATTGGAATGGTCGTTGTTCGTTGGTGATGACGGTGACCGATTTGTTGTCACCGAATTTGATTCCATTTGCAAACCCCTCTGGAATCATTAAAATCGAAGCAATTTTGTTTTGTTCTAACAGGTTCAGAGCTTTTTTTTCGTCCATCGTTCTGAAGGTGATCAATGCTTCAATTTCTTCATCATCCTGGAATTGCTGGATCAACAAACGGGTTTGAGCATCGTCATCTTTATTCACGATCGCGACATCAAAAGGAGGAAGCATAGACTCTGATTTGAGTACATTTTCAAGTCCATATAGTAAAAAGCCGATGAGAGTAAAAGGCATGAAAAAAAGGACCACCCATGCGAGAGGCTGACGGAAGATTTCCTTCAATTGTGTCTGTGCAAGTGTGAATGCTCTCATCGTGATCTCCTAATTATCAGTGTAAAAAGAAGGCAAGTGTGGAGGAGTCTCAGACACTTGCCTACCTTTTTTAGTTGAACATTTGTGGACCGTTCATCATCATTCCTTGAATGCGTGTTTGAATTTCTGTCATGATGCGTTCCATTTCTTCAGGGCTCATTTCTGCTACATTTTCCCCGTCCTCAGCAACATTCGGGAATTTCAGATTTTTAGTGAACTCCGTTTTGCTATCATAATCGAACGTTACATGGATTGGTGCGCCGAGTCCAGCATCAACTTCCAATCCAAATTCGCCATTCGATGCATATGTTCTGTTATCAAGGTCATCCGTCACTTTACGTGTGAAGTGTCCTTTTAATGGTGGGATTCCAGCGTTCGACGGATCTTTGATTGCTGCTTCAAAATCTGCTTTCATGTCTTCTGGAGTACCTGTGATTTTTGCTGAAAGGTTTGCTCCTGTAACTTTTCCTGCTTCCGCGAAGGCGAATGTTCCAGTGATGTCGCGCGTTGCTGCATCACCTTCCCCTTTTTTACCTTTGATTTCAACCAGCATTTTTCCATAGTCTTGCTTTTCGCCGTTTTCAGGGAAGACGTTGATCTCCCATTTTCCGTCAGTGATAAGATCGTCTGAGCGTAGTGCGTGGCTGGAATAATCAATGACGACGAGCTCTGACTCATTACCAATTTTAAAATCAATGTCACGCTTGACGATGACTTCGTTCTTATCAATCAGGACGACGCTCTTGAAGCCTTCAGGGATTTTCACCTGATCGATGTTGTCTGATGCTTTCTTCAGTTCTGTCTGGATGGTTTCTTTCATATCAGCGGTTTCCATACCAGGAGCAGTGAATGCTGTGTTGCCGTTAGCCTCGATGAGGAGGTCAAGTAATTCTTCATCTTCTCTGACTTTGTCGATCAACGCTTTAAGGATGTCTTTTGTTTCTTTTTCAGATAGTTCGAGTGTAAGCTGCTTGTATTTGTTTCCTTCGAACTCGACTCCGCTTTTTTCAGTGACATTCTCGTCTTTGATTTTTTCGAGAAGGAATTTTCCGTATTCTTCAGCATGCTCTTCGTACTTTTCTTGATTTTTCATCGCTTCGAGCTGCATTTTCACAACGTTATCAATTTCCTCAGGACCTTCGTAAGCAGGATCAAATTTTTTCATCACTTCGCCGAACTGGTCGTTGTTCAAGTAAAGATAGTTGTTATATAGAAGCGGAACATTCAAACCTGTCAGATCTTCAGATTGATAGGCTTCCGCTTTGATGAATTCTGTTCCGCCCATGCCGGCATTCAGCTCAGCAATCCCTTCGTTTTTCTCAGGGTTAAGTTGTGCGGACATGCTCAATTTCACGTCATTCAGCATGGAGGCGAACATTGCCATGTTCGGGTCAATCGCTTGAAGCCCATCGATGCTCTTAAGACCTAGTGTAAGGGTCGATTTAGAAGGCTCTTCCATCATCTTTTCATTAACATCTTCATTGACTGCAAACGTCTTATTGAAGGATTCCTGCGTTTGTTCCATTGTATTTTTTTCAGCTAGAAAGTACGTCTCTTTCGGAGATAGGTTGAAAAACATCGCATATACCGTTGTACTGATTCCAAGTAATACGATGACTGCAAGCGAGATCAGAATCGGTTTTTTGCTTTTGCCCGGTTGTTGCGACGGTTCGATTGAAGCAGCTGTTTCATTTTTTCCTTGATTGTAATCCATCTTTGTCCTCCCATTAAGTATGTATTATAAGACTATGAATCTCCTGTCCAATAAATACGGATAAGCCTCAGAATAGTTTCTGTAACATTCGACATATTTAAGGAAATTCTTTGAAGAAATCTCATGCTTTACTAATCCTACACCGTACCACAACCCGTTTCAACCATATTTTTTCAAAATAATAAAGAAAGGTATATTTTACCAAATTTCATCTGTAGTCATTACCATTCTGCCCAAACAAGAAGCATAGAATACTAGTTTAAATGAAAGGCTGTGTACCAGGCACGACAATTCTACCCTTGTGCGCCAAGGGATCTCAGAAAGTGCCAGGCACCGTTTCGGAAGTCAGTGATACCAAGGGGGTTGAAACGGTGCCTGGTACACAAGTACAAAAAAGACCTCTGTCCGGGCAGAGATCGGTCGTTGCTTTATGTGTTTTTGGCGTATTCATTATAGAAGGATTCCAGGAATTTCAGGTTTCTGTTCAATCCCATATTAAGATTACTGTATTGTCGTTCAAGTGTGAATCTTGAGTTGCCGTTGGAGTTTATGATGTCTTTAATGTTCTCTTCTAAGACGATCGTATTCTCTAAAAGTAACCTAAGGTAATCTTCTGTGTTCTTTTCATAGGATTCCTCGAAAGCTAATTCAATCAGTATTTTTCTTGTTTCCTTAAGCTCAAGCAACAAGCTAGCCAAACTATGCTTCGTAATTTTTGACCCCTCATCACTTAAAAAGCTGTCATCTTCATACATCTCAATTATGTATTGAATTCTTTCATTGGTAAGGTCCTTTTGGTTTCGCGAATTTTTATTGTACGTATTTTTAAAGCGATTCAAATCATCTTTATACTGTTCCACTACGACAGGATCAGGATTATAAGAAAAAGATTTATAGATACTTAACTGTGAAAATGGGAAAAACCAAGAAATAGCAGCTATGATGATTGTACAAACAATTAATAAACGGATCAGAATTTTCTTAGTGGTTTTCTTCAACGGATCTCCTCCTATGTTCCTGCCTCCATCACTAACCAATATTAACAAACATCTTAAATATTACCAATAAAAAGAAATTGTTTACTTATCCACAGTGTACCAGGCACCGAAATTCAGTCCTAGAGCCGCAAGGGATTTCAGAAAGTGCCAGGCACCGTTTTGGATCCCTTGGTACCATTGGCTTCGTAAACGGTGCCTGGCACGCATATCGATAAGCCCCTCCGCATAAAGTGAGTTAGACCGAGCAATAGAGGGCTTTTCCGACACAGACAGGCGCGAAGGAACCGAGTCCAAGTCGAACAACTACTTAAAAACAACGGGAGGGATTCGGATGAAAAAGGTTTTGCCTGGAGCACTGGCCGCTGGTTTTGTTATGACTGTCGGAACAGAGGCATATGCACATTCCGGAGAATAGGTGATCGAGAGCGCGAAGAAATTCTTGGGTACGCAGTACAAGTTTGGTTCGGCGGTCGGAAACACATCAAGCTTTGATTGTTCTTCTTTTACAGCGACGGTTTTCAAAAAGCATGGCGTGAAGCTGCCAAGAACAAGCCGTGCTCAGGCTAAAGTAGGTAAACCCGTCCGCAGTGGTGATCTCCAACCAGGGGATCTTGTGTTCTTCGATACGAATTTTAACGGAAAAATTAATCACGTCGCAATCTATGCTGGAAACGGAAAAATGATCGGGGCTCAGAGCAAAGGGGTCGGCTATGCAAATCCGTTTTCTCCATATTATTGGAGCGACCGATATGTGACAGCGAGAAGAGTACTCTCTGATTCTGTTAAAGTCGAAAAGGCACCGACCCTAACACTCGTAAAAGGAAACAAGAAAGTCGAGAAAACGAAAGGAGTCCAGGTAACCGTAAAATCGATCCGCTTCCATACGGTCAGGAAAGGAGATACGCTCTGGGACATCAGCCGACGCTACAAAACGAATGTCCAGACGTTGAAAATGTTGAATGACATCAAGTCGCATTGGATCTATCCCGGCCAGACAATTCAGCTTCCAATCAAGGAAAAATCAAGGGGTGTCATTGTCCGTTCCTACAGCATGTACAACATCCAAAAGGGTGACACGCTATGGGGCATCGGCAAAAAATATGGTGTCTCTGTGGAAAAGCTGATGAAAGTCAATAAGCTGAGTTCTTCGCTCATTTACCCAGGTCAGCAGTTAATGATTCCTAAATAAGCCTTCATAAGAATATTTTCAAGGAATTGCGGGTAGTCAATAACTAGTGATTACCCGCAACTTTTTTCTTGCATTTAAAGAAAGTATAAAATACTTTCTTCAATATAAGGACAACTAAGGCTCAGCCAGCGCTAAGGCTTGGCTTTGCCAAGTTTACTTTAGGAGGTTTATCATGACCGTAATAGACAACGTATACCTATACCGACCAGAAGTAAAAGAGGACAAGCAAATTCACCATATTGAAATTGAAGATGGAAAAATCAGATCGATCAATAAGGGCAGGGCAGATTCACAAACCGATGATGTCATCGATGGCAACGGAGCGACGGTGACCGCCTCTTTCAACGACACCCATATGCACCTGCTTCGCTACGGTTTGATGAAAAAAGAATTGGACCTTCGGAAGGTGACTTCATGGCGTGAAATGAAAGAAATCGTACGCAATGAATACAATGAAAAAATGATGGAAGAACACGACTGGGTCATCGGTCGTGGTGTGATTGATGATCAATTTGAAGATATAGACCACCCTTTAACTGCAAAAGAACTGGAAGAACTCGAGTACGAGAAACCGATGTTCTTTTTACATGATGATGGACACGAATGCATCGTGAATGAAGAAGCTATGAAAATCCTCCGGAAAGAACCAGAGCTTGAAAAATATCATGACAGATTCATCGAAAAAGATGAAAATGGCAACTCGAACGGTCGCTTCAAGGATACGGCGGTACACTTCATCAAGTACCATTTCAGGGATAAGACGGAAGAGGAAACGTACGAAGCCATTGAAGACGCTATCCCTCATCTGCTTGAGCATGGAATCACTTCGGTCCAAACGGATGATGTCAATTTTGCGGGTTCCTTCGATCAAGTGTGGCGCACGTATACCGACCTTGAAAAAGACGGTAAGCTGCCAATCAGAGCTCAACTGCACCATTATATTTATGCTGTTGAGGATTTGAAAAACTTTCTTGAAAACGATGAAAAGCGAACTGGCGATGGAACAGACAGAGTGACAGTCGGTGCTTTCAAGATCTTTTTGGATGGAACACAGCGGTTGCATACAGCTGCACTTCGGAAACCTTATTATGATCAACCCGAGACTGATGGTGAGCTAATTTACACCCAGGAAGAATTGAATGAAATGGTGAAAACGGCAGATGAAAATATTATGCAGGTGGCGATGCATGCAATCGGAGATCGTGCCGTCGAACAAGCCCTTAACGCGATCGAGCAAGTGGGTGCGGTGAAAATGCGTCATCGGATTATTCACGCGCAGGTTTTAGCGCCGGACCTACTAGAGAGGCTCCAGAAAATCAAACCTTACCTCGAGATCCAGCCTAATTTTATGATGGATGAATACGATCAGACAGCGGACTGGGTCGGAAGAGAGCGGGAGCGGTACTGTAACCCATGGAACACAGTGGATCAGATGGGGATTCCGTATACGGGGAGCTCAGACAGTCCAATTGGTGAGCTTTCGCCGCTCGTGAACATTTTTGCCGGAGTGAACCGGACCGATGAAGACGGCAAGCCAGAGGGTGGATGGCTGCCTGATGAAAAACTTCCGCTTGATAAAATGTACAAAGCTTACACCGAAACAGGGGCATATCTTGACTTCCAGGAGGATTGGAAAGGGAAGCTTGAAGAAGGGTATGTGGCAGACCTCGTTCTGTTATCGGACCATCCGGCAGAAGTTGATCCGAAAGATTTGAAAGACATTCAAGTTCTGGAAACCTGGTTTAATGGGGAAAGAGTATATAAAAAAGGTTAAAGGATATCTAACTATTATCCCGATTAAAAAGGCATGCGCTCATAGTCGAACGCATGCTTTTTCACATTGCTATTTAATGAAACGAATCGTCAATGGAAAGCGGTAGTAATTACCTTCACTTGCCCGAATCGTTCCAATGATCATGAATATCAGATGTAAGATCACTACGATAGGGAGTAACGCGAATCCTATGAGGATTATCATTAACGCTCCAGCCACCAGTCCATATATGAAGAAACTAATTTGAAAGTTCAATGCCTCTTTACCATGGTAATCCACATAAGCGTATTCATCTTTTTTAAGTAACCAGAGCAGAAGCGGTCCAATTATGAAACCGAGCGCTGCTGTCAAATAACCCGCAAAAGCAGCTAGATGAACATACATACCCCAATTTCTCTCATCTTTGGATAATTCACTATTATGATCCAAAATAATCGCTCCTTTTTATTAATAGTCAACAGGGGTACCAGGCACCGTTCTGAAACCCTTAGTATATCTGTGTTCATGATGGGTGCCAGGCACCGTTTCAAACCCCTTGGTATGACTGCGTTCTTAAACGGTGCCTGGCACCGATGCGGTACTGCGGTCGTTATCCGATCACTTCTACTTCGTCTTCATCTTTGTCTTTTCGTATGGCGCTGATCAATAGGATGATGGCTGTGATGCTATGCATGAACCAGCCTACAAATGGAATCCAGGCTATACATGAAGTTATGATTCCGAAAATGCTTCCGGCTCGTTGAAAACTAATTTTCGCTTCCTTGTTTACATATACAAGTGTAACAATATGAAGGCCTAACATCACAAACAACGGGATGTACCAATTCGCTAAGACGAATGTCCCGCCAATGAACGGGATTGCAAGGAAAGCTTCACACCCTCCGGTTATCCATTGAAGAACTTTATATGTTTTCATTTGAAATTTCGTCCTTTCTTCCTGAATGATTATTTATACCATATATTATATACGGTCACATCGGGAAAAAAGTCTCAAGTTTTTATTCCTTAAAACTTTTCAAGCTGTTTTGTCGGTATTATAGTTGATTATAGTTTATAATATGGAAATGTTGACAATAGAAACCATTCTCTTGTAAGAGAATGATCTTAATGAGGATGCATTATTTATGAAAAGGTTTTTGATTTACTGGACACCTGTGCTGATTTGGGCAGGAATTATTTTTTACTCTTCCTCTCAACCGTATGAGGAGCAAGATGTCCGGCCATTTTTGCAAGGAGAAATTCCTTTGGCCTGGGTTGAAGAGGCTTTTCGTCATGTCCATTTCTATTATGCAGATGCAGAGATAAGTATTAAGAACCTGGGGAGTGCCGGCTTTATTGAATTTTTCATTCGTAAAGGAGCCCACCTCGGGGTGTATATGATCCTTTCTCTTCTTCTGTACAGAGCCATATCCAACACTAAATCCTTCACTCATTCTAACCAAATGACGACAGTAATAATTGCTGTTTTATACGCAGTTTCGGATGAAATTCATCAAGGGTTTACAGTTAACAGAACACCACTCCCTGCGGATGTGCTATTGGATACCTTCGGGGTTTTAATCGGAGTGTTCATCGGACATTTAATTATGAATAACAAAAGAACCAAAACTAAAAATATCGCTTGAATGGGCAGTAAGCATTAATTCAGCAAAAATTAACATCGCGATATTGCAAATCAAAAAAACGATGATATGATTGATAAGGTGTAAATTTCGTGAAACTAAATAGCTTGTATAATCGTCTGTATTTATGACGAATAATGGATACATTTTGCCTTCAATTGTGACCATTTTGTTTTAATTATGGTAATAAGGGTAAAAAACGTAATGAATTCCTTCTAATTTCTCTTTTGTTTATTAATGGATATGCTATAATACTACTAGTTTTTACATAAACAGACAAAATACTTATATCAGAATAACGTCCTGTTACATCTTAATCCCTTGAAAATTATTCTAAATGGTATTGCGCCTTTTAAAGGCAACAAACCTATAAATCTATTTAACAAATACTTGTAGAGGTGATAGTTAGTCATGGCATTGCCTAGAGCACAATCGAACTATTATCGGGAATATAAAGTTTCAAAACAAAGCAATCAATTCCAATCAGAAAAAATAAAAGTAATGAATCCAATTGGGAAACGCATTTTTGATATTTTATTTTCGATCGTACTATTAGCATTAACACTTCCGATCATGCTGGTTACGATGCTAGCCATCCGGTTAGAATCACCAGGTTCGCCACTTTTCTTTCAAGAGAGAGTCGGTCTCAATGGAAAAGTATTTAAGGTGATCAAATTACGGTCGATGAGAAATGATGCTGAAAAAAATGGGCCTCAATGGGCACAAAAGAATGATGCACGTGTAACGAAGGTTGGAGCATTCATCAGAAAGACGAGAATTGATGAACTTCCTCAGGTATTGAATGTTCTAAAAGGTGATATGAGCCTTGTAGGACCAAGACCTGAGCGTCCAGTTTTTGTTGAACAATTCAATCAAGAAATTCCAGGATTCGTTAATCGTTTATCTGTAAAACCTGGACTGACTGGTTGGGCACAGGTAAATGGAGGATATGATATCACTCCTAATGAAAAATTGGCACTCGATTTGTACTATATTCGAAACTTAAGCCCGGATTTTGATATGAAGATTTTATATAAGACAGTAAAAGTAGTAATAACAGGAGACGGCGCTAGATAACCCAGCACGAGTCTCAGGAGGATGCTTTGTGAGTAAAATAATGGTAACAGGCGGCAGCGGCTTTATAGGTTCTCATATTGTAGAAGAACTACTTGATGAAGGACATGAGGTCATCGTCGTTGATAATTTTTCAACTGGAAAGAAAGAGAACCTGAACAAAAAGGATGTCTCTGTTTTTGATTGTGATATTCGAAGTCAAAAGCTAGAAGAAATCATTCGAGAAAATTCACCAGAATACATTATTCATCAAGCTGCACAGTCAAGTGTTCCTATTTCTATAAATGATTTTCTGTATGATCATGACGTGAATATCAAAGGTTCTCTTAACATAATTGATCTTGCTCGTAAAAACGGTGTAAAAAAAATTGTATTTGCTTCATCTGCAGCTATTTATGGTAACCCAGTTTCATTACCCGTTAATGAAAAACACCCTGTTAATCCTTTATCTCCTTATGGAGTTTCAAAGTTAACAATCGAAAACTATTTGAAAATATCAAAAGAATTATATGGCCTGGATTATACGGTTCTTCGTTATGGAAATGTATATGGTCCCCGGCAAGATGCTCAAGGTGAAGGTGGCGTGGTAGCCATCTTCGCTGACCGGATTATGAAAGGTGAGGTTCCTTATATCCATGGAGATGGGAATCAAACAAGAGATTTTATTTTTGTAAAAGATATAGCGAGAGCGAATGTGTCTGCACTTAAAAATGGCAACGGTGCGCATCTGAATCTTTCTTCAAACACGGAGATAACAATTAATAAGTTGTTTGGCACGATGAGCAAGCTTTCTGGTAAAGAGATTAAACCTAGATACACGGATGCTCGCTCAGGAGATATACGTGAAAGTGTGCTTTGCAACAAATCAGCTATCGAAAAGCTGCAATGGGAGCCGATTTATACATTAGAAGATGGACTCCGTATGACACTTGATCATTACATGAAGAATCATTAATTAGGTTGCATCTTCCATATGGGGTGTTGGGGAGTTTATCGATACCAGCCCTCCTCATTTGGAAGATGCTTCTTTTTTTGGAAAAAGACTCAAAACTCGAGGAGACAGATTATGAATTTGATTCTTTTATATTTTCCGTACGAACTGCAGAAGAACCCTAAAAGTGGTTCCGGTGTAAGACCGAAAAAAATTACAGAAGCGTTTCAAAGATATGCGGATTCTAATAATATGAGACTTGAAATCATTTCAGGTCATAGTGAAGAAAGAAAACGTCTCACTGAAAGCTTCAAACAAAAAGGTCTCGTGAACGAAACCCTTTTTTGCTATATGGAAAACAGTACAATGCCATATTGGCTCACAGACAAAGATCATTTTCCTCGTCATCCGAAAACTGATGCGAGCTTTTGGATGTACTTGAAAAAGCATAAAGTGCCGATCAGCCTTTTTTACAGAGATGTATATTGGAAATTCGATGATATGTATGTTCCGCCTGGAGGAAAGAAAGTCTTTACCCCAATAATGCGAGCGATCTACCAGAAAGAATTGCGAACTTTCTCCAAAGTAGTTGATTTATTGTATCTGCCATCCTTAGAAATGAATCAGTCGGTTGGCTGGACAGGAGAATATTCTGAACTCCCACCTGGGATGGAAGGGATGCATGTTCAATCAACTCAATCACGTGGTAAAGAGACTGCGTCAGCTGTTTTTGTTGGCGGTATCAGCGACCAAAAAGGGATGTTGATGTTACTGGAAGTTTTCAAGAAAATCAACGCCACTAAAGCAGTCGATCTTCAACTCGTTTGTCGAGAAAACGAATATCGAAAATATATAGAAATGCACAAATACGAAACAGAGACATGGCTTACGGTAAGCCATAAATCAGGTCAAGAATTGAAGGACGTATATGAACAAGCCGATATTGCCCTCATACCAAGAGAAATCAACACCTATCACGATTTTGCCGTTCCTGTAAAGTTGTTTGAATACCAATCGTATGGTTTACCGATTGTGGCTACGAATTGTAAAGCACAGGCGAGAATTTTGAATGATGAGAAAACAGGGAAAACCGCTGATGATAATGCAGAAGATTTTTCGAAGGCAATTTTAGAGGCTATAGAACCTACGAATCTACAAATGATGAAAGAAAATATCATCAATAATAGTTTTAATCGTCATTCATGGGACGCAAGAATCACTAAAGTTGTAAACGATATGACAGCAATAAGAGAGGGGAAATAAATGAAACTCCTTATATTAGCTCCAGCAAACAACCCGCATACAAAGAAATGGTTAGCTTATTACAATGATAAGGGTTATGAAACCATCAATGTAAGCTTTGATAGTCATGAGGATACAGAAGATCGTTCCCATTGGCAAAATGTAAAGACGATCTATCTGAATTTAAAAATGAAGAGTAAATTAGCTTATTTCTTAACTGTACCTGAATTGCAAAAAATACTTAAAAAGGAAAAACCGGAAATATTCCATTCTCATTATGTATCAAGCTATGGCGTAATTGGTGCAATGGCTGGATATCATCCATATGTTATTTCTGTTTGGGGAAGCGATATTTATGATTTTCCTAAAGAGAATACGATTAATAAGAGATTAGTAAAGTATGCGTTGAGTAAAGCCGATGCTATCGGGTCCACGAGTGAAGTGATGAAGGTTGAGACAGCACAGTATACCAATAAAAATATTGATGTTACTCCATTTGGGGTTGATATGAACAAGTTCAGTCCGGATCCTAGTCGGAAAAACCCTGAGACTGTGACGTTTGGTATTGTAAAAACGATGAAACCGAAATACGGAATCAAGTATTTGGTTGAAGGGTATAAAAAGTTCAAAGACAATGTGTCGGATGAGGCATATCGAAAAACGCGACTTGTCATTGTAGGCGGTGGACCACAATTAGAAGAATACGAGGGGTTAGCCAAAGAACTTGGTATTGAGGATCAGACAGAATTCACAGGGAACATTCCACATGAAAAAGTACCTGATATGATCAACACATTCGATGTGTTTTTTGTCCCTTCTGTCTTAGATAGTGAAAGTTTCGGAGTAGCGGCAGTGGAAGCTCAAGCATGTGGTGTACCGGTAGTTGTATCGAACGTTGGGGGCTTACCGGAAGTCGTTCGCGATGAACATACAGGTTACATCATACCGTCTGAAAACAGCGAAGCTATAGCTGAAAAGATGGCGTTTTTAGTGGATAAAGAAGATATGCGCACAACACTCGGTAATAATGGAAGAGAACATGTCGTCAGTCATTATAAATGGGAAGATAACGCAGAACTCATGTCTGAAATTTATAACAGAATTCTTTCCAAAAGGGGATAAGTGAAATGAGTATACCCGAACAGAATAATCAAGAGTTGGTTTCAGTTATCACGGCTGCTTATAATTGTGCAAAGTTTATCAAAAGCACGATTCAATCTGTTCAAGCTCAAACCTATGAAAATTGGGAAATGATCATAGTAGATGACTGTTCAAAGGATAATACCGCAGAAGTGATTCTGGCAGAGGCTGAGAATGACCCGCGTATCAAGTATATAAAGCTTGAGAAGAACAGTGGTGCAGCAGTTGCGAGAAATACTGCAATCAATGAAGCGAAAGGTAAGTTCATAGCTTTCTTGGATAGTGATGATCAATGGGTTCCTCATAAATTGGAACGTCAGATATCGTACATGAAAGAAAACGATTATGCGTTTACTTTTACTGGGTATAGAATCATAGATGAAGAGGGTGAGCCTACTGACCAGGTTGTCCAGATTCCTAAAGAAATTGATTATGAAGGTCTCTTGAAAAATACGATCATCGGCTGTCTGACGGTTGTGGTCAACAAAGAAAAAACCGGTCACTTCCAGATGCCGAATATACGGACCCGCCAGGATTTCGCGCTGTGGTTATTGATTTTAAAAAGAGGCTTCAAAGCATATGGAATTCAAGAAGAACTCGCTCTTTATCGGAAAGTAAAGGGCTCAATTTCCAGTAATAAGATCAAGGCGGCTAAACAGAATTGGTATGTATACCGAAAAATTGAAAATCTAGGACTTGTCAAAGCAATGTGGGTGTTTGGGAATTATGCCTATACATCATTAAAGAAAACATTATAGTTTGAGAATTATTTTAAGGGGGAGTTAACATGAAAGTACGTAAAGCAATAATACCTGCTGCAGGGTTGGGGACCAGGTTTCTGCCAGCGACAAAAGCACAACCGAAAGAAATGCTTCCAATTGTTGATAAACCGACAATTCAATATATCGTAGAAGAAGCGATCGAGTCTGGTATAGAAGATATCATCATTGTAACGGGAAGAGGGAAACGGGCAATAGAAGATCATTTCGATAAATCATATGAACTTGAAGAAACACTGGAAAAGAAGGAGAAGTATGCTCTTCTTGAAGAAGTGCAAGGAATCTCTAACATGCTGAACATTCATTATATCCGTCAGAAAGAGCCGAAAGGACTGGGTCACGCAATCAATTGTGCCTCACGTTTTATCGGCAACGAGCCTTTCGCAGTTTTACTTGGGGATGATATTGTAAAGGCGAATAAGCCTTGTTTGAAACAGCTTTCTGAAGTTTATGAAGAGTACCATTCTTCAGTTGTTGGTGTCCAAGAGGTCGAACAAGAAGATGTATCAAAATATGGAATCATTGCACCTAGAGAAAATGGAATTAATGGACGAACGATCCAGGTGGAGAGCCTTGTGGAAAAGCCAAAAGTTGAGGATGCCCCATCTAACTTCGCGATCATGGGACGCTACATCCTGACTCCTGAAATTTTTGATATTCTTGAAAATCTCCCGCCAGGAGCTGGTAATGAAATTCAACTGACCGATGCGATCAAAAAGTTGAACGAAACCCACCCTGTTCTAGCCTATCACTTTGACGGTCAACGGTTCGATGTTGGAGATAAATTCGGATTCATTAAAGCGACCCTGGATTTTGCACTTGAGCGTGATGATTTGAAAGATGATGTAGAAAGTTATCTGCACCATATTATCGAGAAAAGATATGTCGAGAACAGATAACAGAATTTTATTGCAAAAATGGAGGATCCATACATGAAACTCGCAGTTGTTGGAACAGGCTATGTTGGACTGGTTACAGGCGTTTGTCTCTCTGATATCGGTCATGATGTAACATGTATTGATATCGATAAAGAAAAGGTTCAAAAAATGCAGAATGGAATTTCACCCATTTTTGAACCAGGGCTTTCAGATTTGATGAAAAAGAATGTCGAAGCTGGACGACTACACTTTACGACAAGCCATAAAGAAGGATTTGGAGAAGCAGAAGTCGTCTACATCGCTGTAGGGACACCACCAAAAGATGATGGTACAGCTGATCTTTCATTTATTGAACAGGTGGCAAAAGACATTGCGCGAAATATCACAAATGATGTAATCGTGGTTACAAAAAGTACAGTCCCTGTAGGAACGAATGAAAAAGTCAAACAAATCATTGAAGAACATCTAGTGGAAAATGTGAATGTAGAATCTGTATCCAATCCAGAATTTTTACGTGAAGGTTCAGCAGTTCATGATACTTTCCATGGTGATCGTATCGTAATAGGATCTGAAAGTGAAAATGCTGCTAAAATCATGGAAGAGATTAATAAGCAATTCGGTATTCCGGTTTATCATACCGACATTAGAAGTGCTGAAATGATCAAATACGCATCTAATGCCTTTTTAGCTACAAAAATCAGCTTCATCAACGAAATCGCAAATATTTGTGAGAAGCTTGGGGCCAATGTGGAAGATGTAGCGAATGGAATGGGTATGGATGACCGTATCGGTTCTTCATTCCTTAATGCCGGTATCGGTTATGGCGGGTCCTGTTTCCCTAAAGATACGGATGCCCTTATCCAGATCGCAGGAAATGTCCACCATGACTTTGAACTCTTGAAATCTGTGATCAAAGTTAATAATCATCAACGTGCACTGCTGGTCAAAAAAGCGAAAGAACGTTTCGGAGACTTGAAAGGAAAGAAAGTCGCTGTTCTTGGTTTGGCATTTAAACCTAATACGGATGATATGCGTGAAGCGGCATCTCTCATTATTGTTAAAGAACTCGTTGAAGCAGGTGCAGAGGTCTACGCTTACGATCCTATCGCAGAAAAAAATGCAAAGAAGCTCTTACCTGAAACTTTGAAATATGTCAAAAGTCCAGCAGAGGCAATTAAAGATGCTGATTTTGCAATGATTTTAACGGAATGGGATGATATTAAAGAAATATCCCTTAGCGCTTATGAGGAACTTATGAGGACTCCAGTGATATTTGATGGGCGAAATACCTACTCTATACAAGAAGTAGCAAACACCAATATAGAGTATTATTCGGTTGGAAGACCACCTGTTAATAGTAGAGCTTAATCAAAAAATAAAATGCGTAAGTGAAACAACCTTCCTATGGGAGGTTGTTTTTTTACTATATTGAAATTGTGTCTAGGCACAAAGGACCTACTTTGAAAAATACTATAGAAACTATTAAACTCTCGAAAATGCAACCGATAAACTAACTGAAGCCATTTTACTAGAAACACGTTCTATAAATATTTCAGTTTTTTTACTAAAACTTTACAAAAAAAGCTAGAAATATGTTGGAAATTGTTTTATAGTATGTAATAGATTCCATTAAGTACATAAATTATCCAAATATGGTAACTTGTATACTGAGTTACACAGGTATTTATTACTAAGGAATCTCAATGGGTGTGTTAGGGATATACGAGGGATAATTTAGCCTATATTTTACAAATAACAATCTTTTTTGCCTAATTCATAGAATGCTAAATTCACTCTTTAATCCCACAAAATAATATTTTACATATGGAGGGAATTAAATTTATGGACAAGAAGAAATCCATGAAGATTGCACTTTCCACTACGATCGCGGCAAGTGCGTTTGTTGCAGCTAATCCTGGTGCAACATCAGCTGCATCAGTTTCTGAAACTGCTGAACTAGTGAAAAAGGCACAAGCGGCTTCTTCTATTTTGAAGCCTTACTACACAACAAATGCAGCTGATGAAGTCAACGGCATTTCCGGTGATTTCTGGGCGAAGTATAATGCGTCTGTAAAGTCAATTAAAGAAGCACAAAGCGCAGTCAACACTTTAAGTGGAAATGACAAAACGACTTGGCAAGCACATCTTGACGCTGCAAACGAGTACAGAATGCAAGCAGCTCGTTTCATCGACTCTGTAAAAGTTGGTAAAGAACTTAATGATGCTAAAGACAAACTTGTCGACCGCATCGAATCTGGAGAAGTAATTACTGAAGAATTTGCTGCAGACTATCATGCTGTATCAGCCGCAATACGTAAAGCAGAACGAGTAATGAGTAAAGCTTACGGTGGGGACTATCGTACATTGCTTTTAGAAACATACGTGACACCAGCAAAAATTTCTAAAGAAACTGTAATTTATGAAGTTTCTCGTTATGAACTTCAAAAGAAAGTTGATGCTGATCTAGAGGCCGGTGAGCTTGAAGCTGCTGCTGAAAAGATTGCAATGTTAGAGCGTTTAGAAGAACGTGCTGTTGAAATTAAGCGAGATGGAAACATCCTCCACCCAGGTATGTATCCTGATCTTCCAGAAATCGAAGAAGCTTTGGATACTGTAACACAAGAGCTTGTTGAAAGGTATGAGTCTACTCAAACTCCAGCAGTTGAAAGCGTAAGTGCGATCAACGCTGATAAAGAAGTAACAGTTACATTCGCTAAAGACGTAACTGCAGAAATGCTTGCAGATGCTACTTTAACGCTTACTCCAGCTGAAGGTGATGCTGCTACAGCTACACTTAAAGAAGATTCAGTTGCTGGTATGACAGCAGTATTCACTGTGGACGGAGAATTAGCTGAAGGGGAATACACTGTAACTTCGGAAATGCTTGAAATCGCAGAAGACACAATGGTCGTTTACGATGTAACTGCACCAGTTGTAGACAGCAGTGAAGTTGCTGACTATCAAACACTTCAATTGAACCTATCTGAAGCTGTAACTGGAACTCCAGTTGTAACTGTGAATGGTGAAGAAATGGCTGGAGTGCTTTCTGAAGATGGTAAAACAGTAACCGTCAAAAACGAAACTGGATATAAAGCGGGTACATACAATGTTGTACTTAGTGGTTTAGCTGATGGTGTAGGTAATGAAATTGCTGAAACAACTGTTTCTATCACAAAAGCAGCATCTTACGCTAAAACGTTTGAGCAAGTAACTAGTGATGTAACAGCAGGTCTAGGTGAACTTGTTTACTTCTCTGCAGTAGACCAATATGGCCAAGATATGGCATTAACTGCAGATAACTCTGAAATCGCTGTCTCTGCTAAAGTGAACGGTGTACCATTAAAAGCTTCAGAAATTGTTTACTCCGATGGAGATGCTTTTGTAGAAATTAACAAGACTCTAGCTGAAGGAAACACCCTTTCTGTAACAGTTACAAACACAGTTGAAGAAGAGGAGTTCTCTAACACATTCTCTTACACAGTACTTGAAGATGCTACTTTAGTTGAAACAACAGTTTCTGACCTAGAAGCAACTTATAATGCAAGTGCAAATGGACATACTGCTGGAGATGTAGCTACAGAAGTACGTCCTGATGATGAAATTACGCTATCAGTGGATGTTAGAGATCAATTTAATAACCCAGTTGCAGCTCCAAGTGTACGTTGGGTTGTTGAAGAAGGTAAAGATTTAATTGCTGCTGATGGAGACGACCTAACTTCAGGTGTTCTAGATGCAGACAACACTGTTGAATTCAAAGCTACTGATGCTGGAACTGTGAAAATCACTGCATACCTTGCAAATGGTGAGTCTGTTTCATATATGGTAGAAGTTGGAGCAAAAGCCCTTTCTTCTCTAAGCTATGACGGTGCAGAACCAATTCCTGCAACGACTTACAATCAAGATGAAATTGTTGTAAAAGAAATCGTTCAAAACGATGGAGCAGTTTTAACACCTGAAATGCTTAACTTTAACGTTACAGCAGAAGTAACAACTGACGAAACAGTTACTGCTGACGATGTAACAGTTACTGCTAAGCTTCGCAGTGAAGTTGAAGAGGATCCTGCTGAAGGAACTGAAAACGACATTCTAATCGTCGTACAATCTTCTAAAGTAGGTAAATTTAACGTAACACCTTATGTTGGAGAGTCTATCCTGGATGAAGACGCAATTAAAGCTCCTCAATTTACGGTTACAACTACAATCGACCAAACTGTAACATCTATCGATGGAATTGACTTCGATGCTTCAGAGCTTAAAGTAGGACAAGAAGTTAAGAAAGAAGTTGTATTCCGTAACAAACACGATGAAGTAGTAGTTGTTGACGCAGCAAATGTAACAACTACACCATCTTTAACTACTGCCGAAGTAATTAAAGAAGACAGTAAGAATTACTTAGTATTAGAAGCTTCAGCTGAAAAGTCTTACCAAGTTACAGTTTCAAATGGTGATGTATTCAAATCTTACACATTATCATTCGTAGATGCAGACTTAACTACTATTGATGCTGGTGCAGACATCACAGGTGTCGTAGCAGGAGACGGATCAGAATTTACTAAGTATCAAGAACTTGGCTTCTTGGATCAAGATGGAAAGGAAATGACTCTATCTCCTTCAGATCTTGGAGAAGTTGTTGTAACTGATTCGGAAGGCACCGAGCTGACTGATTCAACTGACTTGATTACTCTTGCTGAAAGCTTTACAAAAGATGAAGATGGTGTAATCACTGATTATTCTCCAGTAGGTATAGATTCAACAACTGTTGTTGGATATGCAGTATCACCTGATTCTTCACTAGCTGAAGGTACTTACACAGTTGAAATCCAAAGTGCTGATGGAAAAGTATCCGATACATTTACTGTAGAAGTTGGGGCAATACGTGAAATTGCTGAATTAAACTCTAACGCATCTTCTGTCAAACTTGCTGTTGATGGATCTAAGTTAGTAACTATTTCACCAGAAGATCAATACGGTGTGTTTAAATCATTTGATCCTGTAAATGACATTGATGCAGTATCTGCTAACAACAATGTATCTGTACAATACGTTGGGGATGCTACAAATGATGACGGTGAAGTTATCGGTTATCAATACGAGATTACTGGACAAACAAAAGGATCTGATCAAGTAACATTTACGTACAATGATAATGATCCTAATACAGAAGACACTATTAAAACAGCTGTTAACGTTACGGTGGATTCTACTGGTGCACTTATTGATAGTGTAGAAGTAAATGAAGAAGACTTAAACGAACTTTACAGCACAACAGATGGTGAAACTATCAACTTGTCCGCAAGTGCTTTTGATGCATCTGGAAATGAAGTTGCAGTCAATGCTTCTGATTATGTATGGTCTGTAGTATCTGTTGACCCTTCTGATGATAATGCTGAGGGAGCAAAAGCAGATGTTAATTCAGGTGGCGTACTTACAGCAGATCAAGATTTTGATGGAACTGTAACGGTTAAAGTACAATCTTCTAACCTTAAAGAAGATACAGTAACATTAGAATTCAGTAGCGATGCAGCCGCTCCTGTAATGGGTACTACTGCAATTGCTGAAGCTGATACTCTAGATGCTGATGAGGACCTTGAAGGTATTCAAGTTGCTCTTGATGGTGATGATACTGACGGAGAAGTAAATGGATCTGTTTCATTCACTCTTGAAGCAATGGATCAGTTTGGTAATGAACTAACTTCAGATGCTATTGATGAAACTGATGCAATTGTTACAACTGATGACAGTTCAGTTCTTTCTGTAGATGTTGTTGACGGTGCAATCACTGTAACTGGTGTTAACAAAGGTGATGCTAATGTATACGTTCAATATAATGGTGATACTATTACGTTGAACTTCAGTGTAGATGAAAATGGGGTAGAAGCCGATATAACACCTCCTTCTGCACCTACAGTAGAGCCAGTGACTTCCACAGATACAACAGTAACTGGAACAGCAGAAGCAGGGTCAACAGTTACAGTCTATGAAGGTACAACAGTCCTAGGAGAAGCTGTTGCAGCAGAAGATGGAAGTTATTCAGTAACTATCACTGCTCAACCAGCAGATGTTGTTTTAAAAGTTACAGCAACAGATGATTCTTCAAATGAAAGTGCTGGAACTGACGTAACTGTTTCATAACACTAATTATTAATAGAATTATTCCAAAAAACTCTGTAGAGGTTTCTACAGAGTTTTTTGGTTATATACTTGGAGTGAAAATAATGAATAAAATCATTTTGCTTGTGGCCCGATAAAAATAATACGTTCTTAGAAAAAGTTAAATAATCAATATAATGACATAAATAAGTGTTGGAGTTCAATTTCAGATTCTAATTGATCCTCTTTTTTTATGTGTTTGAGACCCTTTAATATTATTTATATAAAGGAATGTATATCCAATTATAGAACCTCTAGATGAAGATGATTATAAAACGGAGGGTTCTTATGAAAAAGATTATTGTTTGTGGTTTAGTAGTATTGTTGTCACTGTTTACACTGCTTCCTAGTAGTTTAATAAAAAAAGTAGACGCTGCAACCTATAGCCAGGCTGAAAAATTAGTTAATGTAGCAGAGTCAAAGGCTTACTATGGAAGACATTATTATATCATTTCATCTGAAGATCAAATTAGAGTATCCGAAGCTTTTGAATATGGTTATAATTCTACAAAAAGATCATTAAGGGATGCAGAAAATGCAGTGAATTCTTTAACAAATAGTAGTGAGCGTAAGGAATTAAATGATCGTCTTGATATGGCAAAAACAAGGATATTGCGCGCTGCCTATTTTATTGATTCTGTATGGCAAGGAGAAAAACTAACAGAAATTTCATCCGAATATAACGTTACAATAGACAATGGAAATATAGCGCAGATAAATGATGCGTATGATGCTTTTACAGCACAACTAGGATTAGAAGAATCAAAAATTGGAAAAGTATACGGCGCTCAAATTCGTGATTTGTTTGGTGGGAAATTTGTATTTCCTGCGAAAGTTGCACATGAAAGAACAATATATGAAGTTTCACAATACCGATTAATGGAAGATATTGATATTCTCATTGAAAGCGGGAATATTGAAATAGCTCACTCAGAAATGGCTAAACTTGACCGGCTGAAGAAACGAGCACACGAAATTAAAGCCGCAGGTGGTTACCAGGAGCTGCCTTTATCAGTTTATACTCAACTCCAGGTAATGGAAGATAACTTGATTGATAAATTAAACAATTAAAATGCTTGAAAGTTCATTTTATTGATGTAGGGAAGCAGGAAGGATCTTAATAAAAACAAATAGTATACTATTTCTTGTTTCTCAAAAAAAGTAAATAATTAGTAGAAATATAGGCATTGAGATGGGAAGCCATTTCAATGCTATTTTTATGTATAAGATTCCAATCAAACAAAAGAGTAACAAAAAGAACTGTTTAGGGATTATTATAAAAAACCGAACTTATGTATATATATTATACTGCGATGAAATGTTTTTGTAACAATCGTAAACTTTCTGAAACTTTTTGGGTTATTAATTCGTCAGTTATGCAAAAGGAATTTTTAGGAGGGGTAATTTGAAAACACTTTTCTTGAGTTTAACGATCCTATTCTTGGGATGGAATACAAGTACGAATTTGGCACACGATGATGCAAGTTCATTAATAAACAAGGAACACAATGGAGTGCACACTTTATCTAAAAAATTAAATCAGAATGAGTTAATTTTTAGGAAACAGTCTTTAGAGCAACAAGAGGTAAAAAAGTCACAAAATATATCGGATGATCAAAGTAAGCAAAATAAGCCAAATAAAGAAGCAGATAATAAGAAAGAATCAGAACCAAAAGAAGAACAAGGAGTATTCGAGGGAACAAAATCAACTTACCAAACAAAACCAAGTGACACAACAATCCAAGAAAAACCAGATGAGCAAAACAGAAACATAGATGTAGCTTCCCCTAGCAAAGCGGAACTTATCAGAATTGCCCATACATTTTGGGAAGAAACCCTTCCACCTACAGAAAATCAAAAGGTGAAGAACTTTGATTCTAAGCAAGAATTAATTATGTATTTGAACCGGTATGCTAGTGAGAATGTGGCAAGTTTGTATGTAGAAGACCTTTTTGAGGAAAAAGAGGATGGCCTTTATATTATACCTATGTGTTCACCAGCGTGGGTTACGAAGAATGAACCATTTACTTTAGTAAAAATCAATGAGGAACGTTACCAACTTAATCAAACAAATACTTCTGATATGCATGGTCACTACACAATCCAACTAACATTTACGCTCGAAAATGATAATTGGGTTATTGAATCAGTTAATTTCAAAGAATAGAAGATTGATATATATTCCCACATGAACTTCCAGGAATGGATGATTTAATGGGGCAATATTTAAGAAATTCGATATTAAAGGAGTGACGAGTCATTATTGATTAGGTTAGTTCATCTTTGAATATTACTTTCTAACAGTATCTTGGTAATATCAATGTTACAATAAATGGAAATACAATGTGGAAGGGAGAGGTTTTTTGTTTCGTTTCTTTCTGATTTGCATCGGTTTGGTTATGTCATTAAGTGTTATACCTCAACAAGTTAACGCTCAAAAAGTGGTAAATAAAAATTTTTTTTATTACCATCAGATTTGTCGGACAACGACTTGTCAAGGAGCGGTCTTTGTAGGTGATGATGGGACGATATTCAATCGGTATATTTCTGGTGAAATGTATGCATTTGAAAAAGATGGTACGAAAAAATGGACATATGAATTGCCTCTAGATTATCTTGGTTATCTTGATCCTCAATACAAACCTATCGTGGATACAGAACGTAATATCACATATGTTAGTTATCAAACTTCTATCAGATCTTCAAAGCCCGGAGGAGTTGTTGCTTTAGACAACCATGGGAAATCGAAATGGCATTTTAAGCTCCCTGCAGGTCACCCTATGGAAATGGCACTCGGGGATGATGGATCCATCTATTTTTCTAGTAATGATCCAAAGTCTTCTTCAACCCCGACCTTTTATTCGCTTAATAATGATGGAACCCTCAGATGGAGTTACGAGACCGAGAATCAACTTCTTAAAAAGACCCTGATAGGTTCAGATGGTACCATTTATGCAGCTGATAAAACAAATGTCTATGCATTTAACCCTAAAGGAGAACTTAAATGGAAACATGAAACTAATGATGGTTGGACCATTACGAGTTTAGGTGGGAGTAAACGAATAAAGGGGGTATATATTTCTACTGAAAATGAAGAATACAAAGCATTAAGGTATATTTCGGGAGGTGAGGAGCTCCTCGGTACCCTTATTAATTCTAGACCAGACGACATTGAAGTGGCTAGTGATGGAAAAGTGTATTTATTAGGTGAAAAAATCGAGGCATATAATGAAGAAGGTCAATTATGGGAAAGTATGCCTTTATCAGATGTAACAAGCGCTTCTGTAACTATGGAAGACGAAATAATTTATTATCTCGGTGTAGATGATAATCCTCGGATCTTTCATGCTTCTGGTATAAATCCTACTAATGGAGAGGTGATTTGGAATAAAACCTTCCACTCTCTCTATTATATGGGGTATGGGGGGATGGACGCAGCTGAGAATACCATGTATGTGAATACGAATGAAGGTTCGATTTATAAAATATGGGAAGGTGAAGAAAGCCCTACGAGGATCATCATGCCTAATGTTGATTTACCAACAAACCATTCCCATCCCATTGCAAGGCTTAATATACGAAGAGAAGGTGTACCATTACTGAAAAAGCAAAGTGATGGAAGTTACAAATATTATCGAACGTTGGAAACGGGGCATTTTTACAGGACTTATGGAGCTGATGGAGCTTATTATAATGTTGGTGGTCCTTATTATGTTAAAAATGAAGAAGATAAAATGTCCGCTCATATTGGCAGGATTCTTGTGAACGATGAAGGTGTTGAATTATATGGTCCGGATGGCCAAATCCACCGGATGTTAAAAAAAGGTGAAGCGATCAGAGTATATAATTACAAACCATATTATTATAATGTCGGTGGAGGCTATTATGTAAATGCTCAATATCAGACGAAGTTCTATGTCGGCTTTGTACAGACTAAAGAAGATGTTCAGATGTATCAACCCGGTGGGGAATATTATAAGACCCTTCCCGCAGGTCAGCAATACAGAGTTTATGGAATAGATGGAAACCGTATAATGGTTGGTGGTGGATATTACATTATGGATGACCCATCTAAAATAACCTATTCAAAAAATTAAAAATTGGGGGAGCTTGAAAGAATTACATTTCAGCACCCCCATTCTATTTTAGTTTTTAATGTAAGAGAAAGGATATGAACGATCCCTATAGTTATTTTCTACGTAATACCCTCCACCAAGGTCAAATTCAAAATAGGAACCATAATCAATTCCATCTATTACAATCGGTATCTCTTCGTAATTGTAAACACGGTACACATGACCTGGCTGGAGCATTTTATATTCGCTCCCATCTGGGGCAATTAACGGAATTTCATAGTTAGGTTTAATGTGTCCCAAGTATTTTTTAACTCGATTGTTTATTTCTACTCTGTAACCTCCACCTACTTCATACATACCGCTATATGTGCCATAAACTTTTATAGCTTCACCAACATTCAGCAACCGATGTATTGATCCATCTGGTGCAAATAGAGGAGACGTTTCCTTTATCAGTATTCTTGATTCATAATATGCTGTTTTATATCGTTCGTCCTTGATATAATGATGATTTCCTACAGCATAATATTCCTCATTTTTCCCATAAACTCTAATTCCTTCTCCCGGGTTTATGTTTCTGACGATTGTACCTGACTCATTATAGTGTTCGTATTTTAATAAAGGCACTGATTGTTTGATAAGAACTCGACCTACAGGAAATGGTAATGAACGAATCGAGGGTTCGCGTTCTTGTGCATATACTTCCATATTACTAGTTATTGGGACCGATATTAATAAAATGAACAACCACACAATTATCTTTTTCATTGTTACCTCCTATATTGGTTAAATTTAACTATATCTTATAGCAATTATTCTCAAATAAATAGAGAGAAAATCACTAAAAACATGATAAAGGAAGTAAACAAAAGGATATTAAACTGAAATATCGAAATATCAGTAGGGTAGGTTACTTTTTTGGAGATCAACATATACTGGAGGGTTATAATGAGTAAACTTAGGAAAAATAAAGGGATAGTTACAATATGTACGCTTATTATTGCTTTTTTTGTAAATATTCCAGCAGCTGATGCGGGATACAATAACCAATTCAATCATCTACATAATAAACAGCTTGTGGTGGTGAGTGCAGCAAGTAAAGGGAGCCATAAAGCCAAGCTTGAAACATTTGAACTGATCAATGGTCAGTGGAAAGCAGTCTTTCCAACAATGGATGCAGTTGTTGGGTATAATGGTATCAGCGGAAAGACCAAAGAAGGGGATGGGAAGACACCTGAGGGGGTTTATGAATTTGGAACTGCTTTTGGCTCCCAGTCAAAACCTTCGAATATCAGCCTCCCATATAGGAAAACGACAGATTACGATTATTGGGTTGATGACCCTAATTCTCCTGACTATAATAAGTGGATTCATTACACCGGTAATCCATATAGCAGATGGGGTTCATTTGAAAGGATGAAACAACCTTTATATAAGTATGGTATTGTCATTAAATATAATGAAGATCCAATTATCCCTGGTAAGGGAAGCGCGATTTTTATGCATGTGTGGAAAGGTTCGAATAGTCCCACAGCAGGATGTGTCGCAGTTTCAGAAAGTAACCTCCTTAGAATGATGAAATGGTTGGATCCGGATAAAAATCCTGGAATCATCATGGCGGATCATGGGGATATAGATAAAGTGCTTAATGAGCATCTTTATAATGAAGCGATTGAATCAGTGAGAGCAGCACAAATTAATTCAAACCTATTGAAGCCTTATTACACGTCAGATGTGCAATCGATTGAAGATATATCTGTTTCGGAAGGATTCTTAAAGCAATATAACATTGTAAAAAATCTTAATGAAAAAACTCGCCAAGCTATCCATCCGCTTAATGCATCTCAACAATCATTTTTAAAAGAGCAATTACTAAGACCAGACCAGATCCGGTTGCAAGCAGCTCGATTTATTGATTCTGTCAAAGTGGGGGACGATTTGTTAGGCTGGCGCAATCAACTTCATTATTTTATAGATGCTCAAACCATAAATGATGAAATGGTATCGACGTATCACAATTTATCTTATGTGATACGGAAAGCAGAACGTGTATTAAGCAAAGCTTACGGAAATGAATACCGCAGCTTGTTGAATGATAAATTTATCACTCCTGCTAAGATTACGAAAGAGGTTGTCATTTATGAAGTTTCACGTTATGAACTTCATAAAGAAATTTCAACACATATTGAGGCAGGAGAACTAGAGCTAGCGGGAGATAAAATCGCTATGCTTGATCGGTTGGAGAAACGGGCAAAAGAAATAAAAGAAGCTGGCAATGAACTTTATCCAGGAAAGTATCCATCTCTTCCTGAAATCGAAGCAACGTTAATGAACGAAAAAGAACAAATTATAAAAGATTATGAGAATGCAACAAATACAAACCGTTAATCGTCTGATTGATAAAGCCCTTAAAACCCACTGTTAGTGGGTTTTTTATATGCTTAATTAATTCTATATATTTTAACTATATATAATTCGGGACTTCCAATCCTTACCGTATAAGGTAAAATAGTATCTGTGCATACATATTTTTATATTTTAAAACTTTTTCTGGAAAAGGGAGGTATTATTAGGGAGTCAGAAATTTTGTTGGTCAGAGACAATGGACTATTATTTAGGGGGATAAAATGTTACACAAAAGATTAAAATGGCTGCTCTTTACCAGTTTCATAGTTATTGCAGCAATGGTATATCAGCCTTCCAAATCAAATGCTGCGAGTTTTGTGAATCCTAATCAAATTTACACTTACGAAGAAATGGTTGTAGACATCAAAGAGCTGGCAAATGCCTATCCGAATTTAGTTTCTTACCATGTTATTGGGAAAAGTGAATATGGAAGAGATATTTATGCAGTTTCTCTCGGTAACGGTTCTGCAACTGCATTCGTTAACGGATCTCATCATGCAAGAGAATGGTTAACAACGAACCTAAACATGTACATGATTGATCAATATGCTTCAGCTTACCAGAACCGCACTAGAATCGATGGTTATAATGTGAGAGGCATACTGGATTACACGACAATGTGGTTTGTGCCCATGGTGAACCCTGACGGCGTCACCTTACAACAATATGGCACGAAGAAATTTCCACAATCTGTCCGTGGGGACCTTTTAGCAATGAATGATTTCAGCTCAGATTTTAAACGATGGAAAGCAAACGCTAAAGGTGTCGACTTGAATCGCCAATACAATGCCGATTGGGCTAACATTAAGAACGATGCAGGAAAACCGTATTATAAAAATTATAAAGGAACAGCTCCAAATACAGCTGCAGAAACAAGAGCAATCGTCAATTTCATTGATGATATCGATCCTGAGATGACAGTCGCCTATCACAGTGCTGGGCAAATTCTTTATTGGAACTTCCATCAATATGGATCCTGGTATGATCGCGATCATGCTTATGCAAAGAAAATTGGCAGTATGACGGGCTACAGTTTAGTATATCCAGGGTTGAACCCTTCGGGTGGCGGACTGACAGATTGGTTCATCATTGATTATAAACGTCCTGCATTTACACCTGAAATCGGAAGGTACCCTGGAGAAACTAGTTTACCAGTTTCTGCGTTCAACGAAGCTTGGAATCGAAATAAAACAGTTGGCTTATATGTTGCATATCAGAGTCGTAACTTATATCTAAACAGATATTCCAGTATACTATCTAACGCAAGAAACAAAGTGGATCAGGCTATTAGTCTAGGAAAATCGATGAGGCATTATTATACAACTGATATTAAGACCACTGATGATATTAGGGTTTCCTCAGCATTCAGTAACACTTACAATAAAACCAAAAAAGCGATAGATGATGCTGAAAATGCAATCCAATCCCTTGAACCTTCAGATCGGAATGAACTCCGAGCGTCATTGGATGAAGCGGTAGAACTACAGCTTAGAGCTGCAAGATTTATTGATGCAGTTAAAGTCGGAAAAGAGATTACAACTCAGAAGGAAAACGTACAAAATTTCATTGAACGAGAACAACTGATCCACCAAACAAAGGTGGAATATGATGCTTTATCCTATGACATACGAAAAATGGAACGTGTGATTGGTAAAGTTTACGGCGGTACTTATCGAGATTTAATGCTTGATAAATATATCGTTCCAGCAAAAATTACTAAAGAAACAATCATCTATGAAATTTCAAGATATGACCTGTTGAATGAAATCGATACACAAATCGATCGTAAAGAATATGATACAGTCGAATACAATTTAGGTGTACTTGAACGATTAGAGAGACGATCTATTGAAATCAAAGAAGCAGGAAATGAATTATATCCAGGTAGATACCCAACTCTTGAAGGATTTGAAGAGACTTTAGATTCACAAAAACAAACGGTTCTTCAAAAGTATAATGATGCATTGGTATCTGATGCAGAAATGTATTTAGGTGAAGCAGAAACCATTGCAGATGAAGTCGAACCATATTATACAACGAATATTCAAAGTACTGAAGATATTCAGGTTTCTCCTACATTCGAAAACAAGTACAATGAATTGAAAGATGCGTTGAAAGAAGCCCGGACTGCAGTAGAAAGACTGGATGATGAAGAGTACACTACACGTCTAGATCGAGTAGAAGACATTCAATTAGGGGCAGCATATTTCATAGACGCATATAAAGTAGGAGAAGGATTAGAACAGATCCGTTTTGAGCTGCAAGGATATATAGAACAAAATAAATACGATCAAGAAGCAGAGGATCTTTTTAATCAGATGACAGAAAAAATCGCATTAACAGAACGTGTTATTGAAAGAGTTTACGGTGATGATAAAAAAGCATTGTTCACCGAAAGATACGTTATTCCCGCAGAAGAAACCAAGCAACAATATCTTGATGGTAAATCCAATTAGTTACATGAAGGTGCAATCATTCGATTGCACCTTTTTAATTCTTTTTTACTAAATCTTTATACCTATTAGGCCGATATAATATCCGTATGGATAATTTTACTAATAGGTGGTTGGTTCAATGAAAAGAATCGTTTCAATGAGTTTCGTTTTTGTATTGGTTTTGTCTTTATTTTCAGTTGTACCCGAAAGGAATGCAACTGCAACTGAGCATAAGAATCCATTTGTAAATCTCGGTCCTCAAATCAAGTACACGAATACCTATACAGGGGAAGCAGGGATTGATCAAAATGGAACACCGTTGATGTACACAGTAGTTCAAGGTGACCCGGCAAAATTGATTGTAGTTGATTTAAGAAATAACACCGTAAGCGACAGTAAATCATTAGAGGGAGCAACAGGCGCATGGGCAATTGAAAAAGGTAAGGATCACACTGTTTGGATCGGTACGACACCAAATGAGCACCTGTTTCAATACAATCCAAATACGAAACAGTTGACCAAAATTGGAAAAGCAACAACCAGCAGCAATACGGTTGTTTGGGATTTGGAATACATAAAATCAAGTAAAACGTTGTTTGGTGGAACTTCATATGGAGGAGACGTCTTCCAATACAATAAAGATGGATTTACTAATTTATCCTCTGCATTGGCAGGCAAGAAATACGCGAGGAGTCTCACATATTATGAAAAAAAGAATAGACTTTTTGTTGGTTTAGGTTCTTCTGCTGCTTTGATTTCTTGGGACCTTTCAACAGGTTTGAAATTAGATATATTGCCACAACAATATCGAAACGAATCCTCAGTATATGACCTTAATGAAGCAGGGGGTATCCTTTTTGTTAAACTTGTTCCAAGTCATAAAGTGGTGATGCTGGATGCAAATACATATGCTTATTTAGGCTCTTTTGATGCAAACTCACGCGGGGTATCAGATGAAGTTCCAGGTAAAGATGAAGTCTATTATTCTAACAATGGTCAGTTATATCGTTTTGATCTTAGAAAGCGTTCCTCAACCCCAGTCGAATCAAATTTGTATGGTTCAAGTGCGGTTTCATTTGACTTTATCGAACTTAATTCAGAGAAATATCCTGGAATAACTTTAGTTGGATTGGCAGGAAATGGCGGACGTTATTATAAATATAACTTGGCCAATGGTAATTTTGAAATGGACATTCTTCCGCTTCCTCCGCAGCCTGTGGAAATTCACAGTATCGGAAATGGAGTGAATGGAGAAATATATAGTTCAGGTTTTATATCAGGTGACTTAGGTATTTATAAACCTTTAACGGGTGACACAACACAATATGCAGATATCGGTCAAATAGAAGGAATGGCACAGTTAAACGGAAAAATGTTTTTTGGGACTTATCCTGGTGCTAATATATATAGTTATAATCCTTCAGATACATGGAAAAAGAACTCGAATCCTAAGCAGATAATGAGTTTGAAAAATGATGGCCAAGACCGACCAGTTGCCCTGCTTGGGATAGAAGAGGTCGGCAAATTGTTCATAGGTACATTTCCATCACGTGGAGAACGCGGTGGCGTATTAGCAGCGATTGATCCTGAAACCAATCAACAAGTAGTTAGAAGGAATATCATTAATGACCAAAGCATCATCTCATTAGCATACAGAAAGCAAGATGGGAATGTATTTGCGGGTACATCGGTTTACAATGGAAACGGCAAGATCGACGAGCATGCCAAGTTATTTACTGTTCCAGTTGACAAACCTGATGCACATCCTAAAGTAATTGATTTACCAATAGGGCATCCATTGTTGATTTCGGCACTCACGGTCACCCCAGATGGCAAGCTATTTGGAATGGCAGACGGAAAGCTATTCATATATAAAAATGAAGGGGAAGCGATTCGTGTAATTCCCATTATTGGGCATGAAACAACAGGAACAGCGCGTAACGCCAAACTCTTAGTAGCATCTGATGGTAACGTATACGGCACCGTAGAAGGTAAGTTATTCAGAGTGGATACTCAGACTTATAAATTGACGATGCTTAAAAATGAGGGAGCCTATGGATTGACACAAGATCAACATGGGAATTTATATTTTAAAAACGGGACAGATTTATGGAAAGCCAGCTTAAAAGACTTGGTAGATTATAAGGCTCCAGAAGTTCTTGATTTGTCGATCCCGCATATCGAACTTCCTACTGGTCATACATTGCCTATTGCAAGATTACATGTAAGAAAGCCTGTTGAACTATTGAAAGAAGAAAATGGCGTTTATAATCCTGTTAAAACATTAAAGGCCAATGAATTTTATCGCGTATATGGCACCAGTGGAAATTATTATCATGTCGGTGGAGGCTACTATGTTTATAATGCAGCAGGAAAAGTCGCTGTTTATATAGGTAGAGCAGAAATTAAAAGGCCCATCCCACTTTATGCTCCCGATGGATCTGTGCATCGAATGTTAAACCCGGGTGAAGCCATCAGGGTGTATGATTTTGATGATGAGAAGTATGAAGTAGGAGGCGGCTACTATATCCTGAAAAGTAGAGATTCTTCTTATTTTGTAGGGCTAGTAAAAATAGTAGGTGAAACTTACTTACATCATGAGGATGGGAGAACAAATGTCAAAACACTAGATATTGGAGAACGATACCGAGTCTATAAAATCGATAAAGATAAAATCTATGTGGGGGGAGGTTATTATATCATCTGGAATAAGAAAAACATGAGTTATTCCAAAAACTAAAATTAGTAGAAGCGGAAAGACACTCTTATTTTTGAGAGTGTCTTTTTAAATTGAAAAAATGTTCGACAATATTCATGGCTTAGATTAGTGAGGAAACAAGCGTATACTGGTGAATTACGACATAATTAGTCAAAAATTACTATTCTACTTAACTACTACTTTCGTATTATTTTATTGACTGATTACATAAAAAAACATAAAATGATAATATGTGGAATTATTTGAAAATTAAGAAAGGTGGGTAGGGGATTCTGTCAGATTTATGTACTTAAAACATCTTTGAAAGGGGAAAAACATTTTGAGAATTAAAAAGAGTTTAGTAGTTTTTCTTGCAATACTCATGCTCTTCTCAAATGCAGCGTTAGCAGGTGCTGCAGGTAACCTGAAGCAACTACATGAGAAAAATGACCCGGTTAATCATAAGTTAGCGAAAAAGTTCAATCCAGAAACAGGTGAAGATTACAAGGCAACTGATAAAGTCCGTGTAATCGTCGAACTTGAAAAAGACGCTGGAATACAAATTGCTCAAAAGAAAAACACAAAGTATAGCGATCTATCATCATCTGAGAAGAAATCAATACATAAAACCTCGCTAGAAGCACAAAAGAAAGTAAAGAATTTGATTGCTGATAAATCCATTCCAATGGAATACAACGAAAGTTTTACAACTGTCATGAATGGATTCAGTGGAGTCGTGAACTATAAATCGGTCAAAGTGATTGAAGGGTTATCTGAGGTTAAAGAAGTTTACATCGTTAATAAATACGAACGCCCTGAAACTGAACCGACCAATGCAGAACCAGATATGATCTACAGTAAAGACATGGTCAATGCTCCTGAAGCCTGGGAGGAATTCCAGTATAAAGGTGAAGGAATGGTAGTTGCTGTAATTGATACTGGTATCGATCCAACGCATAGGGACATGGTTTTGACGGATTCTACTACAGGGAAACTTACTGAGGAAGATGTTGATGCTGCAATTGATGGAGATTTGGATGGGAAATATTTCACACCAAAGGTTCCATTTGGCTATAACTATGCAGATCACAACTATGAAGTCAGAGACTTAGGACCGGAAGCTTCCATGCATGGTATGCACGTATCAGGTACTGTGGGAGCGAATGGTGATGAAGAGAATGGCGGTATTAAAGGGGTAGCTCCAGAAGCTCAAATTCTTGGGATGAAGGTCTTTGGAAATGACCCATTAATGCCTTATACATTCGGAGATATCTATATTAAAGCGATTGACGATGCAATTGCTCTAGGTGCAGATGCAATTAACATGAGTCTTGGTTCAACTGCAGCATTCGTGGACTCTGAAGACCCAGAACAACAAGCCGTTGCACGTGCTGTAAATAATGGCGTAGTCATGGCGATTTCCGCTGGGAACTCTGCTAACTTCGGTAATGGATTCGGTAACCCGCTTCCTTCAAACCCGGACATCGGAGTAGTTGGAGCACCTGGTCTTTCATACGAATCATTACAAGTAGCATCAATGGAAAATCAATATTTAGACTTGGATGCTTTCTCGTATTCAGTTGATGGAGAAGAAGCTGGCGCTACTACGTTCCTCTCTGCTAGCTCCGTACATCCGGATGATCTAGAAGTGAAAACGTATGATGTAGTCTATGCAGGTCTTGGTCGTATGCCTGGTGATGAAGGAAGTTCAGAACCAGAAACAAATGACTTTGAAGGACTTGACCTGGATGGAAAAATTGCTTTAATCCAACGTGGTGAAACTCCATTTGTCACTAAAGCATTGAATGCTCAAAATGCTGGAGCAGCTGGAGTGATCATTTTCAACCACTCTTCTGGATATGTGAGCATGGCGACTTCATCTGACATTACAATTCCTCAACTATTCATCCTTAAGGATGCTGGGGAAGCTCTAAAAGAAGAGATTGAAGCTGGTAAAGATGTATCATTGACTTTCACTGGTGAAAAAATGACTGCATTGAACCCTGATGCTGGTAAGCTTTCATCGTTTACTTCTTGGGGTCTAACACCTAACTTGGATTTCAAACCAGAGATTTCTGCTCCTGGTGGAAATATCTTGTCCACTTTCAACGACAACCAATACGGATTGATGAGTGGGACTTCAATGGCAGCACCACATGTAGCAGGTGGTTCAGCATTGATGTTACAGCGTGTAGATGCAGACTTTGGTGTAACTGGTCCTGAACGTGTTAATCTTGCAAAAAATATTTTGATGAATACAGCAAGTGTTCAAGCTGATAAAGGTCTATATAACAGTGCATATCCAACTGATAACTATTTTTCACCTCGTCGTGGTGGAGCTGGATTGATGGATCTTGAAGCTGCTTTAAAAACACCAGTTATTGTTACTCATGAAGGTGAAGCTAAAGTTTCTTTGAAAGAAATCGGCGAGGAAACAACATTCACCTTAAAAGCTGAAAACGTATCCGATGAAAGAGTTACCTATGAACTTCTTGGTAACGTCCAAACCGATTTGGTACTTGGGGGAGAGAACCTTCTTGAAGCACAAGGTATTTATGAAGAAGGGACTGTAAACGCGGATGCACCTTGGAAAGGTGAATATCCAATTGATTTTACATCAGATGATCTTGTAATTGTTGATGGGAAAAAGTATGTATCCATTCCTGCTAACTCTTCAGTCGAATTTGATGTGACTGTTGACTTATCAAATGCAGTCGATTGGGCATACAATGCTCCATTAGATGAAATCTTTGAAAATGGGTACTTTGTAGAAGGTTTCGTTCAATTGAAGGATGCGAATGATTTGCTTCCTGAGCTTAGTATTCCATATGTTGGATTCAAGGGTGATTGGGACCAAGCACCTATCCTTGATGGTATGAAACATGAAGAATCTTCTTTCTATGGTGAAGCTGGAATGGCATCTGCTCTAGATGGAGATTATGAATATCTTGGAGAAAACCCAGCAGATGGACTAGTACATGACGGTAAAATTGCAATCTCTCCGAATGGTGATGGAGTACGCGATGATATCGTACCGTACCTTACCTTCTTAAGAAATGCAAAAGAAGTAAAATATTCAATTCTCAATGAGGATGAGGAATCATTACGTACATTAGCAACTGAAAACAATGTACGTAAGCATTATTATGATGGCAGTGAAGATTTGGGATCATTAAAAGATTCTGCTGTCTGGGATGGAAAAGTTAAACGGGAAACGGTGGAAGATGGAGTATATTACTACGAAATCCAATCCGTTATTGACTATGGAGATGCTGAATGGCAATCTGTAAAAGTTCCTGTTTATGTAGACACTCAAGCTCCTGAGATTACAGCTACTCTTGATGCTGGATCGAAAAAGCTTTCATGGAACGCTACAGATGAAGGTGTAGGAATCTCTCACTTTGATGTTGTAGTAAACAATCAATCTGTACTTGAAACACCTCTTGCAGCAGATGTTGCAGAATATACACTAACAGACATTCCAGCTGATGCATCTGTTAAAGTCGTAGCATATGATTATGCTGGAAACACTGAAACGGACGCTGTAGTAGGAGAAGATAACAAAGTACCTTCAATTTTCGTCCCAACACCGGAAGCGTTGGTACACTTGAACACGAATACTGTACCTGTTGAAGGTTATGTAGAAGATGCTTCTGGTATGGAAGAATTATTAGTTAACGGAAAGACAGTACCTCTAACGTATAAAGATGGCGATTATCACTTCAAGACAACTGTTGAGTTTGAAAACGATGGTGTCCATCATATCGATATTGAAGGTACTGATGATGCCGGCAACGAGATCGGATTCAGAAGAACCGTTATGACTGACACCACTGTGCCTACTCTTGAAGTAGATGCACCAGAGTCAGTCGATGAAAGTACGGATAAGACTAACTTGAATGTAAAAGTTGGAGATAACTACTCTCATGCAGTCTTGAAATTAGATGGCAGTGAGATCTATAAGAAAGACATTGGCGAATCTCTGAAGATGGAAGCATTTACCCATGAATTAGAAGCTAAGGTAATGCTAGACGAAGGTGACAATGTTTTTGAACTAGAATTAATCGACGTGGCAGGAAATAAGACTGTGAAAGAAGTAAACATCTTCCGTGGTGAAGTTGAAGAAGAGTTGACTATTCCAAATGTTGAACTTCCAACAAACCACAATGAACCGATCGCTCGTTTGCATGTAAGACAAGATGTACCATTATTGAAACTGAACGAAGACGGTTCATTCACTGAGTACAAAATGCTTAAGCGTGGAGAGTTTTATAGAACTTACGGCGTGATGGGTCAATATTACAACGTAGGTGGAGATTACTATGTAAAACACGAAGAAGGTAAGATGAGTGTTTACATTGGCCGTATCTCTATTAATAAGGATACGAAGCTGTATGCTCCAGATGGCACAGTCCACAGAACATTGAAGAAGGGTGAACAGATCCGCGTTTACTCTTACAATAAAGACCAATTCAATGTAGGTGGCGGTTATTATGTGGCTAACAACGCAGATGTTACCTACTATGTTGGGCATGCTAAGATTACACAGGATACTTACCTGTACACTCCTCATGGCACTGTATACAAGAAGCTTCTAGCAGATGAAAGCTACAGAGTATATGGAATTGATGGATATAAGATTGATCTTGGTGGCGGTTATTACGTTATCAACAACAAAGCACATGTAAATTATAGCAAAAACTAAATAATTAATAGGAAACCCCTCTGAGCGTTTCAGAGGGGCTTTTTATTATAGGTCATACATTGGTTCTATAAAGCAAATTGATGTATTTTTTAGGGAAGTAGCGGTGAAGCTGGCCTAAGCAAAAAATCTTCAATAGTGTAATATTTTGGGCCAGAGTATGGAATATCGCAGGAAAAATGATTGAGCTGATGATCACACTCCACAATGGGAGACCTGTGTATTTAGGCAGTATAATCAAAAATACTAAATGTAAATACATGATTGTAAGCGAAGCTGTTCCTAAAGTATTTAATATAATAAAGGAAACTTTATATTGTGAAAGAAATTTTGAAATGGTGATTAAAATAATAATGCAGCTTAAAGGTAATATAAGATCTAAACCAAAATGATTATAAAGCTGCGATTTCATATCCAATCGATAATACATCGAATTATTTAAATGAGCCAATAGAGCCCCCCCAATAACGATTAGCGAAAAGAAAGTCAAATGTAGACTATATGTATTTATTGTTTGTTTGAATCTTTTATATATATGTCCTAACGCATAAAAAACGATCGCATAAAGCACTACATCTACATTCCACATAACTGTCAAGTCCTTGAGGTATAGTGAATATTCATATGAAAGGAGATAGCACATTCCAATAATTCCTAACCATACTTTCCAGCTTTTTATTTTTTGGAAAATCAGATGATATGCAATGCTCAAGGCAAATAAACAGGTTACAAACCAGAAAACTCCATAATAACCTGAAAGGACTTCTCCTCCGTATAACAGGTTTAGACCATCCTTCATAAACCCTTCAAATGTGGGCACACCTTCATCCAAATATCTGATGCCAGTGATGATTAAAAAGAAAGTTAAATAAGGAATCAAAAGTACTGAGAATTTTTTAATAATGAATTGATCATTCGGTTTATATAAAAATCCACTTAAGAAGAAAAATAAAGGCATATGAAACCAATATAGGAATAAGGAAATTTCCATTACACTGTGCCCCAATACAACAGAAAGAATTCCAATTCCTTTTGCTGTATCAATCCAATTGATCCTATTCGACACGATCTCACCTCCAAAGAATAACATTCATACATCTTCGGAAAACATGGTTTACATAAGACCCTGTCAATTTGCTCAAGTATCGTTAATTTTTCATATGATGAAAACTAGGTATAATGTATCAGAAGTTATTCTATCAAATAGTCGATGTATTTTATTGGTTGGTTTGTTACAATTATTTTACATAGAGGGGGTATACATATGAAAAAGTTGTTGATGGTTTTTATGTCTTTACTATTAGTAATAGGAGTTGCTGGTTGTCAGTCTGATTCAGACGAAAATACAGCCGATGAACCTGGAACTTCAGATGAAGGTCAAACAGAAAAAGACACTGACGAAAAAAGTGAAGATGAAAAAAGCCAAGACACAAATAGTAATGATGAAAGTGCAGATGAGGATTCAAGTAAGGATGAAAAAGCCGAAGAAGATATGATCACTGTCATAGGTTCATACAATGGGCAAGCAGACTCTCATACAATAGAGGTGGAGACCACTGATGGACCTCAAGCCTTCCAAATCACTGAGGAAGTAGCTGCAGAAATCCAAGATTATAAAGTTGGCGATAAAATAGTATTCAAATATAAGGAAATCAATGGTCAAAAAGTTATCATGAGTTTAGATAAAAAATAAAGAGGCTGGGACAAAACTATAACTGCCAACAGAAAAGACGAACAATAAAATATATGGATAAAATGAAAGACGAAAAGCGTAGGCAACATCCGTAGACTCCTGCGGGAACAGCACGAGTCGAAGACCCCGCAAGAAAGCGGTCTGTGCTTTCTGAGGAGGCTGAGGCCGTGCCCGCGGAAAGCGAAGGATGTTGACGAAGCGGAACCCTTCATATATTGCTCAATAAAGAAAACCCGGACAAATTGTTCGGGTTTTCTATTGAACAAAGTTCATTTGTCCCAGCCTCTTTTTAGTTTTTCATAAAACTGTTTTTATTACGATCGTCTAAAATGTAGTATCCTCCGCCTAGGTTTATTTCTTTACCTTCTATTCCATAAACCCAATATCTGTTTCCAGCTGGCAGTCTCTCGTATATTTGACCATTCGGATTATAAATGTAATTATCTTGCTTCAAAGTCACATATCCGATTGTGTAAAAGACTCTGGAATTGTTCTTTATATAATAACCTCCACCCACATTGAAGCGATTATTATCATAAGAGTAAACCCGGATTGCTTCCCCTTTACGTATGGTTCTTGCAAAACTGCCATCTGGAGCGTAGAGCGGAGTGTCTTGTTCAACGTTTGCTCTGCCAATATATACAGCCATTTTCCCAGCTTCATGTTTTACGAAATATGGTCCCCCAACATTATAGTAATTTCCTTCCACTCCATACGTCCGGTAAAATTCATTTCGTTTTAGCTCTTTATAAAACGTGAAGGATCCGTCATTTTCTTTTTTCATTAAATTGACACCAGATCTTCTTATATGAAGACGTGCCACTGGGTGTCGATGATTAGATGGTAAATCAACATTTGGAATCGTCAAAACAGGTGTATCTATTTTGACTGTTTTGACTTTAATTATATATTCATCTGTAGCCCAATGGTTATATAAATCATATAAGCCTATCTTATAAACACCGGGCTCTACATTAAAAACCAGGTGCTCATCTTCTCCATTTGATGCTTGGTTTATCCTTTTAATCTCCGTGTATCCATAAGTTTGTTCTGTAAGGATAATCCCTTCGATATCTAGATCATAAGGAACATTCGTAATGTCGATTGTAACTTCTGATCGGTTTGTTACGTTTAATTCATACCAATCAGTATCATCTGGCATGTCTATACGATTCGTGTAAGCCTCACCAGAATTAAGCGAAATTGCTTCGGAGCTTCGATTAGGTACATCCTTTGTCAAATCCGGTATATTGATCAAGGAATTATATCCATCTACCCGACCGTATCCATACATCGGAGTCCAATAGACCCCTTCATACCATCGCTGTGCTCCATTTTCTAGTGCCCATTCAATTTCAGCAGGTCCCCAATGTGGATATTTCGTTTTTACGAGAGCAGCAATCCCGCTTACAATTGGAGCAGAAAATGAAGTTCCATCAGCTGCACTATAAGTACCTGTCAGATTTGTAGTTATAATACCCTCTCCAGGTGCTGATAGATCTATGAAATCACCAAAGTTTGAAAAAGAAGATGAAGTATCACCATCATTAGTAGATGCCACGCTGATAACAAATGGATAGGATGCCGGATACATCAAATGATAGGTCCCATCATTTCCAGCTGACGCCACGAGCGTTATATCATTTAAATACGCTTCTACTAAAGCTGATTTTTGGGGAACACTATCTAATTCACTTCCAAAACTCATGTTGATTATATCTGCACCTTGGTCTATCGCATAATAGATCCCTTCGATGACAGCGCTATCTGTGATTCGGCCATCTTCATTAGAAACTTTCACAGGCAGGATTTTTGTATTAAAAGCTAAACCAGTGATTCCGATAGAATTCGAGTTAGCTGCAATGACTCCAGCTACGGCAGTACCATGACCTTTGTTATCACTAGGATTATTATCGTTGGTCCCAAAATCATAACCTGGTAAAACTTTACCTGCTAAATCCGGATGGTTATTATTAACTCCTGAATCCAGTACAGCTACTACAATATCTTCTGAACCTGTTGTCACATCCCAAGCGGCAGGCATGTTGATATGTTCTAAATACCATTGATCATCATAATACGGATCAGTAGGTTGATAGTTCAATTCTTTTAAAAAATCGGGCTCTACGAATTTGACTTCTTTGAACGATTTTAATTTTTTCAGAGTTTGTTTATAATCCATAGTTGCTGGTACTCTGAAAATACGGTATCCCTTATTTTTTAGTCGATTTGAAATAGGTACATCTTCAAGCCCTGGGTGTTGGATTTCTTTTGTTGGATCAATCAAGTTTACAATGATTTGTCGTTCATTTACCTCATTTAAATCAAAAGTCTGTTCAGTGTTGAATGTTTTTATGTTCTTGCTTTTCCCTTTTATTTCCCATAGTTTAAAAGAATCTAGCTTGTCATTGCTTTCTCCTGAATTTTTGGCGAATGCACTAAGTGGTAGTGAGAGACAGAACACTAGAAGAAATAATAATACTTTTTTATGAACATTACTCATAAAAAAACCCCCTTATTAACTAATTGTGGAACTTATAGTTAATATCGGAAGTGCATAAGGGGTTATATAGTCTTATTCTAAATTACTTAGATAATAGGGACTTTAGGATTGCGTTTGACGGATCAAAGGATATTATCCTTGGTTTCTTTCATCCTTTTTTGTTCGGGAAGGATAATCACTTCGTTTGAGTTGTTTGTAGTATGCAGTAAAAGAGAGTATAAAAGATCATTTTCCTCTTTGGTATACACCATTTGAAACGTGTATACCTTCCAGAGATCTTTATCTATATCACCGAGGGTTTGTATAAACCTGGTGGCGAGTTCTTTTGCCTTCGATTCACTATAGCTTTCAGGAGCTACTTGTATATAAAGTGAAATGATCTGTTCATCTGAAAGTATTGATGTGGTTGCTGTTATTGAATCTAGTTCTGTTTCTTTTAGGATCGACTTCAGTTCAAGTTGGTATTGGTCGGTTTCTGTAGAAGTTACTGTGTTTTGATTTTGGTCTTCATTTGAAGCTGACTTCGGTTTATTATAATTATCATTTGAATCATAAAGATTTGAACATCCAGTAGTGGTTATTAAAAGGCTACTAATAAATAATTTGGTAATGATGTGGTGTTTCATTTTTATCCCACCTTAATCGATTACTCTATTATATACCCAAATATACCCAACAGTACACTGTATTACCAGAAATGAATAGTATTTTTTGTAAATTCAGATAATAATACCAAGGGATTAGATAAAAACCTACATTTTTTGCTATAATATGATAGTTAATAGATATAGGGAGGTAGAAACATTATGTCTAAAGTTATCAACAAAGATGAAAAACTATTGAGCGAACTCAAGGAGAATCCTCCGAAAATCATTGGGAAGTACAAGAAAAAAGGTTGGGCTATAAATTTAATAAAAAAGGTCGAACTATCCGATACCAAAGATGAAAAACTTGTAAAAGGGTTGTTACAAGCGAATGATGATACATATTACCCTGCTGTTCTAGGTTTGAGTGGATCTGAAGTAGTCGGCATCTATTTTGTTTCTGAAGAAAAAGAATATTTTCAGCTCATACCACAACAAATAGCACTGGAATTCCTTGGTAATGATCTGTTACCATTTAAGTATTGGACCTTAGAAGAGGTCGAATAAGAGTTTAGAAGACTTAAAGTCTTCTAGAGGGGGAAGGGGACTTTCAGTGAAAAAGATTGTTGCAGTTTTTCTTTTGTTTGTAGGAGTATTGATGGTTGTACCAAAGCAGGGGGGAGCCGAAGATTCTCAGGAGTTAAATTTTCAAGAAAAGAAAGCTCTTATTGCGGAGATAGCGGTTGCAGAGGGTATCCCACCAGAAATATTGATAGCAATGGCAGACGAGGAATCGGATTTTACACAATTTGATGAAACTGGTAATCCTTATATTTCCGATGATGGCGGAATTGGAATTATGCAGATTACATTGACCGATGAAGATTTAGCAAAATATGGTTATACACAAGAGGAAATCAGTTGGAATATCGAGGATAATATTCACGCAGGCGCTTTACATTTAAAAAGCAGATGGAACAACCAAGACTTGCCACAAATAAACAACATGGATCCTGAAATTCTCGAAAACTGGTATTTTGCACTTATGGCTTACAATGGACTCTCAAGAGTCAATGATCCTACAGAAAATCCTAATGCCTATCAAGAAAAAATATATAGGGTTTTAAGGGACAACTTCTTATTGTCTATAGAAGAATTTCCTCCTATCGAACTTCGATATGAAGAAGGATCAGATATTATTTATTTTCCGCCAGGAGTAGATTACGAATGGGATATGGCAAATACGTATTCTCGACAAATTTTGCTAGAAACAGGGCAGACGGTATACACATATAATGACGATTTAGACTTTTCATATATTAGAGACGGAGTTGATGGAAATCGACTTAATAAAACATTGCCTCATAATACACGATTAGAAATATTGGAAGGTCCTTTCGCAATCAATGATTCCTTTAAACATTATGTGTATTATCATGTGACTGATGGTAATCAAACCTTTTATATTTCTTCTTCAAATCTAGTACAAGAACCGGCAGCTTTTTTACCGAATGTCGATCAAAGTATCTTACCAGATCCGAAGGAACCTATCGCTAGATTACATATCAAAAGAGAAGGGGTTCAATTCCTTAAGAAAGAAGAATTTGGGGAATATGTTCCTGTAGATGAAAGAGAGAAGGATGAGTTTTTAAGAGTATATTATACTGAGGGATCATATTTCAATGTAGGTGGCGAGTATTACATCAAGCAGGACTTGAATAAAGTAGTTCCGTATATTGGTCGTATCCTTATCGAGAGTGAAACCAAGATGTATGCACCAGATGGCAGTGAATATAAATCTTTTGGAAAAGGTCATGCTCTCCGGGTGTACTCATTTGATGAAAATAACTATCATGTCGGTGGAGGATACTATATAAAGAATACGAGTAATGTAAAGTTTTATAAAGGTTATGTCACTTTATTAAAAGACACTCCTTTATATAGCCCTGATGGTAATGTCTTTGAAGAAAGGGAACAGGGTATCGCCTATCGTGTTTATGATATAGAAGGAGATAAAATCCTGGTTGGTGGAGGATTTTACTTCAAAAATAATGATTTAGTAGAGTATAACATTCATTAATTCTATCCAAGCTGCCTTTCGGGCGGCTTTTTGTTTTGTAATATACTAATCTTAACGTAATATAAATGTAACATAAACTCGGATTTTGTAACTTTACGTTAATAGTAAAAGGTAATATTTTTCATTATAATTAAATTATGTCGAAAGTAGGAATTCTTATAAAAAAGGGTAAAGATTTCATTTAGGGGGATTAGGGTGAAAAAGAAAGCTACATACATAATGTTGTCTTTAGCTGTTTCCGCAGGGGCTATGTTCGGAGGAGGAAATCAGGCTGAGGCTTCGTCTCCGAGTGCAATAATCAGTGATGCAAAAAATTACATAGGTGTACCTTACGTTTATGGGGGTATTTCTCCAAGTGGATTTGACTGTTCAGGTTTCTTGAATTATGTGTTTGAAAAAAATGGTGTAGATTTGCCAAGGACAACAGCTGACATATATAGAGTGGGTACATCTGTTAGTAAAGGTTCACTGGAACTTGGTGATCTTGTCTTCTTTGAAACATATAAACCAGGGGCTTCACACGCTGGGATTTATGTTGGTTCAGATCAATTTATCCATGCATCATCTTCAAAAGGTATCACGATTAGTTCTTTATCTTTATCATATTGGGACACAAGATACTTAGGGGCAAAAAGAGTGCTTGATTCGAACAAGGCATTGGAACTTGTCAATCAGGCCGTATCACTTTCGAATGATTTGCGCCCGTATTATTCTTGGAATGTTTCTGATCAGAGTGATTTAGTTGTATCGGACGCTTTTATGAGTAAATACAACGAGACTGGATCAGCAATTAAAAATGCGGAAGCGGAGTTAGGATCATCCAACGCTGATCTTCAGGATGATTTACAATATGCTAAAGATATGAAACTGAATGCAGCACGATTTATTGATGGAGTAAAAGTTGGTAAAGATTTGGATCAAGCTAAGACTACTTTAAAATCATATATTGATTCACAGATATTGAACGATCAGGTTGTTGAAGCTTACCATAAACTATCCTATGAAATCAGACGTTCTGAAAGAGCGATGAGCCGAGTTTATGGAAGCAAGTATCGTGATTTGTTCATGGAACGATATGTTACATCTGCAAAAATTACAAAAGAAACAATTATTTATGAAGTGTCACGATATGAGCTGATGGAAGAAATCGAAGTCCATCTTCAAAAAGGTGAAACCCAAATTGCACAAGATAAGATTGCCATGCTGGAGCGTTTAGAAAAGAGATCGATTGAAATTAAAAAAGCTGGTAATGAACTACACCCTGGAAAGTACCCTACATTGAATGACATAGAATATTCTTTAAATAAGATGAAAGACGAAATATTATAAAAGAACTGCCGACAGAAGTCGGCAGTTCTTTTAGTTAGAATAGGCTTTCCATCTGGTCAAGTCGATCTCGTTCTCTTTAACTAATTCTGGAGGGAATATGAATGACCATGGCTTACTAGTATTAGCTCGAATTTGAAAATCTTCTAGCTCAAAGAGGCCTTTTGCAATTATTTTATTATGGGCATCTTCTATGGTTAGTGGCAGTTTTTCTAATTTTATATTTTTATCGCTGCCATTTCTGATTAAAATCATGACATGTAATGAGTCATCATTTTTTTGTTCTGCTTGGATCCCCATCAGATTCACTTCATTCTTCTTAAGTGGAGGGAGCTTCCCGACTAATTCATTGATTTCATTTTTTTGACCTGCATTTAAGTTTTGTTTCCAACTATCGGCTAGCTCAAGGCGATGTGATGATTGCTGTTTCTGTTTGATTTCAAAAGCAAGTTTAAAATCTTGTACTGGAAGTCTGGCTCCATCTTTTAAATCATCTTTACTGAATAAGAATCTCCAAGGTCTGCAATGTAATGAGTCTAATTCGCCGAAATGATGCATTTCAAAGGTTCTTTTAGCAACGACTTGTTCTTCACTATTCAACAACAATAAGGTTAATGCATCAAATCGTATCGCATTTGATAATGTATTTCTTATAAATGCTGTAGCAACAAACGAATCTTCAGCCTCTGTAAGTTTAATTCCATTAACAGAAATTTGATTTCGTTCCATTCCATTCAATTGATTGTGGTGAAATTGGAATACATACTTTTCATTTTGTTCAACGTTCCATTCAGGGTGGTATGACAAAGTGGTCTGGATCATATTGTTTTCTGCAACCAAGCTCTCGGTTTCCCCATCTACATCAATAGAAGGTTTTTCTGCATCATACTGGGCATTAGTTTCATTGCTTACTTTTTTACTTTTAAAAAACATTTACTTCCTCTCTTTCTTTCTTGTGCGCTGAATCATTTATTTTCTTTTTGATTAATGGATAGAAGTGTGAACAGAAGTTACCATAGAACTGAACAAGAAGTTCTTGGAAAAGATGATACCCTTCACGTTCAAAAGATAAATAAGGATCTTCCTGGCCATAACTACGAAGGTGGATTCCTTCCTTTAAATCGGTTAAATCGTTTAAATGCTGAATGTAGAGGGAATCCAATACTTTAACAAATAAATATCGAGTCTCCAAGGCGATTTCATTATTCATAGCTGCAGAAACTTCGTCTAAGAATGGTATAAAGGTCTTTTTAAGCTTACCATTTAATTCCTCTTTATCTTCTACTATGAAAAAGGAATCTTCAACTTCAGGAAATCGCATAGCAAGTTCTTGTTGCATTGATTGGGTACCCCATTCTTCAGGGATAGATTCTTCCGTACAATATTCATTGACCAAACAGTCAAAATACTTTTGATAAGCAACCTCAATCAATGACAGTATGTCTTCCTCAGTCAAGTATTTTTGACGCATTTTGTAAACAATACTTCTATGCTGATCTGCGACGTTATCAAGTTTAAGAAGGTGTTCTCTTGCTGAATAATGAAATCCTTCTACAGTCTGTTGGACTTTATCCATAAACTTTTGCGGATCAGGTTTTACTATTTGTCCTTCGGGAGAAGTAACATATTTTTCTTTGAATTTTTCGAGTGATTCATCATCATAATTCGTTACGATTTCATCCTCAATAGAGACGACGAATTGTGAAGTTCCAGGATCGCCCTGACGTCCCGCACGGCCTCTCAACTGTAAATCGATTCGTTTGCTATCATGTCTTTCAGTTCCGATGATGTATAAGCCGCCAAGTTCAGCTACCCCTTCACCGAGCATTATATCTGTCCCGCGACCAGCCATATTGGTAGCAATCGTAATTTGATTCAACTGACCGGCAAGAGATATAAGTTTGGCTTCTTCTTCTTCTGTTTTCGCATTCAGGAGCTGGTGCGGTATATTCATACCTAGTAATAATTCAGAGATCTTTTCTGATTGCTGGATCGATGTAGTACCGACTAAAATTGGTCTGCCAGTTTTATGAATTTCTTGTACAATTTCAGCAATCTTGTTTCGTTTGTTCTGATCGTTATCAAAAACAAGATCATCGTGATCGACACGAGCTTTCTGTTTATTTGTTGGAATTTCAATAACTTCCAAATTGTATGTAGAAAGAAATTCGTCTTTAGATGGTTTAGCAGTACCTGTCATGCCCGATAGCTTTTTGTACATTCTAAAATAATTTTGAATGGTTATTGAAGCTTGTGTATCATTTTTGGGATTTATTTGAACGTTTTCTTTCGCTTCAATTGCTTGATGGAGTCCATCACTATATGTTCTGCCTTCCATGATTCTTCCGGTGAAGGCATCTACCAGCATGATTTCACCGTTCCGTACAATATAGTCGACATCTTTCTTCAATATGAAATGTGCATGTAGAGCTTTATTAATAGATTGAAGTAAAGGTTGATGCTCAATATCATATAAATTATCTATTCCGAAGATTTTTTCTACCATTGTTGCTCCTTCGGATTTAAGTAGGGTTTGTTTTGAGTCACGAATCAATTCAAAGTGAAGATTCTCTTTAAATGAACCGATGATTTGTGAGATGATGGTATACAGGTCTGCTGAAATATCTGTTTTATTAGCTATGATTAATGGTGTTCTTGCTTCATCAATCAATATACTGTCTACTTCATCAACAATCGCAAAATGAAGCGGACGTTGAACTTGTTCCTCAACCTTGAACACCATATTGTCTCTTAGATGATCAAATCCAAATTCATTTCCGGTTCCATATGTAATATCAGCATTATACGCAATTTGTTTTTCCTGCGTAGACATTCCTGATACGTTCAATCCAACTGTAAGACCAAGGAATTTATGTATGTTACCGATTGTTTCAAAATCTCGTTTTGCAAGATATTCATTCGAAGTGATTACATGAACACCTTTACCTTCGAGCGCATTCAGATAACTTGGTAAGGAGGCGACAAGGGTTTTACCTTCTCCTGTCTGCATTTCGGAAATTTTGCCTTCATATAATGCAAGACCGCCAAGGAGCTGTACATCATAATGCCTTAGACCCAAAACTCTTTTGGAAGCTTCACGTACCAGTGCAAATGCATGTATCTTAAGATCATCGGTTGTACTTCCTGTATTCAATTTTTCTTTGAACTGAACTGTTTTTTCTTTTAACTGGTCATCAGTAAGTTTTTCAAAGTCATTTTCCAGTTTGTTTATATGATTAATTATTTTAAGATATTTTTTCAGTGAAGGATTTCCCTTGAAGATGCTTTTTACTATATGCATTAATACTCTCTCCTGTATAATAAATTCTAACCGAATTATAACATAGAAACCCAACATTGAGAGAGATTGACAAGGAAACTTTTACATATTTCGCATTGTGAAAAAAAGGGAAAAGTAACTAAATAAAAGAATTATGTAAAAGTTAGGTTTAGAAATTGTAAACAACCCATTGAATTAACCCTTTCTAACGAATAGTTATGTTACGACCAAATGAGGAGAGAATAATATGAATTTTCATTTCATCCTATCATTTCTAATACCATGTTTGACCGTTTTAATATTGACTCCCTATGTGAAAAAATTCGCAATTAGAATCCATGCTGTCGACCATCCTGATCAGAGGAAAGTCCATGGTAAAGTCATGGCTCGGTTAGGAGGGCTGGCAATATTCATTGGGGTGGTTGTTGGATATTTTACAAGCGGATTATATACAGAAGAGGTCACAGGTATCACTTTAGCTGGAATTGTAATCATTCTTACAGGGTTGTTTGATGATTTGTATACATTATCTCCAAAAATAAAGCTTGGAGGTCAAATCCTTGCTGCTTTATTAGTCATATCCAGCGGACTGACAATTGATATACTCAATTTGCCTTTTATCGGGATGTTCGAAGTTGGCATTTGGGCATATCCACTTACACTTATTTGGATTATAGGGATCACTAATTCAATCAACTTGATTGATGGATTGGATGGATTAGCTGCAGGCATCTCCTCGATTGTAATCGGGACGATTGCTGTAATGGCTTTTCTGAATGGAAATGTCCTTATATTAACGATCGCTTTAGTGATTTTAGGAAGTGTGATTGGATTCCTTGTATATAATTTTCATCCTGCAAAGATTTTCATGGGTGATACGGGATCATTATTTCTGGGTTACATGATTTCGGTGCTTTCAATACTGGGATTATACAAAAGCGTAACGTTGTTCTCTTTTGTAGTACCCATCATATTATTAGGAGTGCCAATTTTCGATACAATTTTTGCGATCATTAGACGTATTGCGAATAAAAAACCGATCACCGCACCTGATAAGGGGCATTTGCACCATCGGTTGATAACTCTTGGTATATCTCACCGGAATACTGTTTTGATCATATATGGATTCAGTATTATTTTCAGCACAGCAGCAATCCTGTTTTCTAGTGCAACTTTATGGGTAGCTATTGTCATAACAATTGTCCTTTTATTTGCAACACAGGTGTTGGCTGAAACCATTGGCCTTGTTAATGATCGATACAAACCGTTTTTGAACTTTTATCGAAAAGTAACTGGAAAAGAATAAATAAAAAAGAAGCAATAAGAACAGACAATATGTTATAATTTGTCGGTGTACCACACAATTTAAGGAAATATAATAACCGACTCTACGGAGGGAAATAAATTAAATGAAAGTACCTATGCTTGATCTTTCCAGACAGTATGAATCATTAAAAGATGAAATGTTATCTACACTTGATGAAGTGATGACATCAACAAGGTTTATATTGGGAGATAACGTTAAACAACTAGAGAAAAGTGTTGCTGATTACAGTAATGTGCAATACGGTATTGGTGTCGCTAATGGTAGTGACGCCTTACATATCGCTTTACAGGCTTGTGGCGTGACAACGGGTGATGAGGTCATTACGACTCCATTTACGTTTTTTGCGACTGCAGGTGCAATAGCAAGAACTGGGGCTACGCCCGTCTTTGTTGATATCGACCCTGTAACATTCAATATCGACCCTTCAAAGATAGAAGCTGCGATCACTGACAAGACGAAAGCGATTATGCCAGTTCATTTATATGGTCAGTGTGCAGATATGGATCCGATTATCGAAATTGCTGAAAAACACAACATCTATATCGTCGAAGATGCGGCTCAATCCATAGGTTCTTCTTATAAAGGACGTACAAGCGGCCAACTAGGAGATGCTGCTTGCTATAGTTTCTTCCCGACTAAAAACCTCGGGGCATATGGAGACGCTGGTATGATTGTTACAGATAACGAAGAATTAGCTGAACGGATGAGTGTCATTCGTGTACATGGCAGCAAACCTAAATATCATCACCATATTCTCGGATATAATAGCCGTTTGGATGAAATGCAAGCTGCTATCTTGAATGTAAAGTTCCCTCATTTAAATGAATGGAGTGAACAGAGAAGGGACAATGCTGAAAATTATACGAAGCTTCTAAAGGAGTTGTTACCTGAAGAAGTCACAGTTCCAGTTGAAGAAGAAAACCGTTATCATGTATTCCATCAATATACAATACGTGTAAGTAAACGTGATGAACTTCAAGGATTCTTGAAGGAAAATGGCGTAGCGACAATGATTTATTATCCATTGCCACTTCATGTCCAACCGGTTTTCAAGGAATTAGGTTATAAGGAGGGAGACTTCCCAGAGGCTGAAAAAGCTGCTAAGGAAGCACTTTCATTACCGATGTTTCCTGAATTGACAACTGAACAACAAACCTATGTTGTAGAAATGATGGCAAAATTTTATAAAAAAGTTTGACGTCTTCCCTCATTTCTGAGGGATTTCTTTTATGTATAAAGATAGCTTAGTAAATTGGAGGCTGTATTAGTGAGCGCAAAACGTGAATTTGTATTATATGAAAACTTGGTTTTCTTTTGGAAAAAGAAAAAATATTTTTTGATTGTACCATTGATTCTTTCGTTGATTGCAATAGGTTTATCTATGTTCCAGGATCGCCCATATGAAGCAAAAACGTTATTTTATGTTGGAGGGCTTACTGAAGACCGCTTAACTGACAATGATCTCATTTTAAAGATATATGAGGAAAAGTTACCCGAAGAGTACAGAGATGATTTCAAGGTCATCATACCAAGTGATGGTCGGGTCAAATTCCAGGTAACTTCCTCTGACAAAAACGTTGCGGAAAAACAATTGGAAAAAGTTTCAAATCAATATTGGGATGATTTGGAATCTGCGTATAATAAACGCAAGGAGCTCACTCAAGAAGGTAAAACGGTTTTTAAAACCCAGAGTGAGAAAACGGAAGAACGAATTGATTTTTATACTGAAAAACTGAAAAATGAAAACTTATCAATAGTAGAAATCGACAATTACAAAGAGATTTTATTGGAATTAGAGACGAATTTACCGTTTTTTATAGAAAATATGAGAAAACAAGAAACCAACCTTCACTTTTTTGAAGAACCGATGGAGATCGAAACAGTCATTAAACAAGAGGAATCCAATCTGATTCCTAATCTCTTAATAGCAATCTTTGGCGGTCTATTTTTGACTGTATTAGGTTTGGTTTTTTGGAAATACATTATTGATGCTCGGAGGGGAACACAGCGTGATTAATTTTGCACTTGTTGGAGTCGGACACATTGCTAAGAAACATAAAGATGCAATTGAAAAAACTGATGGAGCAGCGCTGGTTGCAGTATGTGATACAAACCCAGAACGCTTAGAAGAATATAAAGATTATCAAACATACACCGATTTGGATGAAATGTTAAAAGTAAATGATGAGATAGATGTTGTAAATATTTGTGTTCCATCAGGTTTACATTATCCGTTGACAAAAATTGTCGCAGAGCACAAACGTCATATCATTGTAGAAAAACCAATGGCGTTGACATTAGAAGAAACGGAAAAAATGCAACAAGTTGCTGAAGAAAATGGGGTGAAGTTGGCTGTTGTCCATCCTAACCGTTTCCGGCCGGCAGTTCAAAAGCTAAGAAAAGCGATTGATGATGGATTGTTCGGTAAGATCAGCCATGCCAATGCCACAGTAAGATGGAATCGTAACCAGGCTTATTATGACCAAGCCCCCTGGCGTGGTACTGAAAAATATGACGGAGGAGTACTCATGAACCAGGCGATCCATGATTTAGATCTGATGCTCTGGTTGATGGGACCTGTCGAATCCGTACAAGGGATGGCAGCTACAAGGTTGCGTAACATCGAGACAGAAGATGTCGCTACTGCAGTTGTCCGATTCAAAAGTGGTGCTCTTGGTGTGATCGAGGCTGCAACCACGATTTATCCAACCAACCTTGAAGAATCATTATCCATTTTTGGTGAGAAAGCAACTGCTAAAATTGGAGGAAAAACAGCTAACTATATCCAAACTTGGAATATTGAAGGAATTACACAGGAAGAAGTGTTGGCTTTACAGAAAGAAATTGAAAAAAATCCGTTTGGAAAACCAGGGCATCAATGGATTATTGAGGATATGGTCAAAGCTATTGAAGAAGACCGTGAACCTATCGTGTCGGCAAAAGACGGGATTGCTCCAATTCAATTGATTTTAGCGATACTTGAATCAAGCAAGACAGGTAAGGCAGTTAAAATAAATTAAGTAAAAGGAGTTTTACTCATGAGTTTAGTCGAACGTTTATTAAATAAAATTGAATCTAAAGAAGCGGTTATCGGTGTTGTAGGACTAGGTTATGTCGGTTTACCGCTTGCAGTAGAAAAAGCAAAGGCTGGTTTCAAAGTAATCGGATTCGATGTGCAAGAATCAAGAGTCCAACAGGTGAATGATGGGATCAACTATATCGGTGACGTAGTAAATGAAGATTTGAATGAAATGGTCAGTAATGGACTACTTCAAGCAACTACTGACTATTCTAAAATCAAAGAGGTTGACGCAGTAGCGATATGTGTCCCAACACCATTAGATATTTACCAACAACCAGATACTTCATATGTACAAAGTTCTGCAAATGATATCGCAAAGTATGCGCACGAAGGGATGCTGGTAGTACTTGAATCGACAACATATCCAGGAACTACTGAAGAAATTGTACGCCCAGCATTGGAGAAGAGCGGTTTAGTTTGTGGGGAATCAGTCTTTATCGGCTACTCACCAGAACGAGTCGATCCAGGGAACAAACAATTCAAAACGAAAAATACACCAAAAGTAGTCGGTGGAATCACTGAAAACTGTACGAAAGTTGCAGCTGCCTTGTATCGAAATGTCCTGGAAGGAGATGTACATGAGGTATCAAGTCCAGCAGTAGCGGAAATGGAAAAAATCTTTGAGAATACATTCCGACATATTAATATTGCGCTTGCAAATGAAATGGCCATCCTATGTGAAAGAATGGGTATTGATGTGTGGGAAGTGATTGATGCTGCCAAAACCAAACCATATGGATTCATGGCTTTTTACCCTGGTCCTGGTTTAGGAGGGCATTGTATTCCGATCGATCCATTCTATTTGACTTGGAAAGCAAGAGAATTCAACTATCATACTAAATTAATTGAATTAGCTGGTGAAATCAACAATTCAATGCCAGAGTTTGTTGTTGATCGTTCGATGAGAATTCTGAATGAAGATGGAAAATCATTAAGAGGGGCAAAAGTCGCTGTCCTTGGAGTGGCCTATAAAAAAGACATTAATGATTATCGGGAATCACCAGTCTTACCAATATTGACAGAATTATATGATGCAGGTGCAGATGTGCAAGTAATCGATCCATATGTTCCACATTTCAAATTGAATGGTGAAGTGGTGGAAACTGTAACGCTGAGCGAAGAAATTCTCGAAAATTCAGACCTTGTATTATTGACTACTGATCATTCGGACTTTGATTATAATATGATTGCCCAAAAGAGCCCGGTCATTTTCGATACGCGTAATGCAATGAAAGACGTCGAAAAACCGAACAAATATAGAAAACTTTAATGGTAAGGAGAGTTTAATCTTATGAATCATATTGATCCATCGGTCCAGCTTGATGATTCAGTTCAAATAGGTCACTTTACTGTTATCGAAGATGGTGCACAAATCGGTAAGAACGTCAAAATTGGAAACCGTGTGACCATCCATTCTGGAACCGTTATCGGTGATGAAACAACAATTGATGATGGAGCAGTATTGGGGAAGGGACCAAAACCAGGTAAGACAAGTACTGTAAAGCTTGATAAGACCATCCCTCCGCTTCTTATCGGGAGTGGGGTTACTATCGGTGCGAATTGTGTGATTTATCGAGGAGCAACAATAGGAAATGATACATTGATTGCAGACTTAGCAAGTGTACGTGAAAATGTGAAAATTGCAGACTTTGTCATTGTAGGTCGTGGAGTTACTGTAGAAAATCATGTAACAATCGGGACCCGTACTAAAATTCAATCTAATTCCTATATCACAGCCTACACTGATTTAGAAGATCATGTCTTTATTGCGCCTTGTGTCACAACTACTAATGATAATTACATGGGCAGGACTGAAGAACGGTTTGATAAAATCAAAGGTGCAACGGTCAAACGTGGTGCTCGGGTAGGCGGTGCGAGTATCATACTACCGGGAATTACAATCGAAGAGGAAACCTTTGTGGCTGCTGGTGCCCTGGTGACTAAAAATACAGAACCGAAGACTGTGGTGAAAGGTATTCCCGCGAAATTTACGAAAAAGGTAGACGAGAGAGAGCTGTTATAAGTTGTTGAACCAACTCAAACGATTAGGAGGGGATTCCCTCCTTTATGCATTGATGAACGTGGGAACAAAGCTGATCGCTTTCTTGATGCTCCCCATTTACACAGCCTATTTAGGGCAAACAGAAATGGGGGTTTTTGATGCAGTCGATGCAATGACTGCCATGTTGACCTTTTTCATCATTTTCGGAACGGATAATGCATTGGCCTTTTATTACTATGACACAGAGGATGAAGAGAAAAGAGATACTTATGTCGAAACAGTTTTGACTTTCCGCTTAGGGATTTCTTTAATTCTACTTGCGATTGCCCTACTCTTCGGTCCTTGGATATCACAACTTGTTACAGATAGTAAAGATTATGCACATGTCGTCTATATAGCCATGATTGTACTTGTATTCGAAGCGATCATAACGTTGATTTTGACGTTGTACCGTTTCCAGTTCAAAAGCCTTAAGGTAATGATTTATACTGTCCTAAAGCTAGGTCTTGTAGCATTATTATCATTTATTATTTTAAAATTCTTCTTACCAGGTGTAGAAGCGATCTACATCGGACGAGTGATCAGTATGGTCGTGGTCGTAGCCTTTTTAGTACGACCAGTCATCAAGTACCTGAGATTTAAAATCGATTATGAAGTTTTAAAGAAAATAGTTGTGTATGCAGCCCCCCTAGTACCAGCGTCCTTAGCTTTCTGGGTCATTACCTTCGCAAACCGTTTTTTCATTGTACATTTTGATGGGGTAGCTACGAATGGTATTTACGGGGTGGCTGTCAAGTTCGCAACTGTAATTACGTTACTTACTTCCAGTGTTCAGATGGCATGGCGTCCCTATTCAATGTCTATTAAAGAAAAGCCGGATGCTAAAAAGATCTTTGCGAAGTTTTATTATATTTTACTTATTCTAGGAATTATAGGCTTACTGGGTATTGCAACCGTAATTCCATTTGTATTGAAATTCATGATTCCGAATCCTGAATTTGCGGATGCGACCAAATATGTTGCATTATTAAGTGCGGGGACATTTTTGAACTTTTATTATTTGATCATTTCAGTTGGTTTGTTCATTGAGAAAGAAACCAAACCGATTTCTTATTACTTCGGAATAACTGCCGTTGTAAGTCTGATATTGAACGTGGTTTTGATTCCGTTGTTTTCCCTATGGGGAGCAGCTGCTTCAGTTGTCCTTTCATACTTGCTTGCTAACATAATGATTTTCAGGCGGAGTCAACAAGTATACAAAGTTCCAGTCTCAGTTTGGAAAATAGCTTTTCTATTTATAAATGGAATGTTAGCTATGCTGGCAATTGTATATATTCAGGAATTTACAGAGTTACGTTTTATCTGGGTTTTCGTACCCTGGGTGTATTTCCTATTGATGGGCATAATCTCAAATATATGGAAAGATATTAAAGTGTAAGGAAGTGTCATAATGAAGGTAATCACGATCTTAGGGGCTCGTCCTCAATTCATTAAAGCAGCACCAGTATCAAGGGTATTACGTAAAAATCATATAGAAAAAATTGTCCATACCGGTCAGCATTACGATAAAAACATGTCTGATATCTTCTTTGAAGAGCTCCATATCCCTAAACCAGACTATCATCTAGGAATAGGATCCGCGTCACATGGAAAACAGACGGGTGAAATGCTGATTGAAATCGAAAAAATTCTATTAGAAGAAAAGCCTGATTATGTACTTGTATATGGTGATACGAATTCGACTTTGGCAGGATCATTAGCAGCCTCCAAACTACATATACCTGTGGTTCACGTAGAGGCTGGGTTAAGAAGTTTCAATAAGAAAATGCCAGAAGAAATCAATCGAATTATGACCGATCATGTATCTGAATTTTTATTTTGTCCTACTGAAACAGCTGTTAGAAATCTTAATGATGAAAACATCCATCACAATGTTCTCAACGTTGGGGATGTTATGTATGATGCTGTCTTATATAATCAACAGCTTGCAGAAAAATCAAACATTCTTACTGATAAAGGACTAGAAGAGGACAACTATCATCTCATTACTGTTCATCGAGCAGAAAACACTGATAGTATAGAAAATATTACAAATATCCTTGAGTCATTTTCTAAAATTGATGCTGTAAAGGTTTGGCCGATTCATCCTAGAACAAAGAATAAACTGAATGATCTAGGTATGGACCTTCACCGTATTCCAAACTTGAAAATTATTGAACCAGTCGGGTATCTTGATATGATCAAGTTGGTCAAAAGTGCGTCTAAAGTTTTGACTGATTCAGGCGGTGTACAAAAGGAAGCTTATTTTATGGAAACCCCATGTGTCACGTTAAGAGAGCAGACTGAATGGGTTGAAACCCTTGAGGATGGGGCAAACGTAATTGTTGGTACAGATGTTGATAAAATTGTAAGCTATGCAACTAGTGACACTAAACCTAACTATAAGAATGTTTTTGGTGATGGAAAAGCATCAGAGAAGATTGTAGAATCAATTACGAAATGATTTGATATTACAGCACATGGATTAGGAGGATCACCACGTTGCTTTATATTGTTCTATGGTTGATCGTTTTAACAGCTTCTATGCTCTTATTTAAACGAGTTGCGGGGACACTGTCTTTGTTAAAGCCGAATATGATTTCAATAATATTTTATTATTCTTTGTTAGTCTCGAGTTTTATTGGCCCTTTATTGATAGTTCTTGATATAGATCATTATTATATGATCAATAAATTGAATCATAAAGAGGTAGAAGTTAACGGCTTTTTCTTTATCTGTTTCATCATGATTTTCATCCCTTTATCCATGTTGTTCATTTCAAAGGTATTCGGGTTTCGGCCGAAAAAAGAATTGCTGGATTACATTAATAAGCCTGCTGCCGAATTATTTGAAAATAAGAATGAATTCTATGTGGTTTTTCTAGGGCTATCCTTTCTAGGGATAGGTGCTGTTGTTTATACATTGTTAATGGTCGATCGTGTTCCTTTATTTGCGATGTTCCAAGGGGCCGATAACTTAGCAGCCCTTCGAATCAGTGCTTCACATGATTTTCAAGGTAACACTTTAATCCGCAATATTTTTGGAATGGCACTTACTCCTTTATTGTCTTTCGCAGCTTATATTTATTGGGCGGAAACGAATAAGCGTAAATGGATGTTGTTGTTTTTTGCATTGTTCATAGCTTCTATTCTCATCAACACATACTATTTGGCGAAAGCTCCAATTTTTTTCTATATCCTGATGTTCATTCTTGTAAGGATATATGTTAGGAAAACGATTCTGACTGTTCCAAAGGTAGCTGCAATCGGAGTTACAGGTGTTATTGGGATTGTTTTAATGTACGTTTTTGTAATGAACGAAACGAATATCAGTTCTTTTTTATCTTATTCGTCTGGCCCGGTAGGAAGGTTGATTCTTGCTCAGATTTCTCCTTTTTATCTCCATCTTGATTTGTTTGGAAGGGAGGCTCCCTTTTTATGGGGCCAAAGTCTTCCTTCGACTTTAACGAATCTGTTTGGCTATGAACAGATTCGATCTGCAGCACTGGCAATGGAAGTTTATTTTCCAGAGCGTGTCAAAGAGGGGACTGCGGGTGTATTAAATACGCTTTATGCGGCAGAAGCTTATGCAAACTTTGGTTATACAGGTATCATATTGGGTACTTTATATGTCGGAATGATTATTCAGATCATTTATATAACCTTCCTGAGATTACCTAAGCATCCGATATTTTTAAGTTTGTTCATCTACTTTACGGTAAATATTCCGCGGGTTGTTGTAGGTGGGTTCATGGATTTTCTTTTCAATCCGCTTTGGCTAGCGGTAACGATCATTTTACTTTCGATATTAGCCTTTTTAAAGTTTAAAGTAGATTTCTTAAGTTACTGGAATAGGGCAAAGGAACATTATAAAAGAACATAAAAAGCACGCCACGGGCGTGCTTTTGTTATTATCTAGATACAGTTGTATTGGGGAAGTAGTGTTTAACGATATCAACAGCTTCCCAACCATTTTCTGCGTAACCCTTTGCACCATATTGGCTCATACCGATTCGGTGCCCCCAGCCTTTCCCATTCAGGGTGATCGAGGCGGGATCTGTATCTTTTTTGATGATACCATTTGCCGTTTGGATTTGAACTTCAGCTGTAGATATGGATGTGGTCCCATTACCTAGCTGTACAGATTGTCCAAAAATACCAAATTGATTTAATTGAGAGTTCTGTAATTGTACACCATATTGTTTATCCAAGTTCATGTTAAACCAATTAGACTTTAGAAAGCCATAGCTCCCGGATATCGGGAAAAGGCGTCTTATCTGAAGTTCATTTCCGGTGATGGTTTTTTCACCGTTAGATGTTAGCAATGTAACACCACGGACCTCGCCATTTGCACCTGGTGTTTGGAGCTTGACATCATGTAAAACTGTTCCAGAACTGAAATCAAATTGTTCCAATAATGTTCTTGAACGGAAGGACTCTGACCAATTGCTATGTGGAGAGGATTCATACTTATCTACCACACTTATCAAGTAGGGAAAGGAAGCTTGGTTCGAATTCCATACATCTCCGACATTTGCTGTTCGTCCACCACTGGTTGAATGGAAAAAGGTTTGAACGGGCTTTCCATTATATTTTACAATCAATCCATTCGTTGCTTGAATGGCAGCATTACTTCTGGAATCTTCTCCATCATATCCATAGTACACTTGACTAGAAGTATTATCTTTCAAATACATGCTATTCGCAGCATAACTCCTAGCGACGATTGCCTGGGCTTTCAATGCTTCAGAATGCCAACTGGCAGGCATTTCTCTTGGTACAACACCTTTTAGGTAATCTTCCATGTCTAGTTTATTTACAGCAGTCATTTTACTACCTTCAGGTTTTAACTCTAAGCTACCTCTGTAATTTTTGTTATTGATATATATAAGAGGTAGTGTTGGGGCATTCCGGATAAAGGTTGTAGCAGAAGATACCCATCCAGTTTCATTATTACCAGTGGTTACGTTATACCACGTTTCTCCTTTACCATTAACGAATGAACTGTTATAAGTAGCACTTTCGACTTTCGATAAGGTCTCTTTGACAGGATAATGATCCATAGCACCACTTCTGACATCAGTGGTACTTGTGAATTCAGCATATTTGGGTTGTGTGGACAGCTCATTCAGATGAAAACCATTCGAGGAGGAGAAGCTTGTCCCTCCAGAAGTGATTTTCCCAGGTTGAACCGATAAATAAATTCCCGGCCGAATATATGACTTTTGCCCATTTTGCTTATTCGTCAGTAGGTATACTCCGTTTACTTTAAACGAATAATTGGAGCTAGAGTATATTTGTACATTGACTGGATTCGGATAAGATTTACTTGAAATTTGTGCAAAACCCTTAGAATAAGGGACTAACGAAAAAATCAATGTAAGTAAAAGGATACCTGTGAATATTTTTTTCATGCTCCTATTGCACCTCGCAATAAGCAGCCTTTACCCATCCTCTTGTACCGTTGGAGAGCTCAATGTTATACCATTCTTCACCTAAATCATTTACAAAAGTAGAAATGAAATCATGTGTACTACCTGCTTTTAAATCAGCAACAACCGCATAGCTTGAAAGTGCGCCTCTATGTAGAGTAGTATCTGATTTGATTTTTACACTTGTAGGTTTCGGGACTTCTGAAGTCGAAACGTCACCACTGTTGATCCATCCATACAAAGAACTTGTCACTTGTACTCGATACCATAATCCACTTGTCGATTCATGAGAGTCTACTACTGACAATTCAGTACCTTTGATTTTCGTTGCGACAACTTTATAGCTATCTAAGGCTCCTGAATGAATCGTTGCAGATGACACAGAAACATAGACAGTTGATGGTAGTTCATCTTCAGATCCGCCATCATATTCACCGTTTTCAATTGCTTCTTTCAAACTATTGATTTCTGCTTGTTGGCTTGAAATGGTGGATTCCAATTGTGAAATCTTACTATTTACACCTGATAATTGGGAGTTAACCCAATCCACACTTGCAAGCAATACGTTGCTATTCGCTTTTCCTTGATATGGTGCAAGTGTCCCTAAAAAAATCCCTAAACATAATGTGACAGCAATAATGATAAACTTTTTCCCTTTCAACCCTGTTTCCCCCTTAAACGTTTTCCTTTCTTATATCGACAACTATTAAAATTGATTGAAGTATTTATCTAATCCGATCCGGATTCCTTGTGCCGCTTTCTTCAAATAAGAATCCTGTTTCAATAGAGCTTCTTCTTGTGGATTTGAAAGAAAACCTAATTCGACAAGGATACTTGGGAGTTCATTGTTACGGTTTACATATAAATTACCTTCTTTTACACCACGGTTATAAGAGCCTAAGGCAGAAACTAAGTCACGGTGCACATAATTTGCCAACTCTCTACTCTTGTAACCATTAAAGTTATAATCTGTATCGATATAGGTTTCTGTTCCACGAGCATTACTGTCAAAGTAATTATTTGAATGAATGCTTATGAAGGCATCATAATCAGATTCATTTGCAATTTGAGTCCGTTCACTTAATTCCAAGAAGGTATCCTCAGAGCGTGTTAACACAACTTCAGCACCTCTTGCTTCTAGTTCCTTCTTAAGGAACTCAGCAGTTTTTAGATTGACAGATTTCTCAGTCATATTACTCGGGCTAATTGCCCCTGGATCATGATCTCCGTGACCCGCATCGACAATCACTTTTTTTCCGGCAAGACCAAATGGAACAACTTTAACGGTCAAAGAATCTTTGTAATCACGAATTGTATACGTATAGTTTAAATTGAAAGTAATATTTAGCGTGTTTTTAGTAGACTCTATTTTACTGATCCCTTTTACTGAAAAAGAAGGGAGCTGTACGCGTGTAAAGTCTCCAGTTATTTTCAAAACATTACTCGATGAATTAGAGTAACTTACATTGAAATTGACATCCTTTTCCCAAACGAGAGTAGGATTTCCATCTGATTTCGTATGGACGGTTGGAGTGAGAAGTGCTTTAGGAGATACTGCGGCTGTATTCCTTTCTAAAACCCATCCTCTGATACCAGAGGCCGTTTCTACATTTATCCAATCACCGAAATTCCATAATTTCAGTAATGGTGTACCGTTTGTAACCGTGGTGTTTGCTGAATATCCTTCAGAAGCTCCTCTAAGGAGATCGACATTTGTTGTAGGATATACGAAAGTACGATCATTTAGATTAGCGTAGACTTCCCAAGAAGGTAACCAGCCTGCCGTTCCATTTTCTGTACGCACGTTCACCCATTTCTGGCCGTAGTCATTAATGAATTCTCTTAAAACGGTTACCTTTTCCCGATATGAGAGTACCGTAGTCGTTTTGTAGCCAAACATTGCCCCACGTTTTAATTCACTTGTAGTTGTTCCTACATAACGGCTTTCCTCAATATGAACAACTTCATTAGAAAGTAGGGGAGCATAAATCCAGCCAAATTCCTCGGAAGCAAACTCTACCCTGAGCCAATTTTCCTTCTCACTATTTGTAAAGGTATCCACGACTTTTACAGCAGATCCTTTAGGTAAGGTTGCTACCACGTCGTAAGAAGTCGTTGCCCCTTTTCGAACATTTGCATTTTCCACATTGACGTACATCTGTTCATTCAGGACAGGTTTTTCTGCCAAATGAATTGCTTGGATCCAACCTGCTAATCCTGATGATAGTTGAACACGGTACCAAAGCTGATTTTCAGAATTGGTAAATTGATCAATTACGTCAAGCTGTTGATTTCTAACAACTGTTGCTACCGTTTTGTAATCCGTCATCGCACCTCTATGTACAAATGCTTGTTCCGATGAAACAAACAGCGTATCTATGGTTGGTTCCTCAGGTTCATCTTGTTCTACTGCTTTTTGAATAGAGGAATCAATAACCCAGCCTTTTATATCTCCTACAGCTACGTTATACCAAATTTCTTCGTTATGATTGACAAAGTAATCCAGAACTTTCGCTTGTTCATCTCCAGATAGTGTATAAGTTACTCTATATGTAGATAGTGCTCCTCTATGAACGGTAGCCTGATCATTTATAGCTTGTATGTATTCTCCTACCAATGCGTCTGCTTCAGGATAGGACTTGGTATCTGTCAAATACTCTGAAAAGACCCAGCCCTGTATTTCACCTAAATCAACGTGATACCATTTTTCATCAAGCTCATTGATAAAATAACCAATTACTTTCACATCTTCATTCGTTTCAATAGAAGCAACTTCACGATAAGATGCCAATGCCCCTCTATGCACTTGTACAACATTATTCCCTGTATGCATGGTAACATCATCAATATCATGGTATTTGGCTTCTTTTTTTATTAGAAGATCTGAATATACCCATCCTTTAACACTGCCTAAATCGATTCTGTACCACAGTTGACCATTATTATTCGTAAATTGATCAATTGCAGTCACTTCTTGACCGGAAAACAACTGAGTGACAACTTCATAGTCTGTTGAAGCTCCCTTTCGGACATTGACATAATCCCCATCAACGACCATTTCAGTAGCTGAAAAGCTAGAATCATAATTTGCGAAACTAACTGATGGAGCCACAAGAGCTGTCGAAATTGCAAGACTTGAAGCGACAAATTTCTTCACCTAATTCACACCTTTTCCCAAAATTTATACATTTTACTACATAATAAGATAGATCTCGCTTTTTTACTATAGATTTACAAAAGATTAGGATAAGATTACAAAACTTGGTTCTAAAGAACTGCATCTGTAATAAATATATAAGAATAATTCCTTATGATGGTAATAATGGAAAAAAGAAAAAGCTATGATTTAGATATCATAGCTTAAGAATTATAAGTGAATAATATATTATTCTATTGTTGATTCATGTCCTCAGAGGTGGAATGATCTCCAATTTCTTCGTTGTTCAGCTCTAAAACTTCTTGTAATCTCGTGGATACTTTTTCAATAGATTCATCATATGCAGCGTAATAATACACATTATTAATATAAGTGTTTTCGCCTTTGATATTCAATGTTTCAAACTCTTTATTTTTTAAATTCTCATAAAAGCTTTTTAGACCGAACATCTCATTTAATGTTATATTCGTATTTACATCGTCTCCTAACTGAGTGACGACATTATCAATTCTGGTTACGGATTTAAAGGAAATTGCATTATCCATTATAGAAGAGAGTACTTCTTGTTGTCTTTCGTTTCTTCCAAAATCACCGCGTGGATCCTGCTTCCTCATACGGACATATGCTAGAGCTTCCCGGCCATCCAAATGCATGTTTCCTTTTTGGAAGTTTATATATTTTCCATCCATGTCTTTTTCCTTGAAGTCAAATGGAACATTGACATCCACACCACCCAATTCATCTACTACATCAACAAAACCATTAAAATTAGTAGATACATAGTAATCGATAGGAATATCCAATAATCCTTCTACAGATTCAATAACTGCTTTTTCTTGCTGCCCTTTTTTTCCATAGGCATAAGCATGTGTAATCTTATCTTTGTATCCTATCTCAGGAATATATGTCCTTGTATCCCTGGGTATACTTACCATGACCATTTCTTTTGTTTTGGGATTTATAGTCACGACCAGCATGACGTCAGATCTGCCAGAATCCCCCTGGTAATCTTCAATTCCCATCAATAGTATGGAAACGGGATCATCTCCCATAGATACTTCCTCTTTGCGTAAATCTGACTTAGGACGATCTAACTCATTATAAGATTCATTTGCAGCGCTTTTGATATTGTATGCAAGATAACCTCCGTAACTCACAAGCCCAATTACTAAGAATATGCTTGTCAACAAGAAGAGTTTTAAGACTCTCCTTAATGATTTGCGTTTCCTTTTTTTACGTTTCATCCTTGAATTCATCTAAAAAACTCCAATTCATATTTAAAAGTGTCCATTTAGATATTTTACCATAATTCCGGACGTGATTGATTGATTTTAGTAGACTTCAAAATAATTTCAAAAAACTCCTTATATCAACATTAAACCCGAATGACAAGCTTTGTTTGAAAAGCCATATCATCCGGGTTCTTTTTCATTTATATAATTCTTCAATTAAAGCTTCACTGGAGTTTCCGTTAGAATATTGATTCCATATGAATGCGAAATCATTTATTTTTTTCAAGTCAAAATTATTATTCAGTATGAATGTAATAATATCATTTGTATTTGTAGCAATTGGACCGGGAATATTGTTATTATACTCTTCCCAAAATCCTCGTTCTTTTTGGTATTCCTTTAGATCATAAGCATAAAAAATCATAGGTTTTCCAAGTAAAGAATACTCAAACGGAATGGAAGAGTAGTCTGTTATCAGATAATCAGTTATCAATAACAAGTGATTCATTGAATGATGATCTGTAACGTCATAAACAAACCCTGGAAAGCGTCTGCTTAAATTAAAATTCACTGCCGGATGCAAACGCAAAAAAACCACATAGTCATCTGACAATTCTTCACGCATCTTTTTCAGATCCAATGGAATATCTGAGAGGTCAAATTCACCTTCTCTAAATGTCGGTGCGTATAAAATTACTTTTTTAGTTTTTATTATTGGAAATTCGTTCGTTAAAATATTTACAGCAGTTTCATGTTTTGCTTTATCAAAAAAGAAATCAGTTCTAGGAATTCCTGTGCGTAAAATTTTTTGTTCTACTGCTCCAAAGCTTTCCTTGAATATATCAACCATTTTTTCGGATCCGACTACGATATGAGTAAAACGGCCATAAACATTCTTAAATCTTCTTTTGGCTGAAGAACTTCTTTTGTGGATGGAAGGGTCCATCAAGCCAAATTTCTTGATTGCTCCTGCTGCATGCCAAAGTTGCACACATTTAACATCAGGGTGGAAATCAGTAACATCTAGAAAACCAAAATAATTATCTACAAGAACCATTCTAGAAGTGCTCAAATGATAAATAGATTTCAGAAAGTGAATCAGATGCGGTGATTCAAAGTCATAGACCTTTGAATTATTTATCGTGTTGAATGGTACCTTGCAGCTCGGTTCTCTTAATATGATAATTTCACTATCATATATATTCGATAAAGCATTAGCCGCATAATATATATTATCCCCAAAAGAAGCAACAAAGGTTACTTTGTCCTTTTGGGGAAATTGTTTGAATATAGTAAAGAGCATTTTGAAAACAAACAAATATGCTCCAATCAGAAGTTCTCTAACCATTATTAACCAATAATAAATCTTTCTTGATCTTACTTGTAGAAATACCAACAGTACGAGGAAGATACACCACTTCAGTATATTCCTTTAAAAAGTCGAACTTTCCTTCCCAATCATCCCCCATTACAAATACATCGATTTCATTATCAATCACATCTTGAATCTTTTGATCCCAATGGTTTTCTGGAATGACTTTATCTACATAGCGGATCGACTCAAGAATCGTTTTACGGTTTTCATAACTATGATATGCTTTTTTATTTTTGAGAGCATTGAATTCATCAGTAGATACTGCCACTGTCAAATGATCTCCTAATTCTTTCGCGCGACGAAGTAAGTTTATATGGCCGTTATGGAGTAGATCAAATGTACCGTATGTCAATACTTTTTTCATTGTTGTTTCCTCCTATTAAAACTATATATTCGCTCATTCTACTGTTACGTCTATGATGAGTATGGTAATATATTAAATTTGCAGAACTGTAACACAGTCTTTACAATCCATTAACAATCCAGCTGCTTATTAATACCACGTTAGTAGACAATTTAAACTTTTAACACAAGCTTTACAAGGGGAAAATGACTTTTGGTAAATAATTCTAACGAACCATTATAATCTTACCAATTATAAACAGTCATTTTTGCCAACTCAATTTAAAAGTTTCATTCGAATGATTTGAATGGAATAATGAATACTAAACTTGCCTAGTTAAATATATTCGACTATGGATAACGTTTTGAGGGATGAGAGGAGCAGAAATGACAATGCATAATCAAGAATTGGACCATTTGAAAATTCTTAATATCCAATTATCAAATCAAATATATAAACTAGAGATTGCTGTTAAACAATCTTTCCTCAGCGAAGATAATCCGTTAAATTTCTGTCTAGCGAAAAGAAACAAAGAGGATCAAGAAGTTTATCTAGTGTCATCTGTGAAAGATACAATAAATGATTTCTCCATATTTGAAGTGGAAATTTCTTTTGAAACTTTCCAGAAAGACACAGATATAGAAAATATCTGGGATATGTACGTCTGTAAAAAAACAGAGGATGATATACTGAAAAAGAGAATTAGAAGTAATCATCAGCATTTCAGTTTCCTTTCCATTTTGGTTGAGGAAGATAAAAAAATGTTTTATCCCTTTACAACAAATAAAGGAAACCTATCCTTCAGGTTTAATGAAATCACTTTATTTACAGTAGTAGAAGATATTCAAATGTCTAAAGACGGGGAACTTTATCTCAATGGCTTTTTCAATTACCCTCTATTTCATAATAAAATAGAAGCAAATATCAAAGCAATATCGTTAATAGCTGTTAATAAGGATGGGGAAGAAAGGTCATTTGACATAAAGCAAGTGGAACGGCAAGACTTCCCCACCACGTATCCAAATAATGTAGTCTTTACAGGTAATGGTATAGAGGGATCAGTTGATGTAGGTTCAATATTAAATAAAAACTCAAATGAAACGTATAAGTTTTTCTTGGAAATTGAATATGAGTTTGCGGGAAGTATGGAAAGAATAAAAAGTAACTGTATCACACTATCTCATGAACTTACCAACCCGTCACATATTATTTTGAAAGCTAATGGTAAACAAAAAAAAGTAAGTTACAAGGGTACGAAGAAAGCAAATTCACTTATATTAACACTCAAAGATTATAACGTTGTTAAGGAAACAGTTAGCCTGATAAGATCCAAATGGGTAAAAATTAGAAGAAGCGACTACTTGAAAGAAATGTACAAGGTTGTCTTCTATCTTTTAGGAAGAATCATGCCGGCTGATCAGAAGTTGGTCATGTTCGAAAGCTTTCTAGGAAAACAGTATAGTGACAGCCCAAGGGCTATTTACGAATATATGTTGGAAAACAACCCTGAGTATAAAATGTATTGGAGTGTCGATCGAAGACATTTAAAATTCTTTGCAGACAAAGATGTGAAATATGTAAGAAGGTTTTCCATCAGTTGGTTATTATTGATGACTAGAGCTAAATATTGGGTTTCTAATAGTAGATTACCGCTCTGGATTCCTAAACCAAAGCATACAGTCTATCTGCAAACATGGCATGGTACACCATTAAAAAGGCTTGCTGCTGATATGGATGAGGTCCATATGCCAGGAACCAATACGACAAAATATAAAGAAAATTTCTTAAGAGAAGCAAGTAAGTGGAATTATCTGGTCTCACCGAATGGTTATTCGACTGAAATATTCAGAAGAGCATTCGCCTTTGATAAAACGATGATTGAATCGGGTTATCCACGGAATGACTTTCTAATTAACTGTAATGATATGGAAAATATGAATCAGTTGAAAGAAAGAATGAATCTTCCTAAGGATAAAAAAATTATTTTGTATGCTCCTACATGGCGTGATAATCAGTTTTATGCCAAAGGGAAGTACAAGTTCGATCTCCAGCTTGATTTGGATAAAATCAGAGAGGAACTTGGGGAAGAATACATTGTGTTGTTAAGGATGCATTATCTTGTAGCTGAAAACCTGGATTTGTCTGGTTATGAAGATTTTGTTTATGATTTCTCATTTCATGAAGACATTAGAGAATTGTACTTGATATCGGACATTCTGATAACTGACTATTCATCCGTCTTTTTCGATTATGCGAATCTAAAAAGACCGATGTTATTCTTTGTATATGATATTGATGATTATAGAGATAATCTGAGAGGATTCTATTTCGAGTTCGAAGAAAAAGCACCCGGACCTTTGACAAGAACCACTGAAGAGATCATTAAAGAGATAAAACTTATCAAGGAGAATGGATTCTTACCATCTGAAACAACGGAAGAGTTTTACAAGAAGTTTTGTTATTTAGAATCTGGGGAATCTTCGAAGAGAGTTGTAGATGAAGTGTTTGGGAAATAAATCATAACATCTTACGTTCTTCGTCTGGCTGTCGAATTTGATCGACGGCCTGTTTTATTAATTTAGGCTGTTTGCGCAAACTTTGTTGCTCTTGAAAGTCGTTGATTTCCGCTCCAGGATGCTCACTTTCCGCGGGTGAACCGCAAGAGTGTCCTATTGAAATATTATATCTTTACTGTTTAGTAGTTGTACGTCTCTAATTTTACAGACTTTATATTTTTTCTGTAAAGGGGCGGTTAAATTTCTATAAATATGTACGAACTACTAATTGGCACGCGGAGCAATGTGCTCAAGTTTACAATTATGTATCATTTGTTGTGTTTTAATAAGCATGAAAGTATAATTTGAGAAGAATTTATCATTCAAAAGTTACACAGGAAGGACTATAGTATGAAATCCGTAATCACTGTGATTAAAGAACAGATTGAACACTTCTACTTAGTTAGAAGGTTATCTTTATATGAATTGAAAAGTTCGAACAGCAATAATTACTTAGGTATGGCGTGGGAGCTCATCAATCCACTGATCCAGGTAGCGATATATTGGTTTGTATTTGGATATGGTATTAGGAAGGAAGCGGATATCCCATTGGACAACGGATTGGAAGTTCCATTTCTTCAATGGATGCTTGCTGGAATTATCATTTGGTTCTTTTTCTATCAATCGACAATAAAAGGTTCTAAATCGATTTATACAAGGCTGAGAATGCTCTCAAAGATGAACTTTCCAATGAGTGTCATTCCTAACTATATTATTTTTTCACAATTTTATATCCATGCGGCGATGTTTGTCATCACGGTCTTAGTTATGCAATTTTCAGGATTTCCGATAAATATCTACTATTTGCAGTTCATCTACTTTACTTTTGCGACATTCATGTTTATCTTTGCACTAGCGTTAGTCACATCAACACTTGCAACCATCATTCGAGATGTGCAAATGTTTTTACAAGCGACACTACGTATGCTGCTCTACCTATCACCGATTTTGTGGCAGGTTTCAAATATCGACAATGCGTTTATACAGTTGGTTATGAAGGTCAATCCGCTGTATTATTTAATTGAAGGGTATCGCGCCGGATTCTTCGGATTGGGCTGGTACTTTATTGAAAACTGGGAATACACGTTGTATTTCTGGGCTGTAACTGGTCTGCTCCTTTTCATTGGCGCGACAATACATGTGAAATTCAGAAGGCATTTCATCGACTTTCTATAGATGAGAGGAATCAATATGGAAAAAGCGATTATCGTCAAAGACGTTTCGAAAAAATACAAATTATATAAGAAATCTTCAGAGAAAATATTGGATTTACTTACACCTAAAAGCTATGGTGAAGATTTTTATGCTCTAAATCATGTGGATTTTGAAGCTGATAAAGGTGATGTTGTAGGGTTTGTCGGGATCAACGGTTCTGGAAAATCAACATTGTCGAACATCATTGCGGGGATCGTCCCTGAAACAACCGGTTCTGTGACGTTGAATGGACAAGCAGCATTGATTGCGGTTGCTTCAGGTTTGAAAGGTGATCTGACTGGTAGAGAAAATATCGAACTCAAATGTCTCATGCTTGGATTTTCAAAAAAAGAAATTCAAGAAATGGAAGAGGATATCATTGATTTTGCAGAATTAGAGAAATTTATTGATCAACCAGTAAAATCCTATTCAAGCGGAATGAAATCACGTTTAGGTTTTGCAATCTCTGTAAATATCGACCCCGACATCCTGATCATTGATGAAGCATTATCTGTAGGAGATAAAGCGTTTGCTGAAAAATCTCTGGAAAAGATGAAAGAATTCAAAGCTAAAGGGAAGACGATGATTTTCGTTAGCCACTCAATTGGCCAGATGAAAAAGTTCTGTGAAAAGATCCTCTGGCTTGAATTTGGAACCGTCAAAGATTTCGGTCCTGTGGATGAAGTGTTGCCTAAATATGAAGAATTTCTAAAGAAATATAAAAAAATGTCTAAAAAAGAGAAGAAAAAGTATAGAGAAGAAGCCTCCAAAAAGAATGCTGAGCTGAAAACAGCTACAATTTGAACAAAGAAGGGGCTGTCCAAAAAGAAAAGTGTCAGACACCTCCAACACAACATTTTGTATCAAAACCACGATTTTTCTCAAAATGTTGTTAAGTTCGGAGAGACTCAGACACTTATTGGACAGCTCCTTCTTTTTTGTTTGCATAAGCGCTTTATGCAACCTTTTGGAGGTTTGAACCTTATTAAGATTTTGTAATGATTTGGAATATTGCGTTGCGACACTAAAATCGTTTTGTTAATGTATCTTAGTATGATGGGTATTCGACAGAATTCGACAAACACACTTTAGTTCGTAGGTGATAAGTATGATAAAGGAATGGAACCTATTACGCTTTATTGCTTGCTTGAGTATTGTCTTTCTTCATAGTACTACTCAAACAGGGATTTCTGCAGGTTATCCGCAATCTGAATTTTATAACCTGGCTCGACTGTTATTTTGTTACGCAACTCCAACGTTCATTGTCTTATCAGAAATTATTTTGGCAAATCGTTATCCCGATCGTTTAGGAGAGGGGTTTTTCCGCAAACGAATAAAGTGGATCTACTTTCCCTTTGTTTCGTTCGCCATTATAGATGCACTGGTCACATTTAATTTGAGCGGTTCGATCCAGTTGAAGGATAAAGTTCTTGATAACGTTTTGTTCGGTATGTTTGAAGGGTATTTTGTGTTGATCATTTTGCAATTTTACATCTTGCATTATTTAGTCATTAAGTTCAATATTCCGATGAAAATTTTGCTGCCGCTCAGTTATGTCGTTATGTTTGCTCACCTTCACTTTTTGAATTACTCAGATTTAGCATTCATAAAGGATAACCGGCATTATTTGAAACTGCCATTCACAGCCTGGTTTGGTTATTTCACTACAGGTTATTTGATTGGACGCCATTATAAAAAGGTCATTGAATTCTCAAGAAAATATAAATGGTACATTCTGACCGGTGTATTGATCGCTGTGTATTTCATTGCAATGAATTATAAATTCGGTTTTACAAGTGTTAATTCTAAACGGTTCGATTTATTCCCATTTGTCATTTTAGGGAGTCTGGCGATTCTTACGTTTGGAAAATTCGTTCCTAACTCGAAAATTATAAATACGATCAGTAATTATTCATTCGGAATTTATTTATTGCACTGGCAAGTCCAGCGATATGTTGGCCCTTATACAGCAAACTTTTTTGAACATACAAGTACACGTGTGATCGGGTTGTTCTTTGTAAGTCTCCTATTATCTATGGGGATAATTAAAATGATTTCAATGCTGCCTTTCGGCTCGTATATAGTTGGAAAAACACAGAAGAAACAAAAGAATCATATCGTTCGATCAAGTGCGATGGATTCTCCTGTAACACGGTGAATTTAGTACATTCGTAACTCTACTAACAATAATCCTTTAATAATTTTAATCAGTTGTTAAGGGACTGTCCTAAAAAAAGTGTGAACTTCCCCAAATATTGTTAAATTCGCAGTGACTCAGACTCTTTTGGGACAGCACCTTTCTTATAGAAAAAATTAACAAATTGTAGATTCTGATATAAAATGTATACAAATGTTATAAATTGATAGGGGAATGATAATGAACACAAAATTAAAGGTAATGACCGTCTTTGGAACACGTCCTGAGGCTATTAAAATGGCTCCTCTCGTATTGGAGTTGGAAAAATATACAGAACAAATAGAGCCTATTGTGACTGTAACTGCCCAACATCGCGAAATGTTGGATCAGGTTCTGGCTACTTTCGGAGTTACCCCCGATTATGACTTGAATATCATGAAAGAAAGGCAAACTTTAGGGGGAGTAACTACACGTGCCCTTGAAGGGCTTGAAGATGTCATGAGGAAAGCTCAACCTGACATCGTTCTCGTACATGGTGATACGACGACCACTTTTGTTGCCAGTTTGGCTGCTTTTTATAATCAAATTACAGTGGGACATGTAGAAGCAGGTTTAAGGACTTGGCACAAGTACTCCCCATATCCAGAGGAGATGAACCGTCAGCTTACAGGGGTATTATCAGATTTGCATTTTACACCAACTGAAAAATCCTATCAAAATTTAATTCAAGAAAATAAAAATGAAACGTCTATCTACTTAACTGGGAATACAGCAATAGATGCTTTGAAAACAACTGTTAAGACTGATTATACCAATGAAGTTTTGCAACATATCGGGGAAGACAGGATGATTCTTTTGACAGCACACAGAAGAGAGAATGTAGGGGAACCAATGAAGAACATCTTCGGTGCTGTTAAACGACTAGTAGAAGAGCATAATCATCTTCAGGTTGTCTATCCAGTACATCTGAACCCAGCTGTTAGAGAGATTTCAAAGGACATTTTAGGTGGGAATGACCGGATTCACTTGATTGATCCTCTTGAAGTTATTGATTTTCACAACTTCGCATCAAGAGCAGAGCTTATTATGACGGATTCTGGCGGTGTTCAGGAAGAAGCTCCGTCTTTAGGTGTTCCAGTCCTTGTTTTACGTAACACAACCGAGCGTCCTGAAGGGATTCAAGCAGGTACATTGAAATTGGCTGGAACCAATGAAGAGGATATTTTTAATATGGCGAATGAACTTTTGATTGATAGAGTGGCATACAATAAGATGGCTAAAGCTTCTAACCCTTATGGCGATGGAAATGCGTCAAAGCGTATTGTAGAAGCAATTCTTTTTCATTTTGGAATGAGAGAGTCCCGTCCAGATGTCTTTAAAGAAAAATAGTGTAAAATCTTCCTTCAAAAGTAAAAGGCACCAATTACGCTTATATTACATTTTTGCTGAAGACCTTTACATTTATCCTTCTAATGATGATAATACATAGGAGTATTGACCTTGTGTTAATACAGTGTTAAAAGTCAGTAAATTTAGGTGATGCTCTTATGGAAAATATTTTGGATAAGACCATAATTGGTAAAAAGGATCAAGTTGAAATTCTAGAGGTTCCTTTCATAAATACAACAAGAGATCAATTTTTAGACATAATTACAACTCATATTGAGCGGAAAGAAAAGAAGTTTATTATTACGGCTAATCCTGAGATAGTGATGCAGACCTTTAAGGACTCATACTTTAAACGAATTATTCAGGAAGCTTCCTATGTAACACCTGATGGCGTGGGAATTAAAATTGCGTCAAAAATATTGGATAAGCCAATACTTGAACGAATTACTGGATTTGAAACAATGATTGACCTTCTTCAGACCGCTGCTAAGAATAAACATAACGTTTACTTTTTAGGAGCTAAAAATACAACAATCAAAAAGGCTGTCGAAAACGTACAGCTGAAATTTCCAGGTTTACAAGTACAGGGATACCGTGATGGTTACTTCACTAATAAAGAAAGTGTAGAAATTCGTAATGAAATTAAGAAACTTCAGCCTGATCTAGTTTTTGTGGGACTTGGCTGTCCTCGACAAGAAAAATGGATTTACGAAAACATTGATCATTTCAATAAAGGTATTTTTATGGGAGTTGGAGGGAGCTTTGATGTCCTGTCAGGTGAAGTGAAAAGGGCCCCTCTTATGTGGAGGAAACTTAACCTGGAATGGTTTTATAGACTTGTCACCCAACCGTGGCGAATTAAAAGGATGTTAGAATTACCCAAGTTTTTATTAAAGGTTTTTAAAGAAAAAGTTGAAAATGGTAAATAAGCGAATAATATGTACGAATCAAAAAGCAGAAAAACATCTTGTTTTTCTGCTTTTTTTTAATTTGATAAGCTTTTTTTTTTGAGAATAAATATGTATCTTTTTATCATACTTCTATAATCATCACTAGAAATGTCGTCAATATTTATTCCACACACACGAAGAATTAATTAGTGATAGGGTAACTTCTTATCTGAGGAAGTCAATGTTTCGGAAAAGCTATCTCAAAACCCTTTTAACATTTGGTATAAAAAGTGAACCAATCTGCTAAAAATTAAACTAACGAAAAAATGAGGGATTTTCTATGAATTCGACCTTGATCGTATTAACACAAAACTTTCCATACATGCCTGGAGAACATTTTTTTGAGACTGAACTACAATATCTACACAAGGACTTCCATAAAATCATAATATCTCCTGTAGCATATACGTCTGAGAACGAACAAAGAGAAGTGCCTGAGAACGCCCAAGTAAAACCATTTAAACAAAGCAATAAAAACTTCAAAACACTTGCCTATTTTCACAGGCTTACTTTATTGTCTGATGCTCAGGCTATGAAATGGTTCATTAATGAATATGGTTCAGCACGACAATATGGACTGCCTGGAATTTTGAACTTGATCAGTTGGTTAGGTATGGCGGTTAAAATCCGGAATCAAATTGAACGTCATTATGTGAAAAACAACACAAACCTTTCAGAGTGTGTTTTCTATTCCTATTGGCTAAGTCCAGCTGCGGTTGCTATAGGAATGCTTAAGGAAAAATATGGGGAAGCTATTAAGGGTGTTTCAAGAGCACATGGAGGAGACTTATACGCTTATAGACATACACCGCCGTACCTTCCATTACAAGGAAAGACTATTACGAACCTTTACAAGATTTACACCATTTCGGCTGATGGGAAAAATTATTTACAAAATCAACATCCTCACTTAATTCCGGCTAAACTTTCGGTTAGTAGACTGGGAACAGTCGGGGGAGAACAAACCAATCCCCAGAATAAGGAGGAGCAACTCCACATCGTCACGTGCTCTTATATGGTCGATGTGAAACGATTGGATCTGCTCATTGAAGCATTGAATCGAACAAAGCTGAACGTGAAGTGGACGCATATAGGAAATGGTCCGTTATGGGATCAGCTTAATGAACTCGCAACAGAAAAACTTCCAACTAATGTGGAGTGGGAGTTTCTCGGGTTTATGAATAATGCTCAAATTCGAACGTACTATCAACAGACCCCGGTTGATCTATTCATGAATGTGAGTGCGAGCGAGGGAGTCCCGGTTTCGATCATGGAAGCGTTCAGTTGCGGGATCCCTGTAGTGGCAACAGATGTTGGAGGTACGTCCGAACTGGTCAATGATCAGAACGGAAAGCTGCTGGAGAAGGAGGCCTCACCAGAGCAAATTGCGGAGGCAATCGAGGCGTTTGCTGCTATGTCGGACCTTGAATATGATTCAGCAAGTAAACATGCCTATGAAATGTGGGATGAAAATTATAATGCAGAGAAAAATTACGCTGAATTTTCCAAGCAACTAGTCCTATTAGGAGGAAACCAACAACATGAAGGCTAGGAATAGCTTTGCGAAAAACAGTTTTATCACGATTACACGACAATTCACCAGTATCCTTCTTGGGATGTTGCTATTGATCGTACTCGCAAGATTTCTTGGCCCATCCGGACAAGGTCAATATACACTCGTTATCTTATTGCCCCAGTTGTTAATGACGTTTTTGAATCTAGGGGTCAATACATCGACGATCTATTATGTAAGTCGTGAAGAGATCGACGTTGATTCAGCAGTAAAAAACAATTTATATATTGGTATTTTCTTAAGTTTTGTTTCGATTCTGATCGGAATGGTGATTGCGCTCTTTTTTTCAGATCAATTTTTTGAAGAAGCATCAACAACATTTTTGTTATTGAGCTTGATCGCATTGCCGTTCATGTTTTTGAATATCTATTTTCAGACCGTATTCCAGGGATTACAGCAATTCGGTGTGTTTAACACGATATTGATCATTACGCAATTAGGTACTTTGTTTTTTGTTAGCTTATTCATCATTGTGTTGGATTATGGACTCACTGGAGCTGTCGTAGCCTTTATTTTAGGGCATTTGATCACGACAGTTTCAATTGTTTATATCCTGTATGCCAAATTCGGCTTCAGGTATGAAAAAGGGGTTTTCAATCTTGCATACTTCAAAAAGTCAGTCATGTTTGGATTGAAAGCACATATAAGTAACGTGATGTCTTTTTTAAACTATCGAATTGACCTTCTTTTGTTAGGTTACTTTCTGAACCCTGCAGCAGTAGGAGTTTATGTGACAGCCGTCAATATCGGGGAGCGAATATCGATACTATCGCAATCCCTATCGACGGTCCTGCTTCCCAGGATCGCATCGGTTGATGATGAAAGGGACCGCAATCGCGTTACATCGATATTGACGAGAAACTTTTTAGTCTTTGTACTGTTGTTGACGATTGGTGTTTTTTTCTTTGCCGATTGGGTGATCGATTTGTTATTCGGGGCTCAGTATGAAAAGAGTTCAAGCCTGTTGAAATGGCTCATCCCCGGAGTAGCGGCATTATCGATCGACAGGCTCCTATCAAATGATATCGCCGGACGTGGGAAACCTGAGGTGAACATGTATGTTTCACTCTTCAACGTTTTATTCAACGTCGGTTTGAACATCTATTTGATACCTCTTTACGGTGTGGTAGGGGCAGCCGTAGCGACTACGGCAACTTATATTTTAAGCCTTATTATCAAGATCTATTTATATAAGAAAGTGACAAGTTCAAATTATCGCAGTTTCCTTTTGATACAAAGAGAGGATCTTTATCTCTATTCAAATTTATTCAAGCAATTGAAAACGAAAATGGCTGACAGATAATCGGAGGTTTTCTGAATGAAGGTCTTACTAACAGGCGGGGCAGGCTTCATTGGAACATACACGAAAGATCTTTTGAAGGAAAAAGGGCATCAGGTATTGATTGTGGACAATTTGTCTACAGGCAATCCCGACAATATCGGACAAGATGACACCTTCTATAAGGGTGACATCCAGAACCTTTCAGATTTGAAAGGGGTAGACGATATTGATGTCATTATCCACCTCGCAGCTCAGATCCAGGTCCCTGTCTCTGTTCAAGACCCGATGTTTGATATGGAGCAGAACATTGCTGGAACCATTAAAGTAGTAGAATTCGCGAAAAAAGCAAATGTTAAGAAGGTCATCTTCGCATCATCGGCAGCAGTTTACGGTGACAATGACCAATTACCGATCAAGGAAGAGAGTATTTTAGAACCGATGTCGCCTTATGGCATATCAAAAATGACAGCTGAAAAGTATGTAGAGATTTTATCCGGCATGTACGGCATCGAATTTGTCATTCTGCGCTATGCCAATGTGTTCGGAGCAAAGCAGACCGCGAAAGGTGAAGGTGGCGTAATCAAGATTTTCTACGATCTTCTTGCTGAAGGGAAGACCCCGAAAATCGAAGGGGATGGGAATCAGACAAGGGACTTCATCTATGTAGAAGATATTGCGCGGGCTCATTTATATGCACTAGACACGCCAAACGGGACGTATAACCTGAGCACGAACACTGAAATCACGATTAACGAACTATGCAAGCATATGATTGAAGCGATGGGGAGAGATGTCACACCTGAGCATATCGAAGCTCGTAAAGGCGACATCTACCGGAGCTGTCTCGATAACTCTAAATTCAAAAAAGCTTCAGGATGGGTGCCAGTCTATTCCGTTGAAGCTGGAATCAACAGCATGATAAACGAACTTGATCATAAATTCTAAGATTGTTGGTCCAATCAGTACAAAAGTCACTCGACAAGTGAGGGAGAAGAAATGCGAATCATCCTATTAAGTGAAAACTTTCCACCAGAAGTTGGTGCACCCCAGATCAGACTATATGAGATAGGAAAAGAATTGATCGCACGCGGACATCAAGTAGAGGTACTGACAGCATTCCCTCATCACCCGCATGGTGAAATTCCTGAAGAATACAAGGGCAAGTTTTATCAGTTTGAGAACTATGACGGAATCCCTGTTCATCGGACGTGGATCTATCCTTCTCCGAAAGGGAGTTTCTTACGCAGGCTTGGATCTTATTTTTCTTTTACATTCAGTGCATTTTATTCTGTGTTTAAGGCAAAGCCCGCAGACGTCATCATCTGCACGTCACCGCCATTGTTTTTAGGAATCACCGGGTATATCGCTTCGAAATTGAAGCGGGCGAAGTTCATCTTCAATGTGGCGGATATTTGGCCTGAATCAGCTGTGGAGCTTGGCATCTTGAAAAATGAAACCTGTATTCGATTGGCTGAAAAGCTTGAACGATTTTTATATAAAAAGGCCTGGAAAATTGCAACTGCAACAGAAGGGATCAAGGAGTACATGCTTAAGCAAGGCAAAGGCGAAGAGGATGTCTTCTTGCTGCCTAATGGTGTGAACACGGACCAATTCACGCCTGGTATTGAGAATGCTGAAAAGCTTGAGGCGTTGAATATGACTGGGAAAAAGGTCTTCACCTTCGCAGGAAGGATGGGGTATGCTCAGGCGTTGGATTCGGTGTTGAAGGCTGCAAAATTGATCCAGGATCGACAATTGGATCATATCGCGTTTCTATTCATTGGCGATGGCCCTGAAAAACAAAAAATCGTTAAAATGGCGAAGGAGATGGATTTGCGGAATGTCACGTTCCATGATCCTGTACCGGTCAGTGAGATGCCAAATGTCTATGCAATAACGGATTTCAGCCTTGTCACATTGAAAAACATCGATTTGTTCAAGGGTGCTCGACCTTCTAAAATATTCCCTGCGTTGTCTGCCGGCGTTCCGGTTATTTTTTCAGGTGTAGGAGAAAGTGAAGAACTGATCACACAAAACAAATGCGGAATCATCTCTGAGCCTGAGAACCCTGAGGATCTTGCCGAAAAAGTGATTGAATGTGCAGAGATGAGTGAGGAAGACTATGAAGAACTAGCCTGGAACGGACGGCGATTCGTAGAAAGGGAATATTCCTGGAGAAGTATTGTCGATGATTTAGAAGAAAATATTAAAGAAGAACCAGTTGAACTATTTGAAAGTTGTTGATCCAATGAAGATTTGTCACATAACATCCGTACATTCGGGACTGGACACCCGGATCGTCATCAAGGAGTGCCAATCACTTGCAAAAGATGGGCATGACGTAAGCTACATCGTCCCGAAAGAAGAAAACCGAACAGAATATGGGGTCAAGATTGTGGGCGTATCATCTAGTCCGAGACATCCAGTTGAGCGGATTTTAAAGACGACGCGATCTGTATTCGAAGCAGCAAAAGCCGAGAATGCAGATGTGTACCATTTTCATGATCCAGAGCTGATTCCAATCGGGGTGAAGTTGAAAAGGCTAGGGAAAAAAGTGATCTATGACGTGCATGAGGATGTGCCGGAACAGATTTTATCAAAGCAGTGGATTCCGAAACGTGTTCGGAAGCTGATGTCGAAAGCTTTTGCGCGGTATGAAAAGAAAGCTTCAAGTAATTTCGATGCTGTCGTAACCGCAACGCCTTATATCATGGATAAATTCCGTCCCTTTAACCCAAATACAGTGACGATCCATAACTATCCGATTCTTCGAGAACTTATTGATGAAGAAGGATCTGAACGAGAAATGTCGAGTTTGGAAAGTGGTAAGGTCGTCTACCTTGGAGGCATTTATCGCTTGAGAGGAATTGTCGAGATGATCAACGCTATGGAGTGGGTTAATCAGGTCCGTCCCGCTGAACTAGTCCTTGGTGGTACTTTTGCCCCGCCTGCACTTGAAGAAGAGGTAAAACAGTTATCTGGATGGAAACATGTCGATTATAGAGGATTTTTATCACGTGTGGAAGTGAAACAGACGCTTGCTGAATCGCAAGTTGGATTAGTCCTGCTGCACCCGGAACCGCGCTTTGTCGTTTCCTTGCCGATCAAAATGTTTGAATATATGTCAGCAGGGTTACCGGTCATCGCCTCGAACTTCCCGCTTTGGAAAGAAATCGTCGAAGACAATGATTGCGGGATATGCGTCGATCCACTGGATGAAGCGGAAGTCTCAAGAGCGATCCTCGAATTACTGGGAGACCCTGAACGCTGCAGGCGATTGGGAGAGAACGGAAGAAAAGCAGTTGCAGAGAAATACAATTGGGAAAAAGAGAGTGAACGACTCATTGAGCTCTACAACAAGTTAAATTGAGGGAAGGGTGGCCTGAGCCGCCTTTTTCGAACTTTTTCAACGCATTTAAATCAGAAGGAGTTTACCATGAGGAATATAGATGCAGCGTACACCAGAGTAAACCAAATCTTATTAGCGATCTTATTTTCCTTCATACTTGGCTGGTCCTTTCAACACGTGTATACGTTGAACTCATGGAATGACCTGGTTTTGCCGGGAATATTGGTTGTTTCTTCTCTCGCGTTGCTTTATGTTGTGAAGAAAATCTTCCTATACCAGGTGCCTCTCACTTCTCTGGTGCTTTACCTTTTAATTGCAAGTTTTTTCATCGGACCCGGAATCATCAATGTAACAGCAGGTCCGATCAGTATCTTTCCTTATCGCATCTTTCTGATGGTAATGGGGATTTTATTTTTATCCGAATTTGCCAAACCAAAGCATAAATTAACAACCGACTCCATATACGTTAAACCTGCCCTCTATTTCTTCGTGTATTGGGTAGGTTATGGTCTTTTGTCGTTAAGCTGGGTAAAATCATTATCTTACGGAGCCAGAGACTTCATCTTCTTGACTTCAGGGATTTTGACGATTTTGTTTGTCGTCTATTTCTTTTATAAAGAACGGGATTACGTCGTGTTTTTTTCGATTTGGATTGGTGCGGTCCTGCTTTTCATCTTCCTCGGCTTTTGGAATCATCTGACTCATCAGCATTTGCCGATATCGAGGCTTGCAACTGCTCCGGATTATATCAGAGGAAGACCGTCAGCGGTTTTTACGAATGAGAATGACTTTGCCAGCTTCATGGTCATCGGGATCTTTTTCGGGTTTGCCCTTTTTAACCACGCGAAAAAACTTTGGTTAAAAGGCTTAGGGCTGTTCATCACCTTATCCGGGTTGTATCTGATATTGGTCAGTACTTCACGGGCAAGTATCATTGCGATCCTTCTCGGTTTCAGCGTTTGGTTTATATTTTTAGCGAATCTTAAACAGAAGGTAAGGATGGTATTTCTAGGATTAGGTGCGGTGTTTCTTGGAACGGTCTTGTTTTTTGAGCGTGTGATGTCGGCCGTTGGAAGTGTTGTTGCTGAGGTTTCAAGTGTTATAGGTGACCCTGGGGTTGAAGAGGGTTCGGTTGATATCCGGAAAAACCTGTTGAGAAACGGGATGGCTTTTCTGCGGGATACGTATGGGCTCGGTATAGGAGCAGGGAATGCGGAGTACTATATAAAAAATGAAAGCATTTATCCAACGTTCGGCCAAACGAATTTACATAATTGGTGGGCGGAGATCATGGTGAACTATGGCGTCTTCATCTTTACGTGTTATTTGCTGCTGTATATCGGAATGGTCATTAAACTTTTTAGAATCAATCGAACGTATGCCTCCTGGAAGGTGAAGATGATCAGTGAGAGTCTGATCTTGGGTCTCGTTGTGTTTTCGATCGCAAGTGTCAGCCCAAGCTCGATCATGACGTTAAGTTATACCTGGTTATTGTTCGCTTTTGGATTAGGTTTTTTGAATTACATGCATCTGAACATAAAATTACGTGAGGGAGCCTTTGAAGACTATGCGTCATATCATTGATCGGACAAGAGTAAGGATAAAAAAACTATTGTGGCTGCTGCTTCTTTTACCGCTCTTGACTGGAGCGATTTCATACTACATGGCAGCGCAAGCCCCTGTTGTCAGTACTGCAACTGTCGAAATCATGCTCGGGAACTTTCAGGATAGCATATTAACAAATGATACGCTGATGATGGAAAAACTGAAGACGAAGAGATACTTGCAACAGTTGACATCCTCCAACGAAGATTTTTCGGATATGTCCGTTGAGTTGAAAGAAGGGAAGATCCTTACGCTTTCATTAACGGATGAGGATGAAATGAAAGCGGGCGAACGCTTGCATATGGTTGTTGCGTCTCTTTTAGATAAAAGTGAAGAGGTTTATGCACAAAAGGAAGAGATGCTGAAAAAACAAGTTGAAGACATGGAACAACACAATCCTGGTGCAGAATCCTTACCAAAAGTTACGGATGAATTACTGAACTTGAGAGAAACGGAAATCCATAAAGAAATGTCAGTAACAACGACGGATGGTGGAGTGGTAAAGAGAGGGATATTCGGGATTATTGTCGGTCTGATGCTAAATGCATTCATACTTGCTGTACCTGAAATTTTCAGAGATTGAGGCTGGAGCGATATCCCGCCGCTCCATTACCAAGGGTAGTACCCTATACTTCTTGTTCCAGATATTCCGTTTCAGAGGTATCGGATATATGAGCGTTTCCACTTGAAAGATCCGTGATCCAGTCAATGAGTGTGTCCCTTTCATTAACCGGTACATTGACTTGAAATTCAACATCATCCAAGTAATTGATTGTTTTAAGCGGATACTCTGAGTTTCTGATTTCATTTTCAAATTTACCTAATAAGGAATAATTCACTCGAAAAGCCACGATATTCATCAATTTCCGTTCCACGATTCCTGTCGCATCAAGTCCTTCTGATGTAGAAGTCCCGTATGCGCGGATCAGACCCCCTGCACCAAGTTTAATTCCCCCAAAGTAACGGGTAATTACTACCACTGTATTTTTCAATTTTCTCTTTTTTAAAACTTCAAGAATCGGGACTCCAGCCGTACCGCTTGGCTCACCATCGTCATTCGCTTTTTGAATTTGGTCATTTTCGCCTATAAGATACGCTGAGCAATTGTGATTCGCATCATGATGCTTCTTTTTGATCGATTGGATGAAGTCTTGAGCTGCTTGTTCTGTTTCAGCCCTTTCGACATATGCGATAAATCTTGATTTTTGTACGTTTATTTCGTGTTCTCCGTAACCTTTTACGGTATAATATGATGAGAGCATATAAACCTCCAGATTGGTTGATTCCTTTTTCAATTATATATCTGGACTTATCTCCCATCAAATTTTAGAAATAATAGAAAAAAATTGAGTAAGAAAGTCATAAATTCCAAAACTATTTCGAACTGTGTAATAATTAATAAGGGAAAATTTTGGATATAGGACTTTTCGGTTAAATGGGTAAGAAGGACCTAGTGCCTAGAGGGGATTGTTCGTTACAGTAGTATTGGAGGCAGATGATCATGAACCCTACAAAAACGTTTGATCCAAGCAGTATCGATTCAATCCTGGATAAAACGATCGCCACCGTTACTGAAAGTAAAGAACAAATCTTTGATATTGGCGAACAATCAAGAGAAGAATTTGAACGTTTATCGAGAGAATTGAAAGAAATCAGAGAATTGGTGTTAGAAACGATTCAACGCGGGGATGTACTGGAAACCAAAGCTCGCCTTGCTCGGACGAAGCTGGCTGAGGTCAGTAAACATTTTGAGCGGTATGGTGAAGAAGAAATCAAACAAGCTTATGAATCTGCCAGCCAGTTTCAAGTGGAATTGATTTCGACACGCCAGAAGGAGACATCTTTACGGGAACGTAGAGATGATATCGAGCGGAGACTCCTCTCGTTGGAAGAAACGGTTGAGCGGGCAGAACGATTGGTCAGTCAGATCAGTGTCGTTTTGAGCTATCTGGACAGCGACCTTCGTAAAGTCGGTGAAATCGTTAAAGGTGCCAAAGAAAAGCAGGATTTCGGTTTACAAATCATCGAAGCGCAAGAGGAAGAGCGAGGGCGTGTGTCACGGGAAATCCATGATGGTCCAGCTCAGATGCTCGCGAACGTTCTATTACGCTCAGAATTGATTGAAAAAATATACTTGCAAAAAGGTGTCGATGAGGCGCATAGAGAATTAAAGGATTTGAGACAGATGGTCAAGAATGCTTTGATCGAAGTCCGGCGGATTATCTATGATCTACGGCCGATGGCACTTGATGACCTGGGGCTGATCCCGACACTCGAAAAATATCTTCGTACAGTCTCGGAATCAACAGGAATTCAAATCGATCTGAAAAGTCTCGGTAACGAACGGCGCCTTCCATCTAAAATGGAAGTAGCCACCTACAGGCTTATTCAGGAATCAGTGCAAAATGCATGTAAACACGCACGGGCGGTTGAGATTAAGGTGAAGGTCGAGTTTCAAGATGAATTGTTGTCGATCCTGGTCCGAGATGATGGCATTGGATTCGATCAGACACAGAAAAAGGATCGATCTTTTGGCATCATCGGAATGAAGGAACGAGTCGATTTATTAGAAGGCACCATCAAAATTGAAAGTAACCCTGGAAAGGGAACTATGATATTCATTCAAATACCATTAAGTAAGCAGGAGGCATGGAAATGACACAAGTAAACGCCGTGAAAACAAGTATTGTATTGATTGACGACCATAAACTGTTCCGTGAAGGCGTAAAACGTATTTTGGACATGGAAGAGAATTTTGAAGTAGTAGCAGAAGGTGACGATGGACAGGATGCTGTCGATTTGATCGAATCCTTTTCGCCTGATGTCGTGTTGATGGACATCAACATGCCTAATATCAACGGTGTTGAAGCGACACGCCGTTTGGTTGAACGTTTTCCTGAAATCAAAGTCGTCATCCTTTCCATTCATGATGACGAGGCTTATGTGACGCATGCTGTACAAACGGGTGCATCCGGGTATTTGTTGAAAGAAATGGATGCAGATGCATTGATCGAAGCGGTTAAGGTTGTTGCGGACGGTGGCGCATACCTGCACCCGAAGGTAACCGTGAACTTGTTAAGTGAATTCCGTCGCATCAAGACACACGGCGGAAATTCTGGCGGAGAAGTTGGCTTTAAAGAGGTGGAGTACCGTAAACCGCTTCACATTTTGACACGGCGTGAGTGTGAGGTCTTGCAAATGCTAGCTGATGGGAAAAGCAACCGCTCGATTGGCGAAGCGCTTTACATCAGTGAAAAGACCGTCAAAAACCATGTGAGTAACATCCTGCAGAAAATGAACGTGAACGACCGTACCCAGGCCGTCGTCGAAGCGATCAAAAACGGCTGGGTGAAAGTGAATTAAATTGATTGAGATGGACCTTCTGGCGCGCCAGAAGGTTCTTTTTTTATAAAGAAGCCAAATGATGGGTCACTGAGTTAGACATCTTGCATGCTCTGAGTTCGCAGGGTGGAGAACCTGTTTAAATTAGAGGACAACTGTTCCGCTAATTGCCGAAATTGATCATGATTTTATCAAGTTTAAGATCAATAAGGTCCCTGTTGTCCTCTAATTTTTAAAAGATAGGGGTTTTGGGTCCAATAAGGTCTCTGTTGTCCACTAATTTTTCGGAAAGGCTGTATTCGCAAACTTTGTTGCTCTTGAAAGTCGTTGATTTCCGCTCCAGGATGCTCGCTTTCCGCGGGGCGTGCGGTGAGCCCACTCGTCGCCCTGCGACATTGAATGGTCTCACCTGTCCCGCTGATCCCGCAGGACAAGAAAAGCTTCGGCAGCGTTACATCGCACGAAGAAAATGCGATTTTCATTTTCGAGGAGTCTCGCACCTTGCTCTCCAATCAACTTGCACAAGGTGATTCTTTACAAAAATGACCCAAAAGCAACAATCTTTAAGAAAAGAGCCTTCGAAAATTACTGAACAATCAGCAGGTACTAGTGATACCACTAAAATTTTCATGTTCAATTCGACATTATTCCAGTAAAATAGGGAAGGTAATTTAGAGTTTTAGTCAAATACATAGGGTAGGGAAATAACTAGAAAGGATTAATCGTATGCATAAAGTTGCAATTATTACGGATAGTACGTCTTATCTGCCGAAAGACCTGCGGAATCAATACAACATCAAGATGGTCCCGCTGAACGTGATTTTTGAAAATGAATCCTATCAGGAAGAAACAGAGCTGACTGTGGATGATTTTTACCAGCAGGTACGGGAAGGCGGCAAGTTGCCGAAAACGTCACAACCAGCGGTCGGGTTGTTCGCAGACCTCTATGAAAAGCTGGCTGAAGAAGGGTATACGGATACTATCGTCATTACGCTTTCAAGCGAGATCAGCGGCACGTACCAGAGTGCTGAAACGGCCAAGTCGATGGTCGACTCGATCAATGTCGACGTGTTCGACTCTGAAATCAGCTGTATGCCGCAAGGATTTTTTGTTCTTGAAGCGGCAAAAATGGCTGAACAAGGACAGGCTGCGAAAGTTATCCTGTCACGCTTGAAGGTCATCCGTGCAAAAGGAATCCCGGCTTACTTCATGGTCGACGATCTAAGCCATTTGCATCGGGGCGGTCGTTTGAACAGCGCGCAATTTTTCGTCGGTAACTTGCTTCAGGTCAAGCCGGTCCTACAATTCGTCGATAAAAAGATCGTTCCATTTGAAAAGATCCGCACACGTAAAAAAGCAATTAAACGTTTGTTTGAATTGATTCATGATGATGTTGGGAAAGACGAAACGGCACAGATTTCGGTCATCCACGCCAACCGTGAGGAAGAGGCAAAGGGGTATGCGGAAGAGTTACGTCGTGATTTTCCAGATGCAGAAGTCATCATCACTTATTTTGGTCCGGTAATCGGTACACACCTTGGTGAAGGCAGTATCGGGCTGACATGGATCAAAGAATAATGCACTTATCCAATTTATACAGGTGGCAAGACTGATGCGTTTTGCCACCATTCCTTCCAAAAATGGACCCACCCTTTGTCCCGAGCCTCTGCTTGATCACGACACCTCACTACTTCCAATCAGCAAAATCGATGAACTACCACATCCACCACTACAACCTGATTATCATTTCCATCGCGAGCTGCAAGATTTTTTGAACGGCCGCCATCTCCTTTTAGATGAAATCCCGTTTCCTCTTGAAAAAATTCAGCACCATTATTTACATGGTTTCATTCGTTATGAAAAAGGAATAACAAATGATAAACATGGATTCTCTGTCAAAGGTGCGGCAACCAGGATAAAGCGTTGTTCGCTGCTTTTACCTGTTACTGCTGTAAAGCGAATTGCATTTATTGTCGAAACTGCATCATGATGGGGCGGGTTAGCCAATGTACGCCGTTGTTGAGATGGAATGGACCTAGTCCGTGCTTTAACGTGGAGGGACCGATTTTACGATGGGACGGGCAGTTGTCTGAACTGCAATCGATGGCTGCTGAAAAAATCAGTGACTTGGTTGGGCGGGCAGGTGAGCTATTAGTCTGGGCAGTTTGTGGCGCAGGAAAGACTGAGATTCTATTTCCGGGTATTGAAAAAGCACTGCGTGCAGGTTTGCGAGTTTGCCTGGCCACCCCAAGGACCGATGTCGTCACTGAACTTTTACCGAGATTTGAAAGCGCTTTTCCAAATGTTGCAGTCCAGGCACTTTATGGCGGTCACTCCATTATCGAAAGCCCATCCCAACTAATTTTGTCCACTACCCACCAACTATTCCGCATTAAAGAAGCTTTCGATGTCATGATCGTCGATGAAGTAGATGCTTTCCCGTATTCATACGATGAATCTTTACAGTTTGCGGTCAAAAAAGCTTGTAAAGAGGAAGCAACGCGGATCTATTTGTCGGCAACCCCTTCCGAAAACCTGTTGTCTCGAGTTAAAAAGAAAGATTTGGATGTCATCCATATCTCGAAACGGTTTCACGGACATTCATTACCAGTCCCAAGGTTCGAATGGTGTGGGAATTGGAAGAAAGGGTTGAAGAATAAGCGACTGCCGAAAGTCTTATTTGATTGGGTGAAAGAAAGACTCTTTAGCAACCGGCAATGTTTTCTGTTTGTCCCTACTGTAAAGCATTTGGATGATGTGTTTGATTGTTTGAAAGATCATGGTTCTGTGGATTTCGTTCATGCGGAGGACCCAGATCGGAATGAGAAAGTAAATCGATTTCGAAAAGGAGAGATTACGATGTTGATAACGACGACCATTCTCGAACGAGGCGTTACGGTACCGAAAATCGATGCTGCCGTATTCGGTGCTGATCACGATGTGTTCACCTCCAATGCTCTCGTGCAGATTGCCGGGAGAATGGGCCGTAGTATAGAAGACCCATATGGTGAGGTGGTCTATTACCATTATGGAAAAACGAGAGCGATGGTGTCGGCAAAACAGTCAATCGAACAGCATAACAAGCGTACATCTGATCAAGTGGACGCATGAAATGCCTTTATTGTAAAAGTTACTTCATTTCCTCAGTAGGTTGGAGAGATTTGTTGGGGTTAGAGGGTGAGCCTTTGTTGTGCGGGGAATGCCGAGAAAAGCTTGTTTGGATAGATGGAGAGATTTGTCGACAGTGCGGACGTGTTTTTTCGCTATTTCCCGAGAAATATCGCCAAAACGACATTTGTTTGGATTGTGTCGAATGGAGTAAGAAAGGGCGTTCCATCAGCAAAAATCGCTCTTTATTTCAATATAATCCTTTTTTACAGGAATGGATGGCACAGTTCAAATATCGAGGAGACGCGGAATTGATCAAGGCGTTCAGCGACGAGTTGCGGACGCTTTTCAAAAAGGAGTTTCGGGGTACGATAGTGGTCCCGATTCCGCTTAGTGAGAAAAGGCACTACGAAAGAGGATTCAACCAGAGTGAATTGATTGCTATATCGCTTGGCGCTACGGTCGTAGATGCTTTGGAAAGGCCTTTGCACGAAGAAAAACAGAGCAAGAAGTCCCGGGCAGATCGCCTTGAGAATCAAACGGTCTTTACTTTTAAAAGTAGCTCGAATATTCATGGGAAATCTATTACTTTAGTCGATGACATATACACAACAGGAGCGACAGTCGAGGCTGCGGGTAAGATTTTACTAGAAGCAGGTGCGCGGAAAGTCATGTCTTTTACAGTGGCAAGAGGGTAAATCCTACTAAACAAATGAAAAGGCTAAACTTTCAATTTAGATGACCGATATATGTACTAGATATAGTAGAATTGAAGGAGAGAGCATCCATGGCGGAGTTAGCCAATTGCCCGCAGTGCGGACGCATATTCGCGAAGTCGTTTCGACAAGTGTGCGATGCATGTAATAAAGAAGAAGAAAAGATGTATGAACTCGTGTATAAATTCATCCGCAAAAAAGCGAATCGAGAAGCATCTTTATGGGAGGTACACGAAGCAACAGGTGTGCCAGAGAAAACAATCATCCGATTTGTAAAAGAGGGCAGGATCCGCGCTCATCAATTACCGAATATTGCTTACCCATGTGAACGTTGTGGGAAGAACATTCAAGACGGTCGGATTTGTGGGGATTGTAACGATCGCATGAAAAAAGACTTGCACTCACATGAAGAACTAACCCAAAAACATATACAAGAGGAACGAATAACTTATCATACAGAAAAATAATCCAAAGGTGGAAATGAGGAGGAAATTCCATTGAAAATCAATCGATATGGAAACATCTCAAACAACCCATACAAACACCAGCTTAATAAACCGGCAGAATCGCAACAGCAGCAAGTGAAGCAAGATAAGATCCAGATTTCAAAAGAAGCGCTTGAGATGCAGAAAAATCAGGGTACTTCAACAGAACGCGCAGAAAAGATCGAGCGCTTGAAAAATGAAATCCAATCTGGAAACTATCAGGTGGATTCAGGGAAAGTCGCGAAGAAATTCCTCGATTTTTGGACCAAAAGCTAAGGGTGTGAGCATATGAGGGTGGATCGTATGGTCGGGCTGTTGTCCGATTTACATAGTCAGCACAAATTACTTTTAGAAATTTCCGTAGAGAAGACGGAAGCATTAAAGAAAAACGATATAACTGTGTTGGATAAACTGTTGAATGAAGAGAACAAGTGCATCCAAACCATTGAACGAATCGAAAATGAGCGGATTCGAGAAGTTGAAACGCTATTGAATGCGCAAGGCATTGTCGTCGATGAAAACCCTTCGCTTGCACAGTTGTTACGGTTTTATGATCACGAGGGTCAAGCGAAGCTCATTCATGCACAAAATCAATTGAGACAAACGATTCAAGAACTTCAAGACCAGAATGAGTTGAACCATGAATTGACGAGGCAATCACTGCAATTCGTCAATGCTTCCTTATCGTTGATGGAGCCGAAGAAAACAACAGCAAATTACGGACGTCCTGGCCAAACGAACCAACAGAACGGTTATCAAAAATCACGATCGATATTTGATTCTAAAGCATAGGAAAGGCGGAAACACCATGTCTTCAACGTTTCACGGACTTGAAACATCACTCAGAGGGTTGCGGACCCACCAAAGCGCACTCCAAACAACTGGACACAATATCGCGAATGCGAGCACGCCAGGCTACTCGAGACAGCGTGTCAATTTTACGCAGACAGAAGCATTCCCAGCTCCTGGACGTAACCGGCCGCAGATTCCTGGACAGCTCGGAACGGGCGTAGAGGCAGGATCTGTTCAACGTGTTCGTGAGAGCTTTTTGGATTTGCAATTCCGCGGTGAAAGTACGAAATCGGGGTATTGGTCTGCACGTAGTGATGCCCTTCAAAAGATGGAAGAGATCATGAACGAACCGTCTGACCATGGATTAGGAAAAACGATGGACCGATTCTGGCAGTCGTTGCAGGACTTAGCGGTAAACCCAGAGGATTCCGGTGCACGTTCGGTTGTACGTGAACGCGGAAAAGCACTCGCGGAAACGTTCAACTATTTGTCGGGTTCACTCAATTCGATTAAAGACGATATCAAGCTGCAAATCAATAACTCTGCCGATACGATCAGCTCGAATGCAGAACAGATCAATGATTTGAACAGGCAAATTGGAGAGTTAGAGCCTCACGGATACTTGCCAAACGACTTGTATGATAAACGGGATTTGTTGGTCGATCAGTTGTCGGAATTGGCGAATGTGAAGGTTTCGAAGGTTGACAGTGGCGGCGATGACCTGGAAATTGCTGAAGGGAAGTACACGATTCAATTGATCGATGACAGCGGAACAGCGATTGGAACGCTGGTTGACGGGGAGAAGCTTAATTGGAATGAGTTGAAGGTCGGTTATCAAGATGGAAAGGCAAACAGCTTTACGTTGACGGAGTATGATAAGGACGGAACTGCGACAGGTGGATCTGATGCAATTGATTTTACAGCAAAAGGGAAGTTGTTAGGGCAGATTGAGGCTTACAACGAAGTTTATCCCAAAATGTTATCGAAACTTGATGAGATGGCGTTTCAGTTTGCCAATGAATTTAATGCTGTCCATAGTGGTGGTTATGGATTAGATCAAAACGATCCAAACACGAACACTGGAAAGTTCTTTTTTAATGAATTGACGGAATCAAAAGACGTAGCTTCATTAATAAAATTACATAGTGATATTACAGGAACTGATGGTCTAAACAATATTGCTGCCTCAAATGATGGGAATGCTGGGGACGGAAGTAATGCGTTAGATTTATCAGATGTGAAAGATAAAGAGCTGTCATTTGATTCAAGTGATACTACGATTCAGAGTTTTTATGAAGGTGTCATTGGTGAAATGGCAATGGATACACAGCAAGCGAATCGGTTGATGAATAACTCTGAAACGTTAAAACAATCGGTTGAAGAACGCCGTCAATCTGTAAGCGGTGTGTCTCTAGATGAGGAAATGACTAGAATGATGCAGTTCCAGCATGCGTATAATGCAGCTGCGCGGAATATTACGAGTATCGATGAAATGCTGGATCGGATCATAAACGGTATGGGTCGAGTAGGAAGGTAGGGTAAAAGATGCGTGTTACACAAAGTATGTTGACAGGAAATATGCTTCGTAATTTAAGCCAGAGTTATGAACGGATGGGCAAGTATCAGGATCAGCTTGCGACAGGAAAACGTATCAACAGACCTTCTGATGATCCGGTTGTAGCGATGAAAGGCATGGAATACAGAACGAATTTGACAGAAGTCGAGCAGTTTAAACGTAATTTATCCGAGGTTTATAACTGGATGGATAACTCGGATGCAGCTATGGATGAAGCAGGACAAGCCTTGCACAGAATCCGTGAGTTGACGGTTCAAGCAAGCAACGGTACGTATGAGGATGGACAACGGGAAGCAATCGCGAAAGAAGTAAGCCAGATTCGCGACCATCTGATAGATATCGCAAATACAAAGGTTGCCGGGAAGTATATTTTTAACGGGAATAACACGACGGAACCTCCTATAAAAGATGGCGTGGTTCAAAGGCCAGCAATAAGTGAAGTTGTGCAGATTGAAGTGTCAAAAGGAATAAAGGTTAGGGTCAATATCAACGAAGATGAAGTTTTTTCAGAGACCCTATTTCAAGATTTACAAGACTTGATTGGCGAACTTAAAGACCCAAGTTTTACTGATGAAGAAATTGGTTCATATTTGTCTAAACTAGACACACATATGGATAGTGTTGTAGCTGAGAGAGCAGAGCTCGGGGCTCGCTATAATCGTGTTGAGATGATCAGCGATCGTGTTGCAGGACAAGAAGTTATCGCCAGTAGAATCCTATCCGATAATGAAGATGCGGACATGGAGCGTGTCATCATAGACTTGAAGACTCAAGAAAGTATCCATCGGGCAGCTCTAGCAGCAGGTGCTCGTATTATTCAGCCTACTTTAATGGATTTCTTAAGATAAAGCTATCTGGCCAGATAGCTTTTTTCGCTAAATGAGGTGATGTCATGCAGATTCCACAAATCCGAATCCAATCGCAGCCTGCTTTGATAGGGTTGGAAACTACTAAAGGAGTACAGCAGATCAGCCAGCCGAGAGCAGAACAGTCTATCCAACAATCAAAAGCAGACCTGAAAATCAAGACCACTAAAGGAGTACTGACCATTGATCAGACTCAAGCGTGGAACGATATGGATTTGAAAAATGTTTTTGTGCGGACAGAAGAAGCGTCTAAGTTAGGTCGTGAAGATTTACTTGCAGGGATTGCACGCCGGGCTCAAGAAGGCGATCAGTTAATGAGGATTGAAAATGGTGGAAATCCAATTGCTGAACAAGCAAGGGTAAACAGTGTCAGTGAAATGAAAGAGTGGAACATCGGTTGGATCCCTTCAGCTGGAAGTGTGAAGTTAGATTACCAACCTGCTAAAGTTGATTTCGATGTTCAAGTCAATAAACCGATCATTGAGACGACTTCTAAAAAACCGGCACATACCTATCAACCTGGTGATATTGAGGTCTTTTTAAGACAGGGAAATTCTCTATCAATTGATTTTGTCTAATATGAAAAGTGTGGTGGATAAATGATGAAAATTGAAACGAAATACTTCGGGGATATGGAAATAGAAGAGAAAGAACTATTGGATTTTGCACAAGGTTTGCCAGGTTTCAATGATGAAAAGCAGTTTGTCGTTCTTCCTTTTGCAGATGAAGATACACCATTAAGTATCTTGCAATCCGTAAAGACTCCTAACCTAGCATTTGTAATTACAAATCCATTTCTGTTTTTCCAGGATTACGAGTTTAACATACCGGATGCCGTTACAGACCAGTTGGCAATAAAAGATGAAAAAGAGGTAGCGGTTTTTGTTATTTTGACTGTGCAGGAACCTTTTGAGAAAACGACAGCTAACTTGAAAGCACCGATAGTCTTGAATATCGAAAACGGTTCAGGTAAACAGATCGTTTTGAATGATGATCAATATCAAACGAAGCATCGATTGTTCCCGCAACCCCTTACCACAGTAAAGGGGGAGAAATAAATGCTCGTACTCACTCGGAAACCGAACCAATCCATACAGATCGGAGACGATATTGAAATTAAGGTTCTTGGAATTGACGGGGATCAAATTAAGATTGGTATTAACGCCCCCAAAAACATCGACATACATAGGAAAGAGATTTTTCTTTCGATTCAAGAAGAAAACAGCAATGCAGCTTCTGTGGATACTGACTTAATCAAGAAGCTGTCTGGAGTAGTAAAAAATAAATGATAGTAAAGAGTCGGGTTGTTCTCTACTAATTGAAGGGTGGAGAATAGCCTTTTATTTTTTTTTGCAATTTTATATTAAAGATCTCTATTAAAAAGACGATATAAAGTGTGTAAACGAGCAATGATGAAGGCGGCCGACTTTATCGTGTGTTTCGAAATTAGAGAACCACAAGGATGTGGTTCCACAAAATTCAAGGAGGAATTTTATAATGAGAATTAATCACAACATTGCAGCTCTTAACACGTATCGTCAGTTAGGTGCAGCAAACAACGGACAAATGAAATCAATGGAAAAATTGTCTTCAGGACTACGTATTAACCGGGCAGGTGACGATGCAGCAGGACTAGCAATCTCTGAAAAAATGCGTGGACAAATCCGTGGATTGGATATGGCGTCTAAGAACGCTCAAGACGGTAAAGTAGAAATGCCGCACTAAGCAGTAATGTTTAGTTGAAAACTCCGTGAATTCGGTGGAACCCCAAACCAGCAAATGTGGATGGTGGGCAATACCGAGCCAAGCCTAATGAATCGGTGATTAGTAGTTAGGAAGGTGTGACGGTCAGGTAGTGAGGAACCGTACCGATAACCTACCCACGAGCGCGGGGCACCCCCTAGATGGGTGAAGATATGACCTGAGCTTTATGGAAACATAAAGAAGCAGAGGATAAAAAACCACTGCGATAACAATTTTGATTTCTCTAATCCAAACGGCTGAAGGTGCACTGAATGAAACACATTCAATTCTTCAACGTATGCGTGAATTAGCAGTTCAATCATCAAACGATACGAATACCGATTCTGACCGTGCAGAACTACAAAAGGAAGTAAACGAACTTGCTTCTGAAATCACTCGAATTGGTGATAACACAGAATTTAACACTAAGAACTTATTAGATGGTTCTTTCGCTGGAACATTCCATATTGGAGCAAACGAAGGACAAAACTTATCGATAGCAGTCAATGACATGCGTTCAGATGCACTTCAAGTTGGAACAGTATATACAGCCAATGCTTCTGATGAACTCATTGGAGAAGATGGTAATACAGTAGTTGGAACATGGCAAGATGCAGTTGCTGACCCTGACAGTGATCCTCTTACTGATGACGGAACAGTTGCAGGTTACTATGATTCTTCCAGTAATCTTGTTCTTGAAGCAGATGCAGCATTTGCTGACGGGACAAAAGGTGCAATTGGGATTGACATTTCTTCTCAAGGGTCTGCAGATACTGCAATCACTACAATTAACAATGCAATTGAAACTGTTTCAGCAGAAAGATCTAAACTTGGAGCTACACAAAACCGTTTAGATCATACAATCAATAACTTAGGAACCTCTTCTGAAAACCTAACAGCTGCGGAATCTCGAATCCGTGACGTAGATTATGCTTTAGCTGTTTAAGCAGTGACAAGCACAGTCGTCCTAGCTGGTAACGGCTAGCGATCATTATCGGGTGAATTGCTGGAAACCCCTTAGAGCTTTTCTTGCCACAACGTAGTTGGAAACGATAAGCGTGATGGTTTGAAAAAAGAAAAGATTGGGCAATCAGCATCCAAGCTCCTGTCTTGAAAGAGTGGAGAAGGTTCAACGACTAGGATAAACCATCTAAGGCTTACGCTATGATGATGAAATCCGTAGGTGAAACATTGCGGTTCAACAATGTGGATCCGAAGTGCCCGACCCCTACTAGAATACTAGAGGGTGAAGATATAGTCTGGTCATTTATGAAAGTAAATGTTCGCACGATGGCGAAAGAAATGATGAACCAAACTAAGAATTCAATTCTTTCTCAAGCAGCACAAGCAATGTTAGCTCAATCAATGCAGTCTCCGAACGGAGTTTTACAACTTCTTAGGTAACTGATTGAAGGGCGTCTTATTTGGTAACGGATGAGAGTATAACTGGGTGAATTGCTGGAACTTCCTTAAGCTCTCTCAACCACAACGCAGCTGGAAACGGCAGGCGTGAAGGTTTAAAAATGAGTGAGATTGGATAATCAGCAGCCAAGCTCCTGTCTCGAAAGAGTGGAGAAGGTTCAACGACTAGAGAACACGGTCTAAAGCATAAAAGCTATGACTATGAATCTCGTAGGGCAGAAATAACTGTTCGAAGTGCCCAGCCCCTGACAAAGGGTGAAGATATAGTCTATTCTATGATTGAAAGACATAGCGGCGAAGCAAGCCAACCAACAACCACAAGGAGTTCTTCAACTTCTTCGTTAATCAATTTCAAATTATGGTCGTCTCAATCGAGGCGGCCATTTTTACGTAACTCTGAAACTTTATATACAATAGACCAATAACTTCTGTTTAAACTTTTGGCTATATCTTTATCCTGCATTCCTGATTGTTTCAATGTAATAATTCTTTTAATTTCTCCATAACTGTAATTCTTATGGTTATCTGAAGAGCTTATTTGAATAGTTATATTGTTTCCGTATTTTTTGTATATACGATTAGATATGGATTCAATTTTCTTCTCGATATTTGTTTTATAATTCATTGAAGGTATGCCATTTGTATAAGGTTCTATTATTTGTAGAAATTTGTGAACTTCCTTTACTTTATTAATCTTTAATAGTGATTCATGGCCATGAGGGTGGCTAGAAACTACAAAATTCGTATTAAATAAGTTATTAATATGATTTGCTAGTTTATGATTCTCCTTTCTCTTAAAATTCAATGTGGATATAGTTATACCAGGAGTACAATAAACGATTTTTTTGTTTTTATTCAATCGAGTTGTTATTGAAAGACTCCCATCATCTAGGTAAAGCGTAGTTAAAAACATAGGATGCTTACATTTACTGAGGAAGTTATCAGTGAGGACTTTTTTGAACTACCGTTATAGAGGTCATTTCTTAAACGGGTGAAGTAGGAGTGACTGCCTGAGCGAAGAAAATTTCCGTTTATTCTAAAACCTAAATTTTCTAGTTGGGATAATTTCCATTCTCTATAATCTCTTTGGGACTCACCAAAATGTTCTTGATAAGCAAAACTAATACTCCGTTGAGCTCCTCTACTAATGTATCCATCTCCTAGTAAACTCCCATAGAGTAATTGCTCTTGTACAAAAGTTGGAGAAAAACTAGGGATGTTTTTCTCATACCACTTTCTTCTGTTCGTGACTAACTGATTTTTAAGTTCATTTAAGTAATTTTCATTTTTGTAAACATGATTTTTCTTTGCAATGGTCCTTACTTTAAATTCAGAGAGGTTTAAATACTTAGCCACCTTCTCTGTACTTTCAAAAGGAAAATACTTTTTAATATATGCAATCATTTCATTATCATCCATAACAAAATCCTCCTTCAAAGTAAGAACATATGTTCCGTTTAATTATATCATATTTCCCTTAAGTTTATGATTTTTTAACCGATAAAAAAGATAGAGATAAGTTAATAGGGGGAGCGGTTATGAGTGTAGGGAATGTCAGTTCATCTTCTTCGGTTTTTCCGAAGCAGGATGGTAGATTAGAAGCTCAACATGCTGAGAAACGATCTGAGCAGAAAGAAAATCACAAAGAACAGGATGTAATTTTAACAAAACAAGATCTACAAGAAAAAGTGGAGAGCATGAACGACTTCTTAGTACCTACACATACGTCATTGAAATTCGAACTCCATGAAAAGTTAGATCGATATTATGTTCAGGTGATCGATGACAAGACAAAAGAGGTTATTAGAGAGATACCGAATAAAAAGTTTTTGGATATGTATGCGGCGATGGCGGAGCTTGTGGGGATTGTCGTAGACGAAAAAATTTAGAGGTGAAATGGAATGGACATGCGAATTGGTGGTCTAGCCAGTGGAATGGACATTGATCAGCTCGTCAAGGATCTGATGAAGGCAGAACGGATTCCTCTTGATAAAATGAATCAGGACAAACAGCTGCTTGAGTGGAAGCGTGACGACTATCGTGAAATGAATAAATTGTTAAAAGATCTCGATCAGTTTATTTTCGATGGAGTGTTTCGTCAATCGACTTTTTTGTCGAAATCTACAGTAAGTTCGAATGAATCAGCAGTAACAGCGACGGCTGGAAATGATGCTTCAGCGACGAGTACGAATATTGATGTTTTGAGTTTAGCAAAAGCAGCCACGTTCAGTTCAACAAATGGAGTCATTGATACAACTAGCGGGACAAATGCTGATACACTTTTGAAAGATGTTGTTTTTAGCGATCCTATGGATGCTACAACGATTAGTGCACCTTTCACTCTAAGCTTAAGTGTAATGAAACCAGGTGAGTCTGCAGCAAGCCCGATTACATTGGACATTGACCCTTCAACAGATTCGATTAATGATGTTATGGCTAAAATCAACTCCCATACTTCATTAGGTGTTTCAGCATTCTATGATCAAGCGACCAATAAAGTCGTTCTCACCATGAAGAACACTGGTAAGGATGCTTCGATTGAGATTGGGGATGATACAACTTTAGATTTCTTTAATGCTCTAGGTTTCAGTAATGCTACTTCAGGCACAGAGCTTTCTGGGAAAACATCCGGAGAAGACGCCTCATTCAAAATCAATGGTTTCCAGACGTCTCGTTCATCCAACACTTTTTCGATCAACGACGTCACTTACAACTTGAAACAGGTGGGTTCGGCGAACATCTCTGTCACGCAGGATACGGATTCCATTTTCGACTCGATCGTCAAGTTCGTTGATAAGTACAATGAGACGATTGAGAAGATCAATGGCGAGATTGGTGAACAGCGGTATCGTGATTTCCAGCCTTTGACCAAAGAACAGCGAGAAGGTATGGAGGATCGTGAAGTCGAGCTTTGGGAAGAGAAGGCGAAGAGCGGGATGCTCCGTGGTGATACGATTTTATCAGGCGGATTGAATGCGATGCGCTCAGGTCTTTACTCTCAGGTTACTGGAGCGAACGTGTCTTCTGACTATAATCAGCTTGCGCAAATCGGAATTACGACTTCAAGCAATTATCGCGATGGTGGGAAACTAATTATCGACCCGGATAAGCTCAAAAAAGCGATCCAGGATGATCCAAATGCCGTTTATGAGTTGTTCATGAGTAAAGGAACAACAACCAGTGAGCAGGGAATTGCGCGCCGTCTTCGTGACTCGATTGCAGATACGATGGACAGGATTGAATCAAAAGCAGGGAACGCGTTAAAAACGAACCAGCAGTTCACGATGGGGCGTAACTTGAACGATCTCGACTCACGGATCGACGATTTTGAACGGAAATTGGTCGGTATCGAGGATCGTTACTGGCGTCAGTTTACGGCAATGGAAAAAGCGATCAGCCGGATGAACCAACAGTCTATGTTTTTGATGAATCAATTTGGCGGCGGCATGTAAGCCGTGAAAACTTCTAAGGAGTTGTTTGATTGACCATGTCTTTGAACAATGCATACCAAACATATCAACAGAACTCAGTCGGAACAGCGTCTCCAGGTGAATTGACGTTAATGCTTTATAACGGATGCTTGAAATTTTTAAAACAGGCAAAGGTTGCGATTGAAGCTGGAAAAGTCGAAGAGAAAAACACGAACCTTTTAAAAGCCCAAAAGATCATCCAGGAGTTGATGGTGACGTTAAACACGGACGTTCCTGTCGGAAAGCAGATGATGCAGCTTTATGACTATATGAACCGCCGTTTGATCGATGCAAACGTTAAAAGTGACATTGCGATCATTGAAGAAGTCGAAGGTTTGACAGTGGAGTTCCGGGATACCTGGAAACAAGTCATCCAGCAAAATCGAAAAGCGAGTTATGGGGCAGGGGGCCAAGCGTAATGAGTGCGGTGCAGGAGTTGTTGGAGCACACGGAAAAGCTTTATGATCATGTAAAAAGGGGACTTCCTGAAGAAGAGCCGGATCATTACTTCGAAGAGCTGAATGAGTACATCGATTATCGGCAAAAATTGATTGAGCGGCTGACGGGGAATTACTCTTCTGAGGAAAAAGAGCTGGGAAAGCAGCTTGTTGAAATTAACAAGCTGATCCAGCCTTATCTGGACAATCAGATGCAGGAAATCAAAGGCAAGCTTATGAAAATCAGGACGAAACGGACGAACAATACGAAATATGCAAATCCTTATCAAGGAAACAGCGCAGACGGGATGTTCTTTGATAAGAGGAAGTAGGTCGGAATGTTAGCAATTGATCAGAAACATTTTGAAGTCATCAGGCAGTATGTGGATTTACTTGCAATTGTTGAAGAGGGTTTGAACATATTCAGGCAAAATATAAGTCAGGTCATTTTGAAGCCGGAGATCGTGTGCTTGGAGATGTGTTTCTCGCATTTTCACAATTCGAAATGGCGAACCAGACATTAGTCAAAGCTTTTGGGAAAGACGTGATTTTACAAGAAGTTCAGATGTTCAGCTCAATCATTGAAATCGTCGAAGAGCTCGAAGTGAACTTTCATAATGAGGATTGTAAAAAGGGCATCGTTTTATCGAAGTTGATCCCTGCATTCTCCTCATGGAGTATCCTCATGCAAGCGAAATTTCAACCTTATTTACAGCACTAATATCATTTATACATACTAAATTAGGAGTCTGGAGGAATATCCAGACTCCTTTTCTATTATTCATTGTTATACACAATTTCCCCATTGATGATCGTGGTTTCCACACTGTTTCTTAAATCAAACGGATCTCCACTCCAGATAACTAAATCTGCGTCTTTTCCTTCCTCCAACGAACCGACTTGATCTTCTACCCCCAGGTGTTTTGCTGCTGTAAGGGTGATTGACTTCCATGCTTCGGTTTCGCTAAGTCCAAATTTTATAGCGTTTGCCACACTGGAAAGGAGGTATTCGATGCCAACAACGGGGTGATCGGTCGTAATCGAAACAGGAACACCGGTTTCAGCTAGGACTTTCGGAGTGTGCCACCCTTTTTCGGAAAGTTCGATTTTGGACCGCGTTGACATTGTCGGCCCAACTGATACATGGAATCCGTGCGAAGCGACATATTCTGCAATATGGTGACCTTCTGTGCAATGTTCGATTGTGATCTCGATATCGAATTCTTTAGCGAGCCTGAGCAAGGTGACGATATCATCTGCACGATGGGCATGAGCGCGCAACGGAATTTCTTTTTGAAGCACTTTGCATAGATTTTCGAGTCCAAGATCAAAGTCGGGGTCTTTTCCGTTCTCCTTTTTCTCCAAGTATTGCTGGGCTTTCCGCATCTCTTTGCGGAATAAGGCGGCGATGCCCATTCGTGTGACAGGACCTTTTCCTTTGGTTCCATGCAAGCGCTTGGGATTTTCTCCGAATGCGGCTTTCATACCGGAAGGATTACGAATCACCATTTCATCGACAATCGTACCCATGGTTTTCATAGTGACCATTTCTCCACCTATGACGTTGGCGCTTCCTGGTAGTACCTGGACAGTGGTGACACCTGCTTTTCTTGCATCTTCAAACCCTTTTTCCCTCGGATTGATTCCATCGATCGCCCGCACCTCTGGAGTAATCGGGTCACTCGTTTCATTGAAATCATGCCCGATGTTTCCAATACCTTCTTCATGGACGCCTAAGTGCGTATGTACATCTATCAGCCCAGGACTTATCACCTTATCTTTCGCATCAATGATTTTTACATCGTCGTTTTCATATGTGAAATGCCCGACCTTTTCAATTTTCTTTCCTTTTATCAAGATTTTCCCGTCTTCGATGACTTCGCCTGTTCCAATAATGATGGTTGCGTTTTCAATAAGTAACATCTTTCTACACCTTCCATTCTTTTTTGATAAATATTTGAAAAACACTTGCGAAAAGAAAACTGAAAATTTATACTGTTTAAAAATTACTTTTTTTAATAGTAATTCATAAAATTTGTATTGTAAACAGTAATGTATATTGATCTTTAGTCCTATTTAAGCAACTAATCTATGAATATTGTACTGAAAGGAGTAATGGTTAATGGTTTCGATTCCTGAGAAAGAATTGATCGATGATCTCGATAAAAAGATCATCAAATCTCTCTCAAAGAACGGACGCATGTCATTCGCCGAGATTGCAAACAACCTTGATGTGACAGAAAAGACAGTCCGTACACGATATAACAATATGGTTGATAACGAGATCATCGAGGTTGTCGGAGTCGTCAATCCGATCTCACTAGGTATCAAAATGGCAGCTATCGTACAAATAAAAGTAGTCCCGCAATCTATTGATGAGGTCATCAAAGAACTTCAAGACATCCGGGTGATGCGCTATATCACGACCACTTCAGGAGATTATCAGTTACTCGCTCAAATGAATGTGCGGGATTATGAGGAATTGACAGAGACGATCAAGAAAGTCCATCGGATTCCGAGCATTACATCTACGAATGTCCTGATCCAAATGGATGTCCATAAAAACACATTCGAGTACATTTAGTAGCCTATAGGTGGCTACTTTTATCGATAAAATTCAGAAGAATCTGAATATAACAGAAGGGGTGGATCATGTTAGAAACTTTGAAAACATTGACAGAACTTTCGGGTCCTTGTGGCTATGAACAACCTTTGACAGCATTCATCAACGAAAAAGTTGCTGAATATTGTAATCAAGTCCATGTAGACCCAATAGGAAATGTGACTGCGAGACTCAATGGTAAGAAGCCTGGACCGAGGGTGTTGGTGACTGCTCATATGGATGAAGTTGGATTCATCGTAAAAAAGATTGAGCAGAGTGGGCTGATCCGTTTCGAGAAACTTGGCGGACATGATGATCGGATCCTATTGGCGCAAAAAGTCACAGTGAGGACAAAAAGCGGTCCACGTCTAGGAGTGATTGGGACGATTTCCGCCCATTATAAAAAGTTTGATAACCCTGATAGAGTAAGAGACTTCCGTCAGCTTTACATAGATGTCGGAGCTAGATCACTGGAGGAAGTTTCTGAACTTGGGATAGAGGTAGGAGACCCGGTTACATGGGCATCCACACTCGAGCACCTTGGTTCTGAACAGACTGGGAAAATTGTAGGAAAGGGTTTCGATGACAGGGCTGGGTGTGCAGTGATGATTGAATTGCTAGAAGACTTGCAAACTCGTGATTTTGCTGGTGAATTGATTGCACTCTTTACAGTTCAAGAGGAAGTTGGTTTGAGAGGAGCAAAAGTTGCATTATCCGATTTGGAATTCGATATCGCGATTGCACTAGATACGACTGCAGTGAGTGATACGCCTGAAGATGTGATGGATGATAGTCTCAAGCTTGGTGAAGGAGCAGGCATAAAGATCATGGATGCCAGCTTGCTCGCCCACCCAGCAGTCAAAGACAAGCTTGTCGAATTGGCAAAAGAGCATTCGATACCTCATCAGCTTGAGATTTTCACTGGAATTGGAACAGATGGTGGGGCTGTCACCTTAGCTAATAAGGGTGTGCCGACTGGCGTATTGTCTATTCCTTCAAGAAATGCCCATTCACCAGTGGAAGTGATCGATTTGAATGACCTTGAAGCAGTCAAACGTATTCTATTTGAATTTATCCAGGATTGTTCTGAGGAAACAACATTCCAATTTTAAAAGGGGAGAAAGCTATGAAAATTTTCATTTCAGCCGATATTGAAGGGATTTCTGGAGTCGCCACAAATGTTCAGCTCAAGAAAAACGATGAGTATCAGCGATTCAGAAAGCTGATGACGCAAGAAGTCAACGCTGCGATTGAAGGGGCATTCAAAGGCGGGGCGACAGAAGTTGTGGTTGCTGACGGGCACGGAAACATGTCCAACATCTTTATCGAGGATCTGGATGAAAGGGCTCGTCTTGTTTCGGGTAACAATCGGGTGATGTGTCAGCTGCAAGGATTGGATGAGTCATTCGATGGTATCATGTTCATCGGTCATCACGGCCGAGAAGCGGGTTCCGAGAGGACGACGATCAGTCACACACTCGCCGGGATTTGTGTCGGGGAGATGAAGATCAATGGAAAAGTCGTCGGTGAAACAGAGATGAATGCAGGAGTTGCAGGTGATTTCGATGTTCCGACGATTTTGATTTCAGGCGATGATGCTTATGTGGCTGAGGTGAAAGAGACGTTGCCTGACGTCGAGGCAGCAGTTGTCAAATTCGGGATTGATCGCTTTGCAGCAGAGTTGATTCCACCGAAACGGGCACGCAAGATCATTGAAGAGAAAGCTGAAGCTTCTGTAAGACGGATCAACGAATTCAAGGCTTATAAAGTTGAAGGTCCGATTACTTTTGACATTGAATTCAAAGGTTCCCAACAGGCGTTGATGACAACGACGATTCCATCAGTTGAACTTACCGGGCCAAAATCGATCCGCTTCACATGTGACGATTTTGTGACCGCCTATAAACATATGTGGGGTGTTGTCATCATTGGGATGGCTGCAACGAATGGAGTCCTCGGTCACGCAAATGCCTAACTTTTCACCAGGGAGGGAGTAGGGACTTGTATATTATCAAACGGATTTTCACCATGCTCGTCACCATCTGGGTTATCACGACGATCACATTCATTATCATGCATTCGATCCCAGGTGATCCATTCGCTTCTGATGCAGATGTACTTCCTGCAGATGTTTTGGAGAACATGAGGGCTAAGTTCAATCTGGACGAGCCATTGCCTGTACAGTATCTCTTATATTTGAAAAATTTAGCGATGTTTGATCTGGGGCCGTCTATCCAATCCGAAACAAGAGATGTCAACACATTGATTGCTGATGGTTTTCCTGCTTCTGCTGTACTTGGGATCCAATCTCTTGTGATTGCACTTATTTTCGGATTGATCTTAGGGATCATCGCAGCGTTGAATCATAACGGCATCATCGATTATTTGACGATGACATTTGCGATCATCGGCATCTCGATCCCGAGTTTCATCCTTGCTCCACTTCTGATCAAATATTTCGCTGTCGATTGGGGTTTGTTACCGGTAGCGTCATGGGGGACTTGGTTCCATACGATTTTGCCTTCGCTTGCACTAGCTACCGCCCCTTTAGCGATCATTGCAAGGTTCATGCGATCGAGCATGCTGGAGGTCATGAATCAGAACTATATCAAAACGGCTGACGCAAAAGGGTTGAGTACCACTGGAATCGTCATCAAGCACGGCGTACGTAATGCATTGATTCCAGTCATTTCGTTTATCGGACCGCTTGCCGCTTTCTTATTGACTGGTACCTTTGTCATCGAAAAGATCTTCGCAATTCCTGGGATCGGTAAATATTTTGTCGACAGTATTTTCAATCGCGATTTTCCAGTGATACTGGGGACTACGATCTTTTTCAGTACGATCCTGATTATTACTTTATTTCTAGTTGATATCTCATATCGTATTGTCGACCCGAGAATCAAGTTAACGAGCAAGGGGGATTGAACATGATTGAACAGAAAAATGAAGATGTTTTCCGCCCCATTGATCGGAGTAAGTTCAAACCTGATGAAATCGTCCGTCCTAGTATAAGTCAGTGGAAAGATACCGCCCTCAAGATTTTGAAAAACAAGCTTGCTGTCTTAGGGTTGGTTTTACTCGTGATCATCACCTTTTTTGCGATATTCGGACCGCAAATGAATCCTTATAATTACTCGGATCAGAGCTTGACTGGGAGAAACCTTGCCCCTGATGGAGACCATTGGTTCGGTACCGATTCACTTGGAAGGGATATGTGGACAAGGACGTGGTATGGAGCACGGATCTCGTTGACGATCGGAGTCGCGGCTGCACTTATCGATTTGATCTTAGGTCTTCTTGTCGGTGGAATATCCGGTTACATGGCGGGCAGAGGGAAATTCGGTGACCGTGTCGACAGCATTTTGATGAGGATCGTTGAAATTTTATATGGGATTCCATACCTTCTTGTTGTTATTTTGCTGCTTGTCGTCATGAAGCCAGGGTTATGGACGATCATCATAGCGCTCTCGATCACAGGTTGGGTAGGAATGGCCCGGATCGTAAGGGGGCAGATTCTCCAGTTGAAAGAACAGGAATATGTAGCAGCGGCTCAAAAGCTGGGTACGCCGCATCGAAAAATTATCTGGCGTCATCTCTTTCCGAATATGATTGGGATCATCATCGTTAATTTGACGTTTACGATTCCACAGGCGATATTCGCTGAATCTTTTCTTAGCTTCATCGGTTTAGGTGTACAGGCTCCGATTGCAAGCTGGGGTACGATGGCGAATGATGCACTCGGTGTTATTTTGACAGGACAATGGTGGAGGTTGTTCTTCCCCGGTTTCTTGATCTCACTTACGATGTTTGCATTCAATGTATTTGGTGACGGATTACAAGATTCCCTTGATCCGCAATCACGGGACTAAGGAGGGATACGATGGAACGTTTATTAGAGGTCCAGGAATTACATGTCTCTTTTAAAACCTACGGAGGTGAAGTGAAGGCCGTCCGTGGTGTGAATTTTCATATCAATCAAGGGGAAGTGCTTGCGGTTGTCGGGGAGAGTGGATGCGGGAAAAGCGTTACGGCACAGTCGGTCATGGGACTTTTGCCCAAAAAAGTGAGCCGGATCCGAAATGGCAGCATCAAGTTTGAAAGTAATGAAATTCTAGGTTTGTCGAAAAAACAAATGCAAAAGATCAAAGGCTCTAAAATTGGATTGATCTCACAGGATCCAATGACCTCACTTAATCCTACAATGAAAATCGGCAACCAAATCGCGGAAACGATCAAGAAACATACGGATTTAGAAAAAAATCAGATGAAAAACCGTGTCATTGAATTGCTGGGTCTTGTCGGTATACCTAACCCTGAAAGACGGTACAGCCAATATCCTCACGAGTTGAGCGGTGGGATGAGGCAGCGGGTATTGATTGCGATGGCGATTTCTTGTGATCCTCAGTTGATCATTGCTGATGAACCGACTACGGCATTGGATGTAACCATTCAGGCTCAAATTTTGGATCTGTTGAAGGATCTGCAAAAACGTCTTCAAACCTCCATCTTGATCATCACTCACGATCTTGGCGTGGTAGCAGAGGTTGCGCAGCGAGTGGCAGTCATGTATGCGGGCATGGTTGTTGAAAGCGGGACTGTAGAAGAAATTTTTGAAAATCCGAAACATCCCTATACATGGGGGCTTCTAAATTCTATTCCGAAATACGATCAAGGACAAAAAGAACGACTTATTCCAATAGAAGGAACTCCGCCGGATCTGTTCGCTCCTCCGAAGGGTTGTCCTTTTGCTGCGCGGTGTGACTACGCTATGGAGATTTGTGTCCAGGAAATGCCGGAACCGACAAAAGCTTCTGAATCCCATTATGCGAGATGTTGGCTGAATGACCCGAGGGCACCGTCAGTGGAAGAGTTGGTATCAGCTGGGAGGAATGAGCAATGACAGGAGAACAACTTTTAGAAGTGAGAAACGTCAAGAAACACTTTAATGTGGGAAGGAATCAATCCTTGAAAGCTGTCGATGACATTTCTTTTTCAATCAAAAAAGGTGAAACATTGGGTCTTGTCGGGGAGAGTGGCAGCGGAAAATCGACACTTGGAAGAACTGTCGTCGGTCTTCATAAAGCAACTGACGGGAGCATCATTTTCAAAGGGAAAGACACAAGCCAGTTGAAAGGGAAAGAAGCAAGGAAATTCAATAGGGATATGCAAATGATCTTTCAAGATCCCCATGCCTCATTGAATCCGAGAATGCGAATCATTGATATCATCGCTGAAGGCATTGATGCACACGGACTTTTAAAAGGAAAGCAGCGGAAAGAGCGAGTGTTTGAACTTCTTGAAAAAGTGGGGTTGAGTCAAGATCATGCAAAACGTTATCCTCACGAATTCAGTGGTGGCCAACGCCAAAGGATCGGAATTGCTAGAGCACTTGCTGTTGAACCAGATTTCATCGTTGCAGATGAACCGATATCTGCTTTGGACGTCTCAATACAGGCACAAATCGTCAATCTGATGGAGGATTTGAAAGACGAGGAAGGCCTGACGTATCTCTTTATCGCTCATGACCTGGGTATGGTGAAGCATATCAGTGACAGGATCGGTGTGATGTATCTCGGTAATATGATGGAGCTTGCTGAAAGTGATGCACTATTCGCTGACCCGCTTCATCCGTATACTCAGGCGTTGTTGTCGGCGATTCCGATACCGAGTCCGACTGCCGAACGGAGAGAACGGATCGTCTTAGAAGGGGATCCTCCAAGTCCGATCACCCCTCCGTCAGGATGCAGGTTTCGTACACGATGTCCGCATGCAATGGATGTTTGTGGCGAAATAACGCCTGAATGGAAGGAAGAAAAAGAAAATCACTGGGTCGCTTGTCATTTGTATAATACTTAAAACTGGGAGGATAATCATGAAAAAAAGCGTATTGTTCAGTTTGTTGATGGTTTTGGTGGTCGTACCATTCCTTACAGCGTGTAACGGAAACAGCGGTTCAGAAGGAGAAGTTGAACAAGAGATAACAGTGAACGCAAAGAGTGAACCGCCTTCATTGGATCCGGCTTTGGCCACAGATACGACTTCAGGATGGGTGCTCGATCATTTGTTTGAAGGGCTTTATACGAAAAGTAAGGAAGGGGAACCAGTTGCTGCACTTGCGGAGGATGTAAAAGTTTCAGAAGACAAAAAGGTGTATACGTTCACAATCCGGGACGCCAAGTGGTCGAACGGGGATCCTGTCACTGCAGGAGACTTCGAGTATGCCTGGAAACGGGTTCTTAATCCTGACACAGGAAGCTCATTCGCTTTCTATCTTTATTACTTGAAAGGTGCAGAAGCCTACAATAAAGGGGAAGGATCTGCTGAGGATGTCGGTGTGACTGCGGTCGATGAAAAGACGTTGAAGGTCGAACTGAAATCTCCAACGGGATTCTTTGAAAAATTATTGACCTTCTGGCCATATTATCCGGTCAATCAAAAGGTCGTGGAAGAGAATGAAAACTGGGCATCCGCTGCTGATGGATATGTCAGCAATGGGGCTTACACATTGAAAAGCTGGAAACATGATAGTGAGTTAGTGGCGGAAAAGAACGATGACTATTGGAACAAAGAGTCGATTTCCATGGAAAAAATCACATGGGCAATGGTCAACGATGCAACCACCTATTATCAAATGTACAAATCGGGAGAACTTGACCTGATCGATACCTTGCCGACGGATGTCATTGCACAAGAAAAAGATAGTGAAGACTTTAAAATCAAGCCTTACTTCGGAACATACATGTATATGTTCAATGTCGATAAAGAACCATTTACCAATCCAAAAGTGAGAAGAGCATTCGCGTTGGCAATCAATCGTCAAGCGATCACAGAAAACATTTCACAAGCTGGAGAACAGCCTGCGTATGCATTTGTCCCATATGGGGTGGAAGGTCCGAATGGTGATTTCAGAAAACAAAAAGAAAAATATTTTGATGAAAATGTTGAAAAGGCGAAACAGTTACTTGAAGAGGCGAAACAAGAGGAAGGATGGGACGAGCTTCCTCAGGTTGAAATGGTGTATAACACATCCGAGAACCATAAGAAAATCGCCGAAGGTATTCAAGAGATGTTGAAACAGAACCTGGGTGTCGAAGTGTCTCTTAATAACCAGGAGTGGAAAACATACCTTGATACGACGAAGCAAGGGAACTTCCAAATGGCACGGATGGGTTGGATCGGTATCTATGTTGATCCTACTCCGATTCTTGATTACTATCTAGGTGATAGTCCCAATAACCGGACAAATTGGGTGAATGAGAAGTATGATGATTTGATCGAAAAGTCGAAAGGAATCCAGGATGAGGCTGAACGGATGGAAGTCCTTCATCAAGCTGAAAGTGTCTTGATGGAAGATCTCCCATTCATGCCAGTATACTTCTACTCTCAAAACTTTTTGACTTCTGAGAAATATGAAGGTGTGGTATATCCGGTCAACCGTATGCCTGATTTACGTTGGGCAGAAAAAGTATCGAATTAATGATAGAAGATAGAGGCTGAATTCATGGGAAGTTACATATTGTGTCTTCCCATTCAGTCATTTACAAAGGAAAGGAAGAGGCAAGATGATGAGCTATATACTTTCCAGCATGACATCTATAGCAGTTTTGACCGTCGGATCGTTCTTCCTGGGGGCTGACAAGTTGCTGATTGTCAATTTTGCTTTTTTCTGGGGACTTATATGTATGACCGTCGGAGCTTGTTTTTATATTTTGCAGACAGGTTTTCTCGATTTGTTTTTTGAAGGATTTAAAAAGTTAAGTGCTGTGGCTGTACCGAAATCACGATCTTTAATTGAAACGGATAAACAGTTGAAAAAAGATCCTTCACTGAGGTCCTGGAAGCAATCTGTATTTTTGAAAGGGAAGAGCTTATTTTTAGGGATCGGTTCAGGGATGATGCTTTTTTCATTCTTATCACTGATTTTTGTTTAAGAAATTGTGAGGGAGGAGGTCATATATAATGAAGAAATTGTTACTTACTGGTTTTGAGCCTTTTTTGGATCATGGCGTCAATCCGACTGAATTGATTGTGATAAACCTTGATGGGAAGACGATTGGAGGATTCTCAGTTGTTGGTCGCGTCCTTCCAGTTGAATTTCATCGCTCTGCTGAAGTGTTGGTGGATCATGTGAGGGAGCTCGAGCCTGATGCGGTCGTTTGTTTAGGACTGGCTGCAGGGAGAGACAAGATCACCCCGGAACGTGTCGCGATCAACATTAATGACGGGGTACCTGATAACAGTGGGCGTAACCCGGTTGATGAAACGATCGTCGAGGACGGACCAGCTGCCTATTTTTCAACCTTACCGATTCGGAAAATGGTGAATGCTTTGCGGAATAGCAGGATCCCAGCCGAGATTTCCAATACAGCAGGTACCTATTTATGCAACAATGTCATGTATTCGTTGCTACATGTCTATGAGGGGAAAGGTGAAACCATTCCGGCTGGTTTTATCCATGTGCCCGCCTCATTCGAACTTTCAGTTGAAAATGGCAAGCTGCCAGGTTGGCCGCTCGACACGATTCAGAGGGCTCTGGAAATTGCGATCGGAGAACTAGAATGATTATTCAGATAACTTATGAACCCTAGGGGCAGTAAAGGAGTACTAAAGATAGTCGTCTGATAACTGGTCTATTTTTACTAAACATTTTCGGAATCTTGACTCTAAAGGTTGTCACGTTGTATACTCTAGGTGTGGAAATTCCACATGATTTTTTGAATACGAAAGGAATGTGAATTACATGCAAGGAAAAGTTAAATGGTTCAACGCAGAGAAGGGCTTCGGATTCATCGAAGTTGAAGGTCAAGACGACGTATTTGTACACTACTCTGCAATCGATTCTGACGGCTTCAAGACTCTTGAAGAAGGTCAGGAAGTTGAGTTTGAAGTAGTTGAAGGTAACCGTGGACCTCAAGCTTCAAACGTAACAAAGCTTTAATTCACATTCCTTTTTAGGGTTTGAATTAAAAGCAATTCCCCGTTTCTCACTGCGAGGAGCGGGTTTTATTTTTGCTTTCGGTTCAGATCAAAGCGGTAACCTCGATATAACCAACTTTTTACCTTCTTAATAATTCCTTTATATTGATTCTAAAGGCCTCTACACTTCTTCGGAAAAGATGTCGAAAAATGTTGTTAACATGTCAGATGGTTGACATGGATAAGGCGTTTTTTTCCTTTATATTCCGCTATTCTCTTATTTTCTCATAAATAGACTGAATTTTAAAAATTTTGTCATAATTTTTATTTTCTTTTCGTGTTTATGAAGGAATTGTTAAAGGGTATAGCGAAATATATATAAACACCGAAAGGAGGAGTCTCTCATGAACTTTAATATTCGTGGAGATAATATTGAGGTAACACCAGCATTGAGGAACTACTCGGAAAAGAAAGTTAGTAAGCTCGAGCGTTATTTTGATGGAACTCCAAACTCAGATGTTTACATCAACCTGAAGGTGTTCAATAACGAGCAGCTAGTGGAAGTGACGATTCCGATGCCAGGTTTGCTATTACGTGCTGAAGAATCTCACGATGACATGTATGCTGCCATTGATTTAGTAGTTGAAAAATTGGAAAGACAGATCCGTAAGCATAAAACGAAAGTAAACCGTAAATTCCGTCAAGGCGGTGCGATCAAATTCGCTTTCGCCAATGGAAATGGCAATGCAGCTCCTACCACAACCACACTTCTTGAGGAAGAAGAGGACGAGGATGAATTCCAGGTTGTCCGTAACAAGCGTTTCGATCTGAAACCGATGGATACGCAGGAAGCAATCCTTCAAATGGATATGCTAGGACACAACTTCTTCGTATTCTCACACGCAGAAAGCGGAGAAACAAACGTGGTCTACAAACGGAAAGACGGAAAATACGGGCTGATCGCCCCAGATATCGAATAAACAAATACCAAAAAAAAATGCTAAGACGTGGTCCGCGGACCACGTCTTTTTAAGTACTAATTTGCTCGGTGCCAGGCACGACAATTTCACCCTACTGCCGCAAGGGATGTGGGGAGGTGCCTGGCACCGTTCAGAAATCAAATGATACCAAGGGGTTCAAAACGGTGCCAGGTACATATTCAGAACCCAGGCGTACCAAGGGTTTCAAAATGGTGCCTGGTACACTTTAAGTGTGCGAAATTTGTAAGCGGACTATAGTCTGTTTGCGCCCGGTTTATGTTATTTGGTGGATAGGACATTTTGGCGTGGATGCTCATAAATTTGGAGGGTGTTAAAAATTTTGCGAGTTTGTGCGGAGCTTTTTACATGATTCGTCTTAAGTATTGGTAGTGTGTAGTTGGTTGTTTCCACTCCTACGTTGAGTTAATGAACAAAAAGTTGTTTTTCTCATATTCTCCTCATGTTCACCGCACCTCAGATCATTTCATCACAACTCGCATCTTCCACCTAACAAACCATCATTTTAACCGGATTGATCATCCATCACTTGAATTCCTTATCATGCCTTCCATCATATGCCTTAAACCCTTCAATGGTCATGCCTTGCATTCTTGTTCTTCCTCCTTCAAACTGTTAAAATAAAGCATGGACTATAGTTAGAAGATTTTTCAAAATATAGATGTGTAAATAGAGGTGCTTACTGCATGATGGGATTGTTAAAAAAGATGTTTTCTACTGGAAACGAGCGTCATATTGCCCGTCTTCAGAAATATGCTGACGAGGTTGATGCGCTTGGTCCAGAAATGGAAAAGCTATCGCATGAACAGTTGAAAGCTAAAACGGATGAATTCAAATCCCGCCTGGAAAAAGGCGAGACACTAGATGATATCTTGATTGAAGCGTTCGCTGTCGTTCGTGAAGCAGCCACACGCGTACTCGGTTTGCGTCCATATCCGGTACAGATCATGGGTGCGGTTTCTCTGCATGAAGGAAATATTTCAGAGATGAAAACCGGTGAAGGTAAAACGCTCGTCGCAACACTGCCTGTTTATCTGAACGCGCTTACTGGTAAAGGTGTTCACGTTGTCACGGTCAACGAATATCTGGCAGCACGTGACGCGGAGGAGATGGGTCAGCTTTATAACTATCTCGGACTTTCGGTTGGACTCAACGTTACTGGACTTTCAAAAGAAGAGAAAAAAGAAGCTTACAACGCTGACATCACGTATGCGACGAACAACGAGCTCGGATTCGACTACCTGCGTGACAACATGGTTTTATATAGGGAAGAAATGGTGCAGCGTCCGTTGAACTTTGCGATAGTCGATGAGGTTGACTCGATTTTGATTGACGAAGCGCGTACACCGCTGATTATTTCAGGTAACGCAGCGAAATCGACTGAGCTTTATCGAATCGCCAACCAATTCATCCACCAGTTGAAAAAGGATGAAGATTACACGTTGGATATCAAAACGAAGAACGTTCAGCTCACTGAAGAAGGAATGTCGAAGGCAGAAAGCTTCTTCCGGGTTGAGAACTTGTTTGATATCTCCAATGTTTCAATCAATCACCACATCAATCAGGCGTTAAAAGCGCACGTCATCATGCATCGTGATACGGATTATGTCGTTCAGGATGATGAAGTCGTCATCGTCGATCCTTTTACAGGACGTTTGATGGCAGGACGTCGTTACAGTGATGGATTGCATCAGGCGATTGAAGCGAAGGAAGGTCTTCAAATCCAGCGTGAGTCGATGACGCTTGCGACGATCACGTTCCAGAACTACTTCCGTATGTACAATAAGCTTGCCGGTATGACGGGTACGGCGAAGACGGAAGAAGAGGAATTCCGCAACATTTACAATATGAACGTTGTCGTGATTCCGACGAACAAGCCGATCGCGCGTATCGATAACGCAGATTACATTTATAAAACGCAAGAAGGAAAGTTCCGCGCGGTTGTCAATGAAATCGCGGAACGTCATAAAAAAGGTCAGCCTGTCCTGGTTGGTACGGTTGCGGTTGAAACCTCTGAGTTGATCGCACAAATGCTGAAGAAAAAAGGTGTGCCGTACAACGTGTTGAACGCGAAGAACCATGGGCGAGAGGCACAGATCATTGAAGATGCTGGTCAACAAGGTGCCGTTACCATTGCAACGAACATGGCCGGTCGTGGTACGGACATCAAGCTTGGCGAAGGTGTTATTGAGCTTGGCGGTCTTCACATCATCGGTACGGAGCGTCATGAATCACGTCGTATCGATAACCAGTTGCGTGGTCGTTCTGGTCGTCAAGGTGACCCAGGTTCATCTCAATTTTATATCTCGATGGAAGATGAATTGATGCGTCGATTCGCTTCTGATAATATGCTTGCGATGATGGATCGTCTAGGTATGGAAGAGGATCAGCCGTTAGAGAGTAAGATGGTCACAAAAGCGGTTGAGACGGCACAAAAACGAGTGGAAGGTCATAACTTCGACGCTCGTAAGCAATTGCTGCAATATGATGATGTGATGAGACAGCAGCGTGAAATCATTTACGCGCAGCGTGCTGAAGTGCTTGATTCAGAAACCCTTCGTGAAATCGTTGAACGTATGATCAAGTCGACAGTAGAACGTATCGTCGAGGCTCATACGCCTGAGGAAGAAGTTCCGGAAGATTGGGACTTGAAGGCGATCATCGACTATGCGAATGGTACGTTCATGCATGAAGGTGCTGTAACTGAAAAAGACATCAAAGGAAAAGAACGCGAAGAGATCATCGACGTGTTCATGGAAAAAGTGAAAGAAGAGTATGATCGCAAGGAAGCTCAACTTGATCCGGAACAAATGCGTGAGTTTGAAAAAGTCATTGTGCTGCGTTCTGTCGACCGTAAGTGGATGGATCACATCGATGCGATGGACCAGCTGCGTCAAGGAATCCATTTGCGTGCATACGGTCAAAACGATCCGTTGCGTGAATACCAGTTCGAAGGATTCCAAATGTTTGAAACAATGGTTTCAGAAATCGAAGAGGAAGTATCGACGTACATCATGAAAGCGCAGGTCGAACAAAACCTTAAGCGTGAAAAAGTCGCAGAAGGAAAAGCAGTTGACCCGAAAGCGCAAGAACAACAAAAGAAAAAGCCAGTCCGCAAAAGCACGGATGTGGGACGTAACGCACCATGCCCATGCGGAAGCGGCAAGAAATACAAGCACTGCCACGGTGCTTGATCATAAACTTTAACCAAAAGAAGGCTTGGCAACAGCCAAGTTTTCTTTTGCGTAAACATGTGTACCAGGCACGACAATTTAGCCCTTGCGCCCCAAGGGATTTGAGATGGTGCCAGGTACACTCGAAGAAGCCAGTCACAGCAAGGCTTTCAAAATGGTGCCAGGCACCGATCAGGAATGCAGTGGTACCAAGGGTTCTGATTCGGTGCCTGGCACCGTCTATAAGACATTTCATTTATATAAGGGAGATCGTGTGTTATGGAATTAGTTGAAATTAAGCAAGAGTTGTCAGCAATGGAGAAACGAATTCAAGACTTTAGGGGGTCTCTTTGACTTAGATCAGAAAGAGGCTCGTATTGCAGAACTTGAGGAACAGATGACAGCGGGTAATTTCTGGGACGATCAGAACAATGCTCAGACGGTCATCAATGAGGCGAACGGTTTGAAGAGTGTCGTCAATGAATTTAATGAGCTGTTCGAAACCTATGAAAACCTTGAAGTTTCCTATGAGCTAGTGAAAGAGGAAGAAGATGAAGATCTTCGCGCGGAGCTGGAGCAGGAGTTGAAAGAGCTTTCCACACAGCTTTCCGACTTCGAATTAACGTTGCTTTTAAGTGAACCGCATGATAAAAATAATGCGTTGCTCGAATTGCATCCGGGAGCGGGTGGAACAGAGTCTCAGGACTGGGCTTCCATGCTCCTAAGAATGTACACGCGTTGGGCTGAAAACAAAGGCTTCAAGGTCGAAACGGTCGACTACCTTCCTGGTGATGAAGCCGGCGTGAAAAGTGTCACGCTCAACATCAAGGGGCACAACGCTTATGGCTATTTGAAAGCGGAAAAAGGCGTCCATCGTCTAGTACGGATTTCACCGTTCGATTCATCAGGACGCCGTCACACTTCCTTCGTTTCATGTGAAGTGATGCCGGAACTGAGTGATGATGTTGAAATCGAACTCAAACCGGATGAAATCAAAGTCGATACGTATCGTGCAAGTGGAGCTGGCGGTCAGCACGTCAACACGACTGATTCGGCGGTGCGTATGACGCATATTCCAACGAATACGATCGTGTCATGTCAGACGGAACGTTCACAGATCAAGAACCGTGAACGTGCGATGAAAATGTTGAAGGCGAAGCTCTATCAAAAGCGGATTGAAGAGCAACAAGCGGAGCTCAATGAAATCCGTGGTGAGCAAAAAGAAATCGGATGGGGAAGTCAGATCCGTTCTTACGTTTTCCATCCATATAGCATGGCGAAAGATCACCGCACGAATGTGGAAATCGGAAACATCAATGCGGTCATGGACGGCGAAATCGATCCGTTCATCGACGCGTACCTGCGTTCGAAAATCAAATAATGTTCAAAAACAGGGATGGCTGATAAACGCCGTCCCTTTCCCATTTGCAGGAGAAATACCGCAGTGGTGCAGTATCAATCAAACGTTTGTTTGAATCGTTTAAAATCTTGTCGAATCCCTCTACATCAACGTTCTTGGTTTTAGCCGCAAAACGTCTTTCTAATCGCCTTTCAAATCGAACCTATGCTCTCTATTCGTTGCAATAATCGGAAAATTTACTAAAACAATAGGTAGTGATATACTTTTTTAGGTTATTAATCTACTAATTTTTACTTCTATAGATAAAAGTGAGTGAATGAAAATGATGATGGCAATTCGTCGGAATCGCGTCAATCCTAAAATTTTAATAGCATTAGATTTTCTTTTCGTCCTGATCGGTTCAGCCTTTGTGGCATTAGCGTTCAATCTGTTTCTTGCCCCGAACAACATTGCGTCTGGAGGCGTTGTCGGAATCAGTCTGATTTTAAAAAGTTTGTTCGGCTGGATGCCATCGATTGTCCAGTGGTCACTGAACATTCCGTTGTTCATCGCCGGAGTTCTCATTCTTGGAAAGAACTTCGGTGTCAAAACCCTTGTGGGAACGTTGTTTTTACCGTTCGTGGTCTATATGTCAGAAGGTGCAGAACCGGTTACGAACGACCCGTTGCTCGGTGCTCTGTTCGGAGGGCTTGGTGTTGGTTTGGGACTCGGGATCGTTTTTCGCGGAAAAGCTTCAACAGGCGGAATCGACCTTGCAGCTCAGATCGTCCATAAATACACCGGAGCTTCTTTAGGTCTTTGTCTGCTAGCCATCGACGGAGCAATTGTAACATCATCCGCACTTGTTTTTTCCATTGAACAAGCGCTTTATGCGATGATCGGGATGTTCTTGACGGCAAAAACAATCGATGTCGTGCAGATGGGGCTTGGTTATTCGAAAATGGCGTACATTATTACGGAACGGGAAGATGATGTCCGAGATGAGATTTTCAGAGAGATCGACCGTGGTGTGACAAGAATTTCCGCGACTGGCGGTTTCACCGATTCAGAACGTCCGATGCTAATGTGCGTTGTAGAGCAGTTTGAAGTGACGCGTTTGAAACAACATGTGAAAAAGGTGGATCCATCCGCATTCGTGATCATCGTTAACGCGAACGAGGTGCTGGGTGAAGGATTCAGCCAATCATAAAAGTTTGCTTCTTTAATAGGAGCAAACTTTCTTTTTTTCCTAAGAATATCATCTTTCACAATATGAAGAATTAATAAACGATATCCCTGACATTGCAGGCACCAAGTTGTTTTACAAAGTTTCTAAAGGTCTTGTGCCCATTTACTCATATCTATAGGTAGTTGTACGAACATCAAAAAAGAGCTTGTCATATACTAGGGTATTACTACATTAATAGGAAGTGTATATATGAAAAGGCATTGTGGTAAATGCAATGGCGATTGTTTATGTACATCTAATAGTGGCGGTTGTGTAATCATTCAAAGGGGACAAGGACCAGAAGGCCCACCAGGACCTCCAGGAGAAACAGGCTCACAAGGACCTCCAGGGCCTACGCCTCCTGAAACAGCATTTCGTGCAGCGGATACTGCTACTCAAACCATCACTGGAATTAATACTCCGCAAACTGTCACGTTTGAAACCTCGGTTTTTGATATATCAGCATCTTATAACCCAGCTACTTCAACATTTACAGCACCACAAGCTGGCACATATAATGTTTGTGCAAGTGTTGAATATACAGTTGCTACTGGGGGTGGTCCAGCTCCGACCAACGTACGGTTGATTCTAAATAGCAGCCGTGCTTCGGCCATCACTGACCTGGCATTGGTAATATCAGACCCAGGTACAACAAATAAGGCTAATGGATGTACAATCATCAGATTAGAAGAAGGAGACACCATTTCCATCCAACTTCAATCATCTTCTCGAAATGTTACGACTATTATTGGTAACCGATTTACACATTTTGAAGCTGGATTAATTTTATAATAGACAAGCCCCTTGGAATCCAGGGGGTTTTGTATTTAAAGAAAGTATAGATACTTTCTTCAATTCAAGGGCAATTAAGGTTCAGTCTGGGCCAAAGCTTGACTGTGCAAAGTTTTCTTTATTGTCCTATACTAATGATATACTGTTAGTAAAAGGAGAAGCGGTGATTCCATGAATAGTATCCTCTTATTCGATGGTGAGTGCAATTTGTGCAATGGAATCGTTCAATTTGTGATTAAACGTGACCCGAAAGCGCAGTTTAAATTCGCCGCATTGCAGAGTGAAACGGGGCAGAGGCTTTTAAAAGAACATAACTTACCGCACACGTTTGATAGCTTCATCTTAATCGAAAACGGAAAAGCGTATCAAAAATCAAGCGCGGGACTCCGAGTGACGAGACATCTGAACGGAGCATGGCGTGTTTTTACTATTTTTAAAATCATTCCGACTCCTGTCCGGGATGTCGTCTACAATTTCATCGCACGGAACCGGTACAAATGGTTCGGCAAACGGGATTCGTGTATGATACCGACGCCGGACATCAAAAGCCGTTTTCTTGATTAGCAGTTAAAAGGGTGTGATCTATTGAACAAAAATAAACCGATTTATGTGGAGTCGACCATCAATACCGATATGGAGCGGATCTGGCAGGCGACACAGGATCCGAAACAGCATGAACAATGGGATCTGCGCTTCACGAACATTACATATTTACCGAAAAAGCATGAGGATGAACCTCAGCGATTCGAGTATAAAACGAACATCGGCTTCGGGCTTAGTATTGCTGGGGAAGGGGAGAGCGTCGGGACGAAAGAGGATGACAACGGTGCTAGGACCTCCTCGTTGAAGTTTTGGACAGACATGCCGATTTCCCTCATTAAAAAAGGCGGAGGCTACTGGAAATACACGCCGACGCAGGATGGCATACAGTTTGTCACGTTGTATGATTACACGACCCGATTTGGCGGGACGGGTCAGCTGTTAGATCGCAGCGTTTTCAGGCCGATGATGGGGTGGGCGACCGCCTGGAGCTTTGACTGTCTGAAGTTATGGCTGGAGGATAACGTCCATCCGAAAACCTCCTTATTACGGAGTATGATGCACTGGATGATCTGCGCTGTATTGGCTGTTGTTTGGATTTATCAGGGGCTGGTTCCGAAGCTTCTTTTTCCGGATTCAGGTGAACTGGCGATTCTTCAAAAATCCGGCTTGTTCGTCGGTTTTGAGGAAACGGTGCTTCAGGTGTTTGGGATAGCAGAAATCACCTTCGGACTTCTCTTTTTACTTCCTATCAAACAGAAAAAGTTATTTTACATAAATGTTGTCGTGTTGCTAGGGCTGTTGACTGGTGCGATATTCAGCAATACGGAAATCCTTGTTGCACCGTTCAACCCGATATCGCTGACACTTGCCATGGTGGGCTTGTCGGTCATCGGAATCCTCAACAGCCGAGGAATTCCATCGGCGAAAAACTGTAGGCGGAAAAGGCGTGGTGAAGATTCTTGAGTTCAATCTATAAAAAAGCGCTAGGAGCGGACTTTCAACGGCTTCATCCAAAGCTCCAGGAAAAATTCCGCCTTTCGAGTGACGATCATCGAGCGATCATCTGCACGGGTACGATGGAGGAGATTTCAGGTGGGCGTTGGTTCATGAGTCCCTTTATCAAGCTGGGGATCAAGAAAAACATCACCTTCCCTGAACGCGGCACCGGAATCCCTTTTAAACTTGAAAAATACGCATATAAAGATCCTTATGAGCGCGAAATGGTCGCCTGGATCAGAACGTTTCATTTCAAAAACGCGGATCGTCGGTTCGATGCGACAATGGTTTATAGCGACAAAACCAAGGGGATCATCGATTATCTCGGGAATCAGCAAGCTTCTCCCGTTGGAATCGATTTCAGGGTTTCGGAAACAGGCGGGATAAGGATGAAATCGACTTACCAATTTTTCCACCTTGGTGAAAAAAGAATTTCTGTTCCGTCTCGAATGATTGGGCAGGCGACCGTTAACGAAGAGTTTGATGAGAAAAATAATCGGTTTTCGATTGATGTTTCTGTGAAAAATGCAGTGTTCGGGACGATTTTCAGATATAAAGGTCACTTCCAAATGGAGGTTGTCCCGATGCCTCCTGGACAACTCCCGGCATATGCGTTTCCGCAAAAGTTTGATGCAAGAGAGTAGGTGTTTGATGTGAAAAAAAAAGCAATGATGAATGCGGGGATCGGTTTCATCCTTTGGCTTATATCCCTGTTCGCAATCGAGCTCAACTTGATTGAACAGCTTCTATTGTTCGCCATTTATGTAACTGTGCCGCTGACGTTCGCCCTGACTGAAACCGTGAAACGTGATGGCACGCTTTTCACAACATATCGAGCCGCATTCCATCTCCAGCTACCGATGGCGGTGCTAGCGGGTCTATCATTCAGCCTGGAACCTGGTGTCACTGCAGGGTTTCTTTCTGTTGGTTGGCTTGTTTTTTCGATTCTCGTTTTTTTGTATGGAGCTGCCCGTTTCAGCGCACGAGGCACCCGGCGGCTTGAGGAACTTTCTGTCGATATCGGTTTGATCTACTTCCTTCTTGGAGGTGTTTGGTTCACCATCAGCCGTTTCGGGCTTGAAATCATGGATTTCAGCATGACGATCATCCAATTGACGGCGATCCACTTTCAATTTTCAGCATTCGTCCTACCGATTTTCAACGGATTACTTGGACGTTTTCTCGTTGGACAACAACACACTCTCTCTAAAACTTACAAACTAGCGACCTGCGGGATCCTCGCTGGTCCGATTCTGATCGCAATCGGCATTACATACTCAAGGCTTTTTGAATTTCTTTCGGTCGGGATTTTCGTCATTGCGCTTATTTTATATTGCATCTTAATTTTTACCCATGTCGTTCCGAAAATAAGCTGGCTGCCAAGGATCTTGCTATTCCTATCAACCTCCGTTTTGATCCTTACACTCGCTTTTTCTTTCATATACGGGTTGAGCAGAGCGTTGAATGTGGTAATGATTCCAATTCCGGATATGGTTCTTTTCCATGGCATCGGGAATGCGTTTTTCGTGGTGTTTTGCGGCGTTGTCGGTTGGTTCCTCGACACTCCGAAACCGCACCACAATCCTTATGGCATTCCATTCAGTAAAATTCATAGCGGCTTTTACACGGGAGCTGATTTTTTCGATCGAAACAACTTGGTCGATTCGACTCACCTCCGCAATAGCTTGATTGACACGATGAGCGACTATGACCGCACTGGTTTCAGCACCCGAAAGTTTCATCCTGAAATTGTGTCATTTTATGAAAATACGCTCAACTACGATCTCGATTCCCATACTGAATGGCAGCCGGGATTCATCACTTTTTCCAAACTCTATAAAGCGATCAGCAGACGGATCGGCCAGATCAACCTCCCGCTTAACGGGACAGATCATATCCGGATGACCGGAAAAATCGTGCCTGTTCAATCTGACAAAGATGGACGCGAGGATGTGCGTGCGTGGATTCGGACGACAGAGGATGAGGAGCCGATCTTTGCAGCGGCGTATTCTTCCCATGTCCATGAAGGGGAGCGGTACATGAATATTGCGATGCCGCTTTTATTCGGAAACATGACCGGTATTTTGAAGATGGATCTTATCGGAGAAGCAGGCTTGAGGCTTGCCAGTTTTACCAAGCATCGAAAAGGCGACGAAGGTATCTATTATCATTGTCCGTGGTTCACCTTAAAACTGCCGATTGATGAGCATTTCCACGTCTGGTTTGATGTTGGAGCAAATACGCTGAGGGCGAATCATCACATGCGTCTTTTGGGAAAACCGTTTTTGAAAATTGAGTATGAAATCGCGAAAATACATTGAACTCAAGGCAAAAATCCTTTGGACATTTCGATGAATTCCCTGACGGCGAAAGGGAGGTATTTGTTCGTTTTCCATAAAAGTCCTAGTTCAAGACTTAGGTTGGAATTCGCCAAAGGTATGGCGCGGATCTCCGGGTGAAGGTGTGAATTTGCGATTTTACTAGGTAACAAGGCCACACCTAATTTTGCCTCTACCATTTCTATCATAAAATCCTTTTGGGAACTTTGGCATACAACATTTGGGGTGAAGCCGTTTCTGGAACATTCCTCAAGAATGCGGTCATGAAGAGTGAAGTCATGGCGGTACAGAATGAAGGGTTGCCCTTTAAGCGCTGTGAGTTCGACCTCATTTTCCATAGCTAATGGATGATCTGTATGTACGATGAGCATCAACGGATCATTGATCAACCGTACCATTTCGAAATTCCCTTTATTATCGGGCAGATTACAGACTAATCCGATATCGAGTGAACCTTCTTCGACTCCTTGTTTGATACTTTTCGAACCAACTTCATTCAGTGAAAGGTCAACATGCGCGTATGTTTCTTTAAATTGACTGATCAGCTTGGAAAAAAAGGCAGCACCGATGATCGGAGGAATTCCGATCCTGATTTCCCCTTTTTTCAAATCCATGATATCTGTGAGCTCTGAAGTCAGATTGTTGAAGGCTTGGAGAACACTCTTCGTATTAATGAGTACAGCTTTTCCTGCGTCTGTCAATTCCAATTCCTTGGATCGATAAAATAAAGACACTCCTAATTCTTCCTCTAGCTGTTTGATCGCTTTACTGATCGAGGGCTGGGAAACGTGTAAAGTGGCAGCGGCCTTCGTGAAACTTAAATGTCTAGCAACCTCTGAAAAATATTCGAGATGGCGGATGTCCATCAGGATCCACTCCTTTCCCCTATTAAACTTTGGATTTTAAAATGAAATTCTCGTAAATCAGCTCCCCAAAAAAGGGAGTGATTTCGTAATTAAGTAGTTTGATAGTTGTTTTTGAAGGCTGTTTTCTAAAAGCTCTTTTCTAAAGATTGTTGATTGTGAGTCATTTTTAAAAACTCACCTTGTGCAAGTTGACTGGAGAGCAAGGTGCGAGACTCCTGCGGGATTAGCGGGACAGGTGAGACCATTCAATGTCGCAAGGCGACGAGTGGGCTCAACGCACGCCCCGCGGAAAGCGAGCATCCTGGAGCGGAAACCAACGACTTTCAAGAGCAACAAAGTTTGCTAAAACACCTTAATGAAAGTCTATTATAACTAAAAAGCATAATCAACATTCTAAATATATATTATGGATATGCATCATTTTATTATAAGATAGTATGTGTGAATTATTTTTCAATTCAGAATATTAAATGAAAAGGCTTACATGCGCAGTCAACCATTCGATAGGAGGAATTATATGTCGGACTATGTAAAAGTGGGGAATCTTCAAGTTGCCCAAGTCTTATACGATTTTATCAATTCCGAAGCGATACCGGGCAGTGAGGTGTCAGCTGATACATTTTGGTCAGGTCTCGAAAAGATTGTCGAAGAGCTTGCCCCTAAAAATAAAGCACTGCTGGAGAAACGGGAAGAACTGCAAGAGAAGATCAATGAATGGCATAAATCGACTAATACGTTCGATCTCGAAACCTATAAATCATTCTTGAAAGAGTTGAATTACCTTGAACCGGAAGCTGAAGATTTCAAGGTCTCGACTGAAAATGTCGATGATGAAATCGCCGCACAGCCTGGACCGCAGCTTGTGGTGCCTGTCAACAATGCACGTTATGCAATCAACGCGGCAAACGCACGGTGGGGGAGTCTGTACGATGCGCTTTACGGGACCGATGCGATCAGTGAGGAAGGCGGGGCGGATAAGAAAGGGTCCTATAACCCAGTACGTGGTGAAAAAGTCATCACATTCGCAAGAGAATTTCTCGACAAAACTGTTCCGCTCGCAAAAGGGGGTCATAATGACGTAACGGGTTATGCCATCGTCGGAGGTAAACTGGCTGCATCTTTAACCAGTGGGGAAACGACGGGAATGAAGGATGAAGCTCAGTTTGTCGGCTATCAGGGCAATGAAAATGAACCGCAGGCGATTCTTTTGAAAAATAACGGCATTCATTTTGAAATCCAAATCGATCGAGATCATGCAATTGGCCAGACGGACAGGGCTGGTGTGAAGGATGTTTTCGTCGAATCCGCTTTAACGACGATCATGGACTTCGAAGACTCTGTGACAGCGGTGGATGCAGAGGACAAGGTGCTCGTCTATCAAAACTACTTAGGCTTGATAAAAGGGGATCTTTCAAGTTCATTCACGAAAGGGCTGAAAACGGTCGACCGGACACTTAATCCTGACCGTGAATATACGTCACCTGATGGGAAGGTATTCACTTTGCCAGGGCGTTCCCTCATGTTTGCACGTAACGTCGGGCATTTGATGACGAGCCAGGCGGTTTTGGATAAGGATGGCCAGGAGGTGCCTGAAGGGATTTTGGATACCGTGGTGACCGGTCTCATCGCAAAACATGATGTACTTGGAAATTCACGCTATCAGAATTCCAAGAAAGGCTCGATCTATATCGTCAAACCGAAAATGCACGGATCCGAGGAAGTCGCTTTTGCCAATGAACTTTTTGATCGAACGGAAGACCTTGTCGGTGTAAAACGAAACACGTTGAAGATCGGTGTGATGGATGAAGAACGCCGTACGACGTTGAATTTGAAGGCTTGTATCGAGAAGGTGAAAGAGCGGATCGTTTTCATCAATACTGGTTTCTTGGACCGGACGGGTGATGAAATGCATACGTCCATGGAAGCGGGGCCGATGATCCGTAAACATGAGATGAAGTCATCGAAATGGTTACAAGGGTATGAAAAGTCGAATGTCCAGGTCGGTCTGGCAACTGGATTCCAGGGTAAAGCGCAGATCGGTAAAGGAATGTGGGCGATGCCGGACTTGATGGCGGATATGATCGAGCAAAAGTGCGGTCAGCTCGAGGCTGGTGCGAATACCGCCTGGGTACCGTCGCCGACGGCTGCGACGCTCCATGCGCTCCATTATCACCAGATCGATGTGAAAAAAGTACAACACCAATTACTTGAATTGAATAATGACTATCGAGATGACATTTTGCAAATTCCTGTTGCCGCAAATCCAGATTGGAGTGCAGAGGAAATCCAGGCAGAATTGGACAACAATGCTCAAGGGATTCTTGGGTATGTTGTACGCTGGGTGGAGTATGGCATCGGCTGCTCGAAGGTACCTGATATCAACAATGTTGATCTGATGGAAGACCGTGCGACATTGCGGATTTCCAGCCAGCATATGGCGAACTGGCTCCACCATGGTATCTGTACAGAGGAACAGGTTCTGGAGACGTTGAAGCGGATGGCGAAGGTCGTTGATGAACAGAATGCCGGTGATCCGGATTACAAGCCGATGTCTGAGGACTATGACAAGTCGGTCGGGTTCCAGGCTGCGTGCGACCTCGTCCTTAAAGGGTATGAACAGCCGAGCGGCTATACTGAACCGATCCTTCATCGCCGTCGTATCGAAGCGAAACAGCGGATGCTGGCTCAGAAATAGTCATCTTTAGAAAGCATAAGACCATTAACTCACGTGCAGTTAGTGGTCTTTTCGTTAAAGGAGAGCGTGTTTGAGGATTTTAACGGACATGAGAGACGCTATTTGGACCAAAACGAAGTGATTCGGAAAACTAACGGACATGAGAGCCGTTATTTGTCTCTTTCAGGGTGATTTTCAGCCAGTTGTGACCAAATAAGGTCCCTGGTGTCCGTTAGATCTTGAAAACATCGGAAATTGAGGCGAATAAGGTCTCTGGTGTCCGTTAGAGTTGGAGAATCCAGAAAATCACTCTAAAAGGGGTGGATCGTGTGGAATTGAAAGAGGTCAACGGTAATCGACTGGTTTTATCGAAACAATACGGTAACACGGGTTTGTCCGTCGTCAGCCCGCAAAGTGAAGAAGAAATCCAGCAGGTGCTACGTACTGCCAATAAGGAAGGAAAAAAAGTCACGGTGATGGGAAACGGGACGAAACGCGGCTATGGCGGCGTGAAGGAAGAATACGATCTCGTCCTCTCACTGGTGGATTATAAAGGGATCGTCGAGCATACAGTCGGCGATATGACAGTGACGGTAAGGCCTGGAATAACGATCGCGGAACTTCAGGATTATCTCAAGAAGCATGATCAGATGGTTTCCATCGATCCGAGTTGGCCTGAACAGGCAACGATCGGGGGTGTGATATCGGCGAATGAAAGCGGTCCGAAACGTCTCAAGTATGGTTCAGCTAGAGATCTCGTCATCGGTATGAGGGTCGTTTATGCTGACGGCAGCGTCATCCGTACAGGTGGGAAGGTCGTGAAAAATGTGGCCGGTTACGATATGAATAAACTGTTCATAGGTGCAATGGGGACTTTGGGTGTCATCTCGGAAATCACTATGAAATTGAGGCCGGTTCCGAAGCACGAAAGCCTCGTCCTTTTATCAATTGAAGAAGATTGTTTGGACGAATTGAAAAAATTCATTGTGAAGCTGCAGGACTCGATGATCGAACCAGTATCCCTTGAACTTGTGGTGCCTTCATTGGCGGAAAAATTGCTTTCTCGGAAGGAGTATACCCTTCTAATCGCGTTTGAGGACGTCGAAAAAGCGGTTCGTTATCAAGAGGAATGGGTTGCGACGAATAAACCCGAAGCGGCGATCCAATCCGTATTATCACCCAAAGAGTCGAAAGAATTTTGGGAGAGATTTTCGAACCTCCAGCCGAATGCCCCGAATGTTGATCAGCGGGAAGGCCAGGTGAAGGCTGTTGTCAAAATCAGCAGCAAAAACATGGAGGTATTCGACATCCTGAAGGAATGCCGGAAATTGCATCAAAAAAACGGTGTAGAACTGGAAGCGCATGGCGGCCTTGGCCACGGATTGAGTTTGGTGATGCTCAGTGGACCAACCGACGCGATCAAAAATACTATCAATCAGCTGCGAGAGTTCGTCAGCACGAAAAATGGCTATGCAGTCGTCAAACATCTGCCCTTCGAACTTCGGAAGGAAATCGATATCTGGGGCGATAAGCCGTCTTACTTTTTCCTATTTCAAGGCATCAAACGGAAGATCGATCCTGAAAACACTTTGAATTACAAGCGTTTTATAGGAGGGATATGAAATGGCTGTAAAAGTAAAGGAGCAGCATCAGCAAGTTGACCCGCCTTGCAGTTCTTCCAACAGTTTAAGCAACTATCTGTGGGATGACCATCCGGACGAGGAAAAGTGGGCGGACTGTGTCCATTGCGGGATGTGTCTTGAATCGTGCCCAACCTATCTTGAAACCGGACAGGAGCAGCATTCGCCCCGTGGACGTGTCCATCTGATCAAATCGGTGGCGGAAGGAAAGCTCGAAGTCAATGAACAATTCATGGATCCAGTGTTCCAGTGCCTCGATTGCCGTGCGTGTACGACCGCTTGCCCGGCTGACGTCGATGTCGGTGGCTTGATTGAGGAAGCGCGAGGACAGGTGCGCCAGGCGATGCCTTTGAAAGGGTGGAGAGGAGCGGTCAGCAACCTGTTTTTAAAGCAGCTTTTTCCACATAAAAATCGCTTGAACGCTGTTGGAGGTCTCCTGAATTTTTACCAGAAGAGCGGTCTGCAGCAGGTCGTCCGGAAAACCGGTGCATTGAAGGTTATGCCGAAGCATTTGGCCGAGATGGAATCGATCATGCCGGAAATCCAACCATCAGTCCAGAAGAAGTACAAGGATGTCGATGTCATCCCTGCGAACGGCGAGCCGAAAGCGAGGGTCGCGATGTTGACCGGGTGCATTATGGATGTCATGTTCGCGGATATCAACCAGTCAACGATCAATGTGTTGACCTACAACGGCAATGAAGTCGTTTTACCGAAAAACCAGACGTGCTGCGGTGCGCTTCACGTTCATGCGGGTGACCGTGAGACCGGAAAAAGACTCGCAAGACAGAACGTCGAGGCTTTCCAGGACGCTGATAAAGTCATCATCAATGCGGCTGGTTGCGGTTGTGCGTTGAAGGAGTATCCTGAGTTGCTACGGAATGATCCGGAATGGAAAACGAGAGCGGAGGAATTTGCGGATAAAGTCGAGGACATATCCAAATATCTGTATGATACCGGTTATGAAAAACCGCACAGTGAAGTGAATAGGAGGATCACTTATCACGATGCGTGTCATCTTGCACATGGACAGGGGATTCGGCATGAACCGCGCCAACTTCTCAATGATATCAACGGCGTCGAATATGTCGAACAGCCGAATGCGGATATGTGCTGTGGCAGCGCCGGAATATATAACATCACGAATCCTGAAATGGCGGGAGCGGTCCTGGAGCGGAAAATGGAGAATGTACCGCAGGATATCGAGATGATCTCGATGGGGAACCCTGGCTGCATGCTGCAAATGGCGCTCGGTGTGCAAAAACACGGAAGACGAGCTGAAATCGTCCACACCGTCCAGCTGCTCGACTGGGCTTATCAGCAGGATATCAAGGATGGGCTTAGTCCATCGGACGCTAATCTCGCCACTACTGCGAGGAAGGGGTGATTGCTCATGTTTTTTACGAAAAAAAAGAAGAACCCGCCACGAGATCCAGTGATTGAAAGTCTCGCAGGCATTGTCGGTGAAAAATCGATTCTTTATAAAAAGGAAGATCTCCTCTCCTATGATTGTGATGGGTTCACGATCCACAAGGCGATGCCGAAAGCGGTTGTTTTCCCGAAGGATACAGCCGAGGTGGCCGCCGTCGTGAAGTATTGTGCGGAAAATCAACTGCCGTTCCTCGCACGGGGAGCGGGGACCGGCCTTAGTGGGGGTTCGATCCCGCTCAATGGAGAAGTGATCATCAGTCTCGTGAAAATGAAACACCTGTTGCGTGTCGATTACGAAAACCGACAAGCCGTTGTCCAACCCGGATTCGTCAATCTGAAGCTGACGCATTCGATTGCAGACAAAGGATATTATTATGCGCCTGACCCTTCGAGTCAGTATGTTTGTACAATCGGAGGAAATGTGGCGGAGAATGCGGGCGGTGCTCATTGTCTCAAATACGGGGTGACTACCAATCACATCTTGGGGCTTGAGGTGGTTTTACCCGATGGCGAAATCATCAAAATCAGTGAGAACGGTATCCCGGATTCCCCTGGGTATGACCTGCTCGGACTTCTCACTGGGTCGGAAGGAACGCTCGGCATCGTGACGAAAATCACGGTTCGGATCCTGAAAAATCCAGAAGGTAAACAGACGGTCCTCGCCTATTTTGATGATGTGGAAGAAGGCAGTCAAGCTGTGTCGGATATCATCTCTGCTGGGATTGTACCGGCTGCGCTTGAAATGATGGACAAGACGGCGATTGAAGGTGTTGAGGCTGGTACGTATCCTGTCGGGCACCCGGATGACATCGAAGCACTGCTGCTCATTGAAGTCGATGGCATCACTGCGGGAATCGCCGAGCAGATTGAAGAGATCATGGGTGTTTGCAGGAAATGGAATGTACGGGAAGTGAAGGTTGCGGAAAGTGAAGAGGAAAGGGGAAGGTGGTGGGCGAACCGGAAGACCGGATTCGGAGCGATGGGTGCGATTTCACCTGATTATCTTGTACAAGATGGGGTGATTCCGCGTAGCAGGCTTCCGGAAGTTCTCTGGAATATCGCTAAAATCAGTGAGGAATCAGGACTAAGAATCGCAAACATCTTTCATGCGGGGGATGGAAACCTCCATCCGTTGATCCTGTTCGATTCGAGGATTCCAGGAGAAACGGAGAAAGCGCTTCAAGCAGGATCCGCCTGTTTGAAGGCGTGTGCCGATGTCGGAGGTTCCATTACCGGTGAACATGGTGTCGGCATCGAAAAGATCGAGGAGATGCGGTTCATTTTTACTGATGAAGAATTGGAGGCACAGACCAATGTGCGTGACGTCTTTAATCCGTACGGTTTGCTGAACAGTGGGAAGTTGTTCCCGACGCCGAGCCGGTGTATGGATGTCAAAAAAGTGATGTAAATACAGCTTAGGAGTGAAGGAAATGAAGTTTGCGAGATTCAAATATCAAGAACAAGTGCACTTCGGTGTCCTAACCGAGGGTGAATGCAAATTAATAGAGGGAGACCTTTTTGATAGTTGGGAATATACCGGGGAAACAGTGGCAAAGGCCGATGTTGAGTTCCTGGCACCAGTGCCCCCGAATAAAATTATCGGAATCGGTGCCAATTATGTCGGCAAGAAGGAGGAGCTGCCTTCTTCACCGCCGGACATGCCGGTGTTCTTTTTCAAACCGGATTCATCTGTGACAGGGCCAGATACCGAAGTGATCGTGCCTGAATCCATTGATGAAATCAAGTTTGAATCGGAATTGGCAGTCGTCATCGGCAAAGCAATGAAAAACGTAGCGAAAGAGGAGGTGCTCGACCATATTTTCGGTTATACGATCGGGAACGATGTAACGGCTCCTCAATTTTTCCATGAAAACGGGCACTGGACGCTCGGAAAAGCTTTCGATACGTTCACACCGATCGGTCCTGTCATTGAAACGGAACTCGATCCAGACAAAATTCATGTCAAGGCGGTGGTGAATGGTGAGGAAAAACAGAACAGCCCGACAAACCTTATGATTGTGCCGTTGAGAGAAATGGTTGCATATCTTTCCAAGGTCATGACGCTGCAACCGGGAGATGTCATTTTAACGGGAAGTCCATTAGGAGCCTACTTTGTTAAGGATGGTGATGTTGTCGAATGTAATATTGATGAAATCGGATCATTGAAGAACACCTTTGTGAAAGCCCCTGTTCCCATCAAGTCCTGATTACGACCAATGAACAGGGAGGGGATTGAAAAATAATAGGGTTATAGGAGGTAATTATGAGTACTGGTACTTTGGCATTATTGTCGTTATTACCGATTGCCGCTGTTGGGATATTCCTCGTAGGGCTCAGATGGCCGGCAAGTAAAGCTATGCCGATTTCGTACTTAGTGGCGGTGGTTTTGGCTTTATTTGTATGGAAGATTCCCGGTGCAACAGTCGCTGCTGCCTCTGTCAACGGATTAGTCGTTGCTGCCACACTACTTTACATTATTTTCGGTGCCATTCTATTATTGAACACGTTACAGGAAAGCGGTGGAATCAAAACCATCCGCGAAGGTTTCATCGATATCTCCCCGGACAGGCGGATCCAGGTGATCATCGTCGCCTGGCTTTTCGGTTCGTTCATTGAAGGATCTGCTGGTTTCGGTACGCCTGCTGCGGTAGCTGTACCGCTGCTTGTCGGACTCGGGTTCCCAGCAATGGCTGCGGTTGTAGCGGGGATGGTCATCCAGAGTACACCGGTCTCCTTCGGTGCTGTTGGAACGCCAATCCTTGTCGGGGTACAAACAGGTTTAGTCGCGGATGCAAGCATCACGGATAACTTCCTCTCTCTCGTAACGATGATCGGCGGAAAGGTCGCGATCGTCCATGCGATTGTCGGGACACTCGTTCCGTTGTTCGTTGTTGCGCTTATGACACGCTTTTTCGGGAAAAACAAATCGTTCAGAGAGGGAATCAAGGTCTGGAAGTTTGCGTTGTTTGCTGCTTTTGCAATGACAGTTCCGTATGTGATCGTCGCGAATGTGCTTGGTCCTGAATTTCCTTCCCTGATTGGTGGTCTTGTCGGTCTTGCAATTGTCGTTTTCGCTGCTAAAAAAGGCTTCCTCATGCCACCGAAAGAAGAGCATTGGGATTTTGAAGAAAAATCGAAGTGGGATCCTTCCTGGACTGGAAAAATCGAAATCGGGGATATCGAGCATCGGAATGGAAGAATGTCGATGGTCCGTGCATGGATGCCTTACATTCTCATCGGTGTATTCCTCGTCTTGACAAGATTGAAAGCGCTGCCATTTTTGGAGTGGCTCCAGGCATGGACGGTTACATTCGAGAATATGTTCGGGACCGAAATCACAGCTAGCTTCCAGCCGCTCTATCTGCCGGGTACGATTTTTGTCCTCGTCTCATTGATCACCTTTTTCATCCACCAGATGGATTTGGGTGCCTATAAAAGGGCATGGGCTCATTCCGGTAAAACGATGATTGCTGCCTCGACTGCACTTGTTTTTACCGTGCCGATGGTCCAGGTCTTCCTCAATTCCGGCGGAGGTGCTGCTGGTTATGAGCGGATGCCGATTGTACTGGCCGATGGAGTGGCTTCACTCACCGGAGACATCTGGCCGTTGTTTGCGCCATTCATCGGTGGGCTCGGGGCGTTCATTGCCGGAAGTAATACAGTCAGTAACATGATGTTTTCTTTGTTTCAGTATGATGTTGGCTCGCAAATCGGTGTCGATGCTTCCTGGATCGTTGCATTGCAAGCGGTCGGTGGTGCTGCAGGGAATATGATCTGTGTGCATAATGTCGTTGCGGCTTCTGCTGTCGTTGGACTGGTCGGAAAGGAAGGGGATGTTATTCGGAAAACACTCATTCCGTTCTTCTATTATGCGACTGCAGCCGGCGCACTCGGATATTCGATCGTCTGGACGGCCGAAAAGGGTGTGGTGAATATCGGGACGGTTATCGTTACCGTCATCGCTGCTCTTGCTATTTATACAATTGCCACGAATAAAAATAAGACGGACCTTGTCCAGATCGATCAGAAACCGATCAAGTCAGTGAAATAATTGCAAAACCCCTTCGAGTGCAGACGGAGGGGTTTTCAATTCATTTCAATAGGCTGTTTTCGCAAACTTTATTGCTCTTGCACTTAAAGAAAGTATAAAATACTTTCTTCAGTATAAGGGCAACTAAGGCTCGACCTACAAAAGGCTTGGTCTCGCCAAGTTTTCTTTAAAAGTCGTTGATTTCCGCTCCAGGATACTCGCTTTCCGCGGGGCGTACGGTGAGCCCACTCGACGCCTAGCGACCTCAGGAGTCTCCTTATCAAGGAAGCATTTGTGCTCCTGCGTCTACAAGAAAGTCCTGTCGAAGCGAGCTTTCTCGTCGCATGCCTTGCGAGGAGATTATTCAGGTAGTAGGCACGCTGATCCCGCAGGACAAGGAAAGCTTCGGCAGCGTTACATCACACGAAGAAAATGCGATTTTCATTTTCGAGGAGTCTCGCACCTTGCTTTCCAATCAACTTGCACAAGGTGAGTTTTTAAAATGACTCACAAGCAACAATCTTTTAGAAAAGAGCCTTTCAATAAAAGGACAACTGCTCAGCCAGCGCTAAAGCTTGGCTTTGCCAAGTTTAACTTTACAGAAAATTCGCACGATATTGTTGTGGGAGGGACACGCTTCTACTATAATACAACCAAGTCAATTCAATCGCTTTTTAAAAGGCTGGAAGGATTTCGGTTCAAGGCAGAATGTAAGATTAACAGGATCTTAAAATAAGAAAGATTGATAGGAGGGGAGCCATACATGAACGTTTCCTTATTCATCACTTGTTTAGCCGACTTGTTTTATCCAGAGGTCGGGATGGATACCGTCGAACTGCTGGAAAAGTTCGGTTGTGACGTTGATTTTCCTGAACGACAGACATGCTGTGGACAGCCGGCCTTCAACAGCGGTTATCACCAGGAGGCGAAACAAACAGCCAAGCATATGATCAAGGTTTTCGAGAATGCCGACTATGTGGTCACGCCTTCGGGCTCATGTGCAACGATGCTCAAGGAGTATGTCCATCTTTTTGATGATCATCTATGGGCATCATACGCCTCGAAACTGGCGGATAAAACTTTTGAGCTGACCCAATTTTTAGTCGAGGTCCTTGATGTTAAGGATATCGGTGCAAAACTACCAGCAAAGGCTACCTATCATACGTCCTGTCATATGACGAGATTGCTAGGGGTTTCCGATGCGCCTGGAAAACTATTAAGTAGGGTGGAAGGACTGGAGATGCAGCCGCTGCCGAACTGTCATGATTGCTGTGGCTTCGGTGGGACGTTTTCAGTAAAAATGCCGGAAATCTCAAAAGAAATGGTCGATGACAAGGTTGAAAATATCAAGAAGAGCGGCGCGGACATTCTCATAGGATCAGATTGCGGCTGTTTGATGAATATCAGCGGGAGGCTGTCGAGAGAAAAATCCCCTGTACGAGTGCTTCATATCGCACAAGTGTTGAACGGGAAATCTGTAGATGGAGGTGAACCGGATGGGCATTAAGATTGGAGACCGGAAATTTCCGGAACGAGTGAACACAGGATTAGGGAACAATTTTATGCGCGGTGCTGTCCAATCGGCCCAGGGCAGGCTGCGGGACGGACGATTGAACGCAGCTGAGGAGCTCGGAGACTGGGAAGAATGGCGGAACCTCGGTGAAGAGATTCGGAAGCATACACTCGAAAACCTCGATTATTATCTTGAGCAGTTGAGCGAAAATGTGGCCAGACAGGGTGGGAATGTCTATTTTGCAGAAACGGCTGAAGACGCCAACCGGTACATAAAAGAGGTGATCGAAAAGAAAAACGCTAAAAAGGCGATCAAGTCCAAATCAATGGTGACCGAAGAAATCGGAATGAACGAGGCGTTGGAAGAAGTGGGCTGTGGGATTGTCGAGTCGGATCTCGGCGAGTACATCCTGCAAGTGGATGACTGGGATCCACCGTCCCATATCGTTGCCCCTGCACTTCATAAAAACAAGGAGCAGATCCGCGATGTTTTCCGGGATCGCAAGGGGTATTTAAAGACGGAAAAACCAGAGGAGCTCGCCCTGTTTGCACGTGAGCAGTTACGGAAGGAATTTCTGTCAGCGGATGTCGGCATTACCGGTTGTAATTTTGCGGTTGCAGAGTCTGGATCGGTCAGTTTGATTACGAACGAAGGAAATGCGCGTTTGGTCTCGGCGCTTCCGAAAACGCAGATAACGGTAATGGGCATGGAACGGATCGTGCCGACCTGGGAAGAGCTTGATGTGCTCGTCAGTCTGTTGTGCAGGAGTGCGGTCGGACAGAAGCTGACAAGCTATGTCACAGGTTTGACGGGAGTAAGAGGCGAGAATGAAGTTGATGGACCAGAGGAGTTCCATCTCGTCATTATCGACAATGGTCGTTCGAAGATCCTCGGGACCGAATTTCAGGAAGCGTTGCATTGTATTCGATGCGCTGCTTGTATCAATGTGTGTCCCGTTTATCGTCATATAGGCGGACATTCGTATGGTTCCATCTACCCGGGTCCGATTGGAGCGGTACTGACACCGCTTCTGGATGGCTATGAGGATCATAAAGAATTGCCATACGCCTCGACACTCTGTGCAGCATGCACGGAAGCATGTCCTGTCAACATCCCCCTTCACGATTTGTTGAACAAACACCGGAAAAAGATTGTGGAAGAAGAAGCCTCTGTACCATGGGTAGAACGGACGGCGATGAAAGTTTTTAAAGCAGGGACGACTTCAACGGCTTTGTATAAAATCGGGACGAAAGTAGCACCGATGTTCATGACGCCTTTTGTAACCGGCGGTAAGATTACTTCTGGACCAGGTGCTTTGAAGGGATGGACGGCCAGCAGGGATTTTCCTGCTCTGCAAAAGGAACGCTTCCGGGATTGGTATAAAAAGCGTGGAAAGGATGGTGCTTCCTATGACAGCGGGATCGATCCAAAATCGCGAAACCTTTCTAAATAATGTCGCGAAACATCTAGGCAGGGAGCGGATCAGAGGGGATGTTGTGAAGCCTGAGTGGCAACACCAGCCCCAGTGGAGAGTGATGAACTCCTTCAGTCAGGATGACCTTCTTGAGGTGATGAAGAGCCAATGCACGAAGATCCATACAGACCTTGTCGAAACCAATGTTGAAAATCTATCAACTGCGCTTGCCGATGTTGTCGAGCAATACGGAAGTAAATCGATCATTTCATGGGATGATCCCAGGGTCAAGGAATATGGTTTGGATGGTTATTTGAATCAGGAGGATGCTCCTTTCAGTTTTCATGAGTGGAATACTGAGGCGGGACGGAAAAACATCGATCTGGCTGAGCAAGCAGATCTCGGAATCACGTTCAGTGATGTGACGCTCGCGGAATCTGGCACAGTCGTCCTTTTCAGTGATGAAGGGAAAGGACGGGCAGTGAGTTTGCTCCCAACCGCCTATATTGCGATCGTACCGAAAAGCACCATCGTACCACGGATGTCGCAGTCCACACGCCTGATTCATGAAAAAGCGGAAAGCGGAGAGCGCTTCCCGACTTGTATTAATTTTATTTCAGGACCGAGTAACAGTGCCGATATCGAAATGAGCCTCGTTGTTGGCGTCCACGGCCCAATCAAAGCGACGTATATCGTTGTGACGGACCGATAGATAAGCGGGGAAAGTGTGCCTGATTCGTACAGGAAGAAGAGAAAAAAATGGTGAGCTGTCCCGAAACAACGCAAATTGGGACAGGGGCAGGAGAAAAAAGAAAAAAGCGACAGCCTGTCCCAAAACAACGCGAATTGGGACAGGGGCAAGAGTAAAAAGCGATAGCCTGTCCCAAAACAACGCGAATTGGGACAGGGGCAAGAGTAAAAAGTGACAGCCTGTCCCAAAACAACGCGAATTGGGACAGGGGCAGGAGAAAAAAGCGATAGCCTGTCCCAAAACAACGCGAATTGGGACAGGGGCAGGAGAAAAAAGCGATAGCCTGTCCCAAAACAACGCGAATTGGGACAGGGGCAGGAGAAAAAAGCGACAGCCTGTCCCAAAACAACGCGAATTGGGACAGGGGCAGGAGAAAAAAGCGATAGCCTGTCCCAAAACAACGCTAATTGGGACAAGAGCAGGGGAAAAAAGCACGAAGCTGTCCGAATTCAGAGCTTCCCGATAGTCCAGCAAAAAAGCAACCCCTGCGATACCCTTAGTGAGACACGAATGACAAAGTTCCCTGACTTCCAACGGGCATGGTAATGATTTCGAAAAAAGGAACAACAAAAAATAGACGTTCATATTTTGTTCAAACAATGAGCTGGTTCCTATAAGACCGGCTTTTTTCTTTTCATCTAAGGACAGAGAATCAAAACAAGTTCGAAGTACTATTACTACTAATCGATTGAATGTCCGTTAACAATAACCGATAAGAGGAATGATAGTTTTTCAGATAGAATCCGCACTATCACTGCAACGCGTTGAAGAGATATTTGGTACATTCTAATCAGGACCTAGGAGAAGAATTTTTATACGAATAGACTATTTCTTAGCAGGAATACATGGGTTAGTGTAGAATGGTATGCGCAAAAGGAAAAACTTGTCGAATCTTATCGAAGCTGAAAAGTGGCGTTATACCTAGATTTCGTCATATTTTAAAAGAAAATGAAACACAAATGTAATACTATTTTGGGTTATTTTGGCGAATCGAGATGTTATAATAGTTGTTGCTAAAAGTCAATTTCAAACTAAATCTACTATTATACTCTGATATAAAATAACAGGATATTTACTTCGATTAGAATTGACAACAAGAAAATACAAGGTGTGATGAAATTGATCGAAATGATCGATGTTTGGAAAACCTATCCTAACGGTGTAATGGCACTGAACGGGATAGATATCCATATAGATAAAGGGGAATTTGTCTACGTCGTTGGTTCGAGTGGTGCAGGAAAGTCAACATTCATTAAATGTATGTACCGCCAGGAAAAACCGACTAAGGGAAATATCATAATAAACGGGAAAAGCCTTACAAAGGTGAAAGAGCGTAATATCCCATACTTAAGAAGACAAATCGGTATCGTCTTCCAGGACTTTAAGCTCCTGCCGAAATTGACGGTATACGAAAATGTCGCGTTTGCTCTCGAGGTCATCGAGGAGTCACCAAAGGTCATACGTAAACAAGTGATGGAAACACTTGAACTCGTAGGTCTCAAGAACAAAGCGCGGTTTTTACCTGATGAGCTCTCTGGCGGTGAACAGCAGCGTGTATCGATTGCTCGATCCATCGTCAATAGACCGCATGTTGTGATTGCGGACGAGCCTACAGGAAACCTGGACCCCGAAACGGCCTGGGGCATTATGGAAGTTTTTGAAGAGATTTCGAATAGAGGAACCACTGTAGTTATGGCTACCCACAATAAAGAGATTGTAAACACGATCAAAAGACGGGTGATCGCCATCGAAGGCGGTCGCATCGTACGTGACGAGAAAAGAGGTGTATACGGTTATGATGAAACCCCGGACCCTCTCTCGACACATTAAAGAAGGTTTTAAAAACCTGGGACGAAACGGATGGATGTCTTTCGCATCGGTCAGTGCCGTAACCGTGACCCTTTTACTTGTCGGTGTATTTCTGGTTCTATTGCTTAACATCAACGCAATTGCGTCTCAAATAGAAGATGATGTTGAAATCCGTGTGTATTTGGATAAAACGATAAAAGCGGATAGACAGGAACAGATTGAAAAAGATCTGAATGGAATCGATCGGGTCAATGATGTACGATTTGTCCCGAAAGAACAAGGCTTGAAAGAGTTGATTGATAGTTTAGGAGATGAGGGTGAAGTATTCGCATCTCTTGAAAATGAAAACCCGCTGCCCGATGCGTTTGCTGTAAAAACGGAAAAGCCACAGGATACACCTGTTGTCGCCAAGAAAATCGAAGGAATTGAGAACGTGACCAAAGTCGAATACGGCAAAGGTACCGTCGAGAAGCTTTTCAAGGTGACAGACACGGCACGCAACGTTGGCTTGGTCCTTATTGTCGGACTCTTGTTTACAGCGATGTTTTTGATTGCCAATACGATCAAGATCACGATCGTTTCACGTGGTAGAGAAATCGAAATCATGAAATTGGTAGGTGCGACGAACGGATTCATCCGATGGCCGTTCTTCGTAGAAGGATTTCTGTTAGGTGTCCTTGGAGCGCTTGTGCCAATCGGACTCTTGATCCTTGCTTATCAATTCATCTATGAAGCTGTAAGTGTTGATTTGAAAACCGTGTTCATTCAACTTCTTCCAGTCTATCCGCTGATGTTCCAGCTAGCTGGATTGCTTATTGTCATCGGCGCATTCATAGGCGTATGGGGAAGCATGACATCAGTCCGTAAGTTCTTGAAAGTCTAATTTCGCAAATATAACAAAGCAAAAAATAGGTTGGGGCTGCCGTACAGGCGGTCACCAACTACTTACATACTTAAAACTTGAATGGGGGATAAGAGATTGAAAAGGAAGTTCATAGCAGTCGCAGCCTCGATCAGTTTAATATTTAGTGGATTCAATTTTGTCGGTGGTAATGAGGCTCATGCCGAGTCTCTGAAAGATAAGATCGATAGTGTAAAAGAAAAGCAGAGCAATAACTCATCAAAACAAAAAGAAATTAAAAAAGAGATTGAAAAGATTAAGCATAATCAAGACCTGTTAGATGCTGAAATTAAAAAGCTGGATAACCAGGTCGCTGAGACGGAAAATAAAATTGCTGGGAAAGAAAAAGAAATTGCAAATACGAAAGAAGAAATCGATAAGCTGAAAGTGGAAATCGCTGAGACAAAAGAACGTATCGCTGAACGTGATGAGATGTTGAAAGATCGTGTAACAGCAATGTACGAAAATGGTGGTTCTGTTCAATACTTAGAGGTATTGCTGGGATCGAAAAGCTTTGGAGATTTCCTTGACCGCGTTTTTGCTTTAAACGAAATTTCGAAGCAGGATAAAGAAATTCTTGACGCACACAAAGCTGATAAAAAAGCGCTTGAAGAAATGATGACAGAAGTTGAACAACAACTTAACGAACTAAAAGATCAAATGAAAGAGCTTGAAGCTTTGGAATCTGATTTGAAAGCCCAGGCAAAACTAAAAAATGAATTGTTGAGCGAGCTTCAAAAAGAAGAGGAACACAAGCATTCCGAAATGGGCAAATTGGAAGACGAATCTGATCTGTTGAAAAAGCAGCAAGCAGCATTCGAAAAAGAGATGAAGCGCCAACAAGCGGCAAAGAACAGCGGATCGTCATCAACTCCAGCGGTCGGTAACGGTATGTTCATGAAACCGGCTAACGCCCCGCAAACTTCAGGATTTGGATCCCGTTGGGGAGAACAGCACGCTGGAATAGACCTGGCGAAAGGCGGCACAGTACCAATTGTTGCAGCAGCTTCAGGTACAGTCATCAAGTCTTACTATTCAAGCAGTTACGGAAATGTTGTGTTTATTGCACACTATATCAATGGTCAAAAATATACAACAGTCTATGCACATATGAGAAATCGTTTGGTTGGAAATGGCGCTTCTGTTAAGAAAGGCCAGCAGATCGGTAATATGGGAAGTACTGGAAGGTCGACTGGTCAGCACTTGCACTTTGAAATCCACAAAGGTGATTGGACTCAAAGCAAGTCAAATGCAGTCAATCCGAATAATTATTTCTAAACGATGGATGAAGATCACACCCCGGGAACGGTACTGGGGTGTGATTTTTTCATGAAGGCCTGTCTGTGGAATGTTTTATGTGTTTTTTGTAGATAAAATCTTGTTTTTGTAGATAAATTTGGATTTTTGTAGGTAAATCCCCACTTTTGTAGATAATTTCAAGTTTTTGTAATTAACAATCTGTTTTTTGTAGATAAATCAGATACTCCTATAAGTTGACCGAGAATTTCCCTTAGTTACAGTCGATCTCTGCACTTTTTATGAATAAAAACCAACCTTAAAACCCTAATTAATCTGTTTTCATCCATCATCAGATGAAAGTATCGATTTTTGGAGAGAAGAAGGAGCAGAAGAGTCAACACAATCTCCTCAGCTCACTTGCATAGGGTGTGCTGGTTTAGACGTCCACCACAAGACCAAGATTTCCATTCCATCCTTGTCGTGTTGCGTCGAGTAACTGCTGGCACAGATGTGGGGGTTGTTTAGTCGAGGGACCTTAATTCTCCCCCAGGGTCTTGCATATTTCCACTGCCATAAGCCTTCAGGATCTTCCTTTCCACCCTCCAATAGCAACAAACTTTTATCCTACTTAAATGTTGTCAACATTCCCTTTGCCAAAGATGCATTTTCATTGTATTGATAGCGCTCTTGTAAACGCTTTATGATAAAGGTAATCATAAAGTTGTTTAAAATGAGGGGGATTAAATATGGTTGAAAATAAACAGCAATCTGGCATAAGAGCGAAAATTCAACGGTTTGGCAGCTTCTTAAGCGGAATGATCATGCCGAACATAGCAGCATTCATCGCCTGGGGGATCATAACGGCCCTATTCATCGAAACAGGCTGGTTGCCGAACGAAAGCCTTGCGGAACTAGTGGGACCGATGATCACTTATTTGCTTCCATTATTGATCGGATTCAGTGGTGGACGTATTGTCTATGATTTGCGCGGAGGTGTCGTCGGGGCAACAGCGACGATGGGTGTCATTGTCGGTGCTGACATACCTATGTTCCTTGGCGCGATGATTATGGGGCCGCTTGGTGGTTATGCAATTAAACAAGTCGACAAATTGTTTGAAAACCGTATACGTTCTGGTTTCGAAATGCTAGTCAACAATTTCTCAGCTGGTATTACTGGTGCGATTTTGACAATTATCGCCTATCTCGGTATCGGTCCAGTGGTAAGTGGCATCACAAAAGGACTTGGAGCCGGTGTTGAAGCGATGATCAACGCTGGACTATTACCATTGGTCAACCTTTTCATCGAACCAGCCAAAATACTATTTTTAAATAACGCAATCAACCATGGAATCTTAAGTCCGCTTGCAGTTGATCAGGCACAGCAAGTCGGTAAGTCGATCTTATTCTTGCTTGAAACTAACCCAGGACCAGGGTTAGGTGTTCTGATCGCTTTCATGGTCTTTGGTAAAGGGATATCCAAACAAACGGCTCCTGGTGCTGCAGTCATCCACTTCCTTGGTGGAATTCATGAAATCTATTTTCCTTACATCTTATCAAAACCGACATTGATCCTAGCTGTCATAGCTGGAGGCGTAAGTGGAACAGCAACGTTTGCGGCTTTTGGGGCAGGTCTTACGTCAACTCCTTCTCCAGGTAGCATATTCGCGCTGTTGGCTTTGACACCGAAAGGGAACTTTGCTGGGGTCGTTTTAGGTGTGCTGGTTGCCACATTAGTATCTTTTATCGTTGCTTCAGTTATCTTAAAAACGAGTAAACAGGACGAAGAAGGTCTGACAGAGGCGACTACACGGATGGAAGCAATGAAAGGCAAGAAGAGCAAGGTTTCGAATCAATTGGTTTCCAATAAGGATGAAGAAGTGACCAATACAGCAGAACCTGTTGATAGGGATACAAGTGAAGTGCCAAGTGTCGATCAAGAAAATATTGATAAAATCATCTTTGCTTGCGATGCTGGAATGGGGTCCAGCGCCATGGGCTCATCATTATTGAAAAACAAATTCAAAAAGGCAGGCATTGAGATCGATGTAACCAATATGGCAATTAATGATCTCCCTTCAGATGTGGACATTGTCATCACCCATAAGGATCTTACAGAACGGGCGATCCAAAAGGTTCCTGATGCACATCATATCTCTGTCGATAATTTCTTGAACAGCCCTAAGTATGATGAGTTAGTTGAACAATTGAAAAAAGATTGAAGAATTGAAGAGAAGGGTCTGCATGTTCAGACTCTTTTTCTTTTAGGAGTTATTATCTATCGTTGAATTTCAAAAATTTCGAATGAAAATTAAGGCTGTTTTCGCAAACTTTGTTGCTCTTGCACTTAAAGAAAGTATAAAATACTTTCTTCAGTATAAGGGCAACTAAGGCTCGACCTACAAAAGGCTTGGTCACGCCAAGTTTTCTTTAAAAGTCGTTGATTTCCGCTCCAGGATGCTCGCTTTCTGCGGGACAGGTGAGCCCACTCGTCGCCTTGCGACTTCAGGAGTCTCCTTTTCAAGGAAGCATTTGTGCTCCTGCGTCTACAAGAAAGTCCTGTCGAAGCGAGCTTTCTCGTCGCATGCCTAGCGAGGAGATTATTCAGGTAGTAGGCACGCTGATCCCGCAGGAGTCTCGCACCTTGCTCTCCAATCAACTTGCACAAGGTGTTTTTTTAAAAATGACTCAAAAGCAACAATCTTTTAGAAAAGAGCCAAAATTAAAAAGAAAAATCTTTTACAACATACCTCAATTAAATTTTGTCAACATTAGAACAGACGAGGTTACATTTAGTTTTCGTTGATGTATAAAGGGTTTACCACGTAGAATTTGAGTTGAGCAATGCTTTTGATATTTAAATTTTGTCAACTAAAGGAGGTGATTGACTGATGTATATGACTGCAAGGGAACGAAAAATATTGGATGTTTTGTTGCGCGCAAAGAATGAAATCCCAATAAAGGAGATTGCCGATCAGATAGGTGTCAGTTCAAGAACCATCCACAGGGACCTTAAAGAATTGGAACGTATATTGAAGTCGCATGGGATCTCAATTGATAAAAAAGCAGGAAGCGGGTTGAAATTGAAAGCATCTGTAAATGATCGAAATTCGCTTTTATCTGTTATCCATCAACAAGAACCGTCAGATTATACACCTGAGGAGAGGCAGACATTGATCCTTTCAAGATTATTGGAAGCCCGTGAACCTGTGAAATTATTCGCTCTTGCTGATGAATTGGGTGTAACGGTTGCGACGATCAGTCATGATTTAGACAAAATAGAAGATTCGTTGGAAAGTTTTCATTTATCTTTGGTTCGCAGGCGTGGATATGGTGTCGAAATACAAGGGGATGAAACACATATCAGGGAAGCGATTGGCCAATTGATCTTGCAGCATACGGATGAGATGAACCTTTTATCCATTTTACGTGAAAAGATAACGAAGCCGACTCCTTCCTCTTCCAACACACTTTCCGAACAGCTATTGGCCATTATCAAAAAAGAAAAGCTGAAGATCATTGAACAGAGTGTTGACGCTATCCGTCATTCCTTACAAAATCAACTCGTCGATAGTGAATATATAGGTTTAGTCATCCACCTTGCATTGGCAATGGAACGGATCCAACAAGGAGAGACGATCAGTATGCCGCCTGAACAGCTGGAAAAGCTCAAATCTACAAAAGAGTTCGCTGTTGCAGAAAGGTTGATCGAACAGTTGGAGGGTGTTTTTGAAATCATGATTCCTGAGGCGGAAACGGGGTATATCACGACTCATCTACTAGGAGCGAAAGTTCGAAATGGTGAGGATTTTTCAGAAGAGGCTGATTTGATGCTGGCCTTTAAAGTAAAACAGTTGATCGAGCTTGTTTCCGAGCGAATCAAGATCGACTTCCATCAGTCCGATCACCTTCTGAATGATCTAGTCAGCCATTTGAAACCAAGTATCTACCGGCTTCAGGAAAACAAGGAGATCAAGAATCCGTTAACAGACCAAATTGAACGTGATTATCAAGATCTTTTTCAAATTGTAGAGGAATCCGCTCATGAGGTGTTTCCATATCATTTTCCAAAGACAGAAACAGCCTTCCTTGTCATGCATTTCGCCTCTGCTCTTTTGAATATGGAAGGCTCCCGAGGACTTAAAGTATTAGTCGTTTGTTCAAGCGGAATCGGTACTTCAAAAATATTAGCGGCAAAACTGACCCGAAATTTCAAAGACATTGAGGAAATCGAACATCGCTCTTTATTCGAGCTGGACGAGTTGGATCCTATTCAATACGATCTGATTGTTTCAACGATTGCTTTATCAGAAATTGACCAGTACATTCAGGTTAATCCGATGCTTCCTACTTTTGATGTCCATAAAATAGAGCATGTATTGCGGAAGAAACGGATTACGGATTCGATCAAAGTAAATCATCTCAATCAAGTAAACAGCTCATTGTCCGATCAATCACTGAAAGAAATCCGTGGTTCTGTTGAAGCAATCCATAAATATGTGGAAGTTGTCGATCAATTGTTGACCACCATGAAGGTTACCCATCATGATACGGGGACTTATGAAAAAGTATTGAAACAAACGTGTCAGAGTTTTGAAGCAGAAGGATATATCAGTGATGGACACTCTGTCATGGAAGCTCTCTTGAAACGTGAAAAAATAGGCGGTCTTGGAATCACTGGGACGAATCTCGCTCTATTTCACGCGAGACACGGACAGATCAGACAACCGATTTTTACGGTTCAAATACTACCCGAGCCGATCACCGTTCAAGGCATGGATCAGACCCCTATGGAGATCCATACGATTTTACTAATGCTTGCACCAGTAGATATCCATAGGGAAGGGCTGGAAGTATTAAGTTTTCTTAGTTCATTGATTGTAGAGCGTTCGGAATGTGTTGAGATTCTTCAATCAAAAAAGGCTGAAAAAATTGATCGCTATGTAGCGAATCAGCTGCATCGGTTTTTAGAGGGAAAATTATCAAAAAGGGGAAATGAGTAATGTCTGAAACTATTTTAACGGCTGATAATATTGTTTTGGGTACGAAGTTATCGTACAAGGAAGAAGCTATTCGCTTTGTTGGTGGAATCCTTTACAATCAAGGATATGTTGAACGTGGATATATTGATGAAATGTTGAAGAGGGAAGAGATTACATCCACTTATATGGGAAACTTTGTGGCAATCCCACATGGCACAGATGACGCGAAAAAGTCTGTTAAGGAAACAGGGCTGAGCATTGTCACCGTTCCTGATGGAGTGGATTTCGGTGACGGGAATACTGTAAAACTGTTGATCGGTATTGCCGGCAAAGGGAATGAGCACTTGGAGATCCTTTCGAAAATCGCGATTGTCTGCTCAGAAGAAGAGAATATCGAAAATATCCTTCAAGCTGAAACTGCCGAAGAAGTCATTTCTATATTTAATGAGGTGAACTGATATGTTAGCGATTCATTTCGGTGCAGGAAACATCGGACGCGGATTCATCGGTGCCTTGTTAGAGAATTCAGGTTTCCAAACGGTATTTGTCGATGTTAATGCTGAATTGATCGATGAATTGAATCGTCGGGGCTCTTATACGATCGAACTTGTAGGAAGTGATGAAAACATTGAAGTACACGGACTTAGTGGCATCAATAGTTTGAAGGATCCGGAAGCGGTTATTGATGCAATTGCTGAGGCCGATCTCATGACCACAGCTGTTGGCCCGAACATCCTGCCGATCATATCTGAATTGTTGGCAAAGGGATTGCAAAAACGGTTGGCACAGGGCGGTGGTGTACCGCTAAATGTGATTGCCTGTGAAAATATGATTGGTGGCAGCACCCTTTTGAAAGACTATGTGTACAAACAGATCGACCCGGAGATGCAAGATTCATTAGACGAGATGATCGGATTTCCTGATGCGGCTGTCGATCGGATCGTGCCGCTCCAATCCAACGAAGACCCATTGCTCGTAAAAGTTGAACCATATTATGAATGGGTAGTGGAAACGAAAGGAATAAAGGGTAAGAAGCCGGATATAAACGGGGTCACTTTTGTCGATGATTTGACTCCCTATATCGAACGGAAGTTGTTCACTGTCAATACCGGCCATGCTGCCGCAGCCTACTTAGGTTATCAAAAGGGCTTTCATACGATAAAGGAAGCGATGGAAAACAATGTCATCCAAAACGATGTTCGATCCGCTCTACAGGAATCTGGAGCAGTTTTAGTCAAAAAATACCCCTTCAGTGTTGAAGAACATCAAGCTTATATTGAAAAAATCATCGACCGTTTCTTAAACCCGCATATTTCTGATGAAGTGACGCGGGTTGCCAGAGCCCCAAAACGTAAGTTGGGAGCTAAAGATCGGTTGGTCGCACCTGCTGTCGATTACTTGGATATGTTCGGGAAAGATCCGGTTTCACTTGGGAAAGTCATTGCTGCGGCCTTAACTTACGATCATCCAGATGATGAAGAAGCGATGGATCTTCAAGTGTCCATCCAAAAGCATGGATTCATGGAAGCATTCAAAAATGTTGCCGGTTTGGATGAGAACAGCCGCTTGCTCACGATTGTGCGGGAGCAGTTAATTACGAATGAATAGAGTCTTACCTCCAGGTTGATAATGAAAATAACTTTAAACTGAGCAGGTGGACGAGAATGGCATTTATCGATCTATTGAAAAAAGGGAACAAATCATCGGGTATAGCTGCAGCTGGAAATGCTTTTCTGACAGTTATCAAAGGAATCGCTGCTTTTGTCAGTGGAAGCGGCACAATGTTGGCAACAACGCTCCATTCAGCTGCTGATGCGACCAATCAGGGGTTCGTTTTCATAGGAAGCGCATTAGCTGAAAAAGAACCGACAAAACGTTTTCCAGCAGGGTTCGGAAGAGTGGTTAACCTGTTTGTCCTGATAGCTGTGGTGGTTGTATCAATCATGGCATATGAAACAGTCCTGAAGGGTTGGGAGCTGATCCAGCATCCTAAGCCTTCTACGAATATATGGCTGAATATCGGAATTCTAGCGGTCGCTGTCATCATTGACGGTTTTGTTTTAATTAAAGCGATGAAAGAAATTCTCAAGGAAACAAGGGCTGAAGTAACTGGTGGCAGTCTCATTGCATCGGCTCTGAAGAATGTCTCTTTAGCAGCACCTCCTACAAGACTGGTTTTTTACGAAGATATCATTGCAACGTTCGGTGCGTTGCTTGCGCTGGTAGCCGTTGTGCTTTCTCATTTTACAGGATTTTATTTATTGGATGGTATAGGGACACTACTTATCGGTCTGTTATTAATCGGTATTGCCTTAAAAATCGGTTATGAGAACACAATCGGTCTGATTGGTGTTGCTGCTCCGAAAACGGTAGAGGATCGGATTGCAAGCCTGATCCTGTCACAATCGGATGTGGTCGATATTAATAAAATGCGGATTTTACAAGAGGGCAGAAAATATCACGTGGAAAGCTACATTGAACTAAAGAAAGGATTCTCGTTAGCTGAGGCTGACGATATCAAGTTCCTTGTAAGGGACCTGGTTCTCGCTGACCCAGATGTGGATGATGTGACACTCGGAATCATTGAATCGGACGATAAACAAAGTTGGGAAATAGCCCCTCAAGATCAAAAGTAACAAACTTTTCAGATTTTTCATCAGAAAAGGGTTTAGGTCGACGAACACTCTCTAGTAGAATAGGTAGAGAGTGTTTTTGCACGTGAAAAATTGTTCTCTAAGCGTCAATCATGGAAATAATGCAGCAAATCTATACGTTCAAATCTTAGTAATAGTATCGGAAAGGTGGTTTTGATGGAATCAAGATTTGACAGACGGAAGAAGAAACGGAAATGGCTGAGGTATACGATTTTCACCCTCCTTATATTGGTGCTATTGCCCCTATCCTATACGGCTTACCTCTATACGAAAGCCTCGGATATTACGGAAAATGCACAAGTTTCCTTGGACAGGGGAGAAAAATCGGATAAAAGGGAAGAAACGATCGACCCGGAAAAAGATAATTTCTCAATCCTGTTTGTCGGTATAGACAGCCGGGATGGAAAGGCTAAGGGAAGTCTTTCAGATGCTTTGATGGTCGCAACGTTCAACAAAACCGACGATACAGTGACGTTGTTAAGCATCCCTAGAGATTCGTATGTGGATATTCCGGGGCATGGGATGGATAAAATCAACCATGCGCATCTAGTAGGTGGATTGGAATTGACTGTTCAGACGACTGAAGAACTGCTTGATATCCCGTTGGATTATGTCGTACGTGGTAACTTTCAAGCCTTTAAGACAGCAATTGATGAATTAGGCGGCGTTGAAATCGATATAGAGGATCAATATGTCGTTGATCAGATAGCGAAAGAAACACATGGAAAAGTCGATTTGGATACAGGAATGCAGCAGTTGGACGGTGAAGAAGCTTTGGCTTATGCTCGTACGCGAAAAGCGGATTCTGACTTGCTGAGGGGTGAAAGGCAAATGCAAATCATCCAATCAAGCATTGGAAAAATGAAATCTTTTTCTTCTGTTTCCAAGTATGATGGATTACTAGAGAGCCTTGAAGGCAACCTCTCTTTGAACCTTTCTTTCAACGAAGTCCTTTCTTATGTTCCGTATATGACGAAAGTGAAAGAGGTCGATAAACTCCAATTGTCAGGGTACGATTACCAACCGGGCTCAACTTATTATCTGCAGCTTGATGAGCAACAATTGGATGAAGTCAGGTCTCAACTGAAAAAGGAATTGGAGTTGGATGAAGGAGAGAATAAGCAGTATTCAAGCTGGACTCCAGCGGGAGTAGAAAGCGAAACAAGCCCCCGCAAGCGAGTATATTTCTAAAAAGCTATTTTCGCAAACTTTGTTGCTCTTGAAAGTTGTTGATTTCCGCTTCAGGTGCTCGCTTTCCGCGGGGCGTGCGGTAAGCCCACTCGTCGCCTTGCGACATTGAATGGTCTCACCTGTCCCGCTGATCCCGCAGGAGTCTCGCACCTTACTCTCCAATCAACTTGCACAAGTTGGTTCATTACCAAAATGACCCAAAAGCAACAATCTTTAAGAAAAGAGCTTTCTAAAAACAACAAGATATGCGAAAACAGCCATTAGAAAATAATCCGATATCCTTGTTAGATTCTGGCTTCTGTAGTAGTATGGAGCTAGCTTTAACGATACAAGAATACAAGATCGTTTTTTTCACACATAAAGGATACAAGCTGTTCATATAGTATACCGAGTAAGTGAATGGCACGGACTTAGGGGGACCTTACTCATGTGAGAAGGCATCGCATCTTGAAGGTGTGGTGCCTTTTCCTGCAAACACGATGGGGTGATGATGAAATGAATGTGAAAGGTAAAGTGGTTGCATTATTGGTGGCGGGCTCACTTGCTGTCGGAGCTGGTGGTACATATGCCGGAATGACTATGTTCTCTGATGATGAGAGTCCTTCCCTTTTAGAAAAAGCAATTGAAAACGGCACAGAACGGAAAATAGGAAGTTCCGGATCAGCTGAAGATTTCGAGAAGATTGAAAAGACGTATGAACTGATATCGGAAAAATATGTCGATGATGTCGACCAGGAAAAACTTTTGGAAGGCGCCATCCAGGGGATGGTCAATACGCTTGATGATCCATACTCCGTCTATATGGATGCAAAAACGGCTGAACAATTCAACGACACGCTCGAGTCTTCTTTTGAAGGGATCGGTGCAGAAGTTACGATGATGGATGGGTATGTGACGATTGTTGCTCCTTTCGAAGATTCACCGGCTGAAAAGGCTGGTTTGAAACCGCACGATCAGATCATTTCCATTGACGGGAAAAGTACGAAAGGCCTTGATCTATACGATGCAGTATTAAAGATCCGCGGTAAAAAAGGATCGACCGTAAAGCTTGAGATCAAACGTGCAGGCGTCAGCGATCCATTGTCGATCGATGTGAAACGTGACGAGATTCCGATTGAAACGGTGTACTCCGATGTCATCGAAAACAATGGTAAGAAAATCGGGCATATGAAAATCACATCGTTCTCTGAAGACACAGCTTCTGATTTTGAAAAGCAGCTGAAAGAGCTTGAGGGTAAAGGAATCGACGGACTGGTCATCGACGTTCGTGGTAATCCAGGTGGTTTCTTGAATGCTGTACAGGATATTGCCCAGCTGTTCATCACAAAGGATGATCCGATCGTTCAGATTGAAGCACGAAACGGTGAGAAGCAACGGTTCTTCTCTGACACGAGCAAGAAAAAGGATTACCCGATTGTCGGCTTGATCGACAAGGGAAGTGCATCGGCATCTGAGATTTTAGCAGCAGCCTTGAAAGAAGCTGGCGGATACGAAGTCGTCGGTGAAAAATCATTCGGTAAAGGAACAGTGCAGCAAGCGGTTGAAATGGAAGATGGCAGCAGCCTTAAGCTGACGATGTTCAAATGGTTGACGCCAGATGGCAACTGGATTCATAAGAAAGGCGTCGAGCCGACGGTAAAAGAAGAGCAGCCAGCTTACTACCGTGCAAACCCGATTACGATCGAAAAACCGTTGACGTATGACATGACGGGTGAACAGGTGAAAAATGTCCAGACGATCTTGAAAGGATTGGGCTTCAATCCTGGACGGGATGACGGATATTACGATAATAAAACGGAAACCGCGGTACGCGCATTCCAGAACGCTAATAAAGTGAAAGCGACCGGTAAGGTGGACGAAGAGACCGCTTCACTCATGGAACAGAAGCTGCTAGAAAAGATCGACAGCGGAAAAAATGATCAGCAGCTGCAGACGGCAATCGAAGTTTTATTCGGAAAGTAAAAGCAGGATGAAACGTATGACTGTCGAATATATCCGTAGAAGATGCCCTTCTACGGATTTTATTTTGCATTCTTTTTCGAATGTTATAGGAGGAAGGTTTTGGAGATGTTTATAGGGGATATTGTGTTCCAGCTGGTTGGGTTTTTAATGTTGATCGGGATGATCTCAGTGCCTATTTTTGTGATTACATATATGCGCAACAGAAAGGATCGGCTTAAAGAGATCGAACGAAAGCTGGACCTCTTACTACAATTAAAGAAAGAATAAAATACATTCTTCAATATAAGCGCAACTAAAGCTCAGCCTGCGCCAAAGGCTTGGGATTGCCAAGTTTTCTTTAGAAGATAAATCGATGAATGAATAAGCGTCACAAAACTTCTGCGGGAAAGCGAGCCGTTGAGCCCTCATAACGAGAAGGCTAGTGGTTCGCCTGCAACGAATAAGAAGAGAAACGATAGATTGTTGGGGGCTGAAATATGCAAGATATACTGTTCAATATACTTAAAGCGATGGGTTGGTTTTTCCTCAATCCTCTTTTTTACGTCATATTATTATTGATTGGATTCCATGCTGTCACACGTGTGAAACGGGAGCGAAGTGATTTCCGCGTCCGGGTGTATGACACGTTGGATGATTTTGTAAACGGGATCGTACCCGGCCTTGTGATCGGTTTGATTTTCTCAGTACTGAGCGTGTTCGCCGGATTGTATCTATCATTCGGTGTGATCGCCGTCATGTCCGTATTTTACATCGTGCTCGGTTTGACGTTGCGTAAAAACTACTTCAACCCGGTGTTTGCCGGTACATTGACCTATTTAGCAGCTGCTTACATGCCGCCGTTTGAAACAGGCGTTCGGATTTTAGATGGATGGCTCGTCGATCTGCAGGACGTTTCTCTTGGTATGATCGCGCTATTGGTTGCCGCATTGCTTGTCGTCGAAGGTATTCTGATCATATCAATCGGTGGGAAAAACACGTCTCCGATTCTTTTGCGTGGTAAAAGAGGGAAGGGAATCGGTGCCCACGTTATCAGCCGAATCTGGTTTGTCCCTTTGTTCGTCCTCGTACCCGGATCGGTAGTGGCAACATCAGACTGGTTCCCACTGCTCCAGATTGGTGAGGCGAGTGTCGGCTTTGCACTTGCGCCGTTTGCGATCGGGTTCCACCACGTCGTATCGCAATCGATGCCAGAGCCAGTCGTGAAAAACATCGGCAGCCGTTTCTTTTTGCTAGGTCTCATCTTGCTCGCCGGATCGGTGCTGTTGATCACCTTCGATCTGGAAATGCTCAGCATCGTTATCGTCGGACTTGCAGCTGTCGGGCGTAATGCACTGATCCTGTACTACCGAAAGCTGGAGATCAAACGTGCACCATACTTCAGTGCGATGAATGAAGGCTTGCGCGTCCTGGGGATCATCCCTGGCTCACCGGCATCTAAAATGAATGTCTCGATCGGGGAGCGCATCATCAAAGTGAACGGAAGAAAGATGGAGCGGGTCGAGGACTTTTATGGAGCCGTGCAGAGCAGCGCGTCCTTTGTAAAACTGGAAGTCCTGAACTTCAACGGCGAAGTCCGCTTCGTCCAGCGCTCTCTTTATGAAAATGAGCATCACGAACTAGGCTTATTGTTCGCCCAGCCTGAAAAAGCAAAACGCAGAAAAGTAGTAGGCTGAGTAGAAAATGGATAAAAAGTTGATGAAAACCGTCCAGCATGGCGGTTTTTTCCTTTTATCCTACAATGAACTGTCGAAATTGGGCTTCCAACTTACCGATTTTCACCGGTTCTGTTCGTTCTTTTAGGATTGTTGCATCAACTCCTTTGCGTGATGGAAGAATGTTTTCTCTAAAAACAGTTCTTCTCCTCCTAGTAATCTACTCTTTTCTAATAGACTTACACGCTTGTCCAAACCTTTCCTCCTCAAAATCATAGATTATAAGAGGAGGTGAAAAAAATGGCTAAACAAATACTAGATTATAATGTGAGTGCACCTGCTTCAAGTAACGGCGCCTTGAACCGTGTCATCCCAGCATCTCCTACAACAATGAAACTAGCAGAATTCGGCCTTTCCATACCCGACAATACAAATCATGTTGAACTGACTGGGTCAGTTGGATGGGAAGCGACTTTAGGCACGCCAATCGTATTAATAAAAATTTTCCGTGGTTCACAAATCATTTTTACAACAACTTCCCAAATTAACCTTAGTATTGAAGACAATCGGACTGTTTCGTTCAATGCTGTTGATTTCAATGTACCTGCAGGACCACAAGCCTATTCGATCACAATTGAATTGACCAACTCTCTGGGGCTTCTGAATCAGGGGTCTGTAATCGGTCCATTAACGTTTACAGGGATGGCGATCGGGAACGTGTAATATGTGACAAAAACCGCTCGGATGGGCGGTTTTGATCTGATTAGATTGAATTGCGCAGCTCTTAAGGCGTATAATGGATTATATGCCGAAGTCAGGAGTTTCAAGGAGGCGTCTTTTTACATAATGATTGAAATTTTCGGGGCACTTATCTTGCCTATTATACTCATACCATTTCTTGTGCGGGTTACGTATAACCGCTGGGTTGCGATTGGCCTAAGCATCGTCATCATGGTTTTCGTTTTCATGGAGTTCGAGTCCTATTGGACCGTCGTGACTGGAGTGATCGGCACATTGATCGGCGGATATTTTTCTTTTCGTGTCGGTAAAAAAGTGGATAAAAAGTGGAGCTAGCGTCTATTTCATCATGAGATAGACGTTCTTTTTTTGCATTTAAAGAAGGTTTAAACACTCTCCTAGGCTAAGGCTTGTCTTTGCCAGGTTTTTTTGTCGAGAAAACATCTCCCTGCAAGAATTAATCAGATTTTTCAAAAAAATATGATTAAATTTCATAATGTGAAATAACTCGATTGTTCGATTTTGTCATTTCCTTTATAGTAATGACAGATTTTACTTTTTATGGAGGTGACTGAGTGGATACACGTGAGTTACGGAATTGTTTCGGTCGATTTGCAACCGGGGTGACGGTCGTTACGTGGGCGGGGGAAGATAAGGTGAAGCATGGCATTACCGTCAATTCCTTTACGTCTGTTTCTTTGGATCCACCGCTTGTGCTCGTTTCAATCGACAAAAAGGCGAAAGCGTGCGCCGGGTTGAGGAATCAATCTTTTGTCGTGAATATCCTCGCTTCAGGCCAAGAGGCGATCGCCTGGCAATTTGCCGGTAAGGAGCAGCAAGGGCTGGAGATCGAATGGAAGAAACGTTCCTTGGGCCGAAAATCAAGGACACATTAGCAACGTTCGAGTGTTCACCATGGAAAGAATATGACGGTGGTGACCATGTTTTATATCTAGGGAAAATACAAGATTTCTCTTACACAGACGGAGATGCACTCGTTTTTTATCAGGGAAAGTTCTCCCAGACGAAAGAAATCGACAACTACTTGAAAAAGTAAAACACAAAAAGGAGGAGATTCAATGGGGATTAGAACAGGTGAACAGTATATCAAAGGGTTGCGATCGAGAAAACCCGAAGTGTGGTTGGGCGGTCGTAAAATAGATGACGTCTATGCGGAAGATGTGTTCAGACAGCCGATCCATGAGATCGCGAAACTTTATGACATGCAGCATGATCCGGAATATCAGGAGCGGATCACGCACATTTGTGAAGAAACGGGTGAGCGCGTAAACAACTCATTCCTTGTCCCGAGGAAATTCGAGGATTTGAAAGCGAGAAGCGATCTGTTTGAAATCTGGTCGAAAGCGACGTTTGGAACGATGGGGCGGACACCCGATTTCTTGAACGTAACGATCACCTCAATGGCAAGCAACACGTGGTTTTTGAATCAATATGACCCGCAATGGGGCGAAAATATGATCAATTACTTCCAGCACGTCCGTGATAACGATGTCTTTTTGACCCATGCGATCATCAATCCGCAAAATGACAGGAGCAAGGCATCCCATGAGCAGGAAGATGCGTTTACTCACCTGGGAGTCGTGGAGGAAAAGCCGGACGGATTGATCGTTCGTGGAGCGAAGATGCTTGCGACGCTTGCACCGATTACAGATGAGGTCATCATTTATTCGTTCCCTGGATTCCAGCCTGGAGACGAAAAGCATGCAATCGCATTTGCGTTGCCGATCGATACGCCTGGTCTTAAAATCATGTGCCGTGAACCAGCACAGGACGGAAAACGTTCCTTGTTCGATCATCCGCTTGCATCAAGATTTGAGGAAATGGATGCGCTTCTCGTCTTTGAAGATGTATTTGTTCCGTGGAACCGTGTGTTCATCAATCAGAATGTGGAAGCGGCGAATCTTTTATATCCGAAGACAGGAATCGGGATCCAGCCGGCCCATCAATCCGGTGTCAGAGGCCTTGTGAAACTATCATTCGCAATGGAGGTTGCTTGTAAACTAGCAGATTCCATCGGCGTGGACGGGTACCTCAACGTTAAAACCCAATTGGGCGAGCTCATCCAATCGGTCGAAGCGATTAGAGCCCTATTGAGAGTTTCCGAGTATGAATATGAAACGACGCCACAAGGGGAATTACGTCCAGGTTCAGCGCCGCTTGAAACGATCAGAGGTATGCTGCCGAAACTGTATCCGCGTGCAATTGAAATCATTCAGACGATTGGAGCGGGTGGCTTATTGATGTCGCCGATGGGAGCGGATTTCGATAACCCAGAACTGAAGCCGATCGTCGACAAGTATTATGTTGGACGAGAAGGTGTGTCTTCAGAAGATCGTGTCCAACTGTTCAAGCTCGCATGGGATCTATCGGGTGAAGCATTCGGACAACGCTTGTTGCAATACGAGCGCTATTATTCAGGAGATCCACTAAGAAGATTGGGCTGGTTCTATGACGGATTCAAGCGTAAGCACGACTTCGCGATGGTAAAGGACGCGTTGGATGGAGCTTCTGATATGCATAAGAAGCAGTTGATTAAGAATTAAAACTAGTAATATAAGAGGAAATTCAAAAAAATATCCAAATAATAAACAGCGAATTTCTTCGTTACTCGGTTTTTGCGGTCCTCATGTATTAACAACATACATTCTGGTCCTCAAAACTTTCGTGCTTTGAACTTCTTGTTTTTGATCATTCATTTTTTGAATCTAAAAATTTTAAATAATTAATAAAGGAAACGACTACCACTTATCTAATACTCTATCTGGAGTGATTTTTGTCGATCACTCACTCGAATTTCTATGTGTGATATTAAAAGGAGAGTGGGCATGTGATTTCGTCTATCAACAAAATTACGAAAATTCTAAATTGTTTTACGAATGAAGAACCGGCTCTTGGCAATCTGGAAATCGCGAAAAAGCTGGGTATGAATGCGAGTACGACGCATCACCTGATCCGGACGTTGTGCCAGGAAGGGATCCTCATTCAAGATAGTCGGAAAAAGTATCGCCTCGGATGGAAGTTATTAGAGTGGAGTAATCACGTTATGTATCAACAGGATATTTATAACGAAGCGATTCCGATCGTGGAGAATCTGATAAGGAAATACCAGGGAACGGTCCATATCGGAATGTTCGATGCTGGCGAGGTCCGGTTCGTGTTGAAAGTTGCTGCCAAAGATTCAATCTCGGTGCCAACCTATGTCGGGGCAAAACAGCCGGCGTATTGTACGAGTTCAGGGAAGGTGTTGCTTGCGTACAATCCTTCGTTCATCCAACCGACGATTTCGAAAGGGCTTCTGCAACGGGCTCCGAATACGATCACTTGTGTGGACAAGCTGATGCTTGAACTGAAGCAGATTCGGAAACAGGGTTATTCGATTTCAAATAACGAGAATGAACATGGGATGTATGCGGTCGCGGCCCCGATCCAAACGTATACAGGTCAGACGGTTGCCGCACTTAATATGGTTGGACCGATCTCTTACATGCAGGGAAGCGAAAGCAGAACCATTATCCAAAGCGTTGTGCGGACAGCACAGTCAATCTCGAATGAATTGGGTTATATCAACGTTTTATGATAGCGCTTACATTTTAAAAATATGAGGAGGAATACCATGGCGATCAAATCTGGTACAAGCCTATTGAATGATAGAGTCGGAAATCTTATGAAAATCATTGAGGACAATAAAGACCTTCTGCAACCGCCGGTCAACAACAAAGTCCTTTGGGAGGATTCAGAGTTCATCGCGATGCTGATCGGTGGACCGAACAAGCGACGTGATTTCCATGTAGATCCGTCGGATGAGTTCTTTTATCAAGTCAAAGGAAACTGTTATGTCGAATGTATCAACGATAAAGGTGAGCGGGAAGTTGTGACGGTCGGTGAAGGGGATATCTTCATGCTGCCGGCGATGGTGCCTCATTCCCCGCATCGGACTGCAAACTCTTACGGAATTGTTCTCGAACGGAAACGTGGCGAAGGTGAGCTGGAGGATTTCGTCTGGTTCTGTGATAAATGCGACCATGAAATGCACCGCGTGACGGTTCAGCTGACGAATATCGAAACACAGGTGAAAGGTGCGATTGAACAGTTCAACAGCAGCCCTGAGTTGAGGAAGTGTGACAACTGCGGCCATATGATGCCTGAAGAAGCAGATGAGTGGAAATGAGGGTAGATTTCCATACACACATCATCCCGCATGACCTGCCTGATTTTACTGAAAAATATGGTCAGGAACGTTGGCCGATTCTTCAACAGACGTGTGCATGCGGAGCGAACATCATGGTTGGTGGGAAAGTGTTCCGTGAAGTAACGGACCAGGTTTGGAGTGCTGAAAAGCGGATCCAGGACATGGATCGGGAAGGTGTCGATATCCAGGTGCTCTCCCCGATTCCGGTGACGTTTTCCTATTGGGCCCCGATTGAAGCGGCGGTTGATATGGCACGTATCCAGAACGATTTCATTTCGGCCACGGTAAAAGAACGTCCGGATCGTTTCATCGGATTGGGAACAGTGCCGATGCAGGATTGTGCGGCGGCGATCAAGGAAATGGAGCGGTGCATCACAGAGTTGAATTTATACGGAATCGAAATTGGAACGAACGTAAATGGGGAAAATCTGGATGCCCCAGAGTTTCTCGAATTCTTCCGAATGGCTGAGGAATGGAATGTACCGTTGTTCATCCATCCATGGGAGACACTCGCGAAAGACCGTACGCCTAGACACAATTTCATGTACACAGTCGGGATGCCGAGTGAAACGGCACTTGCGGCTGCGAGTCTTATCTGGAGCGGTGTCATCGAGAAGTTCCCCGGCCTGAAAATCTGTTTTGCGCATGGGGGAGGCTCGTTCCCGTATATCCTGCCGAGATTGGATCAGGGTTGGAATGTTTGGCCACACTTGCGTTTGACTACGAATCCGCCGAGCCATTATGTGAAAAACTTCTATTTCGATTCGTTGAACTATGATCCTTTGAATGTAAAATATCTCATCGATCGTTTCGGCCATGAGCGGGTGATGATGGGATCCGATTATCCGTTCCTGTTAAGGGAAATCCCGCCAGGAAAAGTGATTGATGTGATGGATGAGCTGACGGATGTACAAAAAGAACTGATTCTTGGAGAAAACGCATTGCGATTTTTAAATGTAAAAGAAATGGGGCGGACGAATGGAGCAGAAAGTGATCACACCAGAGGAGAAGCTGCAAAGTCTGGGGCTTCAACTTAAAGAAGTCCGGCCGTCTGCAGGGAATTATGTGAGCCATGTCCGTGTTGGAAATCTGATTTTTACGGCGGGGCAAGGTGTCGATGAATATCATGGGAAGCTAGGCAGAGAGCTTACGCTTGAGGAAGGCTATGCTGCTGCCCGGCAATCGATGTTGAATCTGCTCAGCGTCCTCAAATATGAGCTGGGTGATCTGACCAAAGTGAAACGCATCGTAAAACTATTAGGATTCGTAAACTCCACAGAGGATTTCACCGATCAGCCGAAAGTCATGAATGGAGCATCCGATCTTCTCGTCGAAGTGTTCGGAGACCGTGGTATACACGCACGCTCTGCACTGGGGATGGCTCAGCTTCCGAATAATACGGCAGTCGAAATTGAAATGATTGTGGAAGTACAAGATTGAACAATTGAGAATGGTGGCCGTCGCGTCACCATTTCCTTTTAAAAGTGGTGGATCGGTCTGAACCCGCCGGATTCCACTCAAAATCGGCCGGATTCCACCCTAAAACAGCCGGAAAACGCTCAGCATTACAAAGAATGACATACGATAGGAGGTTGAGGAAGTGCAAGTAAAAGAGAAAATCCTGCAAAAAATCCAACCGATCAACTGCCGTCATTTTATCGACGGTCAATATGCGGACTCTATCAATCTGAAAACCTTTGACAATATCAATCCTGCAACTGAAGAAGTGATGGGGCAGGTGGCGGAAGGCGGGAAGGAAGAGGTCGATCTCGCTGTTGCTGCTGCGAGAAAAGCGCTGAAAGGTCCATGGAAAGACCTGTCCGCCCGCGAGCGTTCCAGCATCCTGCGTAAGATCGGCGACCTGATTCTTGATAGAGTCGAAGAATTGGCAACCCTCGAATCGATGGATACCGGAAAACCGTATCAAATGGCGCTTGAAATCGATATCCCTCGAGCAGCGTATAATTTCCACTTTTTCGCGGATTACCTGACGTCAATGGGAACGGAAGCCTATCAACAGGACCAGGCTGCCCTTCATTATTCGATCCGGAGGCCGGTGGGAGTCGTCGGCATGATCAACCCTTGGAATCTACCATTGCTGTTGTTGACGTGGAAGCTGGCACCTTGTCTTGCTGCTGGGAACACAGCGGTCATGAAACCAGCGGAATGGACACCGATGTCAGCAACAGTCCTTGCGGAAATCTGTAAGGAAGCAGGCGTACCAGACGGCGTCATCAATCTTGTTCACGGATTTGGACCAGATTCTGCTGGTTCTGCGATTACGGAGCACCCCGATGTCGATGCGGTCACGTTCACCGGTGAAACCAAGACGGGGTCTGCGATTATGAAAGCGGCGGCTCCTACTTTGAAAAAATTATCCTATGAGCTCGGTGGGAAAAACCCGAACATCATTTTTGCGGATTCTGACCTTGATGAAGTGATCGAAACGACCCTGAAGTCGAGTTTTATGAATCAGGGGGAAGTCTGTCTCTGCGGTTCTCGGATCTATGTGGAGCGTCCGGTGTATGACGAATTCCTCGAAAAATTCGTCGCTGAAACGAACAAGCTTCAAGTCGGTGATCCGTTTGAAGAAGGGACGAAGGTTGGTGCTGTCATCAGTAAGGAGCACTACACCCGTGTGAATGGTTATATCGAACTTGCGAAAGAAGAAGGCGGGAAGATCCTGACAGGAGGAACCCGGCCGGAAGGCGTCGACAAAGGCTTTTACATTTTACCGACGATCATATCAGGTCTCGGCCCTCATGCCCGGTGCGTGAAGGAGGAGATTTTCGGGCCAGTCGTGACCGTTTTGCCTTTCGATACAGAAGAGGAAGTCATCGAGCAGGCAAATGATACCCACTATGGATTGGGGACGACGATCTGGACGAATGACCTGCGTCGTGCCCACCGTGTCGCGCATCAGATCGAGGTCGGGATCATCTGGGTGAATACGTGGTATCTGCGCGATCTGCGTACACCGTTCGGCGGCATGAAGCAGAGTGGAATCGGCCGTGAAGGCGGCATGCACAGCTTTGATTTTTATAGTGAATTATCCAACATAACGATCAAACTATGATATGAAAAACCAGGAGGCATATTTGATGACAGAGAGAGTGAAGGAGCTATCCGAGCATTTAGTGACGGCAGTACAAATTCGCAAAGGGGTCCAACCGCTCACTGAGGTTTACCCTGATTTGAGTATAGATGAAGCCTATCAAGTCCAGCTTTCCACTATTAAACGAAAAACCGAATCCGGGCAAAGGATCGTCGGGAAAAAGATTGGTTTGACGTCAAAAGCGATGCAGGATCTTCTTGGGGTTGGTGAACCGGATTACGGCCATCTGCTTGATGATATGGTTATCGATAATAGCGGCGAGATTCCAGCTGACAAGGTTCTTCAGCCGAAAGTAGAAGCGGAAATCGCCTTTGTTTTAAGAAAGGATCTTCACGGTCCAAGCGTGACGGCTGATGATGTGTATGAAGCGACGGCTTATGTTGTGCCGGCTCTTGAGATTGTCGACAGCCGTGTTGCGGATTGGAAGATCAAGCTTCCAGATACGATTGCGGATAATGCGTCATCCGGACTGTATGTATTAGGCGAAAATAAGGTGCCGATCCGTGCTGTCGATCTGCCAGCGATAAAAATGGACCTTTACAAAAATGAGGAACATGTCAATTCGGGAACAGGGTCAGCAGCTCTTGAAAATCCGGCAAATTGCGTGGCCTGGCTTGCGAACAAGCTTTCAGATTACGGGGTTTCGCTCAAAGCCGGGGAGGTCATTTTGTCAGGTGCTCTTTCAGCGGCTGTTGATGCAAAGCAAGGAGATACATTCCGGGCAACCTTCGACGCATTGGGTGAAGTGATAGTCCGGTTCAAGGATTGAAGCAAGAGTGATCTAATGAAAGGAAGTGATGAGATGTCCAAGATTAAAGTAGGAATTATCGGCTCGGGGAACATCGGTACGGATCTTATGTTGAAGCTTCGCCGGTCAAAGACGCTTGAAATGACGACGATGATCGGAATCGATGCGAATTCAGACGGGATGAGGATGGCACGGGAGTTCGGCTATGAAGTCATCGACAACGGCATCGATGGATTCATGGAAAAGCCGGAGCTTGCGGATATCCTTTTCGATGCGACTTCCGCTAAGGATCACCAGCGGCATTCGGAACTTTTAAAATCAGCCGGTAAGCAGGTTCTCGACTTGACGCCTGCGGCTATCGGACCTTTCGTCGTACCACCGGTGAATCTAGGTGCTCATCTTGATGAACCTGATGTGAACATGATCACGTGCGGCGGCCAAGCTACGATTCCGATTGTCCACGCTGTCAACAAAGTGGCTGATGTGGAGTATGCGGAGATTGTCGCAACGATCGCCAGTAAAAGTGCGGGACCTGGAACGAGAGCGAATATCGATGAATTTACGTATACGACGGCGAAGGGGATTGAGGAAATCGGTGGCGCGGACAAAGGAAAAGCGATTATCATCCTCAACCCTGCCGAACCACCAATTCTTATGCGGAACACGGTCTATTGCCTCGTCAAGGAAGGTCAGTGTGAACAAGAGAAAATCACATCATCAATCATGGACATGGTCAAAACCGTACAAGCGTATGTTCCTGGTTATAAGGTCCGGACAGAGCCGATTTTTGACGGCAATCAAGTGACGGTTTTCCTTGAGGTGGAAGGAGCGGGTGATTATCTTCCAAACTACTCTGGCAACCTCGATATCATGACGGCATCTGCGGTCAAGGTAGCGGAAGAGTTGGCGAAGAATCGGCTCGTCCAGAATGCGTAGGAAAGGAGAAGTGCGATGACAAAACGGGATGTAACGATAGTGGAAGTGGCTTTGAGGGATGGAAGTCATGCGATCGGCCATCAGTTTACGGTTGATCAAGTGACAGCAGTCGCCAGAAAGCTTGACGAGGCGAATGTTCCGTATATCGAGGTTTCACACGGGGATGGCATTGGAGGTTCCTCGCTGCAATACGGCCGATCTGCAACGAATGAGATGGAGTTGATCGAAGCGGCTGTCTCTGTTTGCAATCAGGCGAAAATCGGAGTTCTTCTTTTACCAGGGATTGGAACCGTCACTGAACTGAAAGAAGCGGCGAACTTAGGTGCGCGAATGGTACGGGTTGCGACACATGTGACCGAAGCGGATGTATCACGCCAGCATATCAAGCTTGCAAAAGAGCTCGGGTTGGAGACTGTAGGGTTTCTGATGATGGCGCATATGGTTCCGGTCGAAAAACTCGTCGAGCAAGCACAACTGATGGAAAGCTATGGTGCGGACACGGTGTATGTCGTCGATTCAGCAGGGGCGTTGCTTCCACACCAGGTCAAGGAGCGGATTCGTGCGTTGAAGGACCGATTATCCATCAACATCGGGTTCCATGGGCACAACAATCTTTCCTTAGCGATGGCGAATTCGATCGTCGCGATTGAAGAAGGCGCAACCTGGATCGACGGCAGTGTCCGATGTCTTGGGGCAGGCGCTGGAAACACGCAGACGGAAGTGCTCGCGGCTGTGCTCAATCGACTTGGAATTGAAACCGGGATCCATTTATATAAAATGATGGACCTAGCAGAAGATACAGTGGCTCCGATTTTACCGCAACCACAGGAAATTACGAAAGGCAGCCTCGTCCTAGGCTATGCAGGTGTCTATTCGAGTTTCCTTTTACATGCGAACCGGGCTGCAGAAAAGTTCGGAATCGATGCGCGTGATATCCTCATCGAACTCGGGAATCGCCGTGTTGTTGGCGGGCAAGAGGATATGATCATTGATGTAGCGAGTGAACTAGCGAAGAAACGAGCACCTGTCTTATAAGGAGGAGATTCAAATGGAAGTGAAACAAGTAGATTTGAAACATCTGGCTGAAAAAATCGAGTCTCATCAGACGACTGGTCAGGATATGGATAAGGTGACGATCGACAACCCATCTCTGACTGTAGAAGAGGCGTATGAAATCCAAAAAATGTGCATCGATTACAAGGAAGAGCGCGGGGATCAGATGGTCGGCTGGAAAATGGGGCTTACAAGCAAGGCGAAGCAGGTTTCAGTCGGTGTGGATGAACCGATTTATGGTCGATTGACGCAATCGATGGAGTTAGCCGATCCGGTGCTGCCTCTTGAAAACTTGATCCACCCCCGTGTTGAACCGGAAATTGCGTTCGTTTTGAAAAAAGAATTAAGCGGCGAAGACGTTACTCCGAGAGATGTATGGATGGCGACGGAATGCATCTTTCCAGCAATCGAAGTGATCGACAGCCGCTATAAGAACTTTTCGTTCACGCTAGTGGATGTGATTGCGGATAACGCATCGTCGACGAAGTTCATTCTTGGTGACCAGGCTTTTTCACCGTATCACACAGCCTGGGATGAAATGGGGGTCGCGATGTTCCGGAATGGCGAATTGCTCCACTCGGGAACGGGTGCAGCGGTACTCGGGCATCCAGTTAGGTCTGTCGCGATGCTAGCGAAAATGCTCAGCCGCGAAGGCCAGACGATCAAACCTGGTCAGGTCATCCTTGTGGGAGGTTTTACAGAAGCGGTTGATGTCAGTGATGGCGACCATATCGAAGTACGTTACGATCAGCTCGGGTCATTGAATCTGCGTGTCGAAGGATGAGGTGGAGGAGGAAAGGTACATGCCGATCGCACAAATACACATCATTGAAGGGCGCACCAAGGAACAGAAACGTTCGCTGATAAAAGAAGTGACAGATGCGATCCACCGCAGCACCGGGGCGGATCATGACCGCATCCGGGTTCTCCTTTACGAAATCCCGGATGAAAACTGGGCTGCCGGCGGTATATCGAAAGCGGATGAAAGGCTCAAAAACAGATGACTGCTCCTTAGATATACATAAGTTGTGTTGGTAATGGCTTTTGACTTTTAAAAATGGAGGGGTATCAATGAGGAAGTTTATGAAAGGTATCTCGTTTTTTGCAATGGCGGTATTGCTGATTTTCACAGCTGCATGTAATAAGGGGAGCGACGGGACTGCAAACTCGGCTAGCGGAGAATCCGACGAAACGTACCAGTTCAAGCTGGCACACATTACACCGCCAAGTCACATGTGGCACAAAGCTGCTGAAAAGTTCGCGGAAGAATTGGACAAGCGGTCTGATGGCAGGATGCAACTTGAAATCTATCCATCCAGTCAGTTAGGGACGGAAGCGGATATGGTCGAACAAATCTCTGCAGGGTCGGTTGATTTCGGATTCATTACAGCTGCTTATATGAGTTCGCGCTCTCCATCGTTTGCAGCATGGTTCACTCCGTATGCGTTTGAAGATCTGCACGAAGCGAATGATGCACGTGAAAGTGAAGTCGCCAAGAAAATCCTCGGGACATTAGATGAGCAAGGAATGGTCGGACTGGATTATTTCTTTGCGGGACAACGCGTTATGTTGTTCAAAGACAAAAAGGTAGAAAAGCCTGAGGACATGAAGGGTCTCAAGCTTCGAGTGACACCAAGTCCTCCGATGCAGGATTTCTATACGTCAACTGGGGCTTCAACCGAAGGTCTTCCTCTTCCTGAAGTTTATTCTGCGGCGCAAACGGGTGTCATCGATGGAATGGACATGGACCTCGATGCAACAATCACAAACAAATACTATGAAGTCGTCGACTATGGCCTCGTATCGAATCACATGGTCTGGCCTGCGGTTGCTATCGTAAACAAGAAGACGTTAGAAGGAATGCCTGAAGCGGACCAGAAAATCATCCGTGAAGCGATTGCTGCAGCTGCTGAATATTCTGCGATGACAAGAGCGGATCAGGAAGAAGAGTTCAAACAGACCCTTAAAGATGAAGGCATGGATATATATGAAATCGATCCGGCGCTCTTTGATCCGTATAAACAACAATTTGATGAAAAGTACGGAAATCAAGACCCTCTCATTCAAGAATTCATCGACACCTTCCGTGACTGATTAATCTAAAGGGGGTTTCACACATGAAAGCTTTGAGCAATGGCATCTCGACGATTGAAAAATATATATCCATTGTTCTGATGTTTTCGATGGCAGTGATCGTCACGCTGGCTGTCGCATTCAGATATCTATTCAATTCACCATTATCATGGGCTGGTGAAGTCTCTATCTTTCTATTGATCTGGGTAAGTTTCATTGGCGGCAGTCTGGGGCTGAAGTATCGGTCCCAGGCCGCTGTTTCGATTGTGCTTGAGTATTTGCCTCCTAAGGTGAAAAAAGTAGTCCTCGTGATCGGGCACGTGTTCATGCTCATCTTTTTAGGGCTCATCCTTTTTTACAGTTATCAATGGATTCTTTCACCGAGTGTCGCGTTTCAAAAATCAACGTCGCTTTTACTGCCGATGTGGATCCCTTATTTGGCTGTACCCCTGGGACTGACGTTCGCGGCCATCCATCTGATTGCTAACATGCTTGAGGAGATAAGAGAGGATGTTGCGCAATGACGGTTCTTGTTATCCTGATGTTTTTCCTGTTTCTTTTCATGGGGATTCCGATTTCACTGGTCCTTGGTATGACAACGATCCTTTACTTTTTCACGGTTGGGAACACGATGCTTCTGGAATCCACCCCGATGCGGCTTTTTTCCGGGCTCGATAATTTCGGTTTGCTGGCAATTCCGTTGTTCATGTTCGCAGGTGAGCTGATGAACGGCGGTGGAATTACCTCGCGTCTCGTTCGGTTTGCAAAAGTGCTGTTCGGACATGTCAGAGGCGGCCTCGCTTACGTAACCGTCGTCGCGAACATGTTTTTGGCGTCAATACTCGGTTCTGCAAACGCCCAGGCTGCAATGATGAGCAAGGTCATGGTTCCGGAAATGGAGCGAGAGGGGTATAAGAAGGAGTTTTCTTCTGCCTTAACCTTGGCTTCTTCAATCGTAGCGCCGATCATTCCGCCGAGTATGATCTTCATCATCTACGGTACCTTGTCGGGGACGTCGATCGGTGGATTGTTCATGGCCGGCATCATCCCAGGAATTTTATATGGAATTGGGTTCATCTCACTTATTGCGTTCCTTGGCTTTAAATACAATTTTCCAAAGCACGAAAGAGCGTCCGGTGCAGATATTTTAAAAAATACGTTGAACGTTCTGCCTGCATTGCTCGTTCCGTTCATCATCATTTTCGGGATATTGAGCGGGGCGTTCACGGCAACAGAATCAGCTGCGGTCGCTTGCTTGATTGCCTACCTTGTCGGGGCATTTTTCTACAAGGAGCTGAAGGTGAAAAAGCTACCGAAAATCCTTTTGAACACGGTGATCAGTACTGCGACAGTTACGTTCTTGATTGCGATGGCGAACATCTTCGGCTGGATGATCGCATTCGAGCAGATCCCGCAGCTGCTATTGAATTCGATGCTCTCATTGTCTGATAGCCCAATCGTGTTCTTGCTCCTCGTCAATCTTTTCCTGTTATTGTTGGGGGCAGTGCTGGATGGAATTGCAGCATTGATCATACTGGTGCCGGTTTTCATGCCGCTCTTGACCGCGTTTCAAATCGATCCGATCCATTTCGGGGTGATCATCTGTATCAACCTGACGATCGGCTTGTTGACACCGCCGGTAGGCACTGGGCTATTCATCGTATCCTCGATTGCTGAAGTGAAATTCGAGCGATTAGTAAAATCGACCATGCCGTTCCTCGTGATGGGGATTCTGATTTTATTCGTGATTACCTTTTGGGAAGACGCGGTGTTGTGGATTCCGAACCTGTTCGACTTATAAAGGTAGATGGAAAAACTCATTTTTAGAATGAGTTTTTTCTTTTTGAGCGGAAGACTTTTATGTTGTTAGCAGGGGATGGAGTTTTGATAGCGAAATAGGTAAAGGAGATTTTAAAGGGGGCGGTTTTTATGATGATGATTAAAAATGAACGTTTATATAGTAGGAATAGTGCTGGATTTTAATTAAAAAGGAGTGCTGTGATTGAAGCAAGCTTTGCTGGTAATTGATGCGCAACAAGAACTGATTGATGGTAATGAAAAAGAGGACAGTGTTTTTAAAAAGGAAGAATTGTTAGCGAATATCAATATTGTGATCAACAAAGCAAAAGAGTCCGATTCGTTGATCGTTTTTGTGAGAGACCTTGATGTCGCTGAAGGTAAAGGAACTGGTTTTCAAATCCATGATAAAATCAATGTTCCAACTGATACGGAAATCTTTGATAAGGCTGCAACTAATTCCTTTCATGGAACACCACTACTGAGTTATTTGAAGGAAAAGAAAGTTGGACACCTAGTCATAATGGGATGTAAAACGGAACACTGTATCGACACAGCTGTTCGAATGGCGACTGTCAACGATTTTGATGTGACATTGGTACAGGATGGGCATTCAACAACCGATTCGGATGTCTTATCTGCAGAACAAATAATAAACCATCATAACGTAATCCTTGATGGTCATTACAATGTAGAAAATTTTTCAGATGTAAGGAATACGGAGGAAGATTTGTTTCAACCGAGGCACAACAATTATCGATGAACGATACAAAAAATTTACAAGGAGGCTGCCGAGTTGGCAGTCTTTTTGTATGAGTTAGGAAAACTATTAGGAACGTTAAAAAAGCTGATCCTTTGGGACCAGCTTTTCTCACGATACCGATTCTTTATGTCTTCGTTGCATCAAGTCTTTGGTGAACTTTCCGAGCAGGACGATCATATAGAGTCCTAATACGGAAATTCCGGCGATATCGAGATTGAACAGTTCGAACAGGATGCTGACGAGTGTCGTGATGTAGAGAAGCCCGAAGTATTTCTTGATCTGATCGTTCGAGTAAAACGAAGTCAGTTTTGCTCCGACCTGGCTACCGAATAATGCTCCAGCAACCAATATTAATCCGAGTATATAGTCGATTTCAATTGTGACCGCATATGAGATGAACCCTGCGGTGACGATCATCAAGACGCTGACAAGACTTGTGCCGACTGCTTTCCTTGATTCGAATTTCATGATGGAGATCATAAGCGGTACCATGACAAATCCGCCGCCTACTCCTAAGGTTGCCGACATCAATCCGCCGATGAAACCGATGATCAAAGTCATGATGAGACCAGGTTTCTCTATTTTGACCGCTTTTGCCTTGTTTGTCTTCTTCAAAAGTGAATACGCAAAATAACCGATGATCACTGCGTATAGGATCGGAATGACTGTTACGTCGTATCCGTTCTTGTCCAACCAGAGTACGAAAGGCTTGGCGAATTGGGTCGCAGCGACACCGCTCATCCCAAGTAATAGAGCGGTCTTCCAAATGACGTTATTCATTTTAAAGTGTGCCCAGACGCCTGAGATCGAAGAGCCGATCGCGTATAAGAGACTGGTTGTGATCGCGACAACCGGGGCATAACCGATCAACATCAGGACAGGGGTCAAGATGAAGCCGCCGCCAATTCCGAAATAACCTGACAAGATGCCAATCGTAAAACCAAGTATGATATATAGTAATTCCATAAGTTCTCCTTCTTAATAAAACAATTTCCACTCTGTCTATGTTACAGTATACCACTTAAGAGTTCCACCTCATTTGAGGAATATGAAAATAACGGACATACAGGACGCTATTTATGTAAAAAAGCGGGGTTTCTAAAAATTAGAGGACAGGAGAGACTTTATCTGTGACAAATTCAGTTGATTTCAAATAAAATCCGGTAAATAACGTCTCTGGTGTCCGTTAAAAATGTAAGGCTGTATCGCAAACTTTGTTGCTCTTGAAAGTCGTTGATTTCCGCTCCAGGATGCTCGCTTTCCGCGGGGCGTGCGGTGAGCCCACTCGTCGCCTTGCGACATTGAATGGTCTCACCTGTCCCGCTGATCCCGCAGGAGTCTCGCACCTTGCTCTCCAATCAACTTGCACAAGGTGATTTTTTAAAAATAACACAAAAGCAACACTGTTTTTCACCATAATAAGGTCTCTCATGTCCGCTAAATTTATTTCAATAAAGTAAACTTGGCAAATCCAAGCCTTAGCGCAGGCTGAGCTTGGTTGCATATTGAAGAAAGTATTTATACTTTCTTTAAAGCAATGAAAAAAAACGGCACTAGGCCGTTTTTCTGTTCAGGATTGACTTTGCTGCATATAGATTTCTTCGTAGGGTTGTACGACAACTAATCCGCTGCCTTCGAACCGCATCTGGATGGATTCTCCGCTTCCTCTTCCGAAGAAGGTTTTTAAAGATACATCAGTCTGGAAGTCTGGCGAGAGCGAGCCTGACCAGGCGACGGTCGCATTCGGATCTGTGAACACTGGACGGCCCGGCGTTACCTGAATTGTCAATGGTTCATAGTGGGAGGTGATCGCAATCATCCCAGTTCCCTGACAATGGACGTTGAATAGTCCGCCAGCCATCATTCCGGTGATCCGCTTCATCAATTTTATGTCCCAGTCAATGGTCGGTTCGAATGCGAGCAGGTCATTCCCGTTCACATAGATCGAATCGTTCTGTAGCTGGAGTATCGTGATTTTCTTACCTTGATCTGCAAGGTAGAGCTTCCCTGATCCGTTTGCCTTCATAAGGGCTGCACCTTCACCGGTCAACGCTTTTTTGAACATTTTACCGATGCCGTGTTCGAGGATCCCTTCACGGACAAATTTGATGTTCCCATGGTAAGTAACCATCGCCCCCATCTTCGCCCAGACGTTTCCGTCCAAGTTGATTTCAAGAATCCGCGGCGTTTCAAGCTCGAACAGCCCTTCGCCTTTATCCTCCTGGGATGTTTGTCTGACAAACTCTTCAATTGAATATTTCGACATTCCTATCACCTGCATTTTTCATAGTCTATCAGTTCAATTCGCCATCCCGGTCCCGAGTTCCTTTTAATCTGTATCTTCTAAAATATTGATTTTTCCAGCCGTTCCTTGAGCAGGGTACGATTCAGCGATTGCGCCTTTGGGCCAGACCTCGACCTTTTGCCCAATTTTATAAGTATCGACAGAATCAACCTTGAACCAGTAAGCACCGCTGCTCGGGTACTCATGGATATTTTTCGGGTCGAAGCCCTCGAGTTCTTCTTTTTCAATTCCTTCTAAAACAAGAATGCGTTCATTTTCTTTATCAACAATATATCCAGTGATCGATTGCTCCCATAGATCTTCTTCAGGCATGGCGCCGTTCCCGGATTGATCAGGGATACTGCTGGCGTTGCCTGGCAGGTTCGGGATGATGACAAGATATGCAAAAAGAAACATGCAGACAATCGATATAGCTCCATAGAACCATCTTTTCATCGTGTTAACCTCCAAAACATCAAAACAAGAATTCAAGTTTCCTTAAATGTATAGACGGGAAAAGCATGTCTACTGTTTCATTATTTATGAAAATAGATGAGAAAAAATTACCAGTGACAAAAAAGGCGAATGTAAGTTCGTTTTTCTTGTTATTTTTTCCTAATCCTGTGCTATAATGTTTGATAGTGAGATTTAAGAAACGGAGGGGTTCGTCGCATGAGTGAGAAGCAGTTCGAATTAGTGTCGAAATACCAGCCTGAAGGGGATCAGCCCAACGCGGTCAAGAAATTGGTCGAAGGCATCAACGCTGGTAAAAGACATCAGACTTTGCTCGGAGCTACAGGTACCGGGAAGACATTTACGATGTCGAATGTCATCCAGCAGGTCAATAAACCCACGCTTGTAATTGCCCACAACAAGACGCTGGCTGGTCAGCTGTACAGTGAATTCAAGGAACTCTTCCCGAATAATGCGGTTGAGTATTTCGTCAGCTACTACGACTATTATCAACCTGAGGCGTACATACCTCAATCCGATACTTTCATAGAAAAAGATGCGAGCATCAATGATGAAATCGATAAGCTGCGCCACTCAGCGACATCCGCTCTATTTGAACGGAATGATGTCATCATCGTCGCCAGCGTATCGTGCATATATGGTTTGGGTAATCCTGAAGAATATCGGGAACTCGTCGTTTCGTTGCGAACAGATATGGAAAAGGATCGCGATCAATTGCTTCGTGACCTTGTCGATATCCAATACGCGCGGAATGATATGAACTTCACACGTGGTACGTTCCGTGTCCGCGGAGATGTTGTCGAGATTTTCCCGGCATCACGTGATGAACACTGTATCCGGGTGGAATTTTTTGGGGATGAGATCGATCGGATCACCGAGGTGGATGCGCTCACAGGTGAGATTCTTGGGGAACGCAGTCATGTTGCGATTTTCCCGGCTTCCCACTTCGTAACCCGTGAAGAGAAGATGAAGGTCGCGATCGAACGGATCCAGGTTGAACTTGAGGAACGACTCAAAGAGCTGAAGGAACAAGACAAGCTTCTAGAAGCGCAGCGGATTGAACAGCGAACGCGCTATGATATCGAAATGATGCAGGAAATGGGTTTCTGTTCAGGGATCGAGAACTACTCGCGTCATCTGACGTTGAGACCAGCGGGTTCAACGCCTTATACGTTGATGGATTACTTCCCGAAGGATTTTCTCTTGATGGTCGATGAGTCGCATGTATCGCTTCCACAGGTCCGTGGCATGTATAACGGGGATCAGGCGAGGAAACAAGTCCTTGTCGAGCATGGTTTCCGTCTGCCGTCAGCGAAAGACAACCGGCCGCTCATGTTCGAGGAGTTCGAAAAGAAAGTAAGTCAGGCTGTCTATGTATCCGCGACACCTGGACCATATGAACTTGAGCACTCGCCAGAAATGGTCGAACAGATCATCCGTCCAACAGGTCTTCTTGATCCTACAATTGGGGTAAAACCGATCGAAGGGCAGATCGATGACTTGATGGATCAGATCCAGGAAAGGGTGAAAAAGAAAGAGCGTGTGCTCGTCACGACATTGACGAAGAAGATGTCAGAAGACCTGACCGATTACTTACATGAAAACGGCGTGAAAGTCCGCTATCTGCACTCTGAAATCAAGACGCTTGAGCGGATCGAAATCATCCGGGATCTTCGAAGAGGTGTATTCGATGTTCTTGTCGGGATCAACCTGCTTCGTGAAGGACTTGATATTCCTGAAGTATCGCTCGTTGCGATTCTGGATGCGGATAAGGAAGGCTTCTTGAGAGCCGAACGTTCCTTGATCCAGACGATTGGACGTGCGGCTCGTAATTCGAATGGACACGTCATCATGTATGCGGATAAAATTACAAACTCGATGCGGATTGCGATCGATGAGACAGACCGTCGTCGTACGAAGCAGATTGCCTATAATGAGGAACACGGTATAACACCGCAGACGATCCAAAAGGCGATTCCAAACTTGATCCGTGCGACTGTCTCTTCTGAGGATGAAGCGTCAGCTGGACAAGCGAAAGCTGTTCGGAAGATGGATAAGAAGGAACGTGAGAAAGTGGTCGAGCGGATGGAAAAAGAAATGAAGCAAGCTGCAAAAGATCTCGATTTCGAGCGTGCAGCAGAGCTTCGTGACATGGTATTAGAGCTTAAAGCGGAAGGATGACTCCAATGGCAAATGAACATATAACGATAAAAGGAGCGAGGGAACATAACCTGAAAGGGATCGACGTCACGATTCCAAGAAATAAGCTAGTCGTGATGACTGGCTTATCCGGTTCAGGTAAGTCCTCCTTAGCTTTCGATACGATTTATGCAGAAGGTCAGCGCCGTTACGTAGAGTCACTTTCTGCGTATGCGCGCCAATTTTTAGGACAGATGGACAAGCCGGATGTCGATTCGATCGAGGGGCTTTCACCAGCGATTTCGATTGATCAGAAGACGACGAGTAAAAACCCGCGTTCGACGGTGGGGACTGTGACGGAAATCTATGACTACTTACGACTTTTGTTTGCGCGGATCGGAGTACCGATCTGTCCAAATCACGACGTGCCGATCACTTCACAAACGATTCAGCAGATGGTCGACCGGATCATCGAATATCCAGAACGGACGAAGCTGCAAATCCTTGCTCCAGTCGTATCAGGACGTAAAGGGGAGCACGTGAAGGTCCTTGAGGACATCAAAAAGGAAGGTTACGTACGTGTCCGGGTAGATGGCGAGATTACTGACGTAAGTGAAGAAATCAAGCTTGAAAAGAACAAGAAGCATTCGATTGAAATCGTCGTTGACCGGATCGTCGTCAAAGACGGGGTGGAAACACGTCTGGCAGATTCACTTGAAACGGCTCTGAACATCGCAGATGGTAAGGTGATCGTCGAGGTCATTGGTGAGGAAGAGCTGTTGTTCAGTCAGCATCATGCGTGTCCATACTGCGGTTTTTCAATCGGCGAATTAGAACCCCGGCTTTTCTCGTTCAACAGTCCATTTGGGGCTTGCTCCTCATGTGATGGTCTGGGTACGAAACTTGAAGTCGATCTTGACCTGATCATTCCAGATTGGGACCGGACATTGCGGGACAACGCGATCGCACCATGGGAACCTCAGAGCTCCCAATACTACCCGCAGCTTTTAAAGAGTATATGTGACCATTACGGTATCGATATGGATGTGCCGGTTAAGAAACTAAACAAGGCGCAACTGGACAAAGTCTTGTACGGCAGCGGCAGGGATAAAATCTATTTCCGCTATGAAAATGATTTCGGCCAGGTGAGAGAAAACAAGATTCTCTTCGAAGGTGTCGTGAACAACATTAAGCGCCGTTATCATGAAACAAGTTCCGATTATATCCGGGAACAGATGGAAGGCTATATGGCGCAAAAACCTTGTCCAAGCTGTGATGGTCACCGGTTGAAGCCGGAGGCACGTGCGGTCCAGATCCGGGATCGCCACATCGGAAACATCACCGATATGTCAGTAAAGGATGCGGATAAGTTTTTCCGTGAACTTGAACTGACGAAAAAAGAAGAACAGATCGGGCGCTTGATTTTACGCGAAATCAATGACCGGTTAGGGTTCCTTGTCAATGTTGGCCTCGATTACCTGACGCTGAGCCGTTCTGCCGGAACCTTATCAGGTGGGGAAGCACAGCGGATCCGTCTCGCAACTCAGGTTGGTTCTCGTTTGACGGGTGTCCTATATATCCTGGATGAACCGTCGATCGGGTTGCATCAACGTGATAACGACAGGTTGATCAATACGCTTGAAGAGATGCGTGCTCTTGGGAATACGTTGATTGTCGTCGAGCATGATGAGGATACGATGCTTGCAGCCGATTACATCATCGATATCGGACCTGGCGCAGGGGCGCATGGCGGAAAGATCACCGCTCAAGGCTCGCCACAGGAAATCATGGATGATGCGAGTTCATTGACTGGTAACTACTTGTCTGGTAAAAAATTCATTCCTCTTCCAAAGAAGAGAAGGAAGTCGAACGGGCGGAAGCTGACGATCAAAGAGGCAACCGAAAACAATCTGCAGAAGGTGAACGTAGATATTCCTCTGGGCGTATTCACTGGTGTGACAGGTGTGTCTGGATCCGGTAAAAGTACGCTGATCAATGAGATCCTTTATAAATCCTTAGCGCAAAAGCTCCATCGTGCAAAACAGAAGCCGGGTGAACACAAGAAGATCGATGGGCTTGATCATATCGATAAAGTCATCGATATCGACCAGTCACCAATCGGACGTACGCCACGCTCGAACCCAGCGACATACATCGGGGTTTTTGATGATATCCGTGACGTATTCGCACAGACAAATGAAGCGAAGGTGAGAGGATACAAAAAAGGCAGGTTCTCGTTCAACGTCAAAGGAGGTCGTTGTGAAGCATGCCGCGGCGACGGAATCATCAAAATCGAAATGCATTTCCTTCCGGATGTGTATGTACCGTGTGAGGTGTGCCACGGGAAGCGTTATAACCGGGAAACGCTCGAAGTGAAATACAAAGGGAAGAATATTGCAGACATTCTTGACATGACGGTTGAGGAAGCTGTCGAGTTTTTCGCAAACATCCCTAAGATCAAACGGAAGGTGCAGACGATGATGGATGTCGGTCTCGGCTACATCAGGCTTGGTCAGTCCTCAACGACGATTTCCGGAGGGGAAGCGCAGCGTGTGAAGCTGGCATCCCAGCTGCATAAGCGTTCGACTGGGAAGACGCTTTATATTTTAGATGAGCCGACGACAGGGCTTCATGTCCATGATATTTCGCGCCTGTTAACAGTGCTCCAACGTCTCGTCGATAACGGGGATTCGGTTCTGGTGATCGAGCACAACCTCGATGTCATCAAGACGGTCGACCATATCATCGACCTTGGACCTGAAGGCGGAGACAAAGGCGGTATGATTGTCGGCACGGGGACACCTGAGGAAATTGCTGAAAACGAGGCATCCTATACAGGTAAGTACCTGGCGCCGATTTTGAAGCGGGACCGGAAACGGATGGATTCAAAAATCAAGAAAACTGAAACCTTAGCAAAATAGAACACGTAAAGTCTTCTAAGATGGTTCATCTTAGGAGGCTTTTTCTTTTTTGTGTCGAATCATATAGAGTGCCGCATGAGACCTGGGCGGGTCACATACATATAATAAGTGCTCGAAAAATTTTATAGTCTTATTGAATGGAGGAGAACGGGGTTGTCTTCATCGGGTAAGTTGATCAAATCATTAAGCTACATGAGTGTGTTTTTCGCACCTTTTATCGTACCAGCAGTCATTTTTCTACTCATTGACGATCGGGATGTCAGGCAGCATGCACGTCTTGCCTACATTTCTCATTTAATTCCTGTCCTCGCCCTGGCAATCTTATCAATCTTATTTTTCGAATCAGGGCAGATCGTAAACTATTTCACGGTCATCAGCATGATTTTTTTCGGGGGTGCTGCAGTGACCGCTGCTATATGGAACATCATGAAGGGTATACATGTATTACAGGAGAAATAGGTTTCGAACAATCGGCGTAGCCTGCTTTATGTTTAAAAAACTGAAGGGGGATTTTTAGAATGGAAGAGCGGAAGATGATTTTGAAAATGCTAGATGAGGGGAAAATTTCATCGGCAGAAGCGGTTGAACTTTTAAAAGCAGTTGGAGAAAACGATCTTGACGAAGAAAAGCAGCCTGTCAGAACAGCGACAGTTAATTATTCGGGGCAAAAGCAACAATCGAATGAACAGAAAACCGGAAGCGCAAATCAGCAGCACAAAACCCACAACACCCATACGTATGAGAAAAAGTCAGAACAATCGACGATCAGTAAGTTTTCGAGCTTGATCGACCGGGTAGTGACGAAATTGAAGGATACTGATTTTGATTTCAACTTCGGTCAGGCAATTGAAATCGATCATGTTTTTCAGGAAAACGATGTTGATTTTAACCGTCTGAAGATCCATGTAACCAATGGGGGAATCCAGTTGCATCCGTGGGAGGAGCAGAGTGTTCGGGTCGAGTGCCATGTTTCGGTGTACCGGACCCAGTCGACTGAAGAAGCGAAAGCGTACTTTTTGAAAAATGCACATTTTGCGACGGAATCAGGTGAGCTCCAATTCCTAGTCGATGAAAACCGCCTGAAAGTGCAAGCGCACATGTACGTGCCGACGAAAATGTACGAGGAGATCCAGCTTCGCACAGCGAACGGTGCCATCACCCTCGATGAATTGAAGACGAACCGGATGATCGTTCGTACATCGAACGGAGCAGTAACGTTGAACCGTGTAGATGGTGGTTCATTGAATGCCTCGACCTCGAATGGGAAGATCAGATTGGATCAGAGTAACTGGAAAAAACTTGACCTTGAGACGCTGAACGGGGCGATCCGTTTGAATGGCAAGTATGAAGACGTCGAGGCAGAAACTTTGAATGGCTCGATCAACTTCACATTAGAAGATGCCATGCCTGGAAAAGCTTCTTTTAAAACGGTCGCTGGAAAAATTGAAATCCTAGTGCCTGACAGTTTGCGGGTTGATGGAAACATGAAAGCTACGATTGGCAGTCTGAATTGTTTTCTTGATAAAGTTGATATTAAGAAAGAGACAAAAGATGTGGTGCTAAAACGGATGGAATTCATCGCGAATGAAGATGCACCGACGACCTATGAAATTGAGGCGGTGGCGAAGACCGGTTCGATTTCAATTGCAAAGCGGTAAGGAGGAAGTGTTTTGAGAGGATGGATTGTTTCTTTAATTGTCAATACGATCGTGTTGATGGTCGTCTCCGGATTTTTCAGTGAATCCTTCTATTTGTCTGGAATCGGAGCAGCGATCATCGCGAGTATTTTGTTAGCAATCATGAATGTAATTGTCAAACCGATTTTGGTGATTTTGACCTTGCCTGTCACGATTTTGAGCCTTGGACTGTTCTTGTTCGTGATCAATGCAATCACCCTGATGCTCACACAAGCATTGATGGGGGACTCATTCATGATTTCGGGATTTGGCATGGCGCTGGTCGCGGCGATCATCATCTCGGTTTTGAACCTGTTGATCAACAACCTGATCGTCAAACCGTTTAAAGATCGATAAAAATTGAAGGACTGACCTGGAGAAAGATGAAATCCAGGTCAGTTTTTTTTTGGTGGGTTTTCTGTCCAGTGCTGATTTGGGAGGTAATCCGGCAGGTTCATAGGATAATCCGGCGGCTTTGCAACTTATTCCGGCGGGTTTATGTAGGAATCCGGCCAAATTGAACCGGAATTCGGCCAAAATCTCACTTAATCCGGCCACTCGGTACTTTTTTACTATACTAAACTGTAGGGCTGATCTTCATTGAGCTGTTGCAGAGTTGGTTACCTTCGCACATGTAAGCGATTACCTGTCAAGTTATTCTCCCAACTAATATCCGTTGAAGGTTTCTCCACAATTTTTGAGCGTTTGGATGGATTCTTTTAAAGGCGGAATGTCGTAAAATTGAATGAGTTACGCTTTAGAAATCACCCTCGGACCTATATCGGTGCAAACACAAATTTTATCGGAGCAAACTTCAAATTTACCGGTGCAAAACCGAAATATATCGTTGATTTACCCGATAGTCACTCATAATTTACAACCTTTTTCTGGAAAACTAGGTGTAGAGTCGGCATGATATGAAAAAGAATGCTAAAATATAGGGTGGTAGAAACGCTAGAAAGTGGGAGTGACCTTCAAAATGGCGAACATACATATAAAAGATCTGATCGATGAGTTCCAGCTGGAGCTTGTACATGGCGAGAGCGGCATCGATCGGACGATTACGACAAGTGATATTTCACGTCCTGGCCTTGAAATGGCGGGTTATTTTGCGTATTACCCGGCAGAGCGCCTGCAACTGTTGGGTAAGACGGAGCTTTCGTTTGTCAACGGACTGGATGACCGGATCCGCAGGGAACGTCTCCGCAAGCTTTGCAGGGACGAGACTCCAGGCATTGTGATCTCGAGAGGATGGGACGTGCCCCCGGAATTAGGTGAGGCTGCAGAAGAAAAGGGCATCCCGATTTTACGGTCACAATTGACGACGACACGTCTCAGCAGCCGGCTGACGAACTTTTTAGAGAGTAAATTGGCACCGACGACAGCGGTACACGGTGTGCTCGTTGATATTTACGGAATCGGTGTCCTTATTACAGGGTCTAGTGGCGTCGGGAAAAGTGAAAGTGCACTCGAGCTTGTAAAAAGGGGCCACAGATTGGTTGCCGATGATTCGGTGGAAATCCGTCAGGAAGACGAAAAAACACTTGTCGGAAGTTCACCTGAGCTGATTCAGCATCTGTTGGAAATCCGTGGGCTCGGGATCATCAATGTCATGACCCTGTTCGGTGCAGGTGCGATCCGTAATTTTAAGAAGATCGCTTTGGTGATCAACCTCGAAACATGGGATCAGAAAAAAAACTATGACAGGCTCGGTCTTGATGAAGAATCGATGAAAATCATCGATGTCGAACTGCCGAGGTTGACGGTACCGGTCCGTCCTGGACGAAACCTTGCTGTCATTATCGAGGTCGCTGCTATGAACTTCCGTCTGAAGAGGATGGGGGTCAATGCGGCACAACAGTTTTCGGAGAAGCTGAACAATGTCATCGATACACCAGATTACGATGACTTTTAGGAGGTAAGAGGATATGGTTGCAAACATCCAGCCATTGGACCGGGTTGCACTTGAAATCGGTCCATTGACCATATACTGGTATGGCATTATCATAGGATTTGGAGCTTTGCTCGGACTCTATATCGCGGTCCGTGAGTCAAAGCGTTTAGGCATCAATTCGGAAACGTTCGTCGATCTCGTCATGATCGCTGTTCCGGTAGCGATCATTTGCGCACGGATCTATTATGTCGCGTTCGAGTGGCATTATTATAAAGATAACGTGGGTGAAATCATCAAGATCTGGGAAGGCGGCATCGCGATCCATGGTGCGCTGATCGGTTCGTTTTTGACAGCTTACGTGTTTTCAAAAGTGAAAGATTTGTCCTTCTGGAAGCTTGTAGATATTGCGGCGCCAAGCATCATCCTCGGGCAAGCGATCGGCCGCTGGGGCAACTTCATGAATCAGGAGGCCCATGGCGGCGAGGTTACGCGTGAATTTTTAGAAGGCTTATATCTTCCGGATTGGATCATCAATCAGATGTACATAGAAGGGGCGTACTATCATCCGACGTTCCTGTATGAATCGATTTGGAATCTCATCGGATTCGCACTGTTGATCGGTTTGCGGCGTGTCAACTTACGGCGCGGTGAGCTGTTCTTGACCTATGTCATCTATTACTCAATCGGCCGGTTCTTTGTCGAGGGGTTACGGACGGACAGCCTGATGCTGACGGACTCATTGCGGATCGCCCAGGTGATTTCGATTGTGCTGATCGTCATTAGTATCGGTATCATCATCTATCGCAGGAAAACTGGGTTAGCAGATAAACGGTATAACGAATTGTAGCAGCGAGAGAAAGGGGAAGCAGAAAATGATGAACACATTGAAAAACGGCCTGAAGGTTGGCCTGAATACAACATGGGCACTAGGTAAAATCATCTTCCCAATTACTCTGATCGTTACAATTCTTGGACAAACACCTCTGATGGATTGGCTCGTCAAGCTTGCGGAGCCTTTGATGAAATGGATCGGTCTTTCAGGCGAAGCTGCTCTGCCGCTCGTCATCGGTAACTTTTTAAACTTGTATGCGGGTATCGGCGCAATCCTCAGCCTTGATCTGACGGTGAAGGAAGTGTTCATCCTTGCTGTCATGCTCTCGTTTTCACACAATCTACTGATCGAATCGTCGGTTGCGACAAAGGTCGGAATCAAGATGTGGATCGTGATGGTTGTGCGGATCGGGCTTGCGTTGATTTCTGCATTCTTCATCTCGCTCGTGTGGAAAGGCGGTTCAGAACAAGCCGTCTATGGGTTCATTTCAGGCACAGAAGAACAGGTCAACGGTTTTTGGAACATTTTATGGCACGGGTTGGAAAAAGGGTTCGTCGGTATTCTCCAGCTGGCGGCGATCGTCATCCCGCTTATGATCTTCATCCAGGTGATGAAAGACTTGAATTGGTTGACGGTGTTTTCGCGTTGGATGGCGCCGATTACAAGATCGCTAGGCATGAAAGCGAACACGTCTACGACTCTAGCAGCAGGTATCTTTTTCGGCCTCGCATACGGTGCTGGCGTAATGATGCAGGCTGTCAAAGAGGATGGCGTGGAAAAGAAAGACCTTTATCTAGCATTCATTTTTCTCGTATCCTGTCATGCTGTCATTGAAGATACCTTGATTTTCATCCCGCTCGGAATACCGGTGTGGCCATTGCTCATCATCCGGCTTGTTGTCGCGATCATTTTAACGATGGTAGTAGCATTCGTCTGGAACCGGGTGGAAGCAAAAAACGTATACAGACATCGAAAGGAAGCCAACTATGAAAATTGATACGATTCTGTTTGATTTAGATGGTACGTTGATCAATACGAACGATTTGATCATCTCTTCTTTTACACATACATTGGAGCAGTTCAAGCCGCAGCAATACTCTCGTGATGACATCATTTCCTTCATCGGGGAGCCTTTGGTGGATTCTTTTAAGAGAGTTGATGAAACGTCCGTTGCCGATATGGTGTGTACGTATAAAGAACATAATCTTGCCCATCATGAAGAGTATGTGCATGCTTTCGAAGGGGTTGCCTATACGGTAAAAACCCTGCATGAGAAAGGGTTCAAGCTTGGCATCGTAACGACGAAGATGCGGGATGCGGTTGAGCTTGGTCTTGAAATCACGGGCTTAGGCGAGTATTTCACGACGATTGTCACGCTGGATGACGTTGAGCGTGCGAAACCTGACCCGCAGCCTGTGATCCGTGCGTTGGACAAGCTTCAATCCGATATAACCTCTGCGATCATGGTCGGGGACAGCCGTTATGATATCGAAGCAGGTAAAAATGCCGGTACGTTGACGGCCGCTGTCTCCTGGACAATCAAGGGGAGAGAAAACCTCGAACGATCTGAACCGGATTACATGCTTGAAGAAATGCCGGATCTATTAAAAGTCTTAGAGGTGAATGTATAATGCGGAAGACTGAGCGTCATCCTGTTAAGGGAAGCAATGCGCTCTGGCAGATCTACAAGACAGTGCCATTCTTCAAGGTGCTGAAAAACTTCGTAGTCATCCAGCTTGCGAGATATACCCCGATCATTCCAGTGAAAAACTGGCTGTACCGCACATTTCTACGTATGAAAGTAGGCGAACAGACAGCCTTTGCTTTGATGGTCATGGTCGATATCATGTTTCCTGAACGGATTTCGGTCGGTCGAAACACCATAATCGGATATAATACGACAATTTTGACGCATGAATATTTGATAAAAGAGTATCGTCTTGGTAATGTAAATATTGGAGATGAAGTGATGATCGGGGCCAACAGTACGATTCTGCCCGGTGTGACGATCGGTGACGGAGCTGTCGTTTCAGCAGGCACATTGGTACATAGGGATGTTGAACCCGGTTCATTCGTAGGCGGAAATCCGATGCGGCTCATCTATACGGAAGAAGAGATGGCCAAACATAAACAAATGTCGGATATTGACGATATATAGATTAAAGGTGGGTGTCACATGGAGCAAAAGAAGAGAATGTCGTTGATCTACATGAATGGTGAGTTCCAAATAAGCGATGCTTGGGTTCGCCCGGCAGTTGAGAAGAAACCGAAAAAAGAAACAGAGCAACAGGACCGGTTCTTCTTTTTGTCAGCCGTATCCCGACTAAGAGGCAGCGATTATATCCGTGATGCTTATTGGAATGGGAACGAAGCAGTCATCCGTTTTGAAAACAGCGATCACGTGAGTCCTGAATATCTGGATGATTATGATCATTATTTTTCCACTAAATTAAAGATAGGAAAACTGCTTCTTGATAACCTTGTTTATCTGTTCAAGGAGCTTCCATATATATCGATGTTGAAAATTGCGGTACCTTTCCAGTCAAGTGAGCTGGTGGTCCATATTCATCGAAAACAATTGGAAAAGTATCTGCAGACCGACTTCAGTTATTTCAAGAATGCACATAGATGCCAGTTCCATTTTCAAGTACAGGAACGGGATGTACGCCGTTTCGTCCATCGTTATGTGAACCACGTCTATAAGTAAGCTGAAATTGGATCGTGCGAGCCTCATTCTGAGTGAATCCCGAACCCGACATGGTGTTTGGAGAGATTCCTTCAGAATGGGGCTCTTTTTGTGTTGTTAATGGTAAGGGGGGGCCGAAATCGTTAGCCGTGGGAGCTAACGGACAGGAGAGCCGTTATTTGTGTCGAAAAGGGGTGTTTCAGAAATTTAGCGGACACCAGGGCCGTTATTTGAGGTAAAACCAGCTGATTACGATCGGATTTCTTGAAATAAGGTCTCTGGTGTCCGTTAGGTTCGAAAAACGAAGGGGTTTTGTGCAAATAAGGTCTCCTGTGTCCGTTAAGGTCCTACCGTCTTTTTCAAAAGGAAAAACCACTGGTGAACCAGTGGTTTCATTATTTTAACATTTAAAGAAAGTATAAATACTTTCTTCAATATAAGGGCAACTAACAGCCTGCGCTAAAGCTTGGCTTTGCCAAGTTTACTTTGTTTTTTCGAAATGTGCTCCGTTTATTAAAGAAGGTAGAAGCCGACGCCCATGATGAAGTAGGCAGCTAGCAGGGTGGCGCCTTCGAACCAATTCGTGTCTCCGTCGTTTGCGATTGTATTCGTCAACAGGACGGCAAGAACCATGGCGACGAGTTCTGGAACCGTAAAGACGAGAGCCATCGGTGTCGGGAAAATCAGTGAGAGCAGCACGAGTACCGGTGCGACGAACATCGCGATTTGAAGCGTTGAACCAACCGCGATTTCGACCGCTATGTCCATCTTGTCCTTGTAAGCCATGATAATGGCTGACGCGTGTTCGGCGGCATTACCGACAATCGCTACGATGATGACCCCGATGAATACTTCGCTCCATCCGAATTGCTCTCCGACCGTTTCGAACGTGTGGACGAGTGCTTCACTCACATACGCGACAGCAGCAGTCGCCAACGCCAGGATGATCAAAGCTTTCTTTCCGGTCCATTCTGCTTCTTCCTCATGCGCTTCCTCATCTCCGCCCTCACTGCTGTACACACCGCGGTGTGTCACCAATTTAAAGAAGAGCGCGGCCAGGTATAGGCCGATCAATATGCATGAAACCCAAATGCTTAACGTCAGTGCTTCGCCTTCATTCAAATCCATCGCAAAAATTTCAGGGAAAACGAATGCGACGACCACCCCGAACATGAGCAGGGCTGAATTATGCCTTGCATCATGGACGTTGAATTTTTGCCTTTTAAAACGTAAGCCACCGATGAAAAACGAAAGTCCTCCGACAAGCAGCAGGTTTCCAAGGACAGAACCTGTCAAAGAGGCAAGCACGATTGAAACGTAACCAGCTTTCAAGGCGAAAATCGAAATGATGAGCTCGACAGCATTCCCGAAGGTGGCGTTCAACAGCCCGCCTATCCTCGGACCTGAGTGGATCGCAAGACTTTCAGTCGCACGCCCCATGTAGGCCGCAAGAGCAACGATGGTGAGACAGTAGACGATGAACATGATCGCTTCCGGCCAGTGAAGCAAGTTACCGGCCACAGATAAAGGAACACCAATTATGATTGCAAGGAAAAAGAGTTTGTTGAACATAAGAAACCTTCTTTCATTATCGTATTTTCGTTGTGGGCTAGCAGGGTGCCTTCGGTAAGTGAGTATTTTTCCAAAGGGGTAGAATTCAACAATCGGTTTGAAAACAACCTTATGTAATTTGTGAGAAGTTGGGGTATAGCTAAAGTAACTTTTAAGCTATATTGTATTCATTTTATCTTATGTTACTCCCGAATATAAGAAGCACTTTAAGTAAGAGTCAAGTTATTGGACTACGACTATTTAAGAAGGAATAAATAGGGTAAAGATAAAACGTCAGAAGATAAAATTTTCGGTTGACGAGTTTTTGTAAGAAAGTTAGACTACTTACTATACCTTTATCTTGTTAGTTAATTAGCGAACTAAAGGATTTGAATGAAACCACATTTGCCCCCTTTACGCTGTCTCATTGAAAAAGAGTCTTGTTTGCGTGGCAGAACGCCTTCGTGGATAACCTGTTGAAATTAGAGGACATCTGTTCCGTTATCTGTGACAAAAAGGGTTGATTTCAAAAATTAGAGGACAACTGTTCCGCTATTTGCGGAAATCGATCGTGATTTCCTCTGGTTTTAGGCGAATAAGGTCCCTGGTGTCCACTAATATGAGTAGGTGAGTTATTTAATTTCAACCTCAGTACTATTGGTGCAACAAAGGTTGAACCATCCGTAAAGACGTTGCAAGAAAAACATAGCCTAATTAAAAAATCCATTTTAATTAAAATAGATCGATTCGGAGAGTGAGTGTTGTGACGAAACCATTAGTGTTTGAAAAACCTTTAGGCATGCGGGATACGTTGCCAAACCTGTATGAGATCAAATCAGCGAGCCGGGCAGCAATGGAACAGGCTGTCCAGAAATGGGGATACCGATTCATGCAGACGCCGACCGTCGAATATTACGATACCGTAGGGGAAGCTTCTGCAACTTTGGAGCAGCAGCTTTTCAAATTGCTCGATCAAGAAGGGAAGACCCTTGTGTTGAGGCCGGATATGACGGCACCGATCGCACGGGTGGCATCGTCAACGCTTCAAAATGAATCGCAACCGATGCGTATCGCTTATTCGGCAAATGTATTCCGTGCCCAGCAGCAGGAGGGAGGACGTCCTGCAGAGTTTGAGCAATTCGGTATTGAATTGATCGGGGATGGCTCAACAAGTGCCGATGGAGAAGTGATTGCGTTGATGATCGAGACGCTCGAACATGTCGGTCTTGAAAACTTTCAGGTCGCTGTCGGTCACCTTGGTTATGTGGATGCGTTATTCAAGGAGATTCTTGGAACGGACGAGCGTGTCGAAACGCTGAAACGTTTTTTATATGAGAAAAATTACGTAGGATACAAACAGCATGTGAAGAAGCTTCCGTTGTCATCAATCGATCAGAAGCGTCTTCTCGACTTCCTTCATCTGAGAGGGGAAAACAAGCTGGAAGATGCGGAAAAGCTGATCACATCCACACGAGGCTATGAGGCAATTGAAGAACTCCATGCATTGCGTGATTGTCTGAAAGCTTATGGAGTCAATGACATTGCCACGCTTGATCTTACTTTGGTCAGCCACATGACTTACTACACGGGTGTGGTTTTTGAAGGATATGCCCCTGAACTTGGTTCTCCGATCAGTAACGGGGGACGTTATGATGCGCTCCTCGCGAAATTCGAGAAAGAAGCGAAAGCGACCGGGTTCGGAATCCATCTTGATTACTTGATGGAAGCGATTCGATTGGTAGAAACGAAAGCTTTCACGCATTGCGTCGTATTTTCAGAGGGCCAGCGGAAGGAAGCGTATGCGTTCGGAAAGAAGCTGAGAGACAAGGGTGAAACCGTCGTGGTCCAGGACATCAAAGGCATCGAGAGTCTTGATGCGTTTACCGGACAATTTTCAAATGTCACCTATTATCTCGGAAAAGAAGAGGGGGGAGAGCAGTGAGTTCATCTACATTGACGATTGCGATGCCAAAAGGGCGGATCTTTGAAGAAGCTGTCCAGTTGCTTCGGGAAGCCGACTACACTCTTCCACCTGAGTTCGAAGATTCACGCAAACTTATTCTTGAGATCGAAGAGGCTGATTTGCGTTTTATTTTGGCGAAACCGATGGATGTTCCAACCTATGTGGAGCATGGTGTCGCAGATGTCGGGATCGCAGGGAAGGACGTCATGCTTGAAGAAAAGCGGGACGTTTATGAAGTGCTGGATTTAGGGATTTCCCGTTGTCATATGGCGGTAGCAGGACTTCCGGGTACAGAACTGGATACCGTCGCCCCAAAAATTGCAACGAAATATCCGAATGTCGCTTCGAATTTTTTCAGAAGCCAGGGGAAGCAGGTCGAGATCATCAAGCTGAACGGGTCGATTGAATTGGCTCCGTTGATCGGGCTGGCAGATCGGATTGTCGATATCGTCTCGACCGGCCGGACATTGATAGAGAATGGACTTGTTGAAACAGAATGGATCCTCGATATAACATCGCGGTTCATCGTTAACCCAGTCAGTTACCGAATCAAAGCAGATGCGATCGATGAGATGGTAAGTCGGTTGGAGAAGGTCATTGAAGGGGAGGAGATCACGCGATGAAAATCCAGCAATTGAAGGGGACTGTGCCTCGAAAGCAGCTGAATCAAGGGACTGAAGAACAAAGGAAGGCTGTACTTGGGATCCTTGAACAGGTGCAAGCAGAAGGGGACCAGGCTCTTTTCGAATTGACGAAGAAATTTGATGGAGCTGACCTTGAATCGTTGAAGGTGACGAAGGTCGAAATCGAAAAAGCGTACGAATCCCTGGATGAAGAAGTGATCGAAATCATCCAGGAGGCTGCGCGGAACATTAAGGTCTATCATAAAAAACAGGTCCGTGAATCGTGGATGATGACGAACGATGACGGCTCGGTTCTTGGACAGAAGATCACACCGCTGGATTCTGTTGGTGTCTATGTTCCAGGTGGTACGGCCGAATATCCTTCATCCGTCCTTATGGGTGCGATTCCGGCGAAGGTAGCAGGTGTCGAGAGAATTGCGATGACGACACCTCCTCGACCGGATGGGACGTTACCAGCAAGTGTATTGGTAGCTGCAAATGAGAGTGGCGTCAACGAGATTTATAAAGTAGGAGGCGCCCAGGCGATCGGAGCGTTGGCGTTCGGAACAGAAGTGGTTGTCCCTGTTGATAAAATCGTCGGGCCAGGGAATATTTATGTTGCTTTGGCGAAGCGGGAAGTATTCGGCCACGTCGGCATCGATATGATTGCAGGACCGAGTGAAATCCTCATCTACGCGGATGATACGGCGAACCCGATCCATCTGGCGGCGGATCTTCTGTCCCAGGCAGAGCATGATCAGATGGCGTCTGCGATTCTTGTGACGACGTCGGTCGAAGTGGCGGAAGAGACGTCGAGGGAAGTGATCCGCCAACTTGAAAGCCTTCCGCGTAAAGCGATTGCAGAAGCGTCTGTGATCAGCAATGGCGTCATTTATGTGGCGAATACAGAGGAAGAAGCGATCGCGGCGGTCAACGAGCTCGCCCCAGAACATCTTGAGATTGTCGCCCATGACCCGTTCGAGCTGCTCGGTCAGATCAGGCATGCGGGAGCGATTTTTCTTGGTAAAAACAGTGCGGAGCCGATCGGGGACTATTTCGCAGGACCGAATCACGTGCTCCCGACAAGCGGAACAGCACGTTTTTCAAGCCCGTTGAGTGTTGATGATTTTACGAAAAAATCAAGCATCATTTCGTATGGGACCGACGCTTTATTCGAAAACGGCCGAAAGATTAGTAAACTAGCTCGTATTGAGGGGTTGGAAGCCCATGCGCGAGCGATCGATTACCGATTGGAGGAAGAGTGAGAAATGACTGAACGGAAAGCGGAAATTTCACGGAAGACGAATGAAACGAACATCAGGCTGAGCCTCCAGATCGATGGAGACGGGCAATCGGACATCCAGTCTCCGGTCCCGTTTTTGAATCATATGCTCGATCTTTGGACCCGTCATGGGTTATTTGATCTGAAGGTCGAGGCGGAAGGCGATACGGAGATTGACGATCATCACACGACAGAGGACATCGGCATCTGTTTAGGACAGGCACTGATCGAAGCGCTTGGCGATAAAAAAGGGATCCGCAGGTACGGAAATGCAATTATACCAATGGATGAAGCGTTAGCGCAGGTTGTCATCGACTTGAGCAACAGGCCTCATCTGGAGTTGAAAGCGGACCTTCCATCTGCAAAACTTGGCACCTTCGATACGGAGCTTGTACACGAGTTTTTATCGAAGCTTGCGATTGAAGCGCGAATGAACCTGCATGTAATCGTCCATCACGGAAAGAACACGCACCATATCGTCGAAGCGATCTTCAAGGCACTGGGACGGGCGCTGGATGAAGCGACTCAGATCGATCCAAGGGTAAAAGGCGTGCCCTCAACGAAAGGAATGCTGTAAATGATCGGGATTGTCGATTACGGAATGGGAAACCTCCACTCGGTACAAAATGCGCTCAAACGGCTGGAAATCGATCATTTCATCTCAGAGTGTAAAGAAGAGCTGGCTAAGGCGGATGCGTTGCTGCTGCCGGGCGTCGGCGCTTTTAAAGACGCGATGCTTGCGTTGAAAAAAGACGGGATGGCACAGTTCATCGTTGACGAGGTGGAAGCCGGGAAGCCGCTTTTCGGAATTTGTCTCGGCATGCAGCTTTTGTTCGAGGAAAGTGAAGAGAACGGATTGACGGATGGGCTCGGTCTTTTACCTGGCCGTGTTGTTCGATTTCCGGGGATTACGGCAGATGGGACTACATATAAAGTGCCGCACATGGGCTGGAATCGGATGATAATTCAACAGCAGGACACGCCTTTATTGCAGAATCTCAGCACGGACTTCGTTTATTTCGTGCATTCGTTTCTGGTGCAGACGGAGGACAGGGACGTGTTGCTTGCGACGGCTGATTATTTTGAAGAAGTTCCAGCAGTTGTCGGCCGCGATCATATTTTCGGAGCGCAATTCCACCCGGAAAAGAGCAGCGATGCTGGCATGGAAATCCTGAAAAACTTCGGTGACTATGTGGAGAGGAGGCAGAAGGATGAAGCGATTTGAACTGTATCCGGCAATCGATATGCGCGGAGGTAAATGCGTACGGCTTTTTCAAGGGGATTATGATCAGGAGACCGTCTATGGCGATTCTCCCTTCGAAATGGCGAAGCATTTTGCAGAGCAGGGTGCAAGCTGGATCCATATGGTTGATCTGGACGGTGCGAAGACTGCAGAAAAAGTGAATCACAAACATGTCCTTCAGGTGGCCTCCGATCTTGATGTAAAGGTACAGGTCGGCGGAGGGATCCGGTCAGAAGAGGATATTGATTTTTACTTGAAAAACGGTGCGGACCGGGTCATTTTAGGGAGTGTTGCGGTTAAAAATCCAGCATTTACGAAGGCGATGCTGCAGAAATACGGGGAGCGGATCGCGATCGGACTCGATGCCCGCGATGGTTATGTGGCCACTGAAGGCTGGCTCGACAACTCCGAAGTGAAGGCTGTCGAACTAGCGAAGGAGCTTACTGCGGCTGGAGCGCGGCACTTCATTTTTACCGATATTTCACGTGATGGAACGCTCGAAGGCCCGAATGTCGAAGCGATTGCCGAGCTTGCAAAGGAATCAGGCGCTGAGGTAATTGCTTCGGGAGGCGTCAGTTCTCTGGACGACCTTCAGATTTTGGCTGGACGGCAGAAGGATGGAATCGAAGGTGCGATTGTAGGTAAGGCGCTGTATACGGAGCGTTTCACTCTATCGGAAGCACTAGAAAAGGTAGGTCAATAGATGTTAACGAAACGGATTGTACCCTGTCTGGACGTGAAGGATGGACGGGTCGTAAAAGGCATACAGTTTGTCAATATCATAGATGCGGGGGACCCCGTAGAACTTGCAAAGGCGTACGATGAGCAAGGCGCGGATGAGCTGGTGTTCCTCGATATTTCAGCTTCCAACGAACGCCGGAACGTGATCATCGACCTGGTCGAACAGGTTGCGGCGACACTTGCGATCCCTTTTACAGTGGGAGGCGGCATCAATTCTTTGGAAGATATCAAGAGTGTGCTTCGGGCTGGAGCTGACAAGGTTTCTTTGAATACTGCAGCTGTCAAAAATCCAGACCTGATCACGCTCGGATCGGAGTACTTCGGCTCGCAATGCATCGTCGTCGCGATCGATGCTCGTTATGATGAAGAGCTCGGTTCATGGCGTGTGTACACGAATGGAGGCCAACGCTCAACGGATTGGGAAGTCATCGACTGGGCGAAGGAAGCTGTGAAACGAGGCGCCGGGGAGTTGCTGCTCACAAGTATGGACCGTGATGGTGAAAAATCCGGCTTCCATATCGAGTTGACGAAGGCTGTCCGGGATGCGGTGACAGTTCCCGTGATCGCGTCAGGTGGAGCGGGATCTGCTGAGCATTTTCATGAGGTTTTTATTGAAGCTGATGCGGACGCAGCTTTAGCGGCTTCGATTTTCCACTATAAAGAAACATCAATCGCAGCAGTAAAAGATCATTTGAGACAGCAAGGGGTGAATGTCCGATGAAGATCAGTGAATTACGTTTTGATGAAAAAGGCTTGATTCCGGCAGTCGTCCAGGATGTCGTGAGCAAGGAAGTACTTACGCTCGCTTATATGAACGAGGAATCGTTGAAAAAATCGCTTGAAACGAAGGGAACCTGGTTCTTTAGCCGTTCAAGGCAGGAGCTGTGGCATAAAGGGGAGACTTCGGGGAACACACAGACGATCACCGATATCCGTTACGATTGTGATCAGGATGCACTCGTCGTGCTGGTGAATCCGAAAGGCCCTGCCTGTCACAAAGGGACGTTCAGTTGCTTTGACGACTCGCTTTTTGAAGGAGATGCGGGGCGAGGTGATTCGTCAGCAAATTCTTTGGATTTTGCTGGTACTGAAAAGCTTGCGATTCTTTCAGATCTTGAGAAGTTGATCGCTGAACGGGAGCGCACTCGTCCGGAAGGTTCCTACACCACATACCTGTTTGAAGAAGGCGTCGATAAAATCCTTAAAAAAGTCGGAGAGGAAGCGTCAGAAGTGATCATCGCGGCGAAAAACCGTGACAAGGAAGAGCTTTCCTGGGAGTCGGCGGATTTGCTTTATCATCTGATGGTGCTGCTCCGTGAGCAGGAATTGCCTTTCGATGAGGTTTTATCGGTTCTCGAACAACGGCATACGAAGAAGAACGACGAAAAGGAATAACCTCCTTTTCGTTTTTTGTGCACTGTAAACGTGGGTTTTGGATAGATCGATACATTTAGCGGACATGAGAGACCTTATTTAGCTGAAACGCCTATGTTTCATAAAATTAGCGGACACCAGAGACCTTATTGGGTGAAAATCAATAAAAATCAGCCGTGTTTTAGCGATAGCGGAACAGTTGTCCTCTAATTTTTATTGATAGCGATTTTCCATATTTATGATCGAATTACCGAGAAGTTAAAGCTATTCATCTATATGTTGGGGTTTATTGCTGGAAAGTGTGGAATCGTAAGTAAAACACAAGCGATTCCTGTAATTTTCCGTTTATTGAAAACTCTTGATTTGCTGTGTTCGACAGAGTAAGGGTGTGTTATACTTTCGATGGAAAGTTTCAGAGAACGGGTGATTGAATTAAATGAAGGTTAACCAGAACACTCCACAAAAGGCGAGGGGTAATGTCATTCCTTTTGCTAGAAGTGGAGAGTATTATTTCCAACGTGGTCTAAAGGCATATCAGAAGAAAGACTTGATCAAAGCGAAACAGCTATTTGAGAAAGCAGTCGAGGTCGAGCCGGAGGAACCGACTTACTTGTGTCAGCTTGCAGCAACATTAGCTGAACTTGGCGATTTCATCGAATCAAACGACTTGCTTGAATATATCGTGAGCGAAATCGACGCAGACATATCGGAATGCTACTACTTCATGGCGAATAACTACGCACATCTCGGCATGTTCCGGGAGGCTGAAAGTGAAGCGGTACGCTATATGGAGAATGATCCGAACGGTGAATTCTACGAGGATTCTGAGGAATTACTTGATCTGATACATACCGAGTTTGGGGAAGATTTAGAAAAGCATTCGTCCGAAGAAAAGCTGATCGTAAAACATGAAAAAGCACGTCGAAGCCTTGAAAAAGGTGATTTTTCTGGTGCGCGGAATCTGTTGAAAGAGATGGTCGATGCACACCAGGAATTTTGGGCGGCCTATAACAACCTGGCCCTCGCTCATTTTTATCTTGGTGAATATGACGAAGCGTTTTCGGTGCTTGATGATGTTCTCGGTAAAAATCCCGGGAATCTTCATGCACTTTGTAATGCTGCTCTTTTTTACAAACAACTATACCAGCAGAAAGAACTTGACCGGTTCCTCGGTTGCTTGAAGGTAATCCATCCGATCATTCCGGAACATCGTTATAAGCTTGGTAGCACGTTCGCGCTTTTAGAAGAGGACGAGCTTGCTTTCGCATGGCTGAATTCAGTTCGGTCCCATGGTTACGCATGGAATGTGACTTTTTTCCATTGGCTTGCTGTCGCTTCATTCAAAACAGGACGGGTTCAATCGGCTGATAAAGCGTGGGAGAAAGTTCTTGATCTGGATGCGGACAGTACAGTCGCCACATATTATTTAGAAAAGTTGCGGGATAACACTCTCGATTCTGAGGAAGCTGAATACCAATATACTATACCCTTGAATAATTTACAGGATCCAAATGAGCTGTCAGAACGGATTAAGAAGCTCAGAAGTACGATCCATAAAAATAAGCTGTCTCATTTGTTGTTGATCCGTAATTGGGACGATGAAGACACGACGGCGACGCTGGAGGCATTCTGTGCGGAAGAGAATGAGCCAGCGATTATGAAAGAGCTTGCTGCGACAATCTTGTTTGAACGTGGATATGAATCTGTGCAAATTCATAAGGATAGCGGCATCGAGCAGCTCGATCAACCATCGGAGGATATGGAAAAAGGCTTAGCGATTCTTGAAAATGTTTTGGGAATACGAGAGGAACTTGACCCGGATACGGCATTTCTGTGGCATCTCTTGATCAATGAAGCTAGGGATGGCTCCCTGTCGATCGCCAATCCGACAGCCTGGGCAGCAGCAGTGACATATTTGGTTGATCAGCTTCAAGAGAAGCCCACAACGCAGAAAAGTCTCGCTGAGAAATTCGGGATATCAGCTTCCACCCTTCAAAAATACGTCAAAACACTGAAAATCCTCCACCACCGCCAAACCATGAAACCATAATGATGACCGACATTTGAGGCGGTGCCGATGGCGGTGCCAGGCACCATCTGGGATCCCCTTGGGAGAGTAGGACTCAATTTCGGTGCCAGGCACCATCTGAGATCCCTTGGGAGAGTAGGACTCAATTTCGGTGCCAGGCACCATCTGAGACTCCTTGGGAGAGTAGGACTCAATTTCGGTGCCAGGCACCATCTGGGACCCCTTGAGGGAGTAGTGCTCAATTTCGGTGCCAGGCACCATCTGAGACCCCTTGAGAGAGTAATGCTCAATTTCGGTGCCAGGCACGGTCTCCGGAACGGTCTCCCTTTCTGAGCATTATATTAGACGTAGAGGCGTTGCTTTAATACGATAACTAATAAGAAGGCGAATATTCGTTTAAACTAACTGCAAATTGGTTTTCGGAAAAGGAGTGGAGAGCATGTCTGAGGAAAAAATTTATGACGTAATCATTGCAGGTGCAGGTCCTGCTGGACTTACAGCTGCTGTATATACTTCACGTGCGAATTTGAGCACATTGATGATTGAACGCGGAATTCCAGGCGGTCAAATGGCTAACACAGAAGATGTTGAGAACTATCCTGGATACGATCATATTCTAGGACCGGATCTATCGAATAAGATGTTCGAGCACGCAAAAAAATTCGGTGCTGAATATGCATATGGCGATGTAAAGGAAATCATCGACGGAGAAGAATACAAGACGGTCAAGGCCGGCGGCGGTAAGGAATATAAAGCCCGTTCGATTATCATCGGTACAGGTGCAGAATATAAAAAATTAGGCATCCCTGGTGAAAAAGAACTGAGCGGACGCGGTGTATCATACTGTGCAGTCTGTGACGGTGCATTCTTCAAAAACAAAGAACTTGTCGTCGTAGGTGGCGGGGACTCCGCGGTTGAAGAGGGTGTCTATCTGACGCGTTTTGCTTCAAAAGTTACCATCGTACACCGTCGCGATAAGTTGCGTGCACAGAAAATTTTACAAGACCGTGCGTTCGATAATGAGAAAATCGATTTCATCTGGAACCATACTGTAAAAGAGATAAACGCTGATAATAACAAAGTCGGCAGTGTCACACTAGTGAACACTGAAGACGGTGAAGAGCGCGAATTCAAAACGGATGGCGTCTTCATCTATATCGGAATGATTCCATTGAATGTAGCAGTCAAAGACCTTGGAATTACGAACGAAAATGGTTATGTTGAAACGAATTCAGAAATGGAAACGAAAATTCCAGGAATCTTTGCAGCTGGAGACATCCGTGAAAAAACGCTGCGTCAGATCGTTACAGCAACTGGCGACGGTAGTATTGCTGCACAAAGTGCCCAGCATTATGTTGAAGAACTCATGGAAAAATTGAGTGTAAGTTCGTAAAAAACAAGCTGAATTTTTCTTTATCCAGAAAAAGTAATTCGGTTTTAACCATTTTGTAACAACCGTGAAATATTGGTAGGTTATTATACAATTAAGAAATTGACCCCCTTTTAATAAATTTCTTATTTTTGTGCACGGGACTTTTGGTTCCGTGCTCTTTTTTTGTTTTCAACAGCTTGAAGGTGATCAGGAGAAAACGTTATTTTAAAAGGGATTCGGATGGCTCTCATCGAAAAACTAAAGAGGTCAAGCAATTTAAGCTATTCCTGCCTGATCCAATCAATTGTTTAATAAACCTGAGTGATTACATAAACTAGAATTGTTGGCTTGCTTGAAAACGTAGTATAATTGAGGAAAGAGGTGAATCATGTGCAACGAGTGACGAATTGTGTACTCGAAAAAGATAATCAAATCTTAGTGCTTCAAAAACCTCGTCGCGGATGGTGGGTAGCCCCCGGTGGAAAAATGGAGTCTGAAGAGACCATCAAGGATGCGGTTATCCGAGAGTACCGTGAAGAAACAGGTCTTTATCTATTGAATCCTAAGTTAAAAGGTGTTTTCAACTTTATCATTAAAGAAGATGAGCAGATTGTAGAAGAGTGGATGATGTTCACTTTCTATGCGACTGATTATGAAGGTGAAGTGCTCTCTGAATCGGAGGAAGGGAAATTAGCCTGGAAACCGAAAGAAGAGATATCAGACTTACCGATGGCTCCCGGCGATCATCATATCCATGATTACATGATGACAGGCAACGGGATGATCATCGGAACGTTTACGTATACACCAGATTTCAAACTGCTCAGTTATCGATTAGATCCATCTTAAAAAGGTTGTCCACGACATACAAGGCATTGATCAGCACACAGGGCTGGATCATACCTTTGGGCACAGATTAATGGAAAGGCGGGGTATAGATGGAACAACAAGAATTTAAAATGGTCATCATCACAGGTATGTCTGGTGCTGGAAAAACTGTAGCGATGCAAAGCTTCGAGGACCTTGGCTATTTCTGTGTCGATAACCTGCCTCCTGCGCTGCTGCCAAAATTCGTCGAGCTGATGGAAGATTCCACAGGAAAGCTGACGAAAGTAGCGCTCGTCATGGATTTACGAGGACGGGAATTTTTCGATCAATTATTTGAGACAATCGATGAGATGTCCGATTCCTCAGTCATAAAGCCGCATATTCTGTTTTTGGATGCAGCAGATGCGACACTAGTCCAGCGATATAAAGAGACAAGACGCTCACATCCGCTTGCGCCGGACGGATTGCCGCTCGACGGAATCAAAAACGAAAGAGAATTGCTAGAAGAGCTTAAAGGCAGAGCTCAGAAGATTTTAGATACGACTGATATGAAGCCGAAACAGCTTCGGGAAAATATCATTGAACGATACAAAACAAATGAATCACATCCGTTCACGATCAATGTTTTGTCGTTCGGTTTCAAATACGGAATGCCTATCGATGCGGACCTTGTGTTCGATGTGCGTTTTTTGCCGAACCCTCATTATATTGAGCATATGCGACCAAAAACAGGATTGGAAGAAGAGGTATCTTCCTATGTACTGAAATGGTCCGAAACTCAGAAATTCATCGAAAAGCTGACAGGATTGCTGGACTTCATCATTCCGCATTACAAACGGGAAGGGAAAAGCCAGCTTGTGATCGCAGTCGGATGTACTGGCGGAAAGCATCGTTCAGTCACCCTTGCTGAACACCTGAAGGATTATTTGAGCAAAGAATATCACGTCCATAGCAGCCATCGTGATATCAAGAAAGATAAAAAGGTACCTGAAGTTGAATCAAAGGCCTAAAATAGTCGTTTTCGGCGGGGGAACGGGATTGTCAGTCCTGTTGAGAGGGTTAAAGAAGTTCCCCGTCGATATAACAGCGATCGTAACGGTTGCTGACGATGGCGGGAGTTCAGGGAGATTAAGGGAAGAGCTTGATATCATACCTCCAGGGGACATCCGGAATGTGCTAGCCGCGCTTTCGGAAGTGGAGCCTCTTGTCGAGCAATTGTTCCAGCATCGGTTCACAAACGGAAATGGCTTGTCTGGACACTCGTTAGGAAATCTTTTGTTGGCTGCAATGTCAGATATCACCGGAAACTTCGTAACAGGGATCCGGGAGTTATCCAAGGTTTTGAACGTACGAGGAAAGGTACTGCCGGCATCCGATCATCGTGTCATTTTAAATGCAGAGATGAACGATGGAACGATCGTGTCAGGTGAGTCGAAAATACCGCATACAGGGAAAAAGATTGTGCGTGTCTTTTTGACGCCAGATACAGTGAAACCGCTGGATGAGAGTTTACGAGCGATTCATGATGCGGACCTCATCTTGATCGGTCCGGGAAGCCTCTACACGAGCATCCTGCCGAGCTTGCTCGTACCAGGGATTACAGAAGAGATCAAGAAATCGAAAGCGAAAAGTGTCTATATATGCAACGTGATGACGCAGCCAGGCGAGACAGATCACTTTACCGCCTCTGATCACGTGAATATTCTCGTTGCCCACATCGGTCAGCAGATAATTGATACGATAATTGTCAATAATGATAATGTACCGGCTGATGTGTTGACGAAATATGAAGAAGAAGGTGGAGAGCCTGTCGAATATGATGAGGCGAGGTTGAAATCCTTTGGCTTTGATGTGATCAGTGATAAAATAGTGCAATACAATGATTCGCTGATCAGGCATGATGCAAAACGCGTTTCAGAAATCATTTTAGATGTCGTTTCAAAATAGAACCCCAAAACAGGAAAACTAGAGGGGGTGTACATGGTGTCCTTTGCGTCAGATACAAAGAAAGAATTGACGAAGCTAGAACTGAAAAAGTGCTGTTCGAAAGCTGAGCTCTCGGCATTGATCCGGATGAACGGGTCGCTCTCGTTAGCGAATAAAGAAATCATCCTGGATATACCGACTGAAAATGCAGCGATAGCACGTAGGATTTATACATTGATTAAACAGTTATATGGCTATCCAGCCGAGTTGCTTGTCCGTAAAAAAATGAGATTGAAGAAAAATAACGTCTACATCGTTCGGATCAAACAAGATTCGAGAGCGTTATTGAATGAACTGGATATCATGGGAGAAGGGTTTTCCTTCAAGCGGGACGTTTCGAAAGATATCACGAAAAAAAGCTGCTGCAAGCGGTCTTATTTAAGAGGTACTTTCCTTGCAGGGGGATCCTTGAACCACCCAGAGACCTCCTACCATTTAGAAATTTTCTCAATGTATGAAGAACATACACAATCTTTACTTGAATTGATGAATTCTTTCGAATTGAATGCTAAAATGTTAGAACGGAAAAAAGGATTCATCATCTACTTGAAAGAAGGAGAAAAGATCTCCGAATTCCTCACCTTGATCGGCGCTCATAATGCATTGTTGTATTTTGAAGATGTCCGGATCATGAAAGATATGCGGAATTCAGTCAACCGTCTTGTGAACTGTGAAACAGCGAATCTGAATAAAACCGTCGGGGCATCAATGCGTCAAGTGGAGAATATCCGTTTGATCGAGCGGGAAGTCGGGTTGGAGAAACTGCCGGACAAACTTCGCGAAATCGCTGAGCTTCGGGTAAAATATCAGGATGTGACGTTACAAGAGCTTGGAGATCTCGTCACCTCTGGTCCAATCAGTAAATCGGGAATCAATCACCGTTTACGGAAGCTGGATGAAATGGCCAATAAAATACGCCAGGGACAATTGTAAGTCCGGCGTTTTTCTTTTAGAGTCTTAAGAGAACGCTTTCAAAAATTTCTTACATTTATTCTTGGGTGTGGATATATAAATCTATATAGGGAATGTACAAGGAGGAATGATCCATTGTTAGAAAAAGAATTGACGGTTGAATTGAAAACCGGCTTGCAGGCCCGTCCTGCCGCATTGTTTGTCCAAGAAGCAAATCGTTTTGCCTCAGATGTATTTTTAGAAAAAGACGGGAAGAAAGTGAATGCGAAAAGCATCATGGGCATCATGAGCTTAGCTGTCGGATCAGGTTCTAAGGTGACGATCGTTACAGACGGAAGAGATGAAGAAGAAGCACTGAATGCATTAGGAAGATACATCACAACATCTGAATAGGTTCTACATAAAAACACTGTCTCAACAAAAGGGATGGTGTTTTTTTTTGTGTGATTGAACTAAATTTACTTATTGTAAGTTGTAAAAAAGTCTGATATAGTATAGTTAATAACTTACAAAAAGTAAGTGAAATGTACTAAAGGAGGAAGCTGTTATGGAATTTCATCGCAATTCAAACATTTACGTCGGGCTTGTCCATTTGGCTGTTTCAGATTTACAGCAGTCAATCGACTTTTATACAGATCTCATAGGATTTTCAGTTTTAGAGGAAAAGGACGGATTCGTCTCATTGACAGCTGATGGTAAACTTCCGCTCGTTACACTTGAAGAGAAAAAGGACGCCGAGCCGAAGCAGAGAAGGACGACAGGGCTTTACCATTTTGCAATCCTGGTGCCAACAAGAGAAGATCTCGGTGCATCCTTAAAAAGACTCGTGGACAAACAGTATCCATTGCACGGTGGTTCCGATCACCTGTTCAGCGAAGCCCTTTATTTGGCTGATCCAGATGGAAATGGGATTGAAATCTATACAGACCGTCCTGCCGATCAATGGATATGGAATGATGGGGAACTGCCGTTTGTCAGTGATCCTCTAGATATGGAAGACCTGCTAAAGTCGGCTGATACAAAATCGTGGGATGGATTGCCTGCTGACACTGTTATCGGACATATCCACCTCCATGTCAACGATCTCGAACAAGCGAAGCGATTTTATGTGACTGGTCTCGGTTTCGATATCACCGTCCCATTCCGTCATCAGGCTTTATTTGTTGCTTCAGGTGGATATCATCACCATGTGGGCCTTAACACATGGAATGGAACAAGTGCACCGCGGCCCCAAGAAAAAGAAGCAGGATTGAAATGGTACACGATCGTTTTTCCAAATGAACGACAACTGATGGAGACCGCTGCACGATTACACGCTTTAGGTTACAAGGCTGACAAAGAGGAGCAGCACGTTTTTACAGAAGATCCTTCTGGAAACTGTATAAAGCTTGTCGTATCATGAACATCAGCTATCGGGCTGATGTTTTTTATTCGTGTAGTTCGATGCAATTATTCGGACAGTAGGAGAGGCGTGATACTGTTAGGAAACAGGGCGATACGGGACAGGGACAGGGACAGGTAAAAAACACGAGCAGATGTCCCGAAACAGGGCGATACGGGACAGGAGTAGGTAAAAAACACGAGCAGCTGTCCCGAACAAGGCGATACGGGACAGGAGCAGGTAAAAAACACGAACAGCTGTCCCGAATCAACTTTTATTACTCTTTTTATAGACGCATCATCTAGCAAGCTGTCAGATTTTCCCGATCATGGCTGGATTCCGTTTTATACCTGGCTGGCCGGGCAACCAGTTGGCTGGGACTCCTTCTCCTGTACTTCTCCCGTATTGGATCCCTTGAAGCAATCTTAAAATTTCATAGACATTTCGTCCCACTTCAAGTGGATTGATGAGCCTTGAAACGATCACGCTGTCTGGATCAACGAACACGGTAGCCCGAAGCGCGGCGCCTGTCTTTTCATTCAACACACGATAAGCGCGACTGATCACCTGTGTCCGATCACTGACAAGCGGGAAATTGACTTTTGCAGCTGAAGGAGATGTTTCTGTAAATACTTTGTGAGCGTACACACTGTCCGTGCTGATTGCCAAAACCTCAGCATTCAACGTACGGAGCTTAGGATAAATGGCAGCGACCGCCGCCAGTTCCGTCGGTCAAACAAACGTGAAGTCACTTCCATAGAAAAAAAGAATCACCCATTTCCCTTTATAATTTTCAAGCGAAACCTCGGTTATTTTTTTCTCCGTGTTACTGTATGCTTCAGCGGTGAAAAGGGGTGCTTCGTTGTTTGTTTGTGCACAAAAGGGCAGTTCACATGTTTCCAACTCTTCGACAGTGATTCGAGTTTCAAAGCCTTCCAAGTCCTCACCTCGATAGTTATGTCTTCGCTTTATTCCTATTTCTGGTATCCTTGAAATATACATGTGTGCGAGTCAAGATAAAAAACGAGGAGGGGTTTAGGTTGGTTACGTTTGCATGGGTGATTTTCTTTTTGATTCTTGGGCTGTTGTTCTATTTTCGGATCCGGATGGGGCGTGCTTATCATGGTCGCTTGTATTGCCAGGTACGTGGCAAAGCTTCGAGACCGTCTGGATTTAAACTTAGTCGTTCACCGAAGCATTGTCCTCATTGCCAGTCCATGCTTCGGTAAACATCACTCGGTTTTCAAAGGAATTTCTAAAACGTTAATTTCTGACCCGTCCTTTGCGCTAGATACGAAGATTTTTAAAATCAATTTCGAATCGATAGTGTCAGGAACGGTGATGACTCGTTCGAACTCGCCCCAGCCAGGTGCCCCTTCAGAAGCTGTTATGAAATCATTCTCGAGAACCGTTTCACCATCCTTCAGTTCATATTGGAAATTGGCCTCGAAAACTCTAGCTTTGCCTTTGAACACGAACTCTTCATTCACCGTTTGATCCGGAAGAGGTGAGGCGATTTTAAAAACCTTATTTTCGATAAGATCCTCTGAATTATTTTCATCTGATGCGTCAGTCGAGCCATCTGAGTGATCAGGGTTCCGAATAACATCATCATTGACTGCGTAGCTTCCTAGTCCTAACATCGCTATGAAAAACAGGATAAGGAACACCTTCATTTGTCTTCCTCCTTTTTCTTCGTACGTTACCAAATCTTCTATATCAGTTTATGAGCATGATAGGAGAAAGCCTACTGTTGGAAATAAAAAAACTGACCCCGAAATGATTCGGAGCCAGTCTCATAAAATACTTATTTGTTATCCACATTCACTGGTTTTTCAATAACGTCGTCGATCAGACCGTATTCTTTTGCACGGTGTGCGCTCATGAAGTTATCACGATCCGTATCGCGTTCTACAACTTCAACCGGTTGACCAGAGCGGTCTGCAATAATCTTGTTGATCTTCTCGCGCATTTCAATGATGCGGCGAGCATGGATTTCAATGTCAGCAGCCTGACCTTGTGTACCGCCAAGCGGCTGGTGGATCATGACTTCACTGTTCGGCAGTGCGAAACGTTTTCCAGGTTCCCCTGCTGTAAGTAAGAATGCACCCATAGATGCTGCCATACCGATACAGATTGTGCTGACTTTCGGCTTGATGAATTGCATCGTATCATAGATCGCCATACCTGCTGTGATGGATCCTCCAGGACTGTTGATGTAAAGCGAAATGTCTTTTTCAGGATCTTCTGCAGCTAAGAATAATAATTGTGCGACGATCGAGTTAGCAACATTGTCATCAATTGCGCTCCCTAGCATGATGATGCGATCTTTTAGAAGGCGGGAGTAGATATCATAGGCACGTTCCCCGCGGTTCGTTTGTTCAATAACTGTTGGGATTAAGTTCATATTCAGAAATCCTCCTCTTTCCATAAGTATCTTTATGGCTTTAATTTCATCTTACTCAATAGGTCAATATAGGTCAAACTATTAGGCTCTTACTAGCGGATTTTTCGTTCGACGTTTTTTTCTCTTTTCAAAAAGCTTTGTTTTCCGAGGACGATCCGTAAGCCTGGGTCTCGCCTGGCTCGCTGTTCCCGCAGGAGTGTTGTGGCTTTTGTTTGAAACAACATTCGTATATTACAAAGCTTTAGAAAAGAACTTATGACCGTTATGTAAGAAGCTATGTATACATCATATCATTTTTCCCTTTCTTAACCGATTTAAACGTCCAATTCTTCAAAAGAAATCGCGAAGGACCCTGATTCCGTTGATGGGTGAGGTGTTTTCGTATTAATGAAAGGTGGTTTATACCAAGTTTGAAAGGGAAACAATGTACTAGATAGGGAACTTTTCAAATTCATATAAGGGAGCAGTGGATTTCTATGAAGCTTGCTCCTTTCCATTATGGGAGTAAAAGAGGAGGTTCAATCGTGTCTGATGAAATGATTCGAGTCAATGTCAATGGTGAGGAGTACCAGACGTCGGCAGGTCAGAATGTACTTCAATTCCTGAAAGCGGAAGATGTCGATGTACCGGCAATCTGTTTTCACGAAAGCCTTGGCCCGATCGAGAGCTGTGATACGTGTATCGTTGAGGTAAATGGGGAGCTGCAGCGTGCTTGTGGGATGAAGCTTGAAGCGGATATGGAAATCAATACGCAGCATGAAGATGTACATAAAGCACAGGATTACGCGATGGATAAGATTCTGCACAAGCATGAATTGTATTGTACGGTGTGTGACTATAATAACGGTCGCTGCGATATCCATAACACAGTGGCTGAGATGCAGAAGGAACATCAGAATATTCCTTTCCAATCGAAGGGGTATGACATCGATGATTCAGGGTCCTTTTATCGATATGATCCGAACCAATGTATATTGTGCGGCCGGTGCGTGGAGGTTTGTCAGGATATCGAAGTCAATGAAACCCTTACGATTGATTGGGAGCGTGAACAGCCACGTGTCCTCTGGGATAATGATGTTCCGATTGATGAATCCTCCTGTGTCAACTGCGGACAGTGTGTAACCGTGTGTCCGTGTAATGCTTTGATGGAAAAATCAATGATCAAGGAAGCGGGCTACCTTTCGAACGTCGAACAGGGAACGCTGCGGTCGATGATCGATTTTACGAAAAATGTTGAATCCGGTTTCGGTCCATTGTTCGCGATATCGGATACCGAAGCGGAAATGCGTGAGGATCGCATCCGGAAAACAAAAACGGTCTGTACGTATTGCGGAGTCGGCTGCAGTTTCGATGTGTGGACGAAAGACCGGCATATTTTAAAAATCCAGCCGCAGCCTGAAGCGCCAGCCAATGGAATCTCGACTTGTGTGAAAGGAAAGTTCGGCTGGGATTATGTGAATAGTGAAGAGAGACTGACGAAGCCTCTTATCCGAGAAGGGGATACATTCAAGGAAGTGGAATGGGCCGAGGCAATCTCGTATGTCGCAAAAAGATTGAAAGAAATCCACGCGGAAAGCGGCCCTGAAGCACTCGGTTTCATTGCTTCTTCCAAAGCGACGAATGAAGAATCCTATTTGATGCAGAAGCTAGCGCGTCAAATCTTCGGGACCAACAACGTGGATAACTGTTCGAGGTATTGCCAGTCTCCTGCTACAAAAGGATTGTTCCGGACAGTAGGTTATGGCGGGGACGCTGGTTCACTCAAGGATATTGAAACAGCCAGTCTTGTCATCACGATCGGCTCGAACACGGCAGAGTCCCACCCGGTTTTGGCTTCTAAAATCAAGCGGTCTCAAAAGCTGTTCGGCCAGAAAATGATCGTCGCAGATATCCGTGAGCATGAGATGGCTGAACGTGCGGATATGTTCATCCAGCCGAAACCAGGTTCGGATCTCGTCTGGCTTTCTGCAGTAACGAACTACATTGTTGAACAAGGTTGGCATGACAAGGAATTTTTGAAGAACCGTGTTATAAATGTCGAGGAGTACCTTGAAAAGATCCAGAAATTCACACTGGATTATGCTGAAAAAGAGACGGGACTTTCGAAAGACACGATGATTAAAATTGCTGAAGCGATTCATGAGTCAGATTCAACTGTTATCTGCTGGGCAATGGGCGTTACGCAACAAAAGGGCGGAAGCGACACCAGTACGGCGATCTCCAATTTGCTGATCGTAACCGGGAACTATGGTCGTCATGGAACGGGTGCCTATCCGCTCAGAGGGCACAACAACGTCCAGGGGTGCAGTGATTTCGGAAGCATGCCAAACACTTTTTCAGGCTATCAAGATGTCCAGAATGATGAGATCCGTAAAAAGTTTGAAGAGGCATGGGGCGTGAATTTGAACGGCGAACCAGGGTTGACGAATCATGGTATGGTCGATGCGATCCATGATGGAACGTTACGCGCCCTTTATCTCCAGGGTGAGGATATGGGGATCGTGGATGCAAATGCGAATTACGTCCAGCGCGGTTTTGAAAAGCTTGATTTCTTTGTGGTCCAGGATCTGTTTTTATCACGAACGTCCGAATTTGCGGATGTGATTTTACCGGCTGTACCTAGCCTTGAAAAAGAGGGGACATTTACGAATACGGAAAGACGGATCCAGCGCATCTATCCCGCTCTTCCGACGTTGGGTGATGCTAAGCCAGACTGGGAAATCACGCAGATGCTCGCAAATGAACTTGGAGCCGGATGGAAGTACGAGGGACCTGCCCAGGTCATGGATGAAATCGCGAAGCTGACCCCAATGTTCGCAGGTGTTTCTTATGAACGGATGGAAGGATATAAAAGTCTGATTTGGCCAGTCGATGAAGAGGGAATTGATATGCCGATGCTTTATGAAGAAAAATTCCATTTCGATGATGGTCGGGCAAGGTTGTTTTTCGTCGATTGGACAGAACCGACAGGAACAGACGAGGAGTACGACTTGCACGTCAATAGCGGCCGTTTGCTTGAACATTTCCATGAAGGGAATATGACATACAAGTCACACGGAATTACCCGAAAAACGCCACATGCGTTCATCGAAGTATCCCATGAACTTGCGAAAGATCGAGGATTGAAAGACGGCTCGATGGTACGGCTGACGTCACGGACGGGGTCAGTTAAAGGCAGGGTTGTGGTCACAGAGCGAGTGAAAGGGAAAGAGCTCTATATTCCGTTGAATGACAATGGTGATCTCGCTGTCAACAAGTTGACCTCAAGTGAAGTCGACAAGGATACGGATACACCGGCTTACAAAGATACAGCGGTGAAGATGGAATTGCTTGATTTCGAAGGAGAGAGACCGCTACCGCATAACAACCATCGATTCGGTAACCGTCAGCCTCAAATCGGTATCAAAGTCGAGGAAAAATGGGAGAGAGATGATTATGTGTTTCCTGGCAATGTCGTGCGTAAGAAGGAAGTGAAAAAGTAATGGCAAAACCTACTCGGAAAGTCGAACCACTTGTTCCTTCCAAAGAAGAGGTCCGTGAAAAAGGCATGGAGGAGATCGAACAAGCGCTGGCAGAACGAAAGGATGCGATACTGGATCTGATCGTGCTGGTTGACAGACTTCATGAAAGCGACATGCTGCCGTTGCTAAGTGCAATGGTGAATCATCGGGAGCAAGCAACGTCCGCATTCTTCAGGGAGATCAATCGTCCGCATAACGCGAAGTTCGCTCGGAATGTCGTCGATTTCATCGGATTCTTAGGAACGATCGAATTCTCGAAAATGCAGCCATTCATGGAAAAGATCAACCATGGCGTACTGGAAGCCACCGAAGAGGAAGAAAAAGATGAAATGATCAGCATGTTTCAGCTGATCAAAACCTTGAAGGATCCCGAAGTCAACCGCTCCATCCGCATGATCCTCGCCTTCCTCAAAGGCATGGGCAAAGAAGAATAAACCCGGTGCTTTTGCCTCGGTGCCAGGCACCCTTTCAGAACCCTTGCCGCGCAAGGGTTCTTTCTGCGTGCCAGGTACACTTTGAAAAGCGTTGGGGGACAAGGGATTGCAAAATGTACCTGGCACCGATTAAGAATGCAGTGATACCAAGGGGTTTCAATCGGTGCCTGGTACACCCCGAAGTGCTTGGTACCGCAGTCAATAAGAAAAGCTGCCCATTGTGACATCTTTTTGATGTCAGTGGGCAGCTTTTTTGCATTTAAAGAAAGGATAAAACTTTTTTCAATATAAGCGCAACTTTAGCTCAGCCTGCGCCAAAGGCTTGGCTTTGCTAAGTTTTCTTTAAACTTTTCATTATTACGATTCGGGTTCTTCGTCTTCGTTTTTGGTTGTCATGTTGGTTGAATTTTCATCCATTCCAAGGAACTCTTTCAAGGCCTGTCTGTTTTGTTCTATATCCATTTCAAGCACTTGGCCGACACCCTGGTAAGTCGGATCATTCCAAGAGTTATCGATCGGAATTTTCATCGTTTCGATCTGACTTTTGTTTAACATGACATCTTTCGCAAGGCCCATGGCTGTAAACATTTTCATATTCGTGTCAATGTAAGGCTGGATTGTTCCCATTACCTTAGGAAGCTTGGAAATGCCGTAAAGGCTTGTGAACTCGTCTTTCACTTTCGAAATCACTTTTTGCTGACGTTTAACACGTCCGAAATCTCCTTCAGCATCATGACGGAATCTTGCATACCCGAGTAATTGTTTACCGTTCAAATTTTGGACACCGGGTTCAAGTGTGACCCCGATATTTTGAGACATCCGTTTTTCGACATCCATCTCGATACCCTCTGGCGCGATCGTATCGACCACCTGTTCAAAGCCTTTGAAATCAACCAGGGCATAGTAATGGATATCTATATCGAAGTTGTGTTTGATCGTTTTCCGCAAGAGTTCCGGTCCGCCATGGAAGAAGGCAGTATTGATTTTATTCTTGCTATAGCCGGGAATTTCAACATAAGAGTCCCGCATCAATGAGACTAGTTTCGTTTCATCGGTCTTCGTGTCATATTGTGCAATCATGATCGTATCCGTTCTAGAGTCTTCCTCACCTCTACGATCGACTCCTAGTAACAGCACATTGTATTTGCCTTCTATTTTTTCATCTGGCGCATTGAATTCATAGTCACTTTCCATCTCTTCAGAAGGTGTTGCTTGCTGAAGCCCTTGATAGTATTGGATCGCAGCATAAGCTGCAACCGCGATAAAAAGAATCGCCAAGACCATTAACGTCTTCTTCAGAAAGCTTCCCTTCTTGCGCTTTTGTTTTTTTCGTTCTATTCGTGAGGGCATTTCTATGGTCACCACCGTAAGTAGTTGGTTATTTCTAATCCTATATCCTGATGAATTATATCATACTTTTCGAATGACTACACAGTATTATCAGTATAGCCGCCAAAAGATCTCCTTATAGATAGACGATTAAAATACTCCAGAGTTTCAAAAAATCGGAAGATAAATACAAATAAATTGTCGAATTAGATTATATCCCGATACAAAAGAGAATGTACAGATAACTCTATATAAAAGACTAGTTCTCCAGCCCCTCCTTTTGTAAAAGATTGTCTGTATTTGTCGAAACTTTAGACGTTCTTGCCTGATTATTTTCATATTGAAGGTAAATTGTCGTTTTTAAAAGAAGAATGTACATATATTTCGATTCACGAAAGGAAGGGAAAAAGAATGAAGAAAACGATGACGGTCTTGTCTAGTGTGACACTTTGTGCTGGAATGTTTTTCAGTTTTCCTGTGGGAAACGTCAGTGCTGTTGGAGAAGGTCCTAATTACAATGGCAATGAAACAATCAAAAATGAAAGGCTTCACAACTATGAGGAAATGGTGGCTTTCTTAGAAAAACAAGACAAAAAATCTGAAGCGTTGACCGTAGAATCATATGGTAAATCCGTTAAAGATCGAGACCTTTATCTTGCAAAATTCATCAGCAATCCTGAAAACCCTACGATTCTGTTTTTAACCCAGCAACATGGAAATGAAACCTTGACGACAGAAGGTGCCTTGAAGATGATCCAGCACCTTACATCGAATGGGAAAGAGGTACAAGACATTTTAGAAAAAGTGAATGTACTTATTGCTCCTCGTTTGAATGTGGATGGTGCAGAAGGAGATGTCAATTTCTCACTTGAAGATTATGTCTCAGGAACCCATACACGCTATAACGCAAATGAGGTGGATCTAAATCGCGATCATGTTGCAAAAGAACAGCCGGAAACCCAAGCGTTCCATGAGTTCGTGCTGCAAAAGTATCAACCAGATTATATGATCGACCTACACCATCAAGGAACGCAAACAACGTTAGGGGATAGTGATGAGCTTGTGTCAGGATCGATTCTTTATCCAACGAATGAGAATGTGTCAGCTGATGTTGTCGAAAAGTCTAAAAAGCTTGGTTCAGTTGTTTATGAAGCGGTCGAAGCGAAAGGCTACGGAACACTCTCCAAGTACGTTGGTGGAACAGCTCCTACAATCGGACGTAACGGAATTGCGCTCGAATACGGAATCTCAACACTGTTGATGGAAATGAGAGGAATGGCTGACCATTATTACGAACCTTATGTATTAGGCCAAAAGAGTAACGGTTACTTGATCCAGCAAGCTGTTGTGGCAATGGACGCTGCTTTAAAAGCAATTGCCGACGGATCGATAGAAACAGCGGATACGTCATTCTGGGATACACTTCCGGAAAGTGGCTGGAAAGGCGAATAACAACATAGCAAGATAAAAAAATGATATACGGATTTTTACAACACAGGAGGTTTTCGAGCGTGGATAAATTGTTGAAATTCATCACTTTACTGTCAATTGCCGGATTGGTTTTAGGTTCCACTGGCGTCTATGCTGCCGGTAGTACGAAACCAGGAGGACCCTCAACGAATGGGAATGATAACATCAGCAGTATCATGACATATGAAGAAATGGTCGATCAATTACATCATCTTGAACAAAAAAGTGATGGAAAAATTGAAGTGTCGACGCTTGATGATTACGGAACAACTGAACAAGGACGAAGCATCTATACTGCTAAAGTCGGAAACGGTGATACGAAGGTCTGGATCCAAGCACAGATTCATGGCGATGAGAAGCTGACGACAGAAGCTGTCATGCAACTTTTAAAAACGTTGGGGAGTTCGGGTAATCCTGATGTTAAAACACTCTTAGATGAACTTACTCTATACGTCATCCCTATGTACAATCCGGATGGAAGCATCATGAACAAGCGCGAAACATTGTTGATGGATGAAAACGGTGAACCTGTGAATGATTCCGCCTATGTCGACCTAAACAGAGATTGGACGTTAGATGGTTTCGAAGCAAAGGAATCGGAAGTCGTCTATGCTTATTGGGCAGATATTAAGCCGGATTTTGCAATCGACCTTCATCATCAAGGCTTTAAGACGGTTTATGGAACAAATGAAGCCACCAGCTTCTCACTCGGTATTTCGTTGGCACCAGACGGACCAACACTTCCTGGGTTGAAGGATGGTTACTATAATACAGTGACCAAACAGATGCAAGCTTATGTTTATGATAAGCTTACCAACTATGGGTATACACACATCGATCAATATCAAGTCGGTGGGGATGATGCCAAGTATTATATTGACATCAAAGGCGGAGTGGTTTCAGCTATGATGCTCGGGTTGAATTACAATAATCTGAATCCTGATGGCCATAGCAACCCTGCAATCTTTTTCGAAACGAAAGGGAATACAAGGGAAGGGAATTTAGGGCAGAAATCGAATGGTTATTTAACCAAGCAAAACTACCTGGCCTTAAAAGAATTGTTGAGTGGGATCGCAACGCAGGAAATCGAGAATGTAGATCCGGATCGCTGGAATGACATCCCGGCTTATCCTGCTGCCGGATACTTGACTGATTACGCAGGGATTTTACAGATTCAATAAGGCTTACAAATAGGGACCTGAAGGCTGAACGCGGCCTATGGGTCTTTTTTTTGAAAAGATAAGAAAGAATGGAATTTGGCTCTACCACAGTACATTTTGTACGGCTTGTTCACGATTGCTGTAAGAATTGAAAGCTGTCCGGAGCAGGGTCTAATTGGGACAGGAAGTCGAGAAAAAGTGGAAGCCTGTCAGAATTCGGATCTGATCGGGACAGTGGAAGGAGAAAAGAGAGTGGTGAGTCCCAAAACAGGCGTAATTGGGACAGGGGGGAGGAGAAAAAGGCGGTGGTGAGTCTCAAAACAGGCGTAATGGGGACAGTGGAAGGATCAAAAGCGTGGTCCCTGTCCCAAGATAGACGTAATTGGAAATTTATTAGATATCGTGCCAGTTTTCACCCCAAAAAAAAGGAACAGCCCTAAGTGTATTAGGACAGTCCCTTTCTCTTAAGCGCGCTCGGAGGGATTCGAACCCCCGACACATGGTACCGGAAACCATTGCTCTATCCCCTGAGCTACGAGCGCATGATGGTAATTGTAAAATAAGGACTCTATAATGGGAAATAGAAAAAAACGATGCATTGGATATTATAATGTAGACTGGTCTTTGATGCAATTAATAATTTCAAACAGCGCAAAAATTCATGACTGGGAGGATGAGCAGGATGAAACTGAAAATACCTAACATCCGGTTACAAACAACAATCATCTTGCTTGTATGCAGCGTCGTCATCCTGGCACTGCTCGTCACTTATCTCCTCATAGGTGAAGAGGTTTCTGAGCGTACACAAGTGCATTTAGAAGAAAAAGCAACGAATATATCGAGAATGGTCGCCAATTCTCCAGTCGTCATCAATAGTATGGAAGGCGAACTGCCGGAAGAGGAGATCCAAACGTTTGCTGAAGATATCCGGGAAGTGACGAATGTGGACTACGTCGTCGTTTTTGATATGAACAGTGTCCGGAAGTCCCATCCTGATGAAGAAAAGATCGGCAAAACGTTTGTTGGCGGTGATGAGGGTGAAGTTTTAAAAGGGAATGAGCATGTATCGATTGCAAAAGGGACACTAGGTATGTCCCTCAGATCATTTACACCGATCTACAACTCTGAAGGCACTAACCAAATCGGTGCAGTTGCGGTCGGAATTTCATTGAGCAGTATTGAACAAGCCGTCAGCAAGAGCAGATACATCATCTATATCGGTATCCTGTTCGGAGCGGTGATCGGTGTTATCGGAGCTATCTTCCTCGGCAGACGTGTCCGGAAAATCCTCTTTGGTCTCGAACCTTCGCAAATCGCGAAAGTACTGGAAGAGCGGAATAAAATGCTACAGTCGACTGTGGAAGGGATCTTGACCATCGATGAAGATGGGAAAGTGACACTTGCGAACGATACAGCTAAAAAAATCTTTCGTGAGGCTGGACTGAAGGACGAATTGATCGGCAAGCAAATCGATTCCTTCATGCCTGATTCGAACCTTATCAAGGTCATTAGGACCGGGGTCCCATTGCTCGATCAAGAGACCAACTTGAATGGTATCACTTTGCTGGCGAACATCGTCCCAATCAAAGTGGATAATCGAGTGGTGGGGGCTATATCGACCTTCCGTGATCTGACCGAAATCAAACGTCTTGCAGAGGAACTGACAGGAGTGAAAATGTATGCGGAAGCACTCCGAGCCCAGGCGCACGAGTTCAAAAACAAGCTTCATGTCATCCTTGGAATGGTCCATATGAAATCCTACGATCAACTGCCCGAATACATTAATCAGATTACGAACCATTACCAGGAAGAAATCGGTTTTATCGCAAAACGGATCAAGGACCCGATTTTAGCTGGATTTGTTCTTGCCAAGATGAGTTATGCCCGTGAACAGAACAAGAATGTTTTATTATCAGAAGACACATTAGTGCCCGTGCCTCGCAATCAGGAAATCACTCATGAAATCATCACCATCGTCGGAAATCTGATCGATAATGCATTGGAGGCTGTCAAGAATGCGAAAGACAAAAAAGTATTGGTCAGTTTTGTCTTTGATGAAGAGGAAGAGTGTCTTACACTTGAAGTGAAAGACAAAGGTATAGGGATGAACGAGGAAAAGTTAAATCAAGTCTTCGAAAAAGGATATTCTACAAAAGATTCAGAGAGGGGCTATGGTCTGCATCTTGTGAATGAAAGTATTCAAAAATTAGATGGTGATGTGAGTGTCACCTCTCAACCAGGAAAAGGTACTATTTTTGAAGTACGTATCCCTTATAAAAGTAAGGATGAAAGTGATGATTAATGTATTGATTGTAGAAGATGACCCAATGGTAGCGGAATTCAATAAACGATACTTAGAACAAATGGAAGGTTTCAATCTTGTCTCTGTTTCAAGCGATGGGGCTGCAGCCTTCAAAGTGCTGGAACAAGAAAAAGTCGACTTGATTTTGCTTGATATTTTCATGCCGGGGATCAACGGGTTGGAATTTTTATCTGAGGTACGTGCGAAAGATGCAGCCTTGGATGTGATCGTCATATCAGCGGCGAATGATAAGATGAATATCAACAAAGCATTGCGACTGGGTGCGGTGGATTATTTGATCAAACCATTCGAGTTTTATAGGTTTCGGTCATCGTTGGAGAGATATAAAAGCAAGAAAGCTTACTTTGACTTGAATCGTGAACCGAGTCAAAAGGAGCTTGATGAGTTCATGTTCCATAATGATCAAGATGAGTCGGCAGGAAATGAGTTGCCGAAAGGGTTGACAAAAGATACGCTACGCATGGTCTGGATTGAAATAAAAGGCTTGGATCACAACGGTTTTTCAACAGAAGATCTCACCTTCAACGTTGGTATTTCACGCGTTTCGACTCGTAAATATTTAGCTTTTCTAACGGATATCGGTGCTCTAGACGCCCAAACGATATATGGATCCGTCGGTAGGCCACAGACACGGTACCAAAGAGTTCCACAAAGTGAAACCATCATCAAGACCTATTTGTAAACGGTAGCATTGCCGTTTGCTTTTTTTATTTACAAAATACTTTCAATAGTAATAAAACCTTATTTGTGTACGCTTAATCTCCTACAATGCAAAATAAGACTATTTTTGACATGAAAGAGGTGCGGAGATAATTGAAACCGTTTCCAACCTCTAAAATTCAATTGTGAGGAGATGATGATGTGAGTAATCTAGCTTACAAGAACGAAGAGAAGAGCAGTGAGCAACCCCAGGTTCAAGAAGAATCGACGAAAGGACTGACATTATTCAGTACCCCTATCGTATGGTTTGCTATCTTTGGCGTTATCATGTTGGTGGCACTTTACACAAATACATTACCAGGCGGAATGATCGGCAGCTTGATCGTCATGATCATTTTAGGAGAATTGTTCGGTTGGTTAGGCGATCACACTCCTATTGTTAAAACCTATTTAGGTGGGGGAGCGATTGTTGCCATCTTTGGAGCCTCTTTCCTCGTATATGGAAACATACTCCCCGAACAAAGCGTTACAATGATCACCGAATTCATGAAGGATGGCCAGTTTCTGAACTTTTATATCGCAGCCCTAATCACCGGTAGTATACTTGGGATGAACTCGAAGATACTGATCAAGGCTGGCGCGCGGTTTGCTTTACCCCTTCTTTCAGCGGTCTTTGGCGCAATCGTCCTAGCAGGGTTGATTGGTTTTATCGTTGGTTTTGATGTGATGGACGCTATCCTAGTGATTACACTTCCAATCATGGGAGGCGGAATGGGTGCTGGCGCAGTTCCAATGTCCCAAATCTATTCTGAGCTGTTGGGAAATGATCCAAGCTATTATATTTCTATCCTTGTTCCGGCACTAGCTTTAGGGAACGTTTTCGCGATCGTCATCGCAAGTATCCTTAACTTAATCGGTGAGAAGAAGCCTTCGCTGACCGGTAATGGCCAGTTGATGAAAGGTTTTAAATATGAAAAAGAAGAATCTAAACTCGATATCGGCAAAATGGGAGCCGGATTACTTGCGGCACTAGCATTTTTCGTTTTTGGACAAGTATTAGCTGGCTTTATCCCACTCCACGCATACGCACTCATGATCATTGCAGTAGCCGTTTGTAAAATCTTCAACTTCTTGCCGAAGATCGTGGAAGAAGGCGCGAGCCAGTGGTACCAATTTGTTGCAAAGAACTGGACATTCGCATTGCTGATCGGAATCGGAATCGCTTATACCGATCTGAATGCGGTAATCGATGCATTAAGCCTTCAATATATCGCGATTGTCCTGGCTGTCGTTCTAGGTGCAACGATTGGTTCCGCACTGGTTGGTCGAATTGTCGGTTTCTATCCGATTGAATCAGCAATCACAGCTGGATTGTGCATGGCGAATATGGGTGGAACAGGAGACGTTGCAGTTCTATCAGCATCAAGAAGAATGGAACTAATGCCATTCGCGCAAATTTCCTCAAGGCTTGGTGGAGCACTCATTCTACTCTTGGCCGGTGTATTAATCCCGATATTATTTTAAATAAGACAAATGGGGAGGGGACTCCTCATTTGTTTTTCCTTTGGCTGTTATTGCAAACTTTGTTGCTCTTTAAAGTTGTTGCTTTCCGCTCCAAGATGCTCGCTTTCCGCGGGGCGTGCGTGCGGTGAGCCCACTCGTCGCCTTGCGACATTGAAGGGTCTCACCTGTCCCACTGATCCCGCAGGACAAGGAAAGCTTCAGCAGCGTTACATCGCACGAAGAAAATGCGATTTTCATTTTCGAGGAGTCTCGCACCTTGCTCTCCAATCAACTTGCACAAGGTGACTTTTTAAAAATGACTCAAAAGCACCAATCTTTTAGAAAAGAGCCTTTCCTTTTAAAGATCGTATAAAAAATGCTTTCTTCAGCATAAGAGGAACAATAACTCAACCTGCGCCAAAGGCTTGGGTTTTCCAAGTTTCTTTAAGTTAACGGACACCAGAGCCGTTATTTGTGACAAAACCGCTGTTTCTTAAACTTTAACGGACACCACAGACGTTATTTGTGAACAAAGCAGCTGATTATATCGGATATTTCCAAAATAAGGTCCCTGGTGTCCGTTAAGTTTGTGAAATTCCATTATTTTGGTAAAATAAGGTCTTCTGTGTCCGTTAGCGGTAAGTGCAATCTGTAGAGGTAAAACATTGGTTGAAATCATTATGATTTGGCACATGCAGAAGCAGGTCTTTTTGGTTTGAGCCTCCTCTTCAGTTTTCCAGTGACCTATGTGACTCAACGGGTTGCTTCAGCGTTTCATTCGCCCGCGGAAAGCGAGTATATTTCCGCACCATCCACCGGAATTGTGAAAACAACAATCTTTAAAAAAGCTTAAAATAGATTAGTCAGGTGAAAGTCATGTTCTTATTCGATTTGCTTAATATTGTTTTTCCCGTATTTTTCATTATATTGATCGGCTTTATCGTCGGAAGGTATCTAGGGGTGGACCCAAAACCAGTCTCTGATCTATGTATCTATGTTTTTAGTCCTGCCCTGTTCTTTTATTCGGTGACAACTTCATCTCTGGATTTTTCTGATTTAGGGAAAATCGCCCTGTTCGGGGTCACTCTGTTTGCTTTGTTTGCAGGTTTGATGAATGTCATCAGTTATTTCTTCAAGTGGGCTCCTTCTTATAAAAATGCGATGATGCTTGCAAGTGCTTTCCCAAATGCAGGGAACTATGGACTTCCGATCCTCATGTTCACTTTCGGGGAAAAGGGGGTCACGATCGGGATCATCTTTGCGGTCATCCAATCTCTTCTCATGAACTCTGCAGGGATTTACTACGCTTCCAGAAGTGAAGAAACCGGTTTTGGACAAGCCTTTTCAACTATTTTTAAAATGCCTGCATTTGTTGCAATCCTGCTGGCTATTTTTTTGAAATTAGCGGGTATCCAGGTCCCGGTGGCTTTAGCTAACCCGGTTGAACTGTTAGGGAACGCAGCCATACCGGCACTATTGACCTTGCTAGGAATCAACCTTTCCAACATCAATGTGAAGAGTGCGATGTCATTCATCAGCATTGCAACTACTTTCAAACTGATCGTTTATCCGGCGATTGCTTTTCTGATCATCGGATTTTTTTATCCGTTAGATTCACTTTGGGCGAAAGTACTCATCCTTTCGTCTGCCACCCCGACAGCGGCGACGACAACTTTGCTGGCGACAAAATTCGAACTGAAATCGGAGTATGTCTCAAGTGCGATGTTTGTCAGTACAGTGACCAGCTTAGCTACGATTTCCTTTTTATTATTCATGATTTAACGTTCCAGGCTCCCGCTTCCAACCATTTTGAAAATATTTCAAGGTGCTAAAGCGCATACATTTTTGATAAGATGGTGGTAGGAGGGATTGTTATGGAGTTAGGTTTATATCAAACACAATCGATGAAACTTGTCATGACGCAAGAGTTACGACAAGCGATAACGATTTTACAATATCCTACACTCGAACTTTCTCAATTTTTACATCAACAGGCAATGGAAAATCCTTTGATCGATCTGCAAGAAAAACCAGTGGATGTCCAAAGTGAACGGACTTCTACGACTGAAAGCGATCAGGATTCCTGGTTTTATGATGAAGATAATGACTTCAATCCGGTCAATTTCATCAAATCAGAAGATGATTCATTACAATTGCACCTTCTTGAGCAATTGGCCTGGGTTGAATCGACTGATGAAGATAAAGCGATCGCAGAATATATGATTTATTGTTTAGATGAAAACGGGTATCTGGACTGCAGTTTAGAGTGTCTGCAGGAAGAGCTCGAGGTACCGATTGAAAAAATCGAAACCATCCTGGAGCGGATTCAACAGCTTGAACCCATCGGCGTTGGTGCTAGATCGCTGTCAGAATGTCTGTTGCTGCAGTTGAAAGCGACAGATTATGACATGCCTGTAGTAGAAGAAATCATCCAGCACCACCTTGATGCTTTTGCGGATAAGAAGTTTTCCTATCTATCCAAAACGTTGAACATCACGATGAAAGAATTGAAGGAAGCGGATGATCTCATTCGTTCGTTGAATCCGAGACCGTGTTCTGGATTTGAAAAAAAACGGCCTGAATGGGTCGAACCTGAATTCTTTATTGAACAGAATAAGAAGGGGGATCTTTTTGTAAGGATGAACGAAGATCTGGTTCCTGAAGTTTCGTTGAATGAGCGGTATTTCCGGATCTTGAAGCAGCACGGTGATGCAAAGTCCTATCTTGAAAACCAACTGCAAAAATTCGAATGGCTGAAGCGAAGTCTTGACCAGCGGAGGCAAACCCTTCATAATCTTGGGGAATATTTGCTGCAAGCACAACGGGCATTCTTCGAGCATGGATATGAGGCACTTCGACCGATGACATTGAAGGAAGTCGCAATGCAAATCGATGTTCATGAATCGACGATCAGCAGAGCTGTGAAAAACAAGACGATCCAAACGCCAAGAGGAACAATACCTTTAAAATCTTTGTTCACTTCAAAGTTGGATAAAACGAATCAAATGGAAGATACTTCTTCAGCGCAAGTGAAAATACAAATTCAGCGGATGGTGGAAGCTGAACCGAAACACAAGCCGCTTTCGGACCAGAAAATCGTTAACTCCCTTAAAGAAGAAGGGATCGACATATCAAGGCGGACGGTAGCGAAATACCGTGAAGAACTGAGGATCCCATCATCATCGAAACGAAAAAGCATCGTCGTATAACGGTGGAACTGTCATAGTTCCATCGTTTCCAATTAAAATTTATTAATAGCTGTTTTTTAAAGGCTGTTTTCGTAAACTTTGTAGCTCTTGAAAGTCGTTGATTTCCGCTCCAGGATGCTCGCTTTCCGCGGGGCGTGCGGTGAGCCCACTCATCGCCTTGCGACATTGAATGGTCTCACCTGTCCCGCTGATCCCGCAGGAGTCTCGCACCTTGCTCTCCAATCAACTTGCACAAGATGGTTCTTTACAAAAATGACCCAAAAGCAACAATCTTTAAGAAAAGAGCCTTTTTTAATATGAAAAAAATATTGGTGTCTGCCAGTTTGTGAAATATCTCGCTTTCCGCGGGCGATCTGCAAGCCTCCTCAGCTCGTTCCTCACTTGCGGGGTCTTGCTTAGTGTGCTTTTCCCGCTGGAGTCTCGTATATTTCCACTACTAGCCCAACATTCATTTTCTTATCTACTTTCATCTAGCAACAAACATAAACCCATTCAAAGGAACCAAACTCATGTTGACCGTTCATTTTTATACAAAAACAAATTGTCCATTGTGCGATAAAGCACTTTTAATTCTTGAAGAATTGCAGGAAGAAATCGATTTTACCATTGAAGAACGGGACATTTATACAAATGACGAATGGTTGGAGGCCTATGGAGTGATGATCCCTGTCGTGCAAGTCAATGGAGAAGATCTTCAATACGGTATCATCGATCAAAATGATTTAAGAAAACGCTTACTTACATTTTTCAAGTGATTTTTGTTGAAACCTTATGAAGTACTTGCTAATATAATAAGTGTATTAGCAAGTCGTATTTTTTTTACACTTATTGGGACATAATACGACTTACCGGGACCGAAACAGTCCCAACCCTGATTAAAGGGGAGTTGCGATGGAACCGTTAATTGATTTACAAAGAAAATTATTACCTGACTTACTCGATGTTATGCAGAACCGTTACAGGATTCTTCAAAATGTACGGTATATGCAACCGATCGGCAGAAGAAGTCTAGCAGCGAATTTACAACAGACCGAGCGAGTACTTCGGGCAGAAGTAGAGTTTTTGAATAAGCAAGGACTTCTGAAGATTTCTACATCAGGTATGACTTTGACCGATGAAGGTAATCATATTCTTCTAGAACTTGAAACCATCATGAAGCAAGTTTCAGGGCTTCATGTTTTAGAAGGACAATTACGGGAAAAATTAAAGTTGGCAGAAGTCATCATCGTTCCAGGGGACAGCGATCGGGAATCCTGGGTGAAAAAGGAGATGGGGAAAGCAGCGATCAAGCGGCTTTTACCGCTTCTGAAAAACCAGAAGACGATTGCAGTGACTGGAGGAACGACACTGGCAGCAGTTGCGGACATGATGACGCCGCTCACAAAGAAGCGGCAGCCATTGATTGTACCCGCGCGAGGCGGACTTGGTGAACAAGTTGAAAATCAAGCGAACACGATTTGCGCTACGATGGCTAAAAAAGCAAATGGTGAATACCGATTGCTGCATGTCCCCGATCAATTAAGCAATGAATCCTATCAAAGTTTAATTGGAGAACCGGGCGTGAAAGATGTACTGGAGGAGATTCGGTCAGCAGAAATTGTCATCCATGGGATCGGAGAGGCGAAAACGATGGCTGAACGAAGGAATTCTTCCTCTGAAGTTTATCAGCAGATCGAAGAACACCAGGCTGTTGCTGAAGCGTTCGGATACTATTTCGACAAAGACGGCAACATCGTCCACAAAGTGAAAACAGTCGGCCTTCAGCTCGACGATCTTACAAACGACAAGACGATATTTGCTGTAGCAGGCGGCAGCAGTAAAGCCAGCGCAATCGCAGCTTATATGAAACGCGGCCCGAACCAGATCCTCATCACAGATGAAGGCGCGGCAAAACAGCTTATCGGCTTCAATTAAGTGCTATAAGTGCTTCCGTGCCAGGCACCGAAGCAAAACCCTTTCATAGCAAGGCTTTCAAAATGGTGCCTGGCACCGTTCAGGAAGCTAGAATTACCAAGGGGTTTGAAACGGTGCCAGGCACTTATCAAATATATACATTCAATTTATTTATTAAATCCAAGGAGGAGTTTTATAATGGCTACAAAGATTGGTATCAATGGTTTTGGACGTATTGGACGTAACGTATTCCGTGCAGCATTGAAGAACAATGACGTTGAGGTAGTAGCAGTCAATGACCTTACAGACGCTGAGATGCTTGCTCATCTATTACAATATGACACTGTTCATGGAACACTAGATGCAAAAGTAGAAGTTAACGGTGAAAACCTTGTCGTAGATGGAAAAGAGGTAAAAGTTCTTTCAGAGCGCGATCCTGCTCAACTAGGTTGGGGAGACCTTGGCGTAGAAATCGTTGTTGAATCAACTGGTCGTTTCACGCAACGTGACGATGCAGCAAAACACCTTGAAGCAGGAGCAAAGAAAGTCATTATTTCTGCTCCAGCGAAAAACGAAGACATTACAGTTGTTCTTGGTGTTAACGAAGACAAGTACGATGCAGCAAGTCATAATGTTATCTCAAACGCATCATGTACGACAAACTGTCTTGCACCACTTGCAAAAGTATTGAACGACAAGTTCGGCATCAAGCGTGGAATGATGACAACAGTCCACTCTTACACGAACGACCAGCAAATCCTTGATCTTCCGCACAAAGACTATCGTCGTGCGCGTGCTGCAAGTGAAAACATCATTCCGACTACAACAGGTGCAGCAAAAGCGGTCTCTCTTGTACTTCCAGAGCTTGAAGGCAAGCTGAATGGTATGGCAATGCGTGTACCTACACCAAACGTATCACTAGTCGACCTTGTAGCTGAGCTTGATAAGGATGTAACAGTCGAAGAAGTGAATGCAGTATTTAAAGAAGCTGCTGAGTCTAACTTGAAAGGCATTCTTGGATACAGCGAAGAGCCTCTAGTATCTCGTGACTATAACGGAAGCCCTGATTCTTCTACAATCGATGCGCTTTCTACAATGGTCATGGAAGGCAACATGGTAAAAGCAATTTCTTGGTACGACAATGAGAGCGGATATTCTCACCGTGTTGTTGATCTTGCAGCGTTTATCGCTTCTAAAGGACTTTAAGATACGACCGAATGATAAACGTCGAATTTCAGCGTTACTCGATTTTACCGGTCCTCACGTATAATTATATACGCTCCGGTCCTCAAAACCGTCGTGCCTTGAACTTCTCGTTTCTAATTCGTCGTTACTTTAAATACTCATTGTATGGTTTTGAAAGGAAAAAACTGTACCATTTTCATAAGTTTATATAGAATGTGGGGGAGGGGTAATTTTACTCCTCTTTTCACATGTACTTAGGGGAAGTTAACAATTAAGCAGAAGTTAAAAGAAGTTCAACAATTAAATTAATGATTTATTAAAACGAAGGAGGCTTTTCCGTATATGCAAAAACAGTCTTTGCGTGATGTGAATGTTGAAGGGAAGAGAGTTTTCTGTCGCGTTGACTTCAACGTGCCGATGAAGGATGGAGAAGTGAATGACGAGACTCGAATCCGTGCGGCATTACCGACAATCCAACACTTAGTAGAAAACGGAGCAAAAGTCATTCTAGCAAGTCACCTTGGACGTCCGAAGGGACAAGTCGTTGAAGAATTACGTCTTGATCCTGTCGCAAAACGTCTAAGTGATCTCTTGAACCAGACCGTTACAAAAACCGATCAAGTTTATGGTGAAGAAGTCGACCAAGCAATCTCAAACCTGAACAATGGAGAAGTCTTACTGATTGAAAACGTTCGTTTTGAACCTGGTGAAGAAAAGAACGACCCTGAGTTAGCGAAAGCTTTCGCTGCTATGGCTGACGTGTATGTAAATGATGCATTTGGAGCAGCTCACCGCGCACACGCATCAACCGAAGGTGTCGCTCATCATCTTCCAGGGGTTTCAGGACTTTTAATGGAAAAAGAACTTGATGTTCTCGGAAAAGCACTTTCAACTCCAGAACGTCCATTTACAGCCGTAATTGGCGGTGCGAAAGTCAAAGATAAGATCGGGGTTATCGATAATCTTTTAGATAAAGTGGACAACCTGATCATCGGCGGAGGACTTGCTTATACGTTTGTAAAAGCGCTTGGGTATGACGTCGGGAAGTCTCTTTTAGAAGAAGATAAAATCGACCTGGCAAAATCATTCATGGAAAAGGCGGAGCAAAAAGGCGTAAAAATGTATCTTCCGAAAGATGTCGTTGTTGCAGATGATTTTTCAAGGGATGCCAATACGAAAGTCGTCTCGATTGATGAAATCCCATCAGATTGGGAAGCACTAGATATTGGACCAGGTACTCGTGATGAGTACAGAACCGTGATCGAAAGCTCGAAGCTTGTAATATGGAATGGACCTATGGGTGTATTCGAATTTGATGCTTTCGCCAACGGTACGATGACGATCGCGAAAGCATTAGCCGACGCGAAAGATACGTACAGTGTCATCGGCGGTGGTGATTCAGCGGCAGCAGTCGAAAAATTCGACCTCGCAGATGCGATGGATCACATCTCTACTGGTGGAGGTGCCTCTCTAGAGTTTATGGAGGGGAAGGTTTTACCTGGTGTCGCTGCGTTAAAAGATAAGTAAGAGGAAGTTACGATACTTCGAAGAATAAACATTGTGCACCTGCGTCTGCATGGTAATCCTACCGAAGAAAGCTTCCTCGGTGCAAGGCAGCAATGATGTTTATCAAGTTAGTAGCCTTCCTTGAAACCTTCGTGCCTCGAACTTCTTGATACTAATTTGTCTATGAAGTTTAATGACAGGTCTTCGAAACCTTCGCCAATTTCGCGAAAATCAACAATGTAGAACAACATACTTAAATCAATGAAAGGTGGTCCTTAAAGGATGCGTAAACCGATCATCGCAGGAAACTGGAAAATGCATAAAACATTAGAGGAATCCAAGAGTTTTGTAAAAGAGATCTCAGGTCTTGTGCCAGATGAATCGAAAATTGATTCAGTCATTTGTGCCCCTGCACTCTTTTTGAACGCTCTAGTGAATGAAACTGCTGAAACGAAGCTGTATATCGGAGCACAAAACATGCATTTTGAAGAAAGCGGAGCATTTACAGGTGAAATCAGCCCGGCAGCATTGAAAGATTTGAATGTCGAGTATGTCATTCTTGGACACTCTGAGCGTCGTGAAATGTTCGCCGAAACGAATAGCTCTGTTAACAAGAAAGTACACGCTGCCTTTAAGCATGACCTTGTACCGATCGTTTGTGTCGGTGAAACATTAGAACAACGTGAGAACAATGAAACGAAACCTCATGTAAAAACACAAGTTGAGCAAGCTTTAAGCGGTCTTTCTGAAGAACAAGTCGCTAAGACGGTCATCGCTTATGAACCGATCTGGGCGATTGGTACAGGAAAATCAGCGACAGCTGAGGATGCAAATGAGGTATGTGCTTATATCCGCAGTGTGATTGCTGATAAATTTTCAAAAGAGATCGCGGAACAGGTGCGCATCCAATACGGCGGGAGTGTGAAGCCGGAAACGATTGATGAATTGATGAACCAATCAGACATCGATGGTGCGCTTGTCGGTGGGGCTAGCTTGAAGCCTCAGTCTTTCTTACAGTTGTTGGAGGTTGTAAATAATGGCTAAAAAACCAGTCGCACTCATCATTCTTGATGGGTTTGCGTTACGGGATGAAACAAAAGGGAATGCGGTCGCCCAGGCGAAAAAGCCGAACTTCGACCGCTATTGGGACGCGTTTCCTCACTCCCAGCTGCAGGCTTGTGGTGAAGCGGTTGGCCTTCCTGAAGGTCAGATGGGGAACTCTGAGGTCGGTCACTTGAACATCGGAGCTGGCCGGATCGTCTACCAAAGCTTGACGCGGGTCAATCTCTCGATTAAAGAAGGCGAGTTCTATGAAAAACAAACCTTCCTCGATGCGATGGATCATGTGAAAAAGAAAGATTCTGCCCTTCATATTTTCGGATTGCTTTCGGATGGCGGAATCCACAGCCACATCGATCATCTCTATGCGCTATTGAAGCTGGCAGCGAAAGAGAATGTCGAGAAAGTATATGTCCATGGATTCCTTGATGGCCGTGATGTTGGACCGCAAACTGCGAAGACCTACATCAAGGCGCTTCAGGAAAAAATGACTGAATATGGCGTCGGAGAAATTGCGACGTTATCTGGACGTTATTATTCGATGGACCGTGATAAGCGCTGGGATCGTGTAGAACGTTCTTATCGCGCGATGACCTACGGTGATGGCCCATCGTATAACGATCCGATCGAAGTCGTCGATGACTCTTATGCCAACGATATCCATGATGAATTCGTCCTGCCGTCAGTGATAACGAAGGAAGACGGTTCTCCGGTTGCGACGATCGAAGATGATGACGCGATCATCTTCTTCAACTTCCGTCCTGACCGGGCGATCCAGATTTCACAAGTCTTTACGAACGAAGACTTTCGTGGATTTGATCGTGGTGAAAAACTGCCGAAAGATCTCCACTTCGTCTGCCTGACTCATTTCAGTGAAACAGTAGATGGGGAGGTCGCCTTCAAACCGTCGAACCTCGACAACACGCTGGGAGAAGTTTTAGCACAGCAGGATTATAAACAGCTGCGGATTGCAGAAACCGAGAAGTATCCGCATGTCACGTTCTTTTTCAGTGGCGGACGGGAGAATGAATTCCCTGGCGAAGAGCGGATTCTTATCGATTCACCAAAAGTGGCGACGTATGACTTGAAACCGGAAATGAGCGCTTATGAAGTGACAGATGCGTTGCTTGACGAACTGAATGCGGACAAACACGATGTAATCATTTTGAACTTCGCGAACCCGGATATGGTCGGGCACTCAGGTAAGCTTGAACCTACCATCAAAGCGATCGAGACAGTGGATGAATGTCTCGGTAAAATCGTTGACTTGATTTTAGAAAAAGATGGAGCGGCAATCATAACGGCTGACCACGGAAACTCGGATGAGGTCATCACGGTTGATGGTAACCCGATGACAGCGCATACGACAAACCCTGTACCAGTCATCGTCACGAAAAAAGGTGCAAACCTTCGAGATGACGGAATTCTGGCGGACTTATCGCCGACGGTGTTGGACCTGCTTGGCGGGAAGCAGCCGAAAGAGATGACAGGGAAAACCCTTATTAAAGAATAATCCGGATTTTAAAATAGTGTTATTAAATCTAAGGAGATGAAACGTTATGACATCAAATATCGTTAATATTTTTGCGCGTGAAGTATTAGACTCCCGCGGTAATCCAACTGTAGAAGTTGAAGTTTGGTTAGAGTCAGGTGCACGTGGACGCGCGCTTGTACCAAGTGGGGCTTCAACTGGTGAATACGAAGCAGTCGAGCTTCGTGACGGTGACAAAGACCGTTATCTTGGAAAAGGTGTTCTGAACGCAGTGAACAACGTCAACGAAATGATTGCACCAGAACTCGTATTTTTCGATGCGCTTGACCAAGTGGCGATCGACAAGCAATTGCTTGAGCTTGACGGAACAGAAAACAAAGGGAAGATCGGTGCAAACGCGATTCTAGGTGTATCTATGGCCGTTGCGCATGCTGCAGCTGATCACCTTGATGTTTCTCTTTACAACTACCTTGGTGGATTTAACGCTAAAACTCTTCCAACACCAATGATGAACATCTTGAACGGTGGCGAGCACGCTGACAACAACGTAGATATCCAGGAATTCATGATCATGCCAGTCGGAGCTGAATCGTTCCGCGAAGCACTTCGTGTCGGAGCAGAAATTTTCCACACGTTGAAGAAAGTATTGAAGGAAAAAGGCTTGAACACTGCAGTTGGTGATGAAGGTGGATTCGCTCCTAACCTCGCTTCAAACGAAGAAGCGATCTCTACGATCATCGAAGCAATCGAAAAAGCTGGTTACAAGCCGGATGAAGAAGTGAAGCTTGCATTGGACGTTGCATCTTCTGAACTTTATAAAGATGGCAAGTACCACTTAGCTGGTGAAGGTGTAACGAAGACTTCTGAAGAAATGGTCGCATGGTACGAAGAGCTGACTGCGAAGTACCCGATCGTCTCAATTGAAGACGGACTTGACGAAAACGACTGGGATGGTTGGGAGAAGCTAACCGCTGCAATCGGCGACAAAGTCCAGCTCGTAGGTGACGACCTGTTCGTTACGAATACAGCGAAGCTTTCAGAAGGAATCACACGTAAAGTCGGTAACTCGATCTTGATCAAAGTGAACCAAATCGGTACATTGACTGAAACATTCGACGCGATTGAAATGGCGAAGCGCGCAGGATATACTGCAGTCATTTCCCATCGTTCTGGTGAAACAGAAGACAGCACGATTGCTGACCTCGCTGTTGCAACGAACGCTGGACAAATCAAGACAGGTGCGCCATCCCGTACAGACCGTGTAGCGAAGTACAATCAACTTCTACGCATCGAAGACGAACTCGATTACACATCCATCTACGCAGGAAAAGACGCATTCTACAACATAAAAAAATAAGTATTGAGTAAAAAGAAATACTCTTCTTATAATGCAAGAACCCCGAACGCCGCATCAAAAGCGGCATTCGGGGTTCTTTTTATTGCAATGTGTACCAGGCACGACAATTTCGCCTTACTCTCCCAAGGGTTCACGGAAGGTGCCAGGCACCAAAATGGAACCCTTGTGCCGTGACGGGTTTGAAATGGTGCCTGGCACCCGAGCAGCATCGAAGCGTCACTACATGTCTTCGTTGTCTGCGTGAACATCACTACGCTCTAGTTCCATCCCATTGTCGGCTTGGTCAATGAGGAGGTCTAGTGGCTGGAAGGCATCACTTTGAACCGTGAATCCTGGGTTCATATTCGTTGCAGTTGGAAGCTCTTTCTCGCGATTTCGTTCTTTTCTTCGCATCGCATAAACACCTCCATGATTTTAATATGCTTGTCGCAAAGTGAAAATATGTTATTCATCATTTTCCAAGCCTTTTGACATACTACATGTTAACTGATTGAACGGAGGAATTTTCAGATGACAGTTGTTCGACTAGGTTATGTTGCGATGAGTCTCAATGTCAAGAATGCCTCACCATCTCAGACCATGACCATAAAAAATTTCTCGCAAATCGAAAACCGCAATGCTGCGATGTTGAAGCTGGAACGAATTACGCGTTCCAATATCCAGAATACGTTAAGGATCCTCAGGCATAATGCTGTCCATGATATCAAGTTTTACCGAATGACCTCGAGGTTGGTACCGCTGGCTACATTCGAGGAACTTCCTGATTGGGATTACATGACGGCAATTGAAGAAGATCTTGAAGAAGTCGGGAAATTTGTAGCGGAAAAAGAAATGCGAGTCGATTTTCATCCTGATCATTTCGTATTGATCAATTCACCGAAAAAAGAAGTCCTAAAAATGACGGTCAAAACTTTGATGCTGCACAAGAGACTTCTAGAGGGGATGGGAATCCTTCCGAGACATCGATGTGTTCTTCATGTCGGAGGTGTATATGGGGATCGAGAGCTTGCCCTTGAACGATTCATTCAAAACTGGATGCTCGTACCGAACGCCATCCAGGAGATGATCATATTAGAAAATGACGATAAATCATTTCATTTGAACGATACCCTATACTTGTGCGAAAAGTTAGGTGTTCCGCTGGTATTCGATTATCATCATCACCTGGCACATCATGAAAACAAAAATTGGGAGGAAGAGTGGGAAAGAATCGTAAACACTTGGTCAAATTCACACATACCCATCAAAATGCACATTTCCAGTCCAAAGAACGAAAAACAATTCAGAGCTCATAATGATTATGTTGATGTCGAGATGTTCATGGATTTCCTCAACGAGATCAAAGGCAGCGTCGATCAGATCGACTGCATGATCGAAGCGAAGAAAAAAGACGAAGCCCTCTTTAAACTCATGGAAGATCTCAAACACTACAACAACATTGAAATCATTGACGGCGCAAGCTTTAGGATCAAATAGGCGTGCCTGGCACCAAATGAAAGTCCATGCGTCCGAAGGGATCTGAAACCGTGCCAGGCACCAAACGAAAGTCCATGCGCCTCAAGGGATCTGAAACGGTGCCAGGCACCAATCCGAAGTCCTTGCGCCTCAAGGGATCCCAAACGGTACCTGGCACCAATCCAAAGTCCTTGTGCTGGAAGGGGTTCAAAATGGTGCCTGGCACGACCTAGGCACCGTTCGAATCTTCCTGTGCGATTTTTGTTGAATTTTCCATCTTCGTTGTGATACATTTATAGTACTGGATTGTGTCGTTGGAGGTGGATGAATTGGAAACATTCTTAATGGTATTATTGATTATTGATGCGCTTGCAATTATAACTGTCGTATTACTTCAGTCTGGTAAGAGTGCTGGATTATCCGGTGCGATCACTGGTGGAGCAGAGCAGCTTTTCGGTAAGCAAAAAGCTCGCGGTATCGATGCTGTGTTCCAAAAGTTGACGATCGTACTCGCGGTATTATTCTTTGTTCTTACGATCTTGTTAGCATACGTATATTAATTTGTCGCTAGAACAGCAAGTGTAAAAGCTTGCTGTTTTATTTTTTATATGAGAAAAATAAGGCTGTGAAAAATAAATTCATAAGACCAGTTTAGTCCCAAAACACAGCTGAATTGTCCGTATGAAGGGTTCATAAGACAAGTCCGGCCTAAAAACACGTCCAAAATGTCCGTATAAATGAAATCTTTGGGATATTTCCTCCATCGGATTACGTTACATACGTTTTAATGATTCTTTCAAGGGGCAAACTATAAGAAAGAAATGAAGGAGCACAAGCATGATTGGTTGTCTTTGTCTGCATGGTTTTACCGGAAGTCCTTATGAGGTTGAGCCGCTCGTCCATTTTTTAAAAGAAAATACCGATTGGCTTGTCGTTTCACCGACTTTTCCGGGACATGATACGGATGATGGAAGGATGGAACGCGTCACGTATCAAGACTGGATCCATACAGCAGAAAAAGAACTCCGTGAACTGCAAAAGACATGCGACAAAATCTACGTGGTCGGTTTTTCAATGGGGGGAATCATCGCTGGATACCTGGCCGCATCAAATAAAATCGATCGGCTGGTCTTATTAAGTGCAGCTGCTCATTACGTCAGCCTCTTACGCTTAGCTCAGGACATCAAGCATATGCTCAAGGATCTTTTCAAAGGCAATATCAAGGAAAACGAAATGTTTCAGCGATATGTGCGAAAGTTCAAAGGGACTCCGTTATCGATGACCTTCCAATTTCGAAGTCTGATCCGTTCCTTGCGTCCGTACCTGAAAAAAGTGAACACTCCTACACTCATCATTCAGGGGGAGTGTGACGGTGTGGTCCCGAAAAAGAGTGCGCAATATATCTACAACACCATTCGCAGTAAAAATAAAGAAATCATATACTTACCGCAATCAAAACATATCATCTGCCATGATATTGAACAGGAAGACGTCATTCGTCACGTCTATCGATTTCTTACAGACACAGAAAGAGATGAAGCAAAAGGAGAGGTAACATCATGAAAATCGTTTCACCAAAACCATTTTTCTTTGAAGGGGGAGACCGTGGAGTCTTGCTGCTGCATGGTTTTACAGGAAATTCAGCAGATGTGCGTATGCTCGGACGTTATCTGCAAAAAGAAGGTTATTCCTGCCTGGCCCCGCAATACAAAGGACACGGCGTCCCACCGGAGGAACTCGTCCACACCGGTCCGGATGATTGGTGGGAAGACGTCATGGAAGCCTACAACGAACTGAAGGAAAAAGGATTTGAAGAGATTGCAGTGGCAGGTCTTTCGCTTGGCGGAGTCTTTTCACTGAAACTCGGCTACACATCTACGGTTAAAGGAATCGTACCCATGTGTGCGCCCATGTATATAAAAAGCGAAGAAACCATGTATCAAGGCGTTCTTGATTACGCAAAAGAGTACAAAAAATATGAGGGGAAGTCGGATGATCAGATTGAAAAAGAAATGGAAGAGTTCAAAAAGACACCGATGAACACCCTCAAAACACTCCAAGAATTGATTGCCGATGTCCGCGATAACATCGATATGATTTACACACCGACATACGTGGTACAGGCGAGGCATGATGAGATGATCAATACGGATAGTGCCAATATCATCTATGATTCCATTGAATCTGATCAAAAAGACTTGAAATGGTACGAGGAATCCGGCCATGTCATTACACTCGACAAGGAAAAAGAACAACTCCATGAAGATGTTCTCAATTTCCTCAACAGCCTTGAATGGTCAAAATAAATTTATAAAATGGTCCTATAACGTTAAAACACACAGCTCACAATGAAGGAGGGAAAGAAGCAAATGGATCGAGAAAGAATTTTAGCATTTATGAAAGAAGAAGCTTATAAACCGCTGACTGTCCAAGAACTTGAGGAAGAGCTCAACCTGGATGATGCGGAGGAATTCAAAGAACTTGTGATTACATTGAACGAGATGGAGGAAAAAGGAGAGATCGTCCGTACCCGAAGCAACCGTTATGGTGTGCCTGAGCGGATGAACCTGATCAAGGGAAAGCTGCAGGGCCACGCGAAAGGGTTCGCTTTCCTGCTTCCTGAACAAAAGGGTGAAAAGGATGTCTATATTTCGCCTTCTGACCTGAATGGTGCAATGAGTGGGGATATAGTCCTCGTGAGGATTTCTAGCCGTCCAGGAGATTCAAAACCTGAAGGGACTGTCATCCGTATCATCGAACGCGGCGTGACCGAGGTGGTCGGGACGTTCATCGATAGTAAAAGTTTTGGATTTGTCGAAGCGGATGACAAGCGGATTCCGAATGACATCTTCATTCCGAAAGAGGCAATCAACAATGCAGTCGATGGCCATAAGGTCCTTGTAAAAATAACAAGCTATCCTGAGGAACGGTCAAGTGCGACAGGTGAAATCATCGAGATTTTAGGGCACAAGAATGATCCTGGTGTCGATATCCTGTCGATCATCTATAAACACGGTCTTCCAAGGGATTTCCCTAACGAGGCATTGGAACACGCAAACTCAGTCCCTGATGAAATCGATGTGGCCGATCTCACTGACCGCCGGGATTTACGGGATGAAACAATCGTTACGATTGACGGTGCAGATGCGAAAGATCTGGATGATGCCGTCAATGTCGTCAAGCTCGACAACGGAAACTACAAGCTCGGGGTGCATATTGCGGATGTCAGTCATTATGTGACAGAAGGTTCGCCAATTGATCAGGAAGCAATTGAGCGTGGAACATCCGTCTATCTGGTTGACCGTGTCATCCCAATGATTCCACATCGTCTATCAAACGGAATCTGCAGTTTGAATCCGAAGGTCGATCGCCTCACCTTATCGTGTGAAATGGAAATCACACCGAACGGGGAAGTCGTCAATCATGAAATCTTCCAGAGTGTGATTCGCACGAATGAACGAATGACCTATACGGATGTTCGTAAAATCCTATTGCGTGAAGACGATAAAGTTCTAGAACGCTACAAAGACCTTGTGCCGTTTTTCGATCTGATGGGCGAGCTTGCGGAAATATTACGCAAAAAACGTTTCGACCGCGGTGCCATCGACTTCGATTTCAGTGAAGCGCGAGTGCTCGTCGATGAAGAGTCGAAGCCTGTCGATGTTGTCCTTCGTGACCGGACCGTCGCTGAAAAACTGATCGAGGAATTCATGTTGGCGGCTAACGAAACGGTAGCGGAACACTTCCATTGGATGAACGTTCCTTTCATGTATCGGATCCACGAAGATCCAGACGAAGAAAAGCTGACGAACTTCCTTGAGTTCATCACAAACTTTGGCTACGTCGTCCGTGGTTCTGCGAATTCCATCCACCCGCGTGCGCTTCAGCAGATTTTAGAAGAAGTACAAGGTGAACCGGAAGAAGCCGTAATCAGCAAGGTCATGCTTCGTTCGATGAAACAAGCACGATATGAACCGGAAAACCACGGACACTATGGATTGTCCACTGAGTTCTATACACACTTTACATCGCCGATCCGTCGTTATCCTGACTTGATCGTCCATCGTTTGATCCGGACTTATTTGATTGAAGGAAAGACAGACGGAAAAACGGTCAGTCACTGGAAAGAGCAGCTGCCAGAAATCGCACAGCATGCTTCTGAACGTGAACGTCGGGCGGTCGATGCGGAACGTGAAACCGATGATCTGAAAAAAGCAGAATTCATGCAAGATAAAATCGGCGAGGAATTCGAAGGTGTCATCAGCGGGGTAACGAACTTCGGCTTGTTCATCGAATTGCCGAACACAATCGAAGGTTTGGTGCATGTCAGCTATCTGACAGATGACTACTATCATTTCAACGAACAGCAATATGCGATGATCGGTGAACGGACAGGCAAAGTGTTCCGTATCGGTGATGAGCTTCAAATACGTGTGTTGGCTGTCAACGTTGAAGAGCGTGCGATCGACTTCGAAATCGTCGGCATGAAAGCACCGGCCCAAAGGAAACGCCGGGATCGTGCTCGTGTGATATCGAGCGGCGGCAAGAGCCCTACAAAAGAGAAAAAGCGGAATGACAAAGGGCAAAACGGCGGCGGATCTCGTAAAAAGAAAGGCAACAAACCTTTTTATAAAGATGTCTCGAAAAAGAAAAAAGGGAAAAAGAAGAAGCGCCGATAATCAAGTCGAAAGGGCTGTCCTAAAAGAAAAGTGTCAGACACCTCCAACACACCATTTTGGATCAAAACCACTATTTTTTCTCAAAATGTTGTTAAGTTCGGAGAGACTCAGACACCTGGACAGTCCCTTCTGTTTTTAAAAGGCTCTTTTCCAAAAGATTGTTGCTTTTGAGTCATTTTAAAAAACTTACCTTGTGCAAGTTGATTGGAGAGCAAGGTGCGAGACTCCTGCGGGATCAGCGGGACAGGTGAGACCATTCAATGTCGCAAGGCGACGAGTGGGCTCACCGCACGCCCCGCGGAAAGCGAGCATCCTGGAGCGGAAATCAACGACTTTCAAGAGCAACAACGTTTGTGAAAACAGCCTTTTATAAAGGCCGTCATTCTTGACTTTCCTTGACCAAAGTTGTTAAAATGTATCATGCAGTTTGAAAGGGGAAAACGAAGTTATGGCACGGCACGAAGGAAATCTGATCGCACAAAATAAAAAAGCAAGGCACGATTATACCATTGAAGATACGTTTGAAGCTGGTCTCGTTCTTCAGGGTACGGAGATCAAGGCGATCCGTGGAAGAAGAGTGAACCTGAAAGATTCTTTCGCACGCGTCCAAAATGGTGAGGTTTTCCTGCACAACATGCACATCAGCCATTATGAACAAGGAAACCGCTATAACCATGATCCTTTACGGACACGCAAACTGCTTTTACACAAAAAAGAAATCAGCAAACTGATCGGTGTTTCGAAAGAATCCGGGTATGCGCTTGTACCGTTGAAGCTTTACATTAAAAACGGTTTTGCGAAGCTTTTGCTCGGAATCGGAAAAGGGAAGAAGAAGTACGATAAGCGTGAAGACTTGAAACGTAAGACGGCAAAACGCGAAATCGAAAAAGCTTTCCGTGAACGTCAGAAGATGTAAGTTTTTGTAAGTGCATTAACAAGACACAATTCCTGTGTTATAATAAAGGTTGTCGCCAGTTAAAGATTCACTTTTTAGAAGCAACTTTCAGTAACTCTCATTTATATGGGGACGTTACGGATTCGACAGGGATAGGTCGAGCTTAAGTTGCGAGCCGAGGGGGTCGGCCTCGTAAAAACGCCAACGCCTATAACTGGCAAAGAAAACAACAACTTCGCAGTAGCTGCGTAACAGTAGCTTTGCGGTTCCTCCCTGCATCGCCCATGTGCTAGGGTAAGGGACTCAACTTAAGTGGGCTACGCCGGATTCCACCGCCTGAGGATGAAGGAAGAGACCAACCAGGCTAGCCACACGGATGCCTGTCGATAGGCTGAAGTGCTGGCGAAATGCCAATATATCGACTACGCTCGTAGAAGCTTAAGTGCCGATATTTCTGGACGTGGGTTCGATTAGTAAATAGTCGCCTTTTGTGGCAACACAAAAGTGATAATCCGGCTTAATCGATGAAACCTAAGTCGCATATTAAACTTTGAACATCGATAAATGCGATAGGGCAATATCGAGCGGTATGTGGAGCAATCCAACAGCCGTGTATCGACTCATAGGCTGCCTTCAAGGTAGTACTAGGATGCGGAATCCTGCTTGTGGATCACAAGCAAAAATCACATTTCGTATAATACGCCGGAGGACCTGAATAACAGGTTCAAGATATAGTCAGTGCCATGACGAAAGCATGGAACAGCATGTCCCACCGTCTCCACCATACATAACTATGGTGGTTTTTTATTTGCTTAATTTAAGTGTAATTTTCCGATTATGATTAGGAATTAAAAGTTACTATAAAAACTATCCGAAGTCGAGTCATGTTCGGACAGGAGGACACTGAAAAAGCGAAACTCTGTCGAAGTTGTCGCCCAATCAATCTTTTTACAGTTTAATTAACCCCCGGAATAGGACCTTTTGAAAGTCCATGATCCGGGGGTTTTTGTGCGTTTAATATACTTTCTTCAATATAAGCGCAACTAAAGCACAGCCTGCGCCAACGGCTTGCCTTTGCTAAGCTTTCTTTATTAATCAGTAATTGACTGCTTCTCCTTCTTTTTGTTCCTGGTGTACGGTTTTTTCGATCTTCCTGATGTCCTTTTTCATCAAGAGCGAGAAGACCAGGGCGATGAGAATCAGCCCGAGGAATACGTAAAACACAGGGGTATAGCTATCCGTTCTTTCCCTGATCTGCGTCACGAGCATGGGACCGAATACCCCGCCTAGAGACCATGTCGTCAACAAGTACCCATGGATTGCGCCAAGTTGTTTTGTTCCAAATAGATCGCCGATGAAGGCGGGCAAATTAGAGAAACCTCCGCCATAACAACTGACCACCAGTAAAATGAACAGTTGGAATAAGAGGACATTTGTCGTGAATGGAAGCGTGAAGAACGCAACAGTCTGAATTAAGAAAAAGATCAAGAACACATTCGGACGGCCGATATAGTCAGAGGCTGTGGCCCAGACAAGTCTGCCTCCGCCATTGAAAATTCCCATGATTCCTACCATCATCGCTGCTGCGCCTGCTGATAATCCAACCACTTCCTGAGCCATAGGCGAAGCGACAGAGATCATCATGATGCCGGCTGTCGTATTGATCAGCATCATTGTCCAAAGCAGCCAAAAACGCTTTGTTTTGACAGCTTCTTTTGAAGTCAATTGCTGCAAGTCTTTTTTGAAGACTTTTTTCCCTGAAGCTATATCTTTTTTCATAGAAGAAGGCATCCAACCTTCAGGAGGAGGGGCAATATATAATGCACCTAACAAAATCATGACAAAATAAGCAGCACCTATGATATAAAACGTATTCGTAACGCCAACGTTGTTCATCAAATTTGCGGCAATAGGTGCGGTGATGAGCGCACCAGTTCCGAAGCCGAGTACAGCTAGCCCAGTTGCTAAACCTCTTCGGTCAGGGAACCATTTGACGAGCGTCGAGACAGGTGAGATATAACCGATTCCAAGTCCAAGGCCGCTTGCCACTCCATATGTAAATAAGAAAAATGGCAACGAATCAATGACCAGTGCGAGTCCGGAACCTGCTTGTCCTAATCCGAATAGGATACCAGCTAATATTGCTGATTTCCTCGGTCCATTCCGTTCAACAAATTTTCCGAAAAGAGCTGCTGACGATCCGGCAAGTGCCATCATGATTGTAAATGCAACTGTCACCTCTGTTGCTGACCAACCCATTTTCTCACTGATAGGCGTCGTATATACGCTGTAAGCATATGCACCCCCAATAGAAAGATGGATGGAAATGGCTGATAAAGCGATCAACCATCTGTTTTTCGATGTGTTCATGTTGTTCTTCCTCCTCTACTATGTCTTGATCTTGTAAGCGTTTAACACACACAATACATGGGACAGAATAAAAAATCAAACAATTTAAAATAGTTAAAAAACACAAAAAAATTACATATGGCTTAAATGCTGAAAAGGTCTTGGGCATTTATTCACCATAACCTTCCAGTCGTTTCTTATACGTGTGATATACCTCACTAACAAACCTCAGGACAAAGGTTAGAATTTGGGTAGTGAGGAGGTAGTTGAAATGGTGCGTGATTATGATCAAAACCCATTTATCGTGATTTGGGAGGTGACGAGGGCGTGTGCTCTCAAATGTTTACATTGCCGTGCAGAAGCCCAATACAGACGCGATCCAAGAGAATTGACACTGGAAGAAGGGAAAAACCTGATCGACCAGATCTATGAAATGGATAACCCGATGCTGGTTTTTACAGGTGGAGACCCACTGATGAGAACGGATTTATATGATCTCATTGAATATGCCGTTAAAAAGGGGGTTCGTGTCTCAATGACGCCAAGCGCTACGCCGAAGGTCACGAAAAAGGCGATGGAAAAAGCGAAGCGGGCAGGCCTATCAAGGTGGGCGTTCAGCGTTGATGGACCCAACAAAGAAATCCATGATCACTTCAGAGGTACGAGGGGCTCGTTTGATTTGACGATGAACGCCATCCAGTATCTCCATGAATTAGAGCTGCCGCTTCAAATCAATACCGTGGTTTCTAAGTATAATATTGATTATTTGGAAGAAATGGTGGAGCTCGTCAAATCGTTAGGCACGGTTCTTTGGAGTGTATTTTTCCTTGTACCGACTGGCCGTGGAAAGAATCTCGATCTTGTATCGCCTGAGCAGCACGAGGAAGTTTTGCACTGGTTATATGAGTTAAAAGACCGGGTCCCTTTTGATATAAAAACGACAGAAGCCCCACACTACCGTCGGGTTGTTTTACAACGTCAAAAGATTGAAGCACTTGATGGCAACAATGGAAAAGTTACTAAGAAGCCGGATTTCCTCGGCAGAGCGCCAAAGGGTGTCAATGACGGGAATGGGTTCTTATTCATCTCGCATATCGGCGATGTATATCCGAGTGGATTTTTACCGATCAATTGTGGAAACATCCGGAAAAAGCCGTTATCTGATATTTACCGGTTCCATCCTGTGTTCCAGGATTTAAGGAGTCCGGATCAATATAAAGGGAAATGCGGAGTTTGTGAATTTAGACATGTTTGCGGTGGTTCAAGAGCCAGAGCTTACGGGGTAACCGGGGATCATATGGAGAGTGAACCATACTGCACTTACATTCCTGAACGATATAAACAACTTCAAGAAGTCCATGGACGAAAGGTTGACTGACATGACGCTTACAATGCATCATATCGCGATTATCGGCGGAGGCATCACTGGTCTTTCGGCAGCGTTTTATCTGCAAAAAGCGATTAAAGAGCATGCTCTTCCTATTACGTATACCTTGATCGAGCCTTCATCAACCCTTGGCGGGAAAATCCAGACACTTCATCATGAAGGTTTCGTCATTGAACGAGGACCAGACTGCTTTTTAAAAAGAAAAAAGGACGCTGTCGAACTTATTAAAGAGGTGGGGTTGGAAAGTGAACTCGTAAGCAATCGCACAGGTCAAGCCTATATCTTGAAAAAAAACAGCCTTTACCCAATTCCTGAGGATGCTGTGATGGGAGTGCCGACACGGATCGCTCCCTTTGCTAAATCTGGGCTTTTTTCACCTGTCGGAAAAGTAAGAGCCGCATTCGATCTCATCCAGCCAAAATCCAAACATGAAGGTGACCAATCTGTAGGTCGATTTTTCCGTAGAAGGTTAGGCAATGAAGTCGTCGATTATTTGATCGAGCCATTGTTATCAGGCATCTATGCTAGTGATATTGATTCGTTAAGTTTAAAAGCCACGTTCCCCAACTTTCTGCAAATGGAGCAGAAGTACGGCAGTTTGGTGCTTGGTATGCGGAACCTCCGTTCACCAGGTGTTGCTGATAAAGGTCAATTTTACACGTTGAAGCGTGGACTGTCCTCATTGGTTGAAGCCGTCCAAAACGAACTGCCGCGGGAAGCACTCCTTTTAAATACAACGGTTCAACATCTTCATAAAACAGAAGAGGGTTATCACCTAGAGTTTGAGAATGGACAGTCCATAAAAGCGGATACCGTACTAATGGCCCTTCCGTATAAAGCCTCAAAGGAGATCCTGGGCGAAGAAGCTGCCTTACATGATCATAGGATGATGGCGTATACCACCGTAGCAAATGTGGCATTGGGTTTCTCCAAGGATCAATTATCGATTGAGCAAGAGGGAACAGGGTTTGTTGTTTCCCGGAAGGATGAGTATTTCTTAACAGCATGTACTTGGACTGATAAAAAATGGCCGCACACGACGCCGGAAGGGAAGGTTTTATTAAGATGTTATGTCGGTAGACCAGGTGAACGTGATGTCACAGCATTCAGTGATGAAGAGCTGACTAGCCTTGTTATGAAGGATTTGAAAAGAGTGATGAAGATAAAAGGGAACCCAGCGTTCAGTGTCGTTTCACGGTGGAAAGAGGCGATGCCGCAATATAAGGTAGGGCATAAAGAGTGGGTCAGTGAAGTGAAAAAGACCATGGAACGCAATTACCCGAATGTCTATTTAACCGGATCCAGTTATGATGGGGCAGGGATTGGAGACTGTATCAGACAAGGGAAGGAAACAATACAGAGAGTCATTGAGAATAGCTTCTACAATATAAAAGTCTGATATATGGCCATTTGGAAAGTCGAGAATGAAAGGCAAAAAGTCCTGAATTGATTTAGCTTAGTTCTATGGTATCGATAAGCCTATATCAATCTTCCTGATTATTGAAAATGAACATATTAATACCTTTCTTTATGGTAAAGTTTATTTGTTGAAAAATTTTGTAAATTAAAGGAGGGTATTATTATGTTACGCATGAAAATGTTCATTTTTATCGTTTTAGCAAGTTTGCTTCTCGGTATTACGACAGTATTTGCGAATCCTACTAATTCTTCCTTAGCTCATGATGACGACACGACTACAATTAACAAAACCCTAAATCACCAAAGTTGGAAAGGAGCCTGGGCAGCGAGTCCACAGCCCCCTTATGAAAATGGTATTTCTCAAGAGGGGTTTGAAAATCAAACGGTCAGGATGATCATCCATCCACATGCTTCTGGAGAGGAAGTTCGTCTTCGGTTTTCGAATGTATTTGGTTCAGAAGCTTTGATATTTGGAAATGTAAGCATTGCGCTTTCAGAAAATGATGCTGTCACAGTTCCCGGATCAAATGCACATGTTACCTTCTCAGGGGAGAGAAGTATTACGATTCCCCCTGGTGCGGAAGTGATCAGTGACCCATTGGATTTTGAAGTGAAAGATGACCAAAATCTCGCAGTCAGTGTGTACATACCAGAGGCGAGTGGTCCTACGACTTGGCATAATCTTTCGAGACAAACATCCTATATCTCTGAGAGCGGTGATTATACAGAGGCAGAAGAGGGAGCTGCTTTTACTGATACAGATGTCTCCTGGTTTTGGCTCTCAGGGGTAGATGTCCTGACGAAAAAGAATGATGGTCGAGTTATTGTCACATTGGGAGATTCCATTACCGATGGCCATAGTTCGACGATTGATGCTAACCTACGCTGGCCGGATGTTCTGGATGATCGTCTCGATGAGAAATATCATAATAAGAACCACTCAGTACTGAATGCGGGCATTTCCGGCAATAAGATTTTAAGAGATTCACCGGTTTATGGTGTAAATGCCCTGGCGCGGCTTAATCGTGATGTATTGTCCCAAACAAGAGCAACCGATGTGATTTTACTTGAAGGAATCAATGATATCGGTCATGTCCCTCATACCCTTGATTCTGAAAAAATCATCGCTGGTATGGAACAAATTGCAGCACAAGCACACGCGAAGGGGTTACGGATTTATGCAGGGACTCTATTGCCATTTAGAGATACAACGATTAAAAATTACTTTACTGAAGAGGGCGAAATCGTAAGGCAAGAAGTGAATGAATGGATTCGTACAAGTGGCGTTTTTGACGGTGTCATCGACTTTGACATGGTGATGCAGGATCCTGAAAATCCTCAAAAGCTTCGGCCGGAATATGATGCTGGAGATCATTTGCATCCAAATGATGCAGGCTACCAGGCGATGGCTGATGCGATCGATCTAGCCTTATTCCGCCATTAAAGTATACTAAGAGGCTGGACCATAATTCTCTGAATCTCTCCATACTTAAAAGGGCTGTCTCAAAAGTGTCATAGTCACTCTGACCTTTTAGGACAGTCCCTTTTTGATTCAAAATGTTGTGTTGGGGGGACTGCGGTCAGCCTCATTTTTTGCAAGAAGGTCATTTCGCTACAAGTACAGAGCAGTCTGCCTCAGATACGACCTTCTGACTGACGCTTCCAAGCACCCATTTTTTCAGCCCGCTTAAACCACGGCTTCCAATCACAATCAAATCAACCTGCTTGTCTGATGCATACTCACAGATTGCTCTCGCTGGTTCTCCTGCAAGCAATTCAATTTTTACATGATTATAAAAAGGCTCCGCATAATCTTTGGCTTCTCTTAATACTTTTTCGTTCCGTTCCACACTTGTGTCGACTTCTCTCAGGCTATCGCGTAAGATCGCCGTATTATCTCCGCTTAGTGTATGGCCAACACCATATGGGGCAAGGGCTAAATCTTCATCAACATAAACCAGAGTCAAGTCACCGTCTGCCATTTTTGCAATCTCGGCACCGGTTTTTATTGCTTTCTTACTGCCATCAGAACCATCAATCGGAATCAGGATATTTTTGTAGTTCATGTTCATCCTCCTTTCATTCCTGTTTAGCTTTTTTCAATGACATAATCCAGGAATTGCGGGACTCGGGTACGGTTTGCAAACATGAGGTCTTTTAGCTTACATCCTGTCATCTTTATAAACTACATGATGATTCTCCTCCTTTAGTATTATTATAGTACCCTTTCTATCTTCTTTCAAACTTTACCTAAAAAATGGAAAAGGATGAAAATCAATAAACCCCCACTCGATGGTGGAGGTTAATGCTTATTGCTCCATTAAGCTGTCAACAGGAACACTTTCTTTGCTGTTTGGATTATCAAGAGGATGGATCGTAGCTGTTCCATTCGATTGGTCCACGTGTTCGATGTACACATTCTGTCCATTGTAGGTTACCTCAACCATCTCAGGGGATGAAGTGATTTCTTGTGCGCGGCGAGCGTCCATTGTGCCACCTCCTTTAGATATCAACAGTACTACTATGTGTTTTGATCCATCGGGATATACGTCGACGTCATCCTTTTGAGATCAGTGATAAAACCCATTCTTTCAAGTCCACCGTCCGTAAATAGCTTGGACAGGAACTCGTCCCAGTAACAATCATCGGAATGTAGGAGTCCTGTGCATGCAAACCGCCATGGCTAGCTCCTCCCACATGGGTCGGTGAGCTTTCCCCTTTGAATTCATAACCTGGTTTCACGCTTGTAATAAGGTAATCGCCTTCGTGAGAATTCAGACTGCTATGGATACGAGCGAATACGTCAGGATAGTCGCCGTACTCAAGGTCGTTTTCCCTTTTGGAAATGTCCAATAATGCGAAATCACCTTCGACTGACCATGTTTGCCCGTATTCATCTGTGTAATCCCCTTCAGGCTGGAATTTCAGCTGTCCTTTTTGAACACCCGATCTCACCTCGACCCAGTTTTCAGCTTTCCAGGCAATCATGTCGATTCGTTCATCTTTTTCAAGAAGAGGGACAAGGTCGGAGATTGGAAGTTTATTTGGATCAAGCGTGTAAATGAAGGTCATCCTTTCATTCACACCAAGTACGAGTTGATCATCCGCCAAGACACCTTTTTTCAACTTCATCACTTTATAATCTTGAAAAGTCTGCTGCAAATCAACCAGAGCTTTTTGTTTATCATCATCAATCCATGCTTGGCCATTATCACCCAGTATGACCCAACTGTATTTTTCTAAGGCATCTTCCCATGAGTCAAACGAGTTCAAAACTTTCTGCAATTGTCGATCCACTTTTTCGATTCCTTTTGTATACATTCGTCCATGCTTATGAATCCATTTGTCCAAATCAGGTAAATATACGATTGTATACGGTGGAAGCTTGTCCTTTTTAATCAAGCGGATCAGTTCCTGGGAAGAAAACGTGTTATTGAAACCGAACCTTTGCCAAAAGTGCTGATGCTGTGTTAATGGTGTGTATTTCGAGAACCTTCCATACGTAAATCCATCGGGTGCTTTCACTGCCATTTCTGTCTTCATACCTGTCAGCCATTTCATAAGCGTTGGGAACGTATAATAATGGTCCTTTTTCCCTCTGAAAATTAGTGCATTGATTGACGTTGACAACTGTTCTTGATCTCCCAGTTCCTCATGGATGGTGCGGACCTGTTGACTAATGTGTTTGTTGTTCATATTGAAAAATAGATCTTCAAGGGACTGATGAAGACCGAGCTTAAGGTATTCCTGAAATGAACTTCCATAGTTGATAAGCCGGTTTTCTTGTTTGTTGAACCATACTAACCCTGGAAGTTGATGCTTGTCCGGATAAGTTCCGGTCAGCAAGGTGGTATCTACGGTGACGGACATTGTTGGAAAGGGACAGACAAGCTTAGGAAAGTACTGGCCTTTATCCATGAAAAATTTGAATGCAGGTGCCTGATTGTTTTCAAGAGCTTTTTGTAACGTTTCATCCATTAATGTATCAACCATGATCATGATCACAGGTTTTCCTTGGGATTTTTCACTTGGTGTATTCGACATTGAGTACCATCCTTTATCGTTTTAGCTATAGTTTGATTGAAGAGAAATTCACGACACTCCTGCTTGAAAAGTGACAGAGGCAAGAGCGAGCACCCGTAACGGACACCAGAGCCGTTATTTGTGTGTAAAATTGGTGTTTCTGAATTTTAACGGACATCAGAGCCGTTATTTGTCTCAAAATCCTATGGTTATGACCAGGTTCTCTGAAATAAGGTCCCTGGTGTCCGTTAGGTTTGTGAAACTCCATTATTTAGGTCAAATAAGGTCTCCTGTGTCCGTTAACGGGTTTACGCAACTTGGTTTTAGCCAGGATAGGGGCGAAGCTTGCGGTTCACCCGCGGAAAGGGAGTGAATTCCACAAAATTGACCAAGCTATTATGTACATCGTTCTTATTCTCTCTAAATAAATGGATTTAATAAGCTGAACGGGGGATTTTCTGTGGAATTGAAAATAATGACCTTTAATATCCGCCATGGTAAAGGAACTGATAAGAAACTTGATTTACAACGAATCATTAAAGTGTTGATGGATTCTGATGCAGACATAATCGGCCTTAATGAAGTAGATAAGCAGTTTTCGAAAAGAAGCGAATTCATGGATCAGTCAGAAACGATTGCCGGTGCGCTTGAAATGGAATATGTATTTGGGCCTGCAATTACAATGAAATCGGAACGGGAAGATAAATGCCGACAATATGGTAGCGCGATTCTGACACGTTTTCCTATTTTGAAATCGACAAACCATCCATTCGACTTCTTGCCAGGTATCGTTGAAGATCGCGCCTTATTGGAAGTTCTGATTGAGGTTGGGTCCAAAGCTGTGGCTGTATATACGACTCATTTAAGTCTTGCACCTTTTCTGCATGGAAGACAAACTGAATTCATCGTAGCCCATGTAACGAAAAAGAATAGACCTGCGATTCTCATGGGTGATTGGAACATGAAGCCCTATTCAAGCAGCTGGCGATCGGTGACAGAGCAGTTGAATGATACGTGGTTCGAACAGCATGGCGATAAAAAGGATGGTCACACCTACCCTTCTAAAAGGCCACGGATGAAACTGGATTATATTTTTACGAATGGATTTTTTGAGGTAATAGATGCGAAGGTGATCAAAGAAAATAAGAAAGCCTCCGATCATCTACCATTGTTTACAACATTGAAATTCAACGATTGATTTGTCAGTTTTTCGACAAAATAACGGACTTTTCTATAAATTTTTACTTTTTTACTTACTCCCACTTTCATCCATATCATTTCGAAAAACTTATAGAATCATAAAGTTGATTGGAAAAATTAGCTAGATCGAACAGCTTAGGAGGGACATCATGGAAAATACAATCAACGAAAATTCGGAAGCTGCAACGAAAAAGAAGCAAAAGCATCCGAAAGGTCTATTTTTATTATTCATTACTGAGATGTGGGAGCGTTACAGTTTTTATGGGATGCGTTCGATTCTCGTACTTTACTTAACCGCTGAATTATTCAGTGGCGGATTAGGGATGGACAATGAGTCTGCCCTGATGCTATACGGACTTTATACTGGATTAGTTTATTTCACACCTCTTATTGGAGGGTATCTTACAGATAAACTGATGGGTCTCAGGACAGCAATCACCATTGGTGGGATCACAATGGCGCTTGGGGATTTTTCCTTGTTCGCCATCCAGTCTGAATGGGGCTTATATTTAGGTTTAATATTATTGATTATCGGTAACGGATTTTTCAAGCCGAATATTTCTACCCTGGTAGGTGAATTGTATTCTAAAAATGATCCAAGGAAGGATTCAGCATTCACCATCTTCTATATGGGAATCAACCTTGGTGCATTCATTTCGCCACTAGTTGCAGGTTTTATCTATGCAAACTGGTTCTACTCGAATACAGGCGGAGTTGAAGTATTCGGATTCAAATATGCGTTCCTGGCATCTTCAATCGGGATGATCATCGGACAAGTAACGTTCAATTCGTTATCGAAAAAATACCTCGGTGATATCGGAACGAAGCCGGCAGCTGCAAAAGCGAAACCTTCACTTGATGAAACGGTAAAACCAAAGCCTTTATCTCGACAGGAGAAACAACGTACAGCAGTCATCTTGATTTTGGCATGTTTCACTGTCATGTTCTGGGCAGGCTTTGAACAAGCAGGTGCATCGTTCACGCTTTATACACGTGACTTTGTTGACCGTACGATTTTTGGATATGAAGTACCAGTATCCTTCTTCCAATCATTGAATCCATTATTCATCCTGTTGTTGGCACCTATCGTTTCGGCTATTTGGCTTAAGCTATCGAGAACGAAACGCGGTGACTTTGCAATTCCGACTAAAATGGCATTTGGTCTGATTTTACTTGGAGCAGGTTTCATGGTTATGGTACCGGCAGTCATGATGTCTGGAAGCAATGAAGCGGATCCGATCAAGGTATCAATGATGTTCATGATCGTGACTTACTTGCTTCATACGCTTGGTGAATTAGCCTTATCACCAATTGGATTGTCACTTGTAAGTAAGATGGCACCGATCAAAATCGCATCTTTATTAATGGGTGTTTGGTTCTTGAGTAATGCTGCAGCAAACTATGTCGCAGGTTATATCGCATCACTTACAACGAAATTCGGTTATCTTGAGATTTTCATGTATCTCGGACTTTCAGCAGTCGTACTAGGTGTAGTTCTACTCCTGATTTCCAAACCACTGCAAAAACTTATGCATCTTGATGAAATCGAGAATGCAACCAAACCTTATTAATTTCAGTTAAGAGGGCTGTCCTAATTGAAAAGTGTCAGACACCTCCAACACAACATTTTGGATCATTACCATGATTTATCTCAAAATGTTGTTCAGTTCGGAGAGACTCAGACACTTTTGGGACAGCTCTTTTCTTTATATTTAAACATATCTCAGCGCAACCCTCATTAGAAGCGGGAGAGAAAGAGCCGTAAGAGGGATATCGGTGCAATCTCGAGATATATCAGTGCTTCAGAAAGGTTAAGACGATCAAAACGTCCAGTAGGGCGTTTTTTCCTATTTAATCTAATACTTTGAACAGCTCTGCTAAACATGTTTAACTAGAAGAGTCAGGTGAAGGATTGTGAGAAAGGAGGATGCTTATGGCATGCAATATTGACCATACATTAGAGGATGTAGAAAAGAAATTGAAATCTCAATCTGATTATGTACCGGTTGAATTATACAGGAGCAGCTTGAATTTTCTCCAAGGCAACCCTACTCAAGAAGAACTCAACGAGATGTTTCATTTACTGAAAAAATATGATTTGGTTTCTGAAGATGAAAAACTGGAGCGAGACAAAAAAATTTCAGCATTGACAAGATAGCATAAGAAGGGTAAGGCTTCGGCATTAAGCTGAGGTCTTTTTTGTTTGACTTTTTTCCTTCTGCGATGATTTACCGGACACAGGAGCCCTTATTTAGAGGATAACCCCGCGTTTTATTACCGTAACGGACATCAGAGACCTTATTTTGGGAAATTCGCTCATAATCAAAGGATTTTGAGACGAATAACGGCGCTGATGTCCGCTAATTATTTGAAACATCCCTTTTTGTCACAAATAACGGCGCTGGTGTCCGTTAAATTAGAAACCACGGCATTCCTACCTTTTCGAGTCATAAAATCCCACTTCTTTAGATATGATTGTATGAGAACGAAAGGGAGGGTACTCCATGGCTGATTATACAAATACAGCGAGGTTTGAACATGGATTCTGGTTACAGATCCTTGGTGATCACGCCCGTTTCATCCATGACTCGCTTGCACCGGGACAGACGAAGGAAATTGCTCAGGCGAATCAATTCATTAGAACCTTCGATCAACTATTAAGCCAAGTAAAAAACGGGGATATGGTTGAACTCAGCAAAAAAGCGGAAGAGGAAGGCAAAAAGCTTAGACAATTCAAACTGGATCTCATCAAACGCCATCTGGTCGGAAAAATCAAAATTGGTTTAGGGCCGACGTTCCTGAACCATATGGTCAATGAATTGGAAGAGTATTTGCGAATTTTACCTTATTTGAAAAAAGGAGAAATGCCACCTACACTGCATGAAGTCCATCACCATTTAATCTGGCTGTTGGATGCGGCAGGCCATGCGGGTGCTATCTCTGATAACATGGATCGGATTGAAAAGAAAATCAAAGAGAAAAGTGATGACTTCACGAAAGACTTTGAATCGTTCTATCTGAAGGCTGTTGAACTGGCAGGATTCCTTCGTACCAATCTGTCTACGTTTCCTGCATTGGAGAAATTCAACGATGATATTTCACTTGAAATGAAGCTATTCATGAATTTCCTTAAAGAAATCGAGGAAATGGGATTGAGCAAAAAAGCGTTAGGTACCTTTGCGCCATTGATGGCTGATCATATGATGAGGGAAGAGTGCTATTATCTGACGAAACTGGCTGAGGTATCACAGCTTTCCCAGCCCAAATGCGATCCGACAAAACCACGATTGAAAACCTGATGAATCAAAACCATCCTCACAAAAAGGGTGGTTTTATAGCATTTAAAGAAAGTATAAATACTTTCTTCAATATAAGGGTAACTAAGCTCAGCCAGCGCTAAGGCTGGCTAAGCCAAGTTTTCTTTATGGAAAGCTTTTGGGTTGATTTCTGCGAAATTCACTCCCTTTCCGCAGGCGACCCGAAAGCCTCTTCACGAACTTACACAGGATGTGTTGACTTCGACGTTCACCACAAGACCACGGAGTTAAAATCCAACTTTGCAGTTTTGCGCTGAGTGACCGTTGGCGCAGGACGTGGTGGTTGTTAGTCGAAGATCCTTTTAAAAGTGGGGTATTGCCTGGCTCGCTTTCCGGCAGGAGTGTCGTGAATTTCTCTTTAAAATCAATCATAGTTTGCAAAGCCAATTTAACGGGCTGTAGTTATCCATCCTATTTTCTTCACGGACAATGAAAATACGCCATTCATATGGAAAATGAAAGGTTGAAATGGAATTAAGTGGGGTAATGCACCTGTAAGAAGGGTCAATGTTCTGTGAAATGAATAATTTACGCAAAAACAACAGAACTTAACGTTTAGGTACATATGGAACAGTTGACCTTAAAACTTCGATCGGGGGGAGAAAAATTGGCTTTGAATGTTTCCCAAAAATTAATCAAGGACCATTTGATTTCAGGTGAAATGACGCCTGGTAACGAAATCGGTTTGAAAATCGACCAGACCCTTACCCAGGATGCGACCGGTACGATGGTAATGCTGGAACTGGAAGCTATGAAACTTGATCGGGCAAAAACAGAAGTTTCTGCGCAATATGTCGATCATAATATCATCCAGGAGGATAGCAAAAATCCGGATGACCATTTGTTTTTACAAAGTGCCACTAAGCGTTTCGGTTTGTATTACAGCCGTCCAGGAAACGGTGTCAGTCATCCGGTTCATATGCAACGGCTCGCTATCCCTGGTAAAACGTTATTAGGCTCGGACTCTCATACGTGTGCCAATGGCTGTATGGGTATGCTTGCCATGGGTGCTGGTGGAATTGATGTCGCGATGGCGATTGCTGGAGAACCGATCTATATCAAAATGCCTCAAATCTGGGGCATCAAATTGACTGGAAAACTCCCAGAATGGGTGAGTGCTAAGGATGTCATTCTCGAATTGCTGCGCCGTTATGATGTAAAAGGCGGTGTTGGTAAAATCATCGAGTATTATGGTCCGGGGCTAGAAGACTTGAGCTCAATGGATCGTCATGTCATCGCTAACATGGGTGCAGAACTCGGGGCAACCACGACCGTTTTTCCATCCGATGATGAAGTGAAGCGTTTTTTAAAAAGCCAAAACCGAGAGAATGACTGGGTAGAAATCGTCGCCGATAAAGATGCAACATATGATCTGCATGAAGAAATCGATCTATCAGAGCTTGAGCCGATGATCGCCAAACCATCAAGCCCTGGTAACGTCGTCCCTGTTCGGGAAGTGGCTGGAGAACCGATTTATCAATCCTATATCGGATCTTCTGCAAATCCAGGGTATCGAGATTTTGCGATAGTTGCTGAAATGATGAAAGGCAGGAGGGTTGCAGATGGCGTTTCCTTCGATATCAACCCGACGTCCAGACAAATGTTGACTGACCTTGTCGATGATGGACATATCGGTAGCCTTCTTACTGCAGGGGGACGATTGCATCAAGCGGGTTGTAACGGATGTATCGGAATGGGGCAGGCACCTGCAACAGGGCGGAACAGTTTACGGACGACACCTCGTAATTTCCCTGGGCGTTCCGGAACGAGAGAAGACAGTGTGTTCTTATGTAGTCCAGAAACAGCAGCAGCTTCAGCATTGACAGGAAAAATCACCGATCCAAGGACATTGGATATAACGTATCCGAAAGTGAAGGACCCTGACCATCCAACGGTTGATGATGCATTACTGAATAAGCCGCTTGCACCAGAGGAAGCTAAGAAGATTGAGCTTGTAAAAGGACCGAATATCGCTTCGATCCCTGAAATGGATGAATTGCCAAATGAATTGGAATTACCGATCTTGTTGAAAATGAAAGATAACATCTCGACGGATGAAATTTTAGCCGGAGGCGCCCGTGTCCTTCCATACCGAAGCAACCTGCCGGAAATCAGTAAGTTCACCTTCGAGATCATTGATGAAACCTATTATGATCGTGCGATGGAAATCCAAAAGGTAGGCGGCCATGCGATTGTCGGCGGCTTCAACTATGGTCAGGGATCAAGCAGGGAGCACGCTGCTCTTGCACCAAGGTTCCTCGGATTACGTGTCGCGTTGGTCAAGGACTTTGCGAGGATCCACTGGCAAAACCTCGTGAACTTTGGCGTCTTACCGCTAACGTTCAAGAATGAAGCAGATTATGAGCTGTTGGAAGAAGACGATATCATCCAACTGAAGAACTTGAGGGTACAGCTTAAACAGGGGAAAGAATTGACAGTGATTTTAAAAGAAAAACAGAAAGAAATCCAAGTTGTCCATACCTTATCAGATCGTCAAGTAGACATCATGTTGAAAGGCGGACTGATCAACTGGGAGAGGGATCGACAACACTAATCGAATGCACCTAAGGAAGGAATGAGATCCATGGTTGATCGGAACCAAGTTTGTAAAGCGTGTGATGGCAGCGGACTTTTGGCTGATGATGAAAACTGGCAATATAGCTGCACGGTTTGTGGTGGAGACGGTATTTTCGTCTCTGGAGACAGACCAGAACCGGATCACCTTTTTAAAGTAGATGAAAACAACCGGACAATGGAATAGAAATGAATGATGGCTGTCCCCTAAATAGGACAGCCAATTTTATTAGTATAAGTTATAAATGCAATTTCTAAAGAAGACTATCGATGGTTCGTCAAAATTTCAAGGACATTCGAGACGAAAACCTCTTCATTGATTCTGAGCGCGATGCGTGAACAGCCTGGACCGAAACAGTTTCTCGTTCCTGGACGGAAATCTGCAACACTTTCACCGCTCGTATATTCACCTGCATCTTCAACACTGACTTCCCGTCTCCTGTATTGGAACAACCCCTCGATTTCAAGGGCAGCCATCAAGGCAGCCAAATCATGCTGCGGTGTACCCTCAATACCTGGTTCAAGTTGCTGATATACCTCGTAATAGAAGTCTAAGATCGGTTTGATGAGTTCTTCTAAAGCGGAATCTGCACGGGAATCGATGAAATTGACTTCTTCTGGAGTGAGAATCGCGTCCCTCGTCACATTTAACGGAATGATCGTAAGGTTCTTGACGTTCTGGGTAATGAAATCCGCCGCGATGGGGTCACCAAAGAAGTTGGCTTCCGCTACCTCGGTTGCGTTGCCTGGAACGTGGAATGCTCCGCCCATCAAATAGGTTTCCTTAACATCCTCCATCACTTCAGGACTTAAATAATGGGCGATAGCTAGTGAAGTGCATCGTCCCACATTCACAATCGTAACCTCTTTCGGATTTTCTTTGATCAAACGGAACAGCTTGCTGAAATTTGTCCGATTCGCATATCGTTCTTCAGGAATCGGGGGATCAATCGGGCCAAGACCTTCTGAACCATGGATATCGGGAAAAAAGACGGGATCTTCACCGCTCAGGGGACGTGTCACACCGGCAATGACTGGGAGATCAGTACGACCGGCAAGCTCGAGCAAATACTCGATATTCCGATATGCTTTTTCACGATCGATGTTCCCGTAACCACTGACGACTCCGATCAAATCTACTTCTGGATTTTTCACCGCATAAATCAATGCAATTGCATCATCTATACCTGTATCTGCAAATAAGATTATTTTCTTCATTTCTTCACCTCATCCTATCCTATGAAAAAAGGACAAGCATGGCTTGGATGCTTGTCCGAGATGGCTTTAACAAAGCTTTTCTATAAGGAGAAGGTGTTAGAGGCCCTTATTCATAGGTTGCGATTGCTCTTTCAGGATCAGCAGGTCCGTCGTGTTCGAGTGCATCAAAGACAAAGTTGAAGGCCAGGGGATCTTGAGCAATAAATTGATGCTCGACCTGGTCGTATGGGTAATGATCCTGGATGGTGATGTTGCTTACCTGATCAGCCGTGCCCTTTAAGAATGCTGAAGAATATGGCACGACCACTTCGTCATTTCTCGTTGTAACTACCGTGTAAGAGGCAACTCCAGGGGTTTCGTCATCCATGTTCAGATTCGTTAAAAAATTCGATCCTTGCAGCTGTTGTTGGCAAGCGGTACAAGAACTGAGATCTGACCCAGTTTCCGTCAGTTCCCTGAAGCCGGCAACACCATCCGTACCATGGTTGGATGGAACAAGACCAATCAGATCCTCGACTTTTTCAGCCCCGCCAAGGAACTTCATAAAATAACGCGGCATCATTCCGCCCTGACTATGCCCGACAATCGATACTTTTTCAGCTCCAGTCAGATCGAGTACTTTTTCAACTAAGGTTTTGAGCTCTTCAGCTGACTCTTCGATCGGACCGGTTGAAGGACCCGCAGTACTGAACCCATAGTTCAAAGCGAATACGCAATAGCCTTTTTCTTTTAACGCCGGGGAAAGATTGATGAAGTTCCGTTCCATTGTTTCAAAGGTTCCAGGAACGAGTACGACTGGTTTTGGATGCGCTGCGCTAGGTCGGCAGTTTGGATCATTCGCTCCAGGTGGAGGCGGTCCTTCTTCAAGCAAAAATCCCGAATCACTTATTGCTTTGGCTGGGCGGTTGTCAAGTGCGGCAAGGGCAGCGATCAGCAGTATAGAGAAGACGATACTGTACGTTTTTTTCACAAATTCACCCTCATTTCAGATAGATTGGTTAGTCATTATTAAATAGCAAGGGAATAACCAGGTCAATCAAGTTAAGGAGAAAATCGGATAAATGTGCACTAAGACTCATTTTATGGAAAATGGAGGTTAATTTTGTTGCGATGATTTAAAATGAAGGTAATCCAGTGAAAGAGGGTGAGTTGATTGACAAGTAATCTTGAAGTGAGAATTGCTGATTTGACCAGAAATGACAAAGGCGATTTGAAAGGACAAGATGTCACTGTCAAAGGATACCTTGCCGGAAAACCCGATGAGCCGCTTGATGATGGGTACAACTATCCTTTTATTGATGAGGACATGAATGGAATCCTCGTGAAGTCGAAAAAGAAACTTGATGATCTCGAGCCAGGTAAATGGTTTGACGTACACGGAAAACTGGATGAAGATCACCAGCAAGAAATGCATGTCACCTCTGAAACAGACATCTCAAAATCCGACGCTCAGCAAGAATCTCCTTCCCACTCACGCCAATTTTCATCCACAGTAAAAAAAGTAGTCGATGGCGACACCATTCACTTAGGAAAAGCTGTATTAGGTACGACGAAAGTCCGCTTTGTTTCAATCGACACCCCAGAAACGAATTATCAGGGAGATTCGCAAGGATATTATGCAGAAGAAGCGACGAGGCAGCTTCAAAATCTTTTGCCTGAGGGAGAGGACATATCGATTCGTGTCGGGGATGAAGCCTTCGATCAATATGGACGCCTGCTTGCAATTGTCTTGAAAAAAGAACAGAACATCAATAAAGAAATGATTGAGATCGGAATGGCAGTGCCTTATTTCATCTATCCGAATTTGGACAACTTCGAAGAATATGGGGATGCTGTCGTTCGAGCGAAAGAAGCGGGCAGGGGACTGTGGAATCCTGACCGGCCGATCGATGAACTTCCTTACGAGTTCCGTTTCAACAAGCGTGGCGGTCCGAATAAACATGTCGGGCATTTCGAAACGAAGCAATACGTTGACCCGGAAAAATGGGAAAGCATCCCGATCGAATACCGTGTCTTCTTTTTAAAAGAAAAAGACGCAATTGACGCAGGATATAAAAAGAATTCAGAAACGCCAGGATGTTGAATAGATAAAAGGTTGAATCCCGCCTCTGATGGCGGGATTTTTCTATATTGATGAAGTGAACAGATTGTTGTTGAAAGTGAACAGATTGAATCCCACCTGAAAGGGGTACATTGATTGATAGATTGTCTAGAGAGGAGCATCTATCGTGTCATTCCAGAACAAGGTGGTTATCGTAACGGGTGCAGCGAATGGAATCGGAAGAACGATCGCAAAGGAATATGCGAGGAACGGGGCAAAGGTGGTTCTCGCGGATCTTGATGAAACGGAAGGAAAAGACGTGATCGATGAAATCACCATGCAAGGTAGCGAAGCTTATTTCCTCAAAACAGATGTACGGAACGAAACCGATATCATCAGCCTTATCAACCAGACGAAGAGCGAGGTTGGTCCGATCGATATTCTCATCAATAATGCGGGCATTTCAGAATTCAAATCACCATATGAACTTACAGTAGCCGAGTGGGACGATATCCTCAATACCAATTTGAGAAGCGTATTCCTCTGTTCTCGTGAGGCAGCTAAACATATGCGTGAAAATGAAGAAGGTGGAGCGATCGTCAATATCGCATCCACCAGAGCAAGTATGTCAGAGCCGAACTCGGAAGCTTATGCAGCTTCTAAAGGGGGAATCCTCTCGATCACCCACGCGCTTTCGGCATCTTTTTCAGCAGACAAGATTACCGTCAATGCGATATCTCCAGGCTGGATTGAAACCGGAAAGTATGAAGAGCTCAGAGAAATCGATCATGAACAGCATCTGTCCAAGCGTGTCGGAAAACCGGAGGATATTGCGCGTGCCTGTCTCTATTTAACTGATGAAAAGAACGACTTCGTGACCGGTGCCAACCTCGTCATCGATGGCGGTATGACAAGAAAAATGATCTATGAACACTGAATCATTAATAGACTCAGCTAAAGAAAACTGAGCAAAGTCAATTCTTAGCGCAAGCTGAACCTTAGTTACTCTTATATTGAAGAAAGTATTTATACTTTCTTTAAGTAAAAAGGCTCTTTTCTAAAAGATTGTTGCTTTTGGGTCATTTTTAAAAACTCACCTTGTGCAAGTTGATTGGAGAGCAAGGTGCGAGACTCCTGCGGGATCAGCGGGACAGGTGAGACCATTCAATGTCGCAAGGCGACGAGTGGGCTCACCGCACGCCCCGCGGAAAGCGAGCATCCTGGAGCGGAAATCAACGACTTTCAAGAGCAACAACGTTTCCGAAAACAGCCATTAAAAAGAAGATGATCCCAACCAAATGCTGCGGCTGGGATCATCTTTTACTATACAATCAATCACCATTCATGACGTTGAAATAGCGTGCTTCTGGATGTGCGAATACGATCGCGGACACGGAAGCTTCGGGCTCCATCATATAGCCATCGGTCAATTCGATGCCGATTTCTTCTGGTTCGATGAGCTTGAACAACTTCTCCTGATCTTCCAATTCCGGACAGGCAGGATAGCCGAAGGAGAAGCGTTGTCCCTGGTAGCGGGCGGAAAAGCGTTCTCTCATCGTAAAATCAACTGAATCCGGGAAGCCCCACTGGTCGCGGATCTGCTGATGGGTGAGTTCCGCGAATCCTTCCGCCGTTTCGAGTGCAAGGGCTTGGAGCGCGTGGCTTTCCAGGTATCGTCCTTCTTCTTTCATCTGGGTGGCAAGCTGACGGATCCCTCTTCCTGCAGTCACCGAAAAGAAGCAAACATAGTCCATAAGTCCGCTGTCTTTCGTTTTCAAATAATCAGCCAGACATAAATGCGGTTCTTTTGGCTGCCTAGGAAACTCGAATTGTTCAATGACTCTCGTATGATCGTCCGGGTCATAGATCAAGACCTTTTCATCATCCGCCTGAGCAGGAAAAAATTGATAGACAGCAGCTGGTTGGATCAGGCCTTCTACTTTTGCCTTGAGAAGGAGTTGATCGACCACCGATTTGACATTGAGCGCTTTTTCATCCTTTTCTTCTAGCAGTCTCGAAACCTTGCCTTTGACTCCAAGATGGTGTCCCAATAGCATCTGCCAGTTGATATAAGGTTCGATATGCGAGATTGAATGATTCTTCAAAACGTGTCGTTTCGTATCCCTTGGAATGAAAACCTGGACATCCCGTGAGACCTTGGAACGGACTTTGACGGCGACTCCGGCGCCCCCTCCTGAATCTGATTGAAGAACTGGTTCAGCGGAGCTCCTTTTCTTTTCTTCATGGGCACCGATAAGCTCCTGGAATCCGGCTGGTGTTTGGATTTGATTCGCTAGTGAGAGACCGGTCATTGCGTCTTTTGCATACAAAACAAGGCCTTCGTATCCGTTCGAAATTTTCGTATCGGTGAATTTCCTTGATAACGCAGCGCCGCCAACCATAATCGGTGTTGAAATGTCGGCTTGTTGCATGTCGCTAGCGGTGATGACCATCTGCTGTGCGGATTTAACCAAGAGACCCGAAAGACCGATAATATCAGGCTTTTCCTTTCTTACAGCTTCGATCAAATCCGCAGGAGTCACTTTGATTCCTAAATCGACGACATCAAAGCCGTTGTTACTGAGGATGATGTCTACCAGGTTTTTACCGATATCGTGCACATCGCCCTTGACTGTCGCCAAAATGATCTTCCCTTTTGACGACCTGGTATCGTTCTTTTCCATATAGGGCTCTAAAAAAGCGACGGAGGCTTTCATCACTTCCGCGCTTTGAAGAACCTCGGCTACGATGAGTTGATTGTTGTTGAACAGCCGGCCGACTTCCTTCATCCCATCCATCAAGGGACCATTAATGATGTCTAAAGGCTTATCGTATTTTTTCAGCGCTTTTTCGAGATCCGGGATCAGACCTTCTTTCGTACCTTCGACGACATAATACGCAATCCGTTCTTCGAGCGTCATTTTCGGAAGCAGTGATTTGACTTCTTTCTTTTTCCCTCTATAAAATTCAGTGAATTTAGCAAGCACGTCATCTGTCGTTCGGAAAATCAGATCTTCCGCCATCTGGATCTCTTCCTGCGGGATCGAGGCGAAACGTTCGAGCTTTTCTGTATTGACGATCGCATAATCCAGTCCAGCCTGGGTGCAATGATAGAGATACACTGCATTCAATACTTCCCGGCCGACAGGGGGAAGGCCGAATGAGACATTACTTACTCCTAGAATCGTCAGACTTTCAGGGAATCGTTCCTTGATGAGGCGGATTCCCTCAACGGTCTCGTTAGCTGAACCAATATATTGTTCGTCACCTGTACCGACCGGAAATACCAGCGGATCAAAGATGATGTCGGTTGGAGAAAGTCCATACTTGTTGACAAGAAGGTCATAAGAGCGTTTGGCAATCTCCAGTTTTCGTTCGACCGTCACACCCATGCCTTCTTCATCTATCGTACCGACGACGACCGCACCGCCGTATTGATGAAGGAGGGGGACGATCACTTCGAATCGCTCTTCACCATCTTCCAGGTTGATCGAATTGATGATGGATTTACCCTGGGAATACTTCAGAGCGGTTTCGATGACATCTTCGTCTGTGGAATCAATGACAAGAGGGACCTTGATCTTTTTGACGACTTCTTGGATGAAGGCCTCCATATCCGCCTGTTCATCGCTGTCCGGATCCGCGAGACAGATATCGATGACATGCGCGCCTCGTTTTACTTGAGCTCTGGCAATCTCTGCAGCCTCTTCAAACTTCTTTTCAGCAATCAACCGTTTGAATTTCCTTGAACCGATTACGTTCGTCCTTTCACCGACCATGATCGGACGTAGATCAGGACTATCATATAAAAACGGCTCGATTCCGGAGACCATGTGAAGTTCTTTTTCAGGAAGTTCACGCGGTTTGTAACCAGCAAGTTTTTTGGCGATCGCTTTGATATGTTCCGGTGTCGTTCCGCAACATCCACCTACGATATTCAGCCATCCTTTTTCAGCAAATCCGGCAAGCTTCGTCGCCAGGGATTCTGGTGTTTCATGATATTGTCCTTCTTCATCAGGCAATCCGGCGTTCGGATAACAGCTGATTGCTGACGTCGATAGATCGGCGAGAGCACGTACATGATCCTGCATGAATTCTGGTCCGGTGGCGCAGTTCAAGCCGACAGCGATCGGGTTCATATGTTTCAGCGAGATATAGAACGATTCGATCGTCTGGCCAGCAAGGGTAGTCCCCATCGGCTCGATCGTACCGGAAACGATCAATGGAACGGTTCGGCCCGTTTCCTCAAAAGCTTTCCGGATGCCTGAAAAACCAGCTTTTACGTTAAGCATATCCTGACTCGTCTCGAGAAGAAGCAGGTCAACATCTCCATCTAAAAGTCCTCTCGCTTGTTCAGCGTATGAATCCGTCAGTTCGTCAAAGGTCGTTCCACCTGTGACACTTAGCGTTTTCGTAGTCGGTCCAAGAGCTCCAGCTACGAACCTCGGCCGTTCTGGAGTTGACACTTTCCGGGCAGCCTTTTTGGCGATTTCAGCTCCTGTTTTATTGATTTCATAGGCCCTGTATCCGAGTTCGTATTCATCCAACACGAGACGTGTGCCTCCGAATGTATTTGTTTCGATGATATCTGCACCGGCTTCGAGATAGGTCGTGTGGATGGATTCGATCAGGTCTGGCGCAGTGATGTTCAAGTATTCATTGCATCCATCATAAAATTCCCCGCCAAAATCGTCAGGGGTCAACTGGGCTTGTTGCAGCATCGTCCCCATCGCACCATCCATGATCAGGATTCTTTTATTCAATTGTTGTTCAAATTGTTGATTAGACATTTTGTAGCCTCCTAGATGACTGGTTAAGATGATGGTCACGTGCGTAACGGGCAAGCTCTACTGTCATTGAGTATCGCATGAACGGCGTGACAAGGTAAATGCCGTTGAATAATCCGATTGCGGTATCGAGAAGGGATTTGGCGATGTCGACGCCCTCCTGACTTGCGCGTTTACGATCATCCTTGTATTTCGCCATACGTTCTCGAACCTCTGATGATAGCTTGATACCAGGCACTTCATGATGGAGGAAATCCGCGTTCTTACTGCTTGTAAGCGGCATGATTCCGATATATATTGGAACATCCAAATGTTTGACAGCTTCGTGGATCTCCAGCAGTTTTTCCTTAGAAAAGACGGGCTGGCTGATGAAATAATCTGCTCCGCACTCTACTTTCTTTTCCAATCGCTCGACAGCTTTATCGATGTAACGGACATTTGGGTTAAACGCAGCCCCGACAGAAAAATTCGTTCTTTGATCAAGTTCTTTTCCTGATAACGAAATCCCCTGGTTGAACTGTTTAATGATTTTGATCAGCTCGAACGAGGTTACATCATACACAGAAGAAGCACCGGGAAAATCGCCTACCTTCGTTGGATCCCCGGTAACCGCAAGTACGTCTCGGATTCCGAGCGTGTGAAGTCCCATGATGTGAGATTGCAGGCCGATCAAGTTCCGATCCCGACAAGTGATGTGGATGAGGGGACGGAGACCGATCTGTTCCTTGACGATGGAACCGACGGCAGTGTTGCAGATCCTCGGGGATGCCAGCGAGTTATCAGCAAGAGTTATCGCGTCGATACCTGCATCTTTAAGCGCTTTGGCACCTTCCATATAGCGGGTGGTATCGAGTTTTCTGGGTGGATCCAATTCAACAATGATCGATTGTTCTTTTTTTATTTTTTCATGAAGGGGAGGAGGTCCTGGGTCTACAGATTGAACAGCAGCCTGGGGTGTCTGCCGTTTTTTGACCTCTTTTTCTTTTATAGGCGGTACAGATTCAAGTTCATTCGAGAACGCCTCTATATGGGCAGGCGTCGTACCGCAGCATCCGCCCAACAATCGAATCCCTTGTTCTCTGAAAGAACGGGCACACTCTTTAAAATAGTCAGCATCACTCTCATAGTGCAGCTTTCCATCCACATACGACGGAAGACTTGCGTTCGGATAGGCGGACAAATATGCCTGCTTTGGGAGCGGTACTTCTTCCAATGTTGAAAGCATGTGATAAGGACCGAGCCGGCAATTGATGCCGATGATATCTGCACCTTGTGATTCAAGCCTGGTAAACGCTTCTGTAATGTTTGTACGATTTTGCATATAACCGGTCTCTTCCAATGACACTTGTGCAATGATCGGAAGTGCCGTCTCTTTTCGGGCGATTGACAGGACTGTTTCCAATTCTTCTAAATCATAGAACGTTTCTAGTAAAATACCATCAAGGTCCTCTGAAAGGAGACAGTACAATTGCTCACGGAACGTTCGCTTGATTTCATCCATGGTGATCGTGTGGGGCTTGATACCACGGATTCCCCCGATTGTACCGACCACATATGCGTGATCTCCGGCAGCTTTTTTGGCCAACCGGACAGCGGCTGTATTGATTTCCTTTACTTGATCCTGTAGACCATAGCGTTCGAGTTTAATATAATTGGCCGCGTATGTATTCGTTTGGATGATATTTGCTCCTGCTTCGATATATGCCCGGTGGATATTAAAGATTTGATCTGAATGTGATAAGTTCAATTCTTCAAAACACCAGTCAGAGCCGTACGAATGGAGGAGCGTCCCCATCGCGCCATCACCAATCAAGATTTTATCTTGCTTCAAGTCATCTAAAATTCCCATTTGAATCCCTCGCTGACATTGTTGTTTTTTTCGAGTCCTGCTGATCCAGATAAAGAAAACTAGGCGAGGCCAAGCCTTAGGCGTAGGCTGAAGCCAATAGTTGCACTTATAAAAAGAAAAAAGCCTTCTTATAAGAAGAAGACTTTAAAATGCACGGTCGTTCTTCTTATCTTTACAAGTGAATCCACTTGTATGGAATTAGCACCTTTTCAATGTTTGCACATTGAAGGTTGCTGAGGTGTCATCGGGCCATTCCCTCTACCTCTCTGGATAAGAAACAGAATTTTTAAATTTTATTAACTGTACAACAAATCGTTGTAGAGTTCAACCCTTTTTAAAGAAAGTATGTTAGTTTTGTTGATTTCTACAAAATTCAGTCCCTTTCGGCTGGCGATCCGTAAGCTTCCTATTCATTACTGATGAGGTTTACTTGGATTCGCTGTTGAGGGGAAGGTGTGATTTTTATTTCGATCATGCTGAAATGGGACAGGAGAGCATGAAAAATCCCTTTGCCTGTCCCAAAAAGTGCTGAAATGGGACAGGAGAGAGGTGTAAAAGTTCTTTGGCTGCCCCAATAAAGGCTGTATTCAGACAAGAACTCTCGATATCCTCCATGTGCTTTCCGAATAAGGTCCGACTTTCATTCAACCCTTAGTTTTTCATTTCTTTAAAAACTGTAAAAGCCCTATATTGTCTATAAAAGACAGGACATTACAAAAATTGTCGAATTAATAATTTAGAAAATTTTCAAAAAACTCTTGAACTGAAAAGGCTTTCATGGTAATTTTTTATATAAGATTATCGAAACGTTTCGACGACGAGGCGAAATAGTGATGTAGAAAATTGGCGATTTTTGGATTGGGACATCAGAAGCAACAATCCAAAACTAAGTCGTTTCGTTTGATAGAATACTAACATTTTCACCTTGTCGTTTGTTCTGGAGAAAGTATGCCGATATCTCAATCGGACAAGGCATTTACATACTGCGATGAACCTACATATAAGCCTGGTTTTTCTCTGGAATGAAACGAATAATATGCATTGTTATTTTTCCCTTTTAGAAAGTGTTTTCCAGCACGAATATGAAAGGGTAAAAATATACGTTTTTATCGATACGTTTCAATGTATGTAGCAGTCAAGTTTATAGCCAAATCATTCACAGGTTGAAAGGGGGAGCGACCGTTTTTAATATTTTCAAAGTTGGATCGCACTAGTTTAGTCATGAAAGGCTCTTATTATTGCGGAACGCCATCGGAAAGGTGGATTTCGCTGAAACAACATATAGAATCACAGAGCCTAATGAAAAAAACACAAAGTGAGGGATTAGATTGAAGGTAAAACCGTTATTTCAATGTTTACTAGTCGTTTTGCTAATTCTTACTGCAGGTCTGGCAGGTTGCTCGAACAATGAAGGAGCAAGTTCAGAATCGAAAAACAAAGATTCCGAATCTGAAGAAAAGGCATCTGATTCTGGTGAGAAGGTAACAATCACTTACGGTACTTGGCAAGACAGTAAGGAAGTCGATCAAGTCATCAAAGCATTCGAGAAAGCACATCCGAATATTGATTTGAAACAAGATAAGTCGCTCGGATGGCCTTGGAACGAAAAGCTCTCAGCTGCAGCTGCAGCAGGAAAACTTCCGGATGTTTTATGGACATTCGGCGTACCGACCGCTATAACAAATGGGTGGTTGGAAGACTTAACCCCTTACTTAGAAAAAGATGAAGACTACAATCCTGAGAATACCTTTGAAAGTGTTCTCAAAACCGCAAATTATGATGGTCATCAATACGCAATGCCTCATTCAATGCATGCTATCGTAATGCTCCTTAATACAGACTTGTTTGAAAAAGAAAATGTTCCTGTACCTGACAGCAGCTGGACACTAGATGATTTGAGGAAGGCGTCAGTACAGTTGACCAACTACAATGAACATCAATTCGGCTTTTTAAATCCTAGAGGATTCCGTGAAGTACTGCCTGTTCAATTTGATAATTCACTAGAATGGGGCACCTGGGATGGCGAGCAATACAACTTCAGTTCTGCGGCATATGTAGATTCCCAGAATTATATCCAAACGCTGTGGAATGAGGATAAAGTCAGTCCTACTGTTTATAAACAAGAGGAAAGAGATAAGTGGTACGGGAAGGACAAGGACCCGTGGACACTTGGAAAAGTCGGAATCCGTTATGACGGGACATGGGGATTGAAAGGCAATACAGATAACAACAAATTCAATTGGACAGTCCTCCCGGTTCCAGGCGTTGATGGTCACAGAGTACCATTGGTTGCGGATTATGTCGGCATTTCAAAGAGTTCGAAACATAAGGAAGCTTCCTATGAATTTTTAAAATGGCTGACTTTCTCTAAAGAAGGATGGTTCGACCGGAAAGATGCAGGAGTCCCTGTAGCAAGAAGTATTCCACTCATCAATGATGAAGAAATCTGGGATGCGTACTTAAGCGACGAAGCTGTACCTGAAGAGATGAAAGAGATCATCAAGCTGATCCCTGATGGTACCGTAGATCCTCTTAAAGCTCATCCTGGATATACGGAAGCACTCAATATGATAGCCGAAATGAATGTAAAGTTCGATAAAGGTGAAGCAAACCCTAGTGATGTAGGAGCTGAAATGGATCAAAAGGCCAATGCAACCTATGAAAAAGCTTCAGAAGAATTGGATAAAGCAATAAAAGAATAATAGACCACACAGAACGAATGGATGGGGCCAGCATCTCCCCATCCAATTCTATTTCACTATGACCCCGCTTCGAAAAGGAGAAATCCTATGCGCAGAAAAACAATAACTATCCTGTTGATCGGATTGTTGATCCTATCTACTGGATCATTTCTGAATCAATCATCGCATGTCAGTTATGCGAACACGGACAAAAAATCAGATACTGGGGACTTATTAGACGATCTATTTGACAAAGACAAGAAGGATTCCGATAAGTCCAAGGATGATAACAAGAAAAAAGATAAGAAAGAGAACTTTGAAACAAGAGTTATTGAAGCTGATTACAAAGATAAATTAATAGAATGGGACAAAAAAGGCATTAAAGCTACCAAAGGGTTTGAGAAAGTCATTGAGCCAGAAGAGTTTACTAGTTCCAATAAAGAAGCGGAATTGACCAGCCATGACGAATACGACGGGAATGCTTTCCGCTGGGAAGAACAAACGAAGGAATTGCAATTATCCATCAACGTACCTAAGGAAGGTCTTTATGAAATTGAAGTAGATTACTTCGCCTTACCAGGTAAAATCATACCAATTGAACGCGGAATCAAAATAAATGGTGATTTCCAATACTATGAATCGAGAAGAATTGTACTTCCAAGATTATGGAAGGACACCGTCAATAAATTTGAAGAAGATAAGCTCGGGAACCAGGTGTACCCGAAACAGGAAGAAATCCATACCTGGCAGTCTCGGCCCTTCATGGATGCGAGTTACTTATTTGATAGTCCTTTAAAGTTTCATCTTAAAAAAGGTGAAAACACGATTTCACTGTTGAATATCCGTGAGCCGATGCTATTGGGCGACATAACCGTCAAGTCTCCTGAAAAGCACCCTTCTTATAAAGAGTACCTTCAAAAACATGACGGGAAAGAAACAAAGGGACTGCTCGAAATTGAAGCTGAGCATCCCTACTCTAAATCCGATTCATCCATAAGGGCTCTATCCAACGGTGAACCGAATGTGACACCAAACCGTGGCAGCAAGCTTTCTCTCAATGCTTTTGGAGGCGACACGTGGAAAGCTGGAGGACAAGCTGTCACATGGAAGATAAAAGTCGATGAAACAGGATTCTATCAGCTAGGTTTCAAGTACAATCAATATTTCAATGTGAATGTCCCTGTTTATCGGACAATTAAAATCGATGGCGAAATACCTTTCGACGACATGCTGAAGTATCCATTCGAATATACAACGGAATGGAAAAACGAAACCCTTTCAGATGCGAACGGGAAGCCGTATCAATTTTTCCTTGAGAAAGGGGAGCACGAACTAACGCTTGTATCCAACCCGTCCCCTTATCAACCGGTCATCAGCACGATAAAAGATGTCATGAAAGAAGTGAACGATCTTTCCTTGGAAATCCAGATGGCAACCGGAAAATCCAAGGACCTGTATCGGGATTGGGACATCGAAGAACAGATTCCTGACATTGTTCCTCGACTGAATGAGCTTGCTGGAAAGCTAAGGGACAGATATGAATACCTTGAAAAATTGAGTGACAGTAAACCCGATCAAGCAAGGAACCTGATTATCAGTGCAAAGCAAATGGAGGATATCGCCAGGGAACCTGGTGAAATACCAGTACGTTTCAAAGAACTTTCTCAAAGCTCAGGATCGGTGACACAGAAACTTGGAGACCTTCTTTTGTTACTGCCTAATCAACCTTTACAGTTCGATAAGTTTTATGTTTATTCGGATAAGAATTTGCCTGGTGCGAAAGCGAATCTTTTGCAGAAAGCCGGTTCCATGGCTGCTAATTTCTTCTCTTCGTTTACAAAAGACTACAACCAGGTAAGTTCGAGTGATGAAGAGTCAATCGAGATCTGGGTGAACAGGCCGCGTCAATATGTGATGTTGATGCAGCAAATGGCCAATGAGGATTTTACGAAAGAAACCGGAATCAAGGTGAATTTAAGCTTGATGCCTTCAGAGGAAAAACTGATCCTTGCAAATGCATCTAATGAATCACCTGATCTGGCACTCGGTGTGAACCAAAAGTTCCCGTTTGAACTTTCCGTACGTGGCGCGTTGGCAGATCTTAGCCAGTTTCCGGATTATGACCAGGTGGCGAAACGTTTTTCACCTGGTGCACTTCTCCCGTTCATGTACGATGATGGGACCTATGCGCTACCGGAAACCCAAGAATTTTATGTCCTTTTCTATAGGAAAGATATTCTGCAGGCTCTCGACATGTCTGTTCCTGACACCTGGGATGATGTCCGGAAAATGCTTCCGAAACTGCAGCGGTTCGGAATGAATTTCTATGTACCGATCGCTGGTTTAGGAGGGCTTAAAGAAGCGAAAGTGACGGTCCCTTATATCTACCAGAATGGCGGTGAGCTTTTTAATGAAGATGGCATGAGTACCGCGATTGGCAGTGATGCCGCTCTAAAAGGCTTTAAGCAGATGACGGATCTGTTCACGATCTACAGTATGCCTCTTCAAGTACCGAATTTTTACAGTCATTTCCGTCAAGGTGACTTGCCGATCGGTATCGCTGATTTTGATAATTATGTCAAAATCACAGCCGCAGCCCCTGAGCTTCAAGGCTGGTGGGGCATCGCGCCTTATCCTGGCGTAAAAAATGAAGATGGAGAAGTCGTACGTTGGGCACCCGGAACAGGGAAAGGCGTCATCATGTTCGACAGCAGTGATAAGAAAAAAGAAACGTGGGAGTTCATCAAATGGTGGACTTCAAAAGAGACCCAATCCGAATTCGGCAATTTGATCGAGACCATCTACGGCACAGAGTTTCGCTGGAACACGTCCAATGTGGAGGCACTTAGCGAGCTGCCTTGGCCGGATGAAGATTTAGATGTGATCAAAGACCAATGGAAATGGTTGAGAGATATTCCGCATGTGCCTGGTGATTACATGCTTGAGCGTGAAATCAGCAATGCATGGAATGAGGTTGTCTTCGAAGGTGAAAATGAGCGAAAAGCCGTAGAAGATGCCGTCATCACAACTAATAGAGAAATGCGAAAGAAACTGGAAGAATTCGGTTTCATTAAAGATGGAAAAGTTGTTGAAGAACTTAAAGTGCCATCGATAGAAAAAATCCAGTCAAAGGGGGAGGCCGGTGAAACCAGCTACGAATACAGAACAAAACGTCAGAATTAGAACAAAGACGAACACCCGGAAAGCGGTTTGGTTGGATGGACTCAAAAAGGAGTTGAGCGCTCTTGGGTTCGTCGCTCCCTTCCTGATCGTATTTTCACTATTCATTGTCATACCCGTCATTGTTGCTGCATATTTTGCGTTCACTTATTTCAATACCATCCAACCACCGACGTTCATCGGACTTAAGAACTTCGTCAATTTGATCACCCAGGACAATGTATTTATGATGCATGTGCTTCCGAATACATTTCAATTTGCGTTGATTGTCGGTGTAGGTGGATATGTCCTGGCGTTCTTTTTGGCCTGGTTGTTGGCTCAGATTCCGAAAAAACCGAGAACGATCCTGACATTGGCGATCTATTCACCATCAATGACCGCGGGGGTCGCCATGTCGGTCGTGTGGCTCATTTTGTTCAGTGGAGACAGGGCAGGATATTTGAACAGCATCCTGATCCAGATCGGTTTCATCAATGAACCGATCCAGTGGCTGCAATCTCCGGCACACTTGATGACGATCATGATCCTCGTATCGCTTTGGAACAGCATGGGTGTAGGATTTCTGGCCATGCTTGCAGGAATCTTGAATGTTGATCGCGAGCTTTATGAAGCGGCCTATATTGATGGGTTGAAAAACAGGTTCCAAGAAATCTGGTATATCACCATCCCATCTATGAAACCGCAAATGCTGTTCGGAGCGGTCATGGCGGTTGTACAGACGTTCCAGGCTGGAGATATCGCCGTCCAGCTATCAGGCTCGAATCCGACGCCTCAGTATTCAGGGCAACTGATCCTGACACATATTGCGGACCATGGATTCATTCGTTTTGATATGGGGTATGCTTCCGCCATTTCACTTGTCCTTCTCATATTTGTGTATGGTGTTTCCAGGTTCTGCTGGCGCCTGTTCGGTGAGAGATGATTAAAACGGAATATATTGAAAGCCACACTTTTTAGGGAAAAGCGACTCATTCGGGATTCTGGTGTGAGGGAGGTTTCAAGCTAACGGACACCAGAGCCGTTATTTGTGACAAAATCGGTGTTTTGAGATTTTTAACGGACACCAGAGCCGCTATTTATGAAAAAACCTGCTGATTTCCTATAACAGTGGAGTTGTGGATCGTCCGCTGAAATTCCAAGAAATCAACAATGAAAAATGAACAGAGGTAAATACATGATACATGCATAGATAACATCACCAACGAAGAAAAGGGGAAAATTTCATGGCTTCTTTTCAAGGGTCCAAGATCGATCCAAGCAAATTAAGTTTTAGTCAGACGAAGTTTTTTGCATTTCTGATACCGCTATCGATTTTTATGGCGTTGCCGATCATTTTCATATTTTCACAGGCACTGAAACCGATCGATGAACTCTTTCTCTATCCACCAAGGTTTTTTGTTGAAAAACCGACCTTACAAAACTTTGGTGATTTATTCAAAGAGACAAGTGTCACCGTCATTCCAATGACACGATACCTCTTTAACAGCATCATTATTTCATCCGGAATCGTGTTTGCCAGTGTCTTCATCAGTGCAATGGCTGGCTTCGCCTTATCGAAGTTGGATTTCAAACTGAAAAAAGTGATCTTCGAGGCGAATATCATTGCTTTGATGTTCGTTCCTGCAGCTGTTGCGATCCCAAGATATTTCATCATCGACAGGATCGGTCTGACAGATAACATGTTCGGACATATTTTACCGGTACTGGCTATGCCAGTGGGGCTGTTCCTGATTAAACAGTTCATCGACCAGATTCCGGATGCGCTGATTGAAGCAGCTCGAGTAGATGGAGCGAGCAATTTCTATATCTTCCGGAAGATCATCATTCCGATGGTAACACCAGCAATCGCTACTGTTGCTATTCTTGCCTTCCAAATGGCATGGAACAATACAGAAACATCAGAGATTTACATGAATAATGAGAGCTTGAAAACATTCGCTTTCTATATGAGTACGTTAGCAGGAAATATGGGGAACGACAATCAGGTAGCCGGCCAGGGAATGGCGGCAGCCGCTGCTGCACTTATGTTCTTGCCGAACCTCATCATTTTCTTGATTATGCAAAGTAAAGTGATTGATACGATGGCTCATTCAGGATTGAAGTAAGAGAGGAGGTAAAAAATGGCGCGGCTTAAGATCATATTGCTTTTGACCGTTGCTGTTGTTCTTTTTGGTACATCAACGGCATCCGCAGAAGCACCTTTCATCACCTATACATTTGATAAAGATGACTACCCGATCTACACACAGACAGCATACCAGCCGATCGGGACCATCGATGGATTCGACATTCCTTCCGACGAATCGGACCCTCTTGCCGGAGAGAGTGATCCATTGTTTCAACCAGAGGATATCTTCATCGATAAAAACGACACGATTTATGTTGCGGATACGGGCAACTCAAGGGTTGTCGTATTTGATTCGTTCGGAAATTTCCAGCGAATTGTCGGGGAAGATGTCCTGTCAAAACCTACAGGCGTTTTCGTTGATGATGAGGGCTTCATTTATGTAGCGGATTATCAAAAAAAGAAGGTTTTCAAATTCAAAAAAGATGGATCACTCACTTTTGAATATGAAAAACCGGATTCAGTCATCTATGGAAAGAAGAGCCCCTTCAATCCAACTAAAGTCATCATCGATAAACAGAAGAATGTGTACATAGTCGGTGATGGATCGACGCAAGGATTGATCCAGCTTGGTCCGGAAGGAGATTTCCTCGGTTATTACGGGGGAAATCGTACAAGCTTCGATTTCGTCCATCAGATGCAAAAGATGCTTTATACCGAGAAACAGTACAGTCAATTGATGAAAAAATACCCTCCCTCAGCTACGAATGTCGCAGTTGATGACGAAGGGCTGATCTATACGAGTACAGCAGGGTTGAAAACAGAAACGATCAAGAAACTGAATGTAGCAGGTGAAAATCTTCTGCCAGATGTATCTGCATCAAATAACATCGCGGATATAACTGTAGATCAGGATAAAAATATTTTTGCTGTTGATTCAAAGTATGGATATATCTTCGAATACGATCCTGATGGAAATCTATTGTTTGTTTTTGGGGGATTGAACACGGGAAACCAGAGACTTGGATTATTTAAAACACCTTCTGGAATTGCCGTTTCTTCCGACCATAAATTGTTCATTCTGGATAAGAAACAAAGCAATATTCAAATCTTGAAGCCTACTGAGTTCACCAGTTTGATCCATAACGCAATTGCCCTAAATTCAGATGGAAAGTATCTGGAAAGTGAACAGTATTGGAACGAAGTACTGAAGCGGAACAGCATGTTTTCCCTTGCTCATAACGGAATCGGAAAGGCAGCCTTCAAAAAAGGCAATTATGAAAAAGCCCTTGAAGAATTCAGGCTTGCCGGAAACGATGAGAGCTTTTCAGAAGCTTATTGGGAAATCAGAAGGAACTGGTTGATGAAGTATGTCTCCTGGGTTTTGATCGGAATCGTTCTTTTGGGAATCTCGATTTTCCTGGTAAAGAGGCTGTACAGAAAATATGGATATGGAAGCAAAGTGGTGGACCTGTGGAGCAAGCTCAAAAATATCGAGATCGTCTCACACTTGTTGCATGTCTTCCGAATGTTAAGGCATCCAGTCGACGGTTTTTATGAATTGAGAACGAATCAAAGAACTTCTGTTTTCTCAGCCACGTTATTACTGCTGTTCCTTTTCATTGTGCATATCTTCACGATTTTTGAAACGAATGCATTATTCAGCGACGTCGATACGAATCGGGTCAACATAATGACCGAACTGTATAAAGTCTATCTCCCATTGTTTGCATGGGTCATTTGCAACTACTTGATCAGTACCATCAACGATGGAATAGGAAAATTCAAGAGTGTTTATATTGGTACGGTCTACGCCTTAAGCCCGTATCTCATCTTTTCAATCCCTGTCACGTTAATGTCAAAAGGGCTGACGAATATGGAAGTTGTCCTTTATGACTTCTCTAAAAAAGCGATCATCCTGTGGAGCGCCTTTCTCCTCTTCATGATGGTGAAAGAGATCCATTCTTATGAAATCGGGCAGACGGTCAAAAACATGGTTCTCAGTGTCGCAAGCATGCTTGTATTAGGAATCATTTCGTTCATCCTATTCGGTCTCTCCAATCAGGTGATTGATTTCATGTACTCTATCTTTCAAGAGGTGAAGCTTCGTGTCTAATAAAAAGAAAATGGTCATCATGCTCGGAAGCATCCTCCTAATGATTTTTATAACGTATCAAATTGGATACAGTGAAGAAAACAAAAAGGTGAAGCGGGATAAGCAAGAGGAGGAAGTCACTCATAGTACCTTTCAATTCAAAGGGAATGACTTCACCCAGCCTGAAAAAGAAAGGCAAATCGACCTACCGATCAAGGAAATTCCAGAGGACTACGACCTGGCCGCTGAAAATGAGAAACTCGAACTTCATGTTTCTCCACAAACTTTGAACATCATGATTAAAAACAAACAAACAGGTTACGTCTGGAGTTCTGTACCTGATGAATCAGTATTGAAAGATACCAGGTTAAATGACGAATGGGCTGCTACCGTAACCTCATCGGTAGTTGTCCAATATTTCAATAAAGATGAAATGCTCAAATCAGGAAGCTATGTATCTCTTAAAGGTACGGTTGAACATCTCGAAAAGAAGAAAGATGGTTTCAGTGCTGATTTTAAATTGGAAGAACTAGAAGTGGACATGTCCATTGAAGTCGTTTTGGAAGAGGATTCATTGGTCGTTCGTATGCCTGATGAGGCTTTCAAAGAAAATGGAGAGCAAAAGATCGCTTCTGTCCAGCTGTTCCCTTTTCTGGGAGCAGTGAAAAAAGAAGATATACCAGGCTATATGTTCATACCTGACGGAAGCGGAGCCCTTATCCGCTATCAAGCCGATCACCCACAATATGATCAACCGTACATCGGGAAAATCTATGGAAAAGATGAAGCAGTAGAGTCAAAAGGGGATATGGAGGTACAACCAGAGTCTATATCGATTCCTGTCTTTGGCATGGTACATGGTGTAAAGAAAAATGGATTCATCGGCATAGTTGAAAAGGGGCAATTCAATTCAGAAATCGTCGCCTACCCAAGTGGCGTCAATACCGATTTCAACTGGCTTTCTCCTAGATTCATTGTCAGGTATCCCTATTTCCAGCCTACGAGTAAGAGTATGGGTGGAATCAACACCTTTCAAAAAAAGAGGCTGCATGAAGATAAGGAAATCCGATATGTTTTCTTATCTGAAAAGAATTCCGACTATGTAGGCATGGCAAAAACATATCGGGAATATCTGGAGAAAAATGGGCAGATCAACCCGGAAAATAAGAATTCAGAGGAGGATGTTCCTGTCAGAGTCGAATTCCTTGGCGGCGAAATGGAACCTGGACTGATCGGGAATAAGCTTGTCTCGATGACCACATTCGATCAAGCCAAAATGATCATCGATGACTTGATGAAGTCCGGAGTCGATCAAATGACAGCTGTTTACCGAGGATGGAACGAGGGAGGTTTGACTGGTGGAAATCCAGCGAAATTCCCCGTCGAAGATAAGTTAGGCGGTGGAGAAGGACTCGAAGAATTGAAGGAAAACCTGGAGAAGAAAGGAATCCCGCTCTATCTTTATACGAATTATACAAAGGCATATGGAGATCAGGATAACTTTGATGTGCAAGTGGATGGTGTAAGAAGGATCAGCAACCGGATCCTTGAATATTCGTTTTCTAACAATCTAGTAGATGAAAAGTTCTCTGATCTGAAAATCAATTATATGAACCCAGTTAAAGCTTTGGAAATTGCAAGTGAAGATATGAAGCAATTTGAGAGATTGGGAATTGATGGGATATCCATTGAGGATACAGGGTCGATTCTGTATTCAGACCACCATTCTAAAAACAGGCTTTCCAGGGAAGAATCGGCTTCGAAATATGAAGAATTGGCTAACACTTTATCAGAAGGTTTGGAAAAAGTCTCGTTCTATCAACCGAATGACTATATGTTCAAGTATAGTGATGAAATTTTCAGTATCCCTATGAGCTCATCACGGTTCGTGTATGAAACAGATTCTGTTCCTTTCCTTCAAATCGTGATGCATGGGTCAATCGATTATTATACGACTTTTTCAAACTATCATGCCGATCCAAAAAAACAATTGTTAAGGATGATTGAATACGGTGCTTATCCATCCTTCTACCTGACTCATGAACCATCATGGAAGCTGCAAAACACACCGTCCAAGGATCTTTTCACATCTTCCTATGAAGACTGGAGCGAAGATGTTGTCAGTCAGTACAAGCTGGTTAATAAAGCACTGAAAAAGGTCCAGAACGCTTCGATTGAAGATAGAAAGGTCATTGAGCTCGGTGTTGTGGAAGTCACTTATTCCAATGACGTAAAAATCATCGTCAATTACAACACGAAAGAGATGGAAGTCAATGATCACAAGATCGGAGCGCTTGATTTCAAACTAATCGAGGGAGGGGATTAAGCTGAAAGTGCCATCGTTCAATCGGAGAACAAGAGAATACTTCACAGGATACATGTTCATCCTGCCATGGTTGATTGGATTCGTGCTCTTCATGGCGTATCCTCTCTTCTACTCTCTTTTTATGAGTTTCAATAAGGTGTATGTGACAGCGTCCGGTATTAAGACGACGTTTTTGAAATGGGAAAACTATAAATTCGCTTTTTTATCAGATCCTCATTTTTTAGAAGAGTTGATCATGTTTTTGAAGTCTGTCGTGTTATTGATTCCGATCGTCATCGTCTTTTCGCTGATAGTCGCGTTGATGATCAACCAACCGATCCGGGGGAAAGGTTTATTCAGGGCGATCTTCTTCCTTCCTGTCATCATCACAAGTGGTGAGGTTGTGAATGAACTGTTCGCGCAGGGGGCTGCAACGATTCCGATCATCGAACGATATGGGATCATCGACTTTTTGGATGCCAATTTAAGTCCATCCTGGGCGGCACCGATCATCAATGTCATCGAACAGCTGATCATCATCCTCTGGTATTCCGGGGTTCAGATATTGATTTTCCTGGCTGGATTGCAAAAAGTGAATAAACAGATTTACGAGGCAGCCGCCATCGATGGTGCATCTCCTTGGGAAATCTTTTGGAAAATCACGTTGCCGAGCATCAAGCCTTTTATCCTTGTCAATATCATCTATACCACAGTCGATCTTTCTACAAATTCCTTGAATAACGTGATCGTATTGATCAAGGAAAACATGTTCAAGGTGGAGACGGGTTTCGGCTATGCAACGGCCCTGTCGTGGATCTATTTCCTGATCATCTTCATCATTTTGCTTATCTCGATTTTCCTGTTCACAAGGAAGGAAAGATTGGAATTCAAAAAATCTTAACCAAGTAGGATGTGGGCACCTAATGAAACTGGACTATGCCACAAATAAAACGATAATAAAAAAAGTGAATACAGTCGGAACAAGGATGAAGAAACTATTACTAGGAATGCAGGGGAACGATGGTCTTGTTTTCAAGACGTTCATTTATGCCCTCTTGATCAGTGTAGGTTTCATCTATCTGTATCCGATTCTTTATATGGTTTCAGAGAGCTTCAAGAGTTTAAGAGATTTGTTGGATCCGACAGTTCTCTGGATTCCGAAAGAGTTGTATTTTGATAACTTTGTAAAGGCCTGGAATGTTCTCGAGTTTCCAAAGACATTCATGACATCGTTGTTGAATTCTGTCTTACCTGCTGTCGCCCAGATGGTTTCATGCGCGATTGTAGGGTTCGGGTTTGCGAGATTCAAATTTCCTGGTAAGAATATTCTCTTTGGCCTGATGCTTCTGACCTTTATCATCCCGACACAGATCGTGATGATTCCTATGTTCCTCATGTTCGAGCAATATGGAATGCTGGGGACACCGCTGCCATTCATCTTACCAGCGATTTTTGCAGGCGGGATCAAGAGCGCGTTGTTCATCTTGATTTACACACAATTTTTCAAATCGATTCCGCAAGTTCTTGATGAATCAGCACAATTGGATGGAGCAAATTATCTTACCATCTTTTTCAGGGTCATTTTACCGATCTCGATTCCGGCATTGGTCGTTGTCTTCTTGTTTTCATTGGTATGGCACTGGAATGAGACGTATACGGCTTCCCTCTATTTAGGGGACAGCATGTCGACACTCCCATTGAAGTTGAAAGAGTTCAATGATTCGTTCAAAGCTCTCTACTCATCAGCCGAGGCGGGAGGAAAGGGTGCAGACATCAATGAATCGATCAAATTTGCTGGAACAGTTCTGGTCATTCTCCCGCTCCTGGTCCTTTATATGTTTGCACAAAAGTGGTTTGTCGAAGTGCTTGATAAAACAGGGATCACTGGCGAATAGGAATCAGGAAAAAATTTTGCGGGTTATTGAAACGTTTCAAGTGATAATCAGAGGTAAGAACAAGTTTAGTTTGGAGGCGATATGATGGACAAAGTTCGTGTAGGGATCATCGGTGTCGGAAATATGGGGACTGCCCATTCCGCTATGATTTTGAATAATCAGATCAAAGGGGCAGAGCTGACTGCTGTTTGTGATGTTCGGGAGGAAAGGCGGAATTGGGCTCGGGAAAACCTCGGGGATGATGTAGAGGTATATCGAACGCCGGATGAGTTGATTTCTTCTGATCGAGTTGATGGAGTAATCATTGCAACACCTCATTACCAACATTCAGAAATCGCTATGAAGGCCTTTGAAAATGATCTTCATGTACTCTGTGAAAAACCGGCTGGCGTATACACCAAGCAAGTCAGGGCAATGAATGAGGCCGCAGCACAAGCTGATAAGGTTTTTGCCATCATGTATAACCAGCGGACGAATCCGGCATTTCAAAAAGTCCGGGACCTTGTCGTGTCTGGAGAACTTGGGGAAATCAGGAGGACGATCTGGGTCATAGATTGGTATCGTTCCCAAAGCTATTATGACTCCGGTTCCTGGCGGGCGACCTGGGCAGGTGAAGGAGGCGGGGTGTTGATCAATCAATGTCCTCATCAGTTGGATTTGTGGCAGTGGACGATCAATATGATGCCGAAACGGGTTCAAGCCTTTTGTAATTTTGGAAAGTATCGGGATGTTGAAGTGGAAGATGATGTAACGGCTTATGTGGAATATGAAAATGGAGCAACTGGTTTGTTTATCACTTCGACTGGAATGGCGCCAGAAACGAATCGGTTTGAAATTTATGGGGATCGAGGAAAACTGATCGTCGAAGATAATACAATCACTTTTTGGCGTAACCGGATTCCAGAAACCCAATTCAACCAGGAATGGAAAGGCGGATTCGGTCTCCCGGAAAATTGGAAATGTGAGATTCCAGTGCACGGGATTGAAACAGGGCATGGAGGGATCATGACGAATTGGGTCGATGCGATTCTTCATGGCAGTCCGTTGATCGCCCCAGGTGAGGAAGGGATCAAAGGCTTGACGCTGTCCAATGCGATGCATTTATCCACTTGGACGGATGCATGGGTTGAACTGCCGATCGATGAGGATCAATTCTTTGAAAAGCTGCAGGGTAGGATTGCTCAGTCCTCGTATGATGAGGGAAAAGCCGAAGACAAAACACTTGATGTGAAGGGGACATATTAAAAGCGGTAGGTTGTATTTTAATAAAGACTGTTTTTGAAAGTTAATGGCTAATGGAAGTGAAGATGCTGAAACCTTTTGCAGATTGCCGGCCGAAAGCGAGTATATTTCCAAAAACAGCCTTTTAAAAAAATTAACGGACACAGGAGACCTTATTTTGCCAAAACAAGGTGATTTTACAAAGCTAACGGACACCAGGGACCTTATTTCGTGCAAAATCATAAAAATCAGCTGTAAAAGACACAAATAGCGTCTCTGGTGTCCGTTAACTAGCCTCATTGAGTGGCATTTCCCGCCAGAGTCTTACTTGTTATATTGCTTAGGTCATTATTTTTTAAAAAACCTTTCTAAAAATCTGATACTACAATTCAGGGAGGAGTTTTGATATGAAGCATAAATTTGCAGCACAATTGTTTACTGTGAGAGATCTGCTCAAGGATGATTTTCCAGGAGTGTTACGAGAATTGAAAGAGATGGGGTGGGCTGGCGTCCAAATCAGCGGACTCTTCGGTTATTCGAAAGAGGAGATTGCCGCTGTTTTACAAGAAACCGGATTAAAGGCTGCCGGCCTCCATGTGGGGATCGATCGATTGCGGGAGGACCTGCAGGCAGTAGTCGAAGAAGCTGAGGCCTTCAATACGAAAGACATTGTTTGTCCATTCGTTCCTGATGAGCTACGAACGGTTGAAGGCTATCAAGCACTAAAACGGGACTTGAATGAAATTGCAAACAAGCTGAAAGGTGACGGTTACAGGATCAGCTACCATAACCACGATTTTGAATTCGAGACTATGATAAACGGTACACCAGCGCTGGAATATATTCTTGACCCTGCTGGACAGAACCAGGTATTAGCGGAAATCGATACGTATTGGGTCAAAAAAGCAGGCTATGATCCATTAGACTTCATCCGAAAATATGCTCATCGGATGCCGATCATCCATCTAAAGGATATGACGCTTGACGATAACCAGACCTTTGCTGAGGTAGGAACAGGATCCATTGATTTCAATCCGATTTTGGCATGGGGTGAAGAAAATGGGGTCGAGTGGTTTGCCGTCGAGCAGGATGAATGCCCAGGAGATCCGATGGACAGCTTGCAAATCAGTCTGGACAATTTGAATGGAATGGTGGAAAAACTGACGACCAAAACCAATTAACAGTAGAGGAATCCAAGGAGGAAACAATTCATGACGGTTGGAATGAATCGCAAGAAATTTATCATCAACGGCAAAGAAGAATTCCTATATGGTGGAGAATTACACTACTATCGCGTGCCAAAAAGTGAATGGAAAGATCGACTGACAAAGTTGAAGGAATCAGGCTGCAATCTCGTCAGTTCATACGTTCCATGGGTCTGGCATGAAATCGAAGAAGGTGTTTATGACTTTACCGGTGAAACTAGAGGGGAACGGGATTTGAAATCCTTTTTGGAGCTTGTAAAGGAGTTCGGACTTTATTGCATTGTACGGCCAGGTCCATATGTAATGGCAGAAGTCCGTTTTCATGGCGTTCCCGATTGGCTGTTGGAAACGTATCCCGAAGTCCTTTCCCGCACACGTGATGGGAACGAACATGGGACCCGGGTTGTTTCATACAGGCATCCGGTGTTTTTGGAAAAGACCAAAAAATGGTATGACGCAGTGAATGAACTGATTGCCCCTCAGCAAATCGGACAAGGCGGACCGATCATCATGTATCAGTTATGTAATGAAATCGGGATGTTCCATTGGGTCAGTAATACATCTGATTATAATTCGGATACACTTGAAAAATTCAAGGACTACCTCGAAGACAAATACAGTACGATTGAACAGTTCAACGCACAGTATCAAATCAAAGAGAAATCCTTCTCTAGTTTTCTAGAAGCTTATAAGAAGGGGCTGCCTGAAGAATATCCTTCTTTCCATTATGAGTGGGGGGAATTCAGAAGAGAATACATCAAGGATTATACGGGTGACCTGCGTCAATTTGCGAAAGAATCAGGGATTACCGTTCCGTTTATCATCAATGTACATGGGTTCACGGATTTTTCGATCTACAGCAGAGGGATCCATTATCCAATCGGGTTATCCCAGCTTTACCATACAGCCGAATTTGATGATGTTGTCATCGCAGGAGACTTTTACCCAGGCAGGATCGGCTATGACAATTACCATGATCTTGTGATGTCCACCACTTTCACTAGAGCGATTTCACAGGCGGATCAACCGATCTTTTCGGCAGAATTCCAGTCTGGCCGATTAGCGGACCGGCCAAGGCTTTACCCGCAAGACTTGGATTTGAATACGCGTACGTGTGTCGCTCACGGGATGAATGCATTGAATTATTACATGTTCGTCGCCGGAGTAAACTATGAAAATATCGGTCTGTTCGGCAGACGACATGAATGGCAAGCGCCGATCGATTCAAAAGGCGAATTACGCCCTAACTACGAAAAAGCCCGACACCTAGGTGCCCTTTTCAAAACAGTCGGTAAGAGATTGATAAATTCTGAGAAAAAAATACATACCTACGTCGGCTTCAATCCAGATGATTATATGACAGAAGTGGTGGAGGAACGAGATCGGGGGCTGCTAGCTGATTCGACCGGAAAACGCGATCATTTTGCCTATGATGGGATCCTCCGTTTGTTGGTCAGCGCAAATATCCAGTTCGAAGCTATTGATCTTTTAAAAGAGATTTCCGTTGAAGACGTCCCTTCCTTATGGGTATTCTCAGCCAAAAGAATGGATGAAAAACTCCAAAGCCGTCTTGCTGATTATGTAAAACAAGGTGGGAAGCTCATCATTTATCCGGAACTCCCGTCAATGGATCTATCAGGGAATCCTTGTCGTATCCTTGTCGATGAGCTAGACCTGGGTAAATGGGAAGTTGTCGGCGGTACGGACTATGTGGATGTGCTCAATACGGACTCCGTCAATATCAAACAGCGTCTACGATTCACTCGATTCGATGGAGAGCCGATCGCCACATTTACCCGTACCGGAGAAAATGAAGTTGCAGCATATAAGAAGCCTTGTGGAAGAGGAGAAATCCTTGTGTTAGGAATTGCCATGGGTCATGATTACAACTATCAATTGGATGTTATCAAGGATCTTGCGGACAAGATGGGGATCACGGGTCATTTGCAGGCGACGAATCCTGACCTGTCACTCGTCGAACGCAAGAATGGAGAAGAATCATTCCTGTTTGTCAGCAACTATGATGAAATCGAACAAAAGGCTGCCGTCTATGAAAAGGGGCAACCCCTGTTTGATGGTGAAGAGGTTGTTTTACCGCCAAGATCCTCAGCGATCTATATCCGAAATTTTGACATTACCGAGGGATTGTCAATCGAGTTTTCGACAGTCGAATTGACTGGTTTAGCTGTAGAGGACGATCACGTGGAGATGACACTACATCCAATCGGTGCAATAGGCTCGCTTAAGTTAAGGAGTAAGAGTGGATGGGTTGCCGAAAAGGATGCTTCAGCTGATGATGAGTCGATTGTATTCAAGGATATCAGTGAAACGAAGACAGTCGTGATAAAAAGAATGAAAGAATCGATTACGGGTTGATGCGGATGCCGGGCATCAGCGAATTTCGCAAAAATCACAGAGCTAGCTAAAAACAATAATGGAGCGGATTGACTTATGAAAGGTACAGGTTTCAAGGGGAAGTTATTTGTCTTATTTGAATGGATCACCAGAATCGCTTATGTGAACGTATTGTGGATCGGTTTTTCCTTACTTGGTGTGATGTTGTTCGGTCTTTTCCCGGCAACATCTGCCATGTTTACGGTAATTCGGCGCTGGGTGCGCGGAGAAGATGACTTTTCCGTATTCCGATTGTTTTGGAGTACGTATAAAAGTGACTTCGGCAAGTCCAATGCGTTCGGATGGATTATGGCTGGGCTGGGGATTGTATTGTATTTGGATTACCTGTTCTTCTCATCTTCAGGCTCTACACTCTTTTTTCTTTTGAAATCATTCACAATCATGCTTTTATTCGTGTATGTCCTGATTCTTGCGTTGATTTTCCCTGTATTCGTCCATTACAAATTAACCCTTTTCCACCTGTTCCGAAATACGATATTCATCGCCATGCTACATCCTTTTAAGAGTTTAGTAGCAATTTTGGGGGTATTATTCATTAGTTTCATCATGTTCCTTATACCGACCCTGATTCCCTTTTTCGGTGGAAGTGTGGTTGCGCTATATGTGACATGGATTGCCCAAAAGATGCTTTTGAAAATTGATGAAAAGCAACAGGAAGGTTTGAAAAATGGATAGCAAGTAAGCAGTTTTCTGAAAGCAAATAGCTAATAAAATCAAGTGAAAACAGGAGGGAAGCAATATGATCGAAATCAAAAACAAGCAAATTCTTATAGATGGTGAACCTCAAATCCTGATGTGCGGTGAAATTCATTATTACCGCTTGAATCCAGAGGAATGGCAGGATCGACTTGATAAGTTGAAAACGTCTGGCTGTAATGCGGTTGCTTCGTATGTCCCCTGGCTTTGTCATGAACCAGTCGAAGGCGAGGTTGATCTCGAAGGGAAATCACGCCCTGAACTTGACCTGACAGGGTTCATCGATTTATGCGCAGAGAATGATCTTTACTTTTTTGTCCGACCGGGGCCGTTTATCATGGCGGAAATGAAAAATGAAGGAATTCCTTACTGGGTAATAGAGAAACACCCTGAAATCGTTCCGATCACCTGGGATGGAAAAATGGTATCGGCCAAGACACTTGATTATCTTGCGCCATCCTTTTTAGAAGAAACCCGCAAATGGTATGGAGCGGTTATGGACGTCATTGCACCTCGGTTGCATACAAATGGCGGAAACATCATCGGGGTCCAGCTCGACAATGAAATCGGAATGCTTTCATGGGTCAGCAACAGTCCGGACCTCACCGATCATGTGCTAGATGACTTTTCAAACTGGCTGCATGAACGGTATCAGCCTGAAGAGTTGAAAAACCGATATCCGTTTGAAATGGATAATGAGGTGATCCGGAATGATTCGATCCGTTCACCGAAGGAAGACTATACGCCTTCTCTTCATCATGATCTTGGCTATTATATGAGATACCGTTTTGCCAAATATGTTGCAATACTTCGCACTTATGCAGAAGAATTCGGTGTAAAAGATGTGCCGTTTGTCATCAATATCCATGGTACAGGCGGCGGACGTGCTTTGACCTACCCGATCGGAATCAGCCAACTCTATGAATCTTATACACAAGCACCAGGTTACATTTCTGGTTCAGATATCTATTTCGGGGATTTGGATATGAGTACGTTCCAGGACCTTTATCTGATCAATGGTTTCATGGATGCTGTCCACAATCCGGACCAACCTTTGACATCGGTGGAGTTCAATTGCGGAGATGGGAACTTCGGAGAGACGCTGAGCAGCAGGTACGATCCATCATCAGCAGATTTCAAGGTGCGGATGTGCATCGCGCAAGGGAACCGTATGATCAACTATTATCTGTTCACGGGTGGACGGAACTACCGTCTTGACCAGAAATATGATGATGGTAATGATAGGATCGCTCATACTGGAGAAAGACATGGTTTCGCGGCCCCTGTCAGTCCTGAAGGGGAGTTGAATTATACGTTTCCAAGGATGGCTCGAGCAACAAAGACCATGATGGCAGTCGCGGATAAGCTTGCGGTTATGGAAGAGGAACATGATGATGTTTCTTTTGCCTTCATTCCGGATTATTTCATGACAGAATCACGTTATCCTGAGAGCGAAAAGATGAAGGAGATGTACCAGAGCATTGAAGCCAATCGTGCTCCTGCCGCATGGGAGAACATGGCGCGTGCAATGCTTCTGACCGGTTATCGGTTCGGTTCTGTCGACGTTCAAAATAAACCGATTGATCCAGAAACAACACCAGTTTTAGTCCTTGCATCTGCCCTTTATATGGATGAGGGAGTCCAGCAAAAACTTGCAGATTATCTGAACAACGGTGGGAGCCTTCTTCTTTACGGACAAGTACCAACGTATGATTTAGAAGCAGAACCGTGTACAATCCTTGCTGATGCCCTTGGTGTGCAACCGACTGGTGTTCGACGGGCGTCGCAACACTATGCACTCTCTATCTATGGTGATGATTGGGCTGGTTCCCGACCTGAAATCAGAACACACATCGCACAAGTATTTGATACTGGCGAAGCTGTCCCACTGATCCGTGTGTATGGATCGGATGAAGTGTGTGGTTTTGAAACCAGTGTTGGAGAGGGTCGGGCAATTGTGATCGGTACAGTGTACAACTGTAACCTCGGTTTTTATAAAGAAGCGTTGGAAAGATTGGGTGTGAAGGCTGCCCTTCAACATGACTGCAAGTATCATGGAATATTCATGACCTCCACGGCAACGAAGGAAGGTGAGCGGTTCATCCATATTTTGAACCTGGATGGTTTTGAAAAAGAACTGCACATTTATGAGAACGGTACCAAGCTATTTGATGGCCGTCTGTTGGAGCTGCAAAGTAAAGACGGAGTGATGCTGCCGGTAAATGTTTCCTTCGGCGATGTGAAAGTCCTCTACGCAACAGCAGAAATTAAAAATGTGGCTGAGGATCAAATCGACTTCCGTCTTACACAAAGTGAAGATATCATCGCTTTTGAAACGGATCGAAAAATTGCAGAAAGTAATGATTACGTTGTGGAGATGAATGGAAATGTAACGTATGTTGTTTCAAAAAAACATGCAAAAGTCGATGATCACCTAACAGTACGCTTCACATAAAAAATTTATTATTGTGTAAAAAAACTCCACATTAAATCAACGAGAAGCAGAGACATCAGAAAGGCTTATTGGTGTGCTCTGCTTTTTTTTGTACTAAAAAATATGAAATACATTTTTAAGCAAGGCTGTATCGTAAACTTTGTTGCTCTTGAAAGTCGTTGATTTCCGCTTCAGGTGCTCGCTTTCCGCGGGGCGTGCGGTGAGCCCATTCGTCACCTTGCGACCTCAGGAGTCTCCTTTTCAAGGAAGCATTTGTGCTCCTGCGTCTACAAGAAAGTCCTGTCGAAGCGACTTCCTCGTCGCATGCCTTGCGAGGAGATTATTCAGGTAGTAGGCATGCTGATCCCGCAGGACAAGGAAAGCTCCGGCAGCGTTACATCGCACGAAGAAAATGAGATTTTCATTTTCGAGGAGTCTCGCACCTTGCTCTCCAATCAACTTGCACAAGGTGGTTCATTACCAAAATGACCCAAAAGCAACAATCCTTAAGAAAAGAGCCATAAGTATAAACAGCTGGAGTTCAGCCGTTTTGAAAAGTTTGGATTTCTCCCAGGTTTTCTTTAAGGAGGTGTTGGAAGCGTGTAGGAATAGGAATCATAAAGGGATATACCACGTCGTTTTTTAGAAGAGTTAAATGAATAAGAGAATCGGAGGATATGTGAATGAATATCTCAATTGCATCGTTCGCTTTTCATGGACTGTTACAAGAAGGGAAAATGGATGTGTTCGGCTATTTGGAAAGTGTAAAGTACCGCTATCACTTGAATAAAGCTGATATTTGGAATGGCATGCTGTTCAACACTGAAGAAGATTACTTGAAGAAAGTGCGGGAAGCGATGGATGAAAAAGGGCTGACCCTTGCCAACTTATGTGTGGATGGCGCCCATCTATGGGAGGAAGACCCGGGAAAAAGAGAGCACAACTATCAAAACGCCTTGAAGAATCTGCGTGCAGCTGAAATCCTTGGGGCGGAAACGGTACGAATTGATATGGGTGGACACGACATCGACATGAGTGAGGAACAATTCGAGTATACAGTCGATCGCTATAAAGAATATGCTTCAAGAGCAAAAGAAGGAGGTTATAAAGTCGGTCCTGAAAACCATTGGGGCACCTCAAGAGTTCCATCCAATATCAAGAAAGTGTATGACGCTGTGAATGACCCGGCATTCGGCATCCTGCTCCATTTTGACAATTGGGATGTGGATAAAGAAAATGGCGATCGGCTGTGTGCACCTTATGCGTTCCATACACATATGGCGGCGTGGACGATCCCTCAGTGTGATGAGAAGATCGATATTTTGTTTGATTCAGGGTATGAAGGTTGTCTTGGCGTGGAACACCATTCCGGCGCAAATGAGTATATAGAAGTGGAGTGGCAGCTAGCTACTGTCAGACGAGCACTGAAACATAGATCGCCAGTCCTATCACTTTAAAGGGTTTAGAGAGGAGAATCCATATGGAAACGATCAAAGTCGGTATTATCGGAGTTGGAATCATAGGAAAACAACATTTGGAGTTTTATTCGAAAATCCCTGGAGCTGAGGTCATTGCTGCTGCAGATATCAATGAGAGTGAGCTGGATCGCGTCGCTGATAAATACAACATCGTGCACAAGTATACTGATTTTCATAAAATGCTTGAGCGGGATGATCTGGATGCGGTGGATGTATGTCTTCATAATAACTATCATGCCCCTGTCACGATGGAAGCGTTACAGGCGGGCAAACATGTCTATTGTGAAAAGCCGATCGCCGGAACATATCTTGATGGAAGTGATATGATCCAAATGGCTCAACAATACGGGAAAAAGCTTCATATCCAACTGAGTAATCTTTATATGAGAGAAACGAAAGCAGCCAAAGTGCTCATTGAAGAGGGGAAGCTCGGTAAAATCTTCCATGCACGTTCAGCTGGCTATAGAAGGAGAGGCAGACCATTCGTAGATGGCTTTGGAACAGAGTTCTTTACGAGAAAAGAAACCGCAGGCGGCGGGGCATTGTTTGATATGGGAGTTTATCATATATCCGAGCTCCTGTACTTGATGGATATGCCAGAGGTGTCTACAATTACCGGGAAAATTTATCAGGAGATGGATATGGATCCAAAGAGAAAAGAAATCAGTAGATTCGATACTGAGGAAGTGGCAACAGGCTATGTCAGGTTTAAGGATGGGGCTTCACTTGATATTCTGGAGAGCTGGGCGATCCATCTGAATGAATTCGATGGAAGCAGCATTGTCGGTTCTAAGGGAGGAATCAGAATACGCGGGGTTCATAATGGAAAAAGGACGCCGTTAAGTTACCACACTACGATGTGTGATTTAGATGTGGACACTGTTTTTCCAGGAGACCAATCTGATTACCGATGGCATCAATTAAGGGAAAACACAGACGCTTATGATTCTTCACAACATCACTGGATTGCAGCCCTTCAAGGCCGTGTGGATCTTCTTCCAACAGCACAGATTGCCCTGGATACTATGTTGATCAGTGAGGGCATCTATTTATCGGACCATCTTGGAAGAGAAGTGACGGCTGATGAAGTGCGTAACCTATCAAAGTCGAGTGTAGTAACTGTTTGATAGCAGGTGAACATTATTACGGACAATGACCACTCATTTTCGTGCTCAAGTTGTCGTATAACGTATCGAGTGGTCGTATGACACCCATTTACCTCCATCATCGTTTCATTCTTGATGGTGCGGTTCCCATCCATTTTTTAAACATCCGATTGAAATAAGATTGGTCGCAGTATCCGAGATATTCAGCGACCTCTCTTATTGTCATATTGGTATCTGTCATCAAATTCCATGCTGTGTTGATGCGGATCTGATGTAAATACTGAATGGGTGTTACACCGATGACTTCTTTGAACAATATGGTGACGTAATTTGGTGTGACATCCACAATTGACGCCAACTCTTCGATTGTAATGTTCCGACGGAAGTTATACAGGATGTGATCCTGCATTTTCCTTACGATCTGTTCTTTGACTGGTGAAGCATTCCGTTCTGATTTTTCTTGCGAAACCAGTAATAAAAGTTCAGCTATGACATGATAGGATAGCTGCTCGTAAAAGTTCTTCTGCCCGAGCCATTGTACGAACAGAAAGGCAAATCTCTGTTCATAATAGGCTGAATTTCTCGGTTTAAACCTTAGCAATTGATTTCGTTCAGTAAAAATCGCTTGAAAAGAATCCTGCCATGAAAAAACAGCAGTATATTTTTTATGGGATTCGTCCGGATGGTTCATCCAAGCACGATACTGTTTGGATGGAACATACAGAAACTCGCCCTTTTCCAAGTCCAACTGCTTATTGTCGATAAAGTAACGGACTTTGCCTTCCGTTACATAAACCAGAGTATTCAACCCCCGTGATTTTTTGGTTGTCCAAGTCGGTTCCATATCATGATAAACACCATAGATCTTCATCATCTACACTCCTGATAAATAAATTTATGAATTATACAACTATTTAAATTTTGTTTATGTTCAGTCAGAAACTTATCCCTTATTATATACAAAAGGGAGAGGCTATGAAACATCAAAGGCTATATAGGTTAGAGTTGGTATGTTTTATTCCAGGTCTCTTCAATTAAAAAAACTATATTCTATGAAATGTACAAATCTTACCATTAAAGTAAAGAAAGGAAGATTCATCATGCGTATACTCTACATTGATATCGATTCACTGCGTCCTGACCATTTGGGGTGCTACGGTTACCATCGGAACACGTCACCAAATATTGATAGCATTGCTGAAAGAGGTACAAGTTTCACCAACTATTATGCATCGGATGCTCCATGTGCCCCTTGCCGAAATGCTATGTTCAAATCCCGGTTCGGCATCCATACAGGTGCGGTGAACCATGGCGGGCTTGAAGCAGATAACCGTCCAATCGGTGCAGGTCGTGAATTCAACTACCATCGTTCTCCTTATCAGGCATGGGTTGATGTCATGCGATTCCAGGGACATCATACCGCTATGATCAGTCCTTTTCCTAGCCGACATGCAAACTGGGATGTTGTCGAAGGATTCCTTGAAATGATCGATACTGGAAAACATGCTGGAGAAACGGCAGGGGAAGTTTCAGATGAAGCATTGAGATGGATCAAGGGAAGAGGCACGGAAAAAGAAGACTGGTTGTTGTATCTCAATTTCTGGGATCCGCATACGCCATACCGAACTCCGGAATCTTATGGAAACCCTTTCAAAAATGATCCAGCTCCAGAATGGTTGACAGACGAAATCATTGCCCAGCATCAGGAGAGTTTTGGACCGATGAGTGCACGTAATGTGCCAGCAGGAAATCAATGGCCAGATCTCCCGCACGAAATCCATAACCGGGAAGACTTCAAGAGGTGGATTGACGGATATGACACAGCAATCCGCTATGTTGACGACCATGTCGGCATGATACTCAATACGCTGGAAGAGGAAGGCTTACTTGAAGATACGATGATCATCATTTCGGCTGACCATGGTGAAAATCAAGGGGAATTGAACATATATGGTGATCACCAGACAGCCGATCATATTACAAGTCGGATTCCATTGATCATGGCAGGTCCGCAAATACGTCAAGGAAAAGTTGATGAAGATTTCCACTATCAAGTCGATTTAGGGCCGACATTAGTGGAGATGGCTGGTGGTGAGCCTCGCGGAAAATGGGATGGGACAAGCTTTCTTCCCGCAGTTACGGAAGGACGCTCGGCTGGGAGACCTTATCTTGTCGTCAGTCAGGCCGCTTGGAGCTGTCAGCGTTCCGTCCGTTTCGATAACTGGATGTTGATCCGTACGTATCATGACGGGTTGAAGGATTTCCCTGATTTGATGCTTTTCGATATTGAAAATGACCCCCACGAAACCACGAACCTAGTAGATGAACGCCCTGAAATCGTTGGACAAGGATTGAGACTGCTGGATGAGTGGGTGGCAGAGCAAATGGTTACTGCTGATTATCCGACCGATCCGATGTGGAATGTCATTCATGAGGGTGGACCGTACCATACCAGAGGTGAATTGCCGAAACACGTGAATAAGCTTCGGGAAGAGGAACGCCATGAAGCAGCGGATCGACTGGAAAGCCGTCATGAAAAATTTCAAAGCATTTACAATAAAGCTTAGGAAGGGGTAATGAACGTGAGCAATGTAACGGATTATTATAAGGACTTACCCGAAAATGTGAAAAGCTTTTTCGATCGCCAATATAAAGATTCTTATGCTTTGCTGGACGCTTCCCGGAATCCTCGTACCGGCCTGTATGCCGATGCGTATATGACGTTTGGCGAAAATCCTGACTTCAGATGTTCGATTGCTGCAACTGGCGTTGGCCTGATTGGTCTCTGTGTTGCAGATCTGGAGGGCTGGGATTTAGAAGCTGCTGAAAAGGTTCTTGTCACATTGCGGTGTGTGATGGGAGAAATCGAGGGATGTCAACCTGCACGTGATGACCAAACAGGGTTTTACGCCCACTTTGTCGATATGGAAACAGGTGAAAACCTCAATTCCGAAATATCAACGATTGATACGTCCTTATTGGTAGCAGGGGCCCTTTTTGCGGGGCATCACTTTAAGGAAACTGCACCGGAAATCAATGAAATGGCGACACGTCTGTTGAAACAGATTGACTGGCGTGTTGTTGTTGCGGATAAAGAAAACGGAGTCATCAACATGATTGTAAAGGACGCCGAAGGAATCGCTCCATTACCTGCCTTTAACGAGTATGCGCTGGTTGCGTATCTCGCCTTGTTGGGGCAGCCGGAAAATGAAGAGATCCAAACGTTGTGGCATGGAAATTTTTCAGAGCCGAAATTAAATGACCTCCCACAAGTCCAATATCGGGATATTCCTGTCTTGACGGATAACGATAAAAACGCCTTCTTATCCTCATTCGTCCATCAATTTCCGTATTACCTCGTTCCGGAATACGGAAAGAGCAAGGTATATCAAAACTTCTTCACAAATGCGTGCCAGGCGGATCGATTTAAATGGAAAGAGCATGAGGATGTACCGTCCTATGTTTGGGGATATGGCGCTGGACCGAATGATGGCCTGCATGGCGGGTATCATGCGGATAAAATCAACAACGCACCAGGTGACATCGCTTCGGCTTATATTGTAGCAGGATTCTTGCCGGTTTATCCTGCAGGAATCCATGACCTTTACGCGTTGTATCGCCTCCATATTCCTTACGATGTGTATACGAATCCAGAGGATCAAGAGGATGAAGAAAAGTTCCGCCAGTCTTATCATTTCGGATTACATCGCTATTCCTGGTGGCATCTTGAACAAAAAGATCGGTGGTACCCGACCAAAATCACCTTGATCGATTGGAGTTCGATGTTATATGGATTGACTGCATTCAAACGCGGGATGCCATTCTTCACCGAAAGACTGCCGGAAACGAACGCAGTGCTCAAGTAAAGGAAACAGTATGGATAAAAGGATCAGCTATTCAGTTGATCCTTTTATCCCTTTGTTCAATAATTGTAAAAATCACTCCTTTCCGCTAATTCTGGGTTGATTTTGAGCAATCCGGGGTGATCTTGAGCAATTCTGGTGTGATCTTGAGCAATTTCAGTGTGAACTTGTTCGAGATGATCTTGAACAATCCTGGTGTGAACTTGAGCAAAACCGAGGTGATCTTGAACAATTCCGATGTAACCTTAACACATCAGGCTCTTATTAAGAAAGGATGAACCAACGTGAACGTAATGACATTCAATTTAAGGGTTGATATTCCGGAAGATGGAAAGAATTCGTGGGCTCATCGAAGTAAGAAAGCTGCTGCGATGATCAACAAGCATCGACCGCTAGTAGTGGGTACCCAGGAAGGTCTCCTCCGAATGATTGAAGATATAGAAGCTGAGCTGGCCGACTATCGATGGATCGGACAGGGAAGACGCGGGGGCATGTCCGATGAATTTTGTGCGATCCTTTATGACCACAATGAATTGGAAGTCCTTGAATCAGGCCAATTCTGGTTGTCAGAGAAACCGGATGTCCCGAACAGTATCAGCTGGGAAAGTGATTTTCCAAGGGTTTGCACCTGGGGACATTTCAGGTCCAAAAAAGAACCTTACAACGAATTCATCCATTACAACACGCATCTCGATCATATTAGCCAGCCGGCGAGAGAACATGGCATCCAGTTGATCTCGAAAAGACTGGACGAACATTATCGAAAAAAGAAACTGCCTGTGATATTGACTGGCGATTTTAACAGCGAGCCACATGATCCTGTCATCCGGTTTTTACGAGGGGATTTCTCGCTTTTAGGAACTACGGCAAATTTGAACGACGCTTTTTCGCAAATGGACGTCAATCCTGGTTGTACATTCCACAATTTTAAAGGTGGCAGGGAAGGGGCACCGATCGATTATATTTTTACTACACCTGAAGTCCAGGTTTTGAATACAGAAATCGACCGGAGTCGAGTAGACGGTGCTTACCCTTCAGATCACTATCCTGTCATCTCCACATTAAAATGGTAAAATTCAGTAACAAGCATTGGGATTGGGAGGAGAAAAAATGAAGAATTGTTGTGCACCACGAAGAAACCAAGACCAACAAAACATGGAAACCACTACTGGAACAGTAGAAAAGAACCAGTCACACACCAAGGAAGGAATGGTTTTGCTTGACGGTGGAACTTTCATCATGGGAACAGACAGCCTCAAGGGATTTCCGAAAGATGGAGAAGGGCCGGTAAGAAATGTTGAGTTAAAACCTTTTTATATCGACCAATATTCGGTAACGAACAGACAATTCAAAGCGTTCATAGAGCAGACAGGTTATGTGACAGAAGCGGAAAAATTCGGATGGTCTTTCGTCTTCCATCATTTCGTATCTGAGAAAGTGTGGGCGCAAAAGCCGCAAAGAGTCCCGAACATCCCCTGGTGGGTTGCCGTTGAAGGAGCTTATTGGAATCAACCGGAAGGTCCAGGCTCGACGATCGAATATCGTATGGATCACCCGGTCATTCATGTCTCCTGGAATGATGCCCATGCGTTTTGTGAATGGGCTGGAAAGAGACTACCTACAGAAGCGGAATGGGAATATGCAGCACGTGGCAGTCTTGAACAAAAACTCTATGCCTGGGGCGATGAATTGATTGTTGACGGAAAGCATCAGTGCAACATATGGCAAGGCGATTTTCCAAATAAAAATACAGCAAGGGACGGGTATATAGGAACGGCACCAGTCGATGCGTATAACCCGAATGGATTCGGTCTTTACAACGTATGTGGAAATGTATGGGAGTGGTGTGCCGACTGGTTCAGTCCGCGCTACCACTGGGAAAGTTCAAACACAAATCCAACCGGACCTCATGCAGGGCAAGTGAAATCGATGAGAGGCGGTTCCTATCTTTGTCACAAATCGTATTGCAATCGTTATCGAGTTGCCGCGAGAAGTTCGAACTCTCCAGATAGCTCAACAGGGAATATCGGCTTTCGATGTGTTGCTGATGTGGATCACTAAGGAGGTTTTATCATGCAAAAAAGTGATGGAATGAATTACGCACCTGAAGGGAAAAGCAAGCCTGTCGTCAGTGAAGGTGAGTTCAATATTGCAGCCATGGCTCTAGATCATGGACACGTTTATGGCATGTGTAATGGATTGTCAGAAGCGGGCGCAACGTTGAAGTGGGTGTATGACCCCGATCCTGAAAAAGTAAAAGACTTCTGTAACGCATTTCCTCAAGTCAAAGTGGCAGCATCTGAGGATGAGATCTTGAATGACTCGTCTATTAAACTGGTCGCAGGAGCTGCTATACCTTCACGAAGATGTGAATTGGGCTTGAAGGTGATGGACCATGGAAAGCATTATTTTACGGATAAAACGCCATTCACGACCCTGGAACAATTGGAAGCAGCGAAGAAAAAAACAGAAGAGACAGGGCTCATCTGGGCGGTCTATTACAGCGAACGGCTCCATGTTGAAAGTGCTGTTTTTGCGGGTCAGCTCATTGACCAGGGTGCGATCGGTAAAGTAGTGCAAGTTCAGGGGGCAGGTCCGCATAGGATCAGTGTAGATAGCAGGCCGGACTGGTTTTTCAAAAAAGAGATGTACGGTGGAATCTTATGTGATATCGGCAGTCACCAAATTGAACAATTCCTGTACTATGCTGGCGCAAAGGATGCAAAAGTCGTTCACAGTAAAGTAGGGAACTACAAACATGAGGAATATCCTGAACTTGAGGATTTTGGTGATGCTTCCCTGATCGCTGATACTGGCGCGACCAACTATTTTAGGGTCGACTGGCTGACACCTGATGGCCTCCGTACATGGGGAGACGGTCGTACGCTCATCCTTGGAACTGATGGGTATATCGAGCTCCGGAAATATATCGATATCGCTCGTGATGAGCAAGGGGATCACCTTTATTTAGTAAACCATGAAGGGGAGAAGCATTTCTCCTTGAGCGGTCAGGTCGGATTTCCGTACTTCGGTGAACTGATTTTGGATTGCATAAATGGGACAGAAAACGCGATGGAACAATCCCATACATTCAAGGCAGCGGAATTATGCCTGATTGCACAACGGGATGCAATCCGAATCGGGAATGAAGGCACGAAGGCTGCTTTGAAATGATACTGATAGTAGAGTCCAAGGAAAAGAGCATCCTCTTTTAAAAAGAATGCTCTTTTTTTCGTACTTAAAGAAAGTATAAAATACTTTCTTCAGTATAAGCGCAACCAAGGCTCACCCTGCGCTAAAGCTTGGGTTTGCCCAAGTTTTCTTTATTGGATCAATCTTTGTTTTTGTCGGCATAGACGGCCATGGCATCGCACATGAATTGTGCCAATCCGTCACCGAATTGATCGATGTTTTTTGTGAACCGTTCATCATCGACATACATTTGCCCTAAGCCTTTGAAAGCGTCGAGTGAGTAGTGATGACCGAAATTTCTGTTCAAGAAAACATACCATTCTTTGATTGCTGCTTGTGCTTCATCTGATTCGGGTGGAGTGTCTCGAAGATCAGCAAGGTTACGGTAGATGGCGTTCGTTTTTTCACCCAGCGCCTTCTGTTCCTCTTCCGTCATGTTCCCCAATTTAGCGTTCGATTTGTCGACTGCCTCATCTCCCCAGCGTTCGCGAGCTTCTTTTTCATACGGATTCTTGCTGAAGTCGAATCCTTCGAATTTCTCTTTATTCGTCATCGAAATCGCTCCTTTCGTGTGTTCAATCGTTTTATCGATCGTCGAAATCATCGTGTCGATCCTGTTTCGTTTCTCTACTAACATTTTACGGTGGAGTTCTAACGCTTCTTTCTGATCGAAGGAAGGACTGTTGATGATTTCCTTGATTTTTTTCAAAGGGAAGCTGAGCTCTTTAAAAAACAAAATCTGTTGCAAGGTGGCAAGGTTATCATCGGAGTAAAGACGATACCCTGATTGGGATGTCTTTTCAGGTTTCAATAATCCGATTTCATCATAATGATGCAGTGTGCGCACACTGATGCCGACTAAGTCAGCTACTTCTTTTACCTTCATTGCTTCATGTAACCTCCCTTCAATGACTACTTTAAAGTATAACGTAACGTGAGAGTCAATAAGAAAATGGAAAAATATTTAAACTTATTTTGTTATGTCCTAAATAGACCAAATTCTCTCTGATGGGGCATGGTTTTTGAAATTAGAGGACATCTGTTCCGCTATGCGGGTAAAAATGAGCTGTTTTTCCATGGTTTCTGCAAAATAAAGTCTCTGGTGTCCACTAATTTTATTTATAAGAAAAACCTGAGAGGAGAAAAAGCATCTCCACTCAGGTCCTTTTTTAATCCGCGGGAACCGACAAATGGAAAACGAGGCCACCGTTTAAAAACGGCAGCCTCGAAACTTACAAACTTATTTGATTGTGATTTTCGCTTTGTTATAGTTGTTTCCGTTACCGTCTGGGTTATAATGTTTCTCCACGTTTCCAGCGGCATCCATCGCAAACCAGTGGATGGTCGTCGTTTCTTCGATCATCAGTGTTTCAGCGCCTTCCCGTGTGTCTTTGATCTGGATTTTATCAGATTCAAATGTAGGCTTTGAGCCGTCCAGTGTGTAGTAGATGGTCGCTGGTTCACTTGAATCGAAGGAAACTTCTACAGGTTCATCATAGGTTCCTTTACCAGGCGTCGCTTTGGATTTTGGCGGCTTCTTATCTTTTGCATATTGGTAGGCGACATCAAACAGTCCGTTCATCCCGTTTGCGAATTCCATCGCTTCAGCATGCCCTTCTTCAAAAGGAGGTTGGAAGCCGACAGATTGCCAGCGGCCTTGTTCTTCGTTCCAGATATCAGCCCCGACTTCGAAGTCCCACGCATAGATGCCATAATCGTACCAAAGGGCATCTGCAGAGTTACCTGCTGCCGAGTATAGGACATCCGGAATCGGACCGGTGCGGCTTGGGAGGATGACCGTACCTCTGTAATCCCTAATTTCATCAAGGATGGTTTCAGATGCCTGCCAGAAATAGGCTTCCTCGCCGGCGGTCGGACGCGGTAATGTTTCGCGGTTTTCCGTATAAGCGCCGGGTGGCCACATGAAATAACCACCATAACTATGGATGTTCATCGCAAATTTGATATTTGGATTTTGCTCGGCCAGCCAAATGAGATTTTGCGCTTCCGGCTCTGAGACTTCTTCAGGTCCCGCATAGACAGCACTTGTACAATTGGTTGAGGCACCGATATAGCCGTCATGAACAGAACCTACAGAATGGTTCCGATTCAGGTCGACACCCCAGTAGTCCTGCGCTAGAGGATCGGAAAAATCCGTGTCCACACAATGGTTGGTCATATTCTTCCGCTGCCAGTTGTAGTCGTACATGCTAAAATGTGCGCCATCCGGATTGACGGTCGGCACAATGAAAATATCGAGATTATCAACATATTTACGTGTTTCTGGATCATGCGCGTAGTTTCGTAATAGACGTTCTGCGGTTTCAATGGATACAAGAGGCGTGACCCATTCACGGGCGTGTTCCTGTGAATAAGCGAAGACGCCGGTTTTCGATCCGTCACGATGTTTTCCGATCCGGAGGGCTTTTACGGTAAATGGATCTCGAGAAATCGAATCTGGCGCATCGAGATTGTCATCCAGTTGGACGGATGATTCAGGTGTGACGATTCCATCACCTTCAGCACCTCGGAACGTATCAGCACTAACGAGTTCATTCGCCTCCTGGTTCAAGAGGGTGATGACATCTGAAGCGGTGCTCGATACATTTCCATTTTCATCGGTTGCTAATGAGACAACAATTTCCTGTCCGTCTATGTGAAGCGATAACTCCGCTTGTTCTTCCTCAGGTTTTTCCAGGGAGATGCTTATGTCATTTCCGCCTTCATGCCCCCAGTCATTCGAGGTTACGACGACAGAGTCATTCGTATTATCCCCAAGGAGTGCTTGTGCTTTTCTGCGATATCCGTTTGACTGGTTCGGCAGCTCGATCACTTCAGCCAGTTCCGGGAACTCTTCTGCCAGGCTTTCGATCCGTTCAGTAATTTCAGTCGAGTCCATGTAGTGGTCGACGAAATCGCTGACATAGTGAGGCTTATCCGGGTCTGGTTTATCTTCTCCCAACCATTCGCTGATAGTTGCGGTGGAAGTCCCGCCTTGATTGCTTTCAATTTTGATTTGATGAGGGATTTCTTCAATCGGGAGCAGCAACTGGTGATAAAGGTATTCACCATAGTCCTCGACACGTCGAAGAGTTGCCTCTCCGCCAGAGCCGATTTCTGTCCCTTTACCAGCATCCCATGTGGCAGTAAGTGCGACGTTACTTGCCGCACCAGCACTTGTTTTTGCTTCAACATATAAGAATGTACCTGAGTAATTTTCAAAGAAATTGGCACGTAAAATAGTGATGGAATCCTCTGAGGAAGTTGCTTGATCAAGCTTCTTCACCTGGGATTTTCTTTCTGCAATCCGTTGTTCAGCCTCGGCTTTTGTATAGACGGTTTCGAACTCGAAGCCTTGATTACGGATTTTTTTCAATTCGGATGGCGTTACAATCGCATCGACGTCATAAGTACCGTCCTCATGCTGATGGACATGTTCAGTAAGATCAAACCCAGCTTCTACGAGTTTGTCCAGTTCCGTCCGATCTTTGACATGGATGGATACAAGTGCAGCCTTTTCTTCAAAACTCTTTAGTGGCTGGGAAGTAGTGGCGATCGTCGTGTTGGAGTTGAAAAATGGGGTCGCGATCAACAAAATGGACAGGGTGACGAGTACAACGATTAAAGAACGCTTTTTCATAGTCATTCGTATGATAGACACCTCCAAATAGTTTAGAAGTTTACGATTTGCACTCCTTTCTTTCGTGTTACGAAATAGTTTAAATGGAATGCACTGAAATCTTTGTCAAAAAATGCGTATGGCTGAAGGGCTGATGATAGGAAAATTTGAAGTTAAGTGGGTATTGCGGAGGAAATAAATCGGTTGATAGGATGAAAAGGTTGAAAATAATGTCGAAAAGAAAAGGGTTACCTCGAAGTTTGAAGTAATTTTAGGAGAATGGTAGTGGGCGGTTAAAGGTTTTTGAATGAAGGTAAACTTCGGATCATGGCCAACTTCGGACAGGATAAGGTGCAAAAAGCGAGAGACTGTCCGAATCCGATCTAACTTCTGATTCCTCCTTGTCGATTTTTTGCTGTCCTATTCTGGAAGTGTTATCAGGAGCGAGCGGGTGGTTTATAATTAAGTAAGAAAGGGAGGGAGTATGGATGGACTCAGAAACAATCTTCAAATCGGTTTATGAAACAATCTTAAAGCGTGATACCCGATATGACGGCCGATATTATGTCGGCATCGTCACGACTGGAATCTTTTGCAGACCGTCTTGTCGTTCAAGGACACCGAAACCGGAAAACGTCAGGGTTTTTAAAAGTATAGAAGAAGCACAAGAGGCAGGGTTCCGCGCTTGTAAACGATGCCGCCCTGAAAACCCGGGTAAACATGGTCCTGATGCTGAAATCGTCCAAAGGGTGAATACGATGATTGAGAAAAATTTTGCCCAAAACCTGACGCTGGAACGTATGGCCTCAGAGCTTTTGATGAGTCCATACCATCTCCAACGGGTTTTCAAACGGATGACAGGAAACACTCCTTCAAAGATGCTCCTCCAGAAAAGGATGGAGAAAGCAAAAAGCTTACTGACAGATCAAAACAGCTCTATCTCAGAGATTGCAAAACATGTAGGGTACAGCAGCGTTTCGCACTTCTCATCAGCTTTTAAAAAGATGACAGGTTGTACACCGATTCAATATAGATCTGGAAATCAACAATCTAATAGGAGGGGATAAGGATGACTACTGTTTATTGGAGTGCTTTTGAACATCCGACGTTCCAAAACGAGCAGCTTTTTCTTGCTGCTACCGATAAAGGACTGTGTAAAATCACCTGGCCGTCAGAGAATTTTGAAACGATGACAACATGGGTGGAAAGACAGGTTCCTTATGCCGTAATCATTGAGGATGAGGACGTCATTTCACCATTTGCCAACCAATTAAACGAATATCTGGATGGAGAACGAAAAGAATTCGATATACCGCTCGATTTCAGAGGGACAGCTTTTCAAACCTCTGTATGGCACCAATTGACACAGATCCCGTATGGCCAAATTCGCAGCTATTCAGAGATTGCCGAGGCTTTGGAAAATCCAAAGGCAGTCCGGGCGGTTGGTACAGCAAACGGCGCGAATCCGATTCCGATCATCGCTCCTTGTCACCGGGTGATCGGAAAAAATGCAGCTTTGACAGGTTTCAGAGGCGGCCTGCAGATCAAAGAAAGATTGCTTCGACTGGAGAGGTTTCATGACTACACGCAACAAGGACATGCGCGCTTCCAATTTTGATCAAGAGTTGGAGCAAATTACGATTCAGCCTCCACGCGAATTCAGTTTTGCAGAAACATTGCATTATCTGAGAAGATCACCTGCGGAATGCATGCATCTGGTTGAGGATGAGAAAGTGTATAAGCTGCTTCAATTCGAAGGAAAAACAATGATCATTGAAATCAGTGAAAACGAAGACGGTACCATTCGGGTTGATTTTGTGAAGGATGCACCTGACTCAGCAATAGCCTATCAGCATGTTGCAGATTATATAGAAGAATGGTTCGACCTTAGAACGAATCTGAAACCCTATTATGAAATGGCTGAAAGGGATCGGTTATTAAGAGACCTGGCACATGCGTTTCATGGTCTCCGGGTGATCGGTGTCCCTGATTTATTCGAAGCGCTTTGCTGGTCAGTGATTGGGCAACAGGTCAACCTTCCGTTTGCTTATACGGTAAAAAGACGGTTTGTTGAAGCTTACGGAAAGAGCGTGGAGTGGAATGGGCGTTTGTTTTGGCAATTTCCTGATCCAAAAACAATTACTTCTGTTTCAGTTGAAGAGTTGAAAAAACTGCAGTTCACTGGAAGAAAAGCGGAATACATCATTGGAATCGCAGAGCTAATTGCCAATGGTTATTTTAGCAAGCAATCGCTTTTAGAGGATTTTCAACAAGCAGAAAAGACCTTGATGGCTATTCGCGGTATCGGTCCCTGGTCGGCTCATTACGTCATGATGCGCTGTCTGCGTGATCCATCTGCTTTTCCGATTGGAGATGCCGGATTGCAGAATGCTTTGAAAAAACGTCTTGGAAGACAAACGAAGCCTGCACCTGAAGAAATCCGGGAACTTTTTTCACGTTGGGAAAACTGGGAAGCATATGCCGTTTTTTATCTATGGAGAAGTTTATCCAATTAGAAATTGACCATTGCCAAAGCCTGTGTTGTTAAGTAGCATAGGGTTAATGGAAAAAAACAGCAAATGGGGGATAGGCGGATGGTCGATTTCATTTCGGAATATAAATGGCTATTTTTCATAGTTGGTGAGATCATATTTTGGAGTAGTGTCATCGGATTCTTACTCGTCCGATACATATTCAATTTGGAGAAGCTGAGCAAATACTTGATTGTGATCTGGTTAGTCAGTGATTTATGGCTATTGACGATCGGTATCATCGATTATAGGAATACTGGCGAGTTCGATACATTCCAGGTTGTCATTACGGCTTTCCTGATCTATGCGTTGACATTCGGAAAGAGTGATTTCAAAAAGCTGGATCGTTTTATTAAGAGGACAATCAAAAAACTGAAAGGCGAACCGCTGGAGCCAGAAGATTTCAGTGAGAAACGGTACGGGATGAAGCATGCGTTCCATCAGTTGAAAGGCATTGTTATACATGTCTTATTATATGCATCTGTCATTTTCATTCTTTCTTTGACTATGCCGTTCAGGGATTTCAGTACATTATTCAATTCTGAGGGAACAGGAGATATAATTGAGGAACTTGTGAAAAATGGATTATTCGAACATCCCGCTGCCGCACAAGTGACCGGGATCTGGACATTGGTTGTTCTTATCGATATCCTCATTACATTATCTTATTTCATATTCCCGAAAACCGAAAAGAAAAAGCAGAAGAGCAGCTGGTTCTAACAGAAAGCATGGTGGTAATTTGAAAGACTTCACAGCACTAGGTTTATCAACCAACTATATAAAAAAGCTGGAACAACAAGGGATCACAAAGCCGACACGAATACAGACAGAGTCGATCCCTTTATTGAAAAGCGGCGATGATATCGTCGCCCAGGCTCAGACTGGTTCAGGAAAAACCCTGGCATTCCTTCTACCGATGCTTGAAAAAATCAATCAAGAGGAAGCGGTCATACAGGGCTTGGTCATCATGCCGACAAGAGAGTTGGCTTTGCAAGTCACGCAAGAGCTGTACAACTTGACGGAAGATGAAAACATCAATGTTTTAGCAGTGTATGGTGGGCAGGATGTGATTCAACAGATCCATAAGCTTGAGAGAAGTGTCCATATCGTGATTGGTACACCAGGACGAATCCTAGATCATTTACGACGCGGGACGATTGATTTTTCACACGTATCTACGCTAATTCTTGATGAAGCGGACCAGATGCTGCATATCGGGTTCTTAGAGGATGTCACAACGATCATTGATCAGACTTCCGAATCAAGACAGACAGCCCTTTTTTCAGCCACAATGCCTGATGATATACGTCAGCTTGCGAATCGTTATATGCGATCACCAAAACAGATCAAGGTAAAGACGAAAGGGAAGACGGTTGAAGAAATCCAACAATATGTTGTGGAGACCACTGACCGGCAAAAACAAAATGCACTATTGAAGGTTGTAAAGGAAACGCAGCCGATTTTGGCGATCATTTTTTGCAGGACCCAGCGGCGGGTTGCTAAACTTTACAATGCTTTATCGGAGAAAGGCTACCTGACAGATGAGCTGCATGGTGGATTGTCACAAGCAAAGCGTGAAGATGTCATGAAACGGTTCCGTAATGGGGAAGTCCATCTATTGATTGCAACTGATGTGGCAGCTCGAGGTCTTGATGTCGAAGGCGTTTCCCACATCTATAATTATGATGTACCACAGGACGTAGAGAGCTATATCCATCGGATCGGCAGAACGGGGCGTGCAGGGGAGAAAGGAATGGCAATCACCTTCATCGCACCAAAGGATGAGAAGGCTTTAGTAATGATTGAAAATGCGATTGATAAAAGAATTGAGCGGATGGAAGTGGTTGTTAATTTCGGTATGACCCAAAAAAGTGCGGGCAAAAGACACACAAACGAAGAACGGTTCAAAAAACAACATAATAAAAGAAAGAGAAAATGATTTGTATAGGGTATGCAGGTCATTTTTAATCTTATTATCAAACTTTAATTATACTTTATGTTGCAGGAAACTTTGGGCTTAAAAAGAAGTATATTCATATACTCGAAGTATTAAGGAGAGTAACTATGAAAATATATGATAGCAAATTATTTAACATTGGCTCAAAGATAGCTGATTATATCATTTTGAATTTCTTATGGATCATGATGTGCGCCCCAATTATTACAATTTTTCCAGCCACTGCTGCAATGTGTGGGGTAGTAAGAAGATGGAATCGAAATGAAGAACCTCCGATTTTCAAATCGTTCTTCACGTTTTTTAAAGAAAATTTTAAGCAAAGTTTTATTCTTGGTGTGTTATGGTCGATTTTTATAATAGGTTTATATTTAAACAATTTACTTTTTAAAGATGACGTTTTGGTTAATATCATTCTTTTATTTGCTGCTTTAATTATTGGAATGATTACCATTTATTTATTCCCTGTAATGGTCAATTTCAATGTTGGTATTGGTAAACTTATTCGTAATTCCTTCTTTCTAGCCCTATTAAGTCCTTTAAATTTAATACTCTCTTTTCTGGTGGTCATTAGTTCAATGCTAATCTATTATTATTTACCCATTACCTTAATCTTTACTGGAAGCTTTACGATGTATTTAATTTATTCTATTTGCCAAAGAACCTTTGATAAGGCACTTCTTATTAGAGAACAATCCAATATTATTTCATGAAAATGGGATTGACCAAAAATGTCTGTACTTAGACATTGGATATGGATCAATCCCATTCTTTAAGTATTATTGTTTCTTATAACGTTCTAATGCAGACTGTTTAGCTTTTTGAATTTCTTGAATGCCCATGGATTCGAGTGTTTTTACGTACTGATCCCATTCTGCATCAATATCTCTCTGACCAGTGATAAATGCATCCCTCATTTCATCTTTAAAGGTTTTGATATCAGTTGAAGTACTTTGGACAACGTCATTTTCTTCATCAGTCATCCATAAGAGGGGCTCGATAGCCATAGAAATATCAACATCTGCCCAAGTTTCTCTTGCCTTTACACCTAAATCGTTTAATGTAGCCTTCGCAGTTTGTACATCTGTAACGGTTAACCACCATGGATTTGTATACTTTGTCATTGCTAAACCTGGTACAGTATCTTCATCCTTCATTATTTTATCTGTAAATACCTTTTTACCATCTTTTACTTCAAATGTTTCGCCTTCAATACCCCAGTTAAAGAATTCTTGGCCTTCTTCAGAATACCCATAATCAAGATATTCAACCAATTTTTCAGGATTTTCTGTAGTTGAAGTGATTGCTAATCCATATGGTTGAGCTATACGTTTTGCTGTAGAATTCAGTGAAGTTGGCTTTCCATTGTATTCAAGATATGGTATTGGTTCAAATTCAAAAGGATTTCCTGCTTCTTCAGCTAGTTTCATAACATTAGCCATGGAGTCTGAATTATCGATAAAACCTGCACTTTGACCATCAACCAAATGCTTATTGTAAATGTCTAATTCATTTGTAAGGTAATCCTTATCAATTAAACCTTCTTCATACATTTTATTGAACCATTTCAACGCATCTTTATATTTATCAGTTATCGGTCCATATGTCACTTCATTATCTTCTTCTACGTACCAATCATCTGCTACTCCAAATCCATAAAACATTTTATACATTTGAGATGGATAACCTGTTAAACCGACGAAATCTTTGCCACCACTGACCCCCTGATCTTTCATTGCTTTTAATACCTCATATAATTCTTCATTGGTAGTTGGTATATCCTTTCCGGCTTCATCCAACCAATCTTTTCGAAGCATCAATCCTTCGCTTAAATTCAAAAATTTATCAAGCGTAATCCAAGGCATATAGTACATTCTACCTTCAGGGTCTACAAGTTGTTTCTTTAAATCTGGATTCTCTTCTAAAAGTTTCATTAAATTAGGGGCGTGCTCTTTCACCAACGGGTAAATATCAAGGATTCTCCCAGCTTCGTAATATTGGCTTACCCGCTCAGGGCTCCAGTGATACCAGATAGCATCTTCCATATTTCCAGAAGTCATCATAAGATTGAATGATTCAGTTGCATCTCCAGTAGGGTGGACATAGTCAATTTCCACACCCGTTTTTTCTTCCATCTTGTCATACACCATTACTTCGTCATAGCTTTTTCCACCCCAAACCTCAACTGCCCCCAACCATGTCCAAATACTAAAGTCTGCATCGCTATTTTCCTTTTTATCTTCTTCAGAGGCAGTTTCATCCATACACCCGACAAGTGAAATAGACAGAATCAATGTTAATAATACGTTCAACCATTTTCTAAAGGATTTCATTATCATACCCCTCCCTGAATTTGTTGGAACATTTTTGGAACAACCTTTCTATTCCTTTAAAGAACCAAGCATGACCCCCTTTACGAAATACTTTTGTATAAATGGATAGACCAACAAGATTGGTATCGTACTAACTATGATCGTTGCATACTTCAAATTCTTGGCTACTTGGTGAGAAGCATTCGAAAGATCTCCACCAAAATCTGAGATACGCCCTTGGATCAAAATCTCCCGTAATATTAATTGAAGAGGATATAATTCCCGATCTTGCAAATAGATAGAAGCTGGGAACCAAGAGTTCCAATGGCCTACTGCGTAAAAAAGCACCATTACAGCAAGTATAGGTTTTGAGAGGGGGATAACGATTCTTAGAAGTATTTGGAAGTCGTTTGCTCCCTCTATTTTGGCTGATTCTTCAAGACTTTGTGGTAGACCGAGGAAATAAGTTCTCATTAAAATCAAATTCCATGCCGACATAGCACCGGGTAGCATGAGTGCCCAAATGGTATTGTACATTCCCAGGTTTTGGACAACCATATAGTTCGGTATTAACCCACCAGTAAAAAACATGGTGAAAACGATGCCGAACATGATGATCTTTCTGCCTTTCAGCCATTTCCGAGAAAGTGCATAGGCTCCTAAAGTCGTTAAAATGATGTTGATGGATGTACCAAGTACCACATAAAAAACCGAATTTCGGAACCCTCTAAGAATCAACTCGTTTTGGAATACGGAAATGTAGGATTGTACTGTAAACCCCTTCGGGAAAAACATTAAGGTCCCACTTTTCGCAATTTCAGAAACAGAGCTAAGAGAAGCTACAAAAATATAATAAAGCGGGTATATACTGAGAATCATCAAAATAGTCAATACCACATAAACGAACGCGTCAAATGTGCGGTCACTTAATGAAGTTTGATATTTCATCACATAACATCCTTTACCATAGACTGTTGTCTGATATTTTTCGACTTATTGCATTGGCAATGATCAATAAGGTGAAGTTGATAATCGTGTTAAACAAGCCGACGGCTGTTGCAAAGCTGAAAGCAGAATTTTCAATCCCTTTACGGTAAACATAAGTCGATATGACATCTGCTGTTTCATAAGTCAGTGGTTGATATAGTAAGAGAATTTTTTCAAAACTAGTGTTCAACAAACTTCCGATTGTCAAAATTAAAATGATGACAATCGTTGGCCGAATTGCAGGAAGGGTGATATGCCACATTTTTCTGAAGCGCCCTGCACCATCAATATCCGCTGCTTCATATAAATTAGGGTCAACATTCGATAATGCCGCAAAATAAATAATTGAACTCCAACCGATTGTTTGCCATATCTCACTTGTCACAAAAATAGTTCTGAAATACTCCGGATATTGCAGAAAGGGTATGGATTCTTTTCCCATTAGATCACGGAACTGATTGATCATCCCATCGGTTGCTGTAAAATCCTTAATGATTCCTACAACGACTACTAATGAAATGAAATGCGGGATATATGTGATGGTTTGTACACTTCGCTTGAAAAATCTGTTTCTAATTTCATTGAGTAGTAATGCTAGAATAATAGGGGCTGGAAAGCCAAAGACAAGCAACCAGAAATTCAATAGGAAAGTATTTTTAATCAGTCGCCAAAAGTAATAGCTATTAAAGAATTCTGTAAAATGTTTTAAACCTACCCAGGGGCTTTCAAAAAAACCCACCCCTGGAATATAGTCTTGAAAACCGATTACAATACCGATCATAGGCCAGTAGTGGAAGATAAGATAATAAACAATGACCGGCACTAGCATCAAATAAATATATTTGCCGTGATTGAAATCTTTTAAAAATCTTCTTAGCACCGGTGATTTTTCCTTCGAAAGCACAACCGGGTTATGTTGTTTTTTGGTTATGATAGGTTCGTTTTTCATGTAATCAAAAGCCTCCTGTCACACTCGGTCATACTTGGGAGAAAGTCATTCCTTGAACTAGTAGAAATTAATGAATTGAAAATCCATCTATCCAGAAAGAGTAATACCCACCTTTTGAGTGAATGGAAAATTCGATAGATTGAATGTTTTCCAGATTCATTCTTCCGTTTTCATGGATGATCCATTCTGAATTGCCTCCTGCTGGTATGGTGATCAATGTCCATCCATTTCTTGATTCAGAACGCATCTTACTCCAATCAAATGTAAACGATTGTGGTAGATACTCATATGCATTCTGGTTACCATCCACAAGTCTTATAATCGGTGATTGCTGAGGAATGAAACCATCTCGTGTTTCATGATGGAACTTGACCCAGAAGGATACTGATTCCTTGCAATGAATGGGTTTTTCAGCTGAGAACTTAAATGTTGCCAGCTTTGAAGTAGACTTAAAATGAATAGAAGATTCATCACTCAATCTATTTAGTTTGTCTTCTTTCACAGATACGAATTGATCTGGCTCATGAGTAACAGTACTCCATTTCCTAAGGTCATTTATTGCAAAGGTTTCATCTGATAGGACATATACATCAAACCATTCCAAAGCAGCTTTAGCTTGATTATGAACCGTTACCCCGACACGGTAGAAACCAGGTTCCTTGTATTGGTGATTGAAAGTCGGCGTTGTATGGATGGTGCCATCTCCTAAATCCCATCGATATTGAAGAGGTAGAGGAGAAGAGGAGTTACTTTGTGAGCTATCAAACTTTATCCACTCACCGACTTTGGCGACTTCAGTCGATAATGAGACTCGTATTTTGGGTTCTTCAGTGTCTATATCGCACTCTCTTTGGAATAAGTTGGTTACGTTTTCATCTATTTTGATATTGCCCTTTTGGTTATCGGCGAATTCATTCCCAGCGATGTCTATCCAATTAACATTTTTCAAGTAAATGCCGTAGGTTTCATTATTGGTGAATCTATTACCCTGGATGATCCAATGATACGACTCATAACCCTCTTTAAACCGAATCGCTACACCACAGCTTTTATTATCATGTATGTAATTGTCTTTCATGATGAAATGGCTGCTGCTTCCATTTACGACTGCCACACCTGCATTTCCAAATGCTTCAGGTGCATTGCTCTTCTCAAGTCCGTTATAAGCAGCCTCATTTTCAATGAAAATAGTGTGATCCGAGCCGCCTAACCAAAAACCGTAGCTTGAATGGTTCCCTTTGTTACGGATGAAGGTATTTCCCGTATCCCAAACTTCCCAAGCGTTATTATGGGCATAGGATGCATCATTGCCTTCAAAATAGTTCCCTGTAGAAATAGCTCCATTGAGGGATCGGATAAATACACCATCACCTCCATAGGTGAAATCATTATTATAAAATTGGTTATCATTTGAGGCAGTTTCGATTAAAACAGAGGTCGAATCTCTAGCATGAACTTCGCCTGGAGAAATACGAATTCCATGGCTCATCGTATTGTTTGAAATTTTGTTTTTTGAAGCATTCCATAGTTTCAGGCATACATTTGTACAATGTGAAAATTGGTTATTTTCTACTACATTGTTATTGCTATAGTGGAGATTCAGCCCATTCCAAACGTTATTGCCTGTATTGCCTTTGATGATGCTGTTATTGACGTGTTCTAGCATGAGAGCACCATCAGGATCGCCATCACCCCATCCATGTTCTGGGTCAGTGAAGTTATAAGAAAAATCATTGTCTTTAATTACAATGTTTTCTGCAAACATGAATTTACATCCTAGTTTAAATCCTTTTATGGTCAGATTGTTCAGTATGATATTACTGTGACCACTAGAGAAAATTCCTGTACCTCGATAACTGTATTTCCTGCCTTTTACTCCAGGACCGACAATTACCGCTCCATTACCATTGATCTCTATATTGTCATTAGCCAGGATAATACCTTTTCCGTTTTTGAATTCATATGTACCTGGCTTAAAGGTGGTATTTTCAGTTATGATCATTCCTTCGGTTGGAGTCACTAAATTCAATGAATCAATTCCTCCTTTATTTTTAAGGTTCTGTTCCTTCAAGACTGGAAATTCCGCTATCCTCAAATTTGTACAGCCATATGGGATTAATGTGATTTGGTCGCTAGCAGCATATTCAACATCTGATGAACTTGGGATTGGTCCTGCGGAATTTTGCTTTAAAGTCCAATGAAGTATCTGCACCCCCGGAACTTCTAGCTTTACTGGTGCATGTAAAGGTTCAAAAGGTTGATCATGTATAGCGTCGAACTTAAGGTGATAGGAAGGTAAAGCGATATTTGTGTCCGTTTTATTTATCACAAGTCCATAATTCCATGGGGTAGTAGGGTAGACCTCCCAATCAGCATAAGGGTTCTTCCCCTTCAGCTTTTTCCAATCTTCTCCTATCTTCAACCCGTATAAAAGAGGTCCTCTTTCAATTGAAACGCCTCCTGATGGTCTTTTCTTTACTTTCACTCCCATAGGCAGCTCCAAAAGCAGAGAATCTTTATCCGACCATTCTCTGGAAATTACAGCAAAGCCGTCTGTGACTTCATAATGAGCGACGTTACCATTTATAAAAATTCTTGGCTCTTCACACCAATAGGGGATCCTAAGCCTGAGAGTGAATTCTGCTTTCTTATCCAGTTGAATTCCGAAATGAATCTGATCACGGAATGGATAATCTGTCTTTTGTTTAATGGCAACCATTTCCCCATTTTCAAGGTTAGTCTTAAGCTGATTAGGGCCATAAACTATTGCAACGAACCCATCATCCGTTTTCATCCACATATTTGCTGCGAACTTCGGCCAGCCTTGATGCATATTGGCTAAACAACAACCAAAGTTTGGTTCAAAACCAAAAAGGTTTGATTCATCTCCGTTTTGAGTCCAATTTCTTTGATCACAGGAGACTAGTACTTGATTGACTTGCTGATCGTATTGATGGCCCCAATGATCAGGCTTTAATGTTGCAGGGAGGGCATTATAAGCTGTTGCTTCAAGCCTATCTCCCCATTCTGAATCACCTAGAATCCTTGCCAAATGCTGAAGGGTGTACATATACTCAACGACTGCACATAGTTCTGTGCCCTGGCTTGGGTCGGTCCCAGCTAGCCATTCATCACCAGAGAACATGCCTTGTGATTGACCGTGGTACTGCATTAAACTGTCAATGCCTTTTTTGGGTGCGGTTTTATGTAAGTGATTTCTTGATTGGAGGTAGTAAACGGCAGGTAACTTCAATCCCATAGCGACATTAACAACATGTGTCCGATGGTTGAAGGTAGTGACACGTTCTTTATAAGGGAAGTCTAAGAAGATTTCTGACCACTCAATGGATTGTTGATAAATAATCTCAGCTAGTTCAAGAAGCCATTCGCTTGGTGAAATATCATAAAACCAATAAATACTCAATAAGTTTTCTGCACCTCTTGCTGCTGCCCATTCTTTAAGAGGTTTTTCCTCAATGTGAGCACGTTGGTATTTGAAATAGTTTTTCATGAAGGGGATGACTCTTTCGTCTTCACTTACCTCATAGTACATGATCAACACTTTTAGGATGACCATACGCGGCCACCAGTCATCATTGGTTCCTGGCCCGAATTGACCGTTATGTTTTTGACTGGATAAGATACTTTCCACCCACGTTTTTGTTTTTTTCAATAGCTTATCGTCTTCCAATAAATAAGATAAGGGAAGTAACCCATCAAGGTAGTAGGGACCTCTTTCCCAGCTTTCCCCATCTCCTCCTAACCAGCCACTTTCAGAGCCAACATCTTCCCAGATCTCATCTAGATGTCCAGTTAACCCGTTTGCTTGAATTTCAAGTTGTTTTTTTAACCATCCAGTAGGCTTAACCGAACCAAATGGAAGAGAAGAAAAAGCCGTTTTCAATAATTGAGACTTTTGACTTATACCCATCTTTTCACCTCTTTTTAGATTTGTATGCTAATATGTAACCGGTTACAGTTCAGCTTTTAAAAAACAGCTTCGTATTCGTTAATTCACTATTATATTTACAAATCTTACATATTTCAACAAAGAATTAAGAATTTTTAAAAAATTAGTAATATTTTATTAGATAATCCTTTTCGAATAACAGATCCAGTATGCAGAAAATTCTTGCAATTTATTACAACTGTATTTATAATGTTTTCAAAATGATTAAACTGACCATATGCAGCATTGATTGTAACCGGTTTCATATATGAAGGAGTTGAATGGATTGCCAACGATCCGTGATGTTGCGAAAGCTGCAGGGGTGTCTGTGGCCACTGTATCTCGAGTGATCAATAAAAATGAATATGTAAATAAAGATACAGAACAGAAGGTTTTAAAAGTTATGAAAGAATTAGACTTCAAGCCAAGCTTGGTTGCAAGAGGACTGGCAGGGAAAAAAATGAATACGATCGCTCTCATGCTACCTGATATTTCAAATCCTTTTTTCCCTGAAGTAGCCAGAGCTGTAGAGGATGTTGCACAACAATATGATCATAATCTTTTTCTTTGTAATTCTGATAATTTAGAACATAAAGAAAAGTCCTATTTAGAAATAATGAAGAAGAAAAATATTGATGGTGTCATTATCATTTCCAATAATATCAGCAGTAAGGACTTGGAACATCTAAGAGAGACAAAGATTCCTGTCGTACTCCTGGATCGTCCAGCCAGTCACGAGAATTATAGTGTAGTCCGAGCGAATAACTATAAGGGTGCACAATTAGCGACGATGCATTTACTTGAAATCGGCTGTAGGAAAATTGCCCATATCGCCGGTCCCAAAAATTTAATAACTGCAAAAGAGAGATTAAAAGGCTATAACTCTATCACAAATGAGTATCCATGGTTTGAACAGACTTTAATCGCAGAGGGCAATTTTGATGTGCAGGGTGGAAAGACTGCTTTGAAAAAATTACTAGCTGATCATCCCGATATTGATGGCATATTTGCCAGTAATGATTTAATGGCGTTAGGTGCATTGAAGGAGCTGAAAAAAATGGGGAAGGAGGTACCTCAAGAGGTTGCAATATGTGGTTTCGATGGTATTTACTTGACTGAGCTTTCAGAACCAGAACTTACTACTATTCAACAGCCAATTTATGAACTGGGTGCAAAGGCAGCAGAAATTCTAATCAAGAAATTAAGAGGTGAATTAACAGAAACCAAGATATACGAACTTGATGTTCAGTTGATCAAGCGTGAATCAACGAACGGATTTCAAAATAGTCGCCAGGATAATACAATTATTAAAGGGGTGTTTAGATGACGTCATTGGATACTCAGCTGATAGATAATGATCAATGCATTTCGTTATCAGGCGAGTGGGAAGTTTATGTGGATTTTGACCAACCTATTGATGATGTGAGAGAAATCACGGAACAAAACGGATGGAAGATTATCACAGTTCCAAGTTGTTGGGAACAACATGAATCGAATAAATTAGCCGAAGGACCAGTATGGTATAGAAAATCATTTGAGGTGCCTACTGATTGGAGAAATGCGCCTATTGTAATAGAATTTAAAGCTGTTAATTATTACTGTGAGTTATGGGTGAATGGTAAAAAAGCAGGTTCTCATGAGGGTGGTTGGAACGGCTTTGAAATGGATGTAACGGAGTACATATTGTATGGGAACAAAAACGAGGTTTTACTTAAAGTGTACAAACAAGGAGGAAAGTTTCCCATAAGGGAATGCTTAGCAGGATTCTTTCCAGATGTAGGAGTAATTTTCGGAGGAATATGGAAGCCTGTTTATGTGAAAAAGCTTACACCTATAAGAATGAAAGATATCTTCATCAAACCAAGGATTGATGAAAGAAAGATTACTGTAGATTATCTACTCGAACAACAAGAACCTGCTGTCAGTACTTACATGATACGTTCGGTGATCATAGATGAGAAAAACAATGAAGTCGGTGGATGGGAACAACATCTGAAGCCGGACATAGGAACAATGGAAAGGACAGCTTCCATTAATATTTTCATAAAAGAACCTCTTCAATTGTGGGAACCTGAATCACCACATCTTTATACACTTAAATTTAGCATTACACAAGAAAATAAGCTCCTTTTTACCGCGGAAGAAAAATTCGGCATGAGAGAAGTAACAGTTGAACATGATCGAATTTTACTGAATGGGAAACCTGTTTATTTACGTGGTGTCCTGCATTGGGGATGGTATGGTGACCATATAGCTCCAACTCCGACGAAAGAAGAAATTATTGAAGAACTAACACGTGTCAAAGAAAATGGATTCAACCTTATTAAACATTGCCTCTATGTACCTACTAAAGAATACCTTCAAACGGCAGATGAAATGGGTGTATTGATATGGCAGGAACTCCCGATGTGGCTACCGGAAGTTTCGGAAACATTTGAACAAAGAGTCAATTATCAGTACGAACAAATCATCTCAGAAATACGCAATCATCCCTCGATTATCCTTTGGACTTTAGGATGTGAATTAAACCACCAAGTGAATGCCTCTTTTTTGGAACAACTTTTTCATAAGACAAAGAAATTAACAGATTATGCGATCATACGTGATAACAGTGGTTCAGGAGAATGTTACGGTGGCTTACTAAAGGAATTTGCCGATTTTTATGATTACCATTTCTATAATGATTTTCATTTCTATCGGGATCTTATCAATCAGTTTGCAGGGTCCTGGCGTGAACAGAAGCCATGGTTATTTGGAGAGTTTTGCGATTATGATACCTATAGGAACCTGGATGAAGTACGAGAAAAATATAATGGTGAGTTGCCGTGGTGGTTAATGGATGACCCTATAAAAAACCCCGGTTCTCGTGAGACAAGGTGGCATTGGTATCGACAGGAAGAAAAGATGAAGAAATTGGATATCCCATTCTCCAATCAAGAACTCGATGAAAACTCCAAAAAGAGTGCGTTTGTCTATCGAAAAGCCGTATTAGAGCTTGTCCGCACTTATCAAAAAATAAATGGATATGTCCTTACCTCGATTAAAGGGAATCCGGTTGCAACCAGTGCTATATTTAATGATTTTGGTCTGCCGAATCATGAGCCTGATAAACTTCGGTCATTCAATGATGAGACTATCTTGAGCCTGACATGGGACAACCGCCGCGACTGGATTAACGGAGGCGACAGGCTTATAAACTGGGATCCATACAACTATTTGACTGGCAATCAGGTACGCCCTCATCTTTTTGTTTCTCATTATAGTTCCCAGCCTGTGGAAAATTGTGTGATTGATTGGGAGTATACTTTGGAGAATGGTGAAGCCTTAGATGACGGAACCTTCATAAAATCAGAATTACCTGTAGGGGAGGCACAGGAAATTGGAGTTATGGAGGTCACCGCACCAAAAGTAATGAAGCCTACAAAACTAATTTTAACAGCAACATTAAGTTGCGATACTAAGTCAATTAAGAATGAATGGCCTTTATGGATCTATCCAGAAAGTAAATTAGGGAAGGACCAACAATTTAATGATATTTGGTTTGAAGATCCTATGCATTTATACCAGGGTATAAAAAACCTCTTTCCATTGATGAGATATGAGCGTTACCTGAAGTCCATCCAACCGCATGTAAAGTGTCTCGTTACAACCATGTTGAGATCAGAACACATTGAATATGTAAGAAATGGGGGTAAAGTACTTTACATTCAACGTGGCGAAGGAGAATTTCCAATTGAAAAACTGCCTTTTTGGAGAGAATCCATCCAGTTATTTCACAAAAACCAGTATATGGACGATTTTCCCCATGAAGACCATACAGGGTTAGCATTCTACGGGCTGGCGTCAGATACAGCTTTTATAGCTGCAGACGATCCAAAACGAACTCCAATAATGGGGAGGTTGGATGCAAGGACATTCGATTTACATGACTATATGTTCGAAAAAACAATCGGCAAAGGCTATCTTGTAGCAACAACTCTACGCTTTGAAGGGGGACTGGGTTCACAGCCAAGCGGTATTGAACACAATCCAGCAGGTCGATATTGGTTAGAGTCTATTATTCAGAATCTACTTATTAAATAGAAAGGGCGGCGAATGATATGTCTATGGGGTACAGCAGCCTGGCAGATTTAGCAAGAATTAGAGATTGTAAAAGAAAGCGGATATCGAGCTATGATCCTGAAGGTGGGAATTACGACTGGATAGAGCTAGCGGGAAGTGAACAACGGACGATCGCAAATCTATCAGGTGCAGGTTGTATCCGTCATATATGGTGCACAATGTTCCCCCCTTCTGGAGAAGAAAATTCTCTCCGAAAAGTTTTGATTAGGATGTATTGGGATGGTGAAGACCACCCTAGTGTAGAAGTGCCGATCGGTGATTTTTTCGGGATGGGACATGGTATCTCAAAAAATTTCTGGTCATTGCCTTTATCCATGTCACCAGATCAAGGACGGGGGTTCAATTGTTATTTTGCAATGCCCTACAGTGACGGGGGGAAAATAGAAATCGTCAATGAAGGCGACACTCAGTTAAACTATTATTTTTATATTGATTATGAAGAATATGAGCAGCTCGGTGATGATATTGGAAGGTTTCATGCACAATGGCGTCGTGAAGAGGCGACAGATACTTGGGGTGCCGAAATGCCTTTGAATGAACCTTTAGGCGCTACGGCGGAGGGACAGAGGTATTTAATGGATGTTCTTTGGAAGAAGCCAAATTTTGATGGAAAAGATAATTATGTGATTTTAGAGGCGGAGGGCAAAGGTCATTATATTGGATGCAATCTCAATATTGACTGTTTTGTCCAGGAAAAAAATAATTGGTATGGGGAAGGTGACGATATGATCTTTATTGATGGTGAAACCATACCTTCGATCCATGGTACAGGTACTGAGGATTATTTCAATACAGCATTCTGTCCGAAGGATGAATTCTGCACACCTTATCATGGGATTCATTTGAATTCGGGGGATGGAGATAACCCTTGGCGCGGCAAGAATTCAATGTACAGGTTTCATATCGAAGATCCGATTCATTTTAAAAAATCCATAAGAGTGACGATTGAGCATGGCCATGCAAATAAATTGCAAGCGGATTATTCCAGTACGGCTTACTGGTATCAATTAGAACCCCATAAGAAATTTCCCCCAATGCTTTCTGTTGAAAAACGGCTGCCAAGAAAGTATGAAAAACGTACTTACCTCGAGCCATTAGACTTGGAGAATACGTGATATGGAAGGACACGGTCGTCATACGAAGGTTGGGAAAAAGTTCGGAATAGGGGTAGTCGGACTTGGGGAAGGAAAGGGATTGATCAAAGGGCTATACGGCCATCCGGAATTAACCATACAGGCAATTTGTGACGTGGATGATTCATTAGTCAGGAAGGTTAAGCAACAATTTGATATCCCTTTTGGATGCTGCGAGCTTGACAGTCTGTTGACACGTGAGGATATCGATATCGTTGCAATCTACACTCCAGACCAGCTACATATTGATCATATCCGTAAGTCTTTTCAAGCCGGCAAACATGTCCTTTGTACAAAGCCGCTGGTCAATTCTTTAGAGGAAGCTGAAGAAGTTATTACATTGACCAGAAATCATCCGGACTTACAATTGATGGTCGGGCAAAGTTCTCGCTTTTTTGGCCCGATGCAGCATCAACGTAGAGCTTTTGAGAGGGGGAAGATCGGTGAGCTGGGTTATGCAGAAGCCTCCTATGTCCATGATATGCGGTGGTTCTATGGAAATCGATCGTGGGCAAAAGAAGGTGGATTTGATCTTTTGTTTGGAGGATGTTCCCATCCAGTAGATCTGATTCGCTGGTATATGGGCGATGTTGAGGAGGTTTTTGCTTATGCCAATCGTTCGCTTATTGGGGAAGAAGCGGGTTTTCAAGGAAATGATACTTTTGTCATCAGTTTGAAATTTGAATCTGGCAAGATTGGAAGGGTTCTTGGATGTTATGGTCTTGAACATCCTCACCATACAAAACCGTGGATTGAAGTAGGAGTTTACGGAACAAAAGGGACTTTCATATCCAAGTATCCTCAGCTTGAATCGATTATAAAATATGAAGGAGAACCAGAAAAAATAGAATCCTATTTTGAAGATAATTATCATTACTTCCAATTTGAAGGAATCAATCATCATGCAGGAGAGTTTGTCAATTATACGGAATATTTCGCACGCTGCCTCGCAGATGGAGAACAGGCAATGCCTGACGTTTATGATGGTTACAAGACCATTGCTGTCTTAGAGGCTATTCGGGATTCCATCGAGACGGGTTATCCTGTAAAAGTGAAAAAACTAATGCCAGAAACGTCGAAATCAGGAGGATATGAGTGAAAAATCATCATTTGCTTATCGTGGGGAGTATCAATATGGATATTGTCACCTATGTGAAAAATCATCCACAAATAGGAGAAACCATTAAAAGCCAGGGTGTGTCCTACCACCCTGGAGGTAAAGGAGCGAATCAGGCGGTTTCAGCATCATTGTCAGGTTCAAAGATCACTTTCATAGGAGCAATCGGAAGTGACCATTTCCAAGTAGCACTGATCAATAGCTTAGAGCAATATGGAATTTCAGCAGATCATATATTGAAGATGGAAGGAAGCTCTGGATTAGCTTTCATCATCGTAAATGAGAAAGGTGAAAACACGATTACAATTTGTGAGGGGGCTAACGGGAAGCTTATACCGGAGGAGGTTTCTTCGGTTTTAGGGAAGATTGAAGAGGAACCAAAAGCTATTTTGCTCCAAAATGAGATCCCTATAAAAACAAATATGTATCTCCTGGAGTATGCAAGGTTACATGGAATGAAGACATATTATAATCCAGCTCCAGCGACGAAGATGCCCCGGGAATATCTCTCTTTAATTGATGTGCTGATGGTAAATGAATCAGAAGCCAGCCATTTGACCGGACAAAAGGTTGACGACGCCGGCTCAGCAGGATTAGCAAGCAAGTCATTGATCCGTGCAGGAGTGAACGAAGTGATCATCACTCTTGGTGAAAAAGGCTCAGTTTATAGGTCGGCTGATGGGGAGAAATATCATATTCCCGCTTATCCTGTACAACCTTTGGATAGTACTGCTGCAGGGGATACGTTCATAGGGGCTTTTATTACGAAACAACTTCAAGGAAACTCAGCAGAATCAGCCATTAAATATGCTTCTGCAGCTGCAGCCATGGCATGTGTCAAATACGGTGCCCAGGAATCCATACCAAACGAAACAGAAGTGGAAGCGTTCATAGCCAACCAAAACCGACTTGCAGAATAATAGATTCATGTCTTTTATGTAACCGGTTTCACAAAAAATGTAACCGGTACCACTTGACTGGCGATGGCTTTATGAGGGGGGATATGTAAAATGAAGCTTGCCTACTTGAAGAAAAACCGATATTTATACTTGATGCTGGTTCCAGTGCTGCTTTGGTATCTTATTTTCATGTACGTACCGATGTATGGGTTGGTCCTCGCATTTCAGGATTATAACTTCAGTGCTGGTTATTTTGGAAGTGAGTTTGTCGGATTGACGAACTTTAAAATATTGTTCGATGACCCTAGTTTCTTAAATGCTTTCGAAAATACCTTCATTATCAATTTTTATCGAATTGTGTTCGGTTTCCCACTTCCTATTATCTTTGCCGTGCTTATTAATGAAGTCTACCATATGAAACTCAAGAAAATTGTGCAGACGATTACATATTTACCTCACTTCATTTCTTGGATCGTACTTGCAGGAATTTTAAACTCTGTCCTTTCTTTGGACTCCGGGTTGATTAATATCATCCTTAGTAGTTTTGGCTTTGAGCAAATCGATTTCTTTCTGGAGAATGAATATTTCAGGCCGATGCTCATCATCACTGAAATTTGGAAGGAAATAGGGTGGAATACGATTATTTATCTGGCGGCAATTGCTGGTATAAATCCCACCTTGTACGAGGCGGCGGTTATGGATGGTGCAAATCGTCTTCAAAGAATCATCCATGTCACAATACCGTGTATCAGGAATGTTATTGCGATAATGTTGATTCTGCAAATTGGAAACATCCTTCAAATGGGCTTTGATCAAATTTATAACTTATATAATCCTGCAGTCTTTGAATCCGCTGACATCATCGATACCTACATCGTCCGGAATCTGACCAATTCTACGAATTTGAGCATACCTGCAGCAGCAGGACTTATCAAAGCTATCATTTGTTTTGGACTATTGGTAATGGCGAATTGGCTCGCAAAACGGATGGGGAATCAAGGAATCTATTAAAGGTGGTGAAAAAAGATGGAGCCTGTACCGAATCTCAAGAACGTTGAAAAAACACCTATTCAAAATCCGAAGAAAGCAGGACGTGTAACGAAAGTCCGCAAAAAGAAAATGCACCTCTTTGATTACCTCAACTATGCCTTTCTGATCTTCATCACTCTTGTTACTGTCTATCCATTTTGGTATGTCCTAGTTATTTCCTTTTCATCTCAAGAAGGATATTATCAGAGTCTATATCACATCATCCCCAATAGCTTCTCGCTGGAAACATACAAATATGCTTTAACAAATGAACAAATCTTCCGTTCTTTGGGGGTCAGTATTTCAGTGACCGTCTTAGGTGTATTCGTTAGTTTGGTGTTGACTGCGATGGGAGCCTATGTCCTCTCAAAACAAAGATTGAAAGGTAGAAAGTTCTTCTTTCTATTTATGATCTTCACGATGTTTTTCAATGGAGGGATCGTCCCCCTCTATATTCTCGTAAACTCACTGGAACTGAGAGATACGATTTTAGCTTTGGTGCTGCCGATGGCAGTCAATACTTTCAACTTGATTCTGATGATGAACTATTTTTCCTCGCTCCCTGACAGCTTAGAAGAAGCTGCAAAAATTGATGGATGTAATGATTTCCAGATTCTCTTCAAAATCGTCTTGCCTTCATCCAAGCCGATTGTCATGACCATCATCTTGTTTTATGCCGTTTTTTATTGGAACGATTGGTTTCTAGCTATGCTTTTTATATCAGATCAGGATTTGTATCCTTTATCACTGTTTTTACGAAACATGATCATCAGCTCACAAAACTTCATGTCAACTGGGTTGGCCCTACAAGTCCCTGAGATGCTGAAATCTGCTGTTATTGTGATCAGTGTCGTGCCGGTTCTGTTGTTCTATCCGTTTGTCCAAAAGTATTTTGTTCAAGGCATCATGCTTGGATCCGTAAAGGAGTAGGCGATCAAATTATTCCAAAAACGAAAAGGAGAGTGTTTTCTGATGAGGGTGAAATGGGGTATTCCAGTAATTTCTCTGTTGCTTGTAGTGTCGACGCTGACTGCATGTTTCGGGAAAAGTGAAGAGGTGGATCAGGATGCAAAAGCAGTTGAGAATGGTAAACCTACTTTAAAAATTTATCGTCCAGCCAATGTTGTGGATCCTGAAAAAGACCCGATTCTCCAAGAAGCCGGAAAGAGGGTAGGGGTGAATATTGAAATTGTGACAGCTCCTTGGGATCAATCGAACAACAAAGTTAATCTTATGATGCAATCTCAAGAAGAAATAGACATCATCCAGGCAGAATTCCAAGCAAGTCCCTGGAAAAAGTGGGCTCAGGATGGATTAATGCACAACCTAGATGATTTGATGAAAGATGGTGATTATCCTTTTGTTACCTCAATTACAGAATCTGAAAGTTTCAAAGGATTGAAGGTGGACGGTGAACGCTTTTTTGTCCCAGGTTCACATCACGGTCAAGATACTGCTTTATTTATACGGCAGGATTGGTTGGACAACCTCGATCTGGAAATGCCGGAGACAATGGATGATTTCTACAACGTGTTAAAAGCATTTAAAGACGAAGATCCAGATGGAAACGGTAAAGACGACACCATCGGTCTCCAAGTGACGATGCCGGCACCAGATAATTTTGCTGAGTTAGATGCAGTCATGCATGGTTTTGGGGGCAGTTTCGGGGGATTCTTTGAAGATTATGTCGTCCGTGGTGGAGAAGTGGTACCACTTGAAACGACAAATGACACGAAAGATGGTTTCAAATTCATCAATAGATTATATCGAGAGGGCCTCATGAATCGTGATTTCCCTAACTTGAAGAATGTAGATGAAGGAAATGCCAAATATCTGTATGCCAACAAAGCAGGTGCAATTTGGACTTCAAGAGCTTCAGAGTTTGAAACAAATATCCAAAAGGTCGCTCCTGATGCAAAACTTGCATTTGTTCCACCGATAGTTGCGGAGGGACATGAATTCATTCCATTACAAGGGGCAGCCTGGTGGATGATGCTAGGGATTCCGAAAACATCAAAACACCCAGAAAAAGCACTTGAATTCATAGAGTTTGTTAATAGTAAAGAAGGAAGAGAACTCTTTGTCGCTGGAATTGAAGGTGTCCATTATACAGAACTCAATGAAGAGGGTATCTACGATCGAAATAAAGAGAACTGGGAAAAGGATTATGATGTAAAAGCAAACGGATATGAATATCCCCTATGGTGGGGCTTTTTGACTACTGTTCATGGGTATATCCCAGTGGACGAATATGACACGTATGAGGAAGCATTAGAGAATGTCAATATGTTTGTGAGTAATGAGGATTCGAAAAAAGAATTCAATTGGAAAACGGCTGTAGAATTCGGAAGTTACTATAATGAACCGAATCCCTTTCATGCTGTCTATTTAGAAGAAATCCAAAATAAACGAAATGCGATACAGAACAATGTCAAATCTGTTTTCTTCTTGAAAATGATTACTGCAGATAGTGAAAAGAAAGTTGACCAATTATGGGATCAATATAAGAATGCCTGGTCAGGGGCAGGTGGTGATCAGGTCATTGAAGCGTATCAAAGCTTCTATGATAAAAATTTAAAATGATGTTCAAGTATAGGAGGTGTGATTAAAAGATTAGTAGTTATATAAGCGGGTGTGGAAATTGTGAATGGCTATTTGAAACCGAGGAGGAGAACCATTGATTAAAATGAAGAAATTACGGGTGATACTGCTTGCCTTTGTACTTGCTTTTCCATCGGTCACCACCAGTTACGCCGCAGAATCTACAGATGGAATTATTCCTGTACCAGGAATGACGATAAATGAGGATACTACGTTTAAACCAGGAGTATATGATTTTTCTTCAGGCGATGGAATCACTATTACAGCAGATGATATTACAATTGACGGGAATGGAGCTGTTTTATCCGGACCTGGTGATGTGGAACAAGGACCTGATAGTTATGAAGGAATTGCCATCCAAAGTGACGGCCACTCTGGAATAACGCTCAAGAACATCTCTACTGAAGGATTTAAAATTGGATTGTATGCAAAAAATGGTACAAATTGGAACATTACTGAGAATGATTTTTCCGATAATTTCACAGATCCTGACTATGGATGGGGTGATGGACCAGAATTCGGTGCTGTTTTCCTGGAACGCATCTCACAAAGCACCATAACGAATAATAAGGGGAATCAGGTTTGGAACGGCTTGTATCTAAAGCATAGTGATGGAAACATCGTCGAACATAATGATTTTTCACATACTTCAAATGTCAGTCTTAAGATGTGGCATGCTTCAGAGAATATCATCAGTGACAATGATTTCAGCTATGGTATCAGGATTGCTCCTGGGGAGGTCCACGCTCGTGATTCAACCAGCATGCTCATGGAATCAGGATCAAATGACAATAAACTTTATCGTAATGATTTCCGGCATGGTGGCGATGGAATTTTCATTCGTGTCTTGAATGGTTGGGTAAGTACAGGAAATTATTTCGAAGAAAATGATACCTCGTATGCAAATAATAATGCGATCGAAAGCTGGTCCCCGGGCAACACCTATGTACGTAACAAAGCGAATCATTCTAGCTATGGCTTCTGGCTTGGAGGTTCAGATGATACTGTACTGATTGAAAACGAGGTGGCCTTTAATGGAATCGATCCTCAAAATGCCCCGGAGGCATTCGGGAATGCCGGAATAGCTGTAGTGAATGGAGCGAGCAGTCATTTTAAAATGGTAGGAAACAATATCCATGATAACAATGGTCCTGGAGTAGCAATTCGTTATAATGCTGATTATCCTGCCTATCATTGGGTCATCCAGCAAAACATCATTAAAAATAATAAAGATGATGAAAGAGGTTATGAAGGCCATGGCATTTACCTGAAAAACGCAAAATGGCTGGATATCGCAGGGAATGATATTAGTGGGAATGAAGGAGAAGCGATTTTTAAAGATGACAATGTATCGGATGTCTACATGCGAGAAGCGACATTAGAAGACGAAGCGCCGGTGGCAAAAGCGAAAATCTCTACAAAAACCGTCCAGGTAGGGGAGACAGTTACATTTGATGCCTCTGAGAGCGAAGATCCTCATGGTGAGGAACTTGGTTACAGATGGGATCTCGGAGACAATACCATTTCTGCCGAAAAAACAGTTGACCATAAGTACAAGGAACCAGGTTTTTACCGCGTCGGGTTGACAGTCAATAATGGTAAACTGGCTGATTTAGGATTCGTGAATGTCTATGTAACCGACGATGGAGAAGAAGTGGGTACAGATGAAAAAGCATCCAGATGGTCATTAAACTCGGATCATGGGCAATTGTCCGAGGATGAAGGTCGATATATTCAAGGGGAAAGATCAATAAAAGTGTCTGCAGATGCGGGGACGAATCACAGGTTACTTTACCCGAAGGATAAAAATTTGAACCTTGATGCTAGCGGGAAAGATATTATGACTTTTTGGATCAAGTACCACTCGGAATTCGGCAGGGATCAGGGGAACTTCAAACCGGTGGTACGATTATATGAGGATGATGGTAACTATTTTGAATACAAACCTTCCCAGGCTTTCTTAGATCAATTATTCGCTCCGATCAGTGAACAAAGATATGGATGGAGACAGCTGGAGATTCCTTTGAGAGAAGCGAACGATGCTTGGAATGTAAGCAAGGTCGGTGAACCATCCTTGCAATCGATTCAATATTTGACAGTAGATGAAGGTCCAAGTACAAGCGGGCTGTCCGCTTTTTGGATGGATGGGTTGAGTTTTGTAAAGAAGAACACGGATGTGGACCGATTTGTAAACGTAGCATTGAATCAGAATAAGGAAGAATATCCTAAACCTATTTATTCACACCAGTCTGCTGAAAATTCCGATGAATGGGCTCCTCTTGATGGTGGTCATGAATTCAATGGGACAAGCACAGCTTTATGGAGTTCCTATCGGGAAGAAGGAGAAAGTGAACAAGATTGGTATGGTACTGATTTTGGGACCCCAAGGGAGATTAATAGACTGGATGTCTATTTTTATCATAATCCAAGTGGGTCGACTTCAGAAGATAAGTTATGGAAGCCTGATGATTATTCAATAGAATATTGGAATGGAAAGAAATGGGCGAAAGTGAAGAGACAAAAGAGAATGGAGAAGGAAGCCCAAGCAAATTTAAATAGAGTGACCTTTAATAAAGTGAAAACCTCAAAACTCAGAGTAGTTATAGACCATCATCCTGGAAAGTACTCAGCTGTTTATGGATTTGAAGCTTATAATACACACAATGTTGCAGCCAATCGTTTTGGAGAAAGTTTACCAATTGTCAAAGCTTCCTCTTCTGTTTCACAAAATATCGTTTTGAACGACGTCGGTTTCCTTCTTAATGAGAAAGGAACAGACTTGAGTGATGTCCTCCTTGAATTGTATGAGGTAAGAGATGATAAACCTTTCGGGGAAGCTCTTCAAATTGTGGAAGTGGAAAGGGACCAACTGCAAGCTGGATCCGAAACGAAAGCGGCATTCGATTATGAAGGACTAGAGCCCGGAAAACAATACGCAATCGCCATCACACAGGAGGTCATTGCACCGAATGGTCTAGGCGACCATTACCGTTGGCCGACTAAAGCTGGAACTTATGATGAAAACTTCGGGAAATACGTCAATGGGAATTGGATCGATGAATCAGGATTAGGAAGAGCATGGCTTAAATTGTATACTTCCCAAGGTTTGATCGACTACTCCTTCGATAATCCTGGTACTACAGGTTGGGGAGTCGGTCATCGGGACGAGGAAAAACGCTGGCAAACCTTTACGGTTCCATCTGACAGCGTATGGGAAACGATTGATGGATCGATTCAAGAATCGAATGGCTGGCACACTGCCAATTCATCCTCTGATGAAGATTGGGTTGAAATGACCTTTGATAAGAAAAAGCATGTGTATAAAGCAAACTTGTTCTTAAGTAAGGATGCAGTAAATGACATCGTCCTCCCTGAATCGTATAAGCTTCAATATTGGAAAGAGGGGAATTGGAAGGATATTAGGAAGATAATTAAAACCCCTCTCCGTGAAGGGTTGAACACCGTCGTTTATGCTCCGGTCAAAACTGAAAAAATCCGTGTCCTTTTCCAACATGGCTTGAATGAGAAGATTGAAATGAAGGAATTTGAAGTGTTGAAACTCCCGTCTCTCGGTAAAAAGGAATGATGGAGAGTCAGCAGTTGAAAGCATTAGTCCATTAGTTCAAGAAATCTCTTTACTTGGTCGGGCTCCTTTTAGTAGGGCCTGACCATTTATGAATCTGCATCAAAGTACATAGAGGATGGTGATAGGAGTGAAAAGGAAAGGTGTATTGAATAGTGAAATAGCTACCGTTCTTGCACGGATGGGTCATACTGACAGTATTGCAATCGGTGACTGCGGTTTACCTATCCCTGAACGTATAAAACGAATCGACCTAGTAGTGAAATTAGGATCTCCAAGTTTCATGGAGGTACTAAGTATGATTCTGGATGATTTTGAAATGGAAAAGGCAACTTTAGCTTCAGAAATAAAACATTCCAATAAAACAATTTATGATGAAATCCAGGAATTTATCAAAATCGAACGAATTGACTTTATAGAGCACAACGACTTCAAAGAACTTATGAAAAATGTCAAGGCAGTCATCAGAACAGGTGAAGATACTCCTTACGCCAATATAATACTTCACTCAGGAGTGATTTTCCGAGGAGTATAGGGTTACAAAGCAATTTTAAGAAGAGAAGATCCTATAAAATTTTTAAGGAGAATAAAAAATGACCAAACCGTCTTTCTATTATTTTTTCTGTAATCATTGGACCCAGGGAGGGATCGGATTTGCTTTTCCATCAGGATGGTATGAGGGAAAAAAGTATGAACGTACCTTTTCAAGCGTCTATACAATCCACAAAATGCTTGATGCAGCAGACGATTATCCTGGATTAAAAGTTTCCATGGAATTAGACGCATATGCATATGAACAAGTGGAGAAGGAAGACCCTGAATGTATTACTAGACTCAAAGAATATATAGATTCTGGTAAAGCTGCTGTTGATGGGGGAACATACGGTCAGCCATTTGGACAAGATTATGGCTGGGAGCCGAATATACGACAATTAACCTATGGGAAGAAGACCATTAAAGAAGTGCTCGATTACGATATCAGGGCATTCCTTGTAGAAGAGCAATGGTTCCATCCACAGATGCCTCAGCTTTTGAAGAAAAGTGGATTTGAATATGCCTCTTTACAAAACCAGAACTCTGGACAAGTAAGACCTTTGAATGAATCAATGATTTTATGGAGTGGAGTAGATGGGACAGATATACCTTCTATACCTGCAAATGATTTGATGGTGTCATGTGTAAGGCAATACACGGGTTATAAAGATTATAAAGATAGATTAAGAGACTACGACAATCCTTTGCTCTTTCAATGGGTGGAAATATGGCCGCCAGGCATGGATTGGGGTGCGAGTGCAGATCCATTTGAAAAAGCCATCCATCATGTTAAGGAGTGGGAAGGCAAGTCAGTTACCTTACAGGAATATTTTGATTTAGAGTACCCTGAGAGGAATTTAGAGAAAATTTATATTTCATTAGATGAATCCAACTATAAAAACAACTGGTACCAGGGAGGTGGTTGGGGATATGACGGCGATAAGGTCATCCTATGGGATCAGAAAGCTGAACAATCACTGCTAGCCTATGAAACATATTCGGCATTCAATAGATTAAAGGGAAGCCAAGTATATCCGCCTGTCACCTATTTACAGAATCTATGGAAGCAATTATTGATTTTACAAAATCATGATTTTTCTGTGGCCAGGAGTTATAGGGCTATAACAAAGGATGGGCTTACGACAGAGGCGGGGTCTTATGGTGTGAAAAAATATCAGGATTTGATCGAAGACTGTGAGAAAGGAATTCATGCCATCTATGATACTAAGGAAATCGAATCTGACATTACGATTGCAAACTATAACGGTGTTGCTGGAAAACAGACCATTCCATTCGATATACGAGTAAATGGGAAGGAATTTTCCCTCGTTCAAAAAAGCGAAGAGATTCCTTTTCATATTGAGAAGAAAGAAAACAACAGGATACAGGGGCTGATGGTCGCTGATATTCCAGCATTAGGTGAAGAGCAAATTCAGATTAAGAACCAAATTTCAAGATCAAGGGACACTGATTCTATACTTTCAGGAGAAGACTGGTTGGAGGATGAAAACATACGGGTGAGTTGGAAGAAGGGTTCGTGGAGTATTGAAATCCTAGATAAAACAACAAATCAAACAGTAGATTTTACGGCTTTCACCGGACCGATAGGGAAACAAAATGAACATGATGGTGCATCATTCCATGCTCTGAGTCCAGCACACGAAATTTTTACGTTTGCTTTTGATGGAACTACACATTGTCCTGATCAGCTTTCAATTTCGAGAATACATGCGAGAGTACATGAATCCAATGAATTGAAAAGCACTTTAAAGCTCCATTGCGATTTATTGACTCTACATACCACAGATACACCAGTCGCGTTCGCTGAAGCCTTTGTAACTGTTTATCATAAGACAGGAAAAGTTGATTGCAAGTCCTATTTATATACCGGAGTATATTTGTCTGTGCAATGTGAGGCTGTATTCAGTCATTCTTTAGCAAATCCAAAATACTATCGCAATTATCCTTTCGGGGAGGAAGAAACTCATATAGATGACATTTACACGAATTCCTATTTACGAATCAATGATGGGAAATATGGTTTTACTTTAATTCACCCTGGGGTCCAAAAGGTAACACTGAACAGAGGTCCAGCCGGTGGAGATATTAAACATTTATTAGCTAGAGACCGTATATTTGGAGAATATGAATGGACTTTTTCCTTATATCTTGGTAATCATGAGCCTCATGAAAGTGCACAATTGTCCAAACAAAGCCGTGGATCTGTACTTGTCAAACAAACGTCGACTAAACCACACGGTGAATTTCTAGACATTGGTGCTGATCAGGTATTACTAAGTTCTTTCTATAAAAATGACTCAGGTTATACTATGAGATTGATCAATTATTCGAATGACGAAGTTACTCAAGTGAAACTAAGGTTTCAACATCTGTTTTCAGAAGTAGTCTTAACAGATTTTAACGGTAATGAGATGAAAACTTATGAATCATCTCATATTGGTGACGAAACTGAAACTATCTTAACTTATATGGGTCCATGGGAAATTGTCACCCTCTTCTTAAAAAGATAAGGAAAATGGAAGAGTTTTTGTTCTGCAAACCTGTATCAGCCTCCATCCAAAACATCTATCAGTAAGAGGTCGAACCCCAACAATAAAAGTACTCGTAAAAAAAGATGACGATTTTAATGCCAAAATTACCATTAATTTTTATAAAGGAATGTCCCACTGCATCAGCAATGAGACATTTTTGTTTTACCACCCATATCCATAAGGTGGGTATGGGTAAGGGTAAGGGTATGGTGGTCTAAAAAGGGATACTCCGGCGATAGCTCCAAGACCCAAACCAATTAGTCCAGCCCCTAGTAATGGAAAGAAGCGACCATCTCTCTCTTCGAATGGTTGTAAGTAGACCTTTTCAGAATCCACTTTTTTGATGACCCCGATATAAGCCTTTTTATCATAAGTCGTGATCATAACTGGCTTTTCAACATGGTGTAAACATTGGTGATAGATATACTCCTTCAAAAGGTTACCTCCCCAACTCTGATGAAGTTTCCCTTCTATAGTATGAAGAGGATAGGTTTATGACAGAAAGAATTATTTTGAAAGAGGACGAAGTGTCAATTTTACGTGTCCGTTTAGTAGGTCTAACTTCAGCCTTCTGGAAAAGGAAAAGGGCGGCTTCTGAATTGTATGTGTAAAAGGAATTTTCAAACTTTATTTTTTTGGAAATTGTGTGTTTTTTGTCACATCTTTTTTATCTAAAAGGGAGTAAAATATTGGTGAAATAGATGAACGAAGGGGATGTTTTGTATGGGAAAAATCATACTTAATGTACCGTTCTTTTGGTTTATCTTGAGTAATGCAGCATTTGCACAAACGACAGTGGATCAAACAGAACACACACTTACGTTATACTTGATTGCAAGTATACCAATCTTATTTTTTGCGACTTTAATATATATTTTCGGAGATTATCGGGAGTTTTTCTGGAGAAAACGAGCTTTATTTCTAGTATCACGCTCATCTGCAGATAAAGTCATCTCAATAAAAGAGTGCCGAAAAATTTCGAAGGCGAAAAAACATCTATCAAGAGGAGCTGACATTTTTTAATGTCAGTTCCTTTTTCTCTTCTTAGGCTACACTTGCTCAAGGTCCTCCCGAAATTGCTCAAGATCCCCCTCGGTTTTGCTCAAGATCCCCGCGGAATTACTCAAAATCATCACAGAACTAACTGGAATTTTATTTCATACTTTTATCCCATTTATGAAATTTTGTAACTATTGGAAGCATTTTTTTGATATATCTATTTATGAAAAGGTTTCAGAAAATTTTAAAAAATACAAGGAGGATTGTATATGTTAGGATTTTTGCAAAGAATCGGTAGGGCATTAATGCTGCCGATTGCGATCATGCCGGCAGCCGCATTGCTTTTACGTGTGGGACAAGATGATTTATTAGGGATCCCGTTCATTGCAGCTTCTGGTAATGCTATTTTTGCCCATCTGCCGCTTCTTTTCGCGATTGGGGTAGCCATCGGATTATCCAAAGACTCGAATGGCGCTGCCGGATTAGCGGGTGCGGTCGCTTTTTTTGTGTTGACAGAAGGGACGAAAGCCATTAATGAAGAAATCAATATGGCATTCCTTGGGGGGATTTTATCTGGGGTAATAGCTGGACTGCTTTACAACCGCTTTCATGAAATAAAATTACCAGATTACCTCGCCTTCTTTGGAGGAAGACGCTTTGTTCCTATCATCACGGCTGGGGTGATGGTTGTACTGGCAGGTCTTTTCGGATTCGTGTGGCCACCAATCCAGGATGGCATCAATGCAATTGGGCAATGGATCATTGATGCAGGAGCTGCAGGAGTTGGAATTTATGGGTTCATGAATCGTTTGCTTATCCCGATCGGTCTGCATCATGTACTTAATAGTCTTGTCTGGTTCGTATTTGGAGAATATAACGGAGCGACTGGTGATCTGCATCGTTTCTTTGCGGGTGATCCGGAAGCTGGAATATTCATGGCCGGCTTCTTCCCAATCATGATGTTCGGTCTCCCTGCAGCATGTTTCGCAATGATTGCTGCTGCTAAAAAGGAAAAGAAAAAAGCGGTCACCGGGTTACTGGTCGGGATTGCCTTCACTTCCTTCCTGACAGGTATTACAGAACCGATCGAGTTCTCTTTCATGTTCTTATCACCTATTTTATATGGCGTACATGCGTTATTGACTGGTAGTGCGATGGTGGTTACTTATGCGTTGGACATCCATCATGGATTCGGGTTTTCCGCAGGGGCAATCGACTACATTTTGAATTTCGGTCTTGCCCAACGGCCGTGGCTATTGTTCATCGTTGGTCTGATCTATGCAGCCATTTATTTTGTCGTTTTCTATTTCCTTATCAAAGCATTGGATCTGAAAACACCAGGTCGTGAAGATGATGAGGAAATGGTTGAGGATAATCTTTCCACTTCGGCTGGCACTGGTAACCAATATGAAGATATGGCACATCATTTCATTAAAGGGCTTGGTGGTAAAGCAAATATCCAATCGATTGACAGCTGTGCAACCCGTCTTCGATTAAATATTGCAGATATGAATGCGATTGATGAACAGGCGTTGAAAAGGCACGGAGCAAAAGGGATTATGAAAATTGACCGGAGAAATCTTCAAGTGGTTGTTGGTACGAATGTTGAGTTCGTGGCCACCGCCATGCAGCGTAAAATGGCAAATGAAGATAATTCTCCTCAAGAATCAGTCCCTGTTGATGACGGAAAAACAACTGCTAGATCGGCGCTTGGTGAAAATGATTTTGCCTCGCCAATTGAAGGTCGTATCATTCCAATTACTAATGTTGATGACCCGACATTTTCTGAACGGATGATGGGTGACGGTTTTGCGGTTGAACCGACTGGAAAAACGATCGCCTCACCAGTTGACGGAAAAGTCATCAATCTGTTCCCGACGAAACATGCAATCGGGATTGAATCGAAAAATGGCTATGAAATCTTGATCCATGTTGGATTGGATACAGTGGAATTGAATGGTGAAGGGTTCCAGGCTTATGTCAAAGCTGGTGATGAAGTCAAGCAAGGGCAAAAATTACTGGGGCTCGACCTGGACTATTTACAAAAGAATGCGAAATCTACCGTTACACCGATCATCTTCACCAATCTAGATGAGGGTGAAAGAGTCGAATTGAAGAAATCTGGAACGATCAATCAGGGTGAAACAAACGTCATTGAAATTAGAAAATGATCGATGTAAAAAGAGCGGAGCTGCCTCTATTGGCCAGCTCCGTTTTTTAACTTGTTGCTCGTTCGGACAGTAGAGAGAGAAAACAGCGATGAAGTGTCCAAGGTTGGTGTTTTATGGGACAGGAAGAGGAGAAATCCCCGAGAGTCTGTCCCAAAAGTATGTGTAATGGGACAGGAAGAGAAGAAATCATGAAGGATCTGTACCAAATATCGCCCTCAAAACTTTTTCAGGTGAAAGAGCTCTACAACAGTGGATCATCATCAATTTTAAAAAGCCCCTTGAAATAAAACTTCATAATCCAGCGTTATAATTGTCATAATATTTCAAAAATAATTAATTAGGACTGAATCAATGGTCTCGATTAACGTCTCGATATCGGTTGTTAGGGACTTAAGTGGTATAGACAACTTGTTTTACCCTTAGGTAACCTGAAGATAGATTTTGGAAGCACTTACATTTTCAAGAACGGAAGGAGGCTACTGCAGCTACATAGCTCTTTAATGATCAACTATGTAAAAGGGAGGCACTATGAAAACCAAAACATTGAGTGCTACATTAGCGGCTTTGTTGGCTTGTTCAAGTTCAGTAGCAGGTAGTAATTTTGTAAATGCGAATGACAATCATCCTGTAACTCCTAGCATTGAACAAAATGAAACCAAGAGCAATAACAGTAATGCTCATCCAGCTTTTTCATGGGGAAATCCTGGTCCTGTTTTACCCATTCTCAAACCAGGATCGATAAGGGGGGCCGGGATGAGAAGTGAACCGTTACAAGAAATCGATGGTGTGATGGACACGATGATTCAAGACAATGTGATGCCAGGTGCAGTAGCGTTGGTGGCAAGACGCGGCCATATTGTCAAACATGAATCTTATGGGTATGCAGCTCGTTATACGGATGATAGCCAAAATGAAATGGAAAATCCGATCGAGATGCAAGACGATACGATATTCGATCTTGCGTCCATCAGTAAGATCTTCACCACAACTGCCGCAATGAAGCTTTACGAAGAGGGCTATTTTGAATTGGATGACCCAGTAGCAGATCACATTCCGGAATTTGCAGAGAACGGAAAGGAAAACGTGACAATCAGGCAATTGATGACCCACACCTCAGGTTTTACAGCATGGATTCCTCTCTACACGCAAGGCGATAGCCGTGAGGAACGGCTTCAGATCGTATTTGCACACCCTCTTAACAATGAACCGGGTACGACGTATACATACAGCGATTTGAACATGATTACACTCGGTGCATTGGTTGAACGTCTTTCTGGCAAGCGGCTCGATCAATTTGTAAAAGAGAATATCACCGATCCGTTAGGCATGGACGATACGATGTACAACCCGCCTGCATCCCTCAAAGAACGGATTGCTGCCACAGAATACCAGCCATGGACCAATCGTGGTCTTGTCTGGGGAGACGTGCATGATGAAAATGCCTGGTCCCTTGATGGAGTGGCTGGACATGCTGGTGTCTTTTCCACAGCTGAGGACCTTGGCAAACTTGCACACATGTATGTAAATGACGGCCGGTATGGGAACAAGCAGATTCTCAAGCCTGAAACGATCAAGCTACTCGTAGAAAACCAAATTCCAGAGTTTCCTGGAGATGACCATGGTTTAGGGTGGGAGATTCAGCAAGGCTGGTTCATGGATGCCCTTTCTTCCAGCTCGACAGTCGGTCACACCGGTTACACAGGGACATCGATCGTAGTCGATTTGAATAACGCAACAATCGCCATTCTTTTAACAAATCGTGTCCACCCGACGCGAAACACAGTTTCAACGAATGTTGCAAGACGCGCGTTTGCTAGACAGGTAGCTGACGCCATTCCGGTTGAGATGATTGATAAAAGTCCGGCCTGGTTCTCTGGCTATGGCGATGCGATGGAGCGTTCGCTTACTGCTGAAGTCGATTTGAGTGGATCTGCTACGCTGACCTTCGATACCTGGTACAGGCTCGAGTCTGGTTACGATACAGGAAAAATCGAAGTTTCAGAGGATGGGGAAAGCTGGTCTCAAATCCATGATTCGTTTACTGGAAGCAGTGAATGGAATCAAGTTCAAGTAGAAGTGCCGGCCAATGCAAAATATGTGAGATTCCGTTATGAAACAGATAGCTACACGAATGGACGGGGCTGGTACATCGACAATCTGAAATTGGAACTGGAAGATAGGACGGAAATGGCCCCAGAATTTTCTGGTGAAGGCTGGGAGCTTCGAGACTTTTAATCTCTAAAACTAAGTAGGAGGGATTACAGTGAAAAAATGGTTCGTCATGGTCATAACGACTGTTCTTGTATTGTCTTCGTTGACAGCGGCACTCACCACCAACGCTGATGGAAAAGGGAAAGGAAAACAAGGCAAGCAAGTAAAACTTGGAGTTGAAGTCTTGTTGGATGAGCAGAAGGATCTGATTGAAGGGCAGAAGGTAGGACTGATCACGAATCCAACAGGCGTGGATCAGGAGCTTAATAGCATCGTAGATCTGCTTCATAACGATCCGGACGTGAATCTGACAGCCTTATACGGACCAGAGCATGGCGTGCGCGGGAGTGCGCAGGCTGGGGAATATGTGGAGTTCTACATTGATGAAGAGACAGGACTTCCAGTGTACAGCCTCTATGGTCAAACAAGAAAACCGACTCCTGAAATGCTTGAAAACGTAGATGTCCTTCTTTTTGATATCCAGGATGTCGGCACTCGCTTCTATACGTATATCTACACGATGGCATACGCAATGGAAGCAGCTGCCGAAAACGATATCCCGTTCATCGTCTTGGACCGTCCAAATCCGATCAGCGGAACAAAAGTGGAAGGACCAGTACTTGATCCGGAATACAGTTCATTTGTCGGAATGTATCCGATTCCGCTTCGTCATGGCATGACAGTGGGTGAGCTGGCACGCTTGTTCAATGAAGAGTTCGAAATCGGAGCAGACCTGACAGTTGTTGAAATGGATGGTTGGAAACGGAATATGTATTACGATGATACTTCGCTTGAATTTGTACTGCCATCACCGAATATGCCGACAGTCGATACAGCCCTCGTCTACCCAGGCGCAGCTTTGATTGAAGGAACGAACGTATCGGAAGGAAGAGGGACGACAAAACCGTTCGAATTGATTGGGGCACCGTTCATCAACAGTACAGAACTGGCTGCGGAATTGAATGATTTGAAATTACGCGGGGTTACATTCCGTGCAGCGTCGTTTACACCTGTGTTTTCAAAACATAGTGGTCAGTTGAGTCATGGCGTCCAGCTGCATGTAACGGATCAAAAAGCCTTCTCGCCAGTCGAAACCGGTCTTCACCTCGTGAAAACCATTCATGACAACTACCCGGAGGATTTTGAATTCCGTGCTGAAAACAGTGCTGGAGTGTCATTCTTCGATTTATTGATCGGAAACGGATGGGTGCGTGATGCGATTGAGGAGGGACAATCTGTAAAAGAAATCAAAGCTCAATGGCAGGACGATCTCGAACAATTCAAAAATACACGCGAGCAATATCTGCTTTATTGATTTAGGAGATCGGTTTGATGTTAAATGGTGGATTAATCAGCATCCAAGAATGTATGCCTTCCTTGAAGCCCTCTGAACGGAAAGTGGCTGAATACATTTTGACCAACCCTGGTGAAGTGGTGAACTTATCCGTCCAGAAGCTTGCGAAAAGGACACAAGTCAGTGAAGCGACGATCATCCGCCTTTCAAGAGCCCTCAGCTATAAAGGATTTCAGGAATTGAAACTGAGGATTGCAGGTGATCTTGCCCAATTCAATAACAATAACCATTCCTATCAGGAAATACCGACGAATGGTTCGATCGCTTCTATGATCGGGACGATTTCACATAACAACATCCAATCTATCAATGATACCCTTTCAGTTCTTACTCCTGAACAGGTTGAAGTGGCGGTGGACGTATTGAGCAAAGCCAGGAAAATTGCTATATACGGCATCGGGGCTTCGGCAGTCATTGCACAGGATTTCAAGCAGAAACTGACAAGGATCAATCGTTGGTGTGAAGCGGCGTTCGACTTTGATACACAGGGGACGATCAGTGCAAATTTGACAGAAGCAGATGTTGCATTCGGCATTTCTTATTCTGGAAGGACAAAAGATGTGATTGAATCCTTGAAGATCGCAAAAGAAAAGGGAGCTAAAACGATTTCACTGACGAAATTCGGGAGCAATCCTGTAGCGGACTTGACGGATATCAATCTGTTCACAAGTTCATTGGAGCAGAGTATCCGAAGTGGAGCAATGAGTTCCCGGATCTCACAGTTGAATGTGATCGATATTTTATATATCGGGATGACGAGCAGGAAATATGATGAAAGCATTGATGCACTCGAAAGGACAAGAAAAGCGGTGCAAGTATCAAAGCAAATGGATCGATGAGTCGTAGTCATTCACTTGGTGGGGTATGTAAAAATTTTGCTGATTAGCAAAAATAAACATTTTAACAGGAGGGGTTCAATGTGATGAAACGGTGGTTCAGTTTGTTTCTTGGGGTGCTCTTACTTTTGTCCCTTGCACTTGCAGGGTGCAATAGTACAGGCGGAAGCGACTCCGATAGCAATGGGGATGACTCCGGTGGCGACATCCTGACAATAGGAAGCTGGAGAACGGAAGATAAGGCTGCCTATGACAAAATCATCGAGGCGTTTAATGAAGAACATCCAGACATCAAGATCGAATTCAAGCCTTCAAAAAATACGGAATACGATACGATTCTCAACACGGCCTTACAAAGTGGTGAAGGGCCGGATATCATCCAGCTCCGTCCTTACGCACCTGGAATGGAACTTGCGAAAGCAGGATACCTTGAGCCGCTTGATGATCTAGAGGGCATCGATACATTTACAGATGATACGATTTCTGCTGCGACATCTGAAGACGGCAAAATCTATGGTGTCCCTCTGTCACTGAATTCTGCGCAAATGTTCTACAACAAGAAAATTTTCAAGGAGCATGGCCTAGAAGAGCCGAAAACATGGGATGAGTTCATCGATCTGAACGAAAAGCTGAAATCAGAAGGTGTCACACCGATCGCACTCGGAACGAAAGAGGGCTGGCTATTGTCGTTAGCTCATGCGATTGTCGGTCCAGCACATTATGGAGCTGGCGAATTCGTTGAACAAATCACCTCAGGGGATAAAACCTTCACGAGCGATGAATTTGTTTCTTCACTTGATGCAATGGATGAGTTGAAGAAATACTTCCCGGATAATTACGAAGGTCTCGGGATGGAAGATATCCGTACGCTTTTCTTTACGGAAGAAGCTGCCATGTTCCCATTAGGAAGCTGGGAAATCGAGGTGCTTCGTGAAATGAATCCTGAGTTGGAGCTTGGCTTCTTCCCGATGCCATCTGCTGAAGGAAATGAACCTACCATGACAACCTGGGTGGATGGATCCTATGGAATCAATGCCAATTCGAAAAATAAAGAAGATGCGAAGAAATTTCTGGAGTTCATGACAACAGAAAAATTTGCAAAACTATTTTCGGATGAGTTGGCGCGGATCCCTGCAGTTCCAGGAGTCCAAACAGAAGATGAACTGGTCACTGCGATGGCAGAAGCATCCAATACGAATTCTACCCCTTACATGATGCTCGTTCATTTTAACAAAGGAAATCCGACAACAAAGGCGACACTTGAGACTGAACTTCAAGGGATGTATCTCGGAAAACAATCACCTGAAGATGTTGCTGAAAAGCTGCAAGGAAACGCTGAAACGTATTTCGACCCATTTCAATAAATGATGACTGAATAACATTTAAAGAAAGTATAAATACTTTCTTCAATTAAGGGCAAATAAGACTCAGCCTACGCTAAGGCTTTGCTTTGCCAATATTTCTTTAAGGGGGCGAGGATCGATGGAGCTCGAAACGAAAACGAATATACCGACAAAACCTAAGAGTAAGAAGGATTGGAGAAAGATGATCATCCATCTTTTTCCGATCCCCGCCCTCGCTATATATGTTACTTTCATCATTTATCCGTTGTTCGCTGCCTTTTCGTATAGCCTTTTTGATTGGCAGGGGATCAGAAGGGGAGCATTCATCGGGATCGAGAATTTCATCGCTCTCTTTACTAGAGAACCTTTCAACAGTATGTTCTGGAATGCATTTGAAAATAACATCATCTACTTTCTATTAGAGATGGTCGTACAAAATGGGATCGCCTTCATGCTCGCCTATATCATTTATAAAAAAATCAGATTCGCGGAGTTTTTCAAGGCTGCTTATTTTTTACCCCGCTTACTATCGGTCATTATCGTAGGCTTTTTATGGAAGCTGATTCTAAACCCGAACTTCGGTGCCCTGAATGTCTTTTTGGAAAAGATAGGGCTGGAAAGCTGGGCCAAGGCTTGGCTCGGTGACCCTGACACTGCTCTCATCGCAATCATTCTCGTAAACTCGTGGTTTGGTCTCGGGTTTGCAGTGTTGATTTTCCTAGCAGGTTTACAGGGAATTCCGAATGATCTGATCGAGGCTGCTCGGCTGGATGGAGCGACTGGATTCAAGTTGATCCGAAAAATCATTCTGCCATTGATGATCCCATCGATCACTATCATGACCGTACTGACTTTCATCCATGCATTTGAAGCATTCGAGCTCGTCTATGCGATGCAAGGCTCAATGGGTGAACCGTATTATTCCACGGATACATTAGCCGTCTATTTCTATAGACTAGCATTCGGTTCAGGAGGAGCAAATTCAGCAGCAATCGGTTTAGGTTCAGCATTGGCAGTCGTCCTGTTCATGATCATTGCGACAATTTCGGCGTTGTTTTTGTTTGTGTTGCGGAGGCGTGAGGTCCAAATGTAAGTTGTAGATTTGTGATAACCGTCGAGCTTCGTTGTCAGCTGTGTTCGCTCTGGATTCTATAAATCTACTGTTCTAGGAGGGGAGAATATGAAAAACCATATCGCATCCAGATCCATCTATTATTTAATCGCATTCGTCTTTGCGGTGATCAGTGTGTACCCCATCCTGTTGATGGTTTATTCTTCCTTCAAGACGAATGCTGAACTTTTCAAAAATCCGTTGTCGATTCCGAAATCTTTCAGTCTCGAACCCTATCAAAAGCTCCTTGAACAAATACCGTTCTTCACCTTCTTCTGGAACAGTGTTTTTGTCAGTACGGTATCGGTGCTCTTCATTTTATTGTTCGGGTCGCTCGCAGCTTTTTACATTGCCAGATATTCATTCTGGTGGAATAACTATTTGTTCTTTTTTTTCTTGATCGGTATGATGATTCCGATCAAATTGGGGATCGTCCCTTTGTTCATGCTGATGAAGGATTTGAGTCTCATCAATTCCCTTTGGTCGCTCGTGTTCCTTTATACAGCAACTGGCATACCGTTATCCATCTTGATTTTGACCGGTTTTTTCCGAACCATGCCTAAAGAGTTGGAAGAAGCAGCCCGTATGGATGGGGCGACAGATATCAAGGTTTTCTGGCATGTGTTGCTCCCGATCATGAGACCTGCGCTTGGTACTGTGATGATCATCAATTTCATCCAATCGTGGAATGATTTCTTTTTCCCATTAGTATTTATTACTGATGAAATGAAGAAGACGATTCCGGTCGGGATGCTTTCGCTATTCGGTGAATATTCTGCGGATTGGGGAGCGTTATTCGCAGGATTGACGCTCTCTTCTTTACCGATGATCGTCCTGTTTTTTATCGCTTCCAAACAATTCATGGAAGGCTTGACAGCAGGAGCGGTCAAATAAAAACGTTCACTATTAAAGTCTTTTTTAATAGTTCTTTTCTTAAAAATTGTTGCTTTAGGGGCATTTTGGTAATGAACTACCTTGGACAAGTTGATTGGAGAGCAAGGTGCGAGACTCCTGCGGGATCAGCGGGACAGGTGAGACCATTCCATGTCGCCAGGCGACGAGTGGGCTCACCGCACGCCCCGCGGAAAGCGAGTATCCTGGAGCGGAAATCAACTACTTTCAAGAGCAACAAGATTTCCGAAAACAGCCTTTTTAATAAAGAAAAACATGATCTGCAAGGGCGGTAAGTATGGATAGGGCGACAGGAGGACAGTTATGATCAACAAAAACATGATAACAGAACAACGGAATAAGGAATCAGAAAAACTGGATACCTTTTCTGTCCAAGAAATAATCCAGGTCATGAATCGTGAAGATAAAACTGTTGCCGATTCTGTGGAGAGAAGCATACCTCAAATCACAAAAGCCATTGAAAAAATAGTTGAAGTGATGGATAGAGGAGGTAGATTATACTATATCGGAGCCGGGACAAGTGGTCGACTGGGAATACTGGATGCTTCGGAATGTCCGCCTACCTTTGGCGTTGCTGATGATTTAGTCAATGGGATCATTGCTGGCGGAGACCAAGCCCTCAGGACAGCGATTGAGAATGCAGAAGATAATGAAATGGCAGGCAGGAATGATGTAGAGGCTGTCGTTACAGAAAAGGATGCTGTTGTTGGGATCACTTCCAGCGGCAGAACCCCGTATGTGATTGGGGGCGTCAGAAAAGCTGCACAAATCGGTGCGTTGACCGTAGGGTTGTCTTGCAATCCAAATGCGGAATTAAGTCGGAGCGTTCGGTATCCGATCGAGATTTTGGTTGGTCCGGAAGTGGTGACGGGATCGACCAGATTAAAGGCCGGTACTGCGCAAAAAATGGTCTTGAATATGTTTTCCACGACTGTCATGATCAAACTCGGAAAAGTGTATGGAAACCTGATGGTGAATGTGCAGGCGACCAATGAAAAACTGAGGCATCGAGTCGTCCACATCATCCAAGAGGTGACTGGGGTGGATAAAAAAACTGCACAGAAATATAGCAACGCGGCAAAAGGAGATGCACGGGCGGCGATTCTCATGATCATGTTCCAAATTCCCTATGAAAAAGCGAGAGAAGCACTTCGGAAAAATAAAGAAAACTTTCCAAAAGCCATGGATAATTTGAGAGCTTAGTAAGATTGGAAGGCAGTGTCTCAACGGATTCTCTTTTGAAGTACACATAGTACAATTTACACATAAAAAGCGCAGGTGGCGTACGAAATCACCTGTGTTTTTCATGTTTTACAGAGTGAATTAACTTATGTAGTGGATGTGTTTCTTCCCTGAATTGCTTTGTGTTATTAGGAGTGAACAAATTAACAGAAAAAATATGTTAAAATATGGGTCTGAAACATTGATGAGCGTTATTCAAGATAAGGGCAGTTATCGGGAATAAGAGGTTCTTATATGTAATTCACAAAAGGACTAGTTTGTAGAATAAGAAATTTGTTTAACAGAGCATTCAAGTTAGTTGTAATTATACCTTTTTTAAATCAACTGGTTTTTGTTACTCAAGGCCACAACAAACGATGTCCCCAACTTTCTCCATTACGCTGATATTGTACCCTGATGTGTTTTCGGTCTGGATCCCCTTGCCAGAATTCAACTTCGTCTGGATCGACTGTGTACAACTTCCAAGTAGGGCTTACAGTATCGGGTACTTCTTTTACCAATTCCTTCGCTTTCAATAAAGCATCTTCTAACATCTGACGTTGCATCATTTCTTTACTTTGGTAACCAACTAAAGCTAGTGCCCTGGCCCCACTCGACCTTTCCAAGAAATCTTTTGAGCATGCTTCTGGTGGCATTACAGAAGCCACTCCACGTACCCGAACTTGTCTGCCAATTTCCGACCAATAGAACGTTAATGCGACTTTTGGGTTTAATTTCAATTGTTCTCCTTTTCTGCTTGTGGCCGATGTTGCAAAATACCATCTATTACAGGTTACATTTTTTAAAATTAAAACTCTTGCATCAGGTGCACCTATCTCGTCAACAGTGGATAAAGTCATCGCATGAGGTTCAGGAACACCTTTCTCAATCGCAATGTATAGCCATTCCAGGAATAATTCGGACGGGTTGTTAGGTATATTATTGAATTGAAAATCCGGAAAAGGACCGGTTAAAGCTTTCAAGTTCCTTAATAAGTCCTTTGTTTGTTTCATGTCTTGCTCCTTTCTTTACGAATAGTAGGTTCTTACTCTAAAATAAAGGAAATTATTTAATAAATCCAATATATATTTATTGCTTAATCATCAATATTATTTATGATTGGAGAGTCACTTTATGCGTTACGTATATTCACGCAAGTAGCTAAAATTGGCAGCGTTACACGCACAGCAGAAAGCCTCTTAATTAGCCAGCCTGCTGTAACAGCCCAACTCCGTAAATTAGAACAAGAAATGGGAATGAAGTTAATTACCTCTAAAGGACGGTCCATTCAATTAACTGAGGCGGGTGAATTACTTGCTACTCATTCAAAACGTCTCTTCGCCCTTGAAGCTGAGATTGAATCAATAATGGATGATTTTTCAACTGGAAAACGAGGAAGTTTGCGTATATGTTCAACCCAATTACCTGCGAGTACAGTCCTACCACATTGGATTGTGAAGTTTAAGCAAAAATACCCTTCAGTAGATGTTCAGCTGTATAAAGGAAACTCTGATTTGACCTTTGAACGGCTACTAGACTATTCCGTACATGTAGCTTTCGTTTATAGTGAACAGCTGGGAGAAGGTGTTGAATCACACACACTGCTTGACGATGAGCTTATTTTTATTGTGCCGGGCGAACATCGATTGGCAGGAAAAGAAGTTTCACTCGAGGAGCTTATGAGGGAACCGTTTATTTTACGTGAAAAGGGAAGTGCTACAAGAAGAAATGTCATGAATTTATGTGAAGCAGCTAACCTTGATAAGCCGAAATCAGTCATTCAAATCGAGGGGTTGAGAGAATCTATTGAAGCTGTAAAAGCTGGCTATGGTGCTGCACTCGTTTCTGCACTTGCAGTGAAAAATGACCTGTTTAGCGGTAAGCTTGGAAGGGTTTTTGTAAAAGATGTTGTTATTAAGCATCCGATAAGACTTTGTACGAGGAGTAATGAAAAACATTCAACAACCACAGCCAACTTTATTTCACTGATAAAAGATGAGTTAGCAAACACCTTATAATATTGCTGAAACAGTTTTTGTTAAAATCATCAATATTATTGATAAATCTATTAAAAATATATATTATTTTTAAACCGAAGTAGCCTATATACTTATTCTAACCCATATTATTGAGGTGAATAGTTAATGAAGGCTCTAATCATGTCTGATTTACATTTGGATATTAATGAACAATTATTAGGAAGAAGTGTAACTTTGGAATTCATCAACTGGTTGAACAAAAAGTCCTGCGATGTAGTTTTCATTGCCGGTGATTTGGCAGGAGATGCGTTAGACGGTATCCAACTTGTTGAAAGAATTCAAAGTGAAACCAACAAGGAAGTATACTTTGTAGCTGGAAATCACGATGTGTGGGTACCTAAGGATCATAAGGAGAACTCTTGGAGCAGCTATGATTTGATGTATAAACACCCCTGTTATCTTAATAAACCTATACAAATTGGTAGGCATACTGTGATTGGCGATATGGGGTGGTACGATTATTCATTTGGGTTACAACATGTGCCACACATCAAATTTAAAGAAGAGAAAAAACACGTTTGGAAGGATGGGCTCTATGCTCGGTGGGAAACGGACGATGAAGAGATTTTAAACAAAATGATAAAAAATTGGCGACTTCAACTGGAAGAACATAAAGATAACCCTGTAATGTTTATCAATCATTTCATTCCGTATAAAGAATTCCTCACGTGGTACGCTGATGACGAAAAAATGAATTTTTGTCAAGCATATATGGGCAGCAATCAGGTTGGCGAATTGGTAGATAGATATCAAAATGTTGACTATGTTGTATTTGGGCACACACATAAACGCCACGGTGTTGTTGAGCATCATGGCAAGAAGGTTATATGTCAACCATTTGGGTATGTCTACGATTGGTTAGGAAACAACTTCGTTGAAGAATTGGATAAAGCATCTGTCGTGATCGATCTATAATGAGAACAGATGCGGAAAAGCCAGTTATCGTAATCGCCCTGATTACTGCTGTTTGTTTGCTCGGTGATACTATGCTTTATATTGTTCTCCCGATCTACTGGGAAAGTTTCGGACTAACTTCTCTCTGGCAAGTTGGCGTCTTATTATCTATCAATCGGTTTGTAAGACTGCCACTCAATCCATTCGTAGGCTGGCTTTACCACCGCATCAGTAAACGAACAGGCGTACTTATTGCAGTTGGTCTGGCTGGGATCACAACATGTTCTTATGGTTATTTAAGTGGTTTTTGGCTATTGTGTTTTTCGAGGTGCTTATGGGGCGTAGCATGGGCTTTCTTACGTCTTGGCGGGTTTCTCACAGTCTTGCAAGTTGCCGATCAACATAACCGAGGATTCCTAATTGGAAAGTACAACGGATTGTGGGGGTTGGGTGGACTAACCGGTATGCTTGCAGGGGGAATTTTAGCCGATGTAATCGGGATTGGAGCAATGACACTTATTTTTGGTGCGGCTGCACTTCTCAGCATACCTTTTGTAATTCGCTATATTCCTAATAATTTCAGTGATAATAAGAGAGTTACATCCAGTATTGGCGCTTATAAGCAAGTTTGGAAACAGAAAAATATGATTCCAGTTATGATCTCCGGACTGCTTATGTCTATGGTGTTTTTTGGAATATATATGTCAACATTGAGTCGGTTAATTGAACTCAATTATTCTGAATCCTTCAGTCTATTCGGGATCGTATTCGGTTCTGCAACACTTGCAGGAATAATACAAGCTATACGTTGGAGTTGGGATCCTATTCTTGCACCACGTATTGGTCAACTATCGGATCAACATTCTGGAAGAACGTCCTTTCTTATCACTGCTCTTTTTCTTGGAGCAGTATGGTTTGTGATCCTTCCATTCAGGTTACCGTTGATCGTATGGTTTGTGGTATTACTTTTTCTTCAGCTTACCTGGACGATGATTGCAACGATTACAGATTCATTTGCTACTGACGTTGCATCCAAATCCTACAAAGTTGCAATAATGACCACTTATACTGTAGTGGTTGATGTGGGTGCCGCCATTGGACCTGCCCTTGGTTATATGTTAAGTGAAATCTTCAATATATCTGTATTGTATTGGATAACAGGTAGTTTGTTATTTAGTCTTGGTGTGTTTTTGAGCTTCAATAATATCTATGAAATAAGAAAGACAAAACAAAATTATTTTGCATGAGCTTGACCATCTTTGAGGAAAGGGATGCTTAGTAAATAATCGAAGCAGCATTTTTAATCTTCCGTTAACGGTCGTAAATCTAAAGCATTGGAATGCGCTTGTTATTCTATTATAGAGGGCATGTCTTTAAGACGGATAATCCTCTTTTGTTATTAAGTAAAGTAGAAGGTTAGTGAAATAAAATAATAAGTATTGAGGTGAGAATAGGATGTCAAATATAACATTACAAATTATTACCTCTGACAATTGGAGAGAAGCACTTGAATTATCCGTACACGAAGTACAACAGAAATTTGTTGCTTCAGTTAATCCTCCAGTTGCTATTGCACTTGCTAAAGCATACATAAGACCTGGTGGAAAAAAGGTTGAACCATACGGGGTTTATTATCAAAAAAAGATGGTAGGATTTTTTAATTTGCATTATACACCTAATAGTACAGACGATTATTGGATTTTTCATTTTTTCATAGATAAAAAATTTCAAAGAAACGGATTAGGTTTAAAAGCATTTCAAGAATTGATGAGACAGATCAAACAAAATAATCCTGCTTGTAACCGTATACGTTTAACTGTTCATCCAGAAAATGAAGCTGGGAGGAAATTTTATTTAAAAGTAGGCTTTACGGAAGATAATATTTTGACATTTGATGAGCCCACTTATTCCATACTCTTATAATAAATTTTCGAAGAACATTTCTTATATTCTTCTAACGGGGGCATTTCTTTAATAAGAAAGTGCCCCTAATGCAAAAAATTGAGATGAAGCACATTAGTATTATTACAGGACATAAATAAAAATATATGGAGGTTAGTAATGTTATTTATAATATTTGGGGTTATTGCAATAGTAGCTACTTTTATAAATCTTTATATGTATAAAGCAGGAAAGGATTATAAGCTTGCTATGGCGATGGGATTATCATTTACAGCATTAACACTTTGTGCAGAATACAGTCTTGTATCTCGGTGGGTAAAAGTGGAAGATTGGGCAGCTTTATCGGATGTAGTACCTGGTATGGTAAGGGCATTATGGTTTTTGACAATTGTTTCTATCTTACTAAATATAGCACCTATACTTTTAGAACTTAAAGGTAAGAAATAATCACTTATTGTATATGCAATTATTGTGTAGATCTTTATGTATAACTAACGGGTGCGTTAGTTTAAAATATGCTTCAATTATCTCGAAATCAAGTCTTATAGAAAAGGGGGCTTTAATGGAGTAAGACCTCGCCATAAAAACGTAAAAAGAGCTCAAAATCGAGCTCTTTTTCTTGTGAATTTATATGGAATCTGTCAGTGAAAAATGTGCAAATTTGTCTTGCAATACAGTCTGTGAATGCCGTTTTTGAACCTTTCTGTTAAATCGAGACTTTTATCAGATTTCCATCACGGTCAAGGAGTTTTTCAAGATCGTCTAGCTTGATTGAAAAGCCACCTTCACGATAACGGTTTGTACAAGGGATATATTCAACTTTTTCTCCATTAACCTCAACAAACTTGTGGTTATCAGAAAGAGAATACACGAAGGTGACCGGCAACCCGATCATTCGGAATTCGAACCTCAGTCCGTCCAGGTCATCCGATAGAACAGGGTCAATGATCAAACGGCCATCTTCAATACGGATCCCGAGAGCATTCGAGATTAATTGATTCATATAGATTCCAGGACCGCTTGAATAGATGCGCCATCCACCTTTTACTGGAACGGTGCCTTTACGAAGTTCATCAAAGCGGTCCTGAGCTTCATAGCGGGTATTGAATTTACCGTCCGAACTGCTGAAGTACGTATTGCTCTGACGCATTTCCGCATTCGGTACGACATCCTTCAATCCGATCGGGTTGATGATTTCAAGCCCTTTCCAAACCTCATCCCCGCGACCGAGCTTCGCCATCGCCTCTACAAAACGGATATGCGCATGGACGTATTGCAAACCGATTTCACGTCCAAAGTTCGCGGCTTGTTCTGCACGTTTGAAATGAGTGCTGACTCCACCTGCATAGTTGGCTGGACGGTTCATCAAGCGGACACCGTCAGGGCAATAGAGGTGCTCTTTGATCAATTCATAATGGGACTGCGCTTGCTCTGGTGTGAAAAGCTCGCTGATGATGCTTCGATTCATCGGAATCAACCGATAGTCGATTCCGGTTTTCGTGTCTGTCGGGTGGATCATCAATTCAGGCTGATTTTTATTCTCCATGTAAAGGAAACCTGGCAGGACGTCTGTCTTAAACATGAATCGGTTATAGTCTTCTTTAATGCCGAATGCTAGTGTCTTAAGTTCAATCGCTTCCTGATGATCGACCTTTTCCAGCACTTTTGATAGCTGGTGGATTACTTGATAAGTAAGGGCGACTGTCCAGCTGCTAGCCATGTATTTTTTCAATTGCTGGTTCGCTGGCTGCAGGGTGTCATCCCAATCCCCATCGTCATAAGACGACAAGAACGTATCGTGCAGAAAGTGGCTTTTGATATAATCGATCTGCTTTTTAATATGTTCGAGCAGCGTTTCTTTTTCAATGCTGAAATCGAAGCCATCACTTACTGTATATGGGATCTCTTCTTTTAAAATTTCAAAATCCCCTGTAGCACGGACGTAATCGCTCACAACCTTCAACGGCCAGACAATGACATCACCATGGCTTTCATTCGCCTGGATCTTGAAGTACTTATCGAACATGAACCATTGCGGCCAGCTGCCATCATCTTCGTATTGATGCGCATAAACCGTCTGGATGATTTCACGGACTGATTCATAATTTTGTGTGGCCAGGAAGTATTCGATCGGACCCTGGCAAACATCCCTTGTTCCCCATGCTGCTCCGCCATATTGTTCAAGTCCATGCGGAACGGAAAAGTGGACGAGCATGTTATGGGTATACCACCATGATAGGGTGTTCAGCTTTTCAATCTGATTGGAGGAAGACGTAGTCGACGATAGCTTGAAACCGTTCATCACGTCAGCATAATAGCTGCGATATTTCTCAATCTCTTCTGTCACATCTTTTTGAATGAAATCCATCTCTTCGCCATGAAGCAAGCCCTGGATCGTTATGGTCCAATCGCTAGAAGGACTAAGATCGAACACGTTTAGAGAAACGGATTTCGGCTCAAGAGCTGGAGAGAAGACCTGCTCATCTGTGAGCTCGATTTCTGCTCCCTCCACCTTCAGACGATAAGAAAGCTCCGGAAATACCTTTGCACTGTCCGCATTGGCAGCTGCACTGTAAACAATCGTTTCCCCTTGTTGTTCAACAGAGAACGGGACTTCGTATTCATTGTTGTTCATCGTAACCTGGTTGGACAACAAGAAACGATAGGCGTTCCCTTTTTCAGAGCGGACGTTCAATCGAACTTCAGGTGTGTCAACGGTCGTATGGTTCGTCACGATAATCAGATCATCTTCCGTTTTATAAAACCAACGGGTGTAATTGAAGCCGATTTCGAAAAGGGACGGCATGCCGAGCAGATGATACGCACCATCGATTTCGATATAAAGTCGTTGTCCGGATGTTTTAAAGATGTTCAATGCATTGCGCGTATTTGTCAACATTTTATTGAACGATGTGTTGCCGACGACGAGCTGGGAATTGAACACACCTGTCATATAAGAAGTGGTCGTCATGACATTTTCAGTCAATCGGTCATTATGGCCGCTCATCAAAATGTGCCCATGCGGACGTTCCACGAGTTGTTCTTTTTCTTTTAAAACGACATGCTCATGGGTGTCCGTAAAGAATGAGAGCAACTTGCCATCCTGATGTTCCTCATGCTTTCGGTCGGGGTATAGGCCTTGGATCTCTTCTTCACCCAGTTCTACGGTCTTTAAAGGGTTACCGAACTTTGAGGATAACGAAATTTTTTCCACAGCGTGGAATTCCGTTTCTCCTGTTTCTTCAACCTTTTTCCAGGCATCAAGGACTTCCTCTTCAAATTCCAGGGATGTGACGGCTTCCGGGTGGTCTTCCTTAAAGAGTCCGTAAAAGATGACTCGGTCCTTTCCCTCAAGAGAATTGCGCTCGGATTGCAGAGCGATATAGGCAAATTCATATTGATAAATTTCATTTGCGAGTGATTCTTTGGACAAGGCTTGGGGTACATTCGTTTCGCGATAAGAGGTGCCGAAAAATTGGAATCCGTCTGTTGAGAACCCGGTCACTTTATTCAATGATCCTTGTTGGATATATGGGAAACCGGATTGCATCGGCTGGTTTTGACGGGAGCAGACGACATAGCCTCGATTTTCGTCCTCATAAACGGTGTGATCCGTATATTGGGAGATGTAAGCTTCATTGGAACGCACTGCTCCTTTATCAGCCAATCCGAGATCCTGTGCATAAATCAGATCGTATTCGACATCTGCTCCTTCCAATACAACGTCCCAGAACCATATCCCTGAATCGGTCAAAATGAAGGAGACCTCATAGCGGACATTTTCAAAGGTACCTGACCATTTGAGAGCGGAATCTGCTACTGCCAGATCGCTGTCCGAATGGATGCCGATAAGTGGAATGACTTTAATTTCGTCAGATTGAAAAAGCCGAAGGTAAAGGTTGTTAAGGGAACCGTCGATTGGGTTCCCCTGAACTTGATTGATCAGTGTAGATTGATGGGAGATCTCGAAAACATCCCCTGTATTTAAGAAAGAAAATTGCAGGTTTCCTGAACGGATTTTGAATCTATGATCAGTTTGCAAATTAGTAGACAATGATAGCACCTCTATTTCTCTAGTTTAAAAGGATGTGCAGTTACATCTCTGCTGTTCGGTCCGATATAAGCAGTAAACTCTCCCGGATCACTTTCAAAACTCAAATCCGGATGATAGTAACGAAGTTGTTGCTCGGAGATTGTAAAAGAGATCGTCTTCGTTTCCCCTGGTTCGAGCGATACTTTCTCAAAGCCTTTCAATTCTTTCAAAGGTCGTACGACTTCCCCGGTGATATCACGTACATAGAGCTGTACGACTTCTTCACCTTTAACGTCTCCGGTATTCGTAACATCTACAGTCAACTGGATCGGTCGATCTGTCTTCAACACGTCACTTGATAAAGACGCATCACTGTACGAAAACGTGGTGTAACTTAATCCGAAACCAAATGGGAAGAGAGGCTCATTCGGTATGTCCAGATATTGGGATACATATTCGCCTTTCGCATCTGGTGTTGTCTGCGGTCGTCCAGTATTGTAGCAATTATAGTAGACGGGAACCTGTCCGACCGAATAAGGGAAGGACATTGTCAGACGCCCAGATGGCACAGCATCTCCATAGAGCAGGTCAGCCACTGCTGATCCAGCTTCTGATCCTGGGTACCATGCTTCCAGGACGGCATCTGCTTGATCGACAACGCCATGCAAATCAAGTGGGCGCCCATTGAATAGTACAGCTGCCATCGGTTTGCCGAGAGGCTTCAATGCTTTGATCAACTCAAGTTGTGCCTGCGGCAATCGGATGTCTGCACGGCTTTTGGCTTCACCGCTCATCGCTGAATCTTCTCCCAATGCAAGGACAACGACATCAGCGTTAGCCGCAGCCTCCAGTGTCTTTTCGATCTGGCTCTGGGTGATGGTTTCGACATCGCTGCCTTTTTCAATGGAAAGGAGCGATGGATCGATTTTCGATTGAATCCCTTCACTTAAGGTCACCGCATCCTCTTTCGATCCGATCCAAGACCATGGACCGAGCAGATCATTGTTTTCACTAAATGGACCGATCAAAGCGATTTTCTGATCTTTCTGGAGAGGGAGAACACCATCATTTTTCAAAAGGACAGATGACTTTGATGCGAGTTCTCTTGCTGCTTGGCGGTGTGAAACAGAAAAGACAATTTCTTTTTCAAGTTCTTCATCCGCAGCACGGGTGGGATTTTCAAACAATCCTAATTTATCTTTCAGCTCTAAAATTCTTATAACGGCTTCGTCAACCACTGCTTCGTCTAGTAGCCCTTCATCAATAAGTTCTTTTGCATGATGGACATAACACGTCGTCATCATTTCAATGTCTACACCAGCAGTAAGTGCCTTCTGAGCAGCATCTTTCTTGTCTGCGGCGAAACCATGAGCGATCTGCTCTTTAACAGCACCCCAATCCGAAATCATGACACCATCAAAATTCCATTCACCACGAAGGATGTTCCGCATCAGCTTCTTATTGCCTGTTGCAGGGATTCCGTCTAAAATATTGAAGGCTGTCATGACCATCTCACAACCTTCATCAAGTGCAGCTTTGTATGCTGGCAAATAATATTCCCGAAGCTGTCTTTCGGACATGTCGACAGTATTATAGTCACGACCGCCTTCCGGAGCTCCGTACGCTGCAAAGTGTTTTACACAAGCTGCAACACGATTCTTGTCATTCGTCAAATCCTCACCCTGGTATCCTCTGACAAACGCTTTCGCATATTCACTATTAAGAAATGGATCTTCTCCAGTCGATTCCATGACTCTGCCCCAGCGAGGATCTCGAACTAAATCGACCATAGGTGAGAATGTGACATGAACACCTGATACAGCTGCTTCTTTAGCAGCGATTTCTGCGCTTCGTTCTGCTAGTTTCAAGTCCCACGAACACCCGATAGCCAATGGAACTGGAAAAATAGTTTTATAGCCATGGATGATATCGGCCATGAATAATAGCGGAATTCCTAAGCGATTCTCCTTCAAATGGGTTTTCTGAATGTTTTTAGTGGTTTTGGCTCCGGAAGCTCCTAATACGGAACCACTATTAATAATGACATCCTTTGTGATACCCATTTCAGCCATTGGACCGGTGATTTGCCCTTCATTTGAAGCACCTTTATAAAATGGGGTAGCCAACTGGATCAATTGCGCAATCTTTTCGTCTAACGTCATCTTGTTTACAAGTGAAGTAAGCTGTTCGCTCATATTCATCCTCCCGAGAGTTCTTTGATATTTAAAGCATTCGAAACGTTTCAATATATGTTATCAAGGATTATAAGCGCTTTCTTTTTTGGAGTCAATGAAGATATCCGCCTCATTTGGCTTGAAAACGATTGATATGAAAGAATAAACGTTGATACTAAAGCAATTTTTTAAAAATTTTTAATGTTTTTTAAAATAAATGTTGAAAGCGGATTCACATTTGATTATAATCAAGTTGTCGAAACGTTTCAACGAAAAGAGAAAGATTCGTGCTCAAAAGTGTTGAATATCACTATTGCTGCCATGAAATTTTCTTTTCATGCATTTGTTTATTCCTATTTATAAAGACTAGCATTAACGAATAATTAGAGTAGAAGGGAGAATGTTCGAAATGAACAAGAAGATTGTTTCGCTTTTCTTTGTTTTTCTTTTAGCCATTTCTGCTTTACTTGGAGGCTGTTCAAATGGATCTGGTGAAGATGACAACACTATTTCAGTCTGGGCAATGGGTGAAGAAGGTAAAAAATTAGATGAGATTGCAAAGAAATTTGAAGAAGAAAATCCAGAGATCAAAGTAAAGGTACAAGCAATTCCATGGGAAAACGCACACGATAAGCTTTTGACGGCAGTTGCATCTCAAAAAGGTCCGGATGTTGTCCAATTAGGAACGACATGGGTATCTGAATTCGCTGATGCAGGGGCACTCCTTGATCTATCGGAACATATGAAAGATTATCCTGAATTCAAGCCTGAAAATTACTTTGATGGTGCAGCGAAAACGATGAAATATGAGGATCAGATCGTCGGTATTCCTTGGTATGTTGAAACACGTGTACTCTTCTATCGTACCGATCTACTAAAAGAAGCAGGTTATGATGAAGCGCCAGCAACGTGGGATGAGTTGAAAGATGCTGCGGGGAAACTTGCTGATCGCGGGGACAAGTATTATGGATTGGATATCGATCGTAACGACCAGATCATGCCATTCATCTTCGCATGGCAAAATGGATTCGAATTTGACACGGATAAAAAGAACCTTAACCTCGATAGTCCAAAATTCGATGAGGCAATCAACTATTACACAAGTTATTTTGATGAAGGAATCAGTACCACTAAAGAAGGAATGGATATCGTCCAATCCTTTAAAGATGGTGTAAAACCGATGTTTTTCAGTGGTCCTTGGATGGTGAACATCCTGAATGATCAAGCTCCTGATCTAGAAGGGAAATGGGCTATCGCCACAATGCCTGAAAAAGAGCAGGTAGCATCCAGTATCGGTGGATCGAACTTCTCCATTTTCAGCAGCTCGGATAAAGTGGAAGAATCTCTAAAGTTCATTTCTTACATGAACGAAGTAGATACGCAAATCGAGTGGTTTAAAACTTCTAACACGTTACCTTCAAGGGTAGAAGCTTGGGAAGATCCGACCCTTAAGGAAGACGAAATGCTTTCCGTTTTCGGTGAGCAATTGAAAACAGCAAAAGCTTCTCCGCAAATTCAGAACTGGGAAGTTGTCGGACAAGAATTGCTCAATGCAATCGAGAAAGTCACTGTCGGTGATGCAGACGTCGATAAGGAACTAGACAAGTATCGTCAAAAAGTCATCGAGTCCAATGAAGATTGATTTGATGATCATACTTGATTAGAGAAAATAGTGGAGTTACAGGCATTCCTTTATGCCTGAACTCCATTTTTACGAAGTAGAGGGGTAAAACTGGAAGGAATGAAACAGTTGTATTCAACCTCTACTCAAGCTCAAACATCTCATTGTAGTCTAAGTCAGTCGTCATGAGTATAGTTCAGTTAGGTGGGTTATTATGGGCAATGGTTTCAAACGATTATATCAGGATCGACACCCCTTCATGTTCATCGGGCCAGCTGTCCTGATTCTATTGGTCTTCAGCATCGTTCCGATTTTCGTGGCTTTTTTCATCAGTTTTACAGACCTTGATCTCAAGGGGCTTGCAAACTGGTCGAATATCAATTATATCGGACTAGAAAATTATAAAGAACTCTTCACAGACGAAGTCTTTCATAAATCAATTTATAACACATTATTCTATGCAATCATCGGAGTGCCTCTTGTTATTGTTTGTTCATTAGGAATCGCATTGCTCCTAAACTATGGATCCAACCTATTGTTCAGGTTTTTCCGAGGAGTCTACTACATGCCTTCCATCACGAATATCATTGCGGTAGCAGTCATCTGGGGTTACTTATACAATACCGAATATGGTCTTTTCAACTACATCTTGTCCCTGTTGGAGGCAGATAAAATCCCTTGGCTCGAGGAACCGACGATCGCAAAGCTTTCGTTGATCGTGCTTGCTGTCTGGAAAGGAATCGGGATCAATATGATCATTTTCCTTGCAGCATTACAAGGGATTCCGCAATCGTATTATGAAGCGGCAAAAATTGACGGTGCGAACCGTTTTCAAATGCTTTTCCAAATTACGATCCCGCTCTTGCGTTATGCAACGTTCTTCGTAACGATCACGACCTTGATTGGTTGGCTGCAATTCTTCGAAGAGCCGTTCGTCATGACCCAGGGGGGGCCATTGAACGGAACGATTTCCATGGCCTTGTTTATTTATCAGGAAGGCTTCCAATTCAGTGAATTCGGTTACGCGGCAGCTGGATCATTCATCTTGTTCGTTTTCATCATCGTCGTGACACTTGTCCAGTTCAAAATCCGAAAATCTGACACAGAGTATTAGATCGGGGTGGCTCATATGGAATCAAATACAATCAATCGGAAAATTGAAAAGACAATCGTCAGTATCCTTCTTATCGTAGGTGGTGTTCTCGTATCCATCCCGTTTTTCTGGATGATCATGAGTTCATTCAAACCGAACGGAGAAGTGCTGCTGTTTCCGCCAACACTGTTCCCTGAGAACCCGACTCTTGAAAACTACATCAATTTGTTCGAACGGCTTAATTTCGGAGTCTATCTGAAAAATACGATCATCATTGTCGTGATGTCCTTTGTGGGTCTCTTGTTCAATGCGATGGCGGGTTATGGGTTTGCAAAATACAAATTCAAAGGTCGTGAGCCTGTCTTTTACCTTGTGCTTGCGACAATGATGATTCCAGCACAGGTAACGATGATTCCCGTTTATTTGATCCTGAATGAAATGGGACTGACGAATACGATGACTGGGATCGTGCTGCCAGGATTGGCGGCTGCATTCAGTATCTTCTTGTTCAGGCAGTTCATGACGACGATTCCGACGGATCTGATTGAAGCAGCTCGTTTGGACGGAGCAGGAGAGTTTTATATCTTCTTTAAGCTGATCATTCCGATCGCGAAACCGATTTTCGCTGTACAGGGGATTCTTACGTTCATCGGTGCCTGGAACAGTTTCTTATGGCCGTTGATCATTGCAAATGATGAAAGCCTTTATACGTTATCCGTAGGGTTGTCGCTGCTGCAAGGGCAGTACGCGAGCAACTATGGATTGCAGATGGCCGGTGCTGCGTTCATGGTTGTACCGATCATCATCATCTTTTCTTTCTTCCAAAAATATATTGTGGAAGGATTTACGATGTCAGGGCTTAAATAAGTACAAATGGAAAAGCAGGCTGTCCAAAGAAAAGTGTCAGACACCTCCAAACAACATTTTGTATCACAACCACGATTTTTCTCAAAATGATGTTAAGTACGGAGAGACTCAGTCACTTATGGACAGCCACTTTTTCGGTGACGAGAATATTCGAGTGGTTGGAGGATGTTATGGATAAAAAGTGGTGGCATACAGCAACGGTCTATCAAATTTACCCACGTAGTTTCTATGATTCAGACGGGGATGGAATCGGAGACATCCCCGGGATCATTGAAAAACTGGATTATTTAGCTGAACTCGGGATCGATGTCATTTGGCTCAGTCCGGTCTACAAATCTCCGAATGATGATAATGGCTATGATATCAGTGACTATTACGGGATCATGGATGAGTTCGGGACGATGGAAGATATGGAGAGGCTGATTGAAGAAGCGAAAGCCCGGAATATACGAATCATCATGGACCTTGTGATCAATCATACGTCTGATGAACACCAGTGGTTCGAGGAGTCCCGGAAATCGAAGGATAATCCATACCGTGATTTCTACATTTGGCGGGATGGAGAGGACGGACCCCCGAGTGATATCCACTCCGTTTTCAGCGGTCCAGCCTGGGAGTATGATGACGAAACGGGCCAGTATTATTTCCATCTATTCAGTAAAAAACAGCCGGATTTGAATCTTCATAACGATGAGGTCCGTAAAGAGCTGCATAAGATGATGAACTTTTGGCTGGAAAAAGGGATCAGCGGGTTCAGGATGGATGTCATTGATTTGATTGGGAAAGAAGTCGACAAGGGGATCTTGACTGACGGACCGCTGCTGCACCCTTATTTGAAGGAAATAAATGAGAAGGTATTGTCGAAGTATGATGTAATGACGGTCGGGGAAACCCCTTCAGCTACGACAGATTCAGCAAAGTTGTATACAGCCCCGGAACAGAATGAACTTGATATGGTGTTCACTTTCGAGCATATGTCGTTAGATGAGGTTCAAGGTCAGGGGAAATGGGCGTTGAAACCGTTGGAGCTCAAAGAGTTGAAGGCGGTCTTAAGCAAGTGGCAGACTGAACTTCACGGGCAGGGCTGGAACAGTTTGTACTGGAACAACCATGATCAGCCGCGTATCGTCTCCTGCTGGGGGAATGATGATGAATATCGCGTCAGGTCTGCTAAAATGCTTGCGACGGTTTTACACATGATGCAAGGCACACCTTACATCTATCAGGGTGAAGAAATCGGAATGACCAATATCCGCTTTGATGACCTTGACGATTACCGCGACATCGAGACATTGAACATATATAAGGAAAAAACAGAACAGGGCACTCCGCATGAGGAAATCATGAAGTCGATCTATACGAAAGGACGCGACAATGCCCGGACTCCGATTCAGTGGAATGGCTCGGAGAATGCCGGTTTTACGACTGGTGAGCCATGGATCAAGGTGAACCCGAATTACAACGAGATCAATGTGGAGAAGGCTTTAGCTGATGAGCAATCGATTTTCCATTATTATAAAAAGTTGGTTCAATTACGGAAAGTACATGAGATCATCGTCTATGGAGAGTATGGACTGATTGAAGCGGATCATGACGAGATTTTTGTGTATGTACGCCGGCTTGGCGAGGAAACGTTACTGGTAGTTGCGAATTTTTATGGCGGCACACCAAAATTTACCTTACGAGAAGGTTTTTCTGCTAACAATGCGGAAATAGTAATTAGTAACTATGACGATTCACCAAAATCACCAGAACAGATCGATTTACGACCATATGAAGCTGTCGTTTATCGGTTAGGACGAGGGTGATCAGCATGGCACGGATTACTTGCGATTTTTATTCAGAAGCGCTGCAATGTTCAACTTCGATTACCGTGATTTTGCCCCAGCAAGTCGGGGTGCTGGAGTCAGAGGAAGTTCCGGACTTCGGGAAAACGTATCCGACGCTCTATTTATTGCATGGACTTTCGGATGACCATACAATCTGGAGCAGGCGGACATCGATCGAGCGATTTGCAGATTCCTATGGGATTGCGGTTGTCATGCCTGCTGTCGGGAGAAGCTGGTATACGGATATGGAATATGGCCATGACTATTTCACCTATGTGAGTCGTGAGCTTCCGAAAGTGGTCCAATCCATGTTTCCTCTTTCTTCAAAACGAGAAGATAATTATATCGCCGGGCTTTCGATGGGTGGATATGGCGCATTGAAAACCGCATTTCATTTTCCAGAAAACTATCGTGCAGCGGCCAGTCTTTCAGGAGCTGTCGATGTAGTGGAACGGATTCCTGATTTTAATAAGGATTTCCCTGCTATATTCGGGAATCGTCAAGTTGAAGCTAGTGGCGATGATCTTTTTCATATGGCAAAAGTGTTGGTGGAGAGTGATTCTCCAAAACCTTTTCTCTATGTGAATTGCGGAACAGAGGATCACCTTTATGAAGCGAATCTCCGTTTTCGAGATCATTGCGGGGAGATCGGGCTGGATGTGAAATATGAAGAATTCCCAGGCACTCATGAATGGGGCTACTGGGACCAGCACATTCAGAAAGTGTTGGCGTTGTTTTTTAAAGGCTCTTTTCTAAAAGATGGTTGCGTTTGAGTCATTTTTAAAAATCACCTTGTGCAAGTTGATTGGAGAGCAAGGTGCGAGACTCCTGCGGGATCAGCGGGACAGGTGAGACCATTCAATGTCGCAAGGCGACGAGTGGGCTCACCGCACGCCCCGCGGAAAGCGAGCATCCTGGAGCGGAAATCAACGACTTTCAAGAGCAACAAAGTTTTGCGAAAACAGCCTTTTTAAAAGATAGATAATTAGCAAGCAGTAGGATGTGAAGGTTATGGCAACGATCAAAGACGTAGCAAAACGTGCAGGAGTGGCGGTATCGACAGCTTCTTATGCACTGAACAATATTGATAAAATCAGTCCAGACACGAAGAGAAAAGTGATTGAAGCAGCCAAAGAGCTGAACTATCAGAAAAACGGGATCGCCTCAGACTTGAAGAGGACGAAGACAAACACGATTGCGTTAATCCTGAGTGATTTGTCTGGTCCTTATTATTCGGAACTGATCAATGGCGTCCAGACCGTCGCGATGACGAACGGTTACGACCTGATTGCGTGTAACTCGATGGGGGATACACAATCGACTGCGGTCAAGTTTTTAAAAGAAAAACGTGTCGACGGTGTCATCATTTTAGCGCATAATATCAGTGATGAAACGATTCTTGAGTCTGCACGTGAAGGGTTTCCGATTGTCGTCCTGGACCGGCATCTGGTTCATGATCATGTGCTCCAGGTAGAAGTCGATAACTGGCAAGGCGGATTCCTTGCTACAGAACATTTGATTAAAAAAGGACACCGTAAGATCGCGTTCATCAGCGGTCCGAGCAACTCCCATGACAATTCGCTTAGATTCCGCGGATATGAAGCGGCTTTGGAGAAGCATGGGCTGCCTTATACTTCGAAATGGAAAATCTCCGGGGATTTCACACGTGAGAGCGGATATCGAGCGACGAAAATGCTGATTGTGCAGAATGATCTTCCTGAGGGGATCTTTTACGCGAATGATGAAATGGCGATCGGCGGACTGCAAGCATTCAAGGAAAAAGGTGTGCGTGTCCCAGAGGACGTGTCGATCGTCGGCTTTGATGATATCCAGCTTGCTGAGTTCGTAGAGCCGCCATTAAGCACGATCCGCCAGCCGAAGTACGAAGCAGGTGCACTCGCCGTGCACTTGATCTTCCAACAACTATCCAATGAAAAAGTCGAGCCATACTATAAGCTATCAACCGAGCTGATAGAGAGACAATCTGTAGTGGCTCGGGATTAGATAAGTGGGATGAGGACCTATCGCTGAAGCGGCGATAGGTTTTTTCGTTTTTCGCTCGGGATGTGGTGTAAATTTACACCTTTGGTCGGATTCCGTTGAAAATCGACCGGATTATGTTGCAAACCCGCCGGATTAGTACTCAAACCCGCCGGATTAGCTCCCAAACCCGCTGGATTACCGCTTAAACTTGCCGGATTAAATCATCCAAAAAGGATTTTTACAGTTTATCAGGAATATATTCTTATCCAACATAAGGAAAGGAATGATTTTTTGACGCAAAAAATCCACTTTATTAATCAGAAACACGAAAAGCTAGAAGCAATGGAGAGAAGAACACCATTCACTCACCCTGCCCGGTTAAAAGTTGAAAGCTGGGTGGACATCAGCAGATCTGGGGAATGGGGAGAGCGTCGACTTGATTACTATATAAGCTTTTTCCACAAAAACAACTACCTCATTTTCGAAGGACTTCGGTTATCCAGTGGAACATACCATTTCCAAATTGATACCCTCCTGGTCTATCGAAAGTTCATCCTTATCTTTGAAGTAAAAAACCTCACTGAAACGTTAATTTTTGATACCGATTTTAATCAACTGATCCAGCAATTCAAGGATAGGGAAGTCATCCATAAAGACCCGATACAACAGGTAAACCTTCAGCATTTCCAACTTTCCGAATGGCTCAAACACAATCATTTTCCGAAAAATATCCCTATTCTTTCATTTGTTGTCATAGTAAATGATAATGCCAGGATTGTACCAAAGAATAATCATGACCTGCTTGTGAAAAAGGTGATTCGTAATACGAAAATCCGAGATGTTTTGAATGATCTTCACGCTACATATGATAAAGACATCCTCTCACAAAAAAACCTTCACACTTTAAAACACCTCTTCCTTAAGCTCCATACCCCAAATAATCCCGACCTTCTATCCAAACTCAATATAAAAAAGGAAGAACTTATCACCGGTGTTCAATGTCCTAGTTGTTCAAGGTTTCCAATGAGAAGACATTATGGGAAGTGGCATTGTCTGGAATGCAGTGTTATTTCCAAAGACGCTTACATACAAGCATTACGTGATTATTTTTTATTGTTCTATCCTACAATCACGAACAGGCAATTAAGAAAATTTCTTCATGTTTCTTCTGATTCTATAGCAAAGAAAATTGCCCATTCCCTCAACCTCACCCACACAGGAACCACCAAAAACCGCATTTACCACCTGAATTCACTTTAGCCTAAGAACTATAAACTTTAAATGAATATTGGCGATTGCCAATAGTTCCGATTAATCATTGCCTCTCTTTTACCTCTATAAGTCCACAGCCTTCCCATCTACTAAGTCTCAAGCCGTATTGCAATACCCTTCTTGAGCCAGTTACTGTTTCCGTTTTCAGTCGTTACAATTAACGGTGCAGCTTAACCAAAACAAGAAAGGGGAGAGGACATGAATTCATTAATCCGATTCAGTCTCAAAAATGTTGCCGCTATTTTCATTATTACTTTTTTAATCATTCTCGGAGGATTTTACGCAATCACCAATCTCCGTATCGAAATGTTCCCGGATATTGAAGATCCGACATTGACGGTTGAAGCCGTCTATCCTGGAGCTTCACCTGACGATGTAAACAAAAATGTTACAACCAAACTCGAAGAACAGTTCAATTCGCTTGAAGGATTGAAGACACTAAATAGTTCATCCTACGAAAGCTTCGCATTGCTCTCACTGAATTTTCCACACAACACGGATCTTGATAAAAAAGAACAGCAAGTGAACAAATTGATTGAGGAAGCGAATCTTGAAGATTCTGTCCAAACGGATGTCAAACGCTTTTCAATGGATATGATCCCGATTTATGATATCTCCATCTTTGCAAAAGGGGATACAGAGCTCGATGCGTATCTCGAAAAAAACGTCATCCCGGACATCAAAAAAATATCTGGAATTAATGAGGTCCAGGTTTCGGGGCAAAAAGAGAATCTTGTCCAGATTTCGGTTGATCAGGAAAAAGCGCTTCAAAACGGGCTAACGCTACAATCCATAAATAATCAAATCAGCGAGAAATACTTCTCCTATCCAGCTGGTCAAGTGGAAGCGGATGAATTTCAGATCCCGGTCCGTGTTGAACAGGATTTAGAAACGATGGAAGAACTGGAAAACCTCCAACTTACAACCCAAAACAATCAACAAGACCCAACATCCATTGCATTAAAAGAGATCGCACAGATTGAAGAAGTGACCGAGAGAGCAGAGCTGACACGCTACAACTTGAAGGATTCACTTTCTATGATGATTACGAAAAAGCAGGATGCGAATACGGTCGAAGTGGCTGATCAAGTGACAGAGGTTTTGAAAAAGCATGAAGACCAAATCGATTATTATGTAAGTTTCGACACAGCGCAGGGCGTGAAGGAGTCTGTTCATACTCTTGTCCGCGAGGGCTTACTCGGGGCGTTATTTGCTTCACTCGCCGTATTACTTTTCTTACGTAATATCCGCGCAACGATCATTGCGATCATCTCGATTCCGTTTTCTTTACTCTTTTCATCAATTTTCTTATTACAGCTCGGAATTTCATTAAACATGATGACCCTGGGCGGAATGGCCGTTGCGGTCGGGCGGGTGGTTGATGACAGCATCGTGGTCATTGAAAACATCTTCAGGCGTGTGAGGAAATCACCTGATAAAAAAATCACCAATGAGATTATCACAGATTCAACGAAAGAAATTTTCAAAGCCATCGTCTCTTCAACTCTGACAACGATCGTGGTCTTTTTACCTCTCGGCTTAGTCGAAGGGGATACGGGAGGATTTTTCCTGCCATTCGCACTTGCGATCACGTTCGCACTTTTTGCGTCGCTTCTGATTTCGGTCACGCTGGTACCAATTTTAGCGAAATATTCGTTTAAAAAAGCACCGAAAGAAGAGAAAGAAGGGGCGTTGCAAAAATTTTATGGAAAGTTGATTGAACGTTCTCTAAATCATAAAGTAACTGCGATCCTACTCTCACTGGTGCTATTGGGTGGTTCCTTTGCACTTGTACCGACACTCGGGTTCACGTTCATGCCGAATGAAGAGCAGAAGATCTTCAATGCGACGATTGAATTGCCTGCAACAACATCAATGGAACGGACGAATGAGGTCTCGCTCCAGATGGAAGGGATGTTTGTCGATAAAAACGAAATTGAAAATGTGACCGCTGGTGTCGGAAGTAAGGATTTCTTTACCGGTTTGAAAAAGGAAAACAAAGCAAGCTACTACTTGACGCTGAAAGAAGACACTGACGTATCCGAGTTTTTAAAAGAACTTAGAGGCGATATGGAAACAATCATGGATGCTGAAGCGGAAGAAGGAGAATTCAACGTCATGGAATTTGCTGCCGCCGGTCCCCCGACGAACAACAGTGTCTCGATCGATCTCTATTCAACGGATCTTGAAAAATTGCAGTCGGCTGCGCTTGAAGTTGAAGAATACATGAAAGACAACGATGATCTAAAAGATATTTCGAATAATTTTTCCGAAAAACAAAAACAGTACCTTGTTGACATCGATTCAGATAAAGCTGGGGAAAAAGGGATTCCAGGCATGCAAATCCTTGGGATGATTTCAGATCAAACAAAACCTGTGCAGGTTGGCGAATTGAATTTGAATGATGAGAACAAAACCGTTCAATTATCCTATGAAGATCCTTTAAGTGTTGAAGCCCTTGAAGAAATGGAAATCTACGGTCCTCAAGGTCCAGTGAAATTGAAAGAGATTGCAGATATTAAAGAAACGGATAGCTTCACAGCGATTCAAAAGCTTGATGGTAAAGTCTTCGCGCGTGTGACAGGTCATGTGAAAGGAAACGATGTGCAAGCTGTTACGAACGAAGTGGTTAACGGTGTTAAATCAGATATTAAACTTCCTGCAGGTGTTGCTTTTGAGAGTGGCGGCGGAAGTGAGGAGACGACAGCTGAATTCCAACAGATGGGGATTGCGATGATTTCGGCAATGGGTCTTGTCTATTTGACGATGCTCATTACATTTGGAAAAGCGCGAATACCAATCATCATCTTATCTTCACTCATTTTCGTTCCGATCGGTTCATTCACGGCTCTGTATTTAGCAAAAGAACCACTTTCCATTAGTGTCATGATTGGATTCTTGATGCTGATCGGAATCGTTGTGACCAATGCGATCGTCTTGACTGACAGGATTACTAGGAACAGGGATGAAAAAGGAATGACTGTACGTGAAGCGTTGATCGAAGCTGGGAAAACACGATTGAGACCGATTTTAATGACAGCTTTGGCAACGATTGCGGCGTTGACCCCGCTTGCATTTACAACATCGACAGGAACGTTCATTTCAAAAGGATTGGCATTGACGGTTATCGGTGGTTTGACTTCCTCCACATTGCTGACATTGGTTTTGATTCCGGTCCTTTATGAAGTATTCTTTTTCAGACAAAAGAAAAAAGAGCGAGACAAGACGACCGATCTTTCCATGTAAACCGGATAATTCTGTTTTGGTTTACATTTAAAGAAAGTATAAATACTTTCTTCAATATCTACGCCTAAGGCTTGACTTTGCCCGAGTTTTCTTTATTATGGCTCATTTGAGGAGTTTCCATTTTACCGTTATTTTCCCTCTGCACCAAGTGTTACTCAGGGTTAAATACGATCTACATGCAAACATTAAGAAGGCATAAAACCTTCGAAAAGGAGATAGATGCATGATAAAACGTATCGCAACCCTGGGTCTCACTGCACTCCTTTCAGCAGGAATGCTGGCTGGATGTAACATAGATGACACAGGCCAAAAGAACGAAGAAGGTATGCAATATAACACGGTAAGATATGACCGCCAGAATGATCGTACGAGGATCAACCAGAATAATCGATTCACACCGATTTGGGGAAATGGCGGAAGTTTTCAAAACCGATATAATGCACCTAATGCTCAAGGTCCATATGGTCAGCAATATGGAGGAGGTTTCCAGAACACTCAGCCGAACATGCAACAGCCAGGTGATACAACCCAACAACCTGGTGACACAGCCCAACAGCCTGGCGGCAATGCAGCGATGAGTGAGATGGAGAAGCAGGTCGTCGAATTGACGAACCAGGAAAGAACGAAAAATGGGTTGCCTGCCTTAAAAGCTGACGCAGAACTTGCTCAAGTTGCACAGAAAAAAGCAGATGATTTGGTCCAAAACAATTACTTCTCCCATAATTCACCGACGTATGGATCACCGTTCCAAATGATGCAGCAAAATGGTGTCGACTACACGTCAGCGGCTGAAAACATTGCAGCAGGACAACAATCAGCTGAACAAGTTGTCCAACAATGGATGAACAGCCCAAGTCACCGCGAGAACATCATGGATGCCCAACTTACACATATCGGGGTTGGACGTTCAAAAGGCGGTCAACAAGGCAACTGTTGGTCACAAATGTTCATTCAAAAGTAATGACCAAGTGTCAAGCCTCTCTAATGAGAGTGCTTGGCATTTTTTCTTTTCTAGAGAGGTGGTTAATTTCTGATTAAACAAAAGAGACTTTCTTAAAGATTGCTAAAGGACACAGGAGACCTTATTTTCCCAAAAACCGTTCATTTTTAAAAATAACGGACACCAGGGCTCTTATTTCGTTAAAATGAAATTTTCACAAATAAGGGCTCTGGTGTCCGCTAAATTCTGAATAACCTCATTTTTGTCCAAAATAACGTCTCTGGTGTCCGTTACTCAGGAGAAGCTATGTAAACCAAAAAGGCTGGTCCTAAACATTGGTTTGATGTTTGGGATCAGCCCAGCCATTGGCTCTAAATATATCCTAAAATCATACCGCCGAGTGCTCCTGTTACCACTACAATCCATGGTGGGAGCTTGTAATAGACCAACATGCTGAACAATACAGCTGCAAAAGCGAAATCAATGGCGCTTGTCACAGAACTTGTCCAGATCGGCTGATAGAATGCGGCAACCAGAATCCCTACGACAGCAGCGTTTACTCCGAGTAGAGCCCCTTTCATTTTCTGATTCTTTCTCAAAGTATCCCAGAATGGTAAAGCTCCGAATATCAAAAGAAATGCAGGTAGGAATATCGCGACAGTTGCAAGTAATCCGCCTTTCCAACCATTGATGACGGCACCTAAATAAGCTGCAAACGTGAATAGCGGTCCAGGAACAGCCTGTGCAGCGCCATATCCGGCGAGGAATTCTTGTTCAGTCAGCCAGCCGGTCGGTACAAATTCTCGTTCTAACAACGGCAGGACAACATGCCCGCCGCCAAAAACAAGCGCACCTGCTCTATAAAAGCTGTCGAACATCGCGATCCAATTGGCACCGGTCAACTCTCGTAAAAAAGGGAGAAGAGCTAACAGACCGAAAAACAGGATGATACAAACAGTCGCAAAACGTTTTGACAACGGAATCCGGAAGTCTTCTGCGTCTTGATCGCTTTTGTTTTTGAAAAGAAACAGACCAATGATGGCAGCTCCGATAATGATACCAACCTGAGTGAATGTCGTCTGCCAAATGAGTGTAATGACGACGGCGAGCAAAGCAAACGTCTTCCGACTTTTGTCAGGGGTAAGTTTAGATGCCATTCCAAGGATCGCATGGGCGACTACGGCGACTGCCACCAGCTTAAGCCCCTGGATCCAGCCTGCGTCTGCAATGTCCAATTCTTTTAAAAGGAGCGCAAATAAGATAAGCGCAATGACAGAAGGTATGGTGAACCCTAAAAAGGCAATGAAACCGCCAATCGCCCCTCCACGAGCAACACCGATTCCAATCCCGACCTGGCTGCTTGCGGGTCCCGGTAAGAACTGGCATAAAGCGACAAGGTCAGCATAGGTCCGTTCATCAATCCATTTTCGTCTCCGTACATATTCTTCATGAAAATAGCCTAGATGTGCAATGGGTCCTCCAAATGAAGATACACCTAGACGCAAGGATATCAGTAAAATCTCCAAGAATCTTTTCATTGGTTGATTGCTCCTTTCTTAGTCGTTGATTTCTTTGAAAAGTTCATAAGCCTGTTTTCGTGCTTCCTTCAGAACCGTTTCCCCAGCCACAGTAGTGGTGTAATACTTTCTGATTTTACCTTCAACGTTGCGGTCTTCTTTCAGCAAAAGCCCATCTTTCTCCATCGAGTGTAAAATCGGATACAAAGTTCCTGCGCTGATATCATAGCCATGCTCCTGCAACTCCTCAACCATCCACGATCCATAGATGGGATCCTCTTTTGCGTGGTGTAAAATATGGATCTGAATAAAGCCTAAAAACAGCTTACGTAATACTTTATCGGTCATATTATAGCCGCACCTCCAAATATCGGAAACCAATATCGATTTTCGAAATCGAAATTCGATATCATCATAACATTATGTTTAACACCTGTAAATGATTATGTTATTGGTATACTTAAACCTGGAGGGATCGTTGTGACTGTCACCCTAGGTCCCTACGCTCCTCCTCGGCAAAGCGCTTATGAAAGGTTATATGGTAAAAAGGTGGTCCATAATATGTTGATGCCATGGGAGTTACATCAGTTGTTAGGTGAACATGGATTCAACATCAAGACGATGCAAGGGGCATTTTCAGGAAAATATACACCGAATTCGAATATCATCGATTTATTGGACAATAATTGGGTAGCCAAATCAGCTTTGTCTTTCTTGTGGGCGTTCGCAGCTGTGAAAGTATCAACGTAAAAATTAAGCATATAAGCTTCTCGTTGCAAGCCTTCTCGCTTACTTGCACATAGATATGGTGGCTTCATCTTTCACCACAAAAAACAAAGTTACAAAAACAAAAGGTGCCGGACTGTCCAGCACCTTTTTCATCAGGGCAACTAAGGCTCAGCCTGCGCAAAGGCTTGGCTGATCTAAGTTTTACTTAGTGGTTTGCTATTTTTGCACCGTTTTTATCGTAAACAGCCAACTGATCGATCAGCTTATGGCTATCTGCATTCAATCCGATGATTTTTACATTCACATCATTTTGTTTATATTTCAAGACGATTTTATCAACAGCTCCGACTGCTGAATCGTCCCAGCAATGGGCATGTGTGAAATCGACGATCACGGTTTCTACTTCATCTTTAAAGTCGAATTTCGCTACGAAGTCAGTTACCGAAGCAAAGAACAATTGCCCTCTTACCTCGTATGTTTTCGTATTCAAGTGTTGTTCGATTTTCGTATCGACATGTATTTTCGAAATTTTAGCAGCAAAGAAGATCGCGCTTAGGATGACCCCGGCAATGACTCCTTTTGAGAGATCGTGTGTCACTACGACTGTCACAACGGTCACGATCATGACTGCTGCATCTGTTTTCGGCATGACATGCAATTTTGTTAATGAAGACCAATCGAATGTTCCGATTGAAACCATGATCATGACACCAACCAGGGCGGCCATTGGGATTTGAACCAATACATTGTTGAAGACTAGGATCAACAGCATGAGCACGATACCAGCAACGAGGGTAGAAAGTCTTCCTCTACCGCCTGATTTTACGTTGATGACAGATTGTCCAATCATGGCACATCCTGCCATTCCACCGAAAAATCCAGCTACGATGTTTGCTGTCCCTTGACCTTTTGCTTCCTTGTTCTTGTCACTTTCCGTATCTGTCATATCATCAACGATCTGAGCTGTAAGAAGCGATTCCAACAAACCTACAATCGCTAATGCAAAAGAATATGGAAAAATGATTTTTAATGTTTCAAAGTTAAGCGGAATTTCTGGGATCAAGAACATCGGTAAAGCTTGCGTCAATTGTCCCATATCCCCGACTGTCCGCACACCAACACCAGATGTTACCGCAATCACTGTCATAACGATGATGGCGATCAACGGTGATGGAACAGCCTTTGTAAATCTCGGGAAAATATAAATGATAGCTAAAGCACCAGCGACCATTGCATACATGATCCACGTTTCACCGACAAAGTGTGGCAGTTGGGCCATGAAGATCAAAATCGCCAAAGCATTGACGAATCCGACCATGACCGACTTAGGGATGAATTTCATCACTTTTCCAAGCTTTAATACTCCCATCAAAACCTGGATGATACCTGTCAATATCGTTGCAGCCAGTAAATATTGCAATCCATGATCTGCGACGAGTGTGGTCATTAGAAGTGCCATCGCACCTGTTGCTGCAGAAATCATCCCTGGTCTGCCGCCTATAAAAGCAATGACAACTGCGATACAAAACGATGCATAAAGACCAACCATCGGATCTACCCCAGCTATGATTGAAAAGGCGATCGCTTCAGGAATCAATGCTAGTGCAACGACGATACCGGCGAGAACATCACCCCGGACGTTGCTAAACCATTCTTGTTGTAATTTTTGTACGTTCAAAGACTTAAAGCACCTCTCTCTTTCTATATATTAAAATGAATGACTTTCAACTCTCATGAAAGTCGGGGCCGTTGTGAACATACGGATTATAACACCGTTTGTAAACGAAAGGTAATACCAGGAAAGCGGATTCTTCTGCTGAAATCTCCAATTTTCACCTGAATTCTCTGTCTCATAGAACAATCTTAGAAATTCGTCAATATGATAAAGTTTGAAAATTGTAAAATCAATGAAAAAGTGAGAAAATCAGATTACCATAACACACAATTTACTGTAACGTATTGGGGAGGAAAACATGTTTACACGGATCCTATTAGCATCAGATGGTTCAGAGCACGCTATGCGAGCAGCAGAGAAAGCAAGCTTCATTGCAAAAGGCGACGAAAAAGCGAAAGTGACGATCGTTTATGTAATTGATGGCGCTACGTCAAAAACAGATGTTTTATCAGAAGGGAGCAAAGAAGCGATTGAAGAAAAACGTAAAAGAAGACTGCAGAATACGGAGGAAGTTCTCGTGAAAAATGAGATTCCATATGAAATAAAGGTCCTGAGGGGCGAACCTGGCCCAACAATCGTGAAGTATGCAAATGAAAATACCTATGACCTGGTTGTCATCGGCAGCAGAGGACTGAATACATTTCAGGAGATGGTATTGGGGAGTGTCAGCCACAAGGTTGCTAAGCGAGTCCATTGCCCGGTCATGATTGTGAAATAGAACTTATCCTTTTTTATGTATAATAAACCTCATTTTGAATAGTTCTGTATAAATAAAGAAAACCTGGCAAAGACAAGCCTTGGCGCAGGCTGAGCCTTAGTTCCTTAAAAAAGCAATTGCTTTTCCTTCGTGCGGTGTTTTTCTTCCGAAGCCGCCAGCTTGTACTCATTTACTGAAGAAAGTATTTTATCCTTTCTTTAAGTACAATAAAAAGGGGTAGGTAAAACCCCTTTCTATTACCAGCCCCAGCCGAATCCACCACCACCGCAAAAGCCGCGACGACGTCTTGGTCTAGAAGCTGCTGCTCCGACGATTACAAGAAGTATGAACAGGATCAGAATCAATACTGCTACTTTTCCTGTATTTACACCACCTACTGCATCACTCATGAAATAACCTCCTTATTCACCATAAGATAGTATTATCCTATGCTTGTACTACAAGGCTTGTTTGGGTAATTGGACAAGACTTTCATAAATTGGTTAAGTGCCTTTAATACTACTTCTCACAATAAATAGTCCTAAAATACCAAATGGAGACGAATTCTATTTCAAGATCATTAGAACGATAAAAAGTAGAGAGAGGTCTTGCTATGCAAATTACACCTCCAAATCCAGCGGGTCAGATTATCATTCAATCCGATCAAGTGGTTCAAAAGCCATCTGAGTATACATTGGTCGGAAAAGGCAGAAGTGCGTTTGTATTTAAGGATGAAAGATATAACACTGCAGTGAAAGTGTTTTTTACTCAATTTGCTGATCTTGCAAAGCAGGAAGGCGAAATATACAAGAGACTTAGCGGTTCACCATTCTTTCCAGAAATCTATGATGTTGGACCGGATTTTATTGTAATGGAGTATATTGAAGGTCATACCTTTTATGAATGTTTACAAAAAGGGATTCCGATCACAGATGACATGATCGACAAAGTGGATGAAGCATTGGATTTTGCCAGATCAAAAGGTCTTAATCCATCGGACATCCACCTGCGAAATCTCATTTTTACAACGGATGGGGCAGTCAAGGTGATCGATGTAGTACGTTTCACGCAAGATAAAAAGTGTCGTCAATGGGATGATCTGAAACGTGGCTATCACCGTTTTTATAAGAGGTTATCTTTAAAGAAAATTCCGAGGGGGCTCATTGAACTCATTGCGCTCTATTATAAAAAAGTTATTGTGCCACTCCGTTCAAAAGAACTTACCGATTGATCGAAAGTCGTTGATACACATCAGCGGCTTTTTTTACTTAGGCTGTTTTCGCAAACTTTGTTGCTCTTGCACTTAAAGAAAGTATAAAATACTTTCTTCAGTATAAGGGCAACTAAGGCTCGACCTACAAAAGGCATGGTCTCGGCAAGTTTTCTTTAAAAGTCGTTGATTTCCGCTCCAGGATGCTCGCTTTCCGCGGGGCTTGCGGTGAGCCCACTATGCCAAGTTTTCTTTACGCCTCATGGCATAAGTGCAACTAAGGCATAATCTACGCTTAAGCTTGATTATGCCAAGTTTTCTTTATGTGCATAACTCCTCTTACCGTTACAAAACCTAAGGACACGAAACATTTTAGAGGAGTTGTTCTGATGAAGAAATTAATGATGATCTTATTTTCACTATCTCTTGTTTTGACGGCTTGTGGCGGCAATAACAACCCTGGCTCTAATGCCAGTCCTGAAAATACAGAAGCAAATCCACATCCGTCACCTGAATCCAATGAGACGAAGATTCAAGAGGTCAATCCGCAAGACACTAAGCATGGTAAAATGCAGATTGAAACGATCGGATTCTTAGAACCCATCGACCCGAATACAGCAGTCAATGAAGTGAAAAAGGTTGGCAAACACTTGTCCAACGTCGCTTTTTTCAGCTACCAGGTCAAGGCCGACGGAAGTTTAACCTCGATCAAGGATGATGCTGCAATTGCAGCGGCGAAAAAAGCTGGTGCTACACCGATGATGGTGCTTACGAATTTTACAGAAGGGAACTTTTCACCTGATATCGCCCACACCATTTTTACGGATAAGAAAGCGAACAAGACTCTGATCCAAAACGTATTAACAACGATGGAACAAAAAGGATATGAAGCATTAAACATCGATTTTGAGCATATCCGCGAAAAGGATCGTGAGCTGTATAATGGATTTCTTGACACAATCCTCCCGCAAGTAAAAAAGGCAGGTTACACCGTTTCTACTGCTCTGGCTCCTAAAAAGAGTGATGAAGAAGCAGGTCCCTGGCATGGTGCACATGATTATAAACGTCATGGAGAGCTAGCTGATTATGTGATCCTGATGACATACGAGTGGGGCTGGTCAGGCGGACCTCCAATGGCGGTTTCTCCGATTCCTCAGGTAAGAGAAGTAGTTGAATATGCTTTATCCAAAATTCCACCAGAGAAAATTGTTATGGGCGCACCACTTTATGGCTATGATTGGACCTTGCCATACGAAAAGGGTGGTAAGTTTGCAAAACGATTGTCTCCAAAAGAGGCTGCCGATCTTGCCATCAAAGAAAATGTAGAGGTTCAATTCGATAACAAATCCCAAGCACCGCATTTTAAATATAAAGACGATCAAGGAAAAGAACATGAAGTCTGGTTTGAAAATGAGCAAAGCATGCAAGCAAAATTCAATCTTGTAAAAGAATACAAACTTAGAGGACTTGCGTATTGGGTACTCGGAGAAGAGTTTCCTGAAAACTGGACGATGTTAGAGGATCAATTTACGACCAAAAAATAAAGAAAACTTGGCAAAGCTAGGTCCTAGCGCAGGCTAAGCCTTAGTTTCCTTTTAAACCTTCTTTAAATATTTAAAGAAAAAGCCCTGGACAACGAAATGTTCAGGGCTTCCTAATTCCATCAAGAAAACTTGGCAAAATCGGTTTTGATCGCGCTTCAAATGTAAAGACCAATAGCCGCTCCTATAAGACCGAGCAGGATTGATGAAAACAGATAAATGCTCACGGTCTTGAACCTCTTCGCTTTCAACAACTCCATCATTTCCATACTGAACGTTGAAAAGGTTGTGAAAGCACCGCAAAAACCGATTCCGAACATATGCCAAACCCATTGTGGGGATTGATTGGATATGTAAAGGCCAGCCAATACGCCAAGGATAATCGAACCCGATAGGTTGACGATCCATGTGGCAAAGGGAAAGGATGAATTGCTTTCTCTTGGGATCCATTTGCTGACTAAAAAGCGGAATAGTGCTCCGATCGAACCGCCAATCCCGACTAGTGCCATCATCCAGTTTCACCTCTTTCTTCGACTTTCCGGTAGGCGAGTCTAAAACCGAAGTTGGATAAGGCTAGTCCACCAGCCACGCTTGCCACTACATATACGATTGTACTTAAAATCTGTTCATGTTGCAGAAGCTGAATCGATTCAACCGAGAAGGTCGAAAAGGTGGTGAAGGATCCTGTAAAACCAGTGCCGATCAATAAAGATAGATTTGGTGACACCAATTTCTTTTGAGTGATGAAAGTCAAAAACCAGGCCAGAAAAAAGCACCCGACCAAATTGACAAATAAAGTCCCGATCGGAAAACCATTCTCCGTATACAACCACTCACCAAGCATGTATCTGCTGATCGAACCGAAAAAACCTCCGATCATGACGAGTAATAGATTCAATATCGTGCACCTCATTTATTTAGGCTGTTTTCGCAAATCTTTGTTGCTCTTGCACTTAAAGAAAGTATAAAATACTTTCTTCAGTATAAGGGCAACTAAGGCTCGACCTACAAAAGGCTTGGTCTCACCAAGTTTTCTTTAAAAGTTGTTGATTTCCGCTCCAGGATGCTCGCTTTCCGCGGGGCGTGCGGTGAGCCCATTCGTCGCCTTGCGACCTCAGGAGTCTCCTTTTCAAGGAAGCATTTGTGCTCCTGCGTCTACAAGAAAGTCCTGTCGAAGCGAGCTTCCTCGTCGCATGCCTTGCGAGGAGATTATTCAGGGAGTAGGCACGCTGATCCCGCAGGAGTCTCGCACCTTGCTCTCCAATCGACTTGCACAAGGGGGTTCATTACCAAAATGACTACCAAAGCAACAATCTTTTAAGAAATGAGCTTTTATTTAAAACGGACTATTGAAAATACTAAACATAATGTATCATAATTTACTGCGGGAAGTAATTATTGATTGCATATATAAGAATATACTTATATAATGATTTTGGGTTGGAGGTGAATCCTAATGGAAACGACAATAATCGAAACGGAAAAAGCGGCACAAGTTTTAAAACTGCTCGGGGATAAAACACGGCTTACGGTGATTTCACTCGTCAACGAGCAGGACTGTTGTGTTTGTGAATTCGTCGAGATTTTAAAAATGAGTCAACCAGCAATCAGTCAACACCTCAGAAAATTACGGGATGCTGGACTTGTAAAAGAACAACGAAAAGGACAATGGATCTTTTATTCCATTAATAAAGAGTTTGAAGGATACTCTATGATCAAAGAAATCCTGAAGCATGTCCCTGATGGGGCGCATCATTTCGAAGCACTCGAAAAAGCAGGGCTGCGAATCCGCTGCACTTGAAGAAAGTACATAGACTTTCTTCAGTATAAGTGCAACTAAGGCTTAATCTACGCTAAAGCTTGATTTCGCCAAGTTTTCTTTAGGATAACTGGAGGTTTTGAATTGTTATCAGTCATCTTAGCATTATTCATTTTTATTGTCACATTAGTTCTCGTCATCTGGCAGCCGAAAGGATTAGGAATCGGCTGGTCGGCATGTGGAGGTGCGATTTTAGCTTTACTTGTCGGTGTTGTCGATTTTGGCGATGTCATCGCGGTTACCGATATTGTTTGGAATGCGACACTTGCCTTCATCGCGATCATCATCATTTCCTTAATCCTCGATGAAATTGGCTTCTTCGAATGGTCTGCTTTGCACATGGCAAGGATTGCTGGAGGAAACGGCTTGAAAATGTTCGTGTATGTCACAATTCTCGGCTCGATTGTTGCAGCATTCTTCGCGAATGATGGGGCAGCCTTGATTTTGACACCGATTGTCCTTGCGATGGTTCGAGCTCTTGATTTTAAAGAACGGATGATCCTGCCATTCATCATGGCAAGTGGTTTTATTGCAGATACGACTTCCCTGCCATTAATCGTAAGTAACCTGGTGAATATCGTATCAGCGGATGTATTCGACATCGGTTTCGTCGAATATGCATCACGGATGATCGTCCCGAACTTTTTCGCAATCGGAGCGAGTATTCTTGTTTTGTATCTGTATTTTAGAAAAGACATTCCAGCTGATTATGATTTGAAGCAACTGAAAAAACCGGTCGATGCCATAAAGGATCACAAGATGTTTCGTCTTTCCTGGCTGGTATTGGCTGTACTGTTGGTTGGATACTTTGCGAGTGAATTTTTCGGCATTCCGGTATCGATCATAGCGGGAATCGTTGCCATCTTCTTCTTGATAATGGCACAGAAAAGTCCTGCAGTTGCGACCAAGAAAGTGGTAAAAGGGGCGCCCTGGGCGATCGTCTTTTTCTCAGTCGGTATGTATGTCGTCGTCTATGGTCTTCGGAACGAAGGTTTGACGGATGTGTTGGCATCGGTGATTGAGGCGTCAGCTGATCAAGGCTTGTTCATTGCAACGATATCAATGGGCTTCATTGCAGCGATTCTATCATCGATCATGAACAACATGCCGACCGTCATGATTGATGCACTTGCGATTCAAGATACAGCGACTTCCGGTACGATTCGTGAAGCATTGATTTACGCGAATGTCATTGGATCAGATCTCGGGCCTAAAATTACGCCGATTGGATCTCTAGCGACATTGTTATGGCTTCATGTCCTCTCATTAAAAGGGGTTAAAATCTCTTGGGGCTATTATTTTAAAATTGGTATCATCCTGACAATCCCAACATTGTTCATCACCCTAACCGGACTTTACATCTGGTTGTTGATCATATCTTAAAAATTAACTAAAAGGAGTTATGTGAAATGTCTAAACCAATTATCTATTTTCTATGTACAGGAAACTCTTGCCGTAGTCAGATGGCTGAAGGATTCGGGAAAAAATATCTTGGAGATAAGTATGAAGTTCATTCTGCTGGTATCGAAGCACACGGTCTTAACCCGAACGCGGTAAAAGCGATGAAAGAAGTCGAGATCGATATCACTGATCAAACATCGGACATTATCGATCCAGAAATCTTGAACAAAGCTGATTTTGTCGTTACGCTATGTGGAGATGCAAATGATAAGTGCCCAATGACTCCTCCCCACGTAAAACGTGACCACTGGGGATTCGATGACCCTGCAAAAGCTGAGGGGACTGAAGAAGAAAAGTGGGCATTCTTCCAACGTGTCCGTGATGAAATCAGTGAACGTATCCAGACGTTCGCGAAAGAAGGAAAATAATTATAAACGGTTTGGAATAAATGATAAAGGAGAGGTTTGCATGATCAATCGAATGCATGTCGCTGTAAACTGCAGTGATCTAGAAAAGTCTCTTGAATTCTATAAAAGCTTTTTTGGTGCTGAGCCTACGAAAGTGAAGGATAATTATGCGAAGTTCGAGCTTGAAGAACCTGCATTGCATTTTTCGTTGAATATCCGTGATTACAACAAGGAAGGTGTATTGAACCACTTAGGTTTTCAGGTGAACAATACAGAAGATGTATTGAAAATGGGTGAACGTCTTCGCGAATCCGGATTGCTTTTAATTGATGAAATGGATACGACATGTTGCTATGCTGTTCAGGATAAGGTTTGGGTTTACGATCCAGACGGGAATGCCTGGGAGATCTTTTACACGAAAGAAGATTCTGAGTTCGAATCCGCAGGGGATGCGCGTGATCTTTCCTTATGCTGTGCACCACCACAACCGCAGCCGATCAATATTGAATTGACATCACCTAAAAAGTAAGGTGTAACAGTTGAGTATGGTAAGCGAATACTCTAAACTAAGGTGAGAAATGCTTTAATTGGAAGGAAGAGATTGATGCAAATTACAGATACCGCAAAACAAGCGATCGAGGGCATCCTCCATCAGCATGATGCAAAAGGGATCCGCATCTATTTTGCAGGCATGGGCTGAGGCGGTCCCAAATTGGGAATGGCTCTGGATGAGCCTCAAGAGAATGATAAAGTTGAGGAATTGAATGGCATCCGTGTCTCGATTGATGAGCGGATTGTCTCAATGACTGAAGATATCACAGTAGATTTTCAGCAAACAACTCAAGGAGCAGGTTTGGTATTCCTTGGTCAAGATGAATGCTGTTAATGAAGATGAAAAAGGACCGATTTCCATTGTGTGGAGATCGGTCTTTTCTATTTTATAGGCAATTTCAAATTTGGGTGCTGTATTGGTAGTACTAAAGTAGTGTATTTCTCAAGGTTAAGCAAGAATTGCTCAAGCTAAGGCTGAAATTGCTCAAGATGAAAGCAGAATTGCTCAAGCTAAGGCTGTATTGCTCAAGCTTAGGGTACAATTGCTCAATTTATAGACAAAGTTGCTTGATCCAGAGGCAAAGTTACTCAATTCAGAGACAAATTGCTCCACCTGCACCCGGTTTTGCTCAATCCACCAACAAACCGCTCAACTAGTCCCTACCCTCATCAAATAAGATAAAACACAAATCCTGAAATCGTTGACATTGTAATGACGGAGAGTACGAAAGTGATGACAAGTTCTTTCTTGAAGATCGATTTAAGTAAAATCACTTCCGGAAGACTTGCGCCTGCAGAGCTGATCAGCATCGCCATGACTGGTCCCAGCGCCATTCCCTTCGCAATCAGGATCTGTGAAATTGGAATCATACTCGATAAGCGGATGTAGAGCGGAACCCCGACGATAGCTGCTATTGGGATGAGCCACCAGGCGTCTTTTCCAAAAGCATCTGAAATCCACTCGGTAGGAACGGTCCCATGAATGACTGCCCCAATCCCCGCACCAATAAGTAAATACGGATACACACTTTTCATCAAATCCCATGTTTCTTTAAATGCCAACTTAAAATTGAATTTCTGGTTTTTCTCATTATATCCTGACATAACAACGTTTTTGATTGCTCTTTCGAAACCGAGTGCCCCGAGGGTGAATCCGATCACCACAGAGAATACAGACGTTAATACTGTGTAGATGATTGTAACCTTCCACCCGAGAATCACACCCATGATCGTTAAAATTGTTGGATCAAGGACAGGTGAGGCGAATAGGAAAATCATGACGATGTTGAAGGGAAGTTTCTGTTTCAGCATATTGACAACAACAGGAATGGTTGAGCATGAGCAAAATGGTGTAATGAAAGCGAAGAACAAAGCGAAAAAAGCGGCTAGAAGTTTGTTTTTACCTACTAGCTTCTTTTCGATTTTTTCATAAGGGATATAGCCTTGGAGAAGGCTGATGACAAAAGAGATGACGACGAATAGAACGGTCAATTCTAACGCAATCCATAAAAAGCTTTTCAATGTTTCCATCCACATGGGGATCATCCTTTTCATTTTTATTTTTTATAGATCAAAAAATCTTGATTAATAAGGTGAAAAGAAAACCTTCTGTTAACAAGAAGGTCTGAATAAGCAGCAAAGTTCAGCAGAAAGCAAGTGGTTCACTTCATCTTGATTCAATTTATAGTAACTCCATGTACCGCGCGTTTCTCTTGTGATGATCCCGGCATCCAGCAAAATTTTTAGATGATAGGAGAGTTTCGATTGTGGCATCTCCATCATTTCAACAAGATCGCAGACACAGATTTCACCTTTTTGGGTAAGAAGGTACATCAACTGGAGCCTTTTCTTGTCAGCAATCGCTTTGAATTTGCCTTCATATCTTTCAAATGTGCGAGGAAGGGATTCATCTACGAGTTCGATTTGTTTCATATTCAATCACCTCGATCAAAAAAGTTTGATTAATCACAGTATATTATGGAGAAAGTAGAAATGCAATCATTAAATCAAAAAAAATTGATTTTATGGTTGCAAAATAGAAACCACGAGAATATAATCTAATTAATCAATAAAATTTGATTTAGGGAGGACTTAAAAATGTTCGATTTCTATTCAATCGAAACAGAAGTGAAGTATCGAAAGGAACAACTGAACAAAAGCTTGCCAAGGGTTGAAACATCCGAGAAAAAAACAGCGTGGTTCAAGTTGAAAGAACTGTATTCCAGATTCATTTCTCCAAAAACAACTTTGGAGTCTCGCTCAGAATGTAATTATGAATGTGCTTGTTGCTAATTTTTTGGCTTTAATATCAATAAAAATTGATTAAGGAGATGAATAGCATGATTCAATTTATCAAAAAGGTATCTGGTAGTGGAAAAGAGAAAGAAAACGACTGCTGTGGAGTTGAAATCAAGGAAGTATCAGTTGAGGAAAACGACTCTTGCTGTGGAAGTTCGGAAGAGGAAACATATTGCGGATCAGAGAAAGAAGCAGATACTTGTTGCTAATTAATGACGAAAAGGGTGCCTGGTGGGCATCCTTTTTTCTTTGGCTCTTTTGTAAAGATTGTGGTTTTTAATATACTCGCATTCCACAGGCGATCCGAAAGCCTCCTCGTTCGTTCCTCACTGCGGGGTCTCACCTGACTCGTTGTTCCCCGTAGGAGTCTCGTATATTCCCCGTTTCACTAAGACTTAGCCAGCGCCTAAGGATTGGCTTTACCAGGTATTCTTTATTTATGTAATTTGTCCCATATAAAGTATTTTCAACATTCTGTATAATAGAATGAAAACGGTTGCGCAAGTTGATAGCAACCATTCTTTTTACGAAATTGTGAAAACGTTTGCACAACTATTCGAAAAATCAATTGAAAGGGGTACGATTGTGAGAATAAGACGTTCAAAGACTTTTTTGTGGTGTATGGTGTTTCTTTTGACCATGCAGATCTTTTCAGGGTTACAGCCTTCTAACGCTGATGCCGAAGAACGGACAGTGCGGTTAGTAGGTAGCTTTGGGGAAGAGGGGGATGATACATATTGGAACCCAGCATCTGACGAGTTGAAGATGACGGATGCGGAAAACGGGAAGTATTATTTGAAAAAGACGTTATCTCCAGGCACCTATGAATATAAAGTTGCCATCAACGGAAGCTGGGATGAAAATTACGGAGCTGATGGCGAAGCTGGCGGTCAAAACATGTCTTTTACACTAGAAGATGAAAAAGAAGTTCTTTTTGTCTACAATGACGAGACGCATGTGACGACCATCATGACCGAGGGTCGATTACCACGTCTGGCAGGAACAATCCAATCAGCTATCGACGCTGGAAGTGACTGGTCACCTGAAACTTCGACTGCGATTTTAGAGGATGAAAACCACGATAATAGCTACGAATACACAGCTAATGTTCCAGCAGGAAGCTACGAGTTCAAAGTCGTGCTCGGAAATGAATGGGGAGAAGACTACCCCGGCGAAAACTTCAAATTGAATGTGACACATGATCAAGAGGTGACCTTCTTTTATAACCACGAAACGAAGGAAGTGACGACGAGCAACCAAACTTCCGGTCCGGATGGCATCATAAAAGCTGACAAGCTCTATCACGATACGTGGGATGAGCTGTACCGAAAGCCATTCGGAGCGATTGAAACCGGAAAAGAAGTGAAACTGCGATTTGAAGCTGAAAAAGGCGACTTGACAGAAGCCAACCTTCTTTTAAAAAATCAGACAGCTGGAAATTCAAAGCTGATCAAGATGGTGAAGATCGGCTGGACAGAAGTCGAGGGAAAAGGGGAGCGAGAATACTGGGAAGCGACGTTCACTCCTGAGGAAAAAGGCGTCTACGGGTATAAATTCATTGCTATAGATGGAAAAACCTCAAAAGAATACGGTGAAGATACAACTCAGGGACATACGGGCCGTGCTGGTGATAACGTACTCGATTTCTTCCAACTGACCGTCTATGAACCTGGGTATAAAACACCTGACTGGATGAAGGAAGCGGTTGTCTATCAGATTTTTCCTGACCGCTTTTATAACGGTAATTCAGAAAACGACGATGCAAAAGAACATGCACGTGGCGATGAGCCGATCGAGCATCAGGAATGGGAAGAGCTTCCTGATAATCCGAGGCTTGAAAATAATTCAGACTATGAGGGAGACGGGATCTGGAGTAACGATTTCTTTGGAGGAGACATCAAAGGAATTCATGAAAAGCTTGATTACATCCAGTCACTCGGTGTAAATACGATCTACCTCAATCCGGTTGCGCATGCGGCTTCGAACCATAAATATGATGCGACGGATTTTAAAGCGGTCGATCCGATGTTCGGTTCACCGAAGGAGTTCAAGAAGTTCACGCATGAATTGAAGAAACGGGATATGCACCTCATTCTAGATGGCGTGTTCAACCATGTGGGAGATGACTCGATTTATTTTGACCGTTATGGAAAATATGAGACGGTCGGCGCTTATGAGTATTGGGCACGAATCTATGATTATATGAATAACGATGGTTTGACGAAGGAAGAGGCAAAGACCAAAGCTGAGGAAGAATTTCTTGCTGAAGGACAGGGGTTCAGTGAGTATGGGTTCCATAATTGGTTCAATATCGAGAATAATAAAGTGGAAGAAGGGACCCCGAATGAACGCTATGACTACCAGGCCTGGTGGGGATTTGATAGTCTGCCAGAAATTGCATCAGTCCCTGGAGATGCCGTACCTTATGATTCTGAACTGAATAATGAACAGTTTGCGGATTATATCATGTACGATAAAGACTCCGTTTCAAAATCCTGGTTGAAGCGAGGCGGGTCCGGTTGGCGTTTGGATGTTGCCAATGAAGTAGATCCAGAGTTTTGGAGAGAGTTCCGTACCGAGATTAAAGATACGAAAACAAAAACAAAGGATGATCCGTTGATTCTCGGTGAAATCTGGGATGATGCGTCCAAGTACTTCCTTGGTGATCTCTACGATTCAGTGATGAACTACAGATTCCGTGGTGCGATGCTTGATTACTTACGGAACGGGAATGCTGGGGATGCAGCCGGACAGCTAAACGCTATCCAGGAAGACTACCCTAGAGAGGCATTTTACAACTTGATGAACTTAATGGGTTCACACGACACAGCTCGAGCAGTCTTTTTGCTCGGAAATGGATCTGAGAATGCTGAACGGGCGGAATTTGATGCAAATTATGACCATGAGCTGGGTGTTAAGCGTTTGAAGCTGGCGGCAATTTTCCAGTTCGGATACCCTGGTGCGCCGACGGTTTATTACGGTGATGAAGCAGGACTGACTGGCTCCAAGGATCCGGATGACAGGCGGACATACCCATGGGGTGGAGAGAATGAGGAGCTGATCAAGCATTATCAGAAACTCGGTGAAATCCGCGAGCAGCATCAGGACCTTTTTGCGCATGGTGATCTGCAGAACCTTCACACCGAAGGAGATGTATTTGTCTATGGTCGAAGTCTTGATGAAAAGGCTGGGCTTGTGGCGATCAACCGCGGAAATGAAGAGAAGACAGTCGAAGTGGATGTGAAAAACTTCGCTCTTAATGGGGTTGATTTTAAAGATCAGCTTTCGGAAAAGAATGTAGTAAAAGTTGAAAATGGAAAAGTGACATTGACGATTCCGGCGATGAGCGGTCAAATGCTTGTCTCTAAAAATGCGAAGGTTAAACCACCTGCGTCAGTCAATGATATGAAAGCTGAGGAGGGTGTAAGAGAGGCCATCCTTTCCTGGTCTGGAAAAGCAGGACAATACAATGTGTATATGACGAATATTGAAGGGGCTCTTTATCAGAAGGTTGAAACCACAACAGATACTTCGGTTAAAATCGACGGACTTGATAACGGGAGGAAGTACTATTTTGCGGTAACTGCTGTCGATCAACAAGGGAATGAATCGGTTAAAACTACGACTGAAGAGGTGATTCCACATATTCCATTAACTGAAGGTTCTTATACAATCAATGGGGTAACGGAGCTTGAATCTTCTGTGCTTAATTTAGCTGAACCGAAGAGGGTTGAATCGAACATTTCAGTAGGTGATTTTTCAGCTGATGATCTCGTTGAAGGACTGCAAGCTCAATTGCAAGTACGCTCTCCTGGTTCTGAAGAGTGGGAAATGATTGAGGCTCGTTATGCTGGGCAAGATGATGGGGCGAATACCTTTTCAGCAGAGTTTTTACCATTAGAAGTCGGTGACTATCAATACCGCTATGCCTTTACGACGGACCTTGGACGAAATTGGGTTTATTCTGAGGAACAATCGGTAACCATCACGAAATCAGAAGATGAAACGTCGCCGGTTGATTCGGTCAATTTGGAGCAACCGACACAGGAATCTGGTCAGGTCAATTTGAACTGGAGTTTAGCAAATCCTGATGATCCTTACATGATCGCGATTTTACGGGATGGTGCTGTGATTGATAAAATTTGGGATCCGGAAGCGGTCAGTTATCAAGATCTGAGTGTCGAAAATGGCAAGGAGTATTCCTATGTCGTTCGCGTCTATGATCAGCACGGGAATTTCAAGGAATCCAACGCTGTGGCGGTCACACCAGATATCGTCATGGTAGAAGTGACGTTCAAAGTGAACGCACCGGATTATACACCGCTTGATACGAAAATTACGATGCCAAACAGCTTGAATGGCTGGAATACAAGCGCGTGGGAAATGAGCCGTAATGGCGCGGTGACCCCCGATTGGGAATATACAGTTGACATGCAAGTCGGTGAAGTATTGACGTATAAATACGCGAAGGGCAATTCCTGGGACCAAGAAGGACTTGCTGACCATACCCCAGATGACTCGACAGACGATGATATCAGTTATTATGGCTATGGTGCACCAGGTACAGACATGAAAGTCATAGTCGAAAACCAGGGCAATAACAAAATGGTGGTGGAAGATACGATTCTGCGATGGATCGACCAGCCGCTTGTCATCACCTCACATGCAGATGGACAAATAGTAACGGATAATCGTGTCGTATTAAGCGGAAATGCGATTAAGGAAGGTATGCTCACCATCAATGGTGAACAGGTAACAGTTAATGAGGATATGAGTTGGAACCACGAAGTCGATCTTTCTGAAGGAGAGAATGTACTTGACATCCACATCGAACCGACAGAAGAGAATAAATCAGAAATCTTCAACAACGACGCCGGCGCAATCGACAAAAACACCAAAGACATCACCTTCACACTGATGAAAGAATAATTAATGGTGCCAGGTACACTTTGAGAACCCTTACGCAGCAACGGTTCTTTTTGGGTGCCTGGCACCGTTTTGAATTCGTTGGGGGAGTAAGCTTCTTTTTCGGTGCCAGGCACCACCTCCGCACCACCGCACTCTCTGTTTTGAAATTTTACGGTAGGGGAAGTATGATAAGAAAGTAAATGATGTTGAAGTTCGTTTTAAAGGAGCATGTAATGGAGAGTTGGTATACAGAGTTCATTGAGCAATATGGGTATTTTGGCATCTTCCTTATAATGGCTTTGGAAAATCTTTTTCCCCCGATTCCTTCTGAGGTGGTGCTGCCGTTCAGTGGGTTCGTCACGACTACCACAGATCTGCACATCATCGGTGTCATCTTGGCTTCGACAGCCGGCTCGGTATTTGGTGCGATCGTCCTGTATGGCGTTGGATTGCTATTGGATGTTGAAAACTTAGAAAAAATGATTGATCGCTGGGGACACATTCTCCGAGTGAAAAAGAAAGATGTAAGACGTGCAGATGACTGGTTCGATCGCCATGGAAAATGGACGGTTTTCTTTGGAAGGATGATGCCATTTTTACGAAGTGTCATATCCATCCCTGCGGGTATGTCGAACATGCCATTTCTCTTCTTCATCGTTCTCACCACACTTGGAACGATCATCTGGAATATCCTCCTTGTAAGCATTGGGGCTGCACTTGGTGAAAATTGGACAGGTATCATCCAATATGTGAAGCTCTATTCGAAAACAATCTACATCGTACTTGGCATTGTGGCGATCCTGTTTATTGCCTGGTACGTGCAACATAAAAGGAAAAAGAAGAATTCTCAGTAATTGGCGGCCGTTTTGGTCGTCTTTTTAACATTTAAAGAAAGAATAAATACTTACTTCAATATAAGGGCAACTAAGGCTCAGCTTGCGCTAAAGCTTATCTGTGCCAAGGTTTCTTTATTTCTTCGGATGGAATTTGTTTACATAAATCGATATCATTGGTACGATTATTTCAAAATATTCGCAAATTTACTAGAGTTATGAGAGAAACCCAATCAAATAGAAGGGGGATAAAAAGGTGTCACTGGGTGTTTATTTCAAACGATTGAAATCTATTATAATCGGTATCATTTTCATCGGTTTTTTACCGAGTCTTCTTTATGGATTCGACCAGACGATCAATCTGCAATCCTACACATTTAATGGAAAAACATATGATCTCTTTCCGGGTATTTTTGATAAGTACGCTTATTCGATGACGATTTTCTTCGGCGCGTTGATACTCGGTTTGATTTTTGCCATTTTGTTTACATTTTGCACCACTTTGTTGCCGCGTTTTCTAAAGAGGATGGTCTACGGGCTACTAACCCTATTCGAATCCATTCCTGATTTGTTCATTGTACTATCCTTGCAATTGTTGATCGTTTATATCTACCAAAAAACAGGTTGGCTCATCAGTAATGTGACGGTGGTGTATGATGATAAAATTTATCTGCTCCCGATTTTGGTCCTATCTGTCCTGCCTACCATCCAGTTGTTCAAAATCACGTTCCTTTTGCTTGAAGAAGAGAAGAATAAAGCCTACGTCAACGTGTCAAAATCAATGGGTCTTGGTGATTATTACATATTGTTCCGCCATGTGTTCAGAAACGTTTTATTCAATCTGTTCCTCTATTTCAAAACGATTTTCGTCTTCATGCTATCGAACCTATTTATCATGGAATACGTGTTCAACATCCACGGATTGATGAGAATCATGCTTAGTCCAAATATCTTTGTATTTATAATAAGCACGATCATGATCACAATTCCTTTCTTATTCTTATTCGAAGCAGCTCAAGCGATGATTGATCGAGCCACGGGTGATAAAGGGGATGCATACGTATGAGCAGGGTCTTATGGAAACAACCACAGTTTTGGATTGGCGCATTCATCGTATTGTCATTGCTAGTGTTGAGTCTTGGATATCCGTTATTTGCTGACCCTCCAGAGGAAGTCAAATATCTCTATAAAGATGGAAAGCTGGTTGATGTTGCTCCTTTTTCGCCCTCACAGGTCCCTCCGTTCGGAACGGATCGATTCGGCAGGAACTTGCTGAGCCTGGTAATCAGTGGTGCTAAGTATACCTTGCTGATCACGATTTCGATTGCTTTAATACGGGTTATCGCTGCTGGTGTGCTGGCGATTTTTTATCATCAATACAATGAAAAACTACGTCCTATGTTTGAAGATATCATCGAATCGACCCTTTTTGTACCAGCTTCAATTTTAGGGTATTTGCTGATGGCTCCATTAGCGGTAAAACAAGCGCAGGAAGGGACCAGTTTCTTTGAAATCGTATTGATCCAGAGCATCATATTGATCTTGATCGGAGTCCCGCCTCTCATATCGGTTTTTTCAAAGGATATGGCAATGATCACAAGGAAGGAATACATTGTCAGTACTTTATCTCTTGGGGCAAAGCATCGATATGTATATGTCAAGCACGTACTGCCAGAGATGACCAGCCGCTTCTTATTAGTGACAGCCCAACAAATCATCCAGGTAATGATCTTACTTGCTCATCTTGGTGTTTTATTGATTTTCCTTGGAGGGGTCAAAACGATCCTGGATGGGGATTTATTAAGCACACACGAGGTATTCGTCTCGCTGTCTGGAGAATGGTCCGGTCTTATCGGCAACAATTTTCAAGAAATCGTACATAGCCCGCATGTGGTCCTTATACCTTTAGCTTTCTTTTCATTGACGATTTTTTCGATGAACCTGATCATCAATGGCATGCAGAATGCTATGAAACACGGAGAGAGAGGGAGGGGAATATGAATTTGCTCGAAGTTCAAAATCTAAGTGTCGCTTTTGGCTCTGAAGAAGATGAATTCGTCGCAATCGATGATGTCAGCTTTTCAATCGCTAAAGGTGAAACGGTTGCGCTGATCGGAGAATCTGGATCTGGAAAAAGTGTGACCTCCCTCTCTATCCTCGGGCTTTTACCTGCTAACGGAGGTATTCGTAATGGACGTATTTTCTATAATGACAAGGACTTATTAGCACTTCCGGATAAAGAATTACAAAAAATACGGGGGAAGGAGATCTCGATGATTTTCCAGGATGCTTCTGTATCATTGAATCCGTCCATGAAAGTCGGAAAACAAATTACAGAAGGCCTCGTTTATCATCGGCTGATGAATCGTAAAGAACTTAGACGGGAGGCGCTGCGTCTATTGACGGAAGTAGGGTTCAACAACCCGACAGAAGTGTTTGATCAATACCCTGGTCAGCTTTCTGGCGGGATGAAACAACGTGCTCTCATTGCCATGGCGATTTCATGCAAACCACAGCTGATCATTGCCGATGAACCCACTACTGCATTAGATGTAACCATTCAAAAACAAATTCTTGACTTGATGAACGAATATAAGAAAACGACTGCTACATCTCTCCTCCTGATCACTCATGATTTCGGGCTAGTGGCAGAATATGCGGATCGAGTATTGGTGATGTTCGGGGGTAAAATCGTCGAATCCGCTGATGTGTTCACGCTTTTCAAAAATCCCATCCATCCCTATACGAAAGGGTTGATGGAGAGTATCCCGAAAATAGAAGAGCCTAAGGAGCATTTGCAGACGATAAGGGATGCCGTCAGTTTGCAACATGGCTTTGGAGGACGAAAATTTGCCCCGGAAACGTTTTCGGCAGATGAAAAGGTTTATCATTCATCTTCAACCTTGATCGAAGTTGAACCTGGTCATCATGTTAGGTTTTTTGACATTTAAAGAAAGTATAAAATACTTTCTTCAATATAAGCGCAACTAAAGCTCAGCCTGCGTCAAAGGCTTGGCTTTACCAAGTTTTCTTTATGAAAAAGGTGAGGTGTTGAAGGCATGAAACCATTAGTTGAAGTCCAAAACCTTTCTACTTCGTTTCAAGATGGCAGAAGCATCAAAAAGGCAATCGGAGGGGTTACCTTCAACGTATACGAAGGAGAAACCTTAGGAATCGTAGGTGAATCCGGATCTGGAAAAACGACGCTTGGACGAACGATCATACGGCTACTGGCACCTGATTATGGCTCTATCAAGTTTGCTGGAGTCGATTTGACCAGATTAGACGGTAAAAAATTGAGGGAGATGAGGAAGGATTTCCAGATGATCTTTCAAAATCCCTATGAATCTCTTAGTCCCCGGTTGAAAGTAGGGGAAATCATCGAAGAACCACTCGTCATACAGAAGGTGTTTTCACAAGAGGAAAGAACGCAGAGAGCTTTTCAGATGCTAGAAAATGTAGGACTTCCCAAAAGTTCCTATCAAAAAACAATCCATGAGTTCTCAGGAGGTCAAAGACAACGGATAGCAATCGCCCGTGCACTGATCTTGAATCCTAAACTGATCATTGCTGATGAACCGGTATCAGCACTAGACGTATCTGTGCAGGCACAAATATTGAACCTATTAAAGGATCTGCAGAAAGAATTCAATCTGACCTCCATTTTCATTTCACATGATTTAAGCGTTGTACATCATATGAGCGATCGGGTTGGTATACTGAATGGTGGTCATATGTTGGAGATTGCCGGTAAAGAGGAAATTTACAGGAATCCTGTCCATCCCTATACGAAGTCTCTACTCGCATCTATTCCAAGAAATGATCCGACTCAACGGGATGTGATCCAGGAGAAAATCATTGTTCCTCCTGCGTCACCGCATCCCCCGCATCTGATCAATATCGGCAATGAGCATTATGTTGCTTCAAATGTCATTGAAATCAAGAATTTTGAAGTCAGCACTATAAACTAGATGAGAATATCGATCAAAAAAAGGACTGACACACCAAAATATTGGTGAGACAGTCCTTCTTTCGTTTGTTTCTATCATCTTTTAGTTGGACTCTGTTCGTTTGTATTGTCGATTACTATCCTTTCCGCAGGTAAACTAAACGAAAAACGGAAACGACCCGTTTAAGTTCTTTAAATAAGCATCTACCTTCTACGTCGTTTCTTCCATTCTTTTTTTGCCATTGGAATGAGATGCCTTCTTGCCATGTTATACCCTTTTTTCAGGATAAAAGCTTTGATCAGCTTTTTGATCGCCATTTGTATTCATTCTCCTTCCATTGATTAGTAGACATAGTCTTGTTGGTAGATAAAGAGGAAGTATTAATACACATTCCTCTTATGATAAAAATAAAAACACTGTCCCAAAAAAGCATCAGAAACCTCCAAAACAACAGTTTGTATCAAAAACACTTTTTCTCTCAAAATGTTGTTAAGTACGAGAGACTCAGACACTTCTGGGACAGTATAGTTCATTTTAATATTTACTGTATTTTTCCAGCAAACCGTACAGCTTTTCGAGTGGATTGCTTTGCTCGCTCCGCTGCATGCTTCTTTTATATTGTTCACGTTCGTTGTATGTTTTCTCTATTAATTGATGAAGCGATTCATCAGTGACGTCTTCTTCTTGAATCACTTCAGCAAAGCCTTGCTTTTTAAAAGACTCCGCATTTTGTATTTGATCACCGCGGCTCTGGCTGAGAGGAAGCGGTACTAGAATCATCGGAATCTGCAGATCGAGAAATTCATAGATTGAGTTTGAACCTGCTCGGGTGACGACGAGATCCGTCATTGCGAGAATATCAGGCAACTCATCTTTTATATACTCAAACTGCTTATATCCATGAACATTGATCGTCTCATCGACTTTCCCTTTTCCGCAAAGGTGGACGATTTGATACTTTTCAGTCAATGTCGGTACAAGATTTCTTACAGCCTCATTAAGCCTCTTAGCTCCCTGACTTCCTCCCATTACGAGGATGACGGGCTTGGATTCAGTGAAATCACAAAAATGAAGCCCTTTTCGTTTTAGACCTGTACGCAATTCTTCACGAACAATCGACCCGAGTAAAATTCCTTTGTCTTCAGGGAGGTGTTTGAGTGTTTCCGGGAAGGTCACACATACCTTTGAAGCGAATGGCATTGAGATTTTATTCGCAAGTCCGGGACTCATATCAGACTCGTGAGAAATGACTGGCGTTTTCGTAAGCCGGGAGGCAAGGATTACAGGCACTGAAACGAAGCCCCCTTTAGAGAAAACGATACTCGGCTTCACCTTCCGGATGATCCTATACGCCTGACCGATACCTTTGATTACCCTGAACGGATCTTTAAAGTTATTGATATCGAAATATCTCCGCAGTTTTCCTGTAGAAATCGGATAATACGTAACATCAGGGAGATGTTTAATCAACTCACGTTCAATTCCATTGTGTGATCCAATATAATGGATTTCCCAATTATTACGTTTCAAGTGAGGGATCAAGGCAAGATTGACAGCGACGTGGCCAGTCGAACCGCCCCCCGTTAACAAAATACGCTTCATTTACATCATCCTTTTATTAAACTGCACTTTGCGTAAACTGCTTCAGTGCCAGGCACCAAAATGGAGTTTTACTCTCCCAAGGAGTTTCAAAGTGTGCCAGGCACCGATCAGGAATTCAATGGTACCAGGGCTTCTCTATCGGTGCCTGGCACCGATGAATAAAGCACTGCCTTTATTATATATGGATTGTGATGGTGTTTCATCCCACATATGTACATCAGTTTTGACAGGCTGTTGTTTTATTCGTTTGGGCAACAGCATAAATAGGGGTTGACCTGCTAAAAGACGGTCAACCCTTATGCGTACAACTGTCGCTTAGCCTTCATCAATGGCAGGTTCTAGCCCGATGTTACAGCTAAATCCAAACCATTTCAGCTTTGCGGGTTTTTGATATGTGCCAGGCCACCTAGATCACTGTAGACCTCGAGATCGCTCAATTCGCACCATATCTTACTGATCAGATTCCCTTCAAAAGCGAAAATCAATACACCAGTTTCTTTTACGGGTTCGTCACGAGCAGGTAACTCAAGCCAGCCCCCAGCATAGGTGCTTGTTCCAGTGTACCGGATGACGACTTTCTCATCTCCAATGATGATATCGTGCAACTCCCATTCACTGTTTGTGAACGTCGACCGGTACCAGTCCAGAAATTAGATGAACTCCGGTTTTCCGACTGAATGGCGCCCGGCAGTATTCACTGTCACATCATCCACTGCAATCTCATCCAACCGAGCCAAATCTCCTCTCCCAAAAACATCATGAAACCACGCTTTTGCATGCTCAACTCTCAAATCTCCCATTCCATGACCCCCATATCAATTTCTTCTGATTTTCGATAGCAGCCTCAACATTTCAATATACAACCAGACAAGTGTGACCAATAGCCCAAATCCAGCATACCACTCCATATATTTCGGTACCTGTTGTCTGGCACCTGCCTCAATGAAATCAAAATCCAATACCAGGTTCAGGGCAGCTACTCCAACAATTACTAATGAAATGATAATACCAATCATGCCTGTTTCATGAAGAAATGGAACATTCATTCCGAAAAACCTTAGAATGATATCAATCAAGTAAACAAAGAAAATTCCCATAGTCGCAGATATGACTCCTATTCTGAAATTCTTCGTAACTTTTATGATACCTGTCTTATATAAAAGCAGCATTGCTAATAACGTACTGATCGTAAGGAGAGCAGCCTGCAAAGTGATACCCCTGAATTGGGATTCATAGATTGCAGATAAGGCACCGATCGCCAGCCCTTCTAACAAAGCATAAGCAGGAGCGGTGAATGGGGAAATCCTCGGAACAAAAGCAGTGATCAATGCCATCACAAGTCCGCCTAACACACCGATCCATAATAAGTGTTGTACCATGTTGCCTGAAAAATACTCATTCCAGGAATAGAAGGCACTGCCCATCAACACGACAAGCAAAATGAAAGTCTTGTTTACTGCGCCCCCGATGGTCATCGCATTACCCGATGACGCACTTCCTCGAAATCTACTGAACGTTTTATCATTCAAACTCGGATTCGAACTGCGCATATCATCACCTCATTTAGGAATACAACTCATTGATACAAATTTTATCATACTCAACGAAATGGAACGTCATCCACAACCTGTAATCGAATACACAAAAACATTTTTTAACAAATATATGAAACTTTTTACAAAAGTAACCGTAATAAAGAGTGAGTATAATTGAGCGTTTCTGATCAAAATCAAGCAAATGGGGGGATTTAGATGTTTGAGCTTTTTAAACGGGTGAAGACAGTCGTCAATTCGGAATTGAACAGCCTGATCGACAAAGCAGAAGACCCTATCAAAATGGTCGAGCAGTATTTACGTGAGATGGCTTCTGACATCCAGGAAGCAGAGAAGGCGACTGCAAAGATCATGGCAGAAGAAAAACTGCTGAAGATGAAATGGGAAGAAGCCCAATCGATGGTCAAGAAACGTGAAGAGCAGGCAATCCATGCACTTCAAGAAGACAATGAAGATTTAGCGAAAAGAGCGCTCGAAGATAAATCGCGTCTTCAGAAAGAAGCGGAACAATTGGAGCACCTCTACATCGAGGCTTCCAAAACTGCAGCAGATCTCAAAGAAAAGCTGACTGAAATGAAATCAGAATTTCGTGATATGGAAATGAAGAAGGCTACATTGAAATCCCGCGCCCAGTCTGCTAAAGCACGCACAAACATCAACCGTTCTGTGGCGATGCATAATAGCGAAGGTTCAAAACACGGCTTCAAACGAATGGAAGAGAAAGTTCTCAGGTTTGAGGCTGAAGCAGAAACAAGTGAGGACCTTAACGTATCAAGCCGAACGTTGGACACCGAATTGAAGGAAGTAGAGATGAACAGCAGTGTGGACTATGAACTGCGTTTATTGAAAGAACGAATTGCAAACCAATTAAATGGAACAAGCGAATAGGGGAATCATATGGAGTTATTTGGATATCCGATAGAGACGCTCTATCTCTATGGACTCATCATCGGAGGATGTTTAACGCTCATTTATATAGTAATGAGCGATGTTTTGGAAGGGGTTTTCGAGGTCTTGTCTGAGACGTTCTTCAACCCGACATTGATTCTTTCTTTCCTTACCATTTTCAGTGCATCCGGATACTTGCTTGAAATCATGACTGGAATGAACAGCTGGATCATCCTGGTCGTTTCTGCACTTTTAGCATTCCTATTCGTTACTTTGTTGAACGTATTCGTGTTGATTCCACTCTCTTCCGCGGAAGAATCAAATACGTATGCGATAGAAGACTTACAAGGCCGGATAGGCAAAGTCATCATTTCCATTCCTGCTGATGGTTATGGTGAGGTATTGATCAGCGGGAACAGCGGAAATATCGCTAAGTCGGCGGTCAGTCTGGAAAACGAACCAATCGAGGCTGGCTCTGATATTTTGATCATCGACACCAAAGATGGGGTTCTGCACGTTACCCGATACGAACAAGAAACCTTCAACGTGTAACAATTCATATTTAAGGAGGATCATATGGGTCTAAGTCCACTTTTCATTGTCATTGGAATCGTAGCATTTTTATTGATTGCTTTAATCGGGGTATTCGTTTCGAAATACCGTACAGCGGGTCCTGATGAAGCATTGATTGTCACAGGTAGTTACCTCGGATCGAAGAATGTCAATATCGATGAAGCCGGTAACAGGATCAAAATCGTACGGGGCGGAGGTACATTTGTGCTCCCGGTGTTCCAACAAGCTGAATCGTTGAGTCTATTGTCGAGTAAAATTGATGTACAGACACCGGAAGTTTACACAGAGCAGGGTGTCCCTGTCATGGCTGACGGTACAGCGATCATCAAAATCGGCGGATCAATCGGCGAAATCGCTACGGCCGCTGAACAATTCTTAGGTAAAACCAAAAGTGACCGTGAGAATGAAGCACGCGAGGTCCTTGAAGGACATCTCCGTTCGATTCTCGGATCGATGACGGTCGAAGAGATTTACAAGAACCGTGAAAAATTCTCACAGGAAGTACAGCGTGTTGCATCTCAAGACCTTGCGAAAATGGGTCTGAACATCGTCTCGTTCACGATAAAAGATGTCCGTGATAAAAATGGATACTTAGAGTCACTCGGTAAGCCGCGGATCGCTCAAGTGAAACGGGATGCGGATATCGCCACCGCTGAAGCAGAAAAAGAAACACGGATCAAACGTGCGGAAGCAGATAAAGATGCGAAGAAATCCGAGCTGGAACGCGCTACTGAGGTAGCTGAAGCAGAAAAAATCAATCAGTTGAAAATTGCAGAATACCGCGAAGAGCAGGATCGGGCAAAGGCGCGTGCAGACCAGTCCTATCATCTTGAAGAGGCTCGTTCGATGCAAGAGGTAACAGAGCATCAGATGCAGATCAAGATCATCGAGCGTCAAAAGCAGATTGAACTCGAGGAAAAAGAAATTCTTCGTCGTGAGAAGCAATATGATTCTGAGGTCAAGAAGAAAGCGGATGCTGACCGTTATGCTGTCGAGCAGTCAGCAGAAGCGGATAAGCGGAAGCAGATCGCTTCAGCCGATGCTGAACAATATCGCATCGAGTCCATGGCGAGAGCAGAAGCGGAAAAAATCCGTATCGACGGTATCGCGAAGGCCGACGCAGAAAGAGCTCAAGGTGAATCGTCAGCTGAAGTCATCCGTCTGAAGGGACTTGCAGAAGCGGAAGCGAAACAGAAAATTGCAGAAGCTTTTGAACAATATGGTCAAGCAGCGATGCTTGATATGATCATCAACATGCTTCCTTCCTATGCAAAAGAAGTTGCAAGTCCATTGGGTAATATTGATAAAATTACAGTCGTCGACACTGGCAGCGGTGAAGGTGGAGGAGCGAACAAGGTAACGGGCTATGCCACAAACTTGATGTCAACGCTACAGGAATCATTGAAGGCTTCTTCTGGCTTAGACGTCAAGGAATTGATCGAAAACTTCTCTGGAAAAGGGAATGTCCGATCAAGCGTTGATGAATTGACAAGAGAAATCACCCGTAAAAGAGACGGTCTCCCTACAAACGATAACAAAGCAAAACAAGAAAATGAATATGTGAAAAGTGAGAAATAACAATAAGGGGATGGTCCGTATGGATCATCCCCCAAATTATGGGGTAAGGAGTATCAAATTTTCCGATTCTTTCCCTGCTCAGTCATCGCGAGCTTTTTATTCCGTGTCAACGTTTTAATATAGTCCACGTGTCGGAAACGTAGTGCGGACCAATCCTCATTGAGCGCAACCTGCCTGACACCTTCGAAACCGGCATCACCTAACGGCTGCCAACCTGTATCTCTCGTCAAGTCGGATGTGTACTTTTTAGACGATTTCTTCGGATAGGCGAACCAGACAACGGCATCCTCTTCCAGTTGGGGCAGGAGTTCTTTTACAAATGGACCTACATCTGTCTTTTCATACGTGAACACAAGAACAAAGTGAATTTTGCTTCCAGCTTTCAAATCTTCCATGATCGTAACTTCATCTGCTATTTCCTTCATGGTTTCTTCAAACTCTGCAGGTGCTTTGATCACCCATATCTCCGGCTGGTTTTTATAATTCATTTTTTTCAATAAGGGATGCATGACGGACCTCCTCAATACATATATGTAATGTCTTTAGTCTACCTAAAATTTTGAAAAAAACAAACGTATCGTATACATTTTAGATACGATACATTTTGTTTATGTATTGGAACTCGTAAACGGAGGCTGCTAACCATGCCAACAATTCAAGAAATCCTTCAGCTGCAACGTACCTATTTTTTCTCAGGAGAAACGAAGTCTGTCGATTTCCGCATCCAACAGCTTGAGAAATTAAGAAATGCGATCAACAAATACGAGACTGATATCTTAGGTGCATTAAAAAAAGACCTCAACAAATCTGAATTTGAAGCCTATTCATCAGAGATAGGGATGTTACTCAAAGAAATCAGTTTCACTCTTAAGCACCTGAAAAAATGGACAAAGCCGATACGGGTGAAAACGGCAGTCACACACTTCGGCTCAAAAAGTTATATTCAATCAGAGCCTTATGGAGTATGTTTAATCATCGCTCCTTGGAATTATCCTTTTCAGCTGCAAATTTCACCGTTAGTCGGAGCAATTGCGGCAGGCAATTGCGCGATCCTCAAACCTTCAGAGCTGACGCCGACTGTCTCTAAAGTCATCTCGAAACTGATAGGAGAAATATATGAAGAGCGTTATGTTGCAGTTGTAGAGGGTGGGGTGGAAGTAAGCCAGGTGCTGCTCGAACAAGATTTCGATAAAATTTTCTTTACTGGAAGCGTGAATGTCGGAAAAATCGTCATGGAAGCAGCCTCTAAAAAATTGATTCCTGTGACGTTGGAACTGGGTGGAAAAAGTCCCGCTATTGTCGATGAAAGTGCAAATCTTGAACTTGCAGCCAAAAGGATTGTATGGGGGAAATTCACAAATGCAGGTCAAACCTGTATTGCACCAGATTATTTATATATTCACCAACGAGTGAGGGTTGAATTGATAATGAAGATAAAAAAGTACATCGATGAATTCTATGGTGCAAACCCGCTTGAAAATCCTGAAATAACGCATATCGTGAATATGAATCATTTCCAAAGGCTCAGCAGATATCTTGAGGACGGACGGATCATCACAGGTGGTAAGAAAGATGAGGGTTCTTTGTCGATCGAACCGACGTTGATCGATCAAGTAGGGTGGTCTGATCCGGTTATGCAAGAAGAAATATTCGGTCCTATCTTACCGGTTATGGAATATGATTCGATTGATCAAGTCATCCATGACGTCCGTAAATATCCGAAACCCTTAGCGCTTTATTTGTTTTCAGAATCAGTTGAACAGCAAAGGCATGTCATGGATAGCTTAACTTTTGGAGGGGGTTGTATCAACGACACGTTGGTTCATGTCGCATCACCTTATTTACCATTCGGCGGTGTTGGGGAAAGTGGAACTGGCAGTTATCATGGTAAAGCAAGTTTTGATGCTTTTTCTCATCAAAAAAGTATTGTCAAACAGACGAACCGATTTGACATTAACTTTCGGTACCCATCGCACAAATATGGGCTTAAAATCATGAAAAAGGTGTTGAAATAAATCAAAAAACGTTCGCAATTCTCATGTGATGGACCTAACGTTAAAGGATCGACTCAAATTGTTCCATCCGAACATTTGAGTTTTTTATTTAAAGAAAGTATGGAATACTTTCTTCAGTATAAGTGAACAAGCTGGCGGCTTCGGAAGCAATACACCGCACGAAGGAAAAGTAATTGCTTTTTCGAGGAACTAATGGCTCAGCCTACGCCTAGGCTTGTCTTTTCCAAGTTTTCTTTATTGGGCTTATAAAGATGGGTCAGACAGCCAGTCCACAAAGTTTTCTTTGACCTCAGGGGCATGTGTATGGATGACTGTGAACGCTTCCTGAATTTTTTTCTTCCGCACATGTTCTTTCGCTATACCGATTACGACATCATTTTTGCAGTATAAGAGTCGTAACTTAGATAGGTTTCCACGACCGATTCCTGGATTCCATTCAATGAATTTTTGTTTATGTAATTCTCGGACGATTTTCTTCGCATAACGAGTTGTAATTTTCCACTCATCTGCTAGACGCTTTAAAGGAACTTCAACTAATTCTTCAGCTGAGAAAAGATCGCATAGCTGCAAATAATATGTTCCGTATTTCATCACGGCACCTCCTCGAAAAAGGGGAACAACTCCCAACAAAATTTTCACTTTTTTCCATATTCTACTTTCCATTATACTTTAAAATATCAAAAAAGTCAGAAAAAGATGGGGTTGTTTCAATGAAAACATATTTTTTAAAGCGGATCTTGTATTTACTCATCACTTTATTCGTCATTGCTTCTGCAACGTTTTTCTTGATGAAACTGATGCCAGGTTCACCTTTAAGCAATCAGGCGAAGTTGACTGCTGAACAAGAGGCGATCATTCTTGAAAAATATAATCTGAATGATCCTGTTCCTTTGCAGTATGTGAAGTACATGACAAATCTTGTGCAGGGAGATCTCGGTATTTCTTTTCAATTTGAAGGGAGAAAAGTCACCGATTTGATCGTTCAAAGAATCGGCCCTTCTGCTCAGCTTGGATTCCAGTCGATGATCTTCGGCAGTTTGATTGGGATGGTCCTCGGAATCATTGCAGCAGTCCGGCATAATTCCTATTTAGACTACTCGTCGACCTTATTGTCAGTAATCGGTATCTCCATTCCAAGTTTCGTTTTTGCGGGCTTACTTCAATACTATGTAGGAGTTAAACTACAATGGCTACCAGTGGCGTTTTGGGAAGGTTTCGAGTATACGCTTCTCCCTACAATAGCGCTGATGATCTTTCCGATGGCAGTAACAGCGAGATTCATGAGGACGGAACTTTTGGAAGTGTTGGGTCAGGATTATATTGTGTTGGCAAAGGCGAAAGGGATCAGTTCAGCTAACGTAGTTGTGTTCCATGCAGTTCGTAATGCGCTTATCCCGCTCATTACCGTTCTTGGGCCAATGCTGGTTGGAATTATGACAGGAACCCTTGTCATTGAACGGATTTTTTCTGTACCGGGACTTGGGGAACAGTTTGTACGATCGATTACTATGAACGATTACCCGGTAATTATGGGTACCACATTGTTCTATTCCTTTTTATTCATAGCAATGATCTTGATTGTGGATTTTGCATATGGATTGATAGACCCAAGGATTAGACTTGGGGATAAAAGCTAATCATTTTTAGGGGCTTCCAAAAGTAAACCAGACCCTCATGTAAATAGGCGAGTCAGGCACTTATTGGAAAGCCCCTCTTATTAACCCTGAGCTTGTTCAGCTTGTAGGTTTTCCTCGTCAGAAACGTGTTGGACAAGATCCCCATCTCGTTCTTCGTCTACACCAGGGTGTTCGGTGTGTTCTTCGATTTCTTTTATATAAGGGTGCTCGATTTCCATCAATCGTTTTTTCTTGTTATTCATTTTCATCACTCCTTATTATGATTAGCATTCCCCTCTAGATGGTACTTCTGATACTGGTAGATCAAATCCTCAGAGTACAAATATTACCTGTTATAGAGTGAAATGGTTCCAAGCCACAATAATAAAGGAACGAAATAATGATGAACGGAGAACTTGAAATGAGACGAAACTTTCTAATGGTTGTTGTTTGTGGACTGTTCACGAGTCTTTTTCCAATGGAAGAGATCTATGCTAAAGGAATCAAAGTTGAGAATCTGCCATCGATTTTCGATGATGGTACTCATTTGCCGGAAAGGATTGAGTGGAAGACATGGGAAGAAACAGATGCGATTTTTCCGAGAAAAAGTACCTTTGAAGTTGTTGACATGGAAACAGGATTGTTTTTCACAGTACAAAGGAGGGCTGGGGAACATCATGCCGATGTCCAACCGCTTACTAAAACAGATACTGCAATCATGAAACAGATTTATGATGGAAAATGGAGCTGGAAACGGAGAGCAATCTTCATTCGAAACGGTTCAGAGATGATCCCAGCCTCTATGCATGGGATGCCTCATGGTGCAGGCGCGTTGGCAAATAATTTTCCAGGTCATTTCTGCATTCATCTTCCGAACAGTACAACACATAAATCCAAGAAAGAAGATCCATCACATCAACTGATGATATTAAAAGCTTCAGGAAAACTGGACAGTTATATTGAAAAAGCGACAAGCGATGAATTGGCAACCATTTTCATCCATGCTGTCAATCAGGAGGATTTTAAGATCATCAACCAAACAGTTAGCCATCCTGTTAAAAAGAGCAAGGTGGAAAAGTTATTCTTTGTACATCCAAATAAACCATTATCCGAAAAAGAACCCTCCACTTTACTTGTGACCGAATACTCCGTTGAAGTATTGACAAGTGGTAGAAGAGGGCTGGATAAACATTATGCTGTCATGAGGTTAGAAAGAGATAGTTTGACGAGTCGCTGGACTGTGGATATTGATACTTTGCTTAAAGATGAAAAGTAATCGGCGGGTCACCAGGTTAAGACAAAGCTTAATGCGATGAAACCGAATGTAAAAAGGAAAACCGCCAAAATTGAACAGATCAACGTAAAAGACCACCACGGGATTGAACTCATCAGCTTTTCTTCCACAGTGAAAAATACGGATGCTAAATGGTCACGGAACCTCGTTTCCTCTGCTTCTTCACGTAACGTTTCTTTTTCCTTCTCTACTAATCGAAAAAGAACACCAGGGCTTGCCGCAACTAGCGTACCAATAACCCAAAAACCAATCGGAAAAATCCATCCCATAGCCATATATCCTCCAATACAATCGTCTTTCGATTAGTATGTACGGAATGGATTTTTTCATAATAAACGGTTTTACTCTCTATTACCTTCTTGTCTCGAAGGAGGCTTAGCTTTTGTACAAATACAGCGTTGATTGGGACAGAGGACGGCGGAATTCTCTTTCTGGTGTCCCAAAACAGCTCAATTCTGGACACGCTCATTCCCGACACTAACGCCATAATAAATCAATACACAAAAAAAGACCGACCCTAAAGTCAGCCTGATATTTAAAGAACCGGAGAAAACAATCTACTGAAAGATTCTTTCGTCCTGAGGAACAGCCCCCGTTTTTTATGGGTTTCCATATTCACTTCCAAACTGTCATTAAGATCCTCTTCATACTGTGAAACGAGTGTTTCAATTGTCGGGGTGCGGAACATGAACACATTGACTTCAAAATTAAGATGGAAGCTACGTAAGTCTACGTTCGCTGTTCCAAGAGTAGCATAATTCCCATCGACGATGATCGTTTTTTGATGGTGGAATCCCTTCTGATACAAATAAATTTTAACCCCATACCGCAAAAGCTCACTGAAATAGGAACGCGTTGCATATTGCGTTAAAAAGCTATCGTTCGTCTCAGGAACCATCAATCTGACATCGATTCCCTTAATAGCGGCGATGAGAAGGGCGGTACGAATCTCCTTACTCGGTATGAAATAAGGTGTTGTGATCCATACAGATTGTTGCGCAAAAGTGATCATGCTGTAGTATAAATAGCTCATCACGCCTTGGGAAGTGTCGGGTCCACTCGGAACGACCTGGACTCCGCCGCTTTCTTCACTAGCGTCCATCGCCAAATAGCGTTCTACAAATAACGATTCATCATTGACATAACTCCAATCCAGAAGAAAGACACGTTGCAAATCCCGTAACGCTTCCCCTTTTACAATGAGATGGGTGTCACGCCAGTATCCGAATTTCTCGTCTTTTCCCAGATATTCATTCCCTACATTCAACCCTCCCACAAAACCGATATGATTATCGATAACCACGATTTTCCGGTGGTTCCTGAAATTGAATTTTTGATTGAAAAATCCTTTCCTGATCGGAAGGAAGCTATGAACCTGTACCCCAGCCTCTTTCATCCGGGAGACATCACGATCTGAAATCTTGAGGCTACCGATCCCGTCATAAATGAAGCGGACTTCAACTCCATCAGCAGCTTTCTCACACAAGACATCTATGATCTGTCTTCCGATCTCATCTGAACGAAAAATATAATATTCCATATGGATGTAATCTTTCGCATTCCTCAGTTCAGATAACAAACGGGGGAATTTTTCATCACCATTACGAAGTACTTCTGTATAGGAATGAAAACTGATGGTCTGATCACTTAGAGTAGTGATCAGTTTGGAGAATTCCCTTTCTGATTCATGCAGGTGTGTCCATCTTTCAGAGGTTTTGTTTTCAATCTGCATCTTTTGAGCTTGTTTGTAGTTATCCAACCGTTTTTCCTTGAATAAATGCCCTTTTACTTCAAGCTGACCTGAATAAATGAAAAAAATGTACCCAATGATCGGGATGAAGAGAATCGCATACATCCATAAGAGGGTTTTATATGGAGAACGGTTTTCAAGCATCAACACATAACAGACCGATAATGCGATACTCAGATAAACGATCCCAGCCATAAGTTTAAGGTCTGCCGGCTGCTTTGCCGATATGATGATTCCGACACAAATGATCATGATAAGGCATAAAAAAAATTGTCTGATACGTTTCATTAAAACTTTCCTCTCAAAGTGAATATTCTTTATAGTACCCTTAAAAATACGTGTAGAAACGATGAGGTTAAAAGAAGATAGAAGATAACCGATATTAATTGTATAATAAAAACATAATTAACATTTAAAAGAAAGACTGTTTTCGAAAAACTTTGTTGCTCTTGAAAGTCGTTGATTTCCGCTCCAGGATGCTCGCTTTCCGCGGGGCGTGCGGGGAGCCCACTCGTCACCTTGCGACATTGAATGGTCTCACCTGTCCCGCTGATCCCGCAGGAGTCTCGCACCTTGCTCTCCAATCAACTTGCACAAGGTGAGTTACTAAAAATGACTCAAAAGCAACATCTTTTAGAAAACAACCAAAAGAAAATATTGATATGTACTCGGTCAGAACAGATTTAGACATGGGGGATGTCTAATGAATCAAAAATGCCTTCAAGTAGGAAAGCGAATAAAAGCGGATATCTATTCAAAAAAAGGGGTTCTTCTGTTGAAAGAAGGGACTCTATTGAAACATGGCCAAATTGAGATGTTGAAAAAATATGATTGGTACTTTGATGGAGAGCGTGCATCTGCCTTTAAAGTTGATCCGGTATCACCTGAACACTTAATTAGCTCTACCAATACGTATATTCAGGAATTGTATAATCAAACGGTAATGAGAATCCGGGAATTCTTCTCTGATGTGCTTTTAGGGAAGGACACGAATACGAAGACGATGTTTGATCAGTTTTCCGTTATATTGGAAGAAGTTTTGAAAGATGAAGAACAGGCTGTGTCCCTTATTTATGAAGTCAAGGATTATGATGAAGTAACGTATCGTCATAGTGTGAATGTCGGATTGGTTGCAAGCTTGATCGGTAAGGTATTGAATTTGCCTTCTGAAGAAATTTTGCTGCTGGGTAAAATGGGTGTCCTCCATGATATCGGAAAGATGAAAGTGCACCAATCAATTGTACAAAAACCAGAACGTCTCAATGATGAAGAATATGAAGCAATCAAATTACATACTACATACGGATATGAACTACTTTGTAGCATCCCTCATCTAGAAAAGATGGTCCCGCTCGGCGCACTGGCCCATCACGAACGTTTGAATGGGACAGGTTACCCCGAAGGCCGTACGGCAGATGAAATACCGTTTTTGATTCAAGTTCTATCGATTGCTGATATCTATGATGCGATTTGTACAGAACGGAGTTACCATAAAGGAAAGTCCACTTTTATAGCCATCGAACAATTGAGTAAAGAAGCTGAGGCAGGAAAGATAAACCGAACAGTCGTTAAAGAATTTGTACGGTACTTGATGAAGCTTTATGTGGGGAAGAGGGTCGTCCTTAATACAGGTGAAGAAGGCATCGTCGCTTTCATTCCATTTACAGAACCACAACGACCGCTTCTCAAAGCACGTTCAGGGTATCTTGATCTTCAGAAAGTGACGACGTTATCGATCGTAGACTTTGCTGGGGAAAGGATATAAAACAGGCTGACACTTTTGTGTCAGCCTGTTTTGCACTTGAAGAAAGTATAAAAGATTGTTCCGTTGACGTAATGTCTAGCTCCATCCCAACCACTTGGATCATTTCAGACCTCCTGTGGCGGCGACACATTGATTTCCATCTGAAGCGTAAGCCCAAGCAGAACCAAGTCATTGTTTGGTTCGAGCCTCTTCGTTGGACTTCCAGTGACCTTCGTGGCTGAACGGGCGATTACGCTTTTCTTTATGCTTCGTTTTTCTCCCATATCACACTTGCACAATACTTGATGATATCCCTGCGCCGGATGATCCCGATGAAATGTCCATCGTCATCCGTAATTGGAATGAAGTTCTGATCAGTAGCCAGTGTAATCAGATCTACCATATTCGCATTGATGGAAATCGGAATGTTTTTGACTCGCATAGGTACATCTTTCAATTTGATCTTTTGTACTTCATCATAATCCTCTTCTGCATCAAGATCTTCTTTCAGCTTCCATAGAAGATCTCCTTCTGTCAAAGTGCCTGAATATTTACCTTCATCATCAACAAGCGGGACAGATGTATATTTGTGATAAGACATCTTTTCTAATGCTTGCCGAATGGTCGACTCAGGATTCAAATATTTCACTTCACTTTTCGGCAGTAAGTAAAAGCCAATATTCATATGACTCTTCCTTTCAAACAGAACTCCATATACAGTATAGTATAAATTCTTCTGAATTGATAATGTGAAGCTATGAATAGTCAAAATAATGCATACACAATTTTACGAGAGTTTAAATTTGTGCCTATATTTGATATACTTAATAAGGTTAACTAAACGTATAGATTGTTAGGTGTAGTTTAATGGATAATCGACAGCAATTGATAGGGGAACTGGAGAAAAGTTTCCGTACGACATTCCGGATGTTCCGGAAAGAAATTAACAATCTTTTCGGTGATGAATGTACATCCACTGAATTTACTTACTTGAAATTCATCATGGGAAAGAATGAAGTCATGAGTTCAATGCTTTCTCAAGAATTCAATGTGGCTACAAGTCATATAACGGCGGTCACGGATCGACTTGTTAAACGGGATTTAGTCAGAAGGAAACGAGCCGAAAATGATCGTAGAGTGATTTACCTCAGTCTTACCGACAAAGGGGAGGAGCTCGTGAATTTCCTTGAGAAGAAAAAGCATACGTATATGGAAGAAAAGTTCAAGAACCTATCAGATGATGAAATGAAAACCCTGGTAGAGCTTTTTTCGAAAATAACGGCGTCTTCTTGAAAAATTCTAACAACGATTTTTTGGCATACAATTTTAATAACCTATATGATAGTGTATTCAAAAATTATGAAAACATGGGTAAGCACCAGGTTTTCTTTTTCGGACAATAATTCATGAAGTGAACTATTCATCTAATGAAAGTTAGGGGAAACGAAATATGGAACATTTACCAATCAAACAAAAAATAACGATTATGGTAGCGGTCTTGGCCTCAATGTTATTTGCTGCGCTGAACCAGACGATCGTAGGCACAGCGTTGCCGATCATTGTTTCTGACCTAGGTGGTATGAACTATTTTAGTTGGATCTTTACGATTTATATGCTGGCCTCAAGCGTAACGGCGATCCTGGTAGGAAGATTGTCTGATATGTATGGTCGGAAACCGTTCATACTGATCGGTCTTGGTTTGTTCATTGTGGCTAGTTTCTTCTGTGGAACAGCCGATACGATGGTGGAACTCATCCTTTATAGAGGCTTTCAAGGTTTAGCCGGCGGGATGATCTTTTCAACAGCCTTCGCTTCGATCGGTGATTTGTTTTCACCACGTGAGCGTGGCCGCTGGCAGGGATTGATGGCCGCAGTTTTCGGACTTTCAAGCGTGTTCGGTCCAACGCTCGGCGGTTACATCGTCGATCATTTTGCATGGAAATGGATTTTCTGGATCTTCCTCCCTGTTGGATTTGTCGCGTTCATTTTGATCATGCGATTATTTCCGAGTGTGCCGCGTAAAGAACATGGAAGAATTGATTATTTCGGATCAGTCTTTCTTGCGGCGACGATTATTCCGATGTTGCTTGCATTCTCATGGGCTGGCAACCAGTATGCCTGGGGTTCCTTCCAGGTAAACGGGTTATTTGCGCTCTCCATCGTGGCTTTACTGGCATTTTTATATACAGAACGGAAGGTAACCAATCCTGTCCTGCCATTGAGTCTATTCGGCAATAGTGTCTTTACGATATCCAATATCATCGGCCTTTTGATTGGAATGGCGATGTTCGGGGCAATCATGTATATGCCATTTTTCATTCAAGGCGTGATTGGGACATCAGCGACGAAAACCGGATTCATCATGATGTCGATGATGCTCAGTATGGTCCTATCAAGTACGATTGTCGGTCAATTGATCACCAAAACTGGTAAATATAAAAAAATGGCTATCTTCGGGCTTACAATGATGGGAATCGGAATCTTCTCGCTAACAACGTTGAACACCGATAGTACCAATATCGATGCAATTTATCGCCTGATGATCATCGGCCTTGGTTTGGGCTGCAGTTTTCCGATTTTCAACATTACAATCCAGAATGCGGTCGCTTATAAATATCTAGGTGTCGCAACCTCTTCTGTACAGTTGTTCCGACAGCTCGGAGGTACCATTGGTGTATCTGTAATGGGTGCCATTATGAATATGATCATGAGCGCTAAGATGGATACAACCACAACCAAATCAGGATTACAAAGTGGCATGGAAAAAGCAGCCGACCCAAAAGTACTAATGGACCCCGAACAACTTCAGACATTCAAAGAACAAGTGCCGGCTGAACAGGAGGACATGTTGAATCAGGTCATCAGTGCAATGCGCAATACATTAAGTGATGCTTTAGGCGGCGCATTCCTATTCGGCGTTTTCACAATGGTTCTGGCAGTGATCCTCGTATTGTTTTTGAAAGAAGTGAGGTTGAAGACATCCAATCAGGAAGATGAGGATGAAGAAAATATCATTCAGGTGGAAGAGAAGAAACGTTCAACCGTATAAATCATGTGGGGCTGACATCATGTCATCCCCTTTTTTTACACATAAAAGAAAGTACAAATACTTTCTTCAGTATCAGCGCAACTAAGGCTCAGCCAACACTAAGGCTGGGCTTTGCCAAGTTTTCTTTCCGATTTCGAAAATATCATTTTATAATTCGAATTTCCCTGTTTTTCCTCCAAAAACACAGGAAAGTTGACGATAATAACAGTAGAGCAGGTATCGTATAGAAATAACTGACGCTTAGCAATCCCCAAATCGAGCAAATGGCAATACAGATTGCGAATTTCCGGGTTTGATAATCAACAAGGTTCAAGCAAAAATAAGCGGCGAATGACGCGAGGACACCAGAGAAACTCCCGATGATCGCACTATCCATCTCTTGGACGGATTCGAAGATATACTCGAACAATACGAAATAGAGGCAAGAGGAGAAGAATCCAATCAAGCTGCCAATGAACACAAGTTTATACTCGACATCTCTAGTTGGTTTGCTCAAAATACGTTTGCGCGGCTTTTCCAAAAACCTCTTCAAATAACCACCCCAAATGTTAGGAACAAGAATTTGTTTTTCTGTGATGTTGTTATTTCTTGATGCCAATTTGAAATTCCTTCTTGAAAACCGAAAATGGAAATTTTTTCTGTTATCCGTTTTAATAACAATTTTAGAGAGCACCTTACGTTTTCATTTCCATGATTGATTTTCATGATAAAATACTAATATTTAAGAATGTGGCGTCTTATGCAAAATTACAATTAAATAAGTAATTGGGTGGAGGAAAGGGATGATGGGATGATCGATCTGAATACAACAAAAACGAAAAAAGCATTAGAGAAAATCAGTCTAGAACTGATGATCGGCATTATTGCTGCTTTGGCATTACTAGGGGTTTTCGCCAAACTAACCGATGAACTTCTGGAAAATGAATTGAAGGGATTTGACACGTTTATTTCGAATATTGTCTATAACCTTCAAACACCCTGGCTGACAGATATCATGATTTTCATGACCCATGCAGGGGATACGTATACATATGTGTTTTTGGTGATAATCGTCCTTATTATTCTCTTAAGGAAGAGTCTTAAATGGGAGGCGCTTGTTCTGCTGATCACCATTCTTGGCTCGTGGGGGATGAATACGTTTCTAAAAGGTTCCTTTGAAAGGGAAAGACCAAGATTGGAACACCTGGTAGAAGTAGGCGGCTACAGCTTTCCGAGTGGTCATGCGATGGTTTCGATCGCTGCTTATGGGATTATGGCGCATTTATTGATTCAGTATTTGCGCAAGAGTGGGAAGCCGTATTGGCCTATCGTCCTGTTGGCAGGATTATGGATTTTTCTGATTGGTTTTTCTAGAATCTATTTACATGTCCACTATCCTAGTGATGTGATTGCTGGTTTTTCAGCAGGGGGAGTTTGGCTTTTGGCTTGCATGTATGCCCTATCATTATTGAATCGATCCGGTGGACACAGAAAGGTGAATTGATGACAATGGAAGCATTTCCGGAATTGAGTACAGATCGATTGCATTTGAAAGAAATTAAAGACGAACACGCAGGAATTCTATTTGATCTTTTTACAAATAAAGAGGTCTTGAAATATTATGGATCAGATCCGATGGATAATATTTCTGAAGCACAGGAATTGATTCAAAAATTCCGTGTCGGCTTGAAGCATAATACGGTCATCCGTTGGGGGATATTCTTGAAATCAGAGGGAAAGCTCATTGGGACATGTGGTTTTCATAATTGGAACCACCGCTATTACAGAGCCGAAATCGGTTATGAGCTATCTCCGGAATATTGGGGCCAAGCGTATATGAGAGAAGCGCTTGAAGCCATTACTGAGTATGGATTCAACGAACTGAACCTCCATCGGGTAGGGGCACTGATCTCCCCTCATAATAATGCTTCCTTAAGTTTGATCGAAAAATTAGGCTTTGAAAGAGAAGGTATTTTGAAGGATTATGCCTATAGTGGCAAAGGCTTCATCGATCTGACGATGTATGCGAAAATCAAAACTTAATTAGAACGAATGGGACTGGTCTAACCTACTACATGATGGAAGGCCAGTTTTTTATGTAATTTTGTTGCGGAAAGCGAGTATATTTCCAAACTCCAAAACAACAATCTATGCTTAAAACAGCATTTCAATATACGTTCAATAGATTGGGTGAAATTTCATGGAAGATCTAAAATCAGATGTTTTGGATCATCAAAAAAGGGAAATTTCTTCCTAGTAGGACATTTGAATTAGGGGAGTGATGAGTTGAGTACATGGAAAACACAATTAATTCAAACGGATCGTGGAACATTTGAAATTTTTACTAAAGGTGATGGAATCCCGGTATGTATCACCCATCTTTATTCAGAATTCAATGAAACCGGGGACCATTTTGCAAATATATTCTCAACACGATATCAGGCTATTTTGGTGAACCTGCGTGGTACGGGTCGTTCAACTGGGTATAAAAACATCGATGAACTTTCGATGTTTGAGACGGTTAAAGACCTCGAGGCTGTGAAGGAGGCGCTTGGATTTAAAAAGTGGGCTTTCGCAGGCCACTCAACTGGCGGTATGCTCGGTCTCCTTTACGGATTGGAGTTTCCAGATTCAATAGACCGTTTGATTGTTGTCGGAAGTGCAGCGAGTGGTGATTATGCCTCGAAAAAGAGAAGTATCTACAACTCGGAACATCCAAAGTTTAATAAAATGCAAGAATTGATAAGTCGATTGAAATCCAATTGCTTGCACCCTGATGAACGCAAGTTGCTTTCACGTGAACGGACGAAGCTTTCATTGAATGAACCAGAAAAGTATGAAAGTTATTTTTCAGCAGATATTTTTAAAAAGATGGCGGCATCCCGATTAGACTACTTTGGCGAGTATGATTTTCCGAATTTTGATTTGAGAGATAAGTTGAAGGATATCAAGGTTCCTACGTTGATTATTTGTGGTGAACACGATGTGCAATGTCCGATCGAATGTTCAGAAGAAATAGATGAAGGACTGAAAGGTTCCACATTTTTACGATTCCAGTATAGCAACCATTATCCTTTCTTAGAAGAACAAGAGAGATTCCAGCTTGCTGTCCGGGCGTTTTTAGCATGACACGATAAAAATAGAAGGCTGTTTTCGGAAACTTTGTTACTCTTGCACTTAAAGAAAGTATAAAATACTTTCTTCAGTATAAGGGCAACTAAGGCTCGACCTACAAAAGGCTTGGTCTCGCCAAGTTTTCTTTAAAAGTCGTTGATTTCCGCTCCAGGATGCTCGCTTTCCGCGGGGCGTGCACTCTCGCCTTGCAACATTGATGGTCTCACCTGTCCCCCTGATCCCGCAGGACAAGGAAAGCTTCAGCAGCGTTACATCGCCCGAAGAAAATGCGATTTTCATTTTGGAGGATTCCCGCACCTTGCTCTCCAATCAAGTTGCACAAGGTGGTTCTTTTCAAAAATAACTCAAAAACAACAATCTTTAAGAAAAGAGCCGAATAGAAAAAGGTAACGAAGTGTGAACAGAGTAGAAACAGAAGTGCACAGGTGGTAAGATGGATTCGATAGTTGAAAAGAAAGGATCGAACCTCTTATGCGGAAATATATAATCATCTGTTTCGTGATCTTATTCACAATATTGTACAACCCATCATTTTCTAATGCCCATTCGTCTCTTCAAGGGACGTCTCCTGAAGATGGAGAAACCGTGAAGCATCCGCTGGACATCATTACATTCAAGTTCAGTTCTGAAATAAAAGAAGGTAGTAAATTCACACTTACTAATCAAGATGGAAAATCTATTGAAATACAATCAATCGATCTAAAGGATAATGTCATGCTCGGTCAGCTTTCCGAGCCTCTGCCAACTGGAACGTATACCGTTTCTTATAAGATCATTTCGCAAGATTCACACGTTGTGGAGGACGATTTCACTTTTTCAGTAGAAACAGAAGAATCGACCGAAAACACGGATGAAAATCCATCAACAGGTGAAGACCAGGAGCCGTCTGAAAAAAATCAGCCAGATGAAAAGGCAGCTGATAACGAAACGCCTAAAGGCAAAGTAGAAAATGGTCTTTCACCAGTAGTCATTGGAATTGCTGCTATCACGATCGTCTGTGGTGTTGGGGTCATTTGGTGGCTCTTAAGGAAGAAGGCAGTAAAATGATCATATTTTTCAAAGGTATTTTGTACGTAGCATTTTCACTGCTCATAGGCGGTATGCTACTTGAGTCGATTCCAAAAAAACACAAGCCGAAAGTGGCCGTTTCAAAAGAGCTGTTACTATGGGTCATTGCATCCATCCCGATCCTTATGTTCATCCAGCTCTTACAAATCATCCAGTATCTGTCTGAAAGTATTGGGTATCTGGAGACATTCACTTCGGTTCTATTTACCTTCAGTATCGGGAAAGCCTGGCTAGCAAGCCTTTTGATCGCAGGTGTGCTATTCCTGCTCGTCTATAAAAACAACCTGAAAGACATGACGTTTTATGCGAGACTTGGTTTGTTCTTAAGTATTGTACTGGCTAGTTCATATTCATTTGCAAGTCATGCCGCCTCTCTTTACCCTGTTATCGGGTTCATTGCGCACTTCTTACATGTGGCAGCAATTGCTGGATGGATCGGCGTTCTTCTTTACGTTGCTTGGAGCTCTGAGCGCGATTCGGACTGGGCTCCATTTCTGAACTGGTTTACACCATTTTCTATTGGCGCTGTACTGATTTTGACCGGAGGCGGGCTATTGATGAATGAAATCGTAGCCCCGCAATATGTGGATTCATGGATTTTGCCATATGGGCAGGCGTTAGTGATCAAACATTTGTTGTTAATCCCTGTACTCATATATGCATGTGTGCACGGTTTTTATCTGAAAAAAATGATTCGCCGGAAAGGAAGTCAGCATGTAAAACGTTCGCTCCAGGGTGAAGCGATTCTTGTGATTTTCGTATTTTCGGTGACCGCATATTTGTCCCAGCAGGTACCTCCCCATGAAGTCTGGCGGACGATGCTTCAGGAGCAGCCTTCTCCGTTATTCTTGTATTTTTTCGATGGTACGATCGATCCGAAGTCAGTGATTTCTTTCTCCATGACGAATGGAGTGCTGCTATGGGCTTTAGGGGGAATTGTCATGCTGCTGGTAACTTTGTTTAGCATCATCAGGCAATTTCCAGTGATCGTAAGCGTTGTGCTTGGTCTAGGCACTTCTGGCTTGTTTTATCTTGCCCTGATGTCAGGTGTTGTTTAAAGTACAACTATAGTCGTAGAAATTGTAGAAAAATCATACATCCTATTGATGAGATGGATTTCATTCCTTTATCGGACGTCGTAACATGTCGTTTTGAATATACTTGAGATGAATACTACTATAAAGGCGTGGTTTTAATGAATATCTTAGTAATCAATGGCAGTCCAATGGAAAAATCGAGGACACGTGGAATCGCAAAGATTGTAAAAGAATTGTTAGAGGAAAAGGGAGTTACGGTAAGCTACTATGATCTCGGAACGGATAAGCTCCCGCTGTTTCCTGGTGATCAAGACAATGATGAACATGAATCCCTACAGAAGCTTTACCGAGCAGCTCAAGAGGCTGAAGGGTTCTTTATCACATCTCCAGAATATCATAATGGAATGAGCGGGGTATTGAAAAACGCATTAGATTTCCTCGGCGGAAGCCATTTTAAGCATAAACCTGCGGCTATTGCTGCAGCTTCTGGTGGAAGCAAGGGAGGCATCAACGCATTGAACAATATGAGGACTGTCCTAAGAGGACTTTACGCAATCGTACTCCCGGATCAATTCGTTTCAGATCCTTATTGTTATGATGCAGAATATTCGCTGGTTGATCGTGAAGCAGTAGAGCGGTTGCAGACGATTACCGACCTCCTTGTTGATTTGACAGAAAAACTTGATGTTAAGCAGGAACAGAACATCCAATAGCAAAATATATAAGTGTGGTTCAAAATGTAAGTAAATCCGTCTTTTTATGGTAGGCATAAATCGGCGGATTTTCATATGTCTGATGGAAGAAATGGAGAGGGGACCATGTCGAGAGTCCATACGCTGAAAGTAATCGCAGAAACGTTGAATCAATCCAATGACTTGAAGGAAATGCTTCAATCCGTATTGGAAAAACTCCTTGAAGTGACGGGGTTATCCACAGGATGGATCTTTCTAACAAGCAAAGAACCGACTTATACATTCGTCGCAGATGTCAACTTGCCGCCAGCTTTGTCCTGGGAAGGGAAAAAGCCGATGTGTGAGGGTGGTTGTTGGTGTTTGGATAAGGTTTGGGATGGCCGTTTGCAGAAGGCGGTCAATATCATCAATTGCAAACGTATTGAAGATGCGATCGATTACGATTGGGGAGATACGAAGGGGATTACACATCATGCAACAGTCCCGCTCATTGCTGGCGGTGAGAAATTCGGGTTATTGAATGTGGCTGAACCAGGGAAAAATGAGTTTACAGAAGACGAGTTGGATCTGCTGCAGTCTGTGTCATTTCAAATCGGAACAGCGATCAAAAGGACGAAATTGTATGAAGCCCAGCAAAAAAAGGCGGAGCAATATGCGAAACTTGATGAAATCAGCCGCTCGATATGGAAAATGAATGATATCCATCACCTGCCTCAATGCACGGTCGAAAATATCGGTCGATTGTTCAACCTGGATGCACTGGTTTTTTTCATAAGAGAGGAAAATATTCTTGCCTTACGAGGGACTTATTTTCAAAATGTATCTCAAAAAATACATAAACGTTTCCCGATTGCTCCTGATGGTGATCTAACAGCAACACTTTCCAATCAGACCGTCCAACAGGAACTAAGTCACTACGGAATATCAATGGAAAAGTCTTTTCTCATACCGTTATTGATAGGGGAAGAGTGGATTGGTTGTCTCATCGGTCATCAAAATTCAGAACAATCGGAAGAGATTGATCAAGATGTACTTCGTGCCCTGGGAGATCACCTTTCACTCGTCTTGGAAAAAGCACGTCTGTTCGAAAAAAGCCGTGAATTGGCATTGATTGAAGAACGGAATCGTTTAGCCCGAGATTTACATGACTCTGTGAACCAAAAACTGTTTTCCTTAAGTTTGACTGCGCGGGGATTGAAAGAATATGTAAAACAGTTATCTGATAATGAAATGGTTACTGAGTCGTTGAGTGAAATGCAAGCTTTATCCCAAGAAGTTGTAGGAGAAATGAGGACGATGATCTGGCAGTTGAAGCCTGCTGGTTTGGAAGAAGGGGTGATTGTTTCCCTCAAAAAATACGGCGAATCATTAGGACTGAATGTGACCGAAGAAATCAAAGGAGTCGGGAATATACCGAGAATGATTGAAGAAACATTGTGGCGTGTCGGTCAGGAAGCGTTGAATAATGTCCATAAGCATGCGAGGACACAGGATGTCCATCTGTTTTTAAGCAGGAAAAAAGATGAAGTTATCCTCCGCGTCCAAGATGAAGGCTGTGGGTTTACTATACGTGATGATCACGAAAGCTGGTCATTCGGCCTCTCAAGTATGAAAGAGCGGACGGAAATCATGGGCGGTACGATGAAAATCGAAAGCAAGCCTGAAGAAGGGACGACAGTCGCAGTACGTTTTCAAATCAAGCAGGAAAGAGGGGGTTATGATGGGGATTAAAGTATTGTTAGTGGATGACCATCTCATGGTATTGAAGGGCTTGCGGTTCTTTCTCGGAACCCAATCTGAAATCGATCTGGTAGGAGAGGCGTCGAACGGTGAAGAGGCGATCCGTCAGGTTAAAGCGCTACAGCCTGATGTCGTATTGATGGATTTGACAATGCCAGTGATGGATGGAATTGAAGCGACAAAACGAATTAAAAATGAGCACCCGAACATGAAAATCATTGTCCTGACTAGTTTTTCAGATCAAGATCATGTCGTTCCTGCACTACAGGCTGGAGCAGATGGATACCAACTAAAAGATATTGAGCCGGATGAACTCGTAAAATCGATCAAAGCGGTATATGCTGGTGAAACACACCTGCATCCAACTGCCACCTCGCAACTGCTGAGCCATGTTTCAAATGGAACCAAGACGAACGAAGCAGAAAAAAGCTTCAACCAGCTGACTGCCAGGGAAAAAGATGTGCTTCGCCAGATCACACTTGGACGCAACAACAAAGAAATATCCACTGAGCTGTTCATAACTGAAAAAACAGTAAAAACCCATGTGAGCAATATTCTCGGCAAGTTAGGCTTGCATGATCGGACCCAAGCCGCCATTTTAGCGATGAAGAACAAGTGGTTCGATGCTTGAGGCATTTTAACATTAGGAGTGCCTTATGATAGAATACCAACAAACGTTAGAGGACGGTGATTGGATAATGGAACAAAAACTGAGGGAACAGTTTGATGGTCTGCTAACCAAATATACTGATTTGCTTTTAGGCGAAACGGATGATGAATTGAAAGAGAAGGTGCAGATGTGGGCGTTGTATACGTATATGTCAAAATCGATGCCCCCTCTGGTAAAGCACTGGAATGAACAATATCCAGATGCGAAAGAAGGTATGAAAGAACTCATCCAGGAAATTCGGGAGCGGAACGAACAATATCGGAATGAGCAGAATAATTAATTTAAAGAAGAGGGTTGTCCAAAAAGTGTCTGACACTTTTCTTAGGACAGCCCTCTTTTAATCTTTACATTTAAAGAAAGTATAAATACTTTCTTCAATATAAGGGCAACTAAGGCTAAGCCTGCGCTAAGGCTTGGCTTAGCCAAGTTTTCTTTATTGCATTGTCGTGCCTCCGCCAGGGAGTTGGTTTTTGTAACCCGAAAACTGTTGGTAATCCTGTTGAAGCTTTTGAGGCTGCGCTTGTTCAAATGTGTACCAGCCTTTTTGGAACATCACATTAAACAGGTTGCGCTGGCAATCTTGCGTCTCTTTCGCAATCGAGGAAATATCTTGATAAAGCGCTTGATGACTCGCTTCATTCATTGCAGTTGAATATGCGTCTGTCATATATTTTTCAGTTGCCAACACGTCATTGATAAAATCACGGTCATTCATTTCAGGCGTTTTCGGGACATTTGATTCTGGATTTTGAATATTCATCTTACACCCTCCTTATTGCGTCATGTTCTGGTTTTGAGTCTGATCGTTCAAATGGCTTTGAAGATGCTGCAAAAGCTGATCATAGTGGCGCGTATGCATTTGAGCAGCCTGTTGAATCGCAGCTTTGACTTCCTGGTCCTGACACTGCTTAGCAAAATAGCTGCATTTTTTTGCAGCAAGCAGGTTCCAGCTCATCATGTCTGTAATGTATAGCTGATCTTTTCCAGTTATGACACGCGGGGGCTGTGGCATAAACCCTTGTTGGTTCTGAGGGTGTTGTTGATGTTGTGGCATTGGGTTCCCTCCTCATTTTTACATTATGTCGAGGATAGGTTTCCACAATGACCGATACTTATTCAAAGGCTCTTTTCTAAAAGATGTTGCTTTTGAGTTATTTTTTAAAAATCACCTTGTGCAAGTTGATTGAAGAGCAAGGTGCGAGACTCCTCGAAAAAGAAATCACATTTTCTTCGTGCGATGTAACGCTGCCGAAGCTTTCCTTGTCCTGTGGGATCAGCGTGCCTACTACCTGAATAATCTCCTCGCAAGGCATGCGACGAGAAAGCTCGCTTCGACAGGACTTTCTTGTAGACGCAGGAGCACAGCAAGGCGACGAGTGGGCTCACCGCACGCCCCGCGGAAAGCGAGCATCCTGGAGCGGAAATCAACGACTTTCAAGACCAACAATGTTTGCGAAAACAACCTATACAAATGATGGGTATCACGAATTAACGAGTTCATCCAGACGTTCATAAGCTTCATCGACATCAAATGAACTATACCAGCGGTGATTATCAGCATCCAAAATCCTGTAATGTTTACTAATCAAATTTTGCTGCAACTTGAAACCATTCTCCTGCTTTACATCCTTCCACCATACTCTACCGCCCATTGTCTGTTCTTTCGGTCGATCAATCCCCTGGTGAGCGAGAATTTCTGCGATTTCAACAGGGTCTCCGCCTAATGCTGTTTTCAATATTTCACTGTTCCGGAACAGAGCCGCCACTGCTGCTACTGTCGTCCAGTTCGCATGTGTCCTTTGCTTTTCAATTTGTAAAAGTGTTTTTTTAGAAATCCCCAATGTGGATGCCATTTTATCCTGGGTGTATCCATGTTCGATACGGATTAGCTTCAATTTGGAAGACACGATTTCAATCATCTGATCCATATTCATTTGGTATTTTTCTCTCCTAAAATGGTTTTGTGTAATTTTACACCTTTTCAAGAATAATTACAATTTTAAAGTAGAAAAAATTAAATTTTGAAAAAAGTAAAAATGTTGTCGAAAAAATGTTAAAATACTGTTGGGTTTAGTCAAAACAGTTTTAGTTCATATATAGTGTACAACCTTTTGTATCCGTTTTCAGTATAGGGGGATTTTTTATGGAAAAGATATTGAAAAATTTCTTTTTGTTCATGGGTAAAAATAAAGTGGCGACAAAGATGGCGAAGAAATACGGTCTCCGATTTGGGGCAGGACGTTTTGTCGCTGGTGCCTCATTACAAAGTTCCTTGAATGTCATCCAAAAGCTTAATCAAGAAGGGCTATACGTTACCATCGATCACCTTGGTGAATTTGTCGATAATGAGCATGAAGCAAAAGAGATGACAGATCACTGTATCGAAGCGATCGAATCGATAGCGAAAGAAAATCTGAACTCACAGCTATCGTTGAAATTGACTTCAATGGGATTAGATATCAGTCGTGAATTGGTTTTAAAAAACATGAAGCGGATAATGGAAGCCGCGGATAAGAATGATGTTTTCGTCACGATCGATATGGAGGACGAAGCGCGCTGCCAGGCTACACTTGATATCTTTAAAGAATTGAAAACACAATATGAAAATATCGGCACTGTATTGCAGTCTTATCTATATAGAACAGTTGAAGATATTCAAGATCTCGATTCACTAAGCCCTAACTTGCGGCTGGTTAAGGGTGCTTATAAGGAATCTCCTTCTGTCGCTTTTCCAGAGAAAAAAGATGTGGATGAGAATTTCAAGAAAATCATCAAAATGCATCTATTGAACGGAAACTATACTGCAATCGCCACTCATGACGATGAAATCATCTCTTATACGAAAGAAATTGTAAAAGAGCATAACATTCCGAATGATCAATTTGAGTTCCAAATGCTATTCGGAATCCGGATCGATGCTCAACGACAACTGCGGGATGAAGGGTATAAAATGCGTGTCTATGTCCCGTACGGAAATGACTGGTATGGCTACTTCATGCGACGTCTTGCAGAACGACCAGCAAACGTAGCATTCGTATTGAAAGGTGTACTCGGAAAATAAAATTTGTGGAAACAGGCGTATGACGTCTGTTTCTTTTTTTTGCTTTGGCTTGATGTTGATTTAGGACAACTTCGGACAGCAGCAAGCAAAAAAGCAGTGCCCCTGTCCCAAAAAGAGCGGAATCGGGACAACAGATAGAGAATAAAATGTAGCACTATCTTAAAAACAGTAATACCAAGAAGGTTGAACACTACTGCTGTAAAAAATAAATAACACAACCTCCACCCAAACCAGCATATTATGAAAAAAATAAAGGGAATTCGCAACGGGTTTGTCGAACATTGATTTAAGAAGAGTCATTTTATAGTTTTCGAGGAGGGATGAACGTGTCCGTTTTTGATGAAGGCAGAAAAGAATTGATGGCAACAATTGATGAAATTCCAGATGAACAAGGTCAAGCTCGTATTTCAATTGATTCATGGTCTGTTTTAGAGGTATTGGAACACTTAGTTTTGATTGAACATGTCATTACCAAGCAAAGTGAATACTTGATCTGTCATGGAGAAGACACAGAAACGCCCGACCACCCAGTATATCGTTCGGCAAAAAGGTATCCCGTTGTGGATGCACCTGAGTATGTACGACCCATCGGACGTTATAAATCAAAGGATGAAGCAAAAATTGCCCTGCAACAATCAAGAAATAAGCTCATTCAGGTGTTAGAAGAAGTAGATGATCCTTCATTGCTTGAGAAAAGAGCTTTTTCACACCCGATTTTCGGGCCAATGAAGTTATCGCAGTGGATCGATTTCATTGGCTATCACGAAAGACGGCACACCGATCAAATCAAAGAAATCCTTAAAATGCATCGTCCATCGGCTTGAAGTACTTGTAGAATAAAAATAAGACGCAATCATAAAAATTTTCTGAAATTTGTGTTGCGTAATGGGTCAAAATTTCTTATAGTATTTATAGAGGAGGTTCAAAAAGTCACCAAATAATGAACGGCGAATTTCGGCGTTACTCGGTTTTACCGGTCCTCACGTATTATATTATACGCTCCGGTCCTCAAAAACCATCGTGCCTAGAACTTCTTGTTCCTTATTCGTCACCTTTTTGAACTTTATTTTAAGGGAGGTTCAAAAAGTCACTACTCTATTTCCGGCTTTTTGAACATATATTTGGTTTATGCTCTATTTTTTGCTTAAAAAATGAATGAGTATTCATTCATATGAAGGAGGTTCATCATGTCATATCAGATTCGTAAGGTGGCTGTCATCGGCTCAGGTGTAATGGGTTCAGGAATAGCTGCTCATTTAGCTAACGTAGGTATCCCGAGTATTTTACTGGATATCGTACCGAGAGAGCTTACCGAAAAGGAAGAAGCAAAGGGGCTTACTTTAGAGCACCCGCAAGTGAGGAACAAATTGGCTGAAACAGCTAGACAAAAATTGTTGAAGCACAAGCCGGCACCACTTAGCTCAAAGGATCACCTTGAGATGATCGAGGTGGGGAATTTAGAGGACGATCTTGAAAAGCTTGGTGAAGTGGATTGGATTATTGAGGTCGTTGTAGAAAACTTGACTATCAAAAAGAAGGTTTTTGAACAAATCGAGCAGCATCGGAAACCTGGAACGATTGTAAGTTCCAATACATCAGGTATCTCGATCAATGCGATGGCAGAAGGAAGAAGTGAAGATTTTAAAGCACACTTCCTCGGCACGCACTTTTTCAACCCGCCGCGTTACTTAAAACTTTTAGAGGTCATTCCGACAAGTGCTACGAAACCTGAAGTGCTTGAGTTCATCAATCAGTTTGGGGAAGAGGTGCTCGGTAAGGGAGTCGTTGAAGCGAAGGATACTCCGAACTTCATCGCAAACCGGATCGGAACATATGGATTGTTGGTTACCGTTCAAGAAATGCTGAAAAACGGCTACTCAGTAGGGGAAGTCGATTCGGTGACAGGGCCAGCGATCGGTCGTCCGAAGAGTGCTACATTCCGTACCTTGGATGTCGTCGGGCTCGACACCTTCATCCACGTTGCTAAGAACGTATATGATCAGGTGGAAGGGGAAGAGAAAGCTGTTTTTGAAGTTCCAGCGTTCATGCAGAAGATGAATGAAAAAGGCTGGATCGGCAGCAAGAACGGGCAAGGATTTTACTTAAAGAAAAAAGTCGATGGGAAGAGCGAGATTCTTGAGCTTGATCCTGAAACTCTTGAATATGGTCCGCGTAAAAAGTTGAAAACAGCATCCACTGAGACTAGCAAACAGGCAAAGACTTTACCGGATAAAATGAAAGCGCTTGTATATGCAGACGATCGTGCTGGAAAGCTGATCTGGTCGATTTTAAAACCAGTTCTACTCTATTCTGCGGAAAAAGCTTATGAGATTGCTGATGATATCAAAGCGATCGATGACGCAATGAAATGGGGATTTGGCTGGGAACTGGGTCCATTCGAAACATGGGATGCGATCGGAGTTGAAAAGTCAGTCGAACGCATGAAAGCAGAAGGGGAAACCATCCCGCCATGGGTTACTGACATGCTTGAATCAGGCAAAAAAGAATTTTATCAGCAAAAAGGAATAGATCTTGAATTTTATAATAAAGGCGAGTACAAACAGGCCAATGAAAATAGTAAAATCATCCGTTTGAGCCGCCTTAAGAATGAAAATCGCGTCATCAAGAAAAACACAGGTGCTAGTCTGATTGATTTGGGTGACGGAGTTGCTTTATTGGAATTCCATTCACAAAACAATTCAATCGGCCCGGATATCATCCAGATGATCCATCATGCGATTGATGAAGTGGAAAAGAACTACAAAGGACTTGTCATTGGAAACCAGGGGAAGAACTTCTGTGTTGGGGCTAACCTGATGCTGATCATGATGGAAGCGCAGGATGATAATTTCTTTGAACTTGATTTTATGGTCCGACAATTCCAACAAACGATGGCTCGAGTACGTTATAGTGCGAAACCAGTTGTCGTCGCTCCTTTTAACATGACACTTGGAGGAGGAACAGAGGTATCACTTCCTGCAGCAGGTCTTCAAGCATCCTTTGAAACGTATATGGGTCTTGTTGAAGTGGGAGTCGGGATCATACCTGGCGGCGGTGGAAACAAGGAATTGTACACTCGCCTGTTAGAGCAAGTTCCGAAAGATATTAAACCTGACCTTCAAAAACTGGCGATTCAAACATTCGAATCGATTGCGATGGCGAAGGTTTCAACCTCAGCTCATGAAGCGAAGGAAGCTGGATTTTTACGACCACAGGACGGGATCAGTGTCAACGCGGATCACCTGATCTATGACGCGAAACAACAAGTCCTTTCCTTATATAACAGAGGGTACCGCCCGCCTCAACGTAAAAAGATCCCAGTAGCTGGGGAAGCCGGATACGCAACGATGCTACTCGGTGCGCAGACGATGAAATTCGGCAATATGATTTCAGATCATGATTTAAAAATCGCTAAAAAATTAGCCTATGTCATTGCTGGAGGTAAAGTACCTGAGGGCACACTCGTTGATGAACAATACTTATTGGACCTTGAGCGCGAAGCATTCTTGAGTCTTGCAGGGGAACCGCTGACACAACAACGTATGCAGCATATGCTCGTAAAAGGAAAACCACTACGCAACTAAGGAGGGGTGAAGATGCAAGAAGCAGTAATTGTTGCAGGTGCAAGAACACCTGTCGGAAAAGCGAAAAGAGGAACACTTGCCAATGTAAGGCCGGATGATCTGGGTGCATTGACAGTAAAAGAGACATTGAAACGAGCTGGTGGCTATGATGGCCTAATCGATGATTTGATCATCGGATGTTCGATTCCAGAGGCAGAGCAAGGGATGAACATGGCTCGTTTGATCGGCGGTCTCGCAGGATTACCGGATAATGTACCGGCCATCACAATCAACCGATATTGCTCCTCCGGGTTGCAAAGTATCGCCTATGGAGCTGAGCGGATTATGCTCGGTCATGCTGAAGCGATCATTGCTGGCGGGGCTGAATCAATGAGTCTTGTCCCAGTTCCAGGTCATGTTGTTAAGCCGAATGCTGCGCTTCTCGATTCAAGGCCTGAATATTATATGGGAATGGGCTATACAGCAGAAGAGGTTGCAAACCGATTCGGCATCACTAGAGAAGATCAGGATCAATTTGCATTACGGAGTCATCAGAAGGCTGCAAAAGCCATTCAGGAAGGTAAATTTAAAGATGAAACCGTACCAGTAGAAGTGCCGAAACGCTGGGTCGATGAAAACAATAAATTGCAAGAAAAATTGACAACATTTTCAACAGATGAAGGAGTCCGGGCGGATACCACACTTGAAGTGCTCGGGAAACTAAGACCTGCCTTCTCTCCAAAGGGAAGCGTAACGGCAGGAAACTCTTCCCAGATGAGTGACGGTGCAGCTTCCGTCCTTGTCATGGATCGTGAAAAAGCTGAAGCGGAAGGATTGAAACCGATTTTGAAGTTCCGGTCATTCGCTGTTGCTGGTGTCGCACCTGAAATCATGGGCGTCGGACCAGTTGAAGCTATTCCAAAAGCATTGAAGCTTGCGGGACTTGAGCAATCCGACATTGGTTTGTTCGAGCTGAATGAAGCTTTTGCATCGCAATCATTGCAGGTCATCCGCCAGCTAGGGCTTGATGAAGAAAAAGTCAACGTCAACGGCGGCGCGATCGCATTAGGTCATCCACTTGGCTGCAGTGGTGCAAAACTGACATTAACGCTAATGCACGAGATGATACGAAGAAACGAGCAGTTCGGAGTAGTCACAATGTGTATCGGCGGAGGTATGGGAGCCGCTGGAGTATTCGAGTTGATCCAATCATAAAAGGAGGTAGAAGGTATGTCTAGCAGTGTAGAAAAAGCAGCAAAAGGTGGAAGCTTCCTGATAGAAGAAGTAGAAGCGCAGAGTGTATTTACACCAGAGGATTTCAACGAAGAACAGGTTTTGATGGGGAAGACAACAGAAGATTTTGTCGTAAAAGAAGTCGTTCCGCAACTTGAAAAGATTGAAAACCATCAGTTCGATATTTCAAGGGACTTACTGACAAAAGCAGGAGAGTTAGGGCTTCTAGGGGCCGATGTTCCTGAGGAATACGGTGGTCTGGCTCTCGATAAAATCAGTTCCTCACTTATCACTGAGAAGTTTTCAAGAGCACGTTCATTTTCATTAAGCTATGGTGCGCACGTCGGGATCGGTTCCTTGCCAATCGTTTTGTTCGGGAATGAAGAGCAGAAGCAACAGTATTTACCTGACCTTGCCACAGGAAAACGCATCGCAGCATATGCATTGACTGAGCCAGGTTCTGGTTCAGATGCACTAGGTGCAAAAACGGTCGCGAAGCTGAATGATACTGGAACTCATTATGTGTTGAATGGTGAGAAACAATGGATCACGAACTCAGCGTTTGCAGATGTTTTCGTGGTTTATGCCAAAATCGATGGCGAACATTTTTCAGCATTCATTGTAGAGCGTGATTTTGAAGGTGTATCTACAGGGCCAGAGGAAAAGAAGATGGGAATCAAAGGCTCATCTACACGTACGCTCATTCTAGATGATGCATTAGTACCGAAAGAAAATCTGCTCGGTGAAGCTGGCCGAGGACATGTGATCGCGTTCAATATTTTGAATATCGGTCGGTATAAACTTGCGGTTGGCTGTGTAGGGGCAGCTAAACGCGCGCTTGAAGTATCGATCAAATATGCAAATGAACGCCAACAGTTCAAGCAGCCGATCTCGCGCTTCACGCTCATCCAGGAGAAGCTTGCGACTATGGCTGCAAAGACGTACGCCTCAGAAAGTTCCGTCTATCGGACAGTCGGAATGTATGAAAACCGTCTTGGCGATTTGTCAGCTGAAGAGCAGAAAGACGGCTCTCTACTTGCTAAAGGAATTGCGGAGTATGCGATCGAGTGTTCACTGAATAAAGTGTTCGCTTCAGAAGTATTGGACCATGTCGTCGATGAAGCAGTTCAAATCCATGGTGGATATGGTTTTATGTCCGAATATGAAGTTGAAAACATGTACCGGGACTCAAGGATCAATCGTATTTTTGAAGGAACGAATGAAATCAACCGTTTATTGGTGCCAGGTACACTTCTCCGTAAAGCGATGAAAGGTGAATTGCCACTCCTTCAAAAAGCGACAGAGCTTCAAAATGAGCTGATGATGCTAATGCCAGAGGAGCTTGGTGATGAACCGCTCGCTCAAGAAAAACAATTTGTGAAAAATGCGAAGAAGATTTTCTTGATGATTGCTGGTCTTGCTGTCCAAAAATATGGCGAAAAGCTCGAACATGAACAAGAAATTCTTTCAAATGTCGCGGATATCGTAAGTGAGGCGTATGCCATTGAATCCGTCGTGCTGAGGACTGAAAAAGCGATCCAAAAACACGGCGCAGAAAAAGCGGCACAAAAAATTCGTCTCACAGAAATCTATTGTCAGGAAGCCTTTGAGCGGATTGAGTCCCATGCGAAGGAATCAATCGTCACAATCGAAGACGGCGATCAACTTCGTATGATGCTTTCTGCTCTCAAGAAATTGACTCGTTACACACCGATCAATGTTGTCAAGAAGAAGCGTGAAGTTGCTGGTGTCTTATTGAATGAAGGTAAATACGTCGTTTAGATCAACGTGTAATTAGTAAACACTAATACTCTCTTTTCCAGATAAAAACACACTCTCTTAAAAGAGGTCTCCAATGCTGATGGGGACCTTTTTTACATTCCGGCAAATTTAATGAAGGAGATCAAGTTCGGCTTCAAGAAATGATTATGTACAGTAGTTCGCTAAGTCCTATATAACCGAACTTCAGGCCATATCCGATCAATACGAGACTGGCAAAGATATTGATACCCCTCATGACACGCGTGTTCATCAATAGTCTTCCGAAGTGTACAGTAAATGCGAGGTTCAGGTTCCATAAACCGATTCCAAGCAAAACGAGACTGCATAAAAAGAAAGATTGTAAATGATTGTTCTGATGCAGTGCACGATTCAGGACGGAGCCATAAATCCCGAGCCAGAAAAGTAAATTCATTGGATTGGAAGCGGCGATGGTTACTCCCGTCAAATAGGAACGTGTGCCAATACCAGCCGGAATGGAAGCCGAAGCTTTTGAAGTTTCCATTGCTTGTGAGGTAGCTCGAAGGTTTGTCCAACCTGAATATAATAGGATGAAACAGCCTAATAATGTCAGTATGATTTTCACCCATGCAAGAGACATGATTTTGGAAAGTCCGAAAAACATGAGCGCCATAAGAGTAAGATCGGAGGAGATTCCGCCCGCTCCAACAAGAAAAGCTGGCCAAAACCCATACTGGAGCCCTCTTTTGATGATTTCGACGTTGATGGGGCCGACCGGAGCTGCGATAGAAAGACCTAATAGGATGTAACCAGAAACAGTGGCGAGCATCTGCATTCTCCTTCAACAAGCTTGTCATATACTATTTAATGAAGGTAAGAAAGCACATAGAACTCGAAAAATGAAACAAGCTATGCAGAGCTTCATTAACACAAAATGGTTTTGCAGATGGTTCACCCTTAATTGCAACTAAATTAAATTTCGGTAATAAGCCTTTATACGTTTGTCAGGCAATAGGTTGTGATAAAATAGAATGGAACCTCATTCAGAAAATACAGAATTTGTTGAGTAAGGAGTGTCCCAATTGTCGCTAACAGTTTATGAGTATCCAAGCTGTTCAACTTGTAAGAAGGCAAAGAAATGGCTGGATGAAAATGGTGTTGCTTACGAGGATGTACATATTGTCGAAAACACCCCATCAAAAGAAGAGTTAACCTCTCTTTACGAAAAGAGCGGACTGGAGCTGAAGAAGTTCTTCAATACGAGTGGAAAGAAATACCGCGAACTCGGCATGAAGGATCGAATGAAAAATTCTTCAGAAGAAGAACTACTGGAACTGCTTGCATCAGATGGCATGTTGATCAAGCGTCCGATTGTAACAGACGGAAAAACCGTAACAATTGGCTTTAAAGAGGATCAGTTTGAACAAACGTGGAAATAGAACAGATTGCGAAAGCATACTGTTTTATATTACTATTACATTAGAATCATTTTAAGAAACTAAACTTTAATGAGAAACTTATGGAGGGATAAGAATGGAATATCCAAAGGAATTACGTTATTCAGAAGAACATGAATGGGTAAGAGTTGAAGGAAACAAAGCTTATATTGGAATCACCGCTTTTGCGCAAGATGAGCTTGGTGATATCGTATTCGTTGAACTTCCAGAAGTAGACGATGATATCAAAGTGGACGAGCCATTCGGAAGCGTTGAATCTGTTAAGACTGTATCTGAATTATACGCTCCAGTAAGCGGAAAAGTATTAGAAGTAAATGAAGATCTTGAAGATAATCCTGAGTTTGTCAATGAATCACCGTATGAGAAAGCATGGATGATCGTTGTTGAGCTTTCTAATGAGTCAGAGCTAGAGAAATTGATGTCTGCGGATGATTATCAAAAGATGGTAAGTGAAGAGTAAGATTTTCAATAAACACAGTGACAGGACATAAAACAGAACATCAAAGTGATTCATCTGCTTCTAAGTTGGTTATTCTATTACTACCATGAAAAAGGTTGTTCAAAAATCATCATAAATGAGATGTTGCCGATTTGCCTTTTTTGAACACAAATCTTTAGAAGGGTGTGATCTTGATGGACCAAGATATTCGTAAAACAGATATTACGAATAAGGTTTATGGCAAGATGGACCAGGGTTCTATGTCTCTGTACTTGAACAAAGATAAGATAGGTAAAATCACGTTCACTAATCAGGGTAATCTGTATGAGATGGGGGAAGGTTTTGAGTTTGATTCTGACAAGATCTATCGTCATGATTCAAACCCGCCTGCTCGAAATCAACAGCTTGTAGATGATTGTGAATTTGGTTGGTGCTAAGCAGCGGTCCAGTGTGATCCGCTGCTTTTTTCTTTTTTAACTAGGCTCTATTAGAAATAGTAACTTATAAGGAAAGAATTACGGACAGGAGAGGCGTTATCTGTAACAAAAAACGTCTTTTAGAATTTTAACGGACACCAGTGCCGTATATATTAAAAATGTGTGGTTAACAAGATAAGAAAACAGGTGGGAACGATAATGGATACAGATAAGAAAGTGCTGATCGTCGAGGGGAAAACCGACCGTGAAAAGGTACGTAAACTATTGGATGAACCAGTGGAAATCATTTGTACGCATGGGACGATAAGTTTTACAAAACTCGAAGAACTTATTGAATCCATAGAGCATCGAGATATTTATATCCTCGTTGATGAAGATGATGCTGGGCATAAGCTGAGGAAAATTTTAAAAAGGGAACTCCCGAATGCAAGACATTTGTACACCCAAAGCATCTATAAAGAGGTAGCGGAGACCCCGCATATGTACCTCGCTAAAATTCTCTTAAACGCTAATTTTGAAATCAACCGCAGCTATCTGTTGAATGGAGGTGCGACATGAAGAAACTCCTTTTACCTGCCCTGCTTATATTAATGATGACCGGCTGTTTTGAAAATGAAAAGACGCCTCCTGACGAAAAGAATTCCAAATCTCAACCCGTCAATCAAAATCAAGATATTCAAACGTTAGCAACAGAACTAGAGGTTCCATGGCAAATTAATATCGTGGAAAACACTGTCTACTATCTTTCAGGGCGTCCTGGTGAAATCATGAGCATTTCAGAAGGCACGAAACAAAATCAAACCGTAGAAGTATCGAAAGAGATCGTTTCACGCACGGAAAGTGGATTGCTTGGATTTTATATTATAGAGGGAAGTCAGCCCTTAGAGGCTTATCTATATCATACATATCAAGAAGATGGGCGACTTCTGAATCGAGTGGTGAAGGTCCAAAAAGATGAAGTTATTTGGAAAGAGACCGATATACTGATTGAAGGAATCCCTGGTGGACCGATTCATAACGGGGGACGTTTAGCAGCCGGACCTGACGAAAAACTGTATATAACAACAGGTGACGCAGGTGAACCGGACCTTGCCCAAGACGAGGATAGTTTAGCAGGTAAGATATTACGACTGAACTTGGACGGAACCATCCCAGACGAAAACCCGTTCAATGATTCACCTGTTTATTCATATGGACACAGGAATCCTCAAGGGATAGGTTGGACAAAAGACGGTAAGATGTACAGTTCTGAACATGGCTCAACCGATCGTGATGAAATCAACGAAATTGTGGCTGGAGGAAATTATGGATGGCCGGTCATCAGAGGGGATGAAGAACACGAAGGAATGATCAAGCCGATTTTTCATTCTGGAGATGGTACATGGGCTCCATCTGGTCTAGCGATATCTGATTCCAAGATTTATGTGGCGTTTTTAGCTGGAAAACAGATCAGGGAGTTTGATTTGAATAATAACACCAGCCGGACATTCACTGAGGGGTATGGGAGAATGAGAGATATCGAAATCGTCGACGGATCCCTATACGCCATTACCAACAATACGGATGGAAGAGGTAATCCTAAACCGGAAGATGACCGTCTATTAAAATTCCCGCTTGATAATGAGTAAGCACAAAGGAAGGAACTTGGAAGGGCATGATACAAGAAGTAAACCAGCAACAATTGATCCAACGAATATTCAAAAGGGAACGGGCAGTGATCTTTTTCCACACACCGCTGTGCGGCACTTGTAAACTTGCCAATCAAATGTTGGAGATTGCATTAGCAGTGTTTACCGATCAAGAAAAACCTGAGGTCCTCTCCGGAAATATCAATCAAATGCCAACGACAGCAAAGCAATGGAAGGTCAAAAGTGTCCCTTGTCTTGCGTTTTTAGAGGATGGGAAACTGGTTAAAATGCTTTATTCGTTCCGTTCTGTCGATCATATTTATGGAGAAATAAAAAAATTTTATAAATAAAAGCGATTTTTTAGTGGATATTTTTTCCTAATATATTTCAAAATGGCACTTTTCACTAAAATCTTTCTTTGTGGTAAAAAAATCTTAGAAAACGCTTTCCCGCTAATAATGCAAACATTTGTCGAATTAAGACAGAGGAACTTGTAAAAGTTTGAAAATTTAGTCAAGTCAGTCAGAATAAAATTATGTTACAATTGTTAAAGTGCTTGTAACATTGTTATCAAATTGTATCCTCCAAACGTCTAAAATAATGATATAAATGAGTTATGGATTCTTTATCCTTTGCATAAAAAATTCTAACTTTTGATATATATTCCGTTTGGACATCCTCAATAATTTTTAAGTTTAAAAACTTGTCCGTAGTGAGGTGGATACAATAATGACATCTATGAACATGAATTTAGTAATGAAACCAAAATTCAATAAGCCAGTGGCAAACAAAGCAGTTACTATAGAAGATAAGGTGAAAAGAATTACACGCGGAGATGAGGACCTCCGTAATGAACTACTTGAAAATTATCAACCATTCATCAAAAAAGTAACGTCTAAAGTTTGTAACCAGTATATTGACCAATCTCGTGACGAATATAGTATTGGATTGACAGCATTCAACGAAGCGATCAATCAATATCAAGAAGGACAAGGAAGCCGTTTCTTGACATTTGCGGACATGGTCATCCGTAGACGTGTAATTGATTTTATCCGTAAAGAAGCACGACAGAACAGGTATGTCTTCCTAGAACCTGAAGAAACCGATGAAGAAGGCCGTGTTGAAGATAGTTTTGCCGAACAGCAAGCTGCAATCAGCCACTATGATCAGCAATTGCAAGTCGAAAACCGTGTCTATGAAATTGAAGAATATCAACAATTGCTCAAAGGGTACGGCATTACGTTCAAAGTGTTGAGCAAAAACTGCCCTAAGCATATTGATGCGCGTGAAAACGCGAAGCAAATTGCGCAGCTATTAGCTGAAAACGAGAAATTGGCAGCCTATTTGACAGAGAAGAAACAACTGCCGATAAAAGATTTATTAAATATGGTCTCTTGCAGTCGTAAAACGATTGAACGTAATCGAAAGTATATAATAGCGATTGCATTGATTTACATTGGAGGGTACACATCGCTTAGATCGTACATTGAGCCCTCCTGATATCCTATGGAAGGGAGGGACCAATGAGTGAAACGCGGCTTGATTATGGAAGTATCGAAGCGGAAAGCTGTGATTTTGACTAAAGATGGCAGTTTTGAACGTGTTCGGTTGAAAAAAGGAGAACAACCTGAGGTTGGACAGGAGTATATATGTCCACCCGAAATTTCTGATGCATTTTTTCAGCCTAGAAAAACATTGTTGCCTTCATTTTCACTATCCCTTGTAGCAATCATTGTGTTCGTATTGGTTGCAAGCGGGATGCCATTTGGCACGAACAAGGCCTCTGCTGCTGCTTATGTAAGTTTTGATATAAACCCGAGCATTGAAGTGGCAGTTGATAATGATATGAATGTCATCAAAGTCCGTGCTTTAAACGAAGATGCAAAAAAACTGCTTGAAGGTTCAAACGAATATAAAGACTCATCTTTATTGGTATTTTCCGATTCATTATTCAAAACCTTGAAAGAATCAGGTTATTTCGATACGTATGAAGACCTGTTGATCACGTCAACGATTGACGATGAATATATATCAGATGAAATGCGTAAACGCTTAAATAAGTCAATTGAAAGACTTAAAGCGAGTAAATATATTGAGAATACGGGAATCGTTCTATCACTAAGAGAAACAACGGAAGCGACCAGAAAGCTTGCGGAAGAAAATGGTTTGTCCATGGGTAAATATCTGGTATTTGAAGACATTTCTGATATTGATGAAACATTCACCCTCGACCAAGCAAGCGGACTTTCTTATTCTGCAATGAATAAGTACATGGCTAAGGCGCAAGTTGGTTTAGACGAAGATAAAGGTGTTGTACCTGCTAATAAAGGTCCTCAACAGGATAATATTCGTAAACTAAACCAGATGAAGAAAGAAGACCTCAACGAAGAAAATAACGGGGCGAATCCTGCTGAGCCGGAGGTACCTGATACAAATGAAACCGGAACTGCAGCGAGTGGTGATGTCAAAGATGATGTCGCAGATAAAGTTAAGACGGCAGTTGAAAACCCTGATGAAAAAGAAGAAGAAAAGGCAGCTGCAAGTGAACCTGTTTCCGAACCAGTAGAGAAAGCAAAAAATGCAACTACAGCCCCTGCTAAGGATCAGACAGATAAGGAAGATAAGGACAGCCGAAGCGATTCGGATCAAGATAAAACGTCTAAAAAGAGCGATGAAGAAAATGATTTGCAGGTTAAAATCAAATTGGATCTGCATGGCATAGATGCGGATGAATTGACCCCTCAGGAATTGAAACTACTTGAGAACCTGCAAATCAACATATTCCGTGCTCAAGACAATGGAAAATCAAAAATGAAAAAGCACTCACACCCCCATCAAGATAATCACGGAAAAGGAAGTCATGGTAAAAAGCCATGACGATTTGTGGTGTTTTTGTACATAATAGATAGACTACGACAGTGCCAGACAAACTCAGATTCAGTGAGTGTCTGGCGCTTTTTGTATTGAAGCGGATATCGTCAACTGAAAATATCGAATTCTGATGGAGAAACTGTCGAAGGATTATAAAAGGACAATCGCTTTCCCCCATAGAAATTTATCATTAGATCCAATCGCTATGTAAAAGTGAGGAGAGGAATATGCATATAAACGGTATCGTTGATTTGTTTTCAAAAAGATTTGAGGAACAATCTTATTTGTCACCGTTTTTTCGATTGAATGATTATGTCGTCTCTCTTGCTGATGGGGAAGAGTGTGTTTCGATGCATTTACGTAAGCGTTCGTGTAAAGTGATCATGAAAGAAGAGGTCGATCAGCATACCATCAGGATCAATGGCCGGATGAACGTACTGCAATCCCTGGTGGAAGGCAAACAGAAACTGACAGAGCTGATCGCTAAGGGAGAGATTGAAACAAATGCGTCCTACCGTACAATCCTGAAGCTTGAATCCATCTTCTACTTACTAGGAAAGCAAACGAGAGATGCCGTATAAGATGTCCTGAAAAGAATCTTGATCTGTATACCGTGCTAGCTCTTCATGATTTTGATCTAGAAGAATCGTAGTGGGAACGGACCTGCATTCGAATTGATCATAAACTTTAGTCCCTTCATCAAGAAGGATGGGGACGGTAAGATTATTCTTTTGGATAAATTGATCCCTCTTTTCTAAAGAACCTTCTCTGCCGATGACGTTGACCGTCAATACGGTAATTTCATCGTTGTTCATCGATTTATAGAATTGTTCAAGAAGAGGTAATTCCCTCATACAATCAGGACACCATGCTACCCAAAATTGAATGATGACAGGTTTGCCCGCAAAGTCTGATAGGTTGACGTTCTGATTTGTTTTGTATTCCTCAAGAGTGAATGAAGTGATAGTGTTCATTTGTTCCTAAACTCCTTTATCGGTCAAATTCCATACCACTATATTGAAATTAACACATGTCGATATCGAGTGCGAACTGACACGTTTTCGTCACAAAAATTCAGTGAGAATGTTGAAGAGAATATTATTTTGTTGACACTTAAAAATATCCCGTGCTACAATGCATTCATGCTTGAATAAAGTAAAGCGATAAAACATATCGGATATATATCTAATCTTATCGAGAGCGGCGGAGGGACTGGCCCTGTGAAGCCCGGCAACCAGTAAACCGGACATGGTTTAAGAAGGTGCCAAATCCTGCAAAGTGTAATGCTTTGGAAGATGAGATGGAGAGACTGAACATTCAGCCTTTCTGCTCATTTTCAGAGCGGAAAGGTTTTTTGCATTTACAGACAGCACTTTTGCAGTGGATAAGAGAAAGAAAGGGCTGAATCATCATGATTACTTTGAAAGACATAAAGAAAGTTTTTTATACAAAAGATGGAGTCGTCAATGCTGTGGACGGCGTCAATCTGAATGTTGAAAAAGGTGAAATATTCGGCGTTATTGGATACAGCGGTGCAGGGAAGAGCACGCTGATTCGTATGCTCAATATGCTGGAGAAACCGACTGAGGGTTCAGTCGATATAAACGGCAAGTCATTGACTAATTTCAATAACAAGCAGCTGAGGATTGCTAGACAAAATATTGGAATGATTTTTCAGCATTTCAATCTGCTCTGGTCACGCACTGTCCGTGAAAATATAGCCTTTCCCTTAGAGATTGCTGGGGTAAGTAAGGTGGAACGTGTGAAGCGAGTCGATGAATTGATCGATCTTGTTGGGTTGTCCGGGAGAGGAGATTCCTACCCTTCACAGCTAAGTGGTGGACAAAAACAGCGTGTAGGGATTGCAAGAGCATTAGCGAACAATCCAGATGTTTTGCTTTGTGACGAAGCGACATCCGCATTGGATCCGAAAACGACCGACTCGATCTTGAACCTTCTTGTCGATATCAACCAAAAACTTGGTTTGACGATCGTGCTGATTACGCATGAGATGCATGTCATCCGAAAGATCTGTAACCGTGTATCAGTAATGGAGGACGGTCGAGTTGTCGAAGAAGGCCATGTCCTGGATGTGTTCAAGACGCCGAAGAGGACAATAACACAGGACTTCGTTAAACAGGTGACAGAACCGGAAGAAACGGATGAAACAATCCAGCATCTGATTCAAAAAGGAGACCATTCTAAGGTCGTTAAACTTACTTTCGTAGGGGGGACAGCTGGACGACCGCTCATAAGTGATCTCATCAGAAAGTTTGAAGTTGATGTTAACATCCTTCAAGGCAAGATTTCACAAACAAGAGATGGGGCATATGGAACATTATTCATCAAAATTGATGGAAAGCCTGACACAGTGAAGGAAGCCATCTATTTTATTCAACAACAAGAAGTGGAAGTCGAGGTGATCACAGATGTTGACAACAATGTTTCCTAACGTTGATTGGGAGGATATGTGGGAAGCTACTGTTGAGACCCTTTATATGACAGTAATTTCAGTAGGTGCTACATTCATCCTTGGAATCATATTAGGCTTATTATTGTTCCTTACAGGAAAGAGGAACCTTTGGCAGAACAAAGCGATTCATTCAGTAATCGCTGGATTCGTAAACATATTCAGATCCATCCCATTCATTATTTTGATCATCCTTTTAGTACCTTTTACAACATGGTTGATCGGTACAATGCTTGGCGCGAATGCCGCATTGCCAGCTCTGATAATCGGGGCTGCCCCATTCTATGCAAGGATGGTTGAAATCGCATTGCGGGAGATCGATAAAGGCGTCATAGAAGCTGCAAAATCGATGGGAGCTACAGACGGGCAGATCATATACAAGGTACTTTTACCTGAATCATTGCCGGCACTGATCTCGGGTATCACAGTGACAGCAATCGCCTTGATTTCATACATCGCGATGGCCGGTGTAGTCGGTGCAGGCGGTTTAGGGACGCTTGCATATTTGGATGGTTTCCAGCGTTATCAGAATGACGTGACATTCGTGGCGACCGTAATCATTTTAATCATCGTCTTCATCATTCAGTGGATAGGCGATTTCTTAACACAACAAACAGATAAACGATAATTTGGAGGGATAACAACATGAAAAAACTCATTACACTTTTAACAACTGTACTTATCATTTCCGTATTGGCGGCTTGTGGTAAAGGTGGTTCAGGCGGAGATGAGAAAGAACTTGTCGTCGGTGCATCGAACGTACCACATGCTGAAATTCTTGAGGAAGCGCAGCCGATCCTTGAGGAGAAAGGCATCAAGCTTGAAATCGAAAAGCTTCAAGACTATGTGACACCGAACCAAATGCTTGCTGCTGGAGAATTGGATGCAAACTTCTTCCAACACGTACCTTATATGGAATCACAAATGAAAGATAACAAAAGCTATGATTTTGAAAACGCAGGTGGGGTGCACATCGAACCAATGGGTGTATATTCGCAGGATTATAAAAGCTTAGATGAGCTTCCTAAAAAAGGAACGATCATCATGAGCAACTCTGTCGGAGAGCACGGCCGTATTCTCAGCTTGCTTGAAAAAGAAGGTCTGATCAAGCTGAAAGAAGGCGTTGATAAAGCAGATGCAACTGTTAAAGACATTGCTGAAAACCCAAAAGAAATCAACTTCAAGACTGATGTGGAAGCAGGATTGCTGCCGAAAATCTATAAAAACGGTGAAGGGGACGCAGTTGTCATCAACACAAACTATGCGATTGATGCAGGGCTTAATCCGCAAAAAGATGCGATTGCTCTCGAAGGATCCGACTCTGAATATGTAAACATCGTCGCAGTAAACAAAGGCGATAAAGATGACAAGAAGATCAAAACACTTGTAGAAGTGCTGCAATCTAAAGAAATACAGGACTTCATTAAAAAAGAATATAAAGGCGCAGTCGTTCCTGTAAACGAATAATGTGTATCAGAGTGCTGACATAAGTCGGCACTCTTTTTTACTTTTAAAGAAAGTATAAATACTTTCTTCAATATAAGGGCAACTAAGGCTCAGCCTGCGCTAAGGCTAGGCTTGGCCAAGTTTTCTTTGTGTGGAACTAACTTTGATTACTCTAGATCTTCTTAGGGTCGTCGGTTTGGTGACCATGAAAACGCGGAAAATTGGACTTGATGTACTCAGCGAGGGTTCCTGAGTACATGAAAACACGGAAAATTGGATTTAATGTACTCAGCCAGGGTCCCTGAGTACATGAAAGCACAGAAAATTGAATTTGATGTGCTCAGCCAGGGTCCCTGAGTACATGAAAACGCAGAAAATTGGTTTTGATGTACTCAGCCAGGGTTTCTGAGTACATGAAAGCACAGAAAATTGGATTTGATGTACTCAGCGAGGGTTCCTGAGTACATGAAAACACGAAAAACCGATTGATCGTGCTGTTAACTGGAGCTTGCATGGAACGATTTCTCGCGGATATCTTTTTACGAGAAGAATCATACTAACTAATGATGATTTTAACGTATGAGGAGTGATCGAATTGAATCAAAATGGAAACCAACAAGAACAACAACCAGGCAGTCCTACAGAAGCTGCTTTAATGGATTACAAAGAAGGCTTAGGGATCTTCACTGAAAAAATGCCGGATCTTGCAAGAAAGTACAATGCATTTACTGAATCTTGTTTTAAAGCCGGCAAGTTGAGCAAAAAGGAAAAACAGTTGATTGCACTGGGCATCAGTATTTACTCCCAGGATGAGTATTGCATCATCTACCATACAAAAGGGTGTCTAGATCAAGGTTGCAGTGAACAGGAAATTTTAGAAGCGGTAGGTGTTTGTGCAGCATTCGGTGGTGGAGCAGCTATGAGTCAGTCTGTAACCCTCGTGCAAGAAGCGATTACGGATTTGAATCAGATGAAACACTAAGAACGAAACCGAGGAATATCGAGGAAATCAGATGTATGAGGGGCAATTATAGAAATAGGGACCCTAATGTGACACCACTCCTTCTTAAGGTTTCTTAGGAGAAATAATCATTCTATATCATATTTGGGGTTTTAGCTTCATATTGGTAGGGTATAGAGTGTAGTGAAAAAATAATTCATAAACTTGAAAGGATTGATTCATTATCCACCCTATTGACACTAACCATACTGGTGAAATGGAAAAGGCCATGCATCAGGCACATGGTATAGGTTATGCTGAGTATGATCGCAACCTAGAAGAACGATTAAAAATCGAACGTAAGAGAGAGCAGGAGTACAAAGTAAGTCAACAAATGCTCAACGAATTTACGGGTAAAGTCAATAAGTCTTAATGATGATCAACAATCAAGAAACACTGCAATAACAATAAACAAAGCGTATATATCAAGGACCTTATCGAATACTGATAAGGTCCTTTCGTTGCATTTAAAGAAAGTATAAAATACTTTCTTTAATATAAGCGCAGCTAAAGCTCAGCCTGCGCCAAAAGGCTTGGCTTTGCCAAGCTTTCTTTAGTTATCAGACCATTTTTCAGCCTCTGAAAAGAAGAAGTTGATTTCAATAAGAATGCTTTATTCTCAATTAGCATGTAAAAAAACTTATATTTTCAATATCTGTATTGAGAATTATTTTAATTTGTTATAAAATTAGAATGATGTTAAAGTAAAGTTGGCAACGCCGAGCAGAGAAGGCGACGGAAGAGCCATAGTTGACCTTATATCGAAGAAAATTGCAGTTTTCTTCAAGTGAAAATAGAAAAAATCACGATTATTTCATTTTTATGTTGTTTTTCGTTACAATGTAGAATGGAGTAGTGATTAGAAATATGAAATTGGAGGGTAATATTCATGACTGCACCAAATCTAAAGATTGAGAATCTACACGTTTCCATTGAAGGAAAAGAGATCATCAAAGGCCTAAGCCTTGAAATAAACGGTGGAGAAATCCATGCAGTAATGGGACCAAACGGAACAGGAAAATCAACATTAGCATCTGCACTAATGGGACACCCGAAGTATGAAATTACAGAGGGAACTGTCACATTGGACGGTAAAGATGTTCTTGAAATGGAAGTTGACGAACGAGCAAAAGCAGGTCTTTTCCTCGCGATGCAATATCCAAGTGAGATCAGCGGTGTCACGAACGCAGACTTCCTACGTTCCTCAATCAACGCTCGTCGTGAAGAAGGTAAAGAAATTTCATTGATGAAGTTCATCCGTAAAATGGACAGTAAAATGGAACTTCTTGATATGGATGAGTCTTTCTCACAGCGTTACTTGAACGAAGGGTTCTCTGGCGGGGAGAAAAAACGTAACGAAATTCTTCAACTATTGATGCTCGAGCCGAAGATCGCAATTCTTGACGAAATCGACTCTGGTCTTGATATCGATGCATTGAAGGTCGTTTCTAAGGGTGTCAATGATATGCGTAACCCTGAATTCGGCGGTTTGATCATTACGCACTATCAACGTCTATTGAACTACATCACACCAGATAAAGTTCACGTAATCATGCAAGGACGTATTGTGAAATCTGGTGGACCTGAGCTTGCTCAACGTCTTGAAGCAGAAGGGTATGACTGGATTAAAGATGAACTAGGAATTGAAGACGAAACTGTCGAAACAGAACAAGCATAGGCTTTGAAGGAGGATTTATATGTCAGTGGAAACGAACGAAACGAAGATTGCCTTCGATCAATCATATGTAAGCGACTTTTCCAAACAACGAGATGAACCAGAATGGCTGAAAAACCTTCGTCTTCGTGGATTGGAACTGGCTGAAAGCCTGCCGATGCCGAAGCCGGAGAAAACGAAAATCGACAACTGGAACTTCACAACTTTCCAACACGAAGTGAAGGCTGCGAAATTCGATAAGGCAGACGACTTTCCTGAACATATTTTAGAACTTATCGGGAAAGAAGATCGTACGGATAACTTCCTTATCCAACGAAACTCGACTCCTGCATTTCAACAGCTCTCACAAGAACTGAAAGACAAAGGGGTCATTTTTACAGATATCGCTACAGCAGTCCATGAGCACAGCGATCTTGTGGAAAAATACTTTATGAACAAAGTAGTTAAGATCGATGAGCATCGTTTGACTTCTTTGCATGCTGCACTTCTTAACGGTGGTGTTTTCGTATACGTTCCGAAAAACGTTGAAATCGATGTACCGTTACAGTCTGTTTTCTGGCAAGAGGATGCAGAAGCGTCATTGTTCAATCATGTTTTAGTCGTAGCTGAAGATAACAGTTCTGTCACGTATGTTGAAAACTACCTTTCTCATGGAACAGATGAAGAGTCTGTTGCCAACATCGTAGCAGAAGTATATGCTGGCCCAAATGCACGTGTTCAATTCGGAGCGGTAGATAACTTCTCTAAAGGAATGACAACCTATGTGAACCGTCGAGGACATGTTGAACGTGACGGAAAAATCGAATGGGCACTTGGTCAAATGAATGATGGCAATACGATTTCTGATAACACGACCAATCTGGTGGGTGATGGATCTGTAGCAGATACGAAGACCGTTTCCATCGGACGTGGAAATCAAAAGCAGAACTTCGTCATCCGTGTCAATCAGTGGGGTAAACAATCAGACGCACAACTGCTAGCGCACGCGGTCATGAAGGACAATGCAAGTTCCATCTTTAACGGAATTGCAAAAATCGAGCATGGAGCGACAAAAGCGAACAGTGAACAGACTGAACGTGTTCTGATGCTAAGTGAAAAAGCACGTGGAGATGCGAACCCGATCCTTCTCATCGACGAAGATGATGTTACCGCTGGTCACGCTGCATCAGTTGGACGCATGGATCCGATCCAAATGTTCTACTTGATGAGCCGTGGTATTTCCAAACAAGAAGCAGAACGTCTTGTTATCCACGGATTCCTTGCACCAGTCGTCAACCAATTACCTATCGAAGGTGTAAAGAAGATGTTAACTGGTGTAATCGAAGGGAAAGTCAATAAATGATTTCAAAAGAGATTCGCAAACAGTTCCCCATCCTTGATCAAGAAGTGAATGGGAAGCCACTCGTCTACCTGGATAGCGCAGCGACATCTCAAAAACCGATTTCGGTGATTGAAACACTTGACCATTATTATAAAAACGACAACTCGAACGTGCACCGTGGTGTGCATACGTTAGGGACACGGGCTACTGACGGCTATGAAGGTGCCCGCGAAAAAGTCCGACGCTTCATCAATGCTTCTTCAACTGACGAAATCGTGTTTGTCCGTGGTACAACGACAGCCATCAATACGATTGCTTCCAGCTATGGGAAAGCGAACGTCGGCGAAGGGGATGAAATCGTCATCACGCCAATGGAACACCACAGCAACATCATTCCGTGGCAGCAGCTGGCGAAAGCAACAGGCGCGACATTAAAATACATTCCTTTACAAGAGGATGGAACGATTGATTTAAGTGCTGTTGAAAATACAATTACAGAACATACTAAGATTGTATCGATCATGCACGTTTCAAATGTTCTAGGTACGATCAATCCGATCAAGGAAATCACAAAGATCGCTCATAAAAATGGAGCAGTCATGGTAGTGGATGGTGCTCAAGCAGCTCCGCACATGCATGTTGATGTCCGTGACTTAGATTGTGATTTCTACGCTTTCTCAGCCCATAAAATGTGCGGTCCGACCGGTATCGGTGTCATGTATGGCAAGAAAAAGCTATTAGAAAATATGGAGCCTGTCGAATTCGGTGGAGAGATGATTGACTTTGTCGGTTTGTATGAATCCACTTGGAAGGATCTTCCTTGGAAGTTTGAAGGCGGAACTCCGATCATTGCTGGAGCCATCGGGCTTGGTGCAGCAATTGATTTCTTAGAGCAAATCGGACGCAAAGAGATTGAGAAAATGGAGCATGAACTCGTAGACTATGCGATGGAACGTATGTCAGACGTTGAAGGGTTGAAGATATTCGGACCTCAACATCGAGCAGGACTGGTGACATTCAACATTGATGATGTGCATCCTCATGATGTAGCTACAGTATTGGATGCAGAAGGAATTGCTGTACGTGCGGGTCACCATTGTGCACAACCGTTGATGAAATGGTTGGATGTGACAGCAACTGCCAGAGCAAGCTTTTACATTTACAATACGAAAGAAGATGTTGATGCACTAGTAGATGGATTAAAGACTACAAAGGAGTATTTTGGTCATGTCTTCTAATTTGGATCAACTATATCGTCAGGTCATCATGGATCATTACAAGAACCCGCGTAACAAGGGAGAACTTGATGATGGTGCATTGACCTTCAACTTAAATAACCCGACATGTGGCGACCGGATCAAAGTGTCAATGGAAGTCGAAGATGGGAAAATCAATGAGGCCAAGTTTGACGGTGAAGGGTGCTCGATCAGCCTTGCCTCGGCATCAATGATGACCGAAACCATCAAAGGACTCCCTGTAGAAGATGCCCTTAAGCTGTCAAATATCTTTTCAGAAATGATGCTTGGAAAAGATTACGATGAAGGCGATTTGGATCTTGGAGATCTTGAGGCCCTTCAAGGCGTTTCAAAGTTTCCTGCACGTATTAAATGTGCGACACTTGCATGGAAAGCATTAGAAAAGGGAGTCAACCAAAAAGGAGAAGAGTAATACTCCTGCTTGGTTGTCAGAAGCACTCATCCGATTTACAATAGAAGTATGGAATGAATGACAAAGGTTTCGGTTTTTGTGTATGTATCCTTTAAGGAGGGATTAAACGATGGCTAAGAAAATGCCAGAGATCGGTGAATATAAATACGGTTTTAAAGATAAGGACGTCTCGATCTTCAGATCCAAGCGTGGATTGACGAAAGAAATCGTTGAAGAAATTTCACGTATGAAAGAAGAACCTAAATGGATGCTGGATTTCCGTTTAAAATCACTAGAACATTTCTATAGCGTGCCAATGCCTCAATGGGGCGGTAACTTGAAAGAATTGAACTTCGATGACATTACGTATTACGTAAAACCGTCTGAGAAGTCTGAGCGTTCATGGGATGAAGTACCTGAAGAAATCAAGCGTACGTTTGATAAGCTCGGTATCCCTGAAGCAGAACAAAAATATCTAGCGGGTGTATCTGCCCAATACGAATCTGAAGTTGTCTATCACAACATGCAGGAAGACCTTGAGGACATGGGGATTATTTTCAAGGACACAGATACAGCGCTTAAAGAAAACGAAGACCTCTTCAAAGAGCATTTTGGTAAAACAATACCACCGACAGACAACAAATTCGCAGCATTGAACTCTGCGGTATGGTCTGGTGGCTCGTTCATCTATGTGCCAAAAGGAATCAAGTGTGATACGCCATTACAAGCGTATTTCCGTATCAACTCTGAAAACATGGGGCAATTTGAGCGTACGTTGATCATTGCTGACGAAGATTCATCTGTACACTATGTTGAAGGTTGTACGGCACCTGTTTATACAACAAACTCCCTGCACAGCGCGGTTGTTGAAATCGTCGTCAAGAAAAACGCGTATTGCCGTTATACGACGATCCAAAACTGGGCGAACAACGTATTCAACCTGGTAACGAAGCGTGCAGTAGCAGAAGAAAATGCAACGATGGAATGGATTGATGGTAACATCGGTTCCAAATTGACGATGAAGTATCCAGCTGTCATCTTGAAAGGTGAGGGCGCTCGTGGAATGACACTATCGATCGCACTTGCTGGTAAAGGACAGCACCAGGATGCAGGAGCGAAAATGATCCACATGGCTCCGAACACATCTTCAACGATCGTTTCCAAGTCCATCTCTAAAGGTGGAGGTAAGGTAACGTATCGTGGTATCGTACACTTCGGACGTAAAGCATCTGGCGCACGATCGAATGTCGAGTGTGACACGTTGATCATGGATAACGAATCGACTTCTGATACAATTCCATACAACGAGATCCTGAACGAAAACATTTCACTCGAGCACGAGGCGAAAGTTTCGAAGGTATCCGAAGAGCAGCTCTTCTATCTTATGAGCCGCGGAATTTCAGAAGAAGAAGCGACAGAAATGATTGTAATGGGCTTCATCGAGCCATTTACGAAAGAACTTCCAATGGAATATGCAGTCGAAATGAACCGCCTGATCAAGTTCGAAATGGAAGGTTCAATCGGTTAACACCCTATAAACCTTGGTATAACAACGATTATACCGAGGTTTATTTTTTGGATTTTTGCGGCGTGCCGATTTTGTGCCGATTCAAATTTATAAAAAAAAATTAATGTCGTATGACGTTATTCAATACCTTGTATCTTTATTCATTCACACAAAAAATTCTCCACTATTGAAATCGCTCTACTCTAAGTACCTTACATTAAAAGACAGGCCTGTTTTACATGCTAACGGGTTCTCTTGAAGTACATACAGAATAATTCATACATCAAAACGCAGGCGATTTCACACAAGAAATCAAATGCGTCTTTTCTTGTTTTAAATGGAGTTTGATTGAAAAAGGCACACTTGAAATCACACCCCGATTCCAAGCGTAAGAAATAATTTATGTTTGGGGTGTGATTTGCTTTTTGATTTAGATGTTAATATCAAGAAACAATAGAAAAATATGTTAAAGTATAATATAAATGAAGGTTGATCGTTATTTAGCAAAAGGGCAGGATTGTGGAATAACAGACACTGGATTATCTCTGTTAATTAAAGAAAAATTAAGTTAGAATAGATCTAATATTAAGACAATTTGGTTAGTGGGGTGTGGGTATGATGGAAGGGTATTTTGGACGAGACAATTTATGGGTATATAGATGTTTTAACAATGTTGGATTCTTTGTTGCAAGACTTTCCAATTGGATATGTTTGCTACGCCTAAGTCTCCACCTTGTAGAAAACAGGGTATTGCAAAGAAGCCATTTGGTCTTAAAGCTTTCTTGATTAGACCTATGTAGTTCATTATACGGTGAGGAGCAATATGGCGAAAGCAACCTAAATCATAAACAACGTCATATGACCCTCTTCAATATCTAATTCAAAAATTTTATGAACAAAGGAGAACGGAAAATGAGAAAGCTCGTTCTATTTCTGCACGCATCACTTGACGGTTTTGTAGAAGGACCGAACGGTGAAATGGACATTGGCTGGGTTTCCTACGATGCTGATTTGGAGAAACACGCGAAAGAAATTCTGAGTACTGCCGACACTGTTATTTGGGGACGTGGGACTTATCAGATGATGTACAATTACTGGCCATCTGTGCCTTCGAACCCAACAGCTTCGCAGCATGAACGGGATCATGCTGAGTGGATCGAAAAGACATCCAAAATCGTTTTTTCCACGACGCTGGAGAAAGTCGAATGGAAAAATTCCAGACTGGTGAAAGAAGATGTCGAGAAAGAGATCAAGAACCTCAAACAGCAGCCAGGCAAGGATATGGTCATCCTCGGCAGTCCTAGGTTCGCACACTACCTTATGCAGCTTGATTTAATAGATGAGTATAAAATTACGGTTTCACCCGTCCTGATTGGCAACGGGTTGCCGTTATTCCAAGGTCTCAAGGAGAAGATCAATCTTAAACTTATCGAAAACAAGACATTTGATTCTGGAGCCATAGGCCTCGTTTACCAGACGGTTAGATAACCTTGTCTCCTAAAGTAGGTTACGCTAACCGGATTACGTTAACACAATAAAAGCAGCGGCAGTCTAGATCTTTCGAGTTCCTAGTCCGTCACTGCTTTTTTTACGAGTCAGTCTAATTCAGTTTGTCGGGTGATCATGTCGTTAAGATTGGATCTTCCACAAACGGGGGCACTTCCTGAATAAGCAACTGAATCCATGGATACTCATGAGTTGAGCAGGATAACTGAAGGAGGGTTTTTTGGTAACCAATAATACGAAGCCGGCTAAAGAAATGCCCTATTCAATATTGTATGATAAGTATGGGGATGAGAGAGGATTGCTGCCATTATGACAACTACTCTTAGAGGATTTAACGGGTTATGAGAACTATAAACTTTACGGTTTTGCCGCCACCAAAAGTATTAAGACGCGATATAGAATGCTTTCGGATAGCCTCGCATACGGGGAGTGAAGCACTTGATGTTAAAGTGTGTCCGAATGGTCTTCCTGGTATTGTGTTCCAGCTTTCTACCGATGGTTCAACTGCTATAGATAGTATTACGACCCGCTCGGCACAAGTCTCGAATATCCCCAAATTGTTTCTACATGGACAAGGTTCGGAACCTAGTGTTATGCACTTCAGAAACAAGCCGTACACGACAATACAAGTGGTCTTCAAGTCTCATGCGCTCTATACCTTGTTTGGTATGGATGCATCCTCGCTTAACCAAGGTTTTCTAATACCCGATCAATTTGGCGCAAAAGAGCTTGAGAAACAGCTTATAGCTACCAGAATAAATGCCGAGCGAATTACTATGGTCGGAGAATTCCTGATCACAAAGCTGGAGCAAACGGATAAAAGAGATGAACTCATTGAGCAAGCTTTGGGTTTTATTCGTTTGCACATTTCAACGGTCAAAGTGAAAGATTTATTATCGGCATTTCATATTTCGGAGCGTCAATTCCAGAAGCGCTTTGCCCGAGTCGTTGGTATGCCGCCCCAGTTGTACATTCGAGTAAAGCGAGTGAATGAGGCGCTACGGATGATGAATACGGTGCAATACGAACGATTTTCAGATATCGCTTATGCGCTTAACTATTACGATCAATCGCATTTTATCCGGGACATCAAAGCGTTTTCCTGGGTTACGCCGATAAGCATTTCGAGTAAGGTAAGAGAATTCCAAAGCGATGAGCCGGGTCATCGTATTTATAGCAATTATGACGGCTTTATACAATTTTATATCACTCTTTCCGATTATAATGGGTTTGTAAAAACATAAAGGAAGGAGCAATACGATGCGTAAAGTCAAAATGATTAACCGAGTTTCAATTGATGGTTATTTTGCCAGTCTCAACGAAATGACTGGAGGTATGGATTGGTTTGTCCTAGACAACGACGTCGATAAAACGACTCACGAGATGGTGAAGGCAGATACGCTCATAGTAGGCAAGAATACTTTTGAGTTATTCGAGGCTTCATGGCCGCCTGTTTTGCGAGACCCGAACGCCCCTAAAGAAATGAAGGCATTGGCACAAGAACTGACTGACATGAGAAAAATTGTCTTCTCGGAAACGATGAAGAAGTCTCATTGGGAGAACACTGAATTTTTTAGTGGCGATCTAACAGAAGTTGTGATAAAGCTTAAGCAAGAAGAAGGAACTGACATTCTCATCATGGGTAGCGGTACCGTCGTGCAGCAACTTACTAATGCTTGCCTAATAGATGAGTATGTGTTCATTATGACACCAGTCATCGCTAGCAGAGGAAAGCCACTATTTAAAGAGGTTGATCAAAATGAACTTACGTTTCTCAAAGCCAAGAGCTTTGTTTCTGGCAACGTACTGCTGCACTACGCTGCTGCTGAATAGTTCAAGGTATGCTGGTATATTCTCGCGTGTGGTAGCCGAGTATTAGGAAACAGACAATAACTTTGATTTCTGCATAAAGGATCGTCTACCAACTGTATTTATTCCACAAGGGGGCATTTCTAGAATAAGAAATGCGCTCTTTTATTATGTATAGGGCCAGATTGTTGAAGGTTTAAAGAGAAAATTTTAATCATATGGAAATTTTGTTAGCGGGATCCATACATAAGTTTTAGGCATGTTTGTCCAAACGAATTATGTAACTAAACCATAAAATAAAATATATATTTTTATACGAAAGGGGGTTCAGTATGGATTATAACTCCAAAGATCATCATTCCTGCATCTGTCGTGTGTTTAAAAAACTTCAACCACAACAATCATTAACAATTTTATTCAAAGGGGCATCTACACCAGTTTTGATTTCTTTTATTTCGTTCAATCGATCAACAGGGTGTGTTAAAGCATATGGTGCGGATGGTCGAACCATTATATTTAGTTGTAATGATGTAACAGCGGTAGGATTTCCCCCTTCTATCACTTGCAATGTCCTTTCCTATGTTGCAAATAATTCAGATGGTACCATTTCAGTGATCAATACTTCAACAAATATTGTCATCGATACTATAACCATTGGTAATCTGCCAACTGGTATAGCGATTGCACCCAATGGTACGCGAGTGTATGTTTCAACAGCCGGTAATGATTCGGTATCAGTGATCGATACTGCTAACAATATGGTGATTGATACGATCATGGTCGGAGATGGACCAGTAGAAGTAGCAGTCAATCCTAGTAGTACAAGAGTTTACGTAAGTAACAATAATGTAGATTCGGTTTCAGTTATTGATACAACCACAAATATGGTGATTGCCACCATCATGGTAGGGGATGGTCCACAAGGCATAACGTTTACACCAGATGGTACATTAGCCTATGTAGCAAATGCTAATGATGATACGGTTTCAGTGATTAATACCTCCACGAATGTTGTGGTCGACAGCATAATGGTCGGGGATGGGCCACAATTTATAGCTTTTACACCAGATGGAACACGCGCTTATGTCACTAATTTGATAGGTAATACCGTTTCAGTCATTGATACTACCACAAACATGGTTGTTGATACGATCACAGTAGGAAATAGACCGATCGGGATTGCAATCACACCAGATGGGACTAGAGCTTATGTCACCAATAATATGAATGATTCTGTATCTGTAATAAACACTTCCACGAACATGGTGATTGATACCTTCATGGTAGGGGATGGTCCACAAGAAGGAATAAGCTTCACGCCAGATGGGACTAGATTATATGTCTCGAATGGTAATGTAAATACCGTTTCAGTTATTAATCCAGACACAAATATGGTGATTGATACAATTACTGTTGGGAACCGTCCATTTGATTTAACCATAGGCACTGTGTGTCAATAATAATACAACTTTTGTCACTCGTTTAATAAAATAGCAATATAAACTTAGTGAAGAAATTCATTATCTGCATTATTATTTGATATATAGTAAGGGAGGAATGCAAAATGGCTGCTCGAATCAAGGTAATTGAATATGAAGAAGCAGAAGGGAAATTGAAGGAACTATATGAACGGTTTAATGGTCAAATGGCTAATATATTAAGAGTGCATTCTCTGAACCCTAAATCGTTAGAAACGCATTTGGAATATTATAAAGTGATCATGTTCGGAAAATCACCGTTGCCAAGAAAGTTACGTGAAATGATTGCGACAGTAGTTTCAGCAAGGAATGAATGTTTTTACTGAATGGAACATCATGGGGCGGCGCTCCATTTGTTGGTGAAAGACGAAAGATTTGTTGAACAGTTGAAGAAAGACTATAAACATACAAACATAACAGAAAAAGAAGAAGCTATTTTAGATTATGCTGTAAAGCTGACAAAGAAACCAAGCAGCGTTCAGGATGAAGATGTACAAAACTTGAGAGACAAAGGTTGTACCGATCAGGAAATCCTTGATGTATGCCAGATAACCTCCTATTTTAATTTTGTAAATCGTATGGCGGAAGGGCTTGGCGTACAACTTGAATAATTAAATACTAAAAAGAACTGACATATATTGTAAGTTCTTTTTGTTGAGTTAATCGTTTTTGCCTCCATTAATCGTTGAAAGGTTGTAAAAACCTCAAGGACCAGAAACAGGCACCTTACCTTACGATGGCGGAAGGTTAATATTTGCCTTGCTTACATTTGATAAAGACGTGTCAAAGCTTTCTTGTTGCGCAGGATGATGGTTTATTCCCCTTTTGTCGTATTCCATTAGGAGGATATTGAAGGATGGACATAACTGCATGGTTTGAATGGGAGCGTCAAAGGTAAATGATATAAGTGTATCTTAGTAACAACTAAACAAAATTCAATTATGTAAAGGAGTGAAAAAATTGAGTAAACCCATTGAAATTTCTAAAATCAAAGTTTTTCAGGATGAACGACCGAATCGACGTGCTTATATCGCTGATTTCGAACAGCCAGTCCAATACGGGGTCCACGGTGGTGTGAAAGAATTCTATAAGGCTGTTCCTGAAACAGAACACCCTTCAACCCTTGACCATATTGTATCTGCTGCAGGCGGTTGACTTACGGGTACACTTTCAGGTGCGCTGGAAGCGCGCCAAATACCAACCTTCCCAAATAAGTTACAAGGTCATTTTGAAGGTATTATCGAAGCTCCAGATGGGGTCTTGAAAATCACTAAAATACACTGTCACTATAAGCTTGAAATTCCAAAAGGAAAAAGAGAAAGCGCTGAACGGGCATTAGCCATTTTCGAAAAAGGCTGTCCGGTTGCACAAACCTTAAAAGGCTGTGTCCAATTCCAACATGAATGGGAAATCATCGAGTCAGAGTGATTTACCAATCTTCTTTTATATCGTTGGTCCAACCGTTAAAGAAATAAGTGGTTTGATTATCATTAAAGCAGTTGTATTTGACGCATACGGTACATTATTTGATGTGCATTCGGTCAGTAAAGAATGCATGCCAAGTGTGCCGACTTAGATAATGGTTATTTATAAAGCGACAAGAAGAGGACCTGGTTTCCAGGTCCTCTTCTTTCCGTCTTCTTTCCTTAACTACACATTTCAATATCAAATTTAGTCTAACTTTTTGATTTGTTATATGAAGCACGTGTTTTATAAATAATCTTGCGGATGCTTTCAATGGATAAGTTGAACTTTTGTTCCAAATCTTCAAATGACCAACCATCTTTATAGAATTGATAGATCTCTTTGTTTCGTCGAGCAAGTAATTGACGTGAACCGTTCATCTCTCCCCACCTAGCCCGCATATTATTCTTCTTGGGGATATAAATCAACTCACCTTGAATATGTTTTTGCACTTCTTTTAGCAAGCTAGGAGGGAACACCTCTTTCCCGTTTTTGTATTCCAAAATTGACGTCCTCCTTATAGGTAGGGTGTACGTGAATATACAATTTCACAATTTTCATCGCTTTGTGCATCTCCTTTCACTTGTAATTGAATATAAGAATTACAAAAATGTAACGTAATTACATTTATTTCTAGTATAAGTGGGTTTTAAGTTTATTTAAAGTCGAAATTTTCGAAATATTAAAGGGCCGCGAATAGCGGCCCTGTACTATGAGGTTTCCGACTAAGCGGAAACCACCTCAATTTTTGTGATCAACTTCAATCAGCCTCCTTTCGCATTATTTTCGGATCCGATACTTCTATTTACGCATACAATCAGCAATACATACAAGTGACGAAATAATTATAGTTGTTTTTTACCTAAATGAATTCCTTATTGTTTGTTGAAAAAGCTAATTAGGATAGATGGTTTAATTTGCTGGGTAGGGTTTTCAAAATTATTCCTCGCCATATATCCATTCTTTTTTTAGGCGGTCGAATTCACCGTGTAGCTCCATTTCTTCCATCCAGAGGTTTACCCAGCTTTGGAAGGTCGGATCGTTTCGGTGCATAAGATAGCCTTTTTGGCTTTTCGTAAATGTGTTATCGGTCAGGGCAGCATATAGTCTTTCGTCTTTACTTGCATAGTAAATCGCTTCAACTCTGTCGGTGATCATGACATCGACTTCGCCTTTTGCGACCATTGGAGGGATATCAAGGTTGTTTTCAATGACGACCACATTCGCTTGTTTGATATTGGCATCCACAAACTTTTGGTTCGTTCCGCCTGGGTTCACACCAATTGTTACATCAGGCTGATCGATATCCTCTAAGCTTTGGAAACGTTCTTTATCTTCCTCATGGATCAATGGTGATTTTCCATCGTCTAGATAAGGATGGCTCAAGTGAGCTGTTTTTTGGCGATCGGTATTTCGACTGATTCCACCGACAGCGATATCAAACTTGTCATCTAGAAGATCCTCCATTAATGTCGGCCAGGAGGTTCGAACAAACTCAACGTCTACTCCCAAATCTTTAGCCATCATTTTGGCAGCATCGATATCAAGACCTTCATATTCGTTTGTTTCCTCGTTAAAGTATGTGAATGGTTTATAATCACCAGTGGTTCCTACCCGTATGACTCCCTTTTTCTGAATCCGATCCAGTCTCGACTGCATGACAAATTTGTTTTTACTTTTATGTATGTCTGATCCTGATGCCTGAGCAGCCTGTTCTACTGGGATATAGGATTTACCATTCACATCCAAGGTTGCGATCGTCTGACCATTCCATTCAAGCAGATCGCCTTTTTTCGCCTCCGCGAGCGAAAAATTCAATCCAGAAACTAAAAGTACACCCGTCAAAACAACAATCAAAATTTTACTCCATGAATACTTCAAAGTTTTCCCTCCTATTCAAATGATTGAAGCCTAGTATATGGAGATTTAAACCGTTAATCAAACAATTAGTCTGAAAATTCTAATAAACGGTTCTTTAGTAACAAGCAATTAATTTTATGTATAAATGAATAGTGAATAAGTCATCAGAATTCCCAGAAAGAATGTCTAAATTATCAAGTTAGATCGTGATAACTCTATAAAGTGTGTAAAAAAGTGAATCGATTATCAATATTTTAAATTATGTGAATATTCATTGACTCAGTAGACAAACTAGTATATTCTATCCATAGACATTATGGAATTGAGGGGATTTTATGGTAAAAAGAAAAGGGGTAATTTTATTCGCAGTTTTCGCTCTGATGATGGGAGTTATCGTAGGATGCAGTTCGGAAACTGAAGGAAACGTCAGTGATGGCGAAAATGAAAGCGTAACCATTAAAGTGGGACATATCGCTCCTGATGAGCATTCTTATACAAAAGGACTCGAACAGTTTGCGAAAGCAGTTGAAAAAGAAACAGATGGAAAAGTTAAATTCGAAATCTATGGCGGCGGTCAGCTTGGCGGAGAACGTGAAGTCGTGGAACAGGTTCAGTTGGGTACCCTTGATATGACACTCGTAACTGCAGGTCCTGTCGGAAATTTCGTAGACAAATTCTCAGTGCTGGAAATGCCGTTCTTGTTCAGAGATATCGATCATGTATATAAGACATTAGATGGTGAGATCGGGAAAGAACTGATGGATTTGATTGATGAACAAGGGTTCAAGACATTAGGCCTTTGGGAAAATGGCTTCAGACATTTGACCACTAAAGAACAGCAGATCAAGTCACCAGATGACACAAAAGGGCTGAAGATGCGTACGGTTGAGAACGACATATATGTGGGAACGTACCAATCTATAGGAGCAGATGCTACACCAATCGCTTTCCCAGAAGTGTATACTTCCCTACAGCAAGGGGTTGTAGATGGAATGGATGTCAGCTATGGTGTTATGCATTCAACAAAAATGTATGAAGTTCAAGAAAATTTGAGTGAAGTAGGAATTTACTATGCTTCAGCACCATTGCTAATTAACCAGGCGAAATTCGAATCGCTCTCGGAAGATGTTCAGAAAGTGCTAGTTGAAAAAGGAAATGAATTCACAGATATCCAAAGAAAGATCAATCAAGACATGGAAGATGAACAAAAGAAGGATCTAAAGGATAAAGGCATCGAAATCGTCGAGAAGAGCGATGTCGATATTGAAGCATTCGAAAAAGCTGTTGAACCTGTTTATCAGAAAAATGAAGATCGTTTTGGAGATTTAGTAGAAAGAATCCGCTCAATTAAATAATCGGATTCATGCGATAGAATACACGGGACAAAGAAAGTGTGGAAAACGCGCTTTCTTTGTTTTTATAAGGAGTCATGAAACATGTGGAAGTCGATGTTACATAGAGTCAACAGAGCAACTGAAAATGTAGCAGCTTTATTTCTATTTATAATGGTTTTGCTTGTCTTTTTAAAGGTAGTGACAAGGGTACTGATCCAATCATCCTTTCCGTGGACAGAAGAATTGTCACGCTACTTCATGATTTGGATCACTTTTCTAGGGGCTTCAATTGCTTTTAAATATGCAGCTCATATAGGTGTCGACTTTATTGTTGATAAACTACCGAGTGGATTAAAGGTGGTTTTTCAGGTAATTGCGGCAGCAGCATGTCTGATTTTCTTTGTCCTGTTAATCGTTAAAGGATATGAGTTGATTGGAAGATCGATGATCCAAAAGTCACCGGCTTTGAACCTGCCGATGGGCTATGTGTATGCAGTTATCCCAATAAGCGGAATCTTGATGTCAATCAATCTAGTGGATTCGACCATTAAGAGAGTACGAATGAGATAAACAGAAAGAAGTGAACGAACTTGGCAATCTTATTGTTTACAATACTGATCGGATTAATTATTATAAACGTCCCGATTGCAATCGCGCTCGGACTGGCATCAGTGGTAGTCCTTTACCTTGCAACTGGTATGCCGCTTATTATTTTACCGCAAAAAATGTTTGCCTCATTAGATTCTTTTCCTCTGATGGCGGCTCCATTTTTCATTTTAGCTGGAAAACTCATGGAGCATGGTGGGATCTCTGAAAGACTGATTGAGTTTGCGAAGAGTCTTGTCGGCCAATTAAAGGGAGGACTCGCCCATGTCTCCATCGTTGCTTGTGTGTTTTTTGCGGCTATTTCAGGGTCTGCAACAGCAACGACTGCAGCCGTCGGAGGGATTTTGATTCCTGCAATGGTGAAGGCGGGGTATGACCGTAATTTTTCAACGGCTGTCCAAGCTGTTGGTGGTACAACTGGCATCATCATTCCGCCAAGTGTCCCATTGGTCTTGTACGGAGTCTCAGCAAGTGCGTCAGTCAGCAGTCTTTTTATCGCTGGTATTTTGCCAGGAATTCTGATTGGCGTTTCCTTGATGATAGTAGCTTATATCATCTCCATCATAAAAGGATATGGAGCAAATGCAGAAGGATTCAGCGTAAGAAAAATAGGAGGTACGTTTAAAAATGCCCTTTTAGCACTGTTGATGCCTGTCATCATCCTGGGTGGAATATACGGTGGTATCTTCACACCAACTGAAGCCTCCGTTGTCGCTGTTGTTTATGGCCTGGTCATCGGAATTTTTGTTTACAAACAAATTACTTGGAGCAAGTTGAGGGAAATTCTTGTTTCCTCTGTCGTGATTACCTCCACGATCTTATTCATCATCGGGACAGCATCATTATTCGGAATGGTGTTGACGAGAGAAAGGGTTCCACAAAATATTGCTGAAATGTTCATGGCATCAGATTTATCACCAATTATGATTTTGCTTCTCGTTAATTTGTTTCTTTTGCTCGTCGGCACATTCATGGAAACCATCGCGGCAATCATTATCCTTACACCGATTTTGTTACCTGTCATGACGAGTATCGGTGTAGATCCGATTCATTTTGGTATCATCATGGTTGCGAACCTGGCGATTGGATTGGTGACACCACCTGTTGGTATAGCCCTGTTTGTTGGTGCACAGATTGGAAAGACAAAATTTGAACCGCTTGTTAAAGCTGTTCTTCCATTCCTGATCATGATGCTTGTCGATATCCTGCTTATCACTTTCATTCCTCAATTAACACTTGTCGATTTTGTCACACCATAAGTGCAAGACAGTTTGTAGAAAAATCAGCCTAGAGAAAACATAAAGTTTCAAATTGGAAAAGAGTTCTTCAGAGAAATGTCGGGAGGATTCTTTTCCAAATTAGTGATGAAAACGGAGGTTGATTTTATGGAGCATTCTATCTTAAGTACTTTTCCTACAGAAGTGAGCAAAAAATTCCCACAAAAAACGGCACTCTATTTTTATGGAAAAGAAATATCATATGAAGAGTTTAATAGCATGGTTGGAAGGTTGGCAAAAGGTTTAGAGGAGAAGTTCGGAGTAAAATCTGGTGATGTCCTTGCCATTCAAATTACCAATACAGTCGAATACGTCTATGTCTTATTTGCATGTTGGAGATTGGGAGCATCGCTGACTCCAATCAATCCTTCATTGAAAGCGGAAGAGATCAGATACCAACTGGAGCATTCGCGAGCAAAATGCTACTTTTACCAGGATGACATCGAGCAAAAAGCAGAAGAAGCTGTAGAGAGCATAAAAGGGGAGATTGTGTCCATCCGGATAAGTCAATCTCCTGCGATTACCAAGGGTGATTGGAATCTACCAGATGTTTTCTCAAATAACGGATTAGACATGAGAAACGTTGCACACGAAGAGGCCGGCTTGATCATTTATACCTCTGGGACAACAGGTAAACCAAAAGGTGTGCTATTAACCCATTCGAATATTATTGAAATGAGCAAAATGTCGATAAAATCATTCGATCTTACAGCAAATGACCGCTCTTTCTTAATATTACCGCTTTTCCATGTGAACGCCATTATATTTACCTTGACATCCGTGTTGATGCAAGGGGGTAGTGTCATCATCCGGAAGAAGTTTGTTTCCGACGAATTCTTGCCTGCAGTTGATCGATATAAACCCACTTTCACTTCAGGTGTACCGACGGTCTATCGTTATCTAGCAGACTTGCCGGAAGGAATTGAGCATCAATATGATATGTCATCCATGCGGTTTGGTATTTGTGGTGCTGCTCCTGTTTCAATTAGTCTGTTTGAACAGTTCGAGTCTCGTTTCCCATTTAAGCTTATCGAAGGCTGGGGGCTTTCAGAAGGAACATGTGCATCCACGTTGAACCCACTTGATGGTAAAAGGAAGGTTGGTTCAATCGGGATACCGTTGGATAAACAATCCCTGAAGGTCGTTGATGAATCAGGTGAGACGTTGCCGACTGGTGAGTATGGTGAACTGATGGTTAAAGGACCGAATGTTATGAAAGGTTACTTCCGAAATGAAGACGAAACAAGGAAAGTTTTGAAGGAAGGCTGGTTATCTACAGGAGATATCGGTTATCAGGATGAGGATGGTTACTTTTACATAGTCGATCGGAAAAAGGACATGGTCATCAGGGGAGGAATGAACATCTATCCCAAACAAATCGAAGAGGTGATCTTCCAGCTGTCAGACGTTTTAGAGACAGCTGTAATAGGAATTCCTGATGATGTGTATGGTGAGGAAGTAGTCGCTTATGTGGCCCTCAAGGAAGGTTCTATTTTGACATCGGATTTGATTATTAAACATTGTCAGAGAAAAATGGCGAATTACAGATGTCCGAAAGAAGTACACATTATCGATGAAATACCTAAAAATTCAGTAGGGAAAGTGACCAAAGGCGTACTTCGATCTTTGCATTCACCATCCTTGAAACGTTAAGAAGAAAGGATGCATATTCAATGAATAAAAAAGAAATAAAGTACGGTCTTATATTGGATGCTGCAAAAAGTGTCTTTGCTGAAATGGGCTACCACAAAGCGTCGGTGTCAAGAATTGCAAAGAAGGCGGGTATCGGCGATGGGACAGTCTATCTGTATTTTTCCAATAAAGAAGATGTGTTAAAAAAGCTGTTCCATAATACGATTTACAACGAATTTTCCCCAAATGTAGAGAGCTTGATGGAAGGCATCGAGGACCCACGGGTGAAATTATATGAACTTGTCCGTAATCATCTTCATTATTTTGGGAATGACTATGCGCTTTCAAAAGTCATCCAGATTGAGGCAAGGCAATCCAGTTCAGAAATTAGAGAAGCGATGAAAGCGGGAATCAAACGTTATTTCCTATTGATTGAATCGATAATTGAAGATGGCCAAAAGAAGGATGTTTACCGGAAGGATATTTCTAAAAAGACGGCTAGACAGGTTATTTTCGGCTCCTTGGATGAGGTTGTTACGTGCTGGGTGCTTTCAAGCAAGTCTTATCTATTAAGTTCCAAAGTGGATGAAGTATATCGGATTCTCCTGACGGCTATCTATAATTTCTCTTTTATTGAAAACTTGCCATGGACCTTGCAACCTAAGCAATTCTCAGAAACACAAGTGGAGGATATAAAATGAAGGAAGTTGTTATCGTAAATGCAACACGTACCCCAATAGGAAAGCTGAATGGAACCCTAAAAGATGTCTCAGCAAAAGATCTTGCAAAGGCAGTAATGAAATCAACTCAGGCAACAACAGAATTAGATCTCTCTTATCTCGATGAAATCATAGTAGGAAATGTGGATGCTCCGTCCAATACTCCGAACATTGGACGGATCGCTGCACTTGAACTAGGCTGGCCAAAAGAAATCCCTTCCTATATGGTTGGGCAAAATTGTGCATCAAGCCTTCAGGCATTGATGAATGGTATACAATCCATCCAATCTGGCAATGCTCAGGTAAATCTAATAGTAGGTACGGAAAATATGAGTCAAATCCCTTATGTATTAAGGGGAGCAAGAGAAGGGTATAAAATGGGGAATCGCCTAATGACGGATAGTTTACTTGAAATGTTGGTAGACCCCGTTGAAAAGATTTCGATGGGTGAGACCGCAGAAATATTAGCAGAGGAGTTTAAGATAAGTCGCACGAAACAAGACGAGTATGCGTTGGAAAGTAATAAAAGAGCATGGATCGCAAGAGATGAAAGTATAGTCGAGCAAGAACTCACACCCATAGCAGTGAAAGATAAGAATGGATTAGAAAAGGAGATCAAACAAGATGAGTTGTTCTCCCGTGATCTTACACTTGAACAGCTTTCAAAATTGAGACCAGCTTTTAGAAGGAACGGAACTGTTACTCCTGGAAACGCTTGTGGTATGAATGATGGAGCAGCCGCAGTTTTATTGATGAGCAAAGAAAAGGCAGAAGAACTTGGTTATCGACCATTAGCAATAATAAGATCGTTTGCTTCTGTAGGGGTGGAACCTAAACGAATGGGATTAGGTCCTGTTAAAGCGATCCCTAAGGCATTAGAGAATGGGCAATTAGGCATAGGAGACATCGATTTATTTGAAGTAAACGAAGCTTTTGCCGTTCAAACGTTAGCATGTGTTCAGGAGTTAGGTATATCACAGGACAAGCTTAATCCCATGGGTGGAGCGATTGCACTAGGTCACCCTGTGGGGGCGACAGGAGTACGACTTATGGTCACCTTATTAAATGGACTTCGTACATATGACAAGAGGTATGGTGTAGCATCATTATGTGTAGGTGGAGGATTAGGCGGGGCAGTCGTTATAGAAAGGGTCTAGCAGAAGTTGATGTAGATTGGTTTAGAAAAAATTCTTGAAGCGAAATTTGCGACACGAGGTGGAAGAGAATAATAAATCTGGAGGAATAGACATGGCTGGGAGATTTGAAGGGAAAACCGTTTTTATAACGGGGGGCTGCCGTGGAATTGGAAAAGAAATAGGACTACAGTTTGCGGCTGAAGGAGCAAAAGTTGCAATAATAGATGTGAATGAAAAAGCATTAGAGGAAACAGTTACGAAATATAATGAAAAAGGGTATGACATTTATACGAAAGTGGTTAATGTTATTGAAGCCGCAAGAAGTAGAAGAAGCAATGAAAGAAGTTTCGGATCGATATGGAACAGTAGATATACTTGTCAATAATGCTGGTATCGTTCGTGATAATATGTTATACAAAATGACGGATTTAGATTGGACAACTGTGATCAATGTCCATTTGCGAGGTTCTTTCAATGCTGCTCGTGCAGCCCAGAAATATATGGTCAAAAATCAATATGGACGTATTATCAACATTTCTTCGACTTCTGCACTCGGGAACCGAGGTCAAGCGAATTACGCAACCGCTAAAGCAGGTTTGTTAGGTTTTACGAAAACGTTGGCGATTGAATTAGGAAAATTCGGTATCACAGTAAATGCTGTCGCACCTGGTTTCATCGAAACAGAAATGACAAAAGAAACTGCAGAACGACTAGGTATTCGTTTTGAACAATTTGTAGAAGCTAGTGTTGAGCGTATACCTGTAGGTCGTGTAGGAAAACCAGAGGATATCGCAAATGCTGTAACGTTTTTTGCAGATGAAAGATCTTCTTTTGTGAATGGTCAGGTGTTGTTTGTAGCTGGTGGACCAAAGAATTAATTCATATATTTTAGAATATAAAAAATGAGTGTGATTATCCATAAGCTGTAAATATCAATCAAAGACGTGCATGCACAGTTTCCAGAATTTTAAGATACAGGAAAGATTTCATTTAATCAGAACCTGAAGTGGAGGTTAAATTAAAGGTGAGTAATTAGGATTACTCAAATAATCGTGTGGAGTGATGGATCATGGCTCGAAACAAACTTTTGGTACCTGGTGCGAAAAATGCTATGGAGCAGCTGAAAGAAGAAACCGCCAATGAAATGGGGATTCAACCTGGTGCAGATACTACCTCACGTGAAAATGGTGCTGTCGGCGGTCAAATGACTAAACGTCTAGTCGGGATGGCCGAACAGCAATTAAGCAACAATAAACAACAGCAATAGTTTTATGAAAGAGGCCGTTTTACCGGTCTCTTTTAGGTTAATGCCGTTACAAAAAACGTTGCCATTACATAAACTGAATAAATACAAAAATCTTGCTTTACTTCGTCATTTAAACGTGTTAAGATGATAATCAAAATAAAATGAATAATGAAAACTTCTTATCCAGAGAGGCGGAGGGACTGGCCCTTTGATGCCCGGCAACCATCGAATCAATCGCTTGATTGAGGAGAACGGTGCCAATTCCTGTAGGATGGTTAAACATCCTAGAAGATGAGAGGATCGTTACGAATAGATACGACCCTTTTCTTACTGGATGAGAAAAGGGTTTTTTCGTTGCAATGGATACCAGCGAAAAGCTCTCGATAGAAGTTTCGTTATTTTGAAAGGACAGATGAGACATGGAAACAGCTATTTTTGGAGCTGGATGCTTTTGGGGTGTTGAAGCATTCTTTGAAAAATTTGAAGGTGTTGTTTCAACACGCGTAGGTTATATTGGAGGCACTGTCGAAAACCCGACATATGAACAAGTGAAGACTGGAGATTCAGGACATGCGGAGGCAGTCAAGATCCAATATGATCCTGCCTTGATTTCATATAATGAACTACTCAATACATTCTTTGAAGTACATGACCCGACCACACGGAATAGGCAAGGTATTGATATTGGACATCAATATCGTTCAGTCATTTTTTATACAAATCACAATCAAAAAGATATAGCCGAAGAGAAGATCAAAGTATTGACGGAAAAAGCTGTATTCAAGCTTCCGATCGTGACTGAAGTTGAAAAAGCTCCTACCTTCTATGACGCTGAGGAATATCATCAGAAGTATTTACAGAAGAATGGAGCCGTCGCTTGTGGTATGTAAGATTGGATAAGAATGGCATATATATTAACCTTGTTTCACTATCCCCAACAACGGGTAGATTGATGTCGAATAATCTCTTCTAGGAGTATGAAACGACATCATTAAGAGGGGCAAGGTTTTTTATGTTACGTTTACAATACTTTATTCTCGCAACTGGAATCATCATTTTCCTTTCATTATGTATTGCTGCGTTTGATGTTGACTCTTCAAATGGAAGCAAGCAGGGTAAAGGAGATTGGGTTGGTGCTTGGACGGCAAGTATGCAACAACCTGGGAAAGACGGCGTGTCGAAGCAAGGTTTTGAAGATCAGACAATCCGGATGATCATCAATCCGAATATGGATGGTAAAAAGTTGAGGATCCGAATGGCAAATACGTTTGGTTCGGATCCGCTGACGATTGAAGAGGTACATGTTGCGCGTGTGAAAAATGGCGCAGAGACCGTATCTGAATCCGATAAGCAAGTCACTTTTGAAGGAGATCAAAAGGTAACAATTCCTGCTGGGAAAAGGACATTTAGCGACCCTATCCCGTTTAAAGTGAAAAGTGATGAAAAACTGGCTGTAAGTATTTATGTTAAGGAGAAGTCAGGACCAGCAACCTGGCACCCCCGTTCGATGCAGACAAACTATATCTCAGAACCGGGTAACCATGCGTCAAATACGGATGATAAGGCGTTTAAGAAAAAAGAAGAGTCCTGGTTCTGGTTGGACGGTATTGATGTCATACCCGATGCAAAGGTTGATGGTTCCGTTGTTGTCTTAGGAAGTTCTATCGCGAATGGCAATCATTCTAAAATGGATGCAGACCATCGGTGGCCCGATTTTTTAGCCAAAAGGTTCAATGAAGAATCAGAAACGAAGATGTCTGTCCTGAATGCAGGGGTTTCTGCTAATCATTTGATTAATAGTTCTTCTGATAAAGGAGAGAATGCGTTTGCGAGACTTGAGCAGGACGTGTTCAGCCAAACGGGAGTCAAGGCAGTGATTTTGAATCAGGGCCTGAATGACATAAGACATCATCCAGAGTATGATTCAGATAAAATCATCGGAAGAATGCAGGAAATAATTGATGCTTCTCATGATAAAGGCTTAAAAATTTATGGCGGGACGTTGACCCCTTTTAAGGGCTCAGGAATGTACACACCAGAAAAGGAAAACACCCGTAAGGAAGTCAATGAGTGGATCCGGAACAGTGGAGAGTTTGATGGCGTCATCGATTTTGACAAAGCACTAAGAGACTCAGACGATCCAGCACGCTACAATCCGAAATATGATGCGGGTGATCATCTCCATCCGAATGACGTTGGATATGAGGTAATGGCTGAGACTATAGACCTTTCAATGTTTGAATAGATATACTTAGCTAACACTCAGCAAACATAAAGGTGGTTAGAATAAGTTTTTTATATTTATATAATAACGAAGACGGGGCCTCAATTCCGTCTTCTTTTTGTTTAATTGAAAAAAATATATAAGTTATGATCCAGATCGTATTGTCACCCATTTTGTACTATTTTGACACCAACAACCTTCTTGCAATCGACAATAACAGGATTATTAACTTCAAATCTATTCAAGGTCACACAACAGTTTTTTGGATTGAAACTAACAAAGGTAAACTCTTCATCTTCAAAATATTGATCTGAATTTTGAACTACAAAAGAAATAATTTCCCCCGGCTTCAAGCCTTTAAAAATCTCACAAATACAACAATCACAAATATCATTTTTAGGTCTATCCATATCTATCATCTCCCAAAGATTTGAAGTTTTAGGCTATACCTGTTCCAATTTCAACTGCTACTAGCCTTTCGCAATTAAATATGACAACGTTGTTATCAGTATCGCGCAATGTAACACAACAAGTTTTCTCATCAAAGCTAATAAATTGAAATTCTTCTTCATCCCCAGGTTCGATAAAGTTTGGTCCTACAGCTAATTGGACAATTGTACCTTTTCTCAACTTTGAAAACAATTCACAAAAACATCCATTGCATCTTTTACATCTTTGATTACTTTTATTCATGAAGATCCCTCCCTTTAAAGTAACTATATGTAGAATTTTTTATAATATAAGTTTTGGGATAAAGGAATGAGTACTATTAAAACCACAGGAATAACTTTTACATTCAAATACTTGCACTTTTCACAAGGACAAATCAAAATATAAAGTATCAACAATCGTTATAGGAAAGGAATTCATTCAAATGATTGAGATTGGCCTGACTGGGTGGGGTGACCATGACTCCCTCTATCCTGCAGATATTAGATCAAATGAAAAGTTGCAGACTTACAGCAGTTTCTTCCCGACAGTCGAGATCGATTCGTCGTTTTACGCTGTCCAGCCAGTGAGGAACTACGAAAAATGGGTGAAGGAAACGCCAGAGCGTTTTTCATTCGTCGTTAAAGCGTACCAGGGGATGACCGGACACTCAAGAGGCGACATCCCTTTTTCAAGTGAAGAAGAGATGTACCGTTTATATAAAGAGTCGATCAAACCCTTGCAAGCTGCGGACAAACTGAAAATGGTCCTTTTCCAATATCCGCCCTGGTTTGACTGCAATCGGGAGAACGTCGATTTACTGAGGCAGACAAAAGAACGGATGGAAGATATCCCGGTGGCGCTTGAATTCCGGCACCAATCCTGGTTTCATCCTTCTTTCAAGGACCGGACGTTGGCGTTCATGAAAGAAAAGGGTTGGATCCACAGCATTTGTGATGAACCGCAATCTGGAGCAGGATCCATACCGACTATACTTGAACCAACACATCCAGAGCATACGTTGGTCCGCTTCCATGGCCGGAATGTTCATGGCTGGCAGAAGAAAGGGAATCCGAACTGGCGGGATGTACGATATCTTTATCGTTACAATGAGGAAGAGCTCATAGAATGGAAAGAGAAGCTTTTACAGCTTGAAAAGCCAGGGCATGAGGTGACTGCCTTGTTCAATAACAATTCTGGTGGAGATGCAGCAGATAATGCAAGGCAAATGGTCGAACTGCTAGGTATCGATTACGAGGGACTCGCACCTCGACAGCTTGACCTCTTTTAACTAGACAAAAACAGAGATTAGAAATAGACAGGAGATGATACAATGAGCATTCAAAAGCTCCATCTGTATCATGTGAATGATCTACATAGCCATCTTGAACAATGGCCGAGAATCATGGGGTTCTTGAAGGATCAGCAACGGGCACACGAAGAGAAAGATGAACTGTTTTTACGGTTCGATATTGGAGACCATGCGGATCGTTTTCATCCGATTACAGAAGGAACAGCTGGCCAGGGAAATGTTAGATTGATGAATGAGGCAGATTTTCTAAATGCAACGATCGGCAATAATGAAGGAATCACGTTTTCTAAGGAACAACTGGATCATCTATATGATGAAGCAAACTTTCAGGTACTTGTTGCGAATCTAAAAGAAAAAAACGGACAGCAGCCGAAATGGGCAAAACCGTACCAAATCCATACCCTGCAAAATGGCTTGAAAATCGGTGTGGTCGGCGTGACTGCTCCGTTTAAAGCCTATTACAATCAGCTTGGCTGGGAGATTCAGGATCCTTATGAAGCACTCATTGAATCCGTAAAAGAAATCCGGAATCAGGTCGATATCCTTATTCTGCTTTCACATCTTGGATTAGAAGCGGATAAACAGATTTCAACTGAAATGGATGACATTGATATCATTTTAGGCGCACATACGCATCATGTCCTTCCAAATGGTTTGCATGCTAACGATACGACCATTGGGCAAGCAGGGAAATTCGGTGTATACATCGGCCACATGGAACTCGAATGGAACGAGGATATTCAAAAAATTGATCATGTAAAAGCACGATGCATAGACCTGCAAGAGTATGAGACTGATACGAATAGTGAACAGCTTCTTGCTCAATTGAGCGAACAAGCCAATGAATGTTTATCTGAGGTCGTGACGGAACTAGATCGCCCGCTCGATTTGGAGTGGTTCGGACCTTCTGCTTTTACTAGTTTATTAGCTGAAGCAATCAGAGAATGGTGTGATTCGGAAATCAGCATGATCAATGCAGGATTGTTGCTGGAACCATTAAAAGCAGGACCTGTTACGAAAGGAGATCTCCATCGTGTGTGTCCCCATCCAATCAATCCATGTAAAATCTTGCTGAAAGGCGAATACTTGAAAGAAATGATTCATCATGCGATGACGAAGGAATTGGAACAGCGCGTAGTCAAAGGCCTGGGATTCCGCGGGAAAGTGATGGGACGGATGATATTCGATGGTGTTGAAATCATGGGTAAAGACATGGCTGATGGCGAGTACCACGTAAAAAGCATCTCAATAAATGGGCAACCTTTGGATCCAGAAAAAATATACGTCATTGGTGCCATTGATATGTTTACCTTCGGTCGTTTGCTTCCATCTGTCCATTATGCCGAGGAAAAAATCTTCTACTTGCCGGAGATGCTGAGGGATGTCCTTGCTTGGAAGTTAAAAACCTTTGAAAGATAGGCACTACGCCAACACGCTTTGTACTACTATGACATATTGATAGTATAGAAAAGGAGCGTGAGAAAAGATGATTACGGTCACTCCTATCGAAATCGATGGGCATCTGTTTACAGGCGTGACAGTGGCATTACCGAAAACCAACTTCATGTCGATCAGCAATGACAAAGGATATATCATGTGTGGTGCACTAGATGTGGCGTTGCTGAATGAAAAATTGGCTGAGCGGAAAATAATCGCAGGGCGGGCTGTAGGTGTACGAACCCTCGATCAGCTATTGGAAGCTCCGTTAGAGTCCGTTACGTTAGAAGCCGAAGCAATTGGTATCACTAAAGGTACAAGTGGACGGGATGCGCTGCTTAAAATGGCTAAGTTATGATTCTGTCCAAATTAATAGCTATACAACCCCCAATCATTGCATACATATAGCAATAGATAGGGGGTATTTTTATGTGGAGAATACGGAGGCGTCCCCGAAAACGACCTCTTCCATTTCAATATGTCTTCATCATATCGTTCATCATATTCACTTTACTAACCGCACAGGCATTGTGGCTTGTAGATAAAGGAATCGAGCCTACACTCATGCAGATTGCAGAGACAGAGACCGCAGATATGGCGCAACTTGCAATCCAAAGTGCTGTTAAAAACAGGATTGTAGATGCTGGTAAAACGGACGGTCTCATTAATGTCACCTTAGATAATGAAGGCAAGGTTGCATTGGTAGGTACGGATCCAAAGGTCGTTAATGAGGTTCAATCTCTTGCAACAGCTAATGTTCAATCTTTACTCGAACAGATTGAACAAGGGAAAAAGCCGGATTTTGCAAACTTTGCTGGTATTGAAGTCAACAGAGAAGATGAATTTTCTAACGGCATTTTCACTGAAATCCCCCTAGGTCGAGCGACGGATAATGCTCTACTTGCCAACCTCGGACCAAGTATACCGGTGCGTTTCCGAGTCATCGGAAGTGTGGAATCAAGCTGGAATGAATCAACAGAGAATGCAGGCATCAATACGATTCATTTACGGGGATGGATCGAAGTCATCGTAAGGACCCAAATTGTTGTTCCGTTTGAAACAAAAGAAAGAGTGATTAAAACGAATGTCATGTTAGTTTCTCAATTAATACCTCAGGATGTGCCGTATTACTACCATAAAGGGGATGGCAGCTCAGGTGCTCAGCCAGTCATACCAATCAATCCGCAGATCGATATCGAAAACAAGAACAATGATGATAATAACCAAGAAAACAGTAATGAAGCAGAAAAGAAAAAAGAAGAGAACACCAATTGATTTTATACGACTCCTCACAACCCTTGTATTTTTATAGCTAATCATTTAAAATATTTAATGGCGCAAAAAATATCATAGACCTTATCATCAGATGAGGTAGTGGAGCAAAGAACATCAGTACAATGATGCGAGAAAGACATCGATGACCATCACTGGAAAGGGTTATTTGCCGAAGCAGTACACTTTTGTCGAAAGGTTTACTGTTGGGGTTGCATCTAATAGGTGTAGCACTGTCACTATCCGGGAAGATTGGATAGTGGAGAACTACGTGATCGATGGGGGATAACTGTTACTTACAAGGTAACGATAGGTTATTTTCTATCTATCGTTGCCTTTTTTTATTTCATCCATCGATTAATTAATAGGAGGAGAACATTATTCAATGGAAAATACAATTTATTCTTTGATTCCACCGTTACTTGCATTACTTATGGTGGCCTTGACGAGAAAGGTGTTGTTGTCACTTGGGACAGGCATCCTCGTCGGAGCATTCATGCTCAACAACTTTGATATATTGGCGAGTTTCACCCAAATCTTCGAAATCGTACGTGATCTTTTCATCACGCAGAATGATGCAGGCGCATGGGAAGTGAACACGTGGAATGTATTCATCCTTTTATTCTTATTAATTCTTGGCATCATGACATCATTAATTGCGATTGCTGGGGGAAGCCGTGCCTTTGGTGAATGGGCGATTAAAAAGGTGAAGACCCGTGTTGGCGCTCAAATCTTGACGATCGTTCTGGGTATCATCATTTTCATTGACGATTACTTCAATTCTCTAGCAGTTGGGAATGTAAGTCGTCCATTGACGGACCGCCATCGTATTTCTAGAGCAAAGCTTGCGTATTATATCGATTCGACCGCTGCGCCTGTCTGTGTCATTTCACCTGTTTCAAGCTGGGGCGCGTATATCATCGGTTTGATTGGTGGTATTCTTGCCACTCATGAAGTAGCTGGAATAGGCGCGCTGGAAGCCTTTGTGAAAATGATTCCGATGAATATTTATGCACTTTCAGCACTGTTGCTTGTGTTTGCAACAGCGTTATGGAATATCAACTTGTTCTCAATGAAGGCACATGAAGAAAGGGCGATCAATGAAGGACAAGTATTAAACCCGGATAACAAAGCGGTGCCTGGTCAACAGATTGGGTTGCCTGAGAGCGATAAAGGAAAAGTAGGGGATCTGATCTGGCCGATCGTTGCGTTGATTGTTGGGACAGTCGCTGCAATGCTTTATACCGGTGCCCAAGCAACTGAAGGAAATGTCACCTTACTTTCCATGTTTGAAAATACCGATGTTGCGAAATCACTTGTTTACGGCGGATTGTTCGGATTAGCTGTCACGATTGTTCTTTTCTTGATGAAAAAATTGCCTGGAAAGCATTTCGGAACAGGTATTTGGAAGGGAATCCAATCCATGCTTCCAGCTATCTACATTCTGATTTTTGCTTGGGTAATCATTGCCATCATCGATGAAATCGGAACAGGAAAATATTTAGCTGGGATTGTAGATGACAACATTAATATTGCGTTCCTGCCTGTATTGTTGTTCTTGATCTCTGGAATCATGGCTTTTGCTACAGGTACTTCGTGGGGGACGTTTGGTGTCATGCTTCCGATAGCTGGAGAAATTGCAGCAGCGACTGACATTAGTTATATCCTTCCTGTACTGGCGGCAGTTCTTGCAGGATCCGTTTTCGGTGACCATTGTTCACCAATATCCGATACGACGATCCTTTCATCAACGGGAGCGGGAAGCAACCATATCGATCATGTGATGACCCAATTGCCATATGCGCTATTGGCTGCTGTCATCAGTTCGGTCGGATTCCTTATTATTGGTTTTACACAAAGCGTCACGTTGTCACTGCTGGTATCACTTGTGCTCGTGATCATTGTGGCTTTCATATTGAAGAAGATGAACTTCACAAGTATCGAATCACCGCGAGAACAAAACTAATTGATTTATCTTAAAAAGCTGACTCGAATGGGTCAGCTTTTTTGTTGTGAAGAAAAAGTGTGGACGAAGGTGACTAATTGGGACAGGAGGCAGTGGAAAAAGCAAAAACCTGTCCCGTAACGCTGTAATACGGGACAGGAACGAGAGGAAAGAGCATAGAGCTGTTCCGTAACGATGTTATACGGGACAGGGGCCAAAGGAAAAAGCGAAGAGCTGTCCCGTAACAGTACAATACGGGACAGGAGCTAGAGGAAAAAACGAAAGTCTGTCCCGAAACAGGTCAATACGGGACAGGAGGCAGAGGAAAAAGCGAAGAGCTGTCCCGTAACAGTACAATACGGGACAGGAGCTAGAGGAAAAAACGAAAGTCTGTCCCGAAACAGGTCAATACGGGACAGGAGGCAGAGGAATAAGCGACCCCCTGTCCCAAAACAGGTCAATATGGGACAGGAACAGACGAAAAGAGCGTGCGCCTGTCCGAAATGATCGATTAGCGATCTAAAACAAGCGATAGTACCATTGACTCCAGTCCTTCTCCACGATAATCTTACGGGTAGAAATCCAATCAGTCATAACTCCAACTCTGAGAAAACAGCGGATAACCGAGAACCCCCACCTCAGGAAAAGAATATTTTATGAAAAAAATGTAATAATATGTAGTATATTTATACCAAAACTGCAAATCTTCTATATAGACATTTATCACTAATTTTTTTGAAAATTCTTTGACATGTCTCTATTAAAACAGCTATACTATAATCGAAATAGTCAGAAAAAACTAAAGTTTTCAACTGTCGACTTTAGTAACAAAACATTAGAGAATGGGGGAGTAATAATGGAGAACAGAGCACAGTGGGGCACTAGAGCAGGATTTATTTTAGCAGCTGTCGGATCCGCAATCGGCCTCGGAAACATATGGCGATTCCCTGCGGTAGCTTATGACAACGGTGGAGGAGCTTTCTTTATTCCGTATTTGATCGCATTACTAACTGCCGGGATTCCGTTATTAGTAATGGAATTTACCATGGGTCACAAGTACCGGGGATCTGCACCGCTTACCTACCACCGTATGAATAAAAAGTCTGAGTGGATTGGTTGGTGGCAAGTCTTTATTTCGTTTGTCATTTCTACTTATTATGCAGTCATCATTGCATGGGCTATTTCATATTCGATTTTTGCCTTGAACCTTAAATGGGGCGAGGACACAGAAGGTTTCTTGTTTTCGGAGTACTTGAATCTAAGTGCACCGGGTGAAGTAGGAAGCTTGGTACCAGGGGTATTCATTCCATTATTAATCGTTTGGGTTATTACACTGAGTGTACTTTTTAAAGGTGTTAAAAAAGGTATTGAAGTAGCAAATAAGATTTTCATACCAGCACTTGTCATCTTATTCTTGATCATCGTTATTCGGGCAGTCACATTACCTGGTGCTGCGACCGGTTTAGAAGCTTTCTTTAAACCGAACTTTGATGCGATTTGGGATGGGAAGGTCTGGGTTGCGGCTTATGGGCAGATATTCTTCAGTTTATCAATTGCATTTGCAATCATGATTACTTACTCGAGTTACTTGCCGAAAAAGTCCGATATTACGAATAATGCATTCATCACAGGATTCAGTAACTCAGGATTTGAGCTTTTAGCAGGTATTGGAGTCTTTAGTGCTCTTGGATTCATGGCAGTATCAGCTAACGTGCCAGTGGATGAAGTTGTCGCTGGAGGAGTGGGTCTTGCATTCGTGGTCTTCCCGCAAATCATTAACCAATTCCCAGCGCTTAATGAATTATTCGGGTTCTTATTCTTTGCGTCATTAGTCCTTGCGGGTCTATCTTCATTGATTTCAATTGTGGAAACTTATGTGGCTGGTATCTCAGAGAAGTTTGGAACTTCACGTACAAAGGCTGTATTTGTCGGTGGAGGTGTTGCAGCACTAGTCTCAATCCTATTTGCTACACAAGGCGGCTTGTTCTTCCTGGATGCTGCAGACTACTTCATCAACCAATTCGGTATTGCTCTTGTTGGTTTAGTTGAAGTAATCGCAGTTGCATGGTTCTTGAAGAAACTTACAGATTTCCAAGGACATTCGAATGGAATTTCAGATATACGCCTTGGTGGATGGTGGAAAATATGTCTAGGTATCATTACGCCGGTCATCCTTGGTTACATGATGTTCCAACTATTCAAACAAAACTTGATGAGGGAATTTCCAACGGAGACCGGGAACTACGAAGGGTATTCAAACTTCTTCATCTTCTATTCCGGATGGGCTGTTGCAATCGGAGCTGTAGTCGTTGGAATTCTCTTCTCCTTGAAGAAGTGGAATAGTAATACTTCTCTTGAGTCAGAAAAGGAGGTTAACTAAATGTCTGGTGGAGCAATTACAATGATGGTCATCGGAATGGTTGTCCTTTGGGGAGGTTTAGCTGCAAGCATTGCAAATGCGGTGAGAACGTCTAAGCAAAAATAAAACGAAAAAAAGATGGGCTGGAAATGATTCAGCTCATCTTTTTTTTCACTTAAAGAAAGTATAATCACTTTCTTCAGTATAAGTGCAACTATGGCTCAGCCTTCGCCAAGGCTTGTCTTTGCCAAGTTTTCTTTAGTGGTTTATTTTTTATTACGGTCTTGCCGTTCCCACGCTTTGAGGTAGGGATACGGGTCGAATGACCATTCGTTATAACCATTGTCACGATACATACCATAATGAAGATGCGGAGGAAATTTACCAGCTGTCCCTGGTGGTCCATATCCAGAGCTCCCAACGTAACCAATCGTTTGGCCTGGCTTGACCACAGAGCCTTTCCCAATACCCTTTTCGAACCCTTTCAGATGCGCGTAATAATGGTAGACGTTGTTCAAGTCACGAATCCCGACACGCCACCCTCCAAAACGATTCCACCCTGCGATTTCCACTATGCCATAAGTCGTTGCTCTTACAGGTACACCGTAGTCCGCAAAAATATCAGTTCCTTCATGGATGCGAAGTCCACCAAATCCCCGGCGATCTCCCCAGGTGTTCCGGAAGCTATAGTTAGCCCTGATTGGAACAGGAAATGCACGCTCGTAAAGACTCAAGGTTTGGTACTCACGGTAAACCTTCGCAATTCCCATGATGATGTCGACGGTTTTATCACGATGATAGTGATCCCATAAACCGATTTTAATGTTTTCTTCATCAAAACCGTATGCCTGAAGGTAATGAGCAAATGTATATAACACATCCTCATCATTATTTCGATCTGCTTTTCCATCGTTATTTCCATCAAGTCCTACGCCGCCGAATAATGAAATGGTCGATGCATTTGTATCATCCAAATTCGGGTTTAATGGTCCTACCCATTGTATTGGTGAATAGTAAATACCGATCAATCCTTCTTCTTCTGGAAGGTCTTTTTGGGCACGCCTGATGGATCGTTCATATTGATCGATCGCCCCCAAATAATACCATGGAATGGAGGTGAGTGCCTCCATTTTATGATAAAGCGCGTAACGCCCCACATCTTCTTTCTGATATGTCTTTTTTGCTTCAGCTATTTCAGTTGTTCCAATGTTTACACCTATTATGAAAATGACTAACAATACAATTTTTTTCATACAGGGAATTCAGTCCTTTCCTGTATCTTTTCATAATGTTAGTTTGTATTGAATTAGGCAAATAATGATTATCAAATGTTGGAAAACCAGACATATGCTCGGATAATGGAACTTGAAGCAACAATATGATACAGTAGAAACGTATTAGATTAACGCATCAGAGTAAGAGTCACTCAATGCCGGAATCTTAAACTAATCCAATACTGGAGTGAGTTAGATGGCGAAAAAAGAAGAACATATTCGAAAGCCCGAATGGCTTAAGATCAAATTAAATACAAATGAAAACTACACCGGTCTTAAAAAGATGATGCGCGAGAAGAACTTACATACGGTTTGTGAAGAAGCGCGTTGCCCGAACATCCACGAGTGCTGGGCGGTTCGTAAAACAGCTACATTCATGATTCTTGGTGATGTATGTACACGTGCTTGCCGTTTTTGTGCCGTCAAGACTGGTTTGCCCAATGAACTGGATTTACAAGAACCAGAACGTGTCGCTGAGTCTGTTAAATTGATGGGACTCAAGCATGCTGTCATCACAGCGGTTGCTCGTGACGATTTGAAGGATGGCGGTTCAGGAGTCTATGCTGAAACGGTACGTGCTGTACGCCGTGCAAATCCTTTCTGTACAGTTGAAGTACTTCCATCTGACATGATGGGGAAATATGAAAACTTGAAGACGCTGATGGATGCTCGTCCTGACATCCTGAATCATAATATTGAAACTGTTGAAAGATTGACACCAAGGGTCCGTGCACGTGCCACATACGAACGTTCTCTTGAATTCTTGCATCGAGCGAAAGAAATGCAACCGGATATTCCCACAAAATCAAGCATCATGGTTGGACTAGGGGAAACGAAGGAAGAAATCATTCAAACGATGGACGATCTTCGTGTCAACAACGTTGATATCATGACGATCGGACAATATCTGCAACCGTCTAAAAAGCACTTGAAAGTTCAGAAGTATTATCACCCGGATGAGTTTGCGGAGCTTAAAGAAATTGCGATGTCAAAAGGCTTCAGCCATTGCGAATCCGGTCCATTAGTACGGTCATCTTACCATGCAGATGAGCAAGTCAACGCAGCATCGAAACAACGTCAACAAGAAGCAAAGTAAATACAAAGTTAAAAGAGGTCGATTCGTGATGGAAGTAACTTCCCTTGGGTCGATCTCTTTTTCGTATTTAAAGAAAGTAAAAATACTTTCTTCAATATAAGGGTAACTAAGGCTCAGCCTGCGCTAAGGCTTGGCTTAGCCAAGTTTTCTTTATTAGATGATAGCTTTTTTCATATGCGTATATTTTTGATTTTGGTTTTAATACGGTAAGAAACTGGCATTTTCATAACGTCAATTTAGCGTTTTTGAATTTATACGGACAGAATGAGGGCTTTTCGTGCCGTCAAATCAGCATTTCTGAGTTTATACGGTAAGAAAGAGGCCTTTTCGTTACGCCAATTCAGGTTTTCTGTATTTATACGGACAGATAGGCGCTCATTTTATGTGTAGACCTGTTTTTAATACGGGATGTCCGGAATAGTTACTACTCCTTGCGAAACTATCTGCACAATACAAAAGCGACCCGCATCAATTCGGGTCACTTTTTTTATTTCATCCCTTCTGACATTCCTTTGCCTTCCAATTCACCATCTTTGTTAGGGTCTGTGTATCCCTGTGGTGATTTTTTCATTTCCTTGATCAGACCATCGATACTACGTTTAACGTTTGTTGAAGTCTCATCCATATTTTTATAACGTTCAATGTATTCAAATAGGGTTGTATCATCTGAAACATAAACATGGAACCATCTAGGAACAACCGACATTGCAGATCTTTTCACCATATCAGCTGTTTTTTCCCGATCATCCGTTTCTGCGTCATAAACGATAAGTACTTTGTCGCTAGTTACGAGTGTAGCTGAATCTCTCACAACTCGATTCTGCATGATCATTCTCGAAATGGTATTGGAAAGCTGTTTTTTGTCAAGCTGTGGCCCTCCGCCAAAGTTACGGCGGTCATCAGACGGGCTCTGGATTCGAGTATAGCCGAAATCATCCGTTGCTTCTTGTGGGGTTTTTCCCGGTGTTCCAGCACGGTCTTTAACGTCCAACGTCGGATTCATTCCGTTTCCGTTTGCACCGTCGTAATCTCCTTTATCCATTCCGCAAGCAGGTAAGAAAAGTATTGTAAATGTGAGACCAGCAATAATGAATTTTTTCATTCACTGTTCACCTCCTACCTATAGATTTTGCTGTAACTTTTATGGTTATACTGACAGAACTTGTACATCTACCCATAAATCGTGATAAAATAGAAATGTGAATGGAGTGATGAGATTGGTTTGCGTAAATGGAATCAATTATGAGGTCATAGAGGATTTTCGGGATGGATGGAACGAGGAAGAATTTGCATCCAGATATAGCGAAATTTTACATAAATATGATTATATCGTAGGGGACTGGGGTTACAACCAGTTACGCTTACGTGGATTTTTTGACGATCAAAATGACAAGGCGAATTACGAAACGAAATTCAGTACAGTACCGGAGTACCTCTTGGAGTTCTGTAACTTTGGCTGTCCTTATTTTATCGTGAAAAAAATCAAAACGAACGAGTCTAAAAAAGAGTCGAAAAAACCCTCCAACAAAAGAGAGACGAGTAAAGCAGAAAAAGGGAACTGACGCAATGTCAGTCCCTTTTTTCATAGTCCATATAAGGAGGTTCTTCTTCACGATTAGGATCACTGTGCACTGGATGAGCACCGGGATATTGTCGTGGAATGTCCTGGTGCATCGTCTTGTTCTCATAGTTGAAGGCACTATAATAACGCTGGTCTTCATCAAATGGCGTCGACTTGCCCAGTTTTGCATTGATTGGAGAGCCATAAGGACCCTCCGGTAAGTCCTCAGGTAAGACGAAATTATGCATCGTCTCGACGTTAGAGAAATCCGTGTATATTTCATTCTCTTTCCGATAACCTTTTCTTCTTGCCAAAGGACACCACTCCTTCTAGGCTTTGGATAGGTGATACTATCCATTATTATATTGCCCTGGAAGCGTGGTTATTACTGAAGTTAAATGCTTACAATACATTAAAGAAAAGAAGGCTGTTTTCGCAAACTTTGTTGCGCTTGAGAGTCGTTGATTTCCGCTCCAGGATGCTCGCTTTCCGCGAGGCGTGCGGTGAGCCCACTCGTCGCCTTGCGACATTGAATGGTCTCACCTGTCCCACTCATCCCGCAGGACAAGGAAAGCTTCAGCAGCGTTACATCGCACGAAGAAAATGCGATTTTCATTTTCGAGGAGTCTCGCACCTTGCTCTCCAATCAACTTGCACAAGGTGATTTTTTAAAAATGACTCAAAAGCAACAATCTGTTAGAAAAGAGCAAAAACCACTGGCGGACCAGTGGTTTCCCTATACATTTTATCAAGCAGGCGAGAAAACCCCATCCTCAAGGAAAGGGAAGGGCATAGCCCAATGAGTAGGGTGGGGATGAATCGCCTTCGGACAAGGGATGGATCTTACCATCTCAATTGTCCGACTCATGATCTGTCTAATTTTTTTGGAATCGTTCCTTTTTTCAATCTCTAAAATGAAATCTTATGATATAATAGGAACAAACGTTTGGTTTCGGGAGGTGGAATCCATGTTGGTTCATAGAGCCTATAAATTTCGACTCTATCCAACCAAAGAACAAGATATTCGAATCGCGAAGACAATCGGCTGCAGTCGTTTTGTATTTAATCACTTTTTGGCACGATGGAATACCACCTACCATGAAAAAGGGAAAGGATTGACCTATCCTACTTGTTCGAAGCAATTAACGCAACTGAAAAAGGAATTACGATGGCTGAACGAAGTAGACAGTGTTGCCCTTCAATCTTCCTTGAGGAACCTTGCGGATTCCTTTTCACGATTCTTCAAGAAACAAAACAACCCTCCCCGATTCAAGTCTAAAAAGAATAAGGTCCAATCCTATACCACCAGATATACAAACGGAAATATTGCAATTGTTGGAAACAAAATCAAATTGCCCAAACTGGGACTCGTCAAATTTGCCAAGAGTCGTGTGGTTAAAGGACGGATCCTCAATGCCACAATCAGACGAAACCCGAGTGGCACCTATTTTGTGTCCATTTTGGTTGAAACAGAAGTATGCGATGGACCTAAAACCCACTCGTCAGTGGGGATTGATGTCGGACTAAAGGACTTTGCCATTTTGTCAGACGGAACGGTGTATGGGAACCCTACGTTTTTTCGAACCTTAGAAAAGAAACTGGTGAAAGCACAACAAGTCCTATCCAGACGTCAAAAAGGGTCTTCTAATTGGCATAAGCAACGGATTAAAATTGCCCGAATGCACGAGAAAATTGCAAATGCGCGAAACGATTACTTGCATAAAATCTCTACCCATATTGTCAAAAACCACGACCTTATTGGTATGGAAGATTTGCAGGTATCCCATATGCTAAAGAACCACAACCTCGCCAAAGCCATAAGTGAAGTGAGTTGGTCAACATTCCGTTCCATGCTTGAATACAAAGCAAAGTGGTACGGCAAACAGATCGTGGTGGTATCCAAGACGTTTCCTTCCAGTCAACTTTGTTCCCATTGTGGCTACCGTCATAAAGACGTTAAGAATCTTGCATTACGTGAGTGGGACTGCCCAAAATGCACGATGCATCATGATCGAGATCTTAACGCAAGTAGGAATCTTCGTAAGGAAGCATTACGATTAACCGCAGGAACTTCGGGGATAGCCTAATCCACAACCGGCGGTTACGCTGGTGTTCTTAGGAATCCCCCACTTCAAGCCACTCGCAAGAGTGCTAAGTGGCGGGTAGTTCAAGAAAGGACCTCTTCTTCTAAAAATTCCCGTAGTTCTTGTGCATCTTCCTCATTCAAGCTGAACGCATGCTCCAAATAACCCGGTTCTTCTAAATCGTCTTGTCCGATGATGGCGAAACGGCCACCCTGGATGTCCAAAATAAGCGGTTTTCCATAATGACGATCCGTTTTCGTAATCGCAAGATCGAACCGTTGATTTTCCCCCATGAAGCTTACAAATCGTGTTTTCGTTTCTTCAACATCATCGTATAAAAAGAATCGTTCCGTCATCTGTATACAACTCCTATTCCATTACTAGGTTCGGCTTGTGATCTAAGTGGTGCTGTGCTTTGATCGAGCGGATCGTCTTTGTCTTGGCTCTCATGACGAGTGAATCTGTTTCGACATAGTCGCCTGAGAGGAAACGGACGCCTTCCAAAAGCTCACCGCTGCTTACTCCTGTTGCTGCAAAGATTGCATCGTCTCCTCGGACAAGGTCATCCAAGTGTAAGAGTTGAGTTGGATCTTCTAGTCCCATGCGGATGCATCGTTCACGTTCTTCATCATTGTATGGAACGAGTCGTGCTTGCATATCTCCGCCAAGGCACTTGATTGCGGCTGCAGAAATGACGCCTTCTGGTGCGCCTCCTGTTCCAATAAAAAGGTCGATCCCAGTATTAGGTAGAGCTGCAGCGATGGCAGCACCGACATCTCCGTCTCCGAAAAGTTTGACGCGTGCACCTTTTTGACGGATGCGCTCAACGAGTTCTTCATGTCTTGGCCGTTCCTGGATGATGACGGTGAAATCATGCAGTCTCTTGTCATTCGCCTCTGCAACGACATCGATAATTTTTTCAATCGGGTCTGACAAGCTTACTTTTCCTGCAGCAGCTTTACCGACAACAAGCTTTTCCATATACATATCAGGTGCATGCAACAAGCTGCCCCGGTCCGCTATAGCAATGACCGCCATGGCATTCGGATGTCCTTTTGCGACAATATTCGTCCCTTCCAAAGGATCAACAGCGATATCGACTTCCGGGCCATGGCCGGTACCGACTTCTTCACCTATATAAAGCATCGGTGCTTCATCAAGTTCACCCTCGCCGATGACGACTGTCCCTTTGAGGTTCACTGAATCAAACATTGCCCTCATGGCTGTAGTAGCAGCATGGTCTGCTTCATTTTTCAAGCCTCGTCCCATCCATTGTGCCGAAGCGATTGCAGCTGACTCTGTTACACGTACAATTTCTAAAGCTAATTCACGATCCATCGTCGTCCCCCTGTTTTTTATATTAATGTCCTAATAATGAATCTCCTAGGACAAACATTCGTATGACATATTGCTCTTATTATGATAACAAGGAATTGTCGAATAGAAAAATATTTCATCGAAAGTTAGAATTTTCTAATATTTGTGGTACACTAAAAGGACTATGGTGCAACCTCTGAGGTGATAAATTTTGCATAATCAACATAAGGACTGGCTTCTATTTTGGAAGCACCTATTTGCTGCGAACCAAAGTTTACGGTTTTTTCCACCACACTTCTGGTTGCGTAATCCTGTTACACCGATCTTAAAAAAATCATACCGCAGCAATCGTACGCATGTCGTCGTTGTTTTCGATGTGCAAACCTATAAGCATCAAATTGAACAGTTTGGATTGACTTATGTCCAACAGTTTGAGAAAGATGTGAGACGGTGGTTCAAAAAGGTTGTTTGTGAAACGGTGAAGGATGATGAAATCCTATTCTTGCAGCAATATTGGGGAGACGATATTGTACTGCTTCTATCGATACAGCAAGATAGAAATGTCATCCATGTAATCGAGAAATACATAGAAAATATCAAAGCGAATATCAATGAACATTTTTTTGCGTACAAAAAAGAGGACGAAGAAAGCTTCCAAACCGGTTATATGGTGATGGATGCACATACCGATCACCCGTTCCAATCGTTTTTGAATGCGTATCAAAAAGCGCTGGTAATGGCGAAGAAAGGTGTCGGCGCAAAACATAATCATATGGTTCATGCGATTAAAGAAATCATTCAAAAAGAAAATATAACCTTATACTCGCAGCCGATCGTCAATGTCCATGAATTAGATGTGATGGCCTGGGAGGTTTTGACCAGAGGTCCGGAAAACACGGTCTATGAACATCCATTACAGCTTTTCAGTATGGCGAGGCAGACAAATATGCTCTACCCATTAGAAATGCTGGTTATCAAAAAAGCCCTTCAAAAAATGAGGGGAGAGGATGCGATTTTCATCAATGTGACACCGCAAACGATCGCGCATGAACATTTTATCGACGATGTGGATGACATTTTACAAGACCATTTACATATTGATCCCTCCCAAATTGTTTTTGAGATTACAGAGAGTGAATCGGTTCAACGCTATACGCATCTTACACAGACGATCGATCATCTTCACAAACGTAAAATTAGGATTGCCTTGGATGATACTGGTGCTGGTTATGCGAGTTTAAACTCGATTTCTTTCCTGCGCCCTGATATTATAAAAGTAGATCGTTCATTGATTGAAAACATCAATGGAAATAAGCTGAAGGAGTCTATGCTGCAAGGGCTGATCCATATTGCAAGGGAAGCGAACGCACAAGTTGTAGCAGAGGGGATTGAGACAGCAGAAGAAGCCTCCGTCATGAAACGCAATGGTGTTCATATGGTGCAAGGCTTCTTTTACGCCCGTCCAAGATTGATTCCAACTCCATCAGCGGGTTAATGCTTTTAGAAGTCAGGTGATAGGATGTATTTTGTCGATCGGAAAAAGATTGAAGAACTGTTGCGTTTTATGAGCCAGCGTCTTGATGTGCTCGAAACGGAAGAGTTTGGTGAAACAATGAAAGATCAGATGGCGTTAGAGCGTCTTGGGCACATGGTGATTGAAACCATCATAGATGTTGGAAATAAGACGATTGATGGTTTTATCATGCGTGATCCAGGAAGTTACGAGGACATCATTGACATTTTAGAGGATGAAAAAGTGGTCCCAAGTCAGAATGCGGTAGGGTTGAAACAAGTGATCGCTCTACGTAAAATGCTTGTACAGACTTATACAGAAGTCGATCATAAGCATGTAAAGGATGTACTGAAGGCTAATTTACATGCTTTGCACGCCTTTCCTGAGCAAGTTCGGACCTATTTGACAGAAGAATTGGGTCCTGTATCGGCATTTTTACCAGAAGAGGAATAACATCATGATCTAAGCTGCCTGCGAGAGGCGGCTTTTTTGTTGTAGTGATATAAGAAAAGATACAAGCTCCTGACTTTAAATAGTGTACTTTAACATGTTTTTATGCAAGAATTAGAAAGTTTCAACCTTTTTTACCAAGGCTGTTTTCGCAAACTTTGTTGCTCTTGCACTTAAAGAAAGTATAAAATGCTTTCTTCAGTATAAGGGCAACTAAGGCTCGACCTACAAAAGGCTTGGTCTCGCCAAGTTTTCTTTAAAAGTCGTTGAATTCCGCTCCAGGATGCTCGCATTCCGCGGGGCGTGCGGTGAGCTCACTCGTTGCCTTGCGACCTCAGGAGTCTCCTTTTCAAGGAAGCATTTGTGCTCCTGCGTCTACAAGAAAGTCCTGTCGAAGTGAGCTTCCTCGTCGCATGCCTTGCGAGGAGATTATTCAGGTAGTAGGCACGCTGATTCCGCAGGACAAGGAAAGCTCCGGCAGCGTTACATCGCACGAAGAAAATGCGATTTTCATTTTCGAGGAGTCTCACACCTTGCTCTCCAATCAACTTGCACAAGGTGTTTTATAAAACTAACCCAAATGCTACAATCTTTTAGAAAAGAGCCTTTAACCAAAATGAACGAAATAATTAAGCGGATAGTCATGAAAACACCATGATTAACCCACATACGTCTAAAAATACTCTTATAAGTCTAAAAAATTTCAAATGCATCTAAAAATTTCGAAATAACTCTAAAAACCTACTATATATGTCTAAAAACACTCTCCGTAAGTCTAAAAGCGAAAGCGGGGATATTCCATCAGAAATTCGTCAAACAACATCTCTTCATCCTTTCCGTGGTATCCTACACTTAATACGAAAATTTAATTGCATTTGAGGAAGTGGAATGACATGAAATATGAAGGTTATTTGATTGATTTGGACGGTACGATGTACAAAGGGAAAGAAGGGATTGCAGAAGCTGTAGAATTTGTGAAGAAGCTTGAAAGAGAGGGCATCCCATACTTGTTCATTACGAATAATTCGGCGAGCACTCGTCAACAAGTGACGGACAAGCTTTTAAACTTCGGTGTTCCTGCATCGCCAGAGCATGTCTTTACATCATCTATGGCTACTGCTGAATATATGAAACAGGATCAACAAGGGAATCGTGTATATATGATTGGTGAAGAGGGGCTTCGAGCTCCGATTGAAGCCAATGGATTTGAAATTGTAGAAAACGATGTTGATTATGTCGTTATGGGGATCGATCGTAGTCTTACCTATCAAAAATTGGAGCAGGCATGCCTGGAAGTGAGGAATGGTGCACGTTTTCTATCGACCAATAAAGACGTAGCTTTTCCGACTGATCGCGGTCTTGTTCCGGGGAATGGGGCATTGACCTCAGTTGTTGCCGTTTCAACTGGTATCGATCCAACCTTTATTGGAAAGCCCGAACCGATCATCATGGACCTGGCGATGACAAAGATGGGCTTGCCGAAGGAAAAAATACTTATGGTCGGGGATAATTATTCCACTGATATTTTAGCGGGAATGCGCGCAGGAGTCGATACACTTTTGGTCTATACTGGGGTCACGACCAGTATCGAGGACATCCCACCTAAAGAAAGACCAACGCATACGATTGATTCCTTGCATTTATGGGATATCCAATTATGAGGAAGGCTTACAAAGGGGAGTCCATTTTCGAGTGCCTACTCCGTATTTGCGGCTCTATGTGCCAATCGGCTCGAGGCAGCAGCTGCTATTGCACCGACGATATCATCTAAAAACGTATTGCATTTTCCAGTCGTTTTATCATTGAGCACACGTAAAATACCAGGTTTCTGTTTATCAATGTATCCATAATTCGTAAATCCGATGGATCCATATATGTTCACAATGGAAAGGGCGATGACTTCATCAACGCCATATAGTCCTTCATCTTTTTTGAGAATATCGAGTAAAGGTTCTTCCAGCTTATTATTTTCAGCTAAAACATCGAGTTGGATTCCGGTTAAAATTGCATTTTGTACTTCACGCTTGGCAAGTACCCGATCAACATTATATTTGCAGGTTTCAATATCGAGATCGGTATGATATTGGCTTTGCAGAAGATATACGAGTTCTGCAATATCGCTTTCGGTGACTCCACGGTCCCGCAGCCATTTACGGGCTTTGATCTCGACTTCGCTTTGTTTTTCTGGTTTGTTTTCGTCCATTGTCTAATCCCCAATCTAAGATTTGTTCGTTATCATTGCTCCAGCCCGAATGACGTTAAGGCTCTACCAAGATTTCTTACACTTGAAGTTCAGTACAAGTGCACAAGCTGGTCGCTTCGGAAGCAATACACCGCACGAAGGAAAAGCAATTGCTTTTTCGAGGAGCTAATGGCTCAGCCTACTCCTAAGGCTTGGCTTTGCCAAGTTTTCTTAGTATATGGTGTTTAGGTTATGTTATGAACAAATTCAAAAATTGCGAGTAAAAAGATAAACACTCCACCCATCTGTTTCATAAACTATTTATACATGGGAGGGGAGTGAAAGCATTTGTTAGAGCGCGAAATATATCACCACTATAATTTATATGTCGATCAAAGAACTCGTATTGGGGGATATGAGGGATTTCGTGCACATGATCGCTATTATGTGTTGGTTCCGATGATGGATGGTAATTACCTGATGTTGCAAGATATGCAGACCATCATGAATTATTTAAATCAAAAGGGAGAAAAGGATTTGCCTGCCTGGGTGACGAACCAAAGGGGAAGAGTGGTTTCTCGAGTCGAAGGCCAGGATATGATTCTCTTTGAACTCCCGAGGTTCGAACGGTCGGAACGTGGATCGATCGGCCAACAGTTAGGAAAATTCCATAAGGCCGGCGAAAACTTTCCGGTGATGAATGAAGAACTGATCCGCTACAACCAGTGGATCGATCTCTGGACATCCCGGCTTGATCAATTGAAAGAGAATTACCACTCAATCAGTCAAAACGGACCGTCGAGTGAGTTCGACTTTCTATTTTACGAATCGTTTCCTTACTATGAAGGATTGACGGAAAATGCGATTCAATATATTGTCGATTATGAGTATGATCGGAACGGAAAAGAAGAAGGAACGTATACGATCACCCATGAACGATTCCATTCAGGGTCCTGGATTCCGATCAAACAAAACGATAATCTATTCATGAAGTTGCCTCTTAACCTGGTTGTGGATCATCCTGTTCGTGATGTCGCAGAATATGTACGTCATCTGGTCACCCAACAAGCAAAAGGGGATGTGATTTCCGGATTCCTTAGTGATTATACGGAGGAAAAGCCATTAACTAGAGGAGGATGGCGCCTTTTATATGGTCGTTTACTATATCCAGCGACGTATTTTGATGTTGTGGAAACCTATTATAATGCGACCAGATCTCATGAGAGAGATGGCCTGGTGAATCATCTCAAGTATGTCTTATCACTTGAGGAAAATCACGAATCCTTCATGAAGAATTTCTTTAATATCAGTGGACTTCCACGTGATGTCGTTCAATTCGAGCCAGTTGGATGGTTGTCGAAGTCATAAGAGCAGGAGGGGGCTTTTACGTAAGTGTGTTGACAAGTGAGGAGCTTGTAAGGCACTTATTAGCGCCTTCCGATACATATTGACCAATAGATCAAGGAGAGTGAAACGAAAATGGACAACCCTTCTGTTTTCATTACTAGAAAAGTACCTGAAGATACGATTGCACCGCTGCGTGAAGTTGCAGATGTGAAAATGTGGGATTATGAAGACACACCTGTACCAAGAGAGATTTTATTAGAGGAAGCAGAAACGGCAACAGCCCTTTATACAATCCTTTCTGATAAAATCGATCGTGAATTGTTTGAGCGTGCAAAGCATTTGAAAGTCGTCGGAAACCTTGCTGTCGGTTATGATAACGTGGATGTCGGGGCAGCTACTGAACACGGAGTTATTGTCTGTAACACACCGGATGTATTGACCGATACGACGGCAGATCTCGCTTTCGCCCTCCTGATGGCCACTGCTCGCCGGATACCAGAAGCAGAACACTATATCAAAGAGGGAAAGTGGGGAAATTGGAGTCCGTTGTTACTAGCGGGTCAGGATGTTCATCATAAAACCATTGGGATCGTTGGGATGGGGCGGATTGGAGAAACAGTAGCAAAAAGGGCTACCGGTTTTGAAATGGAGATTTTATATCATAATCGATCACATAATGAAAAAGCAGAAAAGGAACTGGGAGCAACATACGCTTCTTTTGATGAAATTCTGGAACGTGCAGATTTTGTTCTGAATTTGACGCCGTTGACTTCCGAAACAGAAGGGATGTTCAATCGGGACGTTTTCAGCAAAATGAAAAAGAATGCGATTTTTCTCAACGTAGGTAGAGGTGGTGCCGTCGTTGAAGAAGATCTTGTGGCGGCAATCGAACAGGGAGACATAGCTGGTGCTGGCTTAGATGTGTTTCAGAAAGAACCGATTCCTGAAGACCATCCGTTGGTGCAACAGCCAAATGTCGTCTGCCTGCCGCATATCGGAAGCGCAAGTGTAGAAACAAGAAAAGCGATGTGCAGCATGACAGCGAGGAATATCAGGAATGTCTTGAATGGAGAAAAGCCCGAAGCTGCGGTAAATTGGGATGAAATCAAATAGAAAGGTGTTTTAGTAAGGCTCTTTTCTAAAAGATTGTTGCTTTTGAGTCATTTTTTAAAAAACACCTTGTGCAAGTTGATTGGAGAGCAAGGTGCGAGACTCCTCGAAAATGAAAATCGCATTTTCTTCGTGCGATGTAACGCTTCCGAAGCTTTCCTTGTCCTCCGGGATCAGCGTGCCTACTACCTGAATAATCTCCTCGCAAGGCATGCGACGAGGAAGCTCGCTTCGACAGGACTTTCTTGTAGACGCAGGAGCACAAATGCTTCCTTGATAAGGAGACTCCTGAGGTCGCAAGGCGACGAGTGGGCTCACCGCACGCCCCGCAGAAAGCGAGCATCCTGGAGTGGAAATCAACGACTTTTAAAGAAAACTTGGCGAGACCAAGCCTTTTGTAGGTCGAGCCTTAGTTGCCCTTATACTGAAGACAGCATTTTATACTTTCTTTAAGTGCAATAGCAACAACGATTGCGAAAACAGCCTTTAGTAAAGAGTACTACTTTATTAAAAAAGCAAATAGAAAAAAGAGCGGATCTCGATGGTCCGCTCTTCCAATTTATACCACGATCACTCAGCCAGGCGAAAAAAGTCCAGCTTCGTCAATTTTAAAATACTTGTTCTAATTCCGTTACCCCAGGTACTTCCTCAAGCAATGCACGCTCGATACCTGCTTTCAATGTAATCGTTGAACTTGGGCAGCTTCCGCATGCTCCCATCAATCGAACCTTTACAATCCCGTCTTCGATATCTACTAGCTCAACGTCTCCACCATCACGAAGCAGGAAAGGTCGTAATTTATCAAGTACCTCTTCGACTTGTTCACGCATAAATATCTACCCCTTTCTTATTCTTTATTATAATCATTTTTATGAAAAAATGCTATTGTAAAAAGCTGTTTACCTACATTATTTATCTTATCACATAACAAAAGCGTATGAAATAAGACGTAAGAAGGTTTTTAGCTTAATCTGAAGATTGCTCTTACTTTTCTCAATTACATGAACCTAAATAATAATCAAGCTGAAAAATATACGTGTAAAAAAATGCAAATTAAAGAGAAGCTGTCCCTTAAGAAAGTGTCAGGCACTTATGGGACAGCCCCTATTGAAGATTTAGTTCGTGTGGTATTTGTACATCCATAGGATTCCGGATTTCAGAAGTCGTGGAACTCGGCCAGTAAGGGCTGTTCCTTTCATCATGCCGAAGCCATGCTTTTTCCCAAGTGAACCGAGAACACCTTTCAACTTGATTTTAGGGAGATCCTCAAGCGGTTCATCCTTCCAAAGCTTCAACAGCACCTCAACGATTTGATCTCCTTGTCCTTCAGCAAGTTGAGCACTTGGTGCATGAGGGAGGCTTGCGCAATCACCGACGACAAAAACATGCTGGTCGTCTGGGAGATGGTGATGAGGCGATAAGACGATACGTCCAGACTCGTCTTTTTCAACATCCATTTCTCGAACAACCCGGTTCGGCTGGATCCCTGCAGTCCAAACAATCGCGTCACAAGGAATCGCTTCATCGTTGTTATAGAGCATGTTCGGCTCAACACGTGTAATGTTGGATCTGTTGACGACCTCGACGCCATGATCGATGAACCACTTTTGTACATAATTACTCAGTCGTTTCGGAAAAGCGGAAAGAATCGTTTCACCGCGGTCGAATAGCTTGATCGATAAATCTGGACGGCTTTCACGAAATTCACTGGCCAGTTCCACACCGCTCAAGCCAGCACCGACTACACCAACAACAGCCTTCGGGGGCAGGTTATTCAACTTCTGATAAGTTTCACGTGATTTATCGATGGTCTGTATGCTTAACGTATGTTCAGGTGCACCTGGGACCCCGTGATACTTGTCTTCACAGCCCAGGCCGATGATCAAATCATCATATTCTAGAGGTTCGTCATTTTCGAAATTGATTTTTTTATTGTCGAGGTCGATGTCGGTAACCTCTCCATATTTGACGATGACGCGTGAATCATCTGGGAAACTCACACGTAAGTGATGATCGGAAATGGTTCCGGCAGCTAGCGCGTAATATTCCGTTTTTAAACAATGATATGGCAGACGATCCACCAAGGTAATTTGTATGTCTTCTGGAAGGTCGGAATCAAGTAATCCATGGATTATCTTCATACCGCCATATCCAGCACCTAAGATGACAAGCTTTTTCATTCTGTCATTTCCCCTTTTTTCGTAAAATCCTTGTATGCTGACTTCCAATAATGTCATGATCCGATGAATCAAAGCGTCCTTCGTGTCATCGCTGTGTGATGTCGACAAAACATAATGGAAATGGCTGTTGCAAACATGTGCACAAGTAGTCAAATCGATATGTGAACTCAACTCACCTCTTATGCTTCCTCTATTTAAAATCGTCATCCAGTACTTGATCAAAGGGCTTTTATCGGTAATGACCGTCGCCCAAAGATCCCTCGTAAAATCCGAATCGAGATCATAGTACGTTAATAGATGACGGACCAATACTTCCATTTGCTTTTGGAAGGGTTGTGAAAGAATATACCCTTTTCCTAAGAAAATACTCAATGTATGTAAGCGTTCTTCGGCAAAATGTTGCATTAAATCCTCTTTGGAAGGGAAATAATTGAAAAACGTACCTTTTGCAATATTTGCTCTTTCAGTGATTTCCTTGACGCTTGTATGAGCATATCCTTTTTCATAGAAAAGTTCCAACGCAGCTTTGACGATATTTTCTTCAGTGAAATTTCGTTTTTTGTTGCGGTTCACTTCAAGCTGCATCTCCTTTTACACATTTAAAAAACTGAAGTGTTTTTTCTCAGTTCCATCAATAAATGACCGTGGTCATCTGTAGTATAACGAAATTGTGATAAATCTACAATAATCATATGTAAAATAATGTTGTTAAGCCAGGTATGTTGACGGAAAACAGTGTAAGGATGTAGGATAAGGATGGAAAGAAAGGTGGTTGAAAATGAGACCAATCATCGAATTCTGCGTAAGCAATTTGGCTAACGGATCCCAACAAGCAAGAGAAATTCTTGAACGTGATCCGAACCTCGATGTAATTGAATATGGTTGTCTCGGAAACTGTGGACAATGCTTTCGATCACCGTACGCTTTAGTGAACGGTGAATATGTTCCTGGTGAAACACCTGAGGAACTTGTCGACAACGTTTATCAATATTTAGAAGAAAACCCGATGTTCTAAGGGTAGTATAGATAAACCGGAAAAGATCTCTTTCATATGAAGAGGTCTTTTCTTTATGGTTCGGTTTTCCCGCAGGAGTGTCGCGAATTTCCCTTCCTATAGAACAAAAGTTAAACCTATCTTTTATAAGTAGTAAAGCAAGACTAAAAGAAGAGAAGTATTACGAAATAATATGGATAGATATGGAGATGCGGGGGAATCTACATAAAAAGAAGGCACATGAAAATTTTGGAGTGTGTGGAACAATTCTGAAAATAAATTTAACCCTTGTAATTTTGTCGAATTCTGTTACATTATTAATGTTGAAACGTTAGATGTCAGACAACATACCTTGACGCAAAAAGAAAGCGTTTTCGGATTTTTACAATACATTAGGGGAGTGAACATTATGCAATATGCATGGGGGATCGGTGGTATTTTAGCGATCTTGCTGATTGCGTTTCTTGTGTCGAATAACAAGAGGAAAATTCGACTAAGAACCGTATTAGGTGGTTTAGCGATCCAAATCGGATTCGCACTTATTGTTATGAAATGGAATGCTGGTAAAGCAGCATTGCAAAAAGTCTCAATGGTTGTTCAAAACATTGTGAACAACGCAAACGAAGGAATCAAATTCCTTTTTGGAGGACTCGTTGCTGAAGACAGCGGTCTTGGATTTATTTTCGCGTTCCAAGTATTGACGATCATTATTTTCTTCTCATCTTTAATCGCAGTATTGTACTATCTAGGAATCATGCAATGGGTTATCCGTTTAATTGGTGGAGCTATTTCTTACCTATTAGGTACAAGTAAAGCAGAGTCACTTTCTGCAACAGCAAACATTTTCGTTGGACAAACAGAAGCACCATTGGTTGTTCGACCGTACTTGCCACGAATGACTCAATCTGAGCTATTTGCGGTAATGGTCGGGGGACTGGCGTCAGTCGCTGGTTCTGTATTGATCGGGTACAGCTTGCTTGGTGTACCACTTGAATATCTTTTAGCTGCAAGTTTCATGGCTGCACCAGCAGGTCTGGTCATGGCGAAAATCGTTTTGCCTGAAACAGAGGTTTCTGAAACAACAGATGAAATCAAGATGGAAAAGGACCTTGAAGCAGTCAACGTCATCGATGCAGCGGCTCGCGGAGCTTCCGATGGATTGAAGCTTGCATTGAACGTTGGGGCAATGTTGCTTGCATTCATCGCGTTGATCGCAATGATTAACGGTCTTCTTGGCTGGGTAGGCGGATTCTTCAACTATGATCAGCTATCTCTTGAATTGATCCTTGGTTATGTATTCGCGCCATTTGCATTTATCGTTGGGGTACCATGGGATGAGGCAGTACGTGCAGGTAACTTCATTGGACAAAAGCTTGTATTGAATGAATTTGTTGCATACTCTGCATTCGCACCTGAAATTGGTGAACTTAGTGATAAAACGGTAGCTGTTGTCAGTTTCGCACTTTGTGGATTTGCGAACTTATCGTCTCTTGCAATTCTTCTTGGTGGTCTTGGTGGTATTGCGCCAAACCGTCGTCCAGACATCGCGAAACTTGGAGTCAAGGCAATCATTGCTGGTTCACTTGCAAACATGTTGAGTGCAGCAATCGCTGGTATGTTGATCTAATTTAAAAAGTTTGGTGGATAGTCCTTCGCTTCGTGCGGGGGGCTATTTTTGAATTTTAAGACGGTCGGAATTTCGGTTTTAGACATTTAGCTGTTGGTTTTAGACTTCTTTTCGGATTTTTAGACTTTTTTTCATTTTTTTAGACTTATCCTGAAATTTTCAGACGTACAACACGAATTTTTAGACATAACCAATCCAAATTTTTGTAATCAGTAAGAGATACCCGTTTTCCTCCATTTCTTCATCTCAGTAAATGTCATCTATAAAGGTTTTAGATAGTAAAAAGTGATGTTTTTTTTAACAGTAGGAACTATTCATTGTCATTCATCAAAAAGCTGATTATACTAAAAAAACAAAGGGAAAAGCAGGGGGAAACGTATGTCTTCTTTCAGATACACATGGCCGTATGAACGGATGATGAAAGATATATATATCCAGCAATGTCCGTATTGCGGCAAGGAAAACATTTTGACGAATTTAAAAGAAGAAGACCTTCAGAACGCTAAGGAAGGCTTTCGAACATATTTGATCATGCCATGTTGTCATTCGAAAATGACGATTTTAAGGGCAGATGAAGATTATTTTTGGACGACAGAACAACTGCGATGATGGAGGAAGTGAATTATGGACCAGTTTAACTTCACTAAAATGCACGGACTAGGGAATAATTACATCTATGTAAATCTATTTGAAGAATCACCTCCAGAGGACCAGCTTTCTTCTATCGCTATTTCTGTTTCGAACCGGCATACAGGAATCGGTTCCGATGGTCTAATCCTGATCGGTCCATCTGATCGAGCAGATGTACTTATGCGGATTTTCAATAATGATGGTTCTGAAGCGAAAAACTGTGGAAACGGATTGCGCTGTGTTGCGAAATACGCCTATGAACATGAACTTATCACAGGTGTGGAGTTCTCAATCGAAACCCTTGGCGGAATTGTACAAGCACAGGTTCATCCTGAAGGACGAGAAGTTCACCAGGTGACAATCAACATGGGGGAACCACGATTGAAGCGCGCTGATCTTCCAATGATAGGCCAGGGAAGACCTGATGATGTGGTTTTAAAGGAAAAGATCGAGGTTGAGGATCATCACCTTGAAATGACAGGGGTTTCAATGGGGAATCCTCATGCCGTCTTTTTTATTGATGAGATAGAAGCCGCACCAGTTTTAAGCATTGGACCGGTCCTAGAAAAAGCGAAGAATTTTCCAGAAGGTGTTAATGTTGAGTTTGTCGAAATAGTTGATGAAAAAGAAATGCATTTTCGTGTTTGGGAAAGAGGCTCTGGTGTCACACAGGCATGTGGAACAGGAGCTTGTGCAGCAGTTGTTGCTGCGGTCATGAATGGAAAGGCACAGCGAAATGAAGAAGTAGTCGTCCATTTAGCAGGCGGAGATTTATATGTAACATGGACTGAAAGCGGTGAGGTCTTGATGACAGGGCCGGCCGTCACCATTTGTGAAGGAACGTACTATTATGATGGTAAGAACTTGAAAAAGCACAAAGACAGTACGATATAACTTTAAGGTACACCTTTCATCTAGTGTGTATTATAGGGGTGGTGGCGAATGGTTAAGACATCCAAATTGACTCTGTTCAAAAAATATAATGAGCAAATTGAATGCTTGCGTAGTGAAATGATCCGTACCGCTCGTGTATTAGGTTTGAATCATCCGAAAGTATTGTATTATAGCCAGGAAATCGATCGCAGGCATAATGACTTGATTCGGTTGAAGGAAGACTGAATAACGAGCCTGGATGGTTGAGGTTCTAAAGGTTGCGCTGTATACTAGAAGATAGAGATATGAAAGGAGTGATCCTGATGATTATAATCACAGAAGCTGCTGCAAATCAAATTAAACAAATGATGGCTGCTGAAGAAGGAGATAACCTTTATCTGCGTGTTGGCATACAAGGTGGAGGATGCAGTGGCCTTTCATATGGCATGGGATTTGATAGTGACGTTCAAGAATCGGATACGACATTTGAACAGAATGGCATAGGTGTAGTTGTTGATGCAGATAGTAAAAAGGCTTTGGAAGGCACAACAATTGATTACAAGCAAAACATGATGGGTGGCGGTTTCACGATCGACAACCCGAATGCAATCGCTTCATGCGGTTGCGGTTCATCATTCAAAACCGCAACGAACGAGGGAACACCGGAAGAATGCTAATATAGTATTAACGAGCTGGCACCAATAGAGTGTCAGCTTTTTTGTTTTTGGGTGGAGAAATTTTCGTTTTCGGACAGCAGTCCCAAATCGCCTTGTTAAGGGACAGCACCGCGCGTTTTTCACCTGCTTGTGTCCCATATAACCATCTTAAGGGACAGCACCGCGCGTTTTTCACCTGCTTGTGTCCCATATCGCCTTGTTTAGGGACAGTACCGCGCGTTTTTCACCTGCTTGTGTCCCATATAACCATGTTAAGGGACAGCGCCGCGCGTTTTTCACCTGCTTGTGTCCCATATAACCTTGTTTAGGGACAGTACCGCGCGTTTTTCACCTGCTTGTGTCCCATATAACCATGTTAAGGGACAACTTCATGCTTTTTTCACCTGCACCTGTCCCGAATAACGTTAAAATGATCAATATTAAATTAGCGGAGAGCTTCATTAGTGTATTTCCAATTCTGTAATAAAAATCAGACGGTTTCGGTCATACTAACAGTAAAAAGGAGATGACTGGAACAGTGGTTGAAAAGGCAGATGACAAATCGACACGAGATAAGAAAATCATGAATGCGAACTATATGGTATACGGCTTCATTTTAGGCATCCCCTTCTTGGGGTTACTCATATTTCTGATGTACTACTTACTGTAGAAGAGGCGGTGCCAGGTACACTTAGAAAAGCCAAGCGCAGCAAGGGTTCCAAATCGGTGCCAGGTACACTTTGAAAAGCCAAGCGCAGCAAGGGTTTGAAAATGGTGCCTGGCACCGTGGAAAAACAGCGCTATATCAACGTTTATTTTTGGTGCCTGGTACACACCAATCAAAAAAAGACTTCGGCTCGATGGCCGAAGTCTTTTGGCTTAAAATAGACTTGTACTGTGCATTGGTTGTACTTTTGCGTTTGGATCGATGTAGGCTTTTGCGTTGTTAATCGCGGTTGGCGCTTCACCGAATCCTGTTGCGATCAATTTCACTTTCCCGTCGTAAGTACAAATGTCTCCGGCTGCGTAGATGCCAGGTACATTCGTTTCCATACGGGAGTTCACTATAATGGAATTCTTTTGGATTTCAAGTCCCCATTCTTTAATTGGTCCGAGTGAAGAGATGAAACCATAGTTTACAATGAGTGAATCACATTCGATCACTTCTTCGTTGTCGCCTTTACTTTCTTTTAAAATCACTTTGTTGACGCCATGATCGTCCCCGATGATTTCTTTGACTTGATATGGTGTCTTGATCTGGATTTTTGAATTCATAAGCTGTTCAACACTGTGCTCATGTGCTCTGAACTTATCCCTGCGGTGAGTCAATGTTACCTCTTGTGCGATTGGTTCAAGCATGTTCGCCCAATCGACTGCGGAATCTCCACCGCCGCAAACGACAACTTTTTGTCCAGCGAATGCATTGAGATCGTTGACGAAGTAGTGAAGGTTTTTCCCCTCGTAGCTTTTTGCATTGTCATGCTCCAAGCGTCGTGGTTGGAAAGCTCCTACTCCAGCCGTGATAATCACAGCTTTTGAATAATGGACCTCTTTGTCAGTTGTAAGCTTGAAGTTGTTATCGTCCATTCTTTCAACCTTTTGCACAGATTGCTCTAATGCAACGGACGGGTTGAACTGAAAAGCTTGTTCTTTCAAATTATCCACTAGATCTTGTGCGAGAACCTTCGGGAATCCTGCAACATCATATATGTATTTTTCAGGATAAAGCGCCGATAATTGGCCCCCCAACTGAGGCATACTTTCGATGATTTTTACCTTTAGCTGTCTCATGCCCCCGTAAAATGCGGTGAATAACCCTGTCGGCCCTCCACCTATGATCGTCACGTCATAGACATCATGTTGCTCGGTCATATCATTCTACACCCCCAGTTTTCTATTTGTACCCATTATAACCCTTAATAAACGATTTAGAAAAGGGAAAAACTGTGTAATAGGTATGTTCGTAAAAAAGTTCACAGTTATGGGTTGAAAAAAATTTTGAAAAGGTCTAAGATTGACCATGGGACAAATACGGATAAATTGTGACATTTTGCGTAATAGTACGTGAAAAACGTAACAAACTTTTCGAACTAATCTATAAATATTATGATTGTCCAAGATTTTTTAACTAATAAAAAGAGGTGGATGAGAAAATGAGTAGACCAAAGATCGTCATTCTAGGCGCTGGATATGGCGGAATAATGACTGCAACTCGTCTCACAAAAGAACTTGGGATGAACGAAGCGGAAATCACATTAGTAAACAAACATAATTATCATTATCAAACCACTTGGCTGCACGAACCTGCGGCAGGTACTCTACACCACGATCGTACGCGTATGCCGATCAAGGACGTCATTGACACGAACCGTATCAACTTCGTTCAAGATACAGTCGTATCAATCGACGACAACGCAAAAACTGTCAAGTTGGAAAACGGAGAGCTTACTTACGACTATCTCGTAATCGGCCTTGGTTTTGAGTCTGAAACATTCGGAATTCCAGGAGTAAAAGATCACGCGTTCAACATCCGCAGCGTCAATACGGTCCGTAAAATCCGTGAGCACATCGATTATCTTTTCGCTAGCTATAACAACGAGCCGAATCCATCAGACAGCATGCTGACAATCGTTGTAGCAGGTGCTGGATTCACTGGAATCGAGTTCATTGGTGAAATGGCAGATCGTATTCCTGAACTTTGCGCAGAGTTCGACGTACCTCGTGAAAAAGTTCGTTTGATTTGTGCTGAAGCAGCGCCAACAGTACTCCCAGGCTTTGATGAAGAGCTTGTCGAGTACGCTGTGAACCTTCTTGAAAGCAAAGGTGTCGAGTTCATGCTTGGAACACCGATTAAAGAAGTGACAGAAGACGGTGTTGTTTTAGAAGAGGAAGAAATCAAAGCTGATACAATCGTCTGGACGACTGGTATCCGTGGTAACTCCATTGTTGAAAACTCTGGTTTTGAAACGATGCGCGGCCGAATTAAAGTAGAAGGTGATCTTCGCGCGCCTGGTAAAGACCACGTCTTCATCGTTGGTGATTGCGCATTGATCATCAATGAGGAAATCAACCGTCCATACCCGCCGACTGCACAAATTGCGATCCAACAAGCCTTTACGGTTGCTCGTAACTTGAAAGCACTCATCAATGGCGGCAAGACAGAAACCTTCGTACCAGAAATCAAAGGTACTGTCGCTTCATTAGGTAAAGGAGAAGCGATCGGTAAAGTCGGTAACAAGAAGCTTTACGGAGCAACTGCTGCTGCGATGAAGAAAATCATCGACAACCGTTACCTGTTCTTGTTAGGCGGAGTTCCACTCGTTGTGAAAAAAGGTAAACTTAAATTATTCTAAGATTTGATACAATGAAGAGCGAGGCTGAATGAATCAGCATCGCTCTTTTTTTATTGCATTTTATTGCAAGTAAATATTTCCTTCAGTTCCAAGTTTTCTATATCTGAATTTGTGCAAAAGATTTTAAATACATATAAAAAGGGAAGGGGAGGTATGTCGTGAAACGAAAAAAAGAGAACGTGTGGCTGGCAGTTGCAGGTATCGTCAAAAGGAATGATCAATGGTTGGTCGTAAAAAAGAAATATGGTGGGCTGAAAGGGAAATGGTCTTTCCCAGCTGGTTTCGTCGATGAAGGGGAAACGATGGATGAAGCGGTTAAACGAGAAATTTTAGAAGAGACCGGGATTGAAGCTGGGATTACAGGGGTCCTCGGCATCCGATCAGGCGTCATCAAGGAACGAATCAGTGATAATATGATCATTTTTGAACTGACTGCAGTTGGTGGGATATTAAAGGCTCAAGACAGTGAAATTGCAGAAGCAGCCTTCCGCTCTACACATGAGTTATTGAACGATCCTGATTCGTCCCTCATGATTCACTTTTTTCTTGATAAAAACAACGCTTCCAGCGGTTTTTCGACACATGATCTGAATCCTGGAAGCGAATTTGGTTATACAAACTATAAAATCTTCAATTTACCTTAAAAAGTCCGAAAAACATAAATATAGAGAGGAAAAAACCGTTGTATACGTTTACATGACGGCATATAGACAAATATCAGATTTTTCAAAAAACTTATAGGATGTTATATTATCTGAAAATTTAAAAAAGAGGTGACATCCATGAAAAAAGATCAAAAGAACCGAAACCCTCAATCTGCAACATGTCAATATTGCAAAGGAATCGGTTACTTCCAACTATTGCTTGGCGGGTCAGAAACTTGTGATCATTGCGGCGGTAGTGGACGAAAGCACAATTAAGAGTTATGACAGGTTTTTGAACATGAGTCATTTTATTTAATGGACCCCTTTCGCTAGCATTGACTCGATAGGTTTATATACAGTAAACTAGTCAATGGATATAAAGGGGTGACCATTATGCCGTTAACTATTCCAACACTGATCATTTCCATGCTTTTGTTTATGATTTTGTTTTTTGGAATCGGCTTTCTGCTCAATATGCTTCTGAGAATGACTTGGGTCATGGCTGTCATTTACCCGATCGTCGTCATCACGATCGTTGATGATGTAAGGTTGACAGAGTATTTTACTGCACCAGGCTCGTCATTCCCTGAATTGATGAATAGCATTGTACACTTGCACTTTTCTGATTTATTAGTTTTATTATTCGGTTTATTAGGTGCTATTCTCTCTGGTGTATCAATCAAAATGCTCAGAGTCAGAGGCTATCAAATGTTCTAGAATGTCATAATTTCATATGAAATACAAGGGACTGACCCATCCATCGAATAAAACACGATGTCTGGGTGAGTCCCTTTCTTTGTTCGTTCTCGTACCAGGTACCCCCAAAGAAGCCTTGCGGGAGAAGGACTTTGAAAGCGTGCCAGGCACCAAAAATAAAGCCCGCTATATCAACGTTTTTGAAACGGTGCCTGGCACCGATTGGGAAGCCTTGGTACCATTGACTTCTGTTTCGGTGCCAGGCACACAATCTAATTGAATTTTCTGACCATTCATTCCTCTCATGAATACTTTCTGGTTTTTTTGGAAAGGATTAGGCGTGAGAGGAGTGAAGAGATGCAGTTTGCAAAAACAATCCTGAAACGCACTCTTATGTCCTGCTTATTCATCCTGGCGCTATTCACGACGATCAGTAAATTCTCTGGGGTAGAGGCTTCTGGGTTAATGGCTTTGACAAATCAAAGAGAAATCTCTATCAATCTTGACGCAATGGATCATCTGAAAAAGAAGACTGCGCTGATGTTCAAATCGCTGTTCAATACAAAAACACCTTTGTTGTTGGCGAATGAAGTCATTGCAAAAGAAAATCCATTAGCTGAAATGGTAGATACAGAGCACTATCCTAAAGTAGAAGTTGTGGCGACCGGTTACACTGCTGGTGTCGAATCGACTGGTAAGACGGAAGCCCATCCAGCCTATGGCATAACAAAGTCCGGCGTAAAAGTACGCCGTGATCTCTATTCTACGATTGCAGCCGATACGTCTGTTTTTCCAATCGGCAGTATCCTGTTTATTCCGGGTTATGGATACGGAGTGGTTGCCGATACGGGCTCTGCCATAAAAAATAAGAAGATTGATCTTTATTACAAAGAAGTCAAGGATGTTTATGAAAAGTGGGGAAAAAAGAAGGTAGAAGTCTTTCTCATCAAAAAAGGGAATGGCTCGTTGACAGAGCAGGAGCTTACTGAATTGAACGAACAAGAATCGATGCAAGTCTTCCGTCAGCAAATGTTTCCACCAAAAGATACTTAACATGACAAAAGCACATAATAAAAAGAGGACCGCCCAGACATCCATTTGTAGATGTCCGAAAGGTGGTCCTTTCCGTTTTACGGTCTAGAGTGTTTAAAGACGAGTTCGGCAGACGTAACGACAAAACTCCTTCATTCCACAAATGAGCACAAACCTCAACTCCAACGCAAATCAAAAACTTCTAATCAAATCAACTTCAACAATGGATCGCCTTGTTCCTCGCTATAAGCAGGGTAGTGCTCGGGATGGATGATGGAGGCTATTTTTTGCAATCCGATCAATAGACGTGGAGAGGGCCTGCAAAAATAAGGCTCTTCCAGGACATGAACGTTCTTCGCTTTCATCGCGTTCATGTCGTTCCAGCCTGGTCGCTTTTCCAAAATAGCTGGATTCACTTTCTTTGTCTGTACACCTACCCACACAAGGCAGATGTGATCAGGTTCTTTATTTCGTACGGTTTCCCAATCCGTCTGATAGCTTGCTGTGTCTTGATCGGCGAAGCAGTTGACAGCTCCAGCCAGTTCACTTATTTCTGTCAGCCAATTGGTCTTCCCCGGCGTGAAAACAGGTTTCGGCCACCATTCCCAATACAATTCCGGCTTCTTATCAATTTTTTCAGTGATATGGCAATACTTCTCTATCAGCTCACGATAATGTTCAACGATCTTCTGAGCACGTTCTTCGATTCCTGCTAATTTTCCTAAAGTAATAAGGTCCGATGCAATCTCTTCCAACGAATTCGGGTTGAAGACATGAAAAGTGAGGTTCCGTTCCTTCAATCGCTCAATGTTTTTTTCCATACCAGGTACACTTAAAGAGGCAAGAACGAGGTCTGGTTTCAGTGCTTCCACTCGATCAATATCGATATCAAGGTCCGGACCTAATCTGGGGAGCTTGTCGATCTCTGCGGGCCAATCGGAATAATCATCCACTCCGACAAGAGAAGAGGTCAATCCGAGATAAGCAGCTAATTCTGTATTACTTGGACAAATGGATATAATGCGGATCGTGCACACCCCCTAATGGACAAAACCGTAATAAATTCCAAAACCTAACCCAATCCCAAGAATTGCCCCGAAAAAAACTTCACTTGGGCGATGGCCGAGCAATTCTTTCAACTCTCTCCGTTTTTCTTCTTCATTCTTATTAGGCCAATTCTTAATTTCAGTCGTTAGATGTTGGAAATCGCGTACCAGTTGATTCAGGACAATCGCTTGCTCTCCAGCTTGCCAGCGGACACCTTTCGCATCATACATGACGATGACGCTGAACACGACCGTGACAGCAAACAGAGTGGAGTCGACGCCTTCAACCAATCCAATTGAAGTCGCTAGACATGTAACCCCGCTCGAATGTGAACTCGGCATCCCCCCAGTGCTGAAAAAGAGATTCCATTCAAATTTTCTAGTTGAAATATACATGATCGGAATTTTGATTGCTTGTGCGAACAAAATTGCAAAAATTGCGCTCCATAATGGATAATTCGTCAATAGTCCCTCCAAGAATGCAACGTCCTTTCTCTATTACAAGTAGTTTAAGTTTATCATATCCTCTATGTAATGATTACCCGGATTTTACGACAGATATGCACGTGGTATGATGAAGGAAGGAGGAGAGGACATGGATTATCCGTTTGAATACTACCAATTCTTCATAAAGTTCAATGAAGGCGATTATTATACATGTCATGATCTTCTTGAGGAGATTTGGATGACAGATAAGCAGAATCTGTTTTTGAAAGGTCTGCTTCAAATGTCAGTCGCGATTTACCACTACGAGTATGGTAATGTAAAAGGTGCAAGGTTGATGTTCCAGCGTGCATTGGAATGTTTTGAGCCTTATCCGAATATCTATTGGGGACTGGATACAGCGGAACTATCCAACTTTGTAAAAGAATGCTTGGAACGATTGCCGGGACTTGATACCGTGCCTTATGATGAGGTTGAGGAACTCCCCGATCTACCGGATATTTATTTGTATTTAAAAGAAGATGTTTAGGTAATCGAAATATTTCGATATAATGTAAAATATAAAGAAATCAATAGGGGGAATTAGATGTTTACTGTTAAAAATGGGGTTAATCTTAGGGAAGGATTACATACGTTAGTCGTAGGAATATTTTCAGATGATAAGAAACCAACAGGCATTACAAAAGAAATCGATGATGCACTCAATGGTCATATCACTGAACTTTTCAAATGCGAAGAGCTTTCAGCAAAACCAAAAAAAGTGACACGAGTACATACGTTAGGCGTGCTTGGCGTCAAAAGTATCTATTTTGTTGGACTAGGGCAGAAAAGAGACCTTACATACCGTACTGTTCGTGATGCGTTCGGCGGAGCTGCAAAGGAACTTAAGAGCAGCAAACAAGAGGATATCGCGGTTGCATTGGATTCATTCCGATCAGATCTCGACTTCAAGCAAACCGCACACGCGCTGGCAGAAGCGTTCATCCTTGCGACGTACCAATTTGAGGATTATAAAGAAAAGAAAGAAAACAAACGTTACGAATTGAAGGCAATCACTGTCTATTCTGAAGAAGATGCAAACGCTGTCAATCATGCGTTAAAAACGGGTGAAGCGTATGCCATGGGGACAAATGTCGCACGTGATCTTGTCAATACGCCTGGAAACTTGCTGACACCTACAGATCTTGCAGAGCAAGCCGTCAATATCGCGAAAAAATATGATTTCGAATATGACGTTTTGGAACGCGAAGATATGAAGGAGCTCGGGATGGGTGCCCTGCTTGCAGTAAGCCAGGGTTCAGAGCAAGACCCGAAAATGATTGTCGTCAAATATAAAGCGAAAGAGGCATGGCAGGACGTCCTTACTTTTGTCGGAAAAGGTCTTACCTTCGATGCCGGCGGGTATTCCATCAAACCTGCTCTTAACATGCACGAAATGAAATCGGATATGGGTGGAAGTGCTGCTGTACTTGGTGCGATGGAAGCGGTTGGCCGTTTGAAGCCTGACGTGAATATCATGTTTGTCATTCCATCCAGTGAAAACTTGATCAACGGAGCGGCAATGAAACCAGGGGATGTCATCACATCCATGAGCGGTAAAACCATCGAAGTGACAAACACTGACGCTGAAGGTCGTTTGATTTTGGCTGATGCCTTAACATATGCAAAAGAACTGGGAGCGTCCTATCTTGTTGATTTAGCGACACTGACTGGCGGCGTTGTTGTTGCGTTCGGTGATATTGCATCGGGTGTCATGACAAACGATGAAGAATTTTTCGCGAAGTTTGAGCAATCTGCAGAAGAAGCCGGCGAGTATGCGTGGCGTTTACCGATGTTCGGTCCTTATAAAAAAATCCTAAGAAAAAGTGATGTCGCTGATTTCGTCAACTCAGCCGGAAAACTTGCACATCCGATCCAGGGCGGAGTCTTCCTTTCTGAGTTTGTTGGGGACACACCCTGGCTGCACCTCGATATTGCAGGAACAGCATACAGCAACAAGACAACCGAACTCGGGCCAAAAGGCGCAACTGGTGTCATGACCCGCTCCATCGTAAAACTGATTGAAAAATTCGAAACGAAATAAGAAACCGAAGAAGCTCTCCGGCACCCTGCTGGAGAGTTTTTAATTGGCAAATATCTTTAAGAGTGGTGTGCACGTGTTGACACTCCTGAAAATTCATGTTAGATTGTGTAGGGTTTTAATACATTAGTGATTTATCGAGATAAAGGATTTTTGGAGGTCAACAACATGAATGCTGTCATAATTGCTGTACTCGTCATGCTTATTCTCAGCTTGATGCGCGTACAGGTTGTATTAGCACTTGCCATTGGTGCATTTACAGGAGGAATCGTCGGGGGATTAGGCGTCAACGAGACGCTCACTGTTTTTACAGAGGGATTGGGCAACAACGCCACAATCGCACTCAGTTATGCACTTCTAGGAGCATTTGCATTAGGACTATCAAAAACTGGGCTGCCGGAAGTGCTTGTTTCCGGAGCACTTAAAGTGACACAAAAACAAGGCGATACAAGAAAACAAGCGTTATCGAAAGCCCTTTTGCTTTTTATCATCGTAACCATTTCTATCTTTTCACAAAACTTGATACCGATCCATATTGCGTTTATTCCGATTCTGATTCCGCCATTGTTGTTGATTTTCAACGAGCTTAGAATGGATAGAAGAGCGCTTGCTTCATCCATCACGTTCGGATTGACGGCGCCATACATTTTACTGCCGGTCGGATTCGGACTGATCTTCCACCAAATCATCCAGGAAGAAATGGAGAAAAGCGGATTGGCTGTAGAGATGGCGATGATTCCGAAAGCGATGAGTCTTCCTGTCATCGGGATGGTGATCGGTTTGCTTATTGCCTTATTCGTCTCTTACAGAAAACCTCGGACTTATGAAAACAAAGATATTGCAAGTGAAAGCGAAGATATTGCCGTCGAGTTTTCAAAAAGATCGCTCACATTTGCAGTCATCGCGATCATTGCGACAGTTGTCGTGCAAATACTTACAGAATCGATGATCATGGGAGCACTAACTGGTATCATCCTTTTATTCTTTGCAGGCTCCTTTTCCATTCGAGAATCGGACGTCATTTTTACAGATGGAATGAAAATGATGGCGTTCATTGGATTTGTCATGATTACGGCTGCGGGCTTTGCTGAGGTTATGCGGAAGACAGGGGATATCGAAAAACTCGTAGAGAGCGCGTCTGCGGTGTTTGCCGGGAATCAGGTTCTAGCAGCGCTCGTAATGCTTCTCGTCGGCTTGCTCGTGACGATGGGGATCGGCTCATCCTTTGCGACCATTCCGATCATCGCAACGATTTTTGTCCCGTTTGCACAGGAACTGGGCTTCAGTCCGCTGGCGATCGTTGCACTTGTAGGGACAGCCGGTGCACTGGGGGATGCGGGTTCCCCGGCTTCGGATAGTACACTCGGACCAACTGCCGGGCTTAACGCCGACGGTCAGCATAATCACATCTGGGATACGTGCGTACCGACATTCCTTCACTACAACATTCCTCTTGTCTTGTTCGGGTGGATTGCTGCAATCATCTTTTAGCTTATTGAGACCTCTTTTGCAGGAGGTCTTTTTTTGCATTTGAAGAAGGTATAATAAATACTTTCTAAAAGTGGCGGTAAAGGCTCAGCTTGTGCTAGGGTTTATCAAGTTTTCTATATGGGTGAAGAATTGTGAGCGTATTAGGGAATAATGAAAGTAATGTTATCACGACATAAATTTGAAAAAACACGACGAAGTGCTGTGAAATATCGCGCCAGCATCAAAAATGATCACGACAATCTTAATTGGAAAAGGTGATTGCATATGTATTTCGGAAAAGAAAAAGAGCAGGGAAAAGACGAGCGAGTGCCGCCGAATCAAATCGTTACGAAAAAATGGCCGGTACTTCATTACGGGGATGTTCCATATTACGAGGATTTGAATGTATGGGATCTCAGGATATTTGGGCTGGTAGAGGAAGAGGTTCGTCTGTCTTATGATGATGTGATGGAATTGCCTTCTACTAAGCTGAAAAATGATATCCACTGTGTGACTGGGTGGTCAAGACTGGATAATCAATGGGAAGGAATTCCGACAAAAGCTTTATTGGAGAAGGTGAATGTCCTCACTGAAGCGAATTATGTAATAATTCATGCAGAAGAAGATTGGACAACGAATCTCCCTTTAGAGGACTTTTTAAAAGACACAAGCCTTCTAGCCCACACACATGATGGGAAGCCACTGACGCCAGAACATGGATTCCCGCTCCGCGCGGTCATTCCACATCTCTATTTTTGGAAGAGCGCAAAATGGATCCGCGGGATTGAATTCATAGCTGAGAACAAGCCAGGGTTCTGGGAACGGAATGGTTATCATATGCAGGGCAGTCCATGGAAGGAAGAGAGGTTCAGTTGGGACTAATTCTAGGAGGGTGTTATGGAAAAGACGGAATTACATAAGTTCCACCGTAAGAATGCTGTCGAGCTGTTCAACAAAGTCTGGGATCTTATTGAAAAAGAAGATCGGAGTGCTGAAGAGGAGCTGGAAATGATTCACGCGGCCCATACTTCACGCCACCATTGGGGGATTGTTGGGGAGCCACTCAATTTTGCCAGAGGAGAATGGCAGATTTCGAGGGTGTATGCGATTTTGAATGTCGCAGATCGCGCCTATTACCATGCTCAAAAAAGTTTGGACTACTGCTTGGAAAACACTATCGGGGATTTTGATCTCGCCTATGCATATGAAGCGCTGGCACGTGCAGCCTATGTAGGCGGGCATCAGGAAAAGTACAAGGAATACATGGAGCTCGCAATAGACGCCAGCGAAGCAATCAAAGGGGAGAAAGACAAGGAGATCTTCGAGAGGGACCTGAAATCACTAACCGCAGCCACTTCCTAATCGTAGTCAGGCAGGTGAAAGATCTCATCATTTTGTAAACAGCAATTATATAGAATAAAAGGAAGCAACCGAAGGGCAAAGACAGCCCCCCGGTTGCTCTTTTTAATTAAATCATTACCCCTGTACCAGGCACCGAATGAGACCCCTTGGGAGAGTAAGGCTTCAAAATGGTGCCAGGCACCGAATAGGACCCCTTGGGAGAGTAGGGCTCAAAAATGGTGCCAGGCACCGAATGAGACTCCTTGGGAGAGTAAGGCTCAAAAATGGTGCCTGGCACGGGTGCTAGTCGAGGTATCTTCTTGCGCCGGCGTATTCTTCTCCGTAGCCGGGTGCGTCGTAGTCATCAATTTTGACAGTGGTGCTGGAGTTCGGCGAGTGGATCATCTTCCCGTCACCGATGTACATACCGACATGATGGACACGACCTTCTCCGTTATCATAAGCGAAGAAAATCAGATCTCCTTTTTGAAGGTCTTCCTCGGCGACTGGTGTGCCATGTGTCGCTTGGACAGAGGAATCACGTGGGATGATGATGCCGTTTGTTTTATAAACGGTATGGGTGAACCCTGAGCAGTCAAATCCGAATCCTGACATACCTGCCCATAGATAAGGGAGTCCAAGAAACTTTTCTGCGGTTGCAAGAACATCGTCAGCTGTTGGGCTCGGCATATCACTTTTAGACTCATAAACCTCGACCTTTTCTGATGGCAACCATTTCGCTCCATCACTCGGCGTCATTACCAAGATCATCTCACCAGCATCTTTCAAGACAGGCAGCCTTGTGTTCATGCTGATTTCCATGAATTCAGATGTTGCTTTTTTATCTTCATATAACCACGCAGTAGGTTCCTTAACGATGGCAAATGGCTTCCAATCGACCAACTTTCCGAATCCAACACCTTCAGTAAGTTGATCTTTAGGCATCCAGCCAGGATAGCCCTCATCGTTTCTTGGTGTAGGTTGTTCATGTGCTGCAACTTTTACCCAATCGCCTTGTTCTTCTAAAATCGTAACTTTAGATCCTAGTAAGGCTTGAGTTTCGAGGTTTCCAACCAGCCAGAGTTTTTCCTCATACGTCATCGAACTTGTCCATTCACGAAGATCGACTGGATTGGTCGCAGACGGTTCATCCACCGGACGTAAGAGATCAGGTGCTACCCAAAGTGTAGCCGCAGCGACATCAACATAAGCTGTTTCTTCAGTCTGAGAATCCGTTAAATCCTTTGCACTAACCGCTTCCAGTGAAAAAGCAGCAACAAGAACAAGAGAGAGAAAACCAACCAACCATTTTTTCAAAAGTTCCATAGAAATCCCCTTTCATTTTTTAATTAAAAACATCAAGAATTCAAAATCAGAGGGCAGACAATATGTTTGCTGTCAAAATCCCAAAGTACGTTCCTAGTAAGCTTCCAAGAACAGCCATCAAGATCCCGATCGGAATTAGAGATCGATGGAAAGCACCAGCTAATATCGGAGCGGATGCGACCCCGCCGATGTTGGCAAGAGAGGCAACCCCCATGGTGAAAAGGTCAAGCTTGAAGAGTTTTGCGAGAAGGAACATGACAATTCCATGGAAAAACAAAATCATGAACCCTGAAATGATATAGACCGGCGCCTGGAAAAGCTGTGAAAAATCAGCGTGTGAGGCGATCAACGCAATGACGATATACAACATCACTTTCGAAAGCTCCAATGAGCCAGGGACTCTCGCCACCTTCGTCATCGCAAGCACAATTCCAACGACAGAAGCAAAAATGATCGTCCACGTCGTACTATTTACGGCTGTACCTAGCTCTGGCAGGCTGTTACCGATTTTCGTCCCTAACGCAGAAATAAAGATTGCAAGCGCAAGAAGGCTAAGCATTTCCACAAACCCGATCCTTGCACCTTCATTTTCTTCCTCTGCAGCTGAAAGTTCAGCAGAGACCTGATCAAGGTATGTTGTATTTGTTTTGGTCCAGCGGTTGAACTTATCGGCAAAAGGGACAAGCCAAAACATGAACATTACCCAGAATGAATAGTTCACGGTATCCATGATCAGCGCGTAGCCAAAAATATTTTCAGGCACAGTGAGGATGTCCTGAAGAATCACCATGTTTGCGGAGCCGCCTGTCCAGCTCGCGCTTAACGCAGCAAAGGCTTTCCAAGTATCCGTTGCATAGAATCCTTTCAACAAAAGGTATGTAAGTGTGAATCCAATAACGATACTTATCGATGCTGCAAAAAAAGCCCCCAACATTTTAGGTCCTAGCCGGATGATTTTACGTAAGTCACAATGCAAAAGCATCAGCATCAACATCGCTGGCAACAGGACACCTCTGACAGTTCCATACGCGGTATCATTAGACTCGGAATCGGCAAAAACCCCGAATGTTTGAAGCAACGCACATACAAGATAAATCAATACGATTCCAGGGACATACTTGAAAAATTTAGAGCGGCTTCTTTTTTCCGAAATAGCGATGACTGCCGTAATGACCAGCAACACACTGACATACATGATCCCATCCTGAATCATTCCACTTTCAACTCCTTTTCAGTTTGTAAACAAAAAAACAGCTAATCGACGATATGACTCAGTCGATTAGCTGGATTTCCCCTAAGTGACCAGGAGAAGCAACTATACTTCAACGATTTGTTGATATTTGATACTCGCATTTTTGAACGCAACGACCAGCGCTTTTTGCGAGGAACCGAAATAGCGGGTCTCGATCTCAGTGGTAACATTCTCAGTATCGTTGATCGATTGACCGATAAATAAAGATTTGACGAATTTCTCTGTGAGTGAGATGGTCGCTGAACAATCGGCATCCATAATCAATCCACTTTTCCGATCGATGACAAGGCCGATAAAGAAGGCATTGAATTTCTGGGTGATGGGATTGTTGGAACTGGTTTTCGCGTCCCCGATTATGTAAATGGTATTTTTGCTATACATGCTATTCCTCCTGGGATCAAACCGCTGATATCATGAGAGATGTCCGTCGGTGAAACGAACAGTCATCAAAATAGGCACTTTGAACCTACAGCAATATTGTAATATAGCGAATGAATATTCTCAATATTTAATCTATTTTATGGTGGAAAAATAGTCCATTGTCATCAATTAACCAAAATCAGACCAAAGGGCTATTCTTCCAACTTCTACTTGAAAATTCACTTCTCTCTAGGAGAGATACCTGCTGTGGGTTCGGCTGGTTCTTCTATAAAGGTTTGACATATTAAAAAGATAATGTTACTCTTTAGTCACATCAAATATGTTACTTATAGGTCACATATAGAAAGGAGGTGTTGAAGATTAATGAAAAGACGGATGAGCTTTCGACCACATTCAAAGCATTAAGCCATCCCATCAGAAGGAAAATTTTGGACTTTCTCAATAATGGTCCATTGTCTACAGGAGACCTGGATGAAAAGTTTCCAGATGTAACCCGATATGCGGTGATGAAACATCTTAGTATGCTTGAAAGCGCAAAACTGATTACAATCAGAAGAGTCGGCAGAGTACGAATGAATTATTTGAACGCTGTTCCGCTGCGACAAATTTATGATCGATGGGTGAACAAATACGAAGGTCGAAATGCTAGTTCCCTTATAACACTAAAAGAAAAGATTGAACAAAATCCAAGGAGGAATGAAAAAATGGAAAACGGACTTAAGCAAGATTCATTTCAAATCGAACAGGAAATTTCTATCAAAGCGCCTCGAGGCCAAGTTTACAAAGCTCTTACAGAAGATATTGATCAATGGTGGGCATACCGGCTCAGCGGTTCAGCAAAATCCACATTGACATTCCAACCAACTGTCGGGGGTCGTTTTTTGGAAACATGGAGCAATGATGAAGGTGCACTTTGGGGTGTCGTTACGTATGTGAACGCTCCGGAAGAAATCCGGTTGAACGGACTTTTAGGTATGAGAGGTGCTGTTAATAGTGCATATGCTTATACACTAGAGGAAAATGGTGATGAAACAATCTTGAAGCTTTCCCACCATGCAAGTGGTTTGTTAGATCCAGAATGGAAACAGATGCATGACAGCGGATGGCAAGAACTTCTCGGAAAGTTCCTGAAAGAATATGTTGAACACGGGAAAAAACCTGAACAATCTCAATAAAGAAATGAAAGGTGGTCATCACTCCGTAAGTGTGACCGCCTTTTACTACCTTCATTTTTCAATGAATGTCATCTCAGGAATCCATTGGGACATATGTTGTTTGATTTCCGTATAGGTTTGCTGATGATCCACGAGTTGGAACATCGGCTGGATCGTATATTGACGATCGACCCACGTAGGGAGGAAAGCCGGCTCTTCAAGAGATATTTCTACCTCGTCACCCTTCACAACTTTTTCCGCTTTGATTTGGACGATGCCGCCGATATCTTTATAATCTCTCCGCTGACCGGATAGGAAGTTCCCTAATGAATAGATGACAAAGGTACGGCTGCCATCCGGGTTATCGATCCATGCAGCAGGTTGGAGCACATGTGGATGGTGTCCGATGATAATGTCAGCCCCTGCTGCTGCGGCTTCATTAGCAAGAAGCTTCTGTTGTTCATTTGGCAACCGCTCATATTCATTTCCGAAATGAAGGCTCAGCACAACGACATCCGATACCCGCTTTGCTTCTTTAATCTCACTTTTAATCAAATCGATATCAATCAAGTTCACTAGGTGCGGTTTCGATTCCGGTACAGGAATTCCATTCGTTCCATATGTGTAGCTTAGAAACGAAAAAGTGATATCGTTGCGTTCAATCAGCCGCAGATTCGTACGGTCTTCTTCAGAACGATACGACCCTGTGTATTCCACACCGATGTCATCCCAGTGATTCAAGGCGTTTAGAATTGCATCTTCCCCACGATCAAGGGTATGATTATTAGCGATTGTAACGAGATCGACCCCCGATTCCTTCAATGTTGTACCGATTTCAAAAGGACTGTTGAATCTTGGATAGGTTGAAACACCAATATCACTTCCACCGATCATCGTTTCCTGATTCGCTATCGTAATATCTGCACTTACCAGATATGGTTTAACAAGTTTGAACATTGGAGTAAAGTCGTAACCGCCATCACTGGTCTTAGCTTGATTATAAACGTAATCATGTATTAAAATATCACCGACTGCCATTAATGACGCAGTGGTGGTGATCTCTTCAGGTTCAGGTTCTGGCACATTCTGTTCAGCTGTTTCTGTATGTTGTGGTTCAGCCTTAGAAGGTGCCTCCGTTTCAGCGTTCAAGAAAAATTCGGAATTTAAAAAGAACACAAAGAGTAAAGCAAAGGAAACGACAAATAAAGAGATTGCCGTGACTTTTTTCATAAACAAACCCCCTTTACTACTATTTTAGTACTTTTATTGAAACAAGCCATGACTGGTTTTGACGAAAAAAGTCGAACTTTAGACTTAAATAATTAATTATGAGGAGTACTACATATGATTCAATACGGTTTAGGAGAATATTCACATTGGGTATTTTCAGATGTGCACGTAGATTTGATGGAAGAAGACAGATGGAAAAATCTCCATCTTTCGTTTGAACTAGAAAAAGGTGAGATTCCGGAAGGATTGACGGACCCTTCTCTGTTAGTGGTCATTGACCAGGGGACGGTAATGGAAATCGTCCTGCAAAATGAGGGCTGTGATTCGGAATACAAGCTAACGGATATGGAAAAAGAACAGTTGATCACTTTGTTGAAGGATAAAAAATTAATCTGAAAAAGAAAGGGCTGTCCATTTTAGATGGATAGCCCATTTTTATAAAGGCTGTTTTCGCAAACTTTGTTGCTCTTGCACTTAAAGAAAGTATAAAATACTTTCTTCAGTATAAGGGCAACTAAGGCTCGACCTACAAAAGGCTTGGTCTCGCCAAGTTTTCTTTAAAAGTCGGTGTTTTCCGCTCCAGGATGCTCGCTTTCCGCGGGGGCATGCGGTGAGCCCACTCGTCGCCTTGCGACCTCAGGAGTCTCCTTTTCAAGGAAGCATTTGTGCTCCTGCGTCTACAAGAAAGTCCTGTCGAAGCGAGCTTCCTCGTCGCATGCCTTGCGAGGAGATTATTCAGGTAGTAGGCACGCTGGTCCCGCAGGACAAGGAAAGCTTCGGCAGCGTTACAACGCACGAAGAAAATGCGGAGGAGTTTCGCACCTTGCTCTCTCCAATCAACTTGCACAAGATGAGTTATTAAAAATGACTCAAAAGCAACAATCTTTTAGAACAGAGCCTTTATAAAAAGACATTAGCGGACACCACAGCCGTTATTTTGACAAAAAGGCGGGATGGAATCGTTTAGCGGACATGAGAGCTCTTATTTGAGGCAAAACTCTCGGATTTTGGAGGTTTTGATCCAATTAAGGTCTCTGGTGTCCGCTAAATCCTGCCTCAAAATAAGGCGGTCGTCCCAAAATATTAGGTCCATATCCCTCAGTAATTGACACTTTTCACATTTGTTTCAGTTTTGCGATGTCTAAAAACCCGCAAATTTCTTCGCTGATTTCCTCTGGAATTTCTTCCGGGAGCAAATGGCCAGCATTTTCATACACTTTCAATTTTGCATTCGGCAAATCGTCGACCATCCTTTCTCCAACAGGAAGCGGAATCACCTGATCGTATTTTCCCCACAGTAATAAGACAGGATGATTCACTTGTTGCAATTCTTCTGGTTGCATGTCACCTTCACGATGTCTTAAGACCCGTATCAGTGCATGGAATGTTTCTTTATCATTGAATGGCTGGGCATACCCATTTATCAAATCATCATCGACCAACGACGGATTATGGACGACCGTCAGCAGGTTTTCACGTACCCCTTTTTTACTGATCCAATGCTTGATGACATATACGAAAAACGGCAGGTAGGAGCACCGTACGATAAAACGGCTTGGACGCTTCAAATAACCAGAACAGCCGAGCAGAATCAGCTTTTTGATTTTGTCAGGAACGATCCGAGAAGCATGCATCGCAACCTGTCCTCCCATAGAATGCCCAATAACATACGCATTCTCGATGTTCATATTTTCAATAAAGTCAGCGATAAGCTGCCCGTAATTTTTTAAGGAGTACATGAATTTTCTGGACTTTTCACTCTGTCCAAAACCAGGTAGATCAATCGCGAAGATATGAAAATGTTCTTTTAATAATGGTATGAGCCTGCGGAAACTGAAACAGGAACTTAAGAATCCGTGAATCAGAATTACAACAGGAGTATCCGGTTTCCCATGTGGATAATGTTCATAATATATATTGATATCCTGAAGCCGCATCTGCTTTGCAGGATTTATTTCCTCGGTCGTAGATGCTATCATCTCCATTTTTTCACCCCAAACATCTGGTTTTTTATATTAGTTTTTCCTTTAAACGCAACCTCATGTAGATCAAAAAATGACAAAAAAAGAGGCCAAGCATGGACAAACGTCTGAAAAAAGGGCTCTTTTTCGAGCATATATTCCTTCCGTTTTTTGGTTCAAGTACATATTTTATTATGAAGAAATATAAGGAGGTTTAGGGGAATGCCTCAGTATTACGATAACGATGAATATGATTTCGAATCAAATGTATCGGATGACCGTCCTGGCTGTTATCCGAAACCATATTGTCCACCACCTTGTCCACCGCAGCAACCACAACAGGTAGCCGGCGCACAGACACAGCCGCAACAAAGCCCGCTGTTATGTGTCCCTGTCGGTGCAGCAAATAATATGGTTGCTGGAATCCAAACCCAGCAGCAGCCAGGCATGGTAGCAGGTGCACAATCGCCTTATGGCGGAGCCCCTTTTTATCCACAATATCCATTTTACGGGGGATTCGGCTATGGTATTGGTTGGATCTGGGCTGTAGTCGTCATAGTGGTAATTCTACTCATTATATGTGGATGCTGGTGGTGGTTCGGAGGTTGGCGTTAGACGATCTGACAATGAAGAAAGGGCTTGGCGTTATTCAAGCTCTTTTCTTTAGGTCAGATTCAATTCGTACAAGCGGGCGATAGCCTTTAATCGTTGAAATTCACAATATTTGGGTAAACTGTTACATAATTCACTAATATTTGGAGGTATAGCATGCACTCACGTCAAACAGTCATTTACATTTGTGAAGAATATCCAAGTGGCAATCGATATTATTATAAAAGGGAATTGATCACACATGATTCTTGGATGAATCCAAAATCATTGGAATGGTCAGCACCGCGTCCGATTTCAGAGAGGACCTTTTATGAAAGAGCAAGGGCAGGATACCGGACAGAATACCGTAAAATCAACAAACCGGTCGCAAAAGTCTATCAGTTCCCTCCACAAGACAACAGATGCTATCCATTTTATCCAAGAATGAGATGGCGATGAGCCACATCATCTGGAAATTAAATGGGTTTAAAAAGAATGAAGTGTGGAACATAACATAGTAGCACACTAACAGGGATGGGAGCTGAAAACTTGGAAAATCATCGTATAGCAAAAGATACATTAGGCGAAATCAAAGTTCCGAAAGATGCTTATTATGGCGCACAAACCCAAAGAGCTGTGGAAAACTTCCCAATCAGTGGGCTGAGATTGCCAAGAGCTTTTATCCGTGCACAGGCAATCATCAAACGATCCGCTGCAGTCGCTAACCGAGACACAGGCCAGATTGAAGAGAAAAAAGCGAATGCCATCATACAAGCAGCGGAAGAAGTGATGGAAGGAAAGCTTGATGAACAATTTGTTGTCGATGCTTATCAAGCTGGAGCTGGAACGTCCCAGAACATGAACGCGAATGAAGTCATTGCTTCAAGAGCCAGTGAAATATTGGGCGGGGAACGTGGCGATTGGACAAAGGTCCATCCGAATGATGACGTCAATATGGCTCAATCGACGAATGATACGATCCACGTTGCCATCAATATTGCTGTTGCAGAAGAACTGCATCGCCAGTTATACCCAGCTCTTGAAAAAACGATTCAAGCATTAGAAGAGAAGGCAGAGGAATTCCAACCGTATATCAAATCCGGACGTACTCATTTACAGGATGCCGTGCCGATGCGCTTGGGACAATCGTTCGATGGATATGCCCAGAGCATTAAGAACGCTTATGACGCTGTAAAATTAGCCGAACCGTTTCTTTACGAAATCGGTCTTGGCGGAAATGCCGTCGGTACTGGAATCAATTCACATCCTGAATATAGTGACAGGGCGATCAAGGCTGTAGCAGAAAGTACAGGCTTGGGCTTCAAACAGCCGAAAAACCGATTCAGTTTCATGCAGAACACAGGTGCAGCGATTCGCGTCAGTCACGCCTTGAAGGAGATCGCGATCCATTTGATCAAAGTTTCAAGTGACCTCCGATTGTTAAGTTCAGGACCGAGAACTGGAATCGCCGAGTTGAACTTACCACCTGTACAACCCGGTTCATCAATCATGCCAGGAAAAGTGAACCCGGTCATACCTGAAAACCTTTATATGATCTGTTCGCAAGTGATAGGTAATGATACGTGCGTTTCAACTGCCGGAATAGGAAGCCAGTTGGAAATCAATCCAATGATGCCGATCATCGGGTACAATGTCCTGCAATCGATCACCATTTTATCAACGGGGATGGATACATTCACTGAACGTTGCATTAAAGGAATCGAACCGAATGAAAGCAGAATGAGCGAATTGATGGAAAATAGCTTAGCCTTGGCTACGGCACTTAATCCGAAGATCGGGTATGAAAAAGCTGCCGAAATTGCGAAAGAAAGCTTCCGAACTGGAAAAACGGTTCGAGAAATCATACTTGAAAGAGGGATCATGTCTGAAAAAGAAGCAGCGGACCTTCTCGATCCAGAAAATCTAGTGTAATGATCATACAAGTGGGATAGAAAATTATTGTGATATACATCCTGGGGCAGACATACGTCTGTCTCTTTTTTTCATTTAAAGAAAGTATAAATACTTTCTTCAATATAAGGACAACTAAGGCTCATCCTGCGCTAAAGCTTGGCTGTGCCAAGTTTTCTTTAACTTCATATGCGTCGATTCGATTTTATCGAGAAAATAAACCATCCAGCTTTTATATAAATAGTCTTCATTTTCACGGATTCTAAATCGAAATAAACATAATGCCAGCCTGTTTTTAAAAAAAATTTTGATAAACTTGTATTTTCGACAAACTTTTTACAAAATATATGGGTAATATAAGTACAATTGGTAAAAAATAAAATTTTTGTCTGAAACACATACAATTGTCACTCGTCTAATACAAAGTATAGGATTATAATGTTAAAGTATGGGTATTTTTAGTAATATTATGAAGGAGGCAAGTCAGATGTGTGGATTTGTCGGTTATGTCTCTGACCAACCAAGAGATGTCGATGCATGCGAACTAAGACCACTAAAAGGGATGACCAACCTCATCACTCATCGAGGTCCGGACGATGAAGGATTTTTTTATGATGATCATGTTCGGTTCGGATTCCGAAGACTGAGTATTATAGATATTGAAAGCGGCCATCAGCCTTTATCATATGAGGATGAGCGGTATTGGATCATCTTCAACGGAGAGATTTACAACTATGTTGAACTACGTGATTCGTTGATTGAAGAAGGATACGAATTCCAAACCCAATCAGATACTGAAGTCATTTTGGCCAACTATGTATTTAAAGGTACTGAATCCATAAAAGATTTACGCGGTATGTTCAGTTTTCTAATCTGGGACAAAAAGAATAAAGAACTGTTCGGCGGGCGAGATCCATTCGGAATTAAGCCGTTCTTTTACACAGAAAAGGGTGGGCACCTTTATTGTGCTTCTGAAAAGAAAAGTTTATCAGCCTTACATGAACAAGAAGAAGTCAATTTAGAGTCGCTTCACCACTATCTAACGTATCAATTCGTTCCTGAACCGGACACGATGTCGGTCGATGTACAAAAATTGATGCCTGGGCATTACTTTAAGAAGAAACCTGGCGAAAAAATGGAGATCCATTCCTACTGGAAGCCGACATTCAATGTGAAACATGCACCGATTGATCGTACCGTAGAAGATATTCGCAATGTGTTAAGAGATTCCGTCAAGGTACATATGCGTAGTGATGTGCCCGTAGGCAGTTTCTTATCAGGTGGTATTGATTCAAGTGCGATTGTTGCATTAGCTCGTGAAATTAATCCGAAAATCAAGACCTTCACAGTCGGTTTCGAACGTGCTGGATACAGCGAAATAGATGTTGCTGTATCGACTGCAGCGGCTTTGAATGTCGAGAACATCCATTATATCGTCAAACCTGAAGAATTTATTAGTGAGTTACCAAAAATAATCTGGCATATGGATGATCCAGTGGCAGATCCAGCAGCCGTGCCCCTGTATTTCGTTTCTCGTGAAGCGAGCAAGCATGTGAAAGTCGTCTTGTCAGGTGAAGGTGCAGATGAATTATTCGGCGGCTATACGATTTATAACGAACCGAACTCATTGAGAGGCTATCAAACCTTGCCATTGGGGCTACGGAAATGGTTGAAGAAACTTTCAGATATCCTGCCTGAAGGGACGAAAGGAAAAAGCTTCATCCAACGCGGCAGCATGTCGATGGAAGAACGTTATATCGGTAATGCGAAAATGTTCACTGAGCTTGAAAAAGAGTACTTGCTTAAATCGTATAACAAAGAATGGAATTATCAGAAAGTCACAGCACCGATCTACGAAAATGCGAAAGCGTATCATGACATCCACAAAATGCAGTATGTAGATATGCATACATGGCTGAGAGGCGATATCCTTGTCAAAGCGGATAAAATGACAATGGCAAACTCCCTCGAGCTACGGGTGCCATTCCTGGATAAAGAAGTCTTTCGGGTGGCATCACAAATCGCGCCTACAGAATCTGTGACCAACGGTACGACGAAATACGCATTCCGTGAAGCAATGAAAGGCATTGTCCCAGAATCGGTCCTTTATCGAAGGAAGTTAGGATTCCCTGTACCGATCCGTCATTGGTTGAAAAATGAACTCTATGACTGGGCGAGAACACTGATCAAAGAGAGTAAAACGGAGCAATATATCGATAAAAAAATCGTTTTGCGGATCCTAGATGAACATCGCACTGGAAAGCTGGACTATAGTCGTAAACTATGGACAGTCCTCATCTTCATGGTCTGGCACCAGATCTATATCGAGAACCTTTATGACTTCCACGGACATGTGCTAGAAGAAGATGAAATGTTCATAAGAAAAGCAGCAACAAGCTGATAAGCTTTAAATGATATTGGAAAAGTTGTGGAAAAAACCACTGTCATACCAGTGGTTTTTTCCCTTTAGAATCTTTTTTCAGTTTTTGTATTAAACGGTGTTGTATGTTATACTGTTAAAGTTAAAAAATTTGTAGGAGTTGTTACTTGTATGAAATACGAAGTTGGAAGCATAGTAGAGGGGAAAGTCACTGGGATCAAGCCGTTCGGTGCGTTTGTTGCCCTAGATGACCAGCATCAAGGTCTCGTTCATATTTCTGAGGTTTCTCACGATTACGTGAAAGATATAAATGATCACCTTTCTGTGGGAGATGCAGTGGAAGTGAAAGTTATGAACGTAGAAGAAAATAGCGGAAAGATCTCCCTCTCCATCCGCAAAACACAAGCTGCACCTGAGCCTAAGCAGCAACAGCGCCCGCGCCGTCCTAAGCGCCCAGCTCAAAACGATAACGCTCAAGGGTTCAACACTCTTGAAGATAAACTAAAGGTTTGGTTGAAAGAATCCAACGACCGCCAAGCGCAATTAAATAAGCGTTTGAAAAAATAAGCAAAAAGCAGCTAACAGAAATGTTAGCTGCTTTTTTTAGTGCTTTACGTCATTTCAGTTCTGTTTTCGCGTTCAAACTCTTCAGAAGGTCTGAACAACAAAGTCAGGCAATACAGTCCACTGAGACCGACTAATCCATACACGATACGTGAAAGGACAGAGTCTTGTCCACCGAATATCGCTGCCACTAAATCAAATTGGAAAAAGCCGATAAGTCCCCAGTTGATGGCACCAATAATCACTAAAGCTAACGCTGTACGTTGAAGTCCATTCATAATGCGTTATACCTCCTTCAATGTGGAAGAATTTACTTCTTTCTTATTTTGGAAAATAAAGCCTTACTTTATACATAAATTTTGTCGAAGGGATTAAAAACAGATTACTTTACTTGGAGAGAAAATTTTCGAGATAATATAAAGGTCCTTATATAACATGAAAGGCTCTGTTCGTTTATATTGTTGATTTCTGCGAAAATTCATTCCCTTTCCGCGGGTGATCCGCGAGCCTCCTCGCGGGTTCCTCGTTGTGGGGTCTCGCCTGGCTCGCTTTTCCCGCAGGAGTGTCACAAATTTGGATTATTAAATTAAGAGGTTGACGAAAAATTGTAAGGGAGTATATTTCCATCGTAATTTTGACAGGATTATGGAAGTGAAAAACTTTATAAAAAAATCTTAAATATAAAAGAGGAGGAGTAGTATGGAATCCTTTGAGTTCAGAAACCCGACCAAGTTGATTTTTGGAAAAGGGCAGATTGAGGCTCTGGAAAGAGAAATACCTCAATACGGTAAAAATGTGATGGTCGTATATGGCGGCGGAAGCATCAAACGGAATGGGTTATACGATCAGGTGTTGGAACGGCTATCAGCAATCGGTGCAAAGGTGACGGAATTATCCGGAGTTGAGCCGAATCCAAGGTTGACAACAGTACGTAAAGGAGTCGAGCTTGTCCGTGAAAATAATATCGACTTCTTACTCGCCGTTGGTGGAGGGAGTGTCATTGACTGTACGAAAGCGATAGCCGGCGGAGCCAAGTACGATGGTGATGTATGGGAGATGATCTCCAACCGAATTCGTGTAGAAGAAACCGTTCCATTCGGTACAGTGTTGACCCTAGCCGCAACAGGTTCAGAAATGAATTCTGGCGCTGTCATCACCAACTGGGAAACGAATGAGAAATATGGGTGGGGCAGCCCGGCGAACTTCCCGAAGTTTTCAATACTCGATCCAGTGAATACAATCTCTGTACCGCGTGACCAAACGGTTTACGGCATTGTTGACATGATGTCGCATGTGCTCGAGTCCTATTTCCACCCGGCTACCAATACAAAGCTTCAAGAGCGGATGGCTGAAGCGATTCTTATGACGGTCATCGAAACCGCACCAAAGCTGCTTGAAAACCTTGAAAGCTATGAGCACCGTGAAACGATTCTTTACAGTGGCACCATGGCATTGAACGGAATTTTACAGATGGGGGCTCGCGGAGATTGGGCGACACACAATATTGAACACGCTGTTTCAGCGGTTTATGATATACCGCATGCTGGAGGACTCGCGATTTTGTTCCCGAATTGGATGAAACACAATATCGAAGAGGCAGAGCGTAAGCTGAAACAATTGGCTGTACGTGTCTTTGCGGTCGATCCATCTGGTAAAAACGATCGTGAACTGGCGCTGGCTGCGATTGATGCAATTCAAGCATTCTGGACTTCACTCGGTGCACCTAGCCGTCTGGCGGATTATGACATCGATGGTTCCAAGCTTGATTTGATGGCTGATCGAGCAATGGCCCGCGGTGAGTTCGGAAACTTCCAGACCTTGAAAAAACCAGACGTAGAAAAGATCTTAGAAATGTCATTGTAAATGGTAAAAAAGGGAGAAACCGATCGGAATCTCCCTTTCCCCTTTTATTGGTAAAAAACAACAATAATGATCATTAACCTTTATGTTAAAAAGAAAGCGTTTTATCATGGGTGATGAGGGGAAAGTGAAATATGATCAAATTTAGGGATTAGGAGGGAATATGATGCAACAATCATTGTTACGGAATGTTTGGTCGACATTGTGGGATTGGCACCATCAAGCGAAGGATTTGATGAAGCTATCATCCACACAAAACGGCTCATCTACGACACAATCGAACTCGAAAAATAATAGTGCAAATTCATCCGGCCCTGGACCTGCATATGGGAAGCGTAAAGGAATTGGCCTCATTTTAGGACCATTACTTTTCATCGCCACCCTTTTATTCTTTAAACCGGAAGGCCTTTCTTCTGAGGGCTTGGCGATTCTGGCAAGTACACTCTGGATTGCAACCTGGTGGATCACTGAGGCGATCCCGATTCCAGCTACGTCCTTGCTGCCATTGATTTTATTCCCCTTGACTGGCGGGTTGAGCGGAGATATCACCGCCTCATCCTATGGCGATAATACGATTTTCCTATTCTTAGGCGGTTTCTTGATTGCTTTGACCATGCAAAAGTGGAACCTTCATAAACGAATCGCACTTTTCATCATATCCGCAATCGGTACAAGTACAGAACGGATCATCCTCGGTTTCATGGTGGCAACGGGTTTCCTTTCGATGTGGATTTCGAACACTGCCACAGCGATGATGATGGTACCGATTGGTATGGCCGTCATCTATCAAGTATCTGAACAATTGAAAAAAGAAGGGAATGTCGACACTGATGTAAAGAACTTCAATTTCGGTAAGGCGATCATGCTCGGTATTGCCTACTCTGCATCGATAGGAGGATTAGGAACGTTGATCGGGACACCTCCGAATACGATTTTCGCCGGAGTTGTCAAAAACTCATTCGGCATCGAAATTTCATTTGCCGGGTGGATGCTGTTTGGTGTGCCAATTGTGATTATCCTGATGGCAATTACGTGGTACTATCTGGTCAAGTTCGCATTTCCTATGAAAATTCGTGAGCTTCCTGGTGGCAAAGAAGTCATCAATAACGAAAAGAAGGCACTTGGCTTGATGGGATCTGAAGAAAAAGTCATAATGACTGTTTTTACATTGACTGCCCTTGCCTGGATTTCAAGGTCGTTCATCTTAGTTGATTTAAATGAAAACATCAACGATACGATCATTGCAATGACAGCAGCTATTATATTATTCATGATTCCTTCTGCAACAAAGAGGGGAGAATTCCTATTAGATTGGGAAACGGCAAAAGGTGTACCTTGGGGCATCCTCTTACTATTTGGTGGTGGACTCGCGATTGCCGCTGGATTCCAGGAGTCTGGTCTTGCTGAATGGTTCGGTACCCAATTGGCGGTATTAGAAGGTGTCAATCTGATCTTAATCATCGCAATCGTGACTGCTATGGTCATCTTCTTGACAGAAATCACGTCGAATACCGCGACAGCGACAATGATGTTCCCGATCATGGCTTCACTGGCTGCAGCTATTTCAGTGCATCCATATGTATTGATGATCGGAGCAGGACTAGCAGCCAGCTGTGCGTTCATGTTGCCGGTTGCGACTCCACCCAACGCCGTCGTGTTCGGTTCCGGATATTTGCGGATTCCAGACATGGCGCGAGCAGGATTGTGGCTTAACATCATCTCAATTGTTATCATTACTATAGCGATTTATTTGTATTTACCAGCAGTTTGGGGCATCGACATCACAAGCTTCCCAGACTCGTTTAGACAATAACCGGATTGAAAGGCGAGAGGAAAGGCACCTAACGCCTTTCTTCTTTTTTATTTCATTGGTTTAAAATTGTTGCGATATTCACTCCCGTTCTGGGTGCAAATCACTCATGGGCGTTGTTCGGACAATAGCTAGAGAAAAAAGCGAAGAGCTGTCCCGAAACTAGGTTGATACGGGACAGGAGGCAGAGGAAAAAGCGAAGATCTGTCCCGTAACAGGTCGATACGGGACAGGAGGCAGAGGAAAAAGCGAAGATCTGTCCCGTAACAGGTCGATACGGGACAGAAGCTAGAAGAAAAAGCGAAAGGCTGTCCCGTAACAGGTCAATACGGGACAGAAGCTAGAGGAAAAAGCGAAGAGCTGTCCCGTAACAGCACGATACGGGACAGGAGCAAGAGGAAAAAGCGAAAGACTGTCCCGTAACAGCACAATACGGGACAGGAGCAAGAGGAAAAAGCGAAATGCTGTCCCGTAACAGCACGATACGAGACAGGAGGTAGAGGAAAAAGCGAAATGCTGTCCCGTAACGGCATAATACGGGACAGGAGGTAGAGGAGAAGAGGCAGTCGCTGCCCCATTCCTCAATCAATTAAACGAATCTACCTAAAACACCCGAACCGAACTCGTAATAACAAGAGGATGGATACAATGGAACATCATGAAAAAGCACTGCCTTATACGAAGCAAAATCCAAAATTCTGGCGCATCATCCTTGCTCTTGCGGTTGCGTCCTTGCTTATTTTTTCGACGTTGTATGTGTTCCAGCCTTTACTGCCAGTTTTCGTAAAAGAATTCAATATCACGCCGACGTTCTCCAGCCTGTTGGTTTCGTCTTCGGTCATCACGATGATCATTGGCCTCTTTGTGCTTGGGTTCCTGGCTGATCGGTATGGTCGGCGTACGATCATGAACATCTCGCTCATCGTAACGGTCGCGACGTTATTTGCGATGCCATTTGCAACAGAGTTTTACCTCATCGTGGCGCTACGGTTTTTACAAGGATTCTTCATCGCCGGAATTCCAGCAGCTGCAATGGGTTATCTGGGGGACGAAATTGATCGGCGCCACTTGAGCCTTGCGATGACTTTTTATATTGCGAGCAATGCATTAGGAGGGATGGGAGGAAGGGTCTTCGCGGGTTATTTCACAGACCTGTTCAGCTGGCAGACCACACTGCTAAGCCTCTCCGGCTTTGGGGTAGTCGTTATCGTGCTCTTTCTCATTTTACTGCCGGAAGAACGGCTATTTGAGCAGAAACCGGCTTCAATCAGCTCCGATCTCAAAGGAATGTTCGTTCATTTGACCGATATGCGTCTCATTCCTCTTTTCGTAATGGGGCTTCTCCTTCAAACGATGTTCACTGCGGTCTGGACGTATTTACCGTTCTATTTACATGGAGAACCGTTTAATTGGTCGCTAAAACTCATTTCATTCACGTATTTCGCTTATGCTTTAGGTGTCATCGCTCCTCCACTAGCAGGTCGGATCTCCCCTAGAATCGGACTTTCGAGTGTGTTATTCGGTGGGCTTGGTTTACTTGCAATTGGGATATGGTTGACCGCCATCCAATATGCTCCGTTCATTCTTATTGGACTCGGCATGATCTGTACTGGATTTTTCATTGCGCATTCGATGGCAGCTGCCCTTGTTGGCAGAACAGCGACACATCATAAAAGTGGTGCATCGAGCTTTTACCTGATCAATTATTACGTCGGGGTGGCGATCGGTAGTACAGCAGTTGGGAAGCTCTGGGATCATTTTGCCTGGATCGGAATTACCAGCACCAGTTTATTACTCCTGATCGTGGTCCTTTTCCTGCCAAAAATCAAACACCTGAAATAATTCGAAGTGTAATCGTTTACATTAAAGCTAGTGGTTGCGTTCAATTTTTTAATCCGATAAAGTGATAATGAAGAATGTAATAGAAGACGGAGGGATACCATGACATCTACAATTCGTTTTGATTATACAAAAGCTTTATCATTCATCGGTCAACATGAAATTGACCATCTTGCCGATCAAGTGAAAACCGCTCATGAAGCGTTACATAACGGGACTGGAGCGGGTAACGATTTTCTCGGTTGGGTCGATCTTCCGGAAAACTACGACTGCGAAGAGTTTTCACGTATCCAAAAAGCGGCTGAAAAGATCAAGTCTGATTCGGAAGTGCTTCTTGTTATCGGAATCGGCGGGTCTTATCTTGGTGCAAGAGCCGCAATCGAGATGCTGAACCATTCGTTCTACAACATGCTCAACAAAGAAAAACGCAATACCCCGCAAGTCATTTTTGTCGGACATCACATCAGTTCTACGTATGTACAAGATCTTTTCGATGTACTCGAGGACAAGGACGTCTCGATCAATGTCATCTCGAAGTCTGGTACGACGACAGAACCAGCGATCGCTTTCCGTATTTTCCGCAGCTTTTTAGAAGAGAAGTATGGAAAAGAAGAAGCGCGCAAACGCATTTACGCGACAACCGATCGTGAAAAAGGGGCGTTAAAAACGCTTGCCGATCAGGAAGGTTACGAATCGTTCATCATTCCAGACGATGTTGGTGGACGTTATTCCGTATTGACGGCAGTTGGACTTCTTCCGATCGCAGCAACAGGTGTCGATATCGAAGCGATGATGAAGGGTGCAGCGGATGCACGGAATGCGTATAACAACCCGAACCTCGCAGAAAACGAAGCCTATCAATATGCGGCTGTCCGAAATGCGCTATACAACAAAGGGAAGACGACCGAATTGATGGTCAATTACGAGCCTGCGCTTCATTATGTCGCAGAGTGGTGGAAGCAGCTTTACGGTGAAAGTGAAGGGAAAGACTATAAAGGGATCTTCCCAGCAGCAGCAGACTTTTCAACGGACCTTCATTCACTCGGCCAATATGTACAGGAAGGACGCCGCGATCTTTTCGAGACGATCCTGAACGTTGAAAAGGCTAAAAAAGAAGTGACGATCGAAGAGGACGAAGGAAACCTTGACAAGCTGAACTACCTTGCAGGAAAAACGATGGACTTTGTCAACACGAAGGCGTATGAAGGCACATTGCTTGCGCATACCGATGGAGGTGTTCCGAACCTCGTGCTGAACATTCCGGAATTGAACGCTTATAACTTTGGTTACCTGGTGTATTTCTTTGAAAAAGCATGTGCGATCAGCGGTTACCTCCTGGGAGTGAATCCGTTCGATCAACCAGGTGTCGAAGCATACAAGAAAAACATGTTCGCATTACTAGGAAAACCAGGATTTGAAGACTTGAAAGAAGAATTAGAAGGTCGATTGAAATAAACTTTCAAAAGGGAAGCTGGCTTTTAACGAAGTCAGCTTCTTTTTATGACCGTTTTAAAAGAAGGATTCAGAAGAAACTTCCATCATTTTATAAGGTGTATAAGTTAGTGGTTTGGATTTAATTTCCTATTTTTTGTGTATAATGTTTATAGGAACAATCGTATAGGCAGGGTGGACGGTCATATATCCCCTGGGAAAGGGGGTGGTGGCCGTGAATCACAGTAATTTTGACATAGCTACAGCTACGTTTATGATTCTGTTGATAACACTGGTGATTACTTTAATTGAACGAAAAAAGTAATCCACCCTGCCGGCAAGCTTGTGTGGATTACTTTCTCTGAGTCTTGACCGTCCTCTAACGGTCTATACGGTTGTTCCGCCCAGCTAATTATACAATAGCTGGTTTTTAGATTATGCGTTTTCTACTTATATTATAACCAAATATACATTAATAAACAAAATAATTAATAAAAAAATATCGATCAATTGAAGGCAACTTTGGATATTTCCAAGTTGCTTTTTTATATGGCTAAAAAAGTGAAGTTTAGGAAAAATCATATCACACCTTCAGATCCTGCCATATTTTTAATGAAAACGAAGGAGAGTGGTTACGATAATGGTATAGGTTTTCTGAAGGGAGAAACGACAATGATTGAAATCAAATCGAAATTAGATGGTGAGCAGTTTGAACTGAATGAGCTCGAATATACGTTGAAATCATTAGGGTATGATATCGGCGGCGGCTGGGATTACGATCACGGTGCGTTCGATTATAAGCTCGACGATGAACAAGGCTACATGTATCTCCGGATTCCGTTCCAGGCGATTAAAGGAGAACTCGATCGCAACGGATGCATCGTCAGTGTCGGAAACCCTTATCTGCTGCACCATGTCTATCAACGAGGTCTGGATGATAACGTAAGTGCCGGGAATGCCAATGCAACGTTGAACCAATTTTCTGAACCCCAAGATCCAGACGGTTCAATTGACGAAAAATGGATCGAGATTGGCGAAAAAATGGTCAGGGATCTAGAAGAACAGCTTCTCCGTTAACCAAGGTTTTCGAAAAAAGCTAAACTCACAATATTCGATGTGTGGATGATATGATCGGCACCAGCACGTTTCGCATTCTCATATTGTCCAGGCGTCAATATCTCTACAATCGTATGTGCTTTAGGGCAGATACCTTTTACTGCGAGCAGGGTTAGAATGGCATCCATGTCGGACTGTTCTTCACTGACCTGATTGTTTGCGGTCAATATCACTTTTTCAGCTTCTGCCACATTCGCTTTTTGCAGTGTCAGATCTTCAAAAGGCTTTCCATGGATAAAATGGATATTGCCATACTGATACGGATTTTCGTTAAGCGTACGATCGATGAGGACAAGTTTTTGTTCGGGATCCTGATTATGAATCTGCTCGATCAAATCCTTGGCCCGTTCGTTCCAACCGACGATTACGATCTGACCGCTTTTATCATAAGCAACATCACCCTTAATCAAAGAGGATTGACTCTTGATGGTAGCACCCGCAACCTGTGCAAAAAAATAGGTGAAGAAAGTTGTGCCAATCAGAATCAAGAATATCGTCATCATTTTTCCAAAAAGCGTTTTCGGCACAAGGTCGCCGTAACCGACCGTGGCAGCAGTGACGATTGCCCAATAAATCCCATCAAAAACAGACCTGAAATTAGTCGGTTCGAGGATTCGGATTGTAATACCGAAAAGAATCAGTACTGAAAAAACGATGATCAATAACCGTGCGATCGGCGGTAGACGTAGATATTGCAATGTGATCGATTTCATTTGATTCACCTATGGTCAAGTAGTGTCATTATCAGCAGTATAACCATATCTTAATTGTTAGAAACTTATAGAAAGGAGGAATGATGATGAAGCGACCTTTTGGCGTTTATTTAGTTAACTTGTTCATGGGTATTATTGAAGCACTCATCTTATTACGTATCGTTCTGAAGCTTTTCGGTGCCAATCCATATACACCATTTGTCCAATGGGTTTATAATTTGACGATCCCGTTATTATCACCTTTTCAGAATATCTTTCCGACACCTGTCATCCGTGGGCGTTATGAACTTGAATTGACGAGCATTTTTGCATTGATCGTCTATGCGTTCTTATCGTACTTCCTCGTTCAATTCATCCTGATGCTCAACTCAGGAAACAACGATCGACGGCGATAGATAAGACGGATTTCTTTATAAAAGTTGCAGCTCCACCTACAATGGAAGAAAAGAAGGACGGGGCGGATTGTCATGATCGAATTGATTGTAAACGCAGATGACTTCGGCTATTCAAGAGGCGTCAACCATGGAATCATCGATGCTTATAAATATGGAATCGTCAATGCAACGACTATGTTTGTCAACATGTCTGGCACAGAGCATGCAGTTGAATTAGCGAAAAACACCCCAAGATTACGGGTCGGCATCCATTTGACACTGACATGTGGAAAAGCAGTTGCTAAGGATGTCCCTGCTCTGACGGATGGTGACGGTCGATTGATCATGACGAGAGATCTTAATCAAGACCTATCTTCTAAGCTGCAAGATATTGAAAAAGAATGGGAAGCACAGATCGAGCGCTTCTATAGCCCAGGTTTGGAGCCAACGCACTTTGACAGTCACCACCACATGCACAAACACCCCCAACTGCTTCCGATCGTGAAAAAGCTATCCGAAAAATATGACCTTCCAGTACGGAATGTCTTTGAAGGAAAAGTACCAGGTTTAAAGGTGCTGACCGATGTTTTCTATAGTGACTTCATCCGAGATAATGTAAGGGAAGATTTTTTCGCTACTCTAACGGAAAAAGTAAAAGATGGTACGAGTGTGGAAGTCATGTGCCATCCAGCGTATATCGATCATGCGCTTAAAAATGGCTCATCCTATTGCGATAAACGAGCAGAAGAGTTAGAGATCCTTATTAAGACTAAATTAGATAAAAAATTTCATTTAGTATAGGATTGCGAGAAATAATAGGCATATGCTATACTTTTTTATGTTCGAACAAATTAATAACGTGGGGCATTAGCTCAGCTGGGAGAGCGCTTCGCTGGCAGCGAAGAGGTCAGCGGTTCGAGCCCGCTATGCTCCACTCACAAATCCATGAAGGTAACATGGGTTAATAAAAATATGCGCCATTTTGAGGCGTATATTTTATTTGTATTACAAACAATTTTATTCCTCTATTACCCTGTTTTATTTCTTTCAAGTTTAAATTCCAAGTTTAAGACATTATGATCGTACCACTTAATTTTTTATAATAGGAAAATATTATTTTTTGTTGAATATGTTATTAATCAAATATTACTTTTATGGAGGGATATTTTGAAATACATTGTTGGATTATCATTAATCTCTCTAATGTATTTGACCGGGTGTAGTGAGCCATATGCAGATCTAGAAGGGGAACAACTATTTGATTATTGGCAGAGTGAATGTGACGGAGAATGGGGAGATGAGAATAATCCATGTAGTAAAAAAGAGGTCTTTGAATATATAAAAAGGTTAAAAGGTAAAGATTATCAGCAAAAAGTTATCAAGGAAACTAATAATGAAGATTTTTGTTGGGAAATGATGTGTTAAGAAAAATTAGTTATTACTCTTTATATAAAGATAAAAGTAAATTGAGATTATGGAAGTCACTTCCTTTTCAGAAGTGTCTTTTTTGTGTCCGAATGTCTTTGATTTGCTAATAATGTAAAATAGATAGGTGTTTTTTCGTAAAGGAGAGAAATTAATAAGCTTACCTGATAAGTTAATGAAACGATATGTTAGAATATTAGCAACTATCAATATATACTCTCCAGGATGGTGAAATAATGTCAAATTATCAGGTGAACAATACCACAATAAATGCACTGATCAGCTGGATTGAGGAGGAAATTGTAGCAATTCCAGAAATTCAACGACCTTTTGTCTGGAAGCCTACAAAAGTAAGGAATTTAATAGATTCATTATATAATGATTATCCTGTCGGTTATATCATCACCTGGCAGAACCCAGATGCACGTTTGAAAGATGGTACAATATCTCATGGTAAAAAAATTCTAATAGATGGACAGCAACGTGTTACCGCAATTATGGCTGCAATTTCAGGAAAAGAGGTTGTAACGAAAGATTATAATAAACGAAAAATTAAAATAGCCTTTAATCCCATTGAGGAAGCTTTTGAGGTGGAAAATCCAGCTATTCGAAAAAATAAGAAATGGATACCAGACATCTCAGAAGTATTTAAACCAGGGTTTGATACGTTAGGTTTTATACAAAAATATTGTGATTTAAATCCTGAAATTGATATGAACGACCTTAATAGAATTTTACAAAAGCTGACTAGTATAAAATATAGTTCGATAGGCATTATTGAACTTTCTCATACTTTAGATATTGAAGTTGTTACAGAAATTTTTATTCGTATTAACTCAGCTGGAGTAAATCTAAGCCAAGCGGATTTTGCAATGTCTAAAATATCAGTTAATGATCAATATAAAGGACCACTTATTCGAAAGACAGTAGACTATTTCTGCCATTTAATTAAGAATCCATCCATTTATCAAAATATAATTGAAAACGATCAAGAGTTCTCGCAAACTACTGAACTACAAAAGATTAAGTGGGTAAAAGATTATAACACTAATATTTACGAACCAAGTTACTCAGATTTACTACGAGTTGCTTTTACTTTCAAATTTCTTAGGGGTAAAATATCAAACTTAGTTAGCTTATTATCTGGCCGTGACTTTGAAACAAGAGAATATAAAGAAGAGATAATAGAAAACTCTTTTGAAAGCTTACACGATGGTGTTTTAAAGTTTGTAAACGAAACTAACTTTAAACGGTTCATAATAATATTAAAATCAGCAGGGATTATCAATTCTAAGTTAGTTCGTTCACAAAACGCTTTGAATTTTGCCTATACACTATTTTTATTATTAAGAGATAAGAAGGTAAACGACTCAATTATTAATCAAGTTGTTCGGCGATGGTTAATTACTTCCATCTTGACAGAAAGGTATTCTGGTTCACCAGAATCTATGTTTGATTATGATATTAAAAGGTTTGTTGCTCACGATAATCCTATTGATTATGTCAAAAAAACAGAAGCAGGAGAGCTTTCTAATGCTTATTGGGAAAATATATTACCATCAAATCTAAATACCTCTGTAACAAGTAGTCCCTATTTTAATTTATATATTATTTCTCAAATTTACGATAAGGATTATGCCTTCTTATCTAAATCAATTACAGTTCAACAACTTATTGAAGAAAGAGGAGATGTGCATCATGTCTTCCCTAAAAAATACCTCCAAGCAAATGGATTTAACAATAGGGGACAATATAATCAAATTGCCAACTATGCTTATACTGAACAAGTGGTTAACTTAGCTGTCAGAGCGCAATCTCCTAAAGCGTATTTAACAAAGGTAAAAGAGCAGATAAAAGATTCGCAGATTCGAATTGGTGAAATAGATAACATGGATGATTTAGTTGAAAATTTTAAAATGAACTGCATTCCGCAATCCCTATTTGAAATGGAAGCTACAGATTATGAAAGGTTTCTTGAAGAGAGAAGAAGCCTAATTGTTGACAAAATACGTTCGTATTTTCATAAGCTTTAAATTTATAAAGTGAAATGAATCATTAAACGCTTCTATAAGCTGGTACTAAAGTGAGTACCAGCTTTCTTTTTTAAAAGAGGCTAACAATGTCTATAAAATTTTAAAATTTATGAAGGAGATATCAAATGTTATATAGAATTACAACATTTGGTGTTTTTTGTATTTTTTTAAAATTATTTGGAGGGATATTTTTTATGGCATTATTATATTACTCGAAGGTTAATGTAAATTCACACATACATGACATAGACAATGACAATAACAATATCACTATAGAAAGTATTATGGACAGATTATATATTGCACTTGATGACAAAAAAGAATTTATTAAAACCGAGGAAAATACTTTTACAGATGACAATGGAGAATTAAAAACGGTTATAAAAAAAGAAATTTATAATTTTTCTCAGGTAGAAAAAATAGAAACAGAAAATGAAAAGTATGTCACAGGTTGGCTTGTAAAAAGAAGCCCGGTATTTGCAGAGGAATTTGATATAGATAAAAGAGTTTCAAAAAAAGTAGTTCGAGAGAATGATTCAATCAGTACAATGTTTTACTTTGATTTAGAATCAGAGATAGTTTCATTCTATTCACGTTTAAAATTCGGTCACAACCAATTTAATGAAGGATTCGAAGGTCTTTTAGATTTATACATTCAAGAAATTGGTTTCAAAGTCATTTTAATTAAGAATCCTTTTTCCCTTAAAGAAATAATGAATATGTTACAAAAGGTAAACAAAATTGAAGCATCAATTATCCCGCCAAACGCGGTAAATAGAGAAGCTTTAAAGAATTTATTTGAAAAAGAAAATAAACAATTGGAACTAGGGAACATTACGAAAAAAACTATTTTTCTAGAAACACATAAAAAAAATGAAAGAGGAATGAATATTGATTCACCTTTAATTAGAGAAACTTTGGAAGTAAGTGAAGCTTATATGGAGTTTGGGTATAGTAGTATTGAATTAGAAGGTGTGACTAAAAATGGAAACCGTTATAAATATATTTCTGATAAAGATTCACCTTATCAAACAGATATCCCAGATGCAGTTAAAGAAGATAGAAATAATTTAATTGATTATGTTCAAGAAGGTATTAAAAGACTTTTAGCCAAATTCACAATAGAGAAGCTTAAAGCGAAAGATATTGTAAAATCTGAAAAACATACTGAGAATAAGGAAGAATAGATTAGATTATACAAAGTTAAATAAGATAGTAGGAGAAATATTATGGACAAACAATCGTTAGAATTTCATGATTTTAAATCTTTATATAAACTAACAAAGTCCATGCGTGAAAAGGGAGAATTAGAACCTATTCTTAATTTTAAGGAATTTGAGGTTTACTTTTCTTTAATCTGTTCTTTAATTTCGACCATAGTTATTTATTTCTTTGTTAACACAAACTTGGACAGTAATATTACTTTTATTGTTACAACAACTCAAAATATACTTTTATATACTATTGCTGGATTAATTGGAATGTTAGGATTTATTGTGAGTGGGTTAGCAATTGTTTCTGGAACTACGTCTTCTAAAGTTATTGAGATAATGATAAATAAAGAAAAATTCAACTATTTATTATCAGTATTATTTAGTTTTTTTTACATTGGGCTAATTATTGGTGTGCTAATTTTTGTAAATATAATACTTTATTTTATTATAGGAATAAACGCTAAGTTTAGTTTTCCTATTTATATTTTATTGGTTTTCATCATGTCCTATGGAGTGTTCTTTACACTGTTTTACATAGTATCATTACTAGGAACTTGCATAAACATTTTTATATTAAATTATATCTATTCAAAAGAAGATAAAAATGGTGAGGATATATAGCTTGTTTACGAAGAATTTTTAAAAAAGGATAGGGCATAGTTATCACAAACAGGTCTCTCAGCTGGGAGAGCGGGGTTAGTTCGCTGAAGCCAATAGGGCAGCGGTTCGATTTCGCTCTAGTTAGAGGGATATGGAAAATGGTGTATAACAACTTATCCATTGATGAGTTTTGATGATCGAATTGTTATTAGGTTTATTTCAGTATTGGAAAAAAAGAGATTTTTTTATTTTGGAAGGAAGATATTTTGGCGCGCTTAAGTTATGTAGTAAAGGTGTAACATCTTTAGAAATTAAGCAACGATGTTTAACTAAGGGTGCAAATTCGTATATGATATACTTGAGTCCAATCTTAACTTATTTCCGCTTATGTCAATAACCGCTCCAATAAAATGCCTATTTTGGACAGATGCCCACACTGCATACCCGAAACATTCGGACTATATTGTCCATAATTCATTTATTCTGGAGAATGTGTAGGTATCAATTATAGATAACCGTTCAGCTCCGTAAAAATTAGAATAGACTATATATAACGTACATTGAACACAAATAAACACAAAAGATTGACTGCAATTAGGCGGTCAATCTTTTTTTAGTGAAAAAATCCTCCCTTGTGACACACATCACAAAACCTTTTTCTTTTATCAATTAACATGAAGGTAAGAAGAGAGAGGGAGGGTGATTTTTGGTGGGTTTGCCTAAGGGTAGCAGTGAACGTGAGCAAAAGGTTGATGAAGCGCAAGAATCGAAAATTGGAACGTGGATCTCCGTTGGCGTGGTTGGTGGGGTTATTCTTCTCACTTATTTTGTACTATATGGCTTATATATGGCGAGGGTATAGGAGGGGAAAAAAGATGAAGATGCATCTTGATGAAAAGATCTGGCTTACCGTAAGTTTTGGAATCATTATGGTATTTATGCTGATCACAGGTTATCAGACATTTGCGTTGGAGATGGGGCTGCCGAGTCATAAGGAAACGATCGATCCTCAGAAAGTCGAACAGACTGCACCTTTTGATCAGCCGGGTGTCAAAAAGATAGGGGAGAACGAATATGAAGTGGTTATGACGATGGAAATATTCAGCTTCAATCCGGGAGACATCGAAATACCTGCTGGATCGACCGTGCATTTCACTCTTACTTCAAAAGATGTGGTCCATGGATTCCAGGTGGCGAATACAAACATCAATGCGATGGTCATGCCGGGACATATTCAGAAAATCACGCAAAAATTCGATGAACCTGGAGATTACTTGGTCCTATGTAATGAATACTGTGGTGCTGGTCACCATGCGATGAGTACGACAATCAAGGTGAAATAGGGGGGAGAAAGATGGATCCAGCAGTATCAACAACATCACCATTCAGACAAAAAGCAAACCGGGTACTTGGCGTGAATTTGGATGATGCTAAAATCACGAAATCGTATTTAACTGTCGCCTTTCTAGCCTTGCTCCTTGGCGGGGTTTTAGGACTATTACAAGGATTGAATCGGGCTGGGTTATTACAGCTGCCGACTTGGATCAATTATTATCAAATCTTGACTGCACACGGCGTCCTATTAGTGGTCGTACTATCAGCATTCTTTACGATCGGTTATTTTTACGCTGGACTTTCACATACGTTGGGCGGACTTCTTCCGAAAGTACGAAGGATGGCGTGGATCGGTTTTTGGATGAAAATCGTCGGGTTTGTCATTGCCGTCATCCCGATTTTGATGAATAATGCATCGGTCATGTATACGTTCTATCCTCCGATGGCCGCTTCACCTTATTTTTATATCGGTTTAGTGTTCATTGTATTGGGCGTCTGGATGTGTGCGTTCGGTGCCTTCATCAATGTCGCTGATTGGAGAAAGAACAACAAAGGAAAGCATCTGCCAATCTTTTCGTATTTTGCAACAGGTGTTTTCGTCCTCTTATTTTTCGGCAGTATTCCAGTCGCGATCGAAGTGCTGACGATCATCCCGTGGTCATTCGGTTGGGTGGAGACGATCAATGTCATGGTTGCACGGACGTTGTTCTGGGCTTTCGGCCATACACTCGTCAACATTTGGTATTTGACCGCCATTTCTGCCTGGTATGTGATTGTACCGAAGATCATCGGCGGACGAAGATTCAGTGATACGTTGACCCGTGTTGTCATTATCGCCCTGGTCGTCATGAATATCACCGGAGGATTCCACCATCAGATCATCGATCCGGGAATTTCCGAGTCCGTCAAGTTCATGCATGTATTCATGAGCTTAGCGATCGGCTTCCCATCATTGATGACGGCTTATGCGATGTTCCGTGTCTTTGAACGGACGGCAAGAAAACAAGGCGGTAAAGGAAAAGTCGCATGGTATAAAAAACTGCCGTGGGGGGATGTCCGTTTCTTGGCGCCATTCATTGCGATGGTTGCCTTCTTACCAGGCGGAGCAGGGGGAATCGTCCAAAGCACGAACCAATTGGACCAGGTTGTCCATAATACGATGTGGATCGTCGGACATTTCCATTTGACGGTCGGAACGTCAGTCGTCCTCACTTTTTTCGGTATCACTTATTGGTTGGTTCCATACATTTCAAAACGTGTCTTGACGCCTAAGATCAATAAACTAGGTGTCATCCAAACCATCATCTGGACAGTCGGGATGCTCTTCATGTCAGGATCCATGCATTACGTCGGATTGCTTGGGTCTCCGAGAAGAACAGCGTATTCCACCTATGGAGACCATGCAACGGCGTTAGGCTGGGACCCCTATTTCTTCCTGCTTGCAATAGGCGGTACGTTGTTGATGATCGGTGTTATCATCCAGGTCTATGCCGTGTTCCATCTCATGTTCTTTGCACCGAAGGGAGAAACGGAATTCCCGATTGCGGAAGAAGAGGACAATGCAAGCAAGACACCATATTGGACAGAACGCTGGGGTGTTTGGATCGTCATGATGCTGATGCTGGTTGCTATGGCCTATGTGATTCCATTGGTCGACTTTATCGTAAATGCACCGCCAGGATCACCGCCATTCAGAACGTGGTGATCGCAGGCTGATAAAGAGATAGCCAGATGATGTGCTATCTCTTTCCTTCATATATCAGGTTTTCTACTCACACAGCAAACGGATCGGGAAGTGATTTCCATGATTAGAAAAAAGCCGCATACCATTATAGCCAGTGTCCTTGTTATGTTGTTCGGGTTCACCCTGTTCCATATCGGCACAGATGGTTTCACAGCTTATACTGCAGAAACCGCAAGAGCATCACAGCTCATCGAGGAAAAACCTGAATTTCCAGATGTGATGTTTGAGGATAGCGAAGGACGGACGTATTCCATTTCAGAGTTTGAAGACAAATACGTATTCATGACATTCATCTATACGTCCTGCACAAGTGTCTGTTATATATTGGAGCGGAACATGGCTCAAGTTTATGATTTGCTGCCACGTGAATCTATTGGAAAAGACATCGTGTTTTTAAGTGTCAGTTTCGATCCGAGTAAGGATGATCCAGCCACCTTGAATAAGTATAAAGACTATTTCAATAGTGATGGCGAGACATGGAGGATGGCAAGAATTCCGGATCAAGCTCAATTAGATGCTTTGTTGGAAAGGTTCGGTGTAATCGTCATACCTGATGGAAACGGAAATTATAGCCACAATTCAGCCTTTTATCTAGTGGATAAACAAAGACGATTGGTTGATGTGATGGATTTTACGAAGGTAGATGAAGCGGCCGATACAATCGTCACGATTCTGGAAAAAGAAGAGGGGGAATAAGCGATGAACCAATTTTTCTATGGCCTATTGCTGTATATCGCATTGATGCTCCCTCCTGTAGTAAATTTGATGGAATCGATCATGATTGTCCATATGCATATGCAAATGCCGATGCTGGTGATCGCAGGATTTTTGATGGCACGCTTATTTCAAAAACGATTTCCTCGATTCTTTCAAAAATGGAATCAAAACGGAGTACCGGGCATTCTATTATTTATGATCATCATGGTCTATTGGATGATCCCCCGCACGATGGATGAGGCATTGACGATACAGAGTGTGGAAGTATTCAAGTTTATCAGTTTACCATTCTTAGCTGGTGTTCCGTTGAGGGATAGTTGGAAAAAGCTGAGCGCCTTCGGCAGAAACAGCATCATCGTCAGTTTTACGATCATGTTCTTCGGAATGGGCTGGTTATATATCGAATCACCAGAGCAGCTGTGCAACAACTACCTTTTGATTGAGCAAATCACGCTCGGGTGGGGGTTTGTGACGTTGGCAATTTGTTTCGTAATCTATTTGGTTTACTTCTATTTCATTGATCATTCACAATATAGTTAAGGAGTGTTTTCGATATTATCAATCCTAATGGAGGGGAGGTATTGAAATGCGTGAAGATCTCATCCTTTCTGAAAAAGAAGCAGTGAAAGCGGACCGATCCACTGAACGCCGTATCCCTGGAATCATTGCTGATATTAAGTCACTTCTTAAAGGTCTCGTTTTAGTCTCGAATGTCTTGCCGGTTTTTACTGGACTTTGGTTGGCCTTGTATTTTACCAATGCTTCTTTTGCAGCCCATTGGGAGGTTTTCCTGCTGACGATCATCGGAAGTACGCTGGTGATGGCAGGCGCGCTAATTCTGAATAACTGGTACGACGCTGACATTGATGCAAAAATGGCACGAACGAGAAAACGTCCGACCGTGACAGGCAATTTTCCCCTTCAAGTCGTCATGGCGATGGGGATTGGTTTAAGCATCCTTGGATTTATCTTTCTCTTTTTTACCACGATCGAAGCGACTGTTTACGCACTCATAGGCTGGTTCACGTATGTTGTCCTGTATACGATGTGGTCGAAACGGAGATATACATGGAATACCGTGATTGGAAGTGTCTCAGGGGCAGTAACGCCGTTAATTGGATGGGCAGCCATCGCACCTGTTTTTCACACTGTCCCGATTGTCCTGTTTCTGATCCTGTTCATCTGGCAGATGCCGCATACGTTTGCGATCGCCATCAAATACTGCGACGAATATAAGGCTGCAGGGGTCAAGATGCTCCCGGTTGTACACGGAGTTGAAAGGACGAAGCGACAAATGGTTGTCTATATCGCCTGCTTGCTCCCATTATCCTTCTTTTTGGGGCAACTAGGTACGCCATTCCTTATCATCGCCACACTGATGAATGTTGGCTGGCTCGCTTTAGGAATCAGCGGTCTCTTTACGAAAAATGATCTGAAATGGGCACGCTGGAATTTCATCTATTCCGTGAACTATATAACGCTTTTGTTTTTCATGATGGTGTTGGTGACTCTCGTTTAGGAAATATTGTGGAAAAATAGCTATAAAACCCTTAAACAAGGGTTTTATTTTTCGGGAAATATGTTGGTTTGTCATTTTAATTGTAATTTCGTGTAAAATCATGGAATCCCTTTAGCCTCTAGTGAAGTAGCATCAGCAGCTGACAGACTAAACCAATTCACCCACCAACTTTAAAGAGAGCTGAGGATGTGATTGTGTGTGAAAGACAAAGATCAAGGACTCAGAAGTAGGTTCTGGGGATGTGATGGAGAGGGAAAAACAAAGATCAAGCACTCAAAAGTAGGTTCTGGAGGTGTGATGGAGCGGGAAAAACAAAGATCAAGCACTCAGAATTAGGCTCTGAGGGTGTGATGGAGCGGGAAAAACAAAGATCAAGCACTCAGAATTAGGCTCTGAGGGTGTGATGGAGCGGGAAAAATAAAGATCAAGCACTCAGAAGAAGGTTCTGAGGGTGTGATGGAGCGGGAAAAACAAAGATCAAGCACTCAGAAGAACACAAAAAAGCACTATGGCCTTGAGCTGTAGTGCTTTTTGAAACTTTTATTCTATTGAGCTAGCATTCAAATTCTCCTTCTGGGAGGGATTGGAAAGGTTTTGTCTAACTAATAGAGTTAATGTTGTCAATGTTTGGATTAAAGGAGAAGAGGATGCGGTTATTTGTAGAATTGGGGAAATCACTGTTATTGAATGTCTTTGTCTTGCTCGCTCTTGTACTGATTGTTTTGTTTCCCCGTGATTTGACGATTGTGGATCGGGGGGCTGCGCTCGGCATCGATATGCAATTCGAATATCATTTTCAATTTGAAGAGTACAAAGAGAACATCGTCGGCTACCTGGAAACAGTATTTATCGATGGAAGCCTGGGCGAATCGTTGACTGGGGTGCCGGTTGGGGAGCTGCTTGTCGAATATGTGCCGCGGAGTATGCTCGTCATTTGTACCGCATTCATCCTTTGTATCTTATTCGGTGTTCTAAAGGGCATTTACGATTATAAAGCGTCTCTAAAAAAAACACAGGTTCCTTGGCCAGGGATTCACTTCTTTGCTGCTATCGATTCCAGACTTTTTCTTGATCATTTGTTTGCAGTGGTTGGTCATCTTTTACATTCCCTGGATTGATTTCTTCGGTTATGAACAATGGTATAGCTTCATTCTGCCATCCATCCTTGTGTCTATTTACCCGATGATGTACATTGCGAGAATCACTTCTGTCGCAATCTCCAACCAGGAATTTGAACCATACATACAAGTAGCGAGAGCTAAAGGCTTTACGAGGAAAATCGTCCTTTATAAACATACATTGAAAAATTGCTGGGACACAATATTGAGCCATTTTTCTTCCGTCATGCTTTATATCCTGTCCAACCTGTTGATTGTGGAATACTTGCTTGATTATAAAGGAGCAGCTTATCGGTTATTCAAAGCTTTCCATTATACGAACAGCATTTCTGTTGGCTATCAAGCCGATTTTGAAGCGGAGTTGATCATCGGGCTTTCTGTTTGTTTCATGCTGGTTGTCTTATTTTCGCAATGGATCAGTAAAATCACAAAATATTATGTGGATCCACGTTAGTGCAGGGGGATATATGGCTAAAAATACATCACTTTGGATAGGAAGCTTTTTCATATTCTTTTTTATAGTATTGATATTGTTCGGTCCATACCTTCCATTTGTCGATTCAAATCTGGAAGAGGAGATCGTCCGAATGGAGGACGGAAAGATCGAGACACCGCCTTATCCACCTTCAAAAGAAATCCGTTTGGTTCCGATGGAAGAGGGAAAGATCTAATGAGTATGATCGTGATGGGGACGAAGGACACGATGCTCATCATCTTTTGGATTACAATCATCCGATATTTGATCGCTGTTCCGTTAGGTATGCTGGCATCATCGAATAAAGGCACTGCACATTATATTGTAAACGGGTGGAATCAATTGTTTTCCGCTATACCGACCCTTTTTTCCGCGATCATCTTGATGAATTTGCCATTTTTGATTTTCAGCGAAAGTCGTTTGGAATGGTCGATTGTCTTGTTAGCTATCATTGAAATCGGTAGGGTAGCAACGGTTGTTCAGCAACAAGCACATACCCTTTCCAAGCGCCTTTTTGTCGAAGCAGGGGTCACTTTAGGGTTCAGCCCATTTCAAAATTATCGCCGGAACTACATACCGAATTTGCTGCCTGAACTTGTCGTCATGTTTTTCACCGATTTAGGAAGGGCCGCGTTGTTGATTGGGCAACTGGGTATGCTCAGCATCTTCATTTCACAGGCCTGGGTCCAAACCGGTTTTACAAGGGGCGTGATTCAAAATACAAGTTTGAATTGGGCAACCCTGCTCGGAAGCACGAGGGTTGATTTGTTGACAGCACCATGGATTCCATTGTTTTCAGCGGGTGCGATTACGCTGGCCATCATCACTTTCAATATGCTCGGTGAAGGATTGAGGAAGGTATTTGATCGACGCATTTCATAAAAAAGGACAGAACCAACATCGGTTCTGTCCCTCAATGCCTCACATTGCAGCTTCGACGTTCTGTTTTTGTGATTTTTTCATGAAGATGAACACTGTCACGGATAAGAGGGCAAAGAGAATCAGATAAGCGAACAGGATCGACATGTTTGTCACCGCTGCTCCCCAATCATCCAATGTAATGACCGATTTGAAACCGGCAATTGAATAGGTGAATGGTAAGAAATCACTCAAGGCCCGTAGATTTTCCGGTAGCATTTCTCTCGGCAGATTCGCTCCTGTTATTGAAAGCTGCAGAATCACAAAAGCGAGGGCGATGAATCGTCCGATGTTCCCAGCTGCTGCAGCAAGGAACAGCACGATGGCCGAAAAGACGATACTGACGACAACCGTGAACAAAACGAGTCCAAGCGGATTAGCAACATTCAATTTTAGTATGAAAAACACAGTCATCAGCAGTAAAACAGCTTGGAAAAGTGACAGTATTGTCAGGTTCATGAACTTGACGGCAAACCAACTGATGCTTGAAACCTCTTCAGGTCTTTTGAAATTGATGAACATCGACATGATCAGGATTCCAACAAATAGACCTAATGTAAGAACATATGGTGCCGTTGAGTCACGATAATACTCATAATTGTTGACCTTATCACTAGCAAGTTCGACAGGGGAGGAGAACATCTTGGCGTTTTCTTCACCCGTGTTCAAACCACTCGTTTTATCAGCGCCTTCCTCTAAACCGGAAGCGAGTTCTTCGCTGCCATCATCGACTTTTCCAGCCCCATCCTCGAGCTTCGCCGCTCCATTGGCCAGTTTCTTCCATCCTTCATCTACAGCAGCATTTCCTTCAGCAATACGTCCAGCACCATTATCAAGTTTTGAAACCCCGGTGATCAGTTCTTGCCACCCAGTTTCAACCTTGGCGTTCCCATCAGCAATCTGCCCTGCGCCATTTTCTAATTTTTTCTGGCCGGCTACGAGTTGATTCAATCCGTCATGAAGCTGGACCGTCCCAGGGACGACTTTATTATCAATCCCATCTGCAACCTTTACGGCTCCATCGCTTAGCTTACCGGATTTGGTTGTTAAGCTCTCCAGTCCAGCAGCTAATTTCTCAGCACCTGCGATGATTTGATCGTAAGACTCTGCATATGGAGGTAGCTTGGTTGACGGATTTGCATCTCCAAATTTTTTCAACCCTTGTTCCAGCTCTTTTGCACCAGAAGCCAGTTTACCAGCGCCATCTTCAAGACGGATCGTCCCATCGGCAACGCCTCTGGCACCGGGAGCTAGATCATTCGCTACACCGTTCTTGAGATCCTCGCTTCCGGTCTCAGCTTTTTGCAATCCGGCCAATAGCTGTTTTGACCCATCATGCAATTCTTGAGAACCATCCGCTAGCTTTGAGATGTCACTAGATTTTCCTTCCAATTTACTTAATAGAAGCCCTGTTCCGTCTTTCAATTCTTGTGTACCATTCGCTAGTTTTGTAATATCCGATTGTTTGGAAGTAACGGAGGTTAAAAGCTCCTCTGTACCATTATGTAGCTGAGTCGTTCCGTCCGATAGCCGGGCAGATCCGTCAGCAGCTTTTCCGAACCCATCGGAAACATCATCTAAACTGGAAAAAACCTTTGAGGTGTAAGTTTGAGTAATCGTATTGGCAAGTTGTTCACGGATCCTTTGGGTGGCTGTTTCAGTGACTTTAGAAGCAAGGAAGTTCATCCCCTCATTTTGGATGTATTCAAGCTCCAGTTTCCTTGGATCTGGTTCCATGACGGTGGTCACACGTTGGGATAAGTCTTCAGGAATGATGATTGCCATATAGTAGTCATTCTTCTGAAGACCTCTCATAGCATCGGTTGAACTGACAAATTCCCAGCCTAAGTCTTTTCCTTCTTTCATGTTCGCTACTAACTGGTCTCCAACATTGATCGGTTCACCCTCAGAGATTGCACCGTGATCGTTGTTGACGACAGCAACAGGCAGATTATCGAGGTTGTCATAGGGACCCCAGGTAGCTGAAAGAAGTACGCCCCCATAAACGACAGGCACTAGTAAAGCAGCAATGACGGAAACTAGAATCCCCTTGTGAGCGGCAATTTTCGAAAACTCAGCGGAAAGTAATTTGAATATATTCATTCCGATACCTCCAATGTGTAGTAAACGCTTCCAAAGAAATGAATGAGTACCCATTCATTTTTTGTTAATAATCATAATATTCTAAAAAAATAAAAGTTTCTAGTCCTTGCGCGATAATCACACACATCGTACTAGCATCCTTACAACGAAAGTAGTATTGGAGAATATTTTTATAATTACAGATGCCCACGTGTTTAAAAGGCTGCAAATGAATAACCCTTACAATTTATGTTAAAATCAGAATTTGTCCAGCAGTGGGTGAAGGATAAAAATATATTGCTTTTTTGACCGAATAACGCTTGTCACCCAAAGAAAATAGGATTGATGGTAAAATATAGTTGACGAACAGAAGAGAAAAATAGTCAACGAGGTGTTCAATCATGAAAACAGAGAGATTGCTGGCAATCATCATCAAACTATTAAACAGAAAGAAAATGACCGCAAAAGAGCTTGCTGACTATTTCGAAGTTTCAATTCGGACGATACAAAGGGATATTGAAGCAATCGAGCTTGCAGGAATTCCGATCGTGTCTGAAAAAGGTTTCAATGGCGGATATCGTATATTGGATACTTATAAACTCAACAACAACTATTTCAATGATGTGGAACATGAACTGCTTATGACAGCATTGGACGGTGTCTATCAAACTTATGATGACAAGAATTTGAAGAATATCATCGAAAAACTATCAACGATTAAAATGAATCAGCCATCAGATGACCATCAATCTCTCATTCTCGATTTCAGTGATTGGAGCCCCACCTCGCTGCGGAAGGAAAAAGTAGATACGATCAGGAAAGCGATTGACAAACGGAAGTCGGTTTCATTTGACTATATCGACATCAATGGGAATGTCACATCAAGGGAAATAGAACCTGTTTCGCTCATTCTCAAGATCAATAAGTGGTATGTGTATGCGTATTGTCTTCTTCGCCAAGAATGTCGACTTTTCAAATTGGGAAGGATGAGAGAGGTTTGGATGACAGAACGATATATAGATGCTAAGAGAGCTATTGATCCTTTTACATACAGTCATGAGGAGCGTCCCAAGGTCGATATCCGTCTGAAGTTCAAAAGGCAAGCCTTGAATCAACTTGAAGATTATTTTGAAATCGATCAGTTGGAATTCCAGAAGGATGGATCGATCTTTGTAAGCGAATCGTACCCGGAAGATGAATGGGTCTATGGCATGATTCTCCGCTTTGGCGACCAGGTGGAGGTCATTGAACCGGAGCACATCCGAACGATCATTAAAGAGCGTGCGGAAAAAATCATGAAAAAATATTCCTAATTACGACACTATGCTGTCATATTTCCTCCCCTATACTGACCATAGAGTTTAAACTATAAGGAGGAATTGAACATGAACAGTACAGTATGCCAAAGCTGCGCCATGCCAATGGAAAATGAGAAAATGATGGGGAAGAATTCGGATGGAACAAGGAATGAGGAGTATTGTGTCTATTGTTATGAGGACGGGAAGTTCACAGCTTCTGTATCTATGAATGAAATGGTTGAAATTTGTGTGCCCCATCTAGTGGAAGACGGTATGAAGGAAAATGAAGCGAGAGAAACGATGAAGGATGTACTACCTAAGCTTAAAAGATGGGCAATGACTTCAAAATAATGAGGGATGCATATGCAAGTCAAAGAACGACTATCCACGAGTCTAGGGCGTACGGATCAAGAACCGAATATTCAGCTCGCACAAGATCTCGTTCAAAACAAAGATAAGGCAGGAGTTGAAATTGTCATCCACCTCTTGGATAGTAAAGATAAAAATCTTCAATCCGATGCCATTAAAGTCGCATATGAAGTCGGAACCAGGAATCCGGAGCTTCTCAGGGGATATACCTTACATTTCATCGATTTATTGAAAAGCAGGCATAATCGCATGGTGTGGGGTGGGATGACAGCTTTAGCTACGATTGCAGTACATGAGGCAAAGGAAATATCCGGGCATCTTGACACGATCCTTTCTACGATGAAAAACGGCTCTGTCATCACAGTGGATCAAGGTGTCAAAGTCCTTGCTGGTGTGGCTTCAGTCAATGATAACTTAAATAATGAAATCTTTCCTTACTTGCTTGAACACCTTCAGAACTGCCGGACGAAAGAAATTCCTCAGCATGCTGAAAGCACACTTATTGCAATAAACACACGCAACAAAGAAGCATTTCTTGAGGTATTGAAGGAGAGAGAACAATATTTGACCCCACCTCAGCTGAAAAGAGTGAAAAAGATTTATAAAACACTGGATTAAAATACGGAAATGGCGGTGCATGAACCATGTGCCGCCATTTTTGTAGAATTAATATTGAACTTTCGATGTGGATTGCTGTGAAGTTTATTTGAATAAGAACAAGAGCTGGTCATATTTAGTAATCGTAAAGTTACATATACTTGGCAAACTGCAAGGTTGCTTAAATACAAGGAGGTAATACATGGATTGCATACTAAAGGTGAATCGGTTGCCTAAGGAGACGATAGCGGCGGGGCGTCGTCATACCGTTGGACTTAAGTCTGACGGAACGGTGACAGCCGTAGGTGACAATAGATATGGCCAATGTGATGTAAGTGACTGGTGCAATATTGTCGAGATCACGGCAGGTAATGTTCATATGGCGACGAACACGGGTAATGTCCATACAATCGGCCTTAAATCTGACAATACTGTGGTAGCTGTGGGTTGGAATAAGCACGGCCAATGCGATGTAAGCGGCTGGCGCGATATTGTAGCGGTTTCGGCGGGTTGGCGTCGTACAATAGGGCTTAAATCGGACGGAACGGTGATAGCAGTTGGGCGAAACAATGATGGTGAATGCAATGTAGGCGACTGGCATGATATTGTGGAGGTCGCTGTGGGTGACTGGCATACAATCGGTCTTAAATTGGACGGAACCGTGTCGGCAGTGGGTAATAATCGGCTTGACCAATGCAATGTAAGCAGCTGGAGCGACATAGCAGCGATTGCTGCGGGTTATCTTCATACAATTGGTCTTAAATCAGACGGAACGGTGACGGCTGTGGGTTTTAATAAACGTGACCAATGCGTTGTAAGTGGCTGGCGCGATATTGTGGCGATAGCGGCAGGTAGTAACCATACCATCGGCCTTAAATCGGACGGTACTGTGTCGGCTGTGGGTTGGAATGAGTATGGCCAATGTAATGTAGGTGATTGGCGTGATATTGTGGCGATAGCGGCGGGTTGTGCCCATACTGTAGGGCTAAAATCGGACGGCACGGTGGTAGCTGTGGGCGATAATGAATATGGTCAATGTGATATAAGTGGCTGGAGTGGCATCCAAGTGCCCGGTATTTAGTTTTTAATATCACAAGCCAGAGAATCACTGAACTATTTAGTGAGTATTGCATCACTTGAACAAACGTTGGCGAGCATACAGTTCTGAAGGAGGATTTCTTAGAAATTAAATAAATATTTGTTCGACAAAATGACAAGATTGTCCGATAAGTGTCTGACTCTCTCTAAACTTAACAACATTTTGAAAAAAGGCGTGTTTTTGAAACGAAATGTTGTGTTGGAGAGGTCTGACACTTTTTTTTGGGCAAGTCACTTTTTTCAATATTTATCAATCAACATATAAGTGGTACCCTTATAATCAGAGGAATAATCGGAGGAGGATTAATACGTTTTGATACATAAAGCCAAAGAGATGCTAGAGAAGTTTTACGGTTATTCATCGTTCCGAGCAGGGCAGGAAAGAGCGATCCAATCGGTTTTGAATGGGGAAGACACCCTGTGCGTTATGCCGACTGGCGGGGGGAAATCGGTTTGTTATCAGATTCCGGCGCTTGTATTTGAGGGAACGACGGTCGTCATTTCTCCATTGATTTCTTTAATGAAAGATCAGGTAGATGCATTGGTTCATTTAGGTATTTCCGCTACCTTCATCAACAGCTCACTCACAGGATTAGAAACGCGGGAGCGAATTGAGAAGGCGAAAAGCGGAGAATATAAGCTCTTATATATCGCTCCTGAAAGGCTGGAATCCTATGATTTTATGGGATTATTAAAAGAGTTGCATATTCCTTTGATAGCAGTAGATGAAGCCCACTGTATCTCACAATGGGGTCATGATTTCAGACCAAGCTATAAGCGTATCCAGAGAATGATTGGCAGCCTATCGGAACGACCGACAGTATTAGCGTTAACAGCAACTGCGACCCCCAGGGTGCGTGAGGATATTTGTTTGTCGCTTGATATTGAGGAGAACAATACGGTTTTGACTGGTTTTGAGCGGGAAAATCTATCATTTTCAGTGATTAAGGGACAAGACAGGTTCAGATTTTTAAAAGATTTTCTTAAAAAGAATGAGAAAGAAGCGGGCATCATTTACGCAGCCACCCGAAAAACGGTCGATAAGCTGTATGAACAATTGAATAGAACTGGTATGAATGTTTCACGGTATCACGCAGGAATGAATGAAGAAGAGCGGATGGAACAGCAAGAACAGTTTCTGCAAGATCGATCGAGAGTGATGGTTGCCACCAATGCATTTGGTATGGGAATCGATAAATCCAATATCCGTTATGTCATCCATTTTCAGCTTCCGAAAAACATGGAAAGCTATTATCAGGAAGCAGGACGTGCCGGTCGCGACGGACTTCCAAGTGAATGTATCCTTCTGTATTCTTCCCAGGATGTTCAAGTACAGCGTTTTTTGATCGATCAGTCAAGTGAATCTGACCGAATGACGCAAGAACTCGAGAAGCTTCAGCTCATGGTGGATTATTGTCATACTGAAAGCTGTTTGCAAACATCGATCGTAAAATATTTCAGCAATGAAGAAATACCGGCATGCGGTCGGTGTGGCAATTGTACAGATTCACGGGATAGCGTAGATGTTACACGAGAAGCTCAAATTGTATTGTCTTGTATCGTGAGGATGGGGCAGAAGCGGTTCGGCAAGACAATCATCGCTCAAGTGTTGACCGGTTCTAAAAATAAAAAGGTGATGGAGTTGCGTCTGAACAAGCTTCCGACTTATGGAAAGATGAAAGAAAAGAGTATGAAAGAGGTGACGGACTTAATCGAGTTTTTCATCTCACAAGAACTGATTGCTGTCGAACACGGTACATTTCCTACCCTTTACGTAAAAGAAAAAGGGAAAGAGGTTCTCTTAGGAAAAGAAATCGTAAAGCGGAAAGAAGCCGTTCAAACGAAACAAGTGGCAGTCGATGATCCATTGTTCGAGGCACTTCGCCTTGTACGAAAAGGGATTGCAGAAAAAGAAAACGTTCCGCCTTTCGTAATTTTTGCAGACACGGCATTAAAAGATATGTGTATGAAACAGCCGCAGTCAGAAGCAGAATTTCTAGCGGTAACAGGGGTGGGGCAAAATAAACTCGAAAAGTATGGCACACAGTTCATAGAAGCGATCACGGAATTTTTGGTTCAAAACCCTGAGCGGAAAGAGGAAGCGGTAAAGGGAACAGACAGTAAGACGAAACCGAAAAAAGCCACACCAAACTCGCATATCGAGACGTATAAGTTATATAAAGAAGAGATGACAGTTGAAGAAATTGCAGAACATCGTGACCTCGCGGGGAGCACAGTGGAGAGCCATCTTATCCAGTGCATGCAAGAAGGAATGGATATTCATATGGAGGATATGATTCCAGAAGAATATGTCTTCGAAATTGAAAATGCCATCAGTCAAGCAGGCGGTGAAAAGTTAAAGCCGATAAAAGCACTGCTTCCTGATGAAGTGAGCTACTTTATGATCAAAGTCTATCTCCTACAACTTGAAAGACAAACGACATGATAATAAAGGGCTATGGTGAAAAACACCATAGCCCCTTTATGTAATTCATAAATGACTGATTTCTCTACTAGTGAGTGAGAAATCAGGTTTTTCCGAAAAAATCCAGTTTAACCTTATAAAGTTGGTTATGCTTTAAAATAAGTCTGTTTGCGGAGAACTTCGACGTTGTTTCCCCTCTATTTATAATTTGGGACATATGTCCTTCCCAGATGACTGGAGATATCTTTTAATAAGAGAGAAATTTAAATTATTGGGGAGAACAGACATGAAAGGAAGTTTATTTGCGTTTTTCGGTGGCGCTTTTATTACATTACAAAGTGTAGCCAATTCTCGTATAAGTCAAGATATAGGATCCTGGCAAACAGCGGCGATTACTCAATTGACAGGTTTTATCATGATTCTGCTGATCGTCTTATTCACAAGGAACCGAAAATGGAAAAAGTTCAAGCAAGTGAAACCCCTCTATTTGATAGGTGGATCTTTCGGAGCGATTGTTGTATTCAGTAATATCACGGCCATTCATCATATTGGTGTGACGCTCACCATTGCTGTATTGCTGATCGCCCAACTGAGCCTAACCTTTATCATCGACAGCAAAGGCTGGTTCGGTGTTGTGAAACAGAAGATGGGTCTCCCGCAATTTATCGGGATTGGTATGATGATAGCTGGTGTGGTGATTCTGAAGTTCTAGTAGTGGAGGTTAGATGAAATGAAAGAAATCCATAATCGGAAAGTACTTGAACAATATATACAATTCTATAACTTAGAGTCCATCTTTAATCCACAATTAATCCCACATATGTCTTTTTATAGATTCGAACAAGGTGAACTGATTGCTTCTCAAGGGGATCCGTCACAGTATCTCTATGTCCTTGTAAAAGGCAAAGTGAAAATTTTCACGACTACGGCTGAAGGTAAAGCCCTTATCCTGTCTTTCAAAACACCATTAGAATTAATCGGTGATATCGAATATGTACAAGGGATAGACTTCATCAATACGGTTGAGGCTGTATCGGATGTTGCCATGTTAGGCATCCATCACCAATGGTTAAAAAAGTTCGGACGTGAGGACGCATCTTTCCTGAACTTTCTCCTGGAGATTATCACGGAAAAGTTTTGTGTCAAATCCAATTCCTTGAGCTTCAATCTGCTATATCCAGTGGAAGTGCGATTAGCAAGCTATTTATTATCGATCTCCTATGATGAATCGGATATTCAATTAAATGGACAGTTAAGTGCACTAAGCCTAAAGGATACTGCAAATTTGATAGGAACGAGCTATCGACATCTAAATCGTGTTATCCAAAGCTTTGATGAGAAAGAACTTGTCGAGAGGAAAAAAGGATATCTCCTTGTTAAAGATCGAGAAGGGCTTAGGGAAATAGCAGGCCATAACATATATGAATAATTGAAAGGAGGTATGCAGGATATGGTTTCAGGACTATTAATGGCGATCACAGCAGGTTCACTTGTGAGCTTACAAAATATATTTAACAGCAAGGTAAATGAACGGGCGGATACATGGACAACGACCACTTTAGTTCTTGGATTAGGCGCCATCGCTTCCTTTTTGATCGGGCTTTTCGTTGAAGGTAAAGGAATGTTCAATTTTGCCAACATGGAACCTTGGTATTGGGTCAGCGGTTTAATCGGTATCGGAGTTGTGACATGTCTTGTACAAGGTGTCAAATGGCTTGGACCAACCTTTGCGATTTCAATTGTGTTGACGTCTCAGCTTGGATTTGCATTATTATGGGATTCACTTGGATGGTTTGGTCTCGAAAAGGTTCCATTTACGGCAAAGCAATTGATCGGTGTACTGGTGATCGTAGGGGGAATTGTAGTTTTCAAGTTCGGAGGAAGACATAAAGTCCTTCAAGATTCGAAAGCGGCATAAAAAGTAAATGGTGTTTCTGAATCAACTGAAGACTCCCGACTCGATGGATCATATGAGTCAGGAGTCTTTTTTTAACTAAGCTCTGTGTTTCTTCGAAGTGGATATTTAACGATTATCAACTATCAAATTGCAACACATAAAAAGAGGCTGGGACAATTGAACTTTGCTCAATAGAAAACCCGAACAATTTGTCCGGGTTTTTATTGAGCAATATATGAAGGGTTCCGCTTCGTCAACATCCTTCGCTTTCCGCGGGCACGGCCTCAGCCTCCTCAGAAAGCACAGACCGCTTTCTTGCGGGGTCTTCGACTCGTGCTGTTCCCGCAGGAGTCTACGGATGTTGCCTACGCTTTTCGTCTTTCATTTTATCCATATATTTTATTGTTCGTCTTTTCTGTTGGCAGTTATAGTTTTGTCCCAGCCCCTTCTCAAAATCATTCTTCTTCTACAATCTCGAAATTCTTCATCATTTCACTGAGTCGTACGCCGTGTCCTTCTTCTGCTTCGAGGAAGTAGCGTTGGTGGAAGATGTATGAACCGCCGTCTTCATCCGGGATGACATAGTATCGGTTGATGACGCTGTCCCAGTTGTTTCCGTCTAGTGTACGTGCGGTTTGGGAATCAATCGGATAATCCGTTTGTTCAAAGGTGAACCCGTGTTCTGCTTCCAATTGGCTGATTGTTTCTTCAACAGATTGCTCTTTTTTCCTGATGATTTTCATGAATACTTCAGGATATTGTTCTGGAAGTGGCTCTTTTGTTGTTATGATATCGTAATCTTCGTGTTTTTCCATCTTATAACGTTCTTCATCTACATAGATGACATATCCGTGTTCAAAACTGTCGTTTAGAGAAGCTGTTCCTTCTTCTTCAGTTCCCTCGATCGGGATTTCCACTTCTTTTTCTGGAGCGAACCATTCTTTCACTTTATCGACGAGAGCGTACCCTGGCGTTGTATTCAAAAGACCGATGGCGAGCAGTACAGCTGCTGCTACCGTTGCAGCAAATCCGATCCATCTTGATTTTTTCTTTTTTGGCTTGACGAAATCAAGCTGATCTTCAATCGCTTTCCATGTTTTTTCTTTTTCCAGTTCGTTTATTTCGTATTCCTGCTTCAATTTTGCCTCCAACATATCATCAAACTTGTTCTTGTCCATGGTAATCTCCCCTTAATTCTTCTCTCAGCAGCTTCCGAGCTTGAAAAAGCCTTGATTTCACAGCACCGATACTGATTTCAAGTACTGATGACATTTCTTTTTCGCTCAAGCCTTCCACATATTTCAGCACGAGTGCCTCTCGATGGTCTTCTTTCAATTTTTCCATCGCTTCATCAAGGATTTCATTATCAGTGGCAGGTTGAGTTGCCTTGTCCTCATAAGCGCTTTGTGGAACTTGATCGATATCGGTTTCAGGTTTACGTTTGCTGATCAAGCGTCGGACTTCGTTTGTCAAAATGCGATAGAACCAGGGTTTGAAAGGTTTAGAATCATCATAAGTATGAATGCCTTTGTAAACACGTATGAAGGTTTCCTGTACTGCATCTGAGGCGTCTGATTCGTTCTTCAACATCGACATCGACGCTCTCATTGCTGCTTGATAATACTCGTCGTATAAGGCTCGAAACGCTTTTTTGTCGCCCTTTTTTATCTTTTTTATCGTTTTTTTATCCAAGTGGGATCTCCCCTTTTTTCTTTCTCATATGTAATACCTTTGTACCATAGGAAAAGTTTTAAAAGCTATAAACTTTTTAACATTATTAGCTTTGTATTGTTTAATAAATGATTGGGAAAGTGTGATTTGCAACACTCTGGGGGATAATTGAACCTGGGATGACCTTTCAGTGAGAGGCTAACGGACACCAGAGCCGTTATCTGTGAACAAAACAGGTGAAATCCCACCTATTTTACGGAATAAGCATTCCTGATGTCCGTTAAGGTTAGAAGTGTATAGGGTTTTGACAAAATAAGGTCTCCTGTGTCCGTTATCGTTTCATTTGAAAAAAGCTTAATCAGGTAATGGCGAGGAAAAAGCGGTAATAGGTGGTGTAAAACTATGGCGTAAAAAAGTTTCCCCCGCGATCTACTATGTATAGAAAGCAGGGGAAATCCTGTGTAGTCCGGCACATGGGATAGATGCCAGACATAAGACATTACCCTTTTATATGACACTTAAAACCTTTTTTGACGTTTTTACTCGTGTTCTGTCGTAATTTGCCACGTAACACCGTATTGATCTTCAATTCGACCGAACATTGCTCCCCAGAATACCTTTTCAAATGGCATTAACACGTTCCCGCCGTCAGATAGTCCATCAAATGCTTCACGTGCTTCATCTTCTGATTTGTACTCAAGGACGAGATTCAAATTGCTTCCCTTGTGAACAGGTTCCCTAACAGCATCAGCCATAAAAAATGTTTGACCTGCAATCCGTAGAGTCAGATGCATCACTTTGTCAGCAATTTCTGGTGGAGAACCTGGTGCTTGGTCAAAGGTTTGAACATTTACAACTTCTCCTTTTAAAGCTTGAGCATAAAAGTCTGCTTGTCTTTTTGCATCTTTGCTGAATATGTAAGGATATAAGTTTGCCATTGATCCACTCTCCCTTGCTTTTATATAAAGTATAACAGAGCATCAGCATAAAGTTAGTTAGACAGTTCTATTATCTTTTTTAAAAAGACTGGTAACCGAGACAATTACCAACAATGGAATAAATGCCATGAAAAAGGCAAGCATCGATTCCATCATCCCACTTTCCCCGAGTTCCACGTCATTTCGGAACATCGTCAAAGAAAAGAGAAAGACGAGTAGGGCGTTCGGAAACACAAAGGCACGTTTATCTTTCAAACCGAATAGTTGCGTGGCTACTTCGTTGATGATTAAGAGCATCAGCGTGATTTTCATATGAGCCAAAAATGAGGGCTATTCCGAAAATCGACTCTACACGTTGGATGATTTCCCCGATCTCGATGATCCGAGCCGCTTCAAATATTGGAAACTTTTCATAAGATGTAATTGGACCGAAAATCATGATGGAAGCGATCATTGTCAGTGCTAATATTACGCCATTGATCAATAAGCCGAGAAACATCCACCTTTTGAAGGGGCGATTCTTTTCACGTCTTAGAAAAGGAAGGATCATCGCGAAATACATGATATCCATATATGGAAATCCGAACCCTACATATGCAGCGTGCAAGATCGGTTTCCAGCCTTCTGGAAGCACCGGTAATAAATATTGTGGGTGATAATGAGTCAAGTTCAAAAGTAGAATCAACAAAATGATCATGAATAATAAATAAAGAAGGGCATGGAACATCCGTGCAATCACTTCAATACCAGCCTTTACAGTAAGGCCAGCAAGATGTCTCGATGACTTCTTCTTGGTCGATCTCGTAGAATCTTTTTTCAAATTCTTCAAGTGTATCTTCTGGCACAGTGCCATCTAAATAGGCATAGGTGACATTGGTTTTTGTTTCATTGCCGAACTTCTTATTTTTAAATTTCAAATTCTTCGACTTTAGCCTGGAGCGGATCATGCCGATGTTCTTGGTCAAATTTTCAATTGTACCTTCGCGAGGTCCAACTACAGCAACTTCATTCTGAGGCTCTCCAACGGATCGTTTTTCAACAGCAAAGGCGTCATAGGTCAAGACCTTGTGCCAATGATCAAAGAGAATGACGAAGTGGCCTTCGAGTATTTTATCTGTCATTTTTTCGAGTGTATCTACGACTTTTACTGCACGGGAAGTCACGCCGTAATGTGTGAAAAATTCTTTGACCTTAGAGATGTCAACCTCTTTTGCAGGACCAACTTCATGGGTGACAAGAACTTGCATGACTTCTTTCAAAAGGTTCGCTTTTTCATTTTGGACGATCGTTTCACAAAAGACGACCACTGCATGCGCCTTATAATCTTCACTGAATTGATATGAATGGTAGATGACGTCATAACAATCAGAAAAGATTTCTTTGAGCGACTGTTCATTTTGTTTCAAATCTGAAGAAAGGAGGGTCTTTTTCTGATCTTGTTTTTCATTTGTTTGTTTATTTTCACGTCTCTTTCTGATTTTCAAACTCATATGAAGGTCCCCTTAGTGAAAATAGGTTTCCATTTAGTTTGCCAAATATTGTTATCGATATGCATAGATGTGGGTTTGTCTAAAAGACTCTGACTCTTTATCTGGCAGCTATGCTTTATCTGTTGATCTTCAATGAGTGTCAGTTGGAGATTTAACAAGAAGTATTCTACTTAAGGTACATCTAATGGTGTAAGAAGGAGATGTAAAAAACTTATCGAAGTATTATCGAATAAATAATATAGCATCTAATTTGTGGATATGTATTACAACAAGGAGGAAATAAATGAATAATAAAATATCATTCATTCATTCAACAAATTTAGCTCAAGTTGATTATGCATACGCCAGTCGCGTACCTTCGGGAATGGAGTTACTATTTCTAGCAGGAGCCTGTCCTCTTAATAGAGACGGAGAAGTACTTAATTTAAGTGATTATAAGCTTCAAGCTAAATTATGTGTTGAGAATTTGAAAGAAGCATTGAAAGAGTGTGGTGCTTCATTGAATGACGTTGTATATACCAGGGTTCTTGTAGCATCTCAAAACCAATCAGATCTGGTAACAGCATGGGAAACAATAAGAAATGAGTTTGGAGATCATGATGTTCCAAGCACCTTATCTGGAGTTACCGTATTAGGCTATGCAAATCAATTGGTGGAAATCGAAGCTGTAGCAGCATTAGAAAAACGTTGAATATGACTATGAATATTTAGATTTCATCCGTGATAATTAAAAGAATAAGTGTTGTGAAAGATTGGAGCTGAGTACTATCGCGACACTTCATATAATGGTTGGTCTCCCGTGTAGTGGTAAAACCACGCTTGCATGTAAACTTGAAAAGAAGTATTCTGCACTTCGACTAACTCCTGATGAATGGCATATTCGCTTGTTTGGACAAGATATGGTTGAAAAGGAACATGATGCTAGACACGATTTAGTCGAAAGTCTACTTTGGGATGTTGCTGCTAGAGTTTTATCTATTGGCGCTGATGTTATTTTAGACTTTGGGTTTTGGGGGCGTAGTGAACGAGATGATTTTCGATCACGAGCAGCAGAATTAGGTGCTGACTTTAAAATCCATTATTTAAATGTACCTGAAGAGATCCTTTTAAAACGTCTTGCAAAAAGAAATACTCAACTTCCACAATATGCATTTCCACTAACTGAAGATATGCTTAAAGAATGGATACAGTCGTTTGAACCTCCTTTTCAAGAAGAACTTGAATAATCTATTTTTAACGAACGAATTTTTTCTTCAGTAAGTTTTGAAAAATTTTCGAAGGATACTCATAGGTACAAAGGACATAAGATTAGTATTCGAATCAGGAAACGGAGGGTTATTAGGGATGGTTGCTTTGTACGATCATATTGGTTTAAATTATGACACCACCCGTAAAGCTGATTCTGAGATTACCAGACGATTAAGAAATCATTTGCAAGTACCAAATGGAAGTAAAGTACTTGATATTGCTTGTGGAACAGGTAATTATACTGTTGCTCTAGAAAATACAGGTTTGAATATGACTGGCTGTGATCTGTCGTATGAAATGCTTCAGCAAGCAATAAGCCAAATCAAAAACTATAAATTAGGAAATCGCCGATGCGGGTAAACTATCCTTCAAGAATAACGCCTTTGATGGAATCGCCTGCACCTTATCCATTCACCATTTCAATAATTTAATAGCTCCATTTCACGAAGCTTTCAGAGTTTTAGAAAAAGGGAGACTGGTCATTTTTACTTCTTGTTAATGAAGTTATTTGAAGCAATTATGGCCGGAATGTGGAAGATTATCATCTATTCCAAGTTGATTCTTTATTCTTACGCCTCTGTTTTAGGGTTTCATAGGCGAAAGATCAAATTGTATTTCCCTTAAAGGTTCTCTAAAACAGTCTTTAGGCGTGAAACCCCTTCTTCTATTAAATCTTCGGTTAGACTACCATATCCCATAACAATCTTATTTTTATGTTTCCTTTTTGAAATGGTATATGGTTCTATTGGATAGATGATTACGCCTTGGTCTTTTATACGATTGACCAATTTTTCAGTGAAATCAACTCCCTCCAATTCCAATACTAAATGCATTCCAGCTGCTTTACCATGGATTTTGAAATGACTAAAGTGTTTGCTGATTGAACGGACCATTGCTTCCCTTCTCTGTTTATAGATGCTTTTCATCCTTCTAACATGCCGATCCAGATAGCCCTCCTTAATGAAATGAGCTAAAACCATCTGATCAATCGTACCGGTATGTCTATCCTGATACCATTTTTTTTGTCGGAATTGTTCCACGAGATGCCAGGGCAACACCATATATCCGATTCTGAGGGAAGGAGATAAGATTTTACTGAATGTTCCGACATACATGACGTTATCAGGATCTAACCCTTGCATAGAAGCGACAGGAATTCCATCATAAGTAAACTCGCTGTCATAATCATCCTCAACAATGTAAGCATTATGTTCTCTCGCATATTCAATCAATTGGATTCTTCTCTGGATAGGTAAGGTGCCACCTAATGGAAATTGATGGGATGGAACTACGAATATGAAGCTGGGATCATGATTGGTTGGCATGCATTCGGTCATTATCCCTTTGTCATCTACCGGTACTGACAAAACATCCGCCCCGGCGTTTTTAAAGATAGGAAGCATCTCATCAGCGATTGGATCCTCGATGATAACTTTTTTGTTATGAGTCGTCAGGAACTTTGTGATCAAATAAAGACCTTGTGTCGCCCCTGATGTAATGATGATTTGTTCAGGATGGCATTTTACGCCTCTAACTCTTGAAAGATAACGGCTTAAAACATTTCTTAGTTCGAAGATCCCTTGGGAAGGGTTATACCCAAATAAACCATCCTCTGAATGTAAACAAACTTCCTTGGTAAGATTCCCCCAGACGCTTCTTGGGAAATAGTCCATGGCAGGGTTGCTTGCTTTAAAGTCGATGGCATCAACCGATGGAAGGGGATTCGAAACATGGTTTTGATCTTCTAATTCCAATGGTTGCTTTGTTTTTTTTACCAATAACGAAGAACCTTGGGATACATAAGTTCCAGACCCAGGTCTGACTTCTATATATCCTTCGATCACTAATTGGTCATACGCTTCTAAGACAACATTCCGTGACACACCGATATTATTTGCAAGTTCCCTGGAAGAAGGAAGTCGTTCCCCGGCTTGGAATTCATTGTTCAATATTCTGTTACTTATTTGATCATAGACCTGTTGGGGTAGTGTCTTATCAGAAAATCGATTGACAGAGAAATTCAGCAAAGAAAGTCCTCCTAATCAGAATTGGTACTATGAAATTGATGTTAAAGTGGTTCTGTTACATACCAGTATATCATGTTATCCTTCTCATAAAGTCAATTGGAGGTACAGTGATGAAAACAATAGGTTTAATTGGCGGTTTAAGCTGGGAGTCTACTTCGGAATATTATCGGATCATCAATGAACAAGTGAGATCGGAATTGGGAGGGGTACACTCAGCAAAGTGCCTGCTCTATTCATTTGATTTTGAGGAGATTGTCCAACTGCAAAAATCCGGGGCATGGGACTTGGCTACGGACAAAATGATCCATGCTGCGGTTACGTTAGAAAGAGCAGGCGCTGACTTGATTTTGATATGTACCAATACCATGCATAAGATGGCAGGAGAAGTACAGAGCAATCTATCTGTTCCTTTATTGCATATCGTTGATACAACGGCCTCTAAGATAAAAGAAGCTGGTCTAGACTGTGTCGGGTTATTAGGAACAAAATATACAATGGATAACAACTTTTATAAAGATCGTTTCCAACTGAAACACAATATACAAGTGATCACCCCCAACGAAGAGGATCAAGAAATCGTCCACGATGTGATTTTTAATGAACTATGCCAAGGAAAAATGATTCCAAACTCGAAGGAACGATATCTTGATGTGATTGAACGACTAAGAGAGAAGGGGGCTCAAGGTGTTATTCTTGGTTGTACAGAAATACCACTCCTGGTCAAACAGAAAGACACAGGCATGAAACTGTTCGATACTACATTCATACATGCAAAAACTGCAGTAGAGCTCGCAATGGAAGAGGACAATAATAAGAAAAAAGATATTCCTGTAATGAAGGAAATTATTAAAAGCTGATAGAAAAATAAGAGACACCATGATGAAAAAAACATTTCCATCATGTCAAGTTACACAGGTAGTAAGAAAGTTTACGTACAAGGTTCAAAACCTGATATCAAGTTCCGATGCGAGAAATAGAATTGAGTCCGTGGTTCTTTTGGCGAAGCCGAAAAACTGCCAATAGGTGTCTATGCAATGAAGTTGTTGGCATTATCAATCTTTCCTTCTTAAGATTTGAAAGGACGAGATCCCGAACAAGCCCAACTTTATGGGAAGCTGAACATAAAAAAGCCGGATCCAAAAAGGTTGGACCCGGCTTCATATGTAGAAGTATCATCTTAATAAAAAGAGGTTATATCTAACTTCCCCTCGCTCGTATGATCCAGATCAGGTCCAAAAGGTCAAGAAACTTACGTGTTTCTCTCTCAGACCCAACAATTGGACTCCCCTAGTTACTTCTATTAAATTTGATTTCTAATTTAATATAATGGCTTTGTTAATCTTCGCTGTTGATTTTTTAACAAAATTCACGACACTCATTCGGGAACAGCGAGCTGGTTGAGACCTCGCAATGAACTGTGTAAATTCGTGAGGAGGCTCACGGTTCGCCCTCGGAAAGGGAGTGAATTTCGCAGGAATCAACAATAAAAAATCTATGCTTTTGATCAAATTTCTTTTACAGCACCTTTATACCGTTGGTAGTAAGCTTCGACATTGTTGAGTAATAATAATTCAGTATATAGGTAGACTTTCATGTTGAAGTCGTTGAAATCGATATTCGTTAGTTCTTGTATTTTTTTCATCCGGTAATTCAAGGTGTTCGGATGGATGAACAATTCATTAGCGGTCTGCTTACCTTTTCCGTCATTAGCTAAATACACTTCAAGCGTTCGAAGCAGATCCGTCTGTTTTTCTGCATCATTCTTAATCAATGATAATAAATCATCACTATAGTAATCTTTAGAACTGTTCTTTTCATAGAGAGTGGCTAAGTAACGATATATTCCTAGATGCGCGAATTCCCGTGGCATCGATTCAGGACGAGGACTGATAAAGTTTGCCGTTTCAATGACCTCAAGGGCTTCTAGAAAACTTTTTCTCAAATGATACAATGAGGTGTATTCTTTTCCGACCCCGATCAAAAAGTTATAAAATTTTTCTTCCCCTGTTTCGTCCTTGACCTTTTCAATCATGCTCCTGGCTAATTCCAGTGAAGAAAACTTCTTGTCTGATTTCCCATAGAGGACCGCTATTACCTGGTATTCCGTTTTCAAAGTATAAATTTGTGAATGAATATAAGAATTGTGGACCATTTTTTCAAGAAGATCGAGCATTGATTTATACGGAGATGCTGTTATAGAAAAAACGACGACAGAAAACCGTTCTGGTAAAGTGAGTTTGGCCAATGATGCATCATGGCGTAATTGACTTTCACTTCCATATTCGTGATGAAGCAACTGCCACCAAATTTCCTCTTTTCTACCCTTTTTGGCATTATCCTCTGAATAAACATCATTGATCAAATGACCAAGGTGAGGGGAGATCTCTTCCAGGAAGGCAAGATCATCACTTTGTAAAAGTTGATCGGATTCCTGGATCCAAATATATCCCATGGTATTTCCAAGGTACTTGGCTGCAATTACAACACGTTGGTGGAATCCTAACTCCTCCATAGAATGGACACGTATCGGGTCAGAATGTTTCTCAAGGCGGTGAACAATTCCTTCTTTCTTCAATCGATCAATAATGAAGATTGGACATTTCTTCGAAAGGATTGTCTTCTGCTGTGTTAGATCGAATTGATCGAATGAGGAACTGTAAGAAATCAATTCAAAATTTTTATTTTCAATAATCACAGGGTTACCTAGCTTTGAGCTGATCAGTTCCGTTGCTTTATGTATATCTTCTGCTTGGAGGATCAATTCTTTTATTTCCATAGGAATCCTTACCTTTCCGTGGGGGCTATTATACCTTATTATAGCGGGTTATTTCGGAATGAAAAGGGAAAAGCTCCCCCGGTTGATGGGAGAGCTTAGTTAGATGATCCTAGAAAATGGGGTTGGATTAATATTTTTCCGAAATTGTCTTGGCTAGCATATGAAGGGCCAAGTAATCTGGTCCGCCTGCTTTAGAATCGGTGCCTGACATTTTAAATCCTCCGAATGGTTGGTAGCCAACAATGGCACCTGTGCAATTGCGGTTGAAGTATAGGTTACCTACATGGAAATCGTATTTTGCTTTTTCAAGGTGTTCCCGGTTATCAGAGATGACCGCTCCTGTTAATCCATATTCAGTATTGTTGGCAATCTCAATCGCCTCATCGAAATTTTTCGCTTTTGTAAAGCAGACGACAGGACCGAATATTTCCTCCTGTTGCATACGGGAATTAGCGTCGAGATCAGCAAAAATAGTAGGTTCGATAAAGTAGCCTTCAGAATCATCACCTTTACCACCTGTAATAAGGCGTCCTTCTTCTTTCCCGATTTCGATATAACTCATCACTTTGTCAAAGGCACTTTGATCGACCACCGGTCCCATATAAACATTTTGCTCTGAAGCATTTCCAACGGTCAATTCTTCAGTGCGTTTCTTTACCATCTCGAGCAATTCGTCATAGACATCTTCATGGACGACAGCACGTGAACCTGATGAACATTTTTGCCCGGAAAAGCCAAAGGCAGATACAACGATGGCTTCAGCAGCTGTTTCTAAGTTGGATTTGTTATCAACGACAACTGTATCCTTACCGCCCATTTCAGCAATCACTTGTTTCAAATGATTCTGACCTTCCTGGATTTCAGCAGCACGCTTGATGATACGAGTTCCAGTTGCGCGTGAACCTGTAAAGGAAATAAGGGAGGTTTTCGGATGATCGACAAGGTAATCACCAACTTCTCCTCCGCTTCCAGGTACGAAGTTCAAGACGCCTTTCGGAAGGCCAGCTTCTTCTAGAACCTCGACGAATTTGGCTGCGATTACTGGACTGTTGCTGGCAGGCTTCAGTACGACTGTACTCCCTGTTACAAGCGGTGCGACAGTAGTACCCGCCATGATAGCTAGAGCCAAGTTCCAAGGTGGTATAACGACAGCTACACCAGTTGGCGTATAAATGTAGCGGTTCTGTTCACCCGGACGGCTTTCGACTGGTTTACCTTCTTTCAATTCAATCATTTGGCGGCCGTAATATTCTAAGAAATCGATCGCTTCTGCTGTGTCTGCATCCGCTTCTTTCCATGGTTTACCTACTTCGTAAACCAAATACGCGGAAAATTCATGCTTACGTCGTCTAATGATGCTTGCTGCACGGAAAAGTAATTCGGCACGTGCTCTTTCATCCCATTTTCTCCAACTTTTAAAAGCTTCTGAAGCGGATTCCACAGCTTGATCAGCAATCTCTTGATTCGCTTTTGAGACATGACCCACAACTTGTTTTGTATTGGCCGGGTTTCTAGAAACAATTTGTTCTTCGGTACGTATTCTTTCACCGTTTACAAGTAAATCGTGGTTTTGACCCAATTCATCTTTTACTTTCCGTAAAGCCTCTTCAAAAGCTTTTTTATTCTCCTCTAGTGTGAAATCAGTAAATGGTTCATGTTTATATGGTGTTACCATAATGAAATTCTCCTTTCAATTTTTATTTGCTGAAAATTCCTTTGATTGCAAACGCAATATTCTCAGGTCTTTCAGCTAAACGTCTCATGAAATAGCCGTACCAATCTTCCCCATAAGGCAGATAAACACGGACTGTATATCCTTCTTTGACAAGGTCAGTCTGCATTTGACTTCTCATTCCATAGAGCATTTGAAACTCGAAACGGTCTCTTGGGATTTCGTGTTCTTCCACCAACTCTTTGGTGTAATCGATCATGGCATCATCATGGCTAGCAACAGCAGTGTAATGCCCATTCAAGAGATTTTTCTTGATGAGCCTTTTTAAATTTTCATCAACATTCGCTTCTCAGGAAAAGCCACTTTACTGGGTTCCTTATAAGCTCCCTTTACAAGTCTGAGATAGGGGGCATAACTTTGAAGAGCATCTACATCCTCATTTGATCGATAGAGATAGGATTGAATTACAGTTCCCAGATTCCTGCATTTCTGTTTTAATATCTTATAAATCTCAAGAGTTGCATGGCATCTAGAGGAATCCTCCATGTCAATGGTCACCGTGATTCCATTTTCCTCTGCCTTTGACAAAATCAGTTCCATGTTTTCCATAACCAGTTCATGACTGATATCCAGACCCAATGATGTCAGTTTCACAGAGACCTCAGAATCGAGTTGATGATGAGTAATAGAACAAATACTCTGGAGACACTCCTGCGTATGTTTTTTTGCCTCATCGACGGAATTGACGAATTCCCCTAAGTGATCGACTGTAACTTGAAATCCATCAAGGTTCAGTTGTTTGATCAAAGGAATTGCATGAGAGAAAGTTTCTCCCCCAATAATCTTGTCAGCCCCGAATCTTGCTCCCCAACGTTTTGCTAATCGATCTAATACCTTGTTATTGGAGAGATACAAGAAGCGTTTACTTATGACCTCCAAGCTCACCACACCTTCCTTATTCAACACTTTTCCCTGCTGTCAGGGGAAGGTAAACGACGAAATCCGTTTAACTATTTGATTGTTAAGAAAATTATATCGATGATGATCAGGTCGAGACAACGTGCTCACAACACAATATTTTCAGTGCCGTTTTATGATTAACACACAAAAGGAAGGAAATAACGTCGAATAGGAGGTGTTAAGGGAGTAACAACAAATGAACTTTGTTCAAAAGAAACCCCGAACAATTTGTTAACGGGTTTACTTCATAGGTGCAAACAAGTAAATATCAAATCAAAACGCACTGGAGTTTTTTCACAACGAAATTCACAGTGCGTTTTTTATTGTAAATCAAGACTTCCTGAAGATTAATTACTAAATAACATATGAATTCACATGCCATTTTACAAGTGTGAAATAAATATTGGAGAGTTGTGAATTTAGGTGTGATTTGTGTTCCGATTTTGTATGCGTTTTCGAAGGACACTAGAAAAATATGTTAAAATATAGTTGTGAAACATTGATGTTAGGTATTCGAACGGGCAGTTATCTGGAATAAGAGGTTCCTAAAATTAATCCATAATAGGGGTCAGATTGTAAAATAAGAGATTTTGCTTTGTATCAAAATGAAAAATAAAATTGTTGTATGAAACAACTATGTAACTACTGATAGTGTAAAATAAAATGCGAAAATGTGAGGCGTGTATGATTTGTAAGGCGGGGCTTAGAAAAGTAAATTTGAAAAACTATGAGACGAGGAGCGTGTTTTTGCGATGAAAGCTAATTTTAAACCTATGGAGTTTGAGATGGAAACCGATCGACTGTCACTGAGTATGTGGAGGGAATCAGATGCATCCTGGTATAGGGAACTTGTTGCGGAACGTGGCCAGGATATGCCCACTCCCAATGTTGCTCGTGACAAAGTCATCAGTTTACGTAATAAAGCATTGGAAAATGGTATCGCTCCACTCACCATTCGTCGCCGAGATGAAGGAGATAATATTGGGTACTGCGGATTGGTTATTGGTCGTTCTACACTTGAAGAGCCAGAGATCGCCTACGAGCTGTTCCGTAGGGTACATGGAAATGGTTATGCGACTGAAGCGGCTTCCGTTGTCCTGGATGGTGCAATTGCCACCGGACGCCACCGGCTCTGGTCAACAGTACGCTCCTGGAATGTTGCATCCCTTCGAGTACTTGAAAAAATAGGATTTAAGCGGGACCACAGCACGTGGGACGAGCGCGGCGAAATCGTTTGGAATGTTCGTGATCTTTAGATGGTTTGGTCAGCACTTTGTGTCTGCACAAACTGGCGTTCGGTTTTCTAATAATTGTTGGTTTTACATTAAAAGGTTTAGTTGAATTAATCGTTAACTATTTTAGTCAGCAATGGTTAAGTTATTCCTCCTGTATAGGGCGCGATTCAAGAATAAGGAATTGTGTCTATTGTTCAGTAATAGGGGGCTTTAATTGAATAAGTAATATAAAGAAATGGGCTTAGAGGAGAATCTCCTCTAAGCCTTTGTAATGTGAATTATACTGTGAATCATTAAACGTATTCAACAAACGGAGTTTTCTAGAGTAAGAGATTCTTATATTTAATCCACAAAATGGCCTTTAATGGAACAAGTTTGGAGATTTATTTAATTAGATTGTAATGAAATATTCATCATGCTTAAATATGAAGGATTCACTGAAGAAGAAACAGCGAAGGGATTTCAACAAAGAGCGCTCTCTTTGATCAAGAGAAGCTCTTTGTTGAAAAAATGATGTTCGCCACAAATTAATTGTTATAATTTATGTGTTGATGCAAAATGAAAAGGACAGTATCCAATTTCAGTGTTTTTAATACGTTCAAGATTTAACCATGAAACTAGTTTATGAATTGCTATATCAGTAAAAGACCATTTCGTGTATTCGGTTGCCAAAAAGTCCTCATCTGATAACTCTATTAAAAATTTTCTCCCACCTATTAGTTTATGATTTTTAATAGCTTATTAACCAAACTTTCTAAAAATTGATCTACTTCTTCTTTTGGTGTAGCCGGCGTATGATAACCAATCGTAAATGTAAGTCTTTCATTATAAGAACTTGCCCCCATTGTAAAGAATGGTGCATACATAATAGGTGATGTCATATACCCGTCCTCTGCTTGAATTTCACCAAATTTAATAGGTTCATCTGCTATCACCCCGATATTTGTTAGTAACGGCAACGCCATCCCCATCTGTAAAGCCTGTTCGTATTGCTGCTTATACATTTCCTTCACCGCAGATAGCTTCATACCTGCCAGTAGCTCCATTCCTGCGGCTGAAGAAAGACCCGGATTTTGAGACTTTATTTTATCCATTGATTGTTTGACTCGAACGAGAGTCTGATTAAATGTTTCATCAGCTTCCATTTTAATCACTGGCATTTCCATACCGGATAAGTTGCAGATAGCACCAGTTGTATGATTAGGAAGATATCGACGTAAATCAATTGTTAAACCGATCATTTTTTCTGCGGTGCGAGGTTCTGCATATACAGTAAAACTTGATAAAGTTCGGAAATAAGCAGTCATAATGACATCATTCAAGCTAGCCTGTTGTGCTTTTGTCCATTGGATTAGCCGAAGAGTATGCTCATGGCTCATCCGCCGTACGGACATTTGTGGGTATGCGTTTTTGTTCGGCTGAGATGGAAAAGACCATAGTGATGCCTTTTGTTCTTGGCTAGGACGATACGCACTTTTTATGTCTGATATGCCAGCATATTTGAATACAGGTGCTTGCTCACGAAAACTCTCTTTCGCCTCATTATATTCCTTGATAATTTTATACTTAGATTGACCCATGGAAAGTTGGGTATAAACAGTTCCCAGCAAATTAATATATTCCTTGACTCCTGCACCATCTGAACATAGATGGGACAATTTCACAACTAAGATATCTGTTGTAATGCCTCGTAATAATTTTGTTTGAACCATGGGCCCCTGTATACGATCTCCAGATTTCTGAATAAAATCTATTGCCATCATTTCAACTTCTTGATCATTTCCTTCTGCAAAAAGACAAATGGAAGAATTAGTACTAGGTGAATGTTCCTCCCAGTAAGGAATATCATTTTCGACAAAACGGCTGTTCAAAACTGGCTGCAGTTGTAACGTTATCCTTACTGATTGTTCAAGTATTTTCTCTGATATACCTACAGGAAAATAAAGAACTGCATTAATTTGTTGATCTGCAGAATAAAGACCTAATAAATAATTCATTCTATCTTGAGGTGTTACTGAATACTTTCTTTGTTCCATAATTTTGTCTCCTTATTAAGACTGTTTTTGGTGATAACCACGTTCTCCATATGGTTGTAACTTTTCTAGCCATTTTTCTTCAAGAGCGAGTAGTGCCTCTTTTTCGTTAAAATAGGGTTCAACATTCTTTTTCACTTTTTCTAGTATGTCAATCATGAAAGCATCTTTTCCGTACTGGTTCCATTCCTTTTGTAGCTCTTTGTTAGTGGTATACCCATTTGTTTCAAGCATAAATTTTATTCCATTTAAATTTTTAAAGTTTTTCGTGCTTCCAACCAATATTTTATTGTTATACGTATTCTTTATCTGATAAATTCCTGCTTCAACAGATGTTTCCTTAAATTGTTGTTTCAGCTCTTTTTTGCGATCCATATTTTTTCACCTACTGTTCTTTATTTACTTTTTTAACCAATAATTACTCCCATCAGGTTTACGATCTAAAAATCCATATTCAACCAAATATCTTCTTATTAGAACATAATCCTCATAAAAACCTTTTAAAATTTGATTTAATTCTTTTTCATCATAGTGGTAATCCGTTTTTAAATGGCTGGTAATTTCTCTAAGAATTACAAGTCTTTGTTTTTCCTTTTTGGGAAACTTAGTTAATAATCCTTGGGAAAAGTATTTATTAACAATTTGAGCTTGTTCATCTTGAGTAATGTTATATCTTTCATCTACCATTGTGGCTGTTTTATGCACTGGTACAAAGGCTGGCTCATATTTATCCTTTTCTTTCAGTAATTCCATCATAGCTAAAAAGGTTTTTGCCTGACGTTCCTTTTCTTTTAGAGCAAATCGATGATGACGAATAGTAGAGGCACTTCCAATGCCTAGTTCTTTTTGAATTTCTTTGTCATTTTTCCCCTGATAAAAAAGGGATAATAGTTTCTTTTGATGTTCAGTAAGACCCGTAAGTTTCTTGTCCATGAAAACTAGATATTCAAATACGGATTGGTGGGTACTTTCAATATGAATACGTATATATCTTTCGGCTTCGTAAAGTCTATTTCCGTAAGGATAAACAATCTCTTTTTCTATTCTTTCCCCACATAAAAGACAAGTAAATGAACGACTGTCTTGAATATACCCACTTTTCAACTCTTCCAAAGAGGCACTCCAAAAAATATTTGATATTTCCATTGGTATAAACACTTCCTATCGTTTTCAAATAAAACAAACAAAAATTAATTTCGTTTGTATATCTATAAACAAATTACAATAATATTTAGTGTCAGTCAAGGGTAAATCCAACAAATTATTTTTATATCAGTTTATAAGCAAACAATAACATATTACGTTTAAAAATATTAACGATGAATTGTAAGCGTGATTTTATACTTTTTTAATGGGAGACCATTGAACTTTTTAGTAATTTATTACCTATGAATATGGTCACTCGAGTGATGTCACATGTAAAATAATACAAAAAATATTAATTTGATATAATTTGTGAAACTTGTAATTAAATTTACATGGGCATCTTTAATAAGACCCTCCACAATTAGTCGCAATTCTAAAGATTATCCTCGTTGTTCAATTATTTGGAACTAATTGAATAAGTATATAAAGAAAAGGCTTAGAGGTAAATTTCCTCTAAGCCTTTTTTAATGTGAATTATACTGTGAATAATTAAACGAATACTATGTGATTTACCTTGTGCTTGTGATTTGGTCTGCGTTGCTTTTTGCACGTCACAAGTAAACCCTTACCAAGAGAGATGACGGGTTTTACCTGAGTGGTTTTCATTAAAGCGCGAAAGAAAGGTAGAAAAGAACCGGCTTTAAGACGCTGGTTCTTTTCGTTTTCGCTCATTGTGATTTTCTCCCCAAGCACACATGACTTCTGCTACAGGGATCAATGTTTTACCATATTCACTATATGAGTATTCTACTTTTGGAGGGACGATTGGGTATACCGTTCGTTCAATCACGCCTTCTTTTTCTAACTCTCGGAGATGTTGGGTAAGCATTTTTTGAGAGACATTAGGTATGAGCTTTTCCAAATCGTTGAATCGCCTAGTCGATTCCATCAAATGCCATAAAATAACCGGCTTCCATTTGCCGCCCATAACATGAATGACTGTTTCGATTGGACATTCGCGCTGATGTATCATTGATAAATCAGTCCCTTACTTTTAAGTAGGTGTATTACTTTAAAGTGCGTTCTTAACAGAATTTTATTACCGATATACAATTAAGTCAATAAATATAGAGGTGGAAAGGGAGAAAGACAAATGAGTAAATTATATTGGGGACCAAGGTCATTAACATTTTGGTTGGTAGGTGTTGTCACGCTGTTGATGTTGTTTTTAGGAGTAAAAGGCTTTATCCAGCCAGAAGCCGCAATTCGGGGGTTTGGTATACCGTTGCATGACACTGCTGATAGATATCTTGTTCTTATAAAGGCAGATCGTGATTTGTTTATTGGTATCCTCCTACTAGTCATGATGGTATTTCGTATGAGAAAAGCATTACTTGTTTTTATGTTAACGGCAGTCTTAGTGCCTATAGTAGATGCAATATTGGTATTAACGCATGCAGTAGATAAAACACCTTCTTGGATTCATATTGCTACTGTGATATATGTATTTGTTGTAGGTTGGATGTTATATCGAGAAGAACACCGATCTAAAGAAGCATGGCTTTCTAGTAAGTCAGAAGACGTACCGGAAATTCTTTAACAGAATGATAAACCTAGTCATTTAAATTGGAGGGTTTACCTATGTATATTTACCTTTTGTTCATCCATATCCTCTCTGCTGTAACTGCTATCGTCGCAGTTATTAGCTACCCATTGATTATGAGTTCCGTCCGTACGGTGGGGCAGGCTAAATTTGGATTAAAACTTTTGAAAAAAATCGGGGTCTTACCAAAAATCGGAGGCACTATGTTGTTTGTTACCGGACTTGCGCTGGGATTCCAACACACTTATCTTTTTAAGGAGCCGTGGTATTGGCTCTCAATTGCGATTTTCTTCGTCATTCTGGTCATCCTAGCCGTTCTGCTCCCCTCCGGCATTAAGCAACAGCTTTCACTGCTGCAGCAAACACAAGGTGATACACTGCCTGACTCATACCGGCGCAGCCGAAGACGCTCTTTATGGTTAGAGGGGGTTGCCAATTTATCTGTTTTTATCTCAATTTTTTTGATGGTGTTTAAGCCGCTTTAAGAATTAAACTTTGAGGAGGGAGATATGTTAATGAACAATAGTGATTGGGACAATGAATATATCAGTGGCGGTTTTCAGTATAAATGGGATATTCCGTACCCTTCGCAAGAGTTGGTTGCTTTTGTTGCCACTATAAACTTTCCAGTGGAGACAGTGGCTTTGGATATTGGCTGTGGAGCAGGTCGAGAAGCGGTTTTTCTTGCACAACAGGGTTTAAATACGATTGGGGTGGATCTTAGTGCAGAAGCCCTCAAGATTGCTGCTGAACGGGCTAAGGAGGCAGGGGTACAAGTTGACTGGCGTCAAGGGAATGTCTTAAATTTACCGGTTGAAGACCACTCCGTAGACTTTGTAAATGATCGCGGGACTTTTCATGTAATTGTCGAAGAGGAACGAGATAAATTTGCACGAGAGATTGCCCGTATCCTTAAACCCGATGGAATGATGTTACTCAGAGGGTGTCGTGATCCAAAAGAGGGGGGGAATCATGTCGCTGTGACGGAACAATCAATCGATCAATACTTTAGTAAATATCTTAATCGTGGAAAAGTGCTCCCGATTCAGATTGTTGATTTTAGCCAAGAAGGGATGAAAGGAAACATAGTGATACTAAAGAAAAGAAAGTAAAGAGGTAGTGAACCTGGGGAAGATAAGTAGGTATGAAGATTTATAGTTCCAGAACAGGCGCAATTCAAAAATATTGGATTACGTCCTTTTCTCCGTTAAAGGGGGCATTTCTGGAATAAGAAGGCGTCCATTTTTATATACGGCTGTTAAAAGGAGTAACTTTTAAAATTTTTACATTGACATATCGGGAAAAGTCGATTAGTTTAAAAGTATGAAGTATATCGATATTTTTAAATCCCTATCAAATGAAACACGCATAGAAATATTGAGATGGTTGAAAGAACCAAAAAAACACTTTGACAATCCCCCGGGCAAAGATCCAAAAAATATTGATGAAAAAGGTGGCGTATGCGTAGGTGTTATTCAAAAGAAAGCACAATTGTCACAATCAACGACATCTCAATATCTAGCTATGATGCAGAAGGCTGGCTTGTTAAAATCTGAACGACACGGAAAATGGACTTACTACCGAAGAAATGAAAAAACGATTCAAGATGTATCCGTATACTTAAAAGAAAAACTTTAATTGGTTTTTCTTACCCATATATATCGAGATTTCCCGATATATAAATATGTTTTTGAGTTAGTCTAAAAACTAACAATTTATTATGGAAAAAAACTAAAGGAAAGAAGGGATCATAGTGAAGGTACTAACAGTTGTTACTCATCCTAGAGAGAACTCCTTGACTTTTAAAGTTGCTGGTCATTTCGTCGAAGGCCTTAAAAAAGCTGGTCACGAAACAGAGGTATTAGATCTATATCGTAGCGGTTTCAATCCAGTACTTTGGGAAGAGGATGAACCTGATTGGTCAAACGAGGTTCAACAATACTCTTCGGAGGTTGAGACCGAAATGGAACGCATGAAAAGACATGATGCCCTAGCTTTTATATTTCCACTCTGGTGGTGGAGCATGCCCGCCTTACTAAAAGGGTATATAGATCGCGTTTGGAACTACGGGTATGCTTACGGACCAGGAAAGCTTAAGCATGAAAAAGTGTTATGGCTAAGCCTGGCCGGTGCGCCAATTGAGCGTTTTGAGAAGAGGCAGTACGATAAGATGATGTCAAGATATTTCAATGTTGGTTTGGCGGATTATTGCGGGATCCAAAATTCGCAATTCGAACTATTATATGAAACCATAAATTTAAAGCCCGGATATATGAAAGAGTGGTTGACTCGAGCTTATACTCTAGGACTGCACTACGCCAAATATTAAGTCTTGAGGTTTTCTTAATTGCGACTATGTGACCTTTCCGCTAAAGCTAGGGTTAAGTTGTTATTCAAGAATCGGGGGCACTTCAGGAATAAGAAGGCGTTAGTTTTACATATATGGGCCATATCCTAGAATAACCGATTGTGCAAACTATCAAATTATTATTATTAAGTTAGAGGCAGTTTATAAGATTTAGACAATGGAGGGAGTCAATTATGAATAAAAAAAATGATAATGAGGTTTTCATAGTAGCAAAGGAACATTTAAGTAATCACCCTAACCCGATTAAACTTTTCAAGGGACAATCCGTTTTTGTTGGAGAAAAATATAATGAAAATGAAGATTGGGATAACTGGATTTATTGCTATACAACGGATAAAAGTTTAGAGGGCTGGGTTCCTGATCAAATAATAGAGAATGATGGAAAACAGGGAGTGATTTTAGAAGATTATATAGCAAGAGAATTGGATGTAAAAGTTGGAGAGAAGCTCTTAAAACAAAAAGAGCTTAATGGCTGGTTTTGGGTTAAGAACCTAGGTACATCTGAAGAAGGCTGGGTACCGAAAGAAAATGTTAAGAAACAAAAGTCCTAATAGACTTTAACATAAACCATCAAAAAGAGATATTGAATGGTCGGAAGATGATCTAAAAAAGTCGTATAAAAGAATGGGCTTAGAGGAAATTTTCCTCTAAGCCTTTTTTTGTGATTTATACTGTGAATCCTTAAATACCTTATACGTAATTTTGCTTGTGATTTGGTCTGCGTTTTTGTGTTTTGCACCTCACAAGTGAACCCGTTAACAATTTGTCTAGGGTTTCTTTAGTGAACAATAAATGAAGGTACCGCTTTGTCAACATCCTTCACTTTCCGCGGGCACGGCCTCAGCCTCCTCAGAAAGTACAGACCGCTTTCTTCCGGGGTCTTCGACTCGTGCTGTTCCCGCAGGAGTCTACGGATGTTGCCTACGCTTTTCGTCTTTCATTATATCGAAAATATTTTATTTTTCGTCTTTTCTGTTGACGGTTATAGTTTTGTCCCAGCCTCTTTCTTGTGGTTATTCATATGCGAAACTGTCTGTTAGACTATGAATTCTGTTTTTGTACCTCAAAACGGAACCTGTTAATAAATTGGTCCCCTTATTTTCTCGTAAACAGATAAAGTGCGGTGATCAGGAAACAAAATCCTAGAATCCGTTTTCCGTCAATTGGAATTTGTTTCATGCCAAGCCAGCCGAAGTGATCGATGACGGAACTCGTGATAAGTTGTGCTGCAATGACAGATATGAGGGAAGCGGCAACGCCGATTTTCGGAACAGCCAATACCATTGCAAACACATAAAAAGCACCAAGAACACCGCCGATCAGCTGCCATCGGGGCACAGCGATTGCTTGCAAGATGTTTCCTTTTCCAAAAAAGATCATCATAAGAAACAAGGTGACCGTTCCAATAAGAAAAGACAGAAATGCACCTTCAATGACCCCGACCTGTTTTCCAAGACCACCATTTACACCAGCTTGAACAGCAACTGCAATTCCACCGATGAACACGATTATGACCATCATCAAATTCATTAGGTATGCAACACCTTTTCCATCAAATTTGAACGTAAACGGAAGACTGTATTCGAATGCTATATTGGACACTTTTAAACTAAACTTTAACATAAAGTAAAAAGTTACGGAATTTATTTTAAGAAAATTACAAAAACGACAAAAAAACAGTTTTTTTCTTCGATCATTCTACAATCTTCTTAAAAAACATATGATATGTTTTTACTCTAACAGCTTGTTTTTCAAATATAGGTTAAAGGAGGGGCTGACGTTCTTCTGAAAAATTTCTTGTCAATCCAACTCATATTTTCCTCAGAAAAACCTCTAAAATAAGTGAACTGCGCTGATGTTCCACCTGCATTTTTGAAAGACCCAACCTCACGAGTTTTTACACATCTTTACACTTTGAACAAAAATGAAGTCTGATGTTTTGACGTTTTGTCAAATGAAAACCTTCTTTCGACACCGTAAAATAAACTTAAGATTCAAACAATTCAGTCAAATTTTCTTGAAGTCGTTGTTCCTTTTGCTTGTGCTACATACAAGATCAAAAGAATTGAAGGAGGAAATGTAGATGTCTGATTTAGTGAAAATTGGTCTGATCCAAGCAATTCATGATGTGGATGGGAATGAGCCAGTAGCCGTCCATAAGGAAAAATCAATTGAAAAACATGTCAAGCTTGTAAGAGAAGCAGCAGAGAAGGGTGCACAGATTATTTGTCTACAAGAAATTTTCTATGGACCTTATTTTTGTGCAGAGCAAAATTCAAAATGGTATGACTCTGCTGAAGAGATTCCGAATGGACCAACTACAACACAGTTTCAGGCGCTTGCCCGCGAACTTGGTGTCGTTATCATCTTACCAATCTATGAACGTGAAGGAATCGCAACCTACTATAATACAGCAGCCGTCATCGATGCGGATGGCTCTTATCTCGGAAAATACCGCAAACAGCATATTCCGCATGTAAAGGTTGGCGACGAGGGCTGTGGTTTTTGGGAGAAATATTACTTTAAGCCAGGGAATCTAGGTTATCCGGTATTTGATACAGCTTTTGCTAAAGTAGGCGTATATATCTGTTACGATCGTCATTTCCCAGAGGGTGCTAGATTACTAGGTTTGAGAGGAGCAGAAGTCGTCTTTAATCCTTCCGCAACTGTCGCGGGCCTTTCAGAGTACTTATGGAAGCTGGAGCAGCCTGCACATGCAGTTGCCAACGGCTACTATTTGGGAGCGATCAACCGAGTCGGCACAGAAGGACCGTGGAACATGGGTGAATTCTATGGCCAATCCTATCTAGTAGATCCTCGAGGAAATTTCGTATCAATGGGAAGCCGTGACCAGGACGAGGTCATCATTGGTGAAATGAATAAGAAAATGATCCGTGAAGTACGTGATGTATGGCAGTTCTATCGTGATCGCAGACCTGAAACCTATGGCGAAATGACATCGCTGCTACCGTAAACGGCAAATAAGGTGACTTATGACTTTACACCAGGGTTTTAGTCACCTTTATTCATGTGTTTTGAAAACAAACTAACAACTCCAAAAGGGGGCTTTGACGTGGGGAAATCTGAAAAGCTGCATATTTCACTGACAGAACTTCCGAAAAACTTTCAAGAAGTCCATCCAGCACTATCCGAACGTGAAGCGGTTGAAGAAGCAAACCGGTGTCTTTATTGCTATGATGCACCCTGTATACAGGCATGTCCCACCGGCATTGACATTCCAACGTTTATTAAAAAAATCGCATCTGGAAATGTAAAAGGTTCTGCAAAGACGATCATGACAGCGAACCCAGTCGGTGCGAGCTGCGCGCGTGTCTGTCCGACAGAAGAATTATGTGAAGGGGCTTGTGTCCTCAATCATTCCACTAAGCCGATCATGATTGGTGACTTGCAACGCTATGCCACGGATTGGGCAATCAAGAACGATCAGGTGTTATTCCAAAAAGGTCAAAGCAATGGAAAATCGGTTGCCATTGTCGGAGGTGGTCCTGCTGGTCTATCAGCAGCACGTGAGCTGGCATTGCTGGGATACGATGTGACGATTTTTGAAGCATCACCGACAGCAGGAGGCTTGAATACATACGGAATCGTATCCTTCCGCCTGCCGCAAGAAATCTCGTATTGGGAAGTCGATCAAGTTAAAGGTCTTGATGTAAAGATCCGGACCAATACAGCAGTAGGAAGGGATATTTCTGCGGATGAAATGTTGGATGCTTTCGATCATGTTGTTTTAGCAGCTGGCATGGGTCATGTGCCGGATCTCGGAATTGATGGGGAGGAGTTGGAAGGTGTTCATGACGCAATTGAGTTCGTCAAAGACACGAAAACGAAATCTCTATCCAATGCTCTTGTCGGAAAGAACGTGGTCGTCATTGGTGCAGGGAACACTGCAATCGATGGTGCGACTTGTTCAGTCCGTCTAGGTGCCGGCAATGTAAAAATCCTTTATCGACGAACACAAGATGAGATGAGTGCTTATGATTTCGAATACGAATTTGCTAAGCAGGATGGTGTAGAATTCCGCTGGTTGACGCAGCCTGTCAAAATCCATGGAGATGAAAAGGGGCGTGTCAAAGCGATCGAATGCATCAAAATGGAACTCGGAATACCCGGAGCAGATGGTAGAAGGCGTCCGGTCCCGGTCGAAGGATCCAATTTCACTTTACCTGTCGATGCTGTTATCAAAGCGATTGGTCAAACGAGACACCAAAGTTTGATCGATCAGTTCAATCTTGAACATATCGATGGTGTCGTACAAGTTTCAGAGTCTTATCGTACCTCGAATCCGAAGGTGTTTGCCTGCGGCGATATCGTTTTTGGAAAAGGAAAAGGAGAAGCGATGGTCGTCACTGCTGCCCAACAAGGGAAAAAAGCAGCTTACGCAATCCACAAGTTATATAAAGAAGAAACAGTGACAGCATAGGAACTGCTACGGAGAACATAGAAGAAAGGGGAGTAATAGAATGGCAGATTTAAGGACGAACCTGGCTGGAATTGAATCACCGAACCCATTTTGGCTCGCATCAGCACCTCCGACGAACTCAGGTTACCAGGTACAGAGAGCGTTTGAAGCGGGATGGGGTGGAGCTGTTTGGAAGACTCTTGGAGACCCGATCTTGAACGTTTCTTCCCGTTTTGCTGCAGTCAGCTTCAACGGACAACGTGTCGCCGGATTCAACAATATCGAGTTGATCACAGACCGTCCGCTTGAAGTGAACCTTCAGGAAATCTATGAAACAAAAAAACGCTTTCCGAACCATACCGTTGTCGCTTCCCTGATGGTCGAACCACAACAAGAGAAGTGGCATGAAATCGTGAAGAAGGTAGAAGAAGTCGGAGTAGATGGTCTTGAGTTGAATTTCGGATGTCCTCACGGTATGGCAGAGAGAGGGATGGGATCCGCTTCAGGGCAGGTTCCTGAACTTGTTGAGAAACAGACCTACTGGGCAAAAGAAGCCGCACAGACACCGGTCATTGTCAAACTGACGCCTAACATCACGGATATCACTGCGACGGCTGAAGCGGCTGCCCGTGGTGGTGCCGATGCGATCAGCATGATCAACACGATCAATAGTTTAGCAGGTGTGGATTTGGATTCATGGAATACGATCCCGCATGTTGGTGGAAAAGGAGCGCATGGCGGTTATTGTGGACCGGCAGTAAAACCGATTGCTTTGAATATGGTCGGAGAATGTGCGCGCAGCCCAAGAATCAATGTACCGATTTCAGGCATGGGTGGCGTTTCGAATTGGCAGAATGCGGTCGAGTTCATGCTGATGGGGGCTTCTAACGTACAAGTTTGTACAGCTGCCATGCATCATGGGTTCCGTATCGTAGAGGATATGATCGATGGGTTGAACAACTACCTTGATGAAAAAGGGATTGCTTCTGTACAGGAGATTGTAGGGAAGTCAGTTCCGAAGTATTCGGATTGGGGCAACCTTGACCTCAATTATAAAATCGTAGCCCGTATCAACAACGATGTTTGTATCAACTGTAACAAGTGCCACATTGCTTGTGAGGATACATCGCATCAGTGTATCGATATGCTGAAGGACGGACATGGTAATTCCTATTTGGAAGTACGTGAAGAGGATTGTGTCGGTTGTAATCTTTGTTCAATCGTCTGTCCTGTCGATGGAGCGATCGATATGGTTGAGGTTTCTAGTGAGCACCAGCCGATGACCTGGAATGACCGGCAGGCAACTTTAGGGGCACTACGGAGCCAGAGTGCCGATCCTATTAAATAAAGGCTCTTTTCTAAAAGATTGTTGCTTTTGAGTCATTTTTTTAATAAACACCTTGTACAAGTTGATTGGAGAGCAAGGTGCGAGACTCCTGCGGGATCAGCGGGACAGGTGAGACCATTCAATGTCGCAAGGCGACGAGTGGGCTCACCGCACGCCCCGCGGAAAGCGAGCATCCTGGAGCGGAAATCAACGACTTTCAAGAGCAACAACGTTTGCGAAACAAACTAATAAAAAAAGTCTGGAGGAGATTTGGTCGTGAAAAAAATCATTCAGAACGGAACGATTGTCACAGCTTCGGATACGTATAGTGCTGATATTTTAATAGAAAACGAGCGGATTATCGCAATAGGTGAAAACCTCGATGACCAGGGTGCAGAAAAAATTGATGCGAAAGGGTGCTATGTCTTCCCTGGGGGAATCGATCCTCATACACACTTGGAGATGCCATTCGGAGGAACAGTATCCAAGGATGACTTTGAAACAGGGACCATTGCGGCAGCTTTCGGGGGTACCACGACGGTGATCGACTTTTGCTTAACCAATAAAGGGGAACCTCTCCAGAATGCGATTGATGTATGGCATGCAAAATCGAAAGATAAAGCCGTAATCGATTACAGCTTCCACTTGATGATTTCGGAATTGAACGAAGATGTGCTCAATCAATTGCCTCAAATCATGGATAAAGAAGGAATCACTTCTTTCAAAGTGTTCATGGCCTACAAAAATGTGTTCCAGGCTGATGATGAAACACTGTTCAAAACGCTTATCATGGCTAAAGAACAAGGCGGTCTTGTCATGGTCCATGCGGAAAACGGAGATGTCATCGATTACCTTGTGAAGGAAGCGTTGGAAAAAGGGCAGACTGACCCGATTTACCATGCGTTGACACGCCCGCCAGAGGTGGAAGGAGAAGCGACTGGAAGAGCTGCTCAACTGACTGGTCTGACGAAGTCGCAGTTGTATGTCGTTCATGTTTCATGTGCAGATGCTGTTGAGAAGATTGCAGAAGCAAGAAATAAAGGATTCGATGTGTGGGGGGAAACATGCCCACAATACTTGACGCTTGATCAAACTTACCTTGAAAAACCTGATTTTGAAGGGGCTAAGTACGTTTGGTCCCCGCCGCTACGTGAAAAATGGAACCAGAATGTCCTTTGGAATGCGTTGAAAAACGGTCAACTGCAAACATTAGGATCAGATCAATGTTCCTTTGATTTCAAAGGACAAAAAGATTTAGGGAAAGGTGATTTCTCTAAGATTCCGAATGGCGGGCCAATGATAGAAGATCGTGTCAGCATTCTATTTTCTGAAGGAGTAAAAAAAGGCAGGATTACGTTGAACCAATTCGTCGATATCATGTCGACACGAATTGCGAAACTGTTCGGATTGTTCCCGAAGAAAGGAACGATCACAGTCGGCGCGGACGCAGATATCGTGATTTTCGACCCGAATGTCGAACGTACGATTTCAGCAAAAGCGCATCATATGGCGGTCGATTACAATGCGTTTGAAGGAATGAAAGTCACGGGAGAAGCAGTATCCGTCCTTTCACGTGGGGAGTTCGTCATTCGTGATAAGCAGTTTGTCGGTAAGCCTGGAACCGGTAATTATCTGAAACGCGCTCGTTATAACCAGTTGTTAAAGCCAGTTGATGAAAAACTGACAATCTAGTGTCTCAGCTGCCATTGTTCCCGGTTCTGATTCCCATGGAAACTGGGGACGATGGTGGTTTCAAACATAAAGTGCTAAGGAGGTTACGAGGCAGCATATTATGAAACCACCATGATTCACACCAATTGCACTATTTAAAGGGTATGAGGAGTGATTGTAATGAAAAAACAGGAAAGTTATTTGAAATCTCCTGACCTGCTGCCAATCAGTCAGGACGGGAGAAAGATTACAACACTGGGTTTTTCCTTCATGTGGGTTGGTATGGTTGTTGTACTTGCGACATTTGCAATTGGTGGAGCAGGGGTCATGTCGCTGCCTTTACCTCTCGTCGTATTGGCAACCCTCATTGGATCGATTGCGATCGGACTTTTCATTTCATTGATTGCAGATATAGGGATTGAACACGGTGTGTCGTTTCCGGTCTATATGCGTGCTCCGTTTGGAACAATCGGGACACATATCCCTTCCATCGTCCGTGGAGTAGCTGCATCCATGTGGTTCGGGATCAATACGTATTTTGGGGCAACAGCGATGAACGGTATTTTGAATATGTTATGGGGATTCGATAACTGGCTTGCATGTTTCTTTGTTTTCGCATTCTTGCAGTTGTTGAATACAGCATTAGGAATCAAAGCGGTCGAGCGGTTCGCCGATATGGCAGCACCGACGATCATCCTCATTTCAATCTGGATGTATCTTGAATTATCGGGTACCGCCGCAGCCGAAGGTAGAAACGTATGGTCTTGGGCTGAAAACCCTGTGACAGGCGGAGCAGCGTTTACTGCATTTTTAGTCGTCATCTTCAGTAACATGGGCTTTTGGGCTACACTCTCTGCTGATATTCCATCCATTTCACGCTTCATTAAAGCACCAAAGTTTGAGCATAATTGGTTCAAACGGAACAAAGGTGCCATTGTCGGTAGTTTGATCGCTCTGCCGTTGACTCAAACCTTCATGATCATCATCGGTGCGGTCGCTTATATCGCTGTTCAAAACTATGACCCTGTCCTTGCTCTTCAAGAAACAGCCACTGGACTCGTGCTGGCAATTCTATTGCTGATGATTGTCCTCGCCCAATGGTCAACGAATATTTCAGCGAATATCGTTCCTGCAGCGACGATCTTCTCGAATGTTGGAGGACCTAAATTTCCGTTTTGGGCGGGTGTATTTGCTGCAGGTGTCGTCGGTACAGTCGTTCAACCGTGGAGCCTGTTTGGGGTCATCATTCCAGTATTGCTTATCGTAGGGGGCATCCTATCAGCTATCGTCGGGATATTATTCGCTGATTATTATTTGCTGAGGAAACGCCGTGTGAACGTCTATGATTTATATAAAACAGATGGACAGTTCAAATACGCTGGCGGAGTAAACGTGGCAGGCTTTATTGCATGGGTCATCGGAGCTGTCGTATCTTACTTCTTCCCGAATTACTCCTTCTTGATCGGATTCGTATTAGGAGCGGCTTGTTACTATTTACTTTGTAAGTACTGGTATTTCCAAAAATACAAACAAGCTGAAATTGAAGATCCGAGTGATGAGAAGTTTCTCGGCATTACAGTTGGCCGTGACTGGAACCTTGATGATGAAAATGAGCCTGTTGAGTTGAAGGACGCAAAGTGATTTGATACATCCAGGTTATGAAAGAAAAAAGGAGACATTGATACAGAGGAGGTTCTATATGTCAGATTATCAGGAATATCTTCTAGAACGGGAGAAAATCGATCATATGCTTGAGAAAGGATATGCCATAAAAGACGTTCAGGAAAACTTAAGTGGAGCTTTCCTGACGTTTGTAAAGCTTGGAGAAGAAGCCGAAACACTTCATATCAAAACAGCTGATGCTCGAAAATACTTTTCCAATCTGATATTTCAGCAACGCCAAAACGTTTGATCCTTTAAAAAGAGGCTTTGTTTAACTGTTTCTTTTTGCAGAATTCACTCCCTATCCGCGGGCGAGCCGCAGGAGTGTCGCGAATTCGCTTAAAGAAACGTTCTACTCAACGTTAAAATTGAACAAAGCAAAAATGAGAGGAGATCTTCAATGGAATTTTCACTGAAGTGCAAAGAAAGCATGTTTCCATGTGAAGTGACGATTGATGAGGACAACGGACGTTATATGCTAAGAAAAGCGGATTCCAGCGGGGAGTTTTTCAATACACCTCAGGAATTAGCAGACTGGGTATTCAGGAATTGGCGTTCAGATGATTTTGATGAACAAGAATCTTATCAGCGTATGCTTCGGACATTGGAAAAGTATTTGCCGATGAGCAGCTCATAAGAATTCTTGACACTTTTCGAAATTTCCACTATGACAACGATGTTCACAGATCGGAGTGTCCAAACTTGCAACATCATTCGAGTTTAGCTGTAAAAGATATTTTAAGCAGGAAGCACTTTGAGAAAACGGAAGTGATTGCAGGAAGTGAAGGGCTGACCCGACAGGTGAAATGGGTTCATGTCGTGGAGGTTCCGAACATACGGAAGCTGTTGAACGGCAATGAACTCATTCTATCGACGGGTGTCGTCTGGAAAGACAATGACGCTTTACTGATAGACTTTCTTGAACAACTGATCGATTGTGGTGCGGCTGGTCTTTGTATCGAAATCGGGACTTATACCGAAACGATTTCTGAAGAAGTAATCAAGCTGGCCGACCACCATCGTTTTCCAATCATCTTATTTTTAGAGGAAGTCCAGTTCGTCAACATCACGCAAGATATCCATGTCCAGTTGATTAATCAGCACTATCAGATGATTCAGGATCTCGAGGAATATTCACAAAAATTGAACCAAAAATTACTGACGATCGAAAATAGTCTAGAAATGCTCAAATTGATGAATGAGTATACAGGCTTGCAAGTGTTGATGAAAACAACGAACGATGAGGATGTGTACGTGCCTGAATTGAATGGAGATGACCAGGGTTCCCTTCTTACATACATTGATCAGTCAGGTGATTCTCCTTTTATCAGCCACCGGCACGTACCTGTGATGGAACAAGAATACGGAGAAATTTTCATTGTTTCAAAGGAACGGGAGATCAATGAGTTCGATCTGCTTATTCTTGATCGGACAACGACGGTCCTAGCCCAACTATTTCTTCGCGAAATGTATGTTGAAGAGAGACGTCGGACGGAAAAGAATGAATGGATCAACAATTGGCTCGATGGAGAACACAATGAACAAGAAACCTCAGAGAACCTGATTTATTATGAAGGAAAGATGAATGTCCTGGGCGGTACAGTAGCGATATGTAAACTGCCGTCCGCAACGTCTAGCTCAGATATCACTTATCTGAATCTCTTCATCAGGGCTATTTTTGAACAACAAGGTTTCCACCTGATCGCTACGGAAAAGCATGGGTATACGGTGTATATCCTGCTTAATAAACGTGGAGCTGGTTCTTGGAAACAGCGACTAGGCAAAGGAATGCAAAGGGTGTTCCATACGGAATTTCTGAAAAAACATGCTTGTCAAATTAAGAGTATAGCTGTGGGGCAATATACCGAGTCGTTAAGTGATATCGGGAGAAGCTATGAGACGGCTGTCGAAACGATCAAGCTACAAAGGAATTTACTGCCTGAACAATTCTGCAACTATTATGAAGACTTACATATGTACAGGGTAATCAGTTTGGTCAAAACACAGAAAGAGTTCCAGAACATGATCAACGAATACTTGAATCCTGTCATCGAATACGATCAGAAATACAACGGCAAGCTCTTGCAGACATTGAGGACCTACCTAGCCTGCAGCGGCTCTAAAAAGGAAACCGCAGAACAGCTATTCATCGTACGACAAACGTTATATTATCGCCTTGAAAAACTCGAAAAGCTGTTGGGTGATGATTTCATGTCTAATCCTGAGAAACGAATGGCGATCGAATTCATGCTATTTGCCCATAATTACCTGAATGCTTCAGGAAGTGTCCAAAATGTAAAATCGGACAAGCCTGTTTTGACGTAGTCTGTACAATTGTGTCGGTTAGAAGGAAGGATTTTTTGACATTGTGTCTAATGTAACACCATATAGAATCATAGATAATGTAAAGAGATCGACTAATACGAAGGAGGCGCATTCAAGATGACGGTAACAAAGAGCGATACGAAAATTTTGAAAAACTATATCAATGGACAATGGGTAGCCTCGAATAGCACAGAAGATTTAGAGGTGCCAAACCCTGCAACGAATGAAGTCCTGGCACGCGTTCCGATCTCAACGAAAGAGGATTTGGATAAGGCGGTCCAGGCTGCACATACCGCATTTCAATCATGGAAAAATGTACCGGTGCCAAAACGAGCACGTGTCATGTACAAATTCCATCACCTCGTAACTGAAAATCATGAAGAGCTTGCTAAGTTAGTTGTTCAAGAGAATGGTAAAGCGTATAAAGAAGCATACGGTGAAATCCAGCGTGGTATCGAATGTATTGAGTTTGCAGCAGGAGCTCCTACGCATTTGATGGGTGAAACGCTATCGAATATCGCTGAGGATATCGATTCTGAAATGTTCCGCTATCCTTTAGGCGTTGTAGGTGGAATCACACCGTTCAATTTTCCGATGATGGTGCCGTTATGGATGTTCCCTTTAGCGATCGTCTGCGGAAATACATTCGTACTGAAACCTTCAGAGCGTACACCGATTTTAGCGAACCGTTTGGCAGATCTATTGACGGAAGCTGGGCTGCCTGAAGGTGTCTTCAATATCGTCCATGGGGCGCATGATGTCGTGAATGGTTTACTTGAGCACCCTGAAGTCAAAGCAATTTCATTCGTTGGTTCTCAGCCTGTAGCCAAATATGTGTATGAAAAGGCTGCTCAAAACGGTAAGCGGGTGCAGGCATTGTCTGGAGCGAAAAATCACCATGTCGTAATGCCAGATGCAGATATGGATAAAGCGGTACAAAACGTCATCAGTTCAACATTCGGAAGTGCAGGACAACGCTGTATGGCCTGTAGTGCTGTTGTTGTCGTCGGTGATAATGATAAATTTGTGGAAGCTCTCCGTAAAAAAGCTGATGAACTGACGATCGGTGACGGTCTGGATGAAGAAGTCCTTTTGACACCTGTGATCCGTGAATCCCACCGTGAAAAAGTGCTCGGTTATATTGAAAAAGGAATCGAAGAAGGCGCTGACTTGATTCGAGATGGACGTCGTGAAATGTCAGACATGAACGGTGGAAACTTCTTAGGAGCGACAATCTTTGACCATGTAACGCCGGACATGACGATTGCAAAAGATGAGATCTTTGCTCCTGTATTGAGCCTGCTTCGAGCCGAAAATTTAAATGAGGGATTGGAACACATCAGAAAGTCTCGTTATGGAAATGGTGCGACCCTATATACGAAAAACGCGCAAGCTGTCCGTCAGTTTAGAGAAGAAGCAGATGCAGGTATGCTCGGAATCAACGTAGGTGTACCGGCGACAATGGCTTTCTTTCCGTTCTCTGGTTGGAAAGATTCATTCTACGGTGATCTCCATGTTAATGGTAAAGACGGAATCAACTTCTACACTCGGAAAAAAATGATCACTTCACGCTTTGACTACTAAAAAAAGGAGGAAGAATGATGGCCCATCAAGTTGATCAATCACAGGATATTCTGAAAAAGGATGACCAGTACGTCTGGCATTCGATGAAGCCTTATAATCCGAATGCAACGATGGTTGTATCAAGTTCAAAGGGAGCATGGGTGACGGATCACAACGATGAGAAATACCTGGATGCTATGGCTGGATTGTGGTGTGTGAATGTCGGATATGGCAGAGAAGAGCTTGCAGATGCCGCTTATGAACAGCTGAAAGAAATGGCATATTTCCCGTTGACTCACAGTCATCAGCCTGCAATCAAACTCGCGGAAAAGCTGAATGAGATGCTTGGCGGTGACTATGTCATCTTCTTTTCCAATAGTGGTTCGGAAGCCAATGAAACAGCATTCAAGATCGCAAGACAGTATCACCAACAGCGCGGTGATCATAATCGTTATAAAATCGTATCCCGTTATCGTGCCTATCATGGAAATACGATGGGATCCCTTGCTGCGACCGGTCAAGCGCAACGAAAGTATAAATATGAACCTTTAGCTTCCGGCTTTCTTCACGTATCCCCGCCGGACACATACAGGATGAAAGATGCGGATGTAGAGAATGCGCATGACATGGCCTGTGTTCAAGAAGTCGACCGGACGATGACCTGGGAGTTGAGCGAAACGGTCGCTGCAATGATCATGGAGCCAATCATCACAGGTGGAGGAATTCTAATGCCTCCTGATGGTTATATGAAAGCCGTCAAGGAAATTTGTGAAAAGCATGGGGCATTACTGATTGTTGATGAAGTTATCTGTGGCTTCGGAAGGACAGGTAAACCATTTGGATTCCAGAACTATGATGTCAAGCCTGATATTGTCACGATGGCTAAAGGGATCACATCAGCCTATCTGCCTTTGTCTGCAACTGCAGTGAAAAAAGAAATCTATGAAGAATTTAAAGGCAGTGAAGAGTATGATTTCTTCCGGCATGTCAATACGTTCGGAGGAAGCCCTGCTTCTTGCGCCGTGGCACTGAAAAACCTTGAAATCATGGAAGATGAAAAGCTCTTCGATCGTTCAAAGGAATTAGGGGATCGCCTCAAGAATGAGCTGCAGACCCGACTTCAAAACCATCCATATGTGGGGGATGTACGTGGAAAAGGACTCTTGATCGGTATTGAGCTTGTAAAAGATAAATCAACGAAAGAACCTTTAGAAACGAGCAGGTTGAATGAGGTAATGGCGACTTGTAAGAAGAATAAACTGCTTATCGGGAAAAACGGTGTGACCGTCGCTGGCTACAATAACGTATTGAGTCTGTCGCCACCGTTGAACCTTGAAGATAGTGACTTGGACTTCATCGTCAAGACACTGACAGACGCATTGGATGAACTGACCAAATAGGTCGAGATGATGTTAACGGACACAGGAGACCTTATTTGAGGTAAATGATCCTGTTTTTGCAAACTACCGGACACCAGAAACCTTATTTTCTGATTTTCAGGGGAAAACAGCTGCATTTACTACAAATAACGGCCCTGGTGTCCGCTAAATTTCTGAAATAGCTCTTTTCGTCAAAAATAGCGTCTCTGATGTCCGCTAAGTCACCATGTTTATAGAAACCTACGGAGAATCTTCAATTCTTCGTAGGTTTTTTTGCATTTAAAGAAAGTATGAATACTTTCTTAAATATAAGGACAACTAAGCCTGCGTTAAGGCTTGGCTTTACCAAGTTTACTTTATTGCTAAGATTTTTTAGAATGGATATCTTGTTTAGAACCGCTATGTTTGGCGCAACTTAATAAAAGTCCCACAATAGGTGATCGGTGTATTCTTTCTTCTTTTTCCCTTATAATAGAACAAGATTTTAAATTGAGGTGGTAGTACTGATGAATGACCATGTATATGATTTATTAGGAGTAGGGATAGGACCTTTCAACTTAAGTCTGGCAGCATTAATAGATGATCGAACTGAAATTGATGCGCTTTTCTTCGAGCAAAAGCCGCAGTTCGATTGGCATCCAGGAATGTTGATTGTAGGTACGAGACTTCAAGTGCCATTCATGGCTGATCTTGTTACTTTAGCTGATCCGACAAGCCGATACAGCTTCTTGAATTATTTATCGAAAGAAAATCGCTTGTATCCATTTTATTTTTTACAACGATTAGACATCCCGAGAAGAGAATATAACGATTATTGCCAATGGGTTGCGAATGAATTGAAAAATTGCCGATTTGGAAAGAAAGTTACTGAATTGGATTATGATGATAATGAAGAGTTGTATTTGGTTACTGTATTGGATGTACATACAGAAGAAACAACCGTTTATAAAAGTAAGAACCTTGTCCTAGGTACAGGTGGTATCCCTGCGATTCCGAAGGCTTTTCGAGGGTATCCAGAACAGGATGTTTTTCACACGGCTCAATATCTCAGTCGCCAGGATCGATGCAGAGAAGCGAATTCGATTACTGTCATCGGATCAGGACAAAGTGCTGCTGAAGTATTCAGAGAGCTATTGAAAGACCACATGGAACATGAGTATCGTCTGAATTGGGTTACACGATCACAAAGCTTTTTGACGATGGAAGAATCGAAATTGAGTGTAGAGCAGTTCTCTCCGGATTACGTGAATTATTTCTATGAATTCCCTCAGGAGAAAAAGGATGAAATCTTCGGCTCACAAGATTTATTGTATAAGGGGATCAGTTCACATACCGTGACAGATATCTATAATCTTCTTTATGAAAATACCGTTTCACGCAGGAAAATGAAAGTTGGCATACAGGCCTTGACTGAAGTGAATGGTATAGAAGAAAAAGACGGGAAGTACGAGCTTCAATGTCATCAATGGCAACAGGGGAAAGATTTCAAAATTGAAAGTGAAGTCGTTATCATCGGAACGGGATATCGACCGAATGTTCCAGCCTTCATCAATGGTTTGAAGCCCTATATTTCATGGGATGACCAGGGGAGATATGAAGTCGAGTCGGATTACCGTCTTTGTGTCTCGATCCCTAATCAAATCTATGTCCATAGCGGAATTTCCCATTCGCATGGTGTAGGCTCGACGAACTTAGGATTAGCGGTCCATCGGAACAAAGTTATTATCAATCATCTGACAGGTGAAGATGTATTCCCGATGTATGAAAAACACGTCTTCCAGAACTTTGACGCAGACAAGTTTCAATAAGATATCATGAAGAAGAGCACCATGTTTTGTCCAATCAACGACAAAATATGGTGTTTATTCATTAGGAACAGAAATCAACAATTTTATATAACAACCTTTATATAAAGCCTTAATTTTGGGTAATTTAAGAGAAATGATTTGATAGCAGGTGATTTTCCCATGACCTTGGTCGTTTATTCATCGGTCATCTTGCTTTTTCTTCTTTATTTCTGTACTACTAACCATCCGCTTCATCTATTCGAAATTCTGTTTGTATGGTTCATGATCATTTTTTCACATGAGAACTTTCTTGCCTTATTTTCATTGAATTTAAAATGGATCGAACCATCGGAGGAACCTCAAATGATCACCTCGATAGTGATCAGCAGGCTTTTCTTTACCCCTGCCATCATCATTTGGAGCATAGGTCGCTTCTATCGAATCAGATTAAAGTCAGCAAAAGGTGGTTTTCTATTATTGATTTTAGGCCTGCTAGTTGGACTTGACTATGCAGGAGATTATTTTGGGTTATATACATTCGAAGGAATGAAAGTTTGGGCGGTTATTTTAGAGTGGTCTACAATACTGTTATTGGCGTTTTTAATGCAGCTGGGATATAGAAAATTAATGAGAATAGGCGGGCATTTCAATGCTTAGGATGCCACAAACGTTCGACCATAATGAATGGATCATTCTTTCAACTCTCGTCATTGCCTATCTGGCAATCATTCTAATACGTAAAAGATTTCCTGTTCGCATCACTTTCCTTGTACTTGCTGCTAGTATGGTTGTGGCAAAAGGAACGAATCACATACTAGGTGCACCACCGCTTGATTTATACGACTTCAATGATACTTCTGAATTTGAGGTCTTCGATTTTTTGATTTGGTTCACGTATCCTCCATTCGGTTATTTTTTTGTTTACCTATATGATAGATGGAATCTAAAAGGCTTGTGGACATTTTTTTACATTGTAATCTGGACAGCATTTGCTGTTTTTTATGAATGGATGACCCTTCAAGCACATGTATTTACCTATAAAGGATGGAAACTCGAGTATTCCATCTCTGTTTACTTGATTGTCTTAAGCGGTTATATCTTGTTTTTTAAATTTATCAAAAGTTACGATCAAAGAACGAGATCTAAACATTAGACCAAGAATTAATAATGAAGTAATACACAAGCTAAATATGAGGTGAGTAAATTGAAAAAGGACCCTGAAAAGAATCGGAATCATGAAAATAGCAGTGGCAAACTAAGTATTCGCACAGGCCTGGAGTCTGACCGCCCATTGGACTCAGAGGAGAGGTTTCCTGGAGATTCTATTGATGAACATAAAGAATTGGAATCCGCAAATGAGTATTTTGCTGAAAAGGAAATCTCACAATCAAACAATAATTCTTGAAAATACAGAGGGTTGACCCAATAGTGGCTGGATCAACCCTTTCCAATTATTGAAGTGACTTTTATTCGATTTCATCATCTCTCATCAGCTTTTCAAACTCTTTCATGTCTTCATTCGGCTTTGATTGTGACAGGTGGAAAGGATTTTGTTCTTGTTGATTTTCAGAGGCAAAATAGATCCCCATTTGACCACCTTCTTGTGCAGAATCGTTAATGATACTTTCTCTTTTTCCATCAGCATGAGTGGATGAATTTTGATGTGGTTGCGTTTTCCTTGGCATTTTGTCGATCATCTCCTTGTTTTTATGATGACTGACATAACTCTGAACTATTCTAAATAACTGAATTGGAAAAAGAAAGATAAATCAGGACATGGAGTTTTTGTTATGAAAAAATGGTGGATCCTTGTTGTTTATCTGATCGTGGTTATAGTCGTTTATTTGAATAAAGAATTCTTATGGGAATGGATTCAGGATAGTGACTTGGCCGATTTGCCTTACATGTTCTTGCTTTCCGCTTTTATAGCTACTGTACCCGTCGTGCCGTTCACAGTATTCGCCGGTTTAATGGGAGCAAAATATGGTACCTCTATCGGGCTTTTGATCAACTGGTGGGGTGGAGTCACGGCATCAATCATTTACTTTTTGCTAGCCAGGCACATGTTCGCTGGATTTTTCGAAAATTACATCAAGCAATTCAGTGGCATACATAGATTCAATTATATGATTGAAAAGAATGCCTTCATCGCAATTCTTTTTTCAAGATTAGTTCCGGTCATCCCACCGCCGGTCGTGAATATCTATTCAGGTTTGACGAAAATTTCTTTTTGGATTTACCTTACTGCCTCCGCAATCGGAAAACTACCTCCTATGTTCATTTTTGCGTATGGTGGGGATCACATTTTCTCCTCCTGGAGGCTAACTGTTGCTGGATTGAGCGCTTATGTACTTTTCCTGCTAATCGTTTTCCTTATTTACCGGATTTGGGTAAGAAATAAAACAAAAAGAAGGTTGGCTTGAAGTCTGAACCATCAACAAAGGAGCTGGATGAAGCTATGAAATTTGGCTGCCATGTAAGTATTAGAGAGGGCTATACGGGTGCCGCAAAACATGCTTTTAAAATCGGCGCGCAGGCATTTCAATATTTCCCTAAAAACCCTAGAAGCTTATCCGTAAAGGAATTTGATCGGGAAGATGCAAAACGTTGTAAAGCATTCTGTCAGGAACATTCCCTAGTATCAGTGGCACATACTCCTTACCCAACAAGCTTGACTCCTTCATCTGAAAAAAAGGAATTGGTCATCGATTCGGTATTGAATGATTTAGAAATTGCAAATACGTGCGGGTCTACTGGAGTTGTCGTTCATTTTGGCAGCAGAATCAGTGAAACAGATCCCCTTGCTAGTTACCATTTGATGATCGATATGCTGAACACAATCCTCGAACAGTGGAATGGAGAATGTAAAATCCTGCTCGAAAATAATGCTGGAAAACCTGGAGCGATGGGAACGACATTCGAAGAGCTTGTGCAAGTAAAAAAACTCACAAGCTTTCCAGAAAAGATTGGGTATTGTTTCGATACATGTCATGCTTTTTCAAGCGGACTCTGGAGCGGGGAAAACAATGAGGAGCTTTGGGAAAAGGGGGTGGAACTGGGCTATTTACAAGACCTAGAGGTTGTTCATTTGAATAATTCCAAATATCCGTTAAGTTCAGGAAAAGATCGTCATGCGAATATTTTAAAGGGAGGGTATATTGAAGAAAGATATTTCGAACGCTTATTTGAAACGCGTTATCTATCGGAGGTTCCATATATTCTAGAAACCCCTTCTGATTCAGGCATATCCCATGAAGAAGAAATCAAAATGCTGAAGCAAAAAATGGGAAAGTAGTTTTGCCTTTCCCTTTAGTGATCCTTATTTTTTAGAGGTATCTTTTGATTCTTGGCCTTTGTCCTTATTTGGATCCACATTTCGATAAAATTGAGTGATTCCAATGGCACTGAACAAGAAAAAAATCAGTCCTCCGAAAATGGAACCGAACCACATTACACGATTTTCACGACTCATGTCATCACCTCATGTTTTATGGTACCCACTACGCACAGAATCATGAAAAAACTTTCCCATACCATTTTCAATAGAAACACTGGGGAAAATGTTCAAAAAAAGCCTGGAAATGTACATAACCTGCGGAAATAGCGAGCCGCATAGTGAGACCCCGCAGCTCCACTAAAAGATCCCCCTAAAAGAACATCAAGCTATTTCAAAATACCCATTGACTTTGGACGATCGTTAAACATATAATATTCCTATCTTTTTACTCGGAATTGGATGGGGAGGAATGATTTTGAAATTGAAAAAGATGTTGTTAAGCATTCCATTGGTTGCGCTACTTGTGGTTGCTGCAGCCTGTGGGAATACCGATAAGAGCAATGGCGGGAAGAATTCAAATAAGTTAACGATCGGTTATGTCAATGTCATGGACGATGCACCTGCAATGCTTGCTGAAGATGCAGGGTTGTATGAAAAGCACGGTTTAGATGTTGAACTGAAGCTTTTTGGAAGCGGTACAGATCTTATAAAAGGGATCGTCAATGGTGAACTCGATGCTGGTGTGCTTGGTGCAACCAATGCTGTCTCCTGGGCATCAAAAGGGGCGGATCTAAAGATTGTTGGCGGAGCGCAAATGGGATATCACAGTATTTTAGCTCGCGAAGACAGTGGAATCAAATCTGTTGAAGATTTAAAAGGAAAAAACCTTGCGTCTCAAAAACAAGGAAGTACGGCTGATATTGTTTTGAATGGGGTCACGTTCAAGGAAGCGGGTTTGAAGCGGAGTGACGTGAACATGAATTATGTGTCCCCTACAGTCGCTGTCCAATCGTTACAATCAGGGAAAGTAGATGCTGCCTTTTTATTTGAACCTTATGATCGTATTGCAAGGTTACAAGGGGACCTGGAAGAAATCTACGAAATCGGGGAAGTTTGGCCGTTTCCATGTATGGTGGTCATAACCTCGGGTGAAGAGATGGAAAACAATAAGGACAACGTTTATAAAGTACTTGATGCACAAAAAGAAGCGATTGAAATGCTTGAAAGCGACCCAGAAAAATCAGCTGAGTATATTTACAAACGCTTTTCTGAAGGGGACACATTCGAGTCTTCCGATGGAGAAGTTGCTGCAGTGGATGTCATAGAAGAAGCGATCAAAGCACAAACATTCAATTGGAAGCTGACAGCTGAAAATGTAAAACAAATTCAAGATGTAACAGATCTGATGGTGGAACAGGGTGTAATGGATGAAAAGTTCAAGGTAGAAGAGATCATCGATTTGGCCTGGCAGAAGGAACAGGAGTAAGAGGCAGGAGGAGTTACAGTGAAATCTGACCCAATAATAAAAAACAAAAGTAAATCCTTCATCCCTTTACAGCCTTTCGGAAATACATTACCTTATATTGCCGCGGTGGGGAGTCTTTTACTGATTTGGCAGATTACCGCTTGGATTTTACCTGAATTTTTGATGCCGGATGTACTCAATGGGTTGGAGAGGTTCATCGGGAACTTTTCCAATCCGGATTTCATCCATGGATTACAGAGCAGTTTATACAGATTGGCATGGGGTTACCCGGTCGCATGCTTGTTAGGCGCAATTCTCGGATTATTGGGTGGTGTTTCGAAGACTTTCTCAGTCTACTTGAAAAGTGTCATTTCGATTTTACAATCCATTCCTCCGATTACATGGGTACCTTTTTTCGTCGTTTTGATTGGATTCGGCGACCTTCCGATCATTTTTGTCATCACGATCGCAAGTTTCTTTCCGATGGCCCTCTCTGTTTTGAATGCAACAGAAGGGGTGAATCGGACACACCTGGAGCTTGCACGTGTGATGGGTGCGAAAAAAAGACAATTGATCACAAAGGTCTATGCCCCGGAAACCTTACCGGCGTTTGTCACAGGTGCACAAGTGGCGTTCGGGAATGCTTGGCGCTCATTGATTGCTGCTGAAATGGTCGGTGGAGCATCAGCAGGTCTTGGCTGGTCGATCAGTTATGCAGGTGAGATTGCGGATATGGAAGGTGTATTGGCCAGCATAGTTACAATTGGAACAATCGCGATTATCCTTGATCATGTAGTCCTTAACGGAATCAAGAGAAGACTGTTGAAATGGCGTTATGCAGGCGGGGATGAAAAATGATGAAGACATTAGAGTTGAAAAATGTAAATAAAACATATGGAAGCCTGACTGTTCTTGAAGATCTTAGCTTGGACGTCGAAAAAGGAGAATTCGTTGCGCTCGTTGGTCCGTCTGGGTGTGGTAAAAGTACTGCGCTCAGAATGCTGGCTGGTTTGGAACAGCCGTCTTCCGGTGAAGTCTCAGCCAACGGAAATGCAATTAAAGAACCGGATTCGAATCGGGTCATGATTTTTCAGGAACATGCTCTTTATCCATGGAGAACCATCGAAGATAATGTCGGGCTTGGCTTGGAGTTGGCCAATGTCTCCAAAAAAGAACGCCGTGAACGTATCCATAAAGTACTGAGTAAGGTAGGCTTGGAGAATTTTAAAACATATTACCCACATCAACTGTCCGGAGGCATGAAACAACGTGCATCCATCGCGAGGGCACTAGTCATGGATCCTGAAGTTCTTTTATTGGATGAACCCTATGGCGCATTGGATGCCATCACAAGACTTACCATGCAGAATGAATTGATCAAATTATGGCAGGATTCCAACCAGACAATGGTGTTGATTACACATGATATTGATGAAGCTTTATATTTGGCAGACAGGGTTTTTGTCCTAAGCTCACGTCCCGGAAAAGTTGTAAAAGAAGTCCGTAATGCGATGCCGCGTCCTCGGGACCGGAACAGCACGCCATTTGTTAACCTGCGACAGGAAGTCATGAATAGTCTGGACATCACATGAAAAAGGTGCAGTTACTTGGTAACTGCACCTTTTACATTTAAAGAAAGCATAAAATTCTTTCTTCATTATAAGCGCAACTAAGGCTCAGCCTGCGCTACAGCTTGCCAAAGCCCGAATTTTCTTTATGTTTCCATAAGATATTCTTGTTCGATTTTCCGATATTCATTTTCCCGATTGGTTGCTGTTGCTAGATTGGAAAGTTGATGTAACAGGTATTTTCGATCGAGATGATAGATTTCATGTTTGGCGATGCCTTTTGCGGTTTGTACGGCAAAGTTCCATAAATCATCATGAAATTGTTCATCCATTGATTGTGCCATTGTTGTAAGAGCAGTAATGATATCCGTAATGATGATCCAGTTTTCATCGGCGTAATGCCTGATATACCCGAATCCTCTATACAAGTAGAATTCAAAATCTTCTTCTTTCAATATTACCCGGATATTTTTTTCTTCATCCACTAAAAAGGGGGAAAAACGGGTCAGTTTTGCTATGGTCTGAAGTAGTTCAGACATTTGGTGAACCGTATTTGCTGCTGTTTTCGGGTCGTTATTACCGAGGGCTTTAATGGCAATCTCGGACAATTTATTCACTCCGAATTCAAGATCCTGGATTTCCGTTTGTTTGTGGCCGATTTCGAGCGTGTTCAAATACTTCAGTTCATTGATTGCCGTATCTTTTTCCTTCCAGTAGGTGAGGAGTGGTGCACCAGCCAAAACATGCTGACCTACGCCGTATTCAAAACGTACAATGAGATTGTCTTTTTTCGTTAGTTCAATCAATTTTGAAAAATCGACGAGTTGGATATAACCAGATTCCTTCGAAACAATCACATGGCCATCTTTTGGGTATTCTTTATCATCCATTTTCATATCTTCAGTAATTCGATAGGGTTCGATCTCTTTTAATAATGAAAATGTAATGATTTTTTTAGAGATATTTTTCATGTTATAGGTTATGTTATGGACTTGCATCCATGTTGTCACATGATTGATGAAATAAATGAATGTAACTGCCGTGAAGAAAGCCAAAAAGACTGTTGTGATCGGTACAGCAAAATATTGTTCATTGTTGTTATTACTAATAAACAAGAAGACCAAAAGAACATAAATGAAGCTTCCGTTGAAAATTCCCAGTACATGCTGGGTTTTCTTATCGGCTACGAAATTCAATAACATTCTAGGCGAAAATTGACCACTGAAGGTTGTGAGTACAACCAAAAGGGAGTTGAACGTGAATGCACTTAGTGTCAGAATCCCGCCGATCAATGTACTGACGAGCATCCTAGTCAACTGAGCTTGGGAATTGAATCTGGCATTTACATATTTGCTCAGATCAAACCCAAGGTCAAGATAGAGGGTCAGTAATGCTAAACAAATGGAAAGCAATATATAGATTCCTGGTGTGTACCAGATTGTTGTCCTTATTTCTTGCCAACGCTGCCTTTTGGACATCTTTTTGTACTTCATCATCGATTCGGGTAGTTTCACTTGGTGGACACACCTGCCTTGACAAAATGTAGTAAGCTCCTTTATTTACTACCCGACTTGTTTGGAAACTATGCATGGAATTTGATGATAGAAGGAGATTTCGAGGATTGGAAGGGTATGTAAACAGTTGTAAAGAATAAAACATAGAGGACGAAGGTTTCAAGGAGGTATAATGATTTCTAATTTATCAGTTAGTAGCAGGGTGTTGATTATACTGGGGTATGGAATTTTAGCTTTGTATTTAGTGGAGATCATAGGTGAGATATCTCCTCTGATTGAAGGTGTATACGTTTCACTTGGAATTCAATGGCGATATCCGATCATCTTTGCATTAATTGCATTCATTTTTGCTTATCTTATCGATAAAAGAGCTAAGAAACCCGTAGTTTTAGGCATTGCAGGTATTTTCGGACTTCTTCTATTTTTCATTATCGTTTATTTATATGTCCTCTTTTCAATGATGGTTAGGGGATAGGATTCACTGGGATCTGTGGAAAGATACAATTCGTGTTACTTAATCTAATTAAAAAACGCTCAGAGCTGAAAAAGTCTGAGCGTTTATTCGTCTATTAAAATGGGTTCGTCGCCCATTGTAGGGACTGCTTGATAAAAATACGGGGATGTAATTTCAATTGAGAAACCATGTGTTCCGCTAGATCCTCTGGCTGCATGTATTTCTCTTTGTCAGCTTCATCAAGTTCATCTCCAAAGGTCAGCTCTGTAGCCACTAGGCTTGGGTTCAGTGTCATGACCCTTATATTATTTTTCCGAACTTCCTGCATCAACGCTTCCGTCATGCCTTGAACCGCAAACTTCGATCCACTGTAAGCCGTACTTTTCGCTGTGCCTTTCAACCCGCTGCTGGATGAAATATTGATGATATCTCCTCTGTTTTTCTTGATTAACTGAGGGAGAACAGCACGCGTTACATGGTATGTTCCAAACACGTTCACTTCAAATGTTCTCTTCCAATCTTCGGGTTCGATTTCCAAAAATGAACCGTACGTTCCGATACCAGCGTTGTTAATCAGGATATCAGTCGGTCCTAGTTCATTTTCCAGTTTAGAGATTGCCTTTTCCACTTGTTCCATATCCGCGATATCAGCTACCGCGACACTGGCTTTCACACCTAGTGATCTTGCTTCTTCTGCAACTTTTTCTAATGTGCTTTCAGTACGAGCTAGTAAGCCGACATGAACGCCTTCACGTGCAAGTTCTAATGCCGTCGCTTTTCCGATACCTCGAGCCGCCCCTGTAATATAAGCCGTTTTGCCTTCAATCGATTTTGCCATTATTGATCATCCTTTCTATTGGAAAATCTATGGCAAGTGTACGGTTACTAGTCAGGATAAGCAAATGTTATACCTGTTCGCCGGGGGTGGTGTAAAAAGTAACCTTTGGCCGGAATATGCATAAAAGCGGCCGGATTATGCCTGATTCCCGCCGGATTACGTATCAAACTGGCGGGATTAACATCCAAACCCGCCGGAATAACGTAGAATTCTTTATTTACACCAAGTTTTATTTACATTTAAAGAAAGTATAACTACTTTTTTCAATATAAGGGCAACTAAGGCTCAGCCTTCGCTAAAGCTTGGCTTTGCCAAGTTTTCTTTATATAATCCTCTCACATACATCGTGGATAAGTTATAAACGATGTCCTTCACTGATGCTTGATTTTCTCCGCGGACGATTTCCCATAGATACATTTCATTTGAAAAGAACCAGCCTCTTGCGACCAGGTGGGGATCGACATCCTTCCTGGCTAAACCTTGTTGTTGCGTATAGGAGATGTCTTTCCTGATCCCTTTTATGAAACGCTCCCGGATTTCTTTCCACTTACTTTGGACAGCGGGTGATGAACCAATTGCCTCTTCAACGACTTTTAAAATCTGATCCTCTTTTTGCGCCATTTCGAGGAAAAGATGCGTTTGCTTTTCAATGAGCTGTTTTGCATCTTCCACTGAAGAGGGTTGGAAAGGAAGCTCGGCAATTTCATGGAACTTCTGCATGACATCGTCTATGAGCTCAATGAGGATGTCATCTTTGTTTTTAAAGTGAACATACGCGGTTCCGTAACCAGTATCCGCTTTTTTAATGATTTGTGTGATCGTAGTCTTTTGAAAGCCTTGCTCGATAAAAATGAGTTGCGCTGCTTCCAGTAGGTTTTTCCGTGTCTGGATTGAGCGTTGCTGGCGGGTGGTAAGCTCCTGATTCTTTGAGTTCATGGGATTCCGTCCTTTTATTTGATGTGCTTTCATTTTAATGATGAGGCGATGCAATGTCAATGACATGATGTCATTGACACTTTGTCAGTGAGGAAGGTATAGTTAAATTAATAACCTATTGAAGGAGTCGATATCCCATGGGCAATCAGTCACTTGATCCCTCTTTAGACTATGCAAAAAAGCTTGACGAACAAGATGAACTTTCATCTTTTCGAGAAGAGTTTTACGTTAAGGATGATACGATTTATTTTATTGGGAATTCGCTCGGACTTTTATCGAAGCGTTCTGAAATTGCACTTTCTAAAATAATGGAATCATGGAAGGAATACGGGATTGATGGTTGGACCGAAGGGGAACATCCCTGGTTTTACATGTCTGAGAAACTAGGTGAAATGTCAGCACCGCTTGTTGGTGGAAAGCCTGAAGAAGTAATTGCAACAGGTTCGACGACAGTCAACCTTCACCAGTTGGTTTCCACGTTTTATCACCCGAAAGGAAAGAAGACGAAAATTTTAGCGGATGAACTGACATTTCCGTCTGATATATTCGCACTCCAAAGTCAATTGAAATTGAAGGGTTACAATCCAGAGGAACATCTTATCCGTGTGAAAAGTCGTAATGGAAGAGTCGTAGAAGAAGATGACATCATTGAAGCAATGACGGATGAAGTCGCCTTGATCATGCTCCCGAGCGTCATGTATCGGAGCGGGCAAGTGCTTGATATGAAGCGTTTGACAGAAGAGGCGCATAAACGCGGCATCATCATTGGATTTGACCTCTGTCACTCGATCGGTGCGATGCCTCATGCTTTAAATGATTGGGGAGCGGACTTTGCTTTCTGGTGCAACTATAAATACGTCAATGCTGGACCGGGAAGTGTTGCGGGGATTTTTGTGAATGAAAAGCATATCGGAACAACTCCTGGACTTGCTGGATGGTTCAGCTCAGATAAAAACAAACAGTTCGATATGGACCATCAGTTGACACCGGCACAATCGGCAGGCGCATTCCAAATCGGAACACCGCATATGCTCAGCCTGGCACCGTTGATGGGCTCGTTGGAAATTTTCCAGGAGGCTGGTATTGAAAAGCTCCGAAAAAAGTCACTGCAATTGACGCAATACATGATGGATTTGATCAGGCATGAATTAGCGGACCATGGTTTTGAAATCGGGAATCCTTTGGAAGACCATAGAAGAGGTGGTCATGTGTACCTTGAACACCCTGAAGCCGCACGTATCTGTAAAGCACTGAAAATGAATAAAGTGATGCCTGATTTCCGTAATCCGAATGGCATCCGGCTGACTCCAGCAGCCTTGTACAATACTTTTGAAGAGGTATGGCAGGCAGTACAGACATTGAAACGGATCATGGATGATGAAGAATACAAGCAATTTGAAAATAAACGCGGCGTTGTAGCGTAATCGCACCTGACAAGAAAGTGAGTGATGAAAATGGGGAACTATCATGAAGAAGGTAAAGGGAAATACGTATCGGAAAAGGGGATACACACTGATTTTGATAACAATATGACGTATGGAGAATATTTGCAGCTTGATCGTCTTCTCTCCAGTCAAACAAGACTATCCGGCCATCACGACGAGATGTTGTTCATCGTCATCCACCAGGTCAGTGAGTTATGGATGAAAATGATCTTGCATGAGCTTAATGCAGCGATCGATTCGCTCCGTAAAGGGGAATTGCAGCCAGCGTTCAAAATGCTTGCTCGTGTCTCGAAGGTCCAGTCACAAATCATCCAGGCTTGGGATGTATTGTCCACGCTTACACCAAGTGAATATTTGGAGTTCCGCGACAGCCTTGGACAAGCGTCTGGCTTCCAATCCTACCAATATCGCATGATCGAATTCGCACTCGGTTATAAAACTCCGCATGTGCTGCGAATCTATCAGAAGGATCCAGAACTTCATGCGCGATTGAAGGAAGCATATGAAGCACCGAGCATATATGATGCGGCAATCCAAGAACTTGCGAATGCCGGTTTTGACATCAATCCGGAGCTCTTGAAGCGTGATTTCTCTGTAACATATGAAGGTGATCCTACTGTAAAAGCGGCGTGGGTTGAAGTTTACCGAAACGTCGAGCAGTATTGGAACTTGTATCAGTTGGCTGAGAAATTAGTCGATATTGAAGATTGGCTCCAGCAATGGCGATTCCGTCATATGAAAACAGTGGAACGGATCATCGGTCATAAAATGGGAACTGGCGGCTCGTCCGGCGTGTCTTACCTGAAGAAAGTACTGGACCACCGATTCTTCCCGGAATTATGGGATATCAGAACTGAGTTGTAAAGTTAAAATCTTGAAAGACCTGCCATTGTAAGAGAGGTGGGTCTTTTTTGCGTTTAAAGAAAGTATAAATACTTTCTTCAATATAAGGGCAACTAAAGCTCAGCCTGCACTATGGTTTGGCTTTACACTTTACGCTTTTTGGGCTTTTTTACACTTTTGGCCGGATTCAGATCAAAACCCGCCGGAATAAGCTCGAAACCCGCCGAATTATGCTCCAAAGCCGCCGGAATAAGCTCCGAACCCGCCGGATTATATCTCAAAACGGCCGGAATAACATAGAACAAAAACATATATGTAAAGTTAAGTTGACAAAATGTTAAGTTAACTATACACTATGATTATCAAATATAAGAAAAGATGGTATATGATGACAATTTCGAATCGAGTTAGGGAACTTAGAGCGAGATGCAATGTCACACAGTCCGATCTGGCTGAAGCGGTTGGTGTGACGAGGCAGACGATTGCAGCCCTGGAGAAAGGGAGTTATATTCCCTCGTTGCTTCTAGCTATGCAAATCTCGAAATATTTCAAACAACCGATAGAAGAGATCTTTTTTGAGGAGGAAGAGGCATGAAAGTTTGGCAGAATGCAATCTTGACAACGATTGTCATCGTTTTGTTCGGCTGGGGAATGGTCGCTTTATACGATGCACAAGTGCAGTTTGCAGAGGTCGTGAAAAATCCTGAGCCACCATGGGAAATCACAATGTCTATAACCCCAATTATTGCAGCGATTATAATTGGTGGACTACTGACGTTCATTTCTTACAAAGTGAATAAGGAGAAGTATAAGTCGTGGAAACAAGCATTGTTTTTACCACCAGAACTTGAAGAAGCGGATGAACGGGAGAAACATATCACAGGGAAAGCTTGCCGAAATTCTTATCTTGCAATGTGGATCGGCACTCCTGTCGTTACTGGGTTGATGCTCTTTTACCCATTTATCGCGAGCGCTGTGCCATATTATCCAATCATCATTATATTGATCATGCCCCTAATCCAAATTTTCACGTATGTCATTTCAGTTAATAAAAGTTATTGAAGGTATCGCCCCCACATATAAATAGGAAAAACAGGGAGGGGGACATATGGCTTACTGGATTGACGTCAATTTAACCAAACATCAGCTTAAGTTGTTTGACAACCGGACACTGATCAAGACATATCCCATTGGGGTCGGGAAAATGTTGACACCTACACCAACTGGCGAATATACAATCATCAACAAGGATCCCAACCCTGGTGGTCCTTACGGTTCGATGTGGATGGGGTTGTCCAGACCTCATTATGGTATACACGGTACGAACGATCCATCCTCCATCGGTAAGGATGTTTCCAAGGGCTGTATCCGCATGCATAATAAAGATGTCAATGAATTGTCCAGTATAGTCCCGATTGGAACGAACGTCTGGATCCATAGATAAAAGCGCAGACCCTATAAGGGAACTGCGCTTCATTTACATTTGAGGAAAGTAATGATTACTTTCTTCAATATAAGTTTGACTAAGGCTGGGCTTTGCCAGGTTTGCTATATTGTAAGCTCGATACACCAAGGGGGAGGTCAGTGTTGAGCTTAACCAGCAATTACTTGATCGATGATTTTTGATGGTTCCATTCTGCTTGGGTTTTTACCAGTCTTTTTCGTTTCTTTAATAGAAAGATAGTTTTCAAATTCATTCAAGTAGCCTTTTTCACCCATCAAATAGGTATCCTGCCATTTATTCTTCTTCGCTCTTTTGGCCACTTTATTACTCAAGTTCTTCAGCCAACGCTGCTGATTGGCTTCAAAGCGCTCCTGGAATTCATCCTTTTTATTTGTATTTGCACCTGTTATGGCAGCATCAAATGGACCTTGATGTTCCCGCCAATCCTCTGTGTCAGGATCGAAGGTATAGTGGTATTCATCGACAAGGACGCCCATTTCTGTTTCCAACACCGTTGCATCTTCTTTGTTGATGACGATGATACCGCTATATGGATAGTTGCTCTGTAAATTTTCAAGTTGATCCAGAACCGGTTCATCCTCCCAATGGAAGGAGGTTTCGATCGGAACCTGCAGATCTTCCATGACCCAAAGCTTTTCATCCGGTGTCGCAAACATGACAAGACTTCTTTTCAGCTCCCGTTCACGCCCCGTGACAGTTTTATATACCTTTTCTTTTAAGTTTCTATAACCTTTCAATTCATCGTGATTACCCATCTCTTCGATGTATTCCTCAAATTTGTTCAGACCGTTTTTCAATTTGATCTTCCATTCGCCGCCTTGTTGGTCAGCGCTGCTCCGGTCTGTATTTAAGTACATGGAAAGAATTTTTTGTGAGCCATCTGCTCTTTGTTGTTTTAATTCGTTAAGCTTTTCGGAGAATCTCATTGAGTAAAGCCTCCTATCTTAATAATTGAATCTACTAATCTGTTTCCGATTTGAACTAGTTTAAAACGTAGAAATTTCAGTAGTGCGAGGGGCGGAAGGCTTCATGATTGATGTAGTGGGAGTTTTGAAATAGAAAAAAATAACACCAATCAAGGTGTTATTTCAGTAGAAGCAGATGCAATTGTTGCCATTCTTCTCTTAAGATCCCCATTTTAATAGAATCGTAATATTCACCATCGACGATCCTTGCTTTTCGGATACGACCTTCTTCGATCATTCCTATTTTTCTAGCTAATTTCATCATTCTGATATTACCCGACCATGTGGAAATTCCCACTCTTACAACATCCATGTGTTCAAAAATATAGTCAGTCCAAAGCTTAAAAGCCTCTGTACCATAGCCCCCTGACCAATAATTCGAGTCAAAAATGACAATACCGTTAGAGAGCCAGTTGGTGACTTCATCTTCCCAATACCAGTTGACCGTCCCGATCAATTTATTGTCTGTTTCAATAATAAGGATTTGTCTCGGTTGATCTGTCGCTGTTATTTCAAGAGCTTTTTGGAACCCTGCTATGAACTCTTCCTTCGTCAATTCCGGTAATTTATAATAAGGACCATTCCATTTCAAATGTTCACGATCATCCGCTTCATATTTCCAATAATAGAGATCCAACACATCATCTAAAGTCAAATCCCGTAAAATAACCTTTTCTCCTGCAATATGTATCGTCATTCGTAATTCCTCCGAACTTTTTTGTTTTACGCAAACTTTGTTGCTCTTGCACTTAAAGAAAGTATAAAATACTTTCTTCAGTATAAGGGCAACTAAGGCTCGACCTACAAAAGGCTTGGTCTCGCCAAGTTTTCTTTAAAAGTCGTTGATTTCCGCTCCAGGATGCTCGCTTTCCGCGGGGCGTGCGGTGAGCCCACTCGTCGCTTTGCGACATTGAATGGTCTCACCTGTCCCGCTGATCCCGCTGGAGTCTCGCACCTAGCTCTCCAATCAACTGCACAAGGTGGTTTTTTAAAAATGACTCAGAAGCAACAATCTTTTCGAAAAGAGACTTGTTTTAAATATATTTAATTAAAAGGTTCCAACCACCATGGATAATCATATTGACCTTCTGAAATTTGATGAAACTTCCCCATAAAACCTAGATGGACAATACCATAATCACCCATCGAGCTCATCGGTGCATAGGTAGAAAACAGGAAAAAATTTATCCTTTCAATATCTACATTTGTAGGCACTTGTGTTCTGGTTAGTTCGTTGTTGAAAAGTAGATAGTCCTTTTGGGTAGGATTTGTAAGGATGGAAATAACAATAATAAGTATAATTAATCCCGTAAAGAGATAGCTTACTTTCATTTGTATCACCTCATCTTTTTCCCATAGAAAAACCCTTAAATAATCGGCCGCCAAAGGGTTGCAATATTTCATCGACCAGTTTGATCACTTTATTTTTATCGTCATGTTTATAAAAAGAATCGAATGCTTCAATAAACTGTGCAGTGAAGGTAGGGTCATATTGTTCCAAAGCACGTACGATCCATTTCGAAGAGCCTATCCACTTACGGTTGGTCCTCAACACGAATTCACTCACCAATTCAGCTAATGTGTTTGCGATGAAGATTTCTTCTGGTCTATTTGAACTGCCGATGAAATCATCCAGGGTATCTGTAATGAAATAACGTTTTAACCTGATCGTTTCAGTAGACCATACTTCCGGTCCATCATCTAACATCTCTTTAGCTTCTTTTTTGATCGGGTCTATGATTTCTTCACCTTCTAAAATGATCCCTTCAGAAATCATCCTTTGTATGGAAGGCCGAGCCCGTTCATAGTCACTTTTAAAAACCTGTTTATAAGATGAAAAGTTGTGTACGAACACTTCAATCGGCCAACCAAGTGCAAGGAATGATTCGCGGTAAGAGGAAGGGACACTGCAATCGAATATGACGATATCCAGATCAGATGTAGCTGTCGCTTCACCACGGATGACACTACCAGCTAAGAGAGCGGCATCGCACCCTTGAAAATACATGTTGATGAACTGTGTTGCTGCTTTCAAAGGTTCTTTTCTCTCACACATTTTATATCTTCCTCCAATTTAAATGAATTAATAGATTACATACGATCTGAATAATCTATCCGAACACACTTTTTTGCTGCGTAGACTTTACGCAGTTTTTTTGAAAAATAAATGTAAAATAATAGCAGATAACTTGTTAGTCTATTATAATTGAAGATAACGATGAATGAGAAGAGGGATTGTCGTGAAAAAGACAGAAAAACATAAGCTCAGTGAAATTGGTCAAGTAAATCTGAACGTAAAAGACGTACAAAAAGCAGTCACTTTCTATCAAGAGGTCCTTGGACTACCTTTCTTGTTTGCGATGGAAAACATGGCATTCTTCAACTGCAATGGTGTTAGGTTGATGCTTTCGGTACCGGAAAATGAAAGTTTCGATCACCGTGGATCTGTGATCTATTTCAAGACAGATGATATCCATAAAACGTACGAACAATTTATAGAAGACGATGTTTCATTTATTGATGAACCTCACATGATCGCAGATATGGGTGACCATGAACTCTGGATGTGTTTCTTCAAAGATTTGGACGACAATACACTCGCTATCATGAGTGAGATTTCCAAATAAGTAGACTTCGTTTCTTATATTTAGTTGACCAAAATGGCCGGAAACTATATAATGACTTCTGAATATTCAGAAAATAAAGAGGTGATGGAATGAACTTCTTTCGTGAAGATCCAAACCTTCAATTCGTATTGAATCATTATTTCAAGGAAGATATGAAAGAGTGGGCCTTTCAACAGCTGGAACGATTTGGAGAACGGTGTGGTACAGAAATTGATGAACGTGCGAGGCATACCGATCGAGAAGGACAGCCGAAGTTGATCAAATATGACCGGTTTGGTGAAGATGTTTCCCATGTCTGGCTTAATGATGGCTATAAACAGACGATTGAAGAAACCTATAACACTGGCATTGTCGGATATGTCCATAAAGAAATTCCTGAACTGAACAGACACGGTGATTATTTATATTCCTATGCTCAAGGATACCTATTATCCCAGTCCGAACCTGGATTCTATTGTCCTGTGACACTCACGATGGCTACAGCTTATCTGTTGGATCAATATGCGAATGAAAAGCTGAAGGAGAAGTATCTGCCTCACGTCCTATCCACTGGTGAAACAGAATTGTATGAAGGTGCTACTTTCTTGACTGAACGCCAGGGCGGATCCGATGTGGGAGCGAATGAAACGGTAGCGGTCAAAGAAAAAGAGTACTACAGATTGACTGGTGAAAAATATTTTGCAAGCAACGCAGGTGCCTGTGGTGTTGTAACCGTTCTTGCCAGAATAGAAGGGGCTCCACGGGGCACGAAAGGTTTGAGCTTATTTCTGGTACCGTGGAAAAATGAAGATGGTTCTTTGAACAATATCAAAATCAGAAGATTGAAAGATAAACTTGGCGTACGGGCAGTCCCTTCGGCAGAAGTAGAGTTTGAGAATTCGAAAGCTTACTTGATTGGGGATTCAAAACGCGGATTTTATTACATGATGGAAGCTTTGAACTTGTCGAGGGTCTGTAATGCGATCGCTTCAGTTGGAATTATGCAGAGGGCATATCTCGAAGCGAAACAATACGCACATCAACGCGAGGCATTCGGGAATACACTATCAAACTACCCGATGATTCAAGAAACCTTGGTTAATCTGGCTACGCGGCAGGAGGTTCAACTCGGAGGATTGTTCCGTTTAATTTCCTTGTTTGATAGAGTCATGAGAACCGGTAAAGATGTAACCGAGCAAGTAAAAGTACTTCATCGACTTTTGATCGCTATTGTCAAGATGCGAACGGCGGAAGAAGCAGTTACTTTCTCTCATGAAGCAATAGAAATGCATGGAGGAAATGGGTATATTGAGGATTTCGTGACCCCGCGTTTGTTAAGAGATGCGCAAGTATTGACGGTCTGGGAAGGGACAGCGAACATCCTTGGCCTTGAGGTTCTCAGGTTGATGAACCGCTATCAAGGTGCTCAACTCTTTTTAGACTATATCGAAAAAGAGTTGAGTGCTTTAACTGAAGAAGTAAAAGCGTATCAGAGACCAGTTGATGAAGGTTTGAAAGAATTGAGAGAGTTGATTCAGCATGCTGCTACTGTTGATGAAAAACGACAAACCTATTATGCAAAAAAGATCGCCAATCTAATGGCAGATGTCTATTTCAGTGTGAGTGCATTACGTGAAGCTGACATTGGCGGGGAAAGGAAACAGTTAGTCGCGAGGCAATACTGCAAGCAGATTTGGGAGCATCGTCAACTCGATCGAGAAGTATTGCCCGTTCAATTCTTCGATGTTTTCATGAATCCGGCATCTAAACCGACGAAACGATCGAAAGTTTGAAAGCGGAAAATATGGTTTTAGACTTAATTTCAGATTTTTAGACCTATCCTGAAATTTTTAGACTTAACGCCATTAACCCTGCTTAGAAATGGGCGTACGCATAAAAACAGACAGCCTTTTCATCAAAGGTCTGTCTGTTCTTTCTAGCAAGGCATCGTCTCTTGTTTGTTTTTACGTAGTTCATCAAGTCTGTCCCAGATTTCCATGAACCATTCTCTATCTTTTGTTAGAAGGGCAACGTCAATGAGGTTCTCAAGGAAGACCTCTTGATCATCGATTGTCGCTGTCAATGGATTGATTCGGTGAATGAAAGTTTCGATGTTTTTTCCTAGAATTTTTTTATTGTCAGATTGAGTAACTGTGATTTTTACTGTTCCGTTTGCAGGATGAATAGAATGAATAAATCCTTGAATCATCTCATCATTGATCGTTTTCCCCTTAACCCAGTCTCCATTATGGAAAACAGGTAGCTTTAGGCTACTCATTTCTGATTCCTCCTATCCATTGGTTAAATTTTTTATGATTGGTTTTGTAGTTCAAAAGCCAGTCTTTTAAATGATTTGCAGAGTATTTAGTGCTGTGTTTACTAAGGTATTACCCCGTTTTTTCGACAATTAATCCTTTTTCACTTAATTTTTTCCTGTCAGTTGTATGAAAATTCAAAAAACAGTAGGAAATAGCTGAATAACAACGAAATCATTATAAGGTGAAAAGTATAGTGAAAAGGAGGAACGTCGGGGCTGCAAAGGTGCTGAGGATAAAGTTTGATCGAAAAAGAGGAGGAACGAGTATATGTATGTTACGATTGGCAAACTATTTGATTTGACTGTACAAAAGTTTCCGAATAAAGAAGCCCTTGTAGACGCTGCTACCAACCAACGTTGGACATACCGGGAATGGAATGAAAACGTAAATCGACTCGCAAATGCATTTATTGAATCGGGCGTCCGTAAAGGCGATCGAGTTTCAACTTTCTTGTTCAATACGACTGAGCTTGCGACCGTATTTTTTGCATGTGCAAAAATTGGAGCCGTCTTGAATCCTATCAATTTCCGTCTGAAAGCTCAAGAGGTTGCTTATATCATTGATGATGCGGAGCCGTCTGTCTTTTTGTTTGAAGAAATGCTTGAGCCGCATATTGCATCCATTCAAGAACAAATACCGGAAACCTCCTTCTGGTGTATCAGTAAAGATTGTCCACCATACGCAATCAGTTATCATGACAGAGTCCGAGAAGCTTCGACAAAAGAACCCGATGTTGATGTTAGGGAAAATGACCTATATGCCATCATGTATACGAGTGGAACGACAGGACGACCAAAAGGGGTCATGCATCGTCACAGGGATATGGTCGAACAAAGTCTGGCATGCGCTGCAGTTAAAAAGTTGACTGAAAATGATCGCGGCCTTGTAGCGGCTCCTATGTTCCATTGTGCTGAGCTCCATTGTTGTTTCCTTCCACGAGTCCATGTCGGCGCAACGAATGTCATCATCCATCATTTTGATCCTCAACAAGTTCTTCAAGTCATCGATCATGAAAAAATTTCAGTGTTTTTTGGAGCACCGACAATGTGGAATATGATGCTCCAACAAGACCTCTCCGCTTATGATATCAGCAGCTTACGTCTTGGTTTATATGGTGCCGCTCCAATGGCTCCTGCTCTCGTCAGAGCTTGTAAAGAAAAATTAGGTGTTGATCTCATACAAGCATATGGCATGACGGAGATGGGACCAGCAATTACATTTTTATCTGAAGATGAGCAGCTGTCAAAAGCAGGATCAGCCGGGCGGGCTTGTTTGAACCATGAAGTCAGGGTGGTCCGCCCAAATGAGCATGGACCATCAGACCCAGCAGATATACTTCCGCCAGGGGAAGTCGGTGAAATCATCGTCCGTGGCCCGAGTATGATGATGGGGTACTTTAACAGGGAGGATGCGACTGAAAATGCAATGTACAAGGGCTGGTACCATTCCGGCGACCTTGGTTATATGGATGAAGAAGGCTATCTTTATGTAGCTGATCGTGTGGATGACATGATTATAACGGGTGGTGAGAACGTCTATCCGCGAGAGATTGAAGATGTCTTGTATGAACATGAAGGCGTTCTGGATGTAGCTGTTCTTGGGACACCTGATGATAAATGGGGAGAAATTGTAACCGCTATCATTGTGAAAAAGGATGAAGGACTGACGGAGGAAGACCTTGATCAATTCTGTAAATCTAGTGAAACACTTGCAGATTTCAAACGTCCGAGAAACTACATTTTTATAGGCGAATTACCTCGGAATGCAAGCGGTAAGATCCAAAAGTTTTTGCTTAGAAAACAATACAAACGAGATGCAGAAACACAAATGCCATAGAACGCATGAAAAGGGGGATGGGAATGACAGCGAGGTATTTACAAGAAGAACACAATATTTTCCGCGAAGCATTTCGGAAATTTCTTCAAAAGGAAGCGTATCCTCATTACGAGCAATGGGAAAAGGACCGGCTCATACCGAGACGTTTTTGGGAGAAGATGGGGGAGAAAGGATTTCTATGTCCATGTGTGGATGAGGCATATGGGGGCTTGAATGCTGATTTTGCTTATTCAGTGGTCATTTTAGAGGAATTGGAGCGGGTTGGTTCGAGCCTGGTCGGTATTGGCCTCCATAACGATATCGTCATTCCTTATATAGAGGAATACGGAACCGAAGAACAAAAGAAACGCTGGCTGCCAAAGTGTATATCCGGTGAAGTGATTACAGCGATCGCGATGACAGAGCCAGGTGCTGGGTCGGATCTAGCCGGAATTCGAATGACAGCCCAAAAAGATGGTGACCACTATCTATTAAATGGTGAAAAAACGTTCATTACCAATGGGATCCATGCAGACCTTGTCGTGGTTGTTTGTAAGACAGATACAAAAGCTACTCCTGCTTACAAAGGGATAAGCTTAGTCGTAGTGGAGCGGGACACCCCTGGATTCAAGCGGGGGAAGAAGCTTGATAAAGTCGGTCTCCACAGTCAGGATACGGCAGAATTGATTTTTGAGGATGCAAAAGTTCCGGTTGGCAATTTGCTCGGTGAAGAAGGGAAGGGGTTCTATCATCTGATGCAGCAGCTTCAGCAGGAACGGTTGGTGGTTGCGATCGCAGCTGTTATCGCCGCAGAAGAAATGCTCAAACAAACGGTAGAATATGTGAAAAATAGACAAGCATTCGGTAAAAAAATCAGTGATTTCCAATCCGTCCAGTTTCGCTTGGCGGAAATGGCAACTGAGGTCGAGATTGGAAGGACATTCTTGGACGATCTTATCGATCAGCATATACAGAAAAAGAACGTCGTCAAGAAGGTTTCGATGGCCAAATATTGGACCACCGAGATGGCTCGGAAGGTAGCTACACAATGTATGCAGCTGCATGGCGGCTATGGATATATGGAAGAATACGAGATTGCAAGAAGATATCGGGACATACCGGTGGCATCCATATACGCAGGAACGAACGAAATCATGAAAACCATCATCGTAAAAGAAATGGGGTTATAGAATTGCCCCCCTATTAAGGAAAATGGGAAAACGCGGACAGGGTAGGCAGAATCGTTTATTAAAATAGTGTCGCTCTGACCACTTAAGGGAGGAATTTATAATGATGAACATTCCATTGACTGTACCAGCGATGCTAGAACATGCAGAGAAGTATTTCTCACATAAGGAAATACATTCAAGGACTGCAACGAGTTTCTACAATTTGACTTATGGGGGATTGGCGAATGATACAAGAAGATTATCAAGTGCGCTGACTAAAATAGGACTCCGGAAAGGGGACAGGATCGGAACATTTGCATGGAACCATCACCGCCATCTTACCGCCTATTTCGGAATCCCGGGCATGGGAGGCGTCATGCATACAATCAATATCAGGCTTTCTGCTGAGCATATTTCCTATATCATCAACCATGCTGAAGACAAGGCATTGTTTATCGATGCTGAATTGGTTCCGATCATTGAAAAAATCCAGCACGAACTGAAGACTGTACAGACCTATATCATCATGACAGATGACGATACTCTACCCGAAACAACACTTCATAACGTCTATCATTTTGAAAAGCTCCTCGACGAAGGGGACGAACATTTTGAATTCGTGAAAGATATTGATGAAAATGATCCAGCAGGCATGTGTTTCACTTCAGCGACCACAGGTAATCCGAAGGGAGTCGTCTATTCTCATCGGGGGATCGTCCTCCATTCCATGTCTCTCGGTCTTGCAGATAGTGCTGCTATATCCGAATCCGATGTGATGATGCCTGTCGTTCCGATGTTCCACGTGAATGCATGGGGTCTGCCTTTTGCGTCTGTATGGTTCGGAGCCGAGCAAGTCCTGCCTGGACCAATGCCCACCCCTGCTGTTTTAGCTGAATTGATTGAGCACCATCGCGTAACGTTGACGGCGGGTGTACCGACCATCTGGATCGCTCTTCTGAAAGAACTTGAAAATGGAAGCTATGATACGAGCAGTTTAAGGGCGATTCTATGTGGTGGATCCGCCGCCCCTAAATCGATGATCCAAACATTTGAGAAGAAATACAATATCCCATTCCTTCACGCTTATGGCATGACGGAGACCAGTCCTCTTGTAACGGTATCACGTCTTAAAAGCCATCAAAAGGCTTACCCAGAAGAAGCACGTCTTGATTTTCGAAGTAAGCAAGGATATGCCGTACCTGGTGTCGAGATGAAAGTCATTGGTAAAGACGGTGAAGTGAAATGGAACGAAAAAGAAATGGGTGAGCTGCTGCTGCGCGGAAACTGGGTAGCGGATGAATATTATAAAGATGATCGTACCAAAGAAGCGTTCCGGGATGGTTGGTTACACACAGGTGATGTTGTTACGGTCGATCCAGAAGGAAACATCAAGATCATGGATCGCACTAAGGATCTCATCAAGAGCGGAGGGGAATGGATTTCTTCTGTCGATCTGGAAAATGCATTAATGGCACATGAAGCTGTATTTGAGGCGACTGTCATTGCTGTACCACATAGTGAATGGCAGGAACGGCCCCTTGCCTGTGTCGTTCTGAAAGATGGAATGAAAGATAAAGTGACGAAAGAAGAGCTGATGGATTTCCTACGTCCACAATTTGTGAAATGGTGGTTACCGGATGATATCGTCTTCCTCGAAGAAATACCGAAAACCTCTGTCGGTAAATTTTTAAAACGTGCATTGCGTGACCAGTTGAAAGATTATTTGCAAACAACATCTAAATAAAGGAGGGAAAAGTTATGAATCTAGGATTATCGCTTTCTCGGAATGCAACGAGGCTACCGAACAAAGAAGCTATCGTCTGTGAAGGGCGTTCTTTTACTTACAGTGAACTGAATCGTGAGGTTAACCGTCTTGCAAACGGCTTGATTGCAAGAGGGCTTTCAAAAGGTGATAAAGTCGCGATGATGATGAAAAACTCAGATCAGTTCGTGATCGTCTTTTACGCTCTTATGAAGGCTGGTGCCGTGGCAGTACCAATCAACTTCAGGCTGACTGCTTCTGAAGTTGAGTATCTCCTCAATGATTCAGATGCGAAAATGGTTGTCTTTGATGAAGAGTTTGCTGAGGTCATACACAGGGCTTGTAAGGAAGCGCCTAAGGTCGAACAACAGATTTGCACGGGTAAAAAAGCGTTTACGGATCAGTTTCTTATGGACGGAATCCTATCCTCTGATGATCTCAATCCAGAAGTTGAAGTTTTAGAATCAGATGATTGTGAAATCCTTTATACATCTGGGACGACAGGGAGGCCGAAAGGTGCACTCTTCGACCATCATCGTGTCTTTCATGTCGGAATCAACCTGACAGCAATGATGGGTTTGACTGTGGAAGATCGGGTCATCCATATCGCGCCGCTCTATCATTGTGCCCAGCTGAATTTGTTCATGGTACTCAGTACATTTTTAGGATGTACACAGGTGATCTATAGGGATTTCGATCCGGTGCAGACCTTGAAAGCATTTGAAGAACACAGAATTACAGTGTTTTTCGGGGTGCCGACGATGTATAACTTTTTCCTCCAGGTTCCGAATGGCAAGGAATTCGATCTCTCTTCCGTTCGTAAATGTGCGTATGGAGCAGCACCGATGCCTCTTTCCTTATTAGAGAAAAGCATGGAGCTGTTCGGCCACAAACAGTTTTATAACTTATGCGGGTTGACAGAAGGAGGTCCTGGAGGTGTTTGTCTCACACCAAGCCGCCATCTCGATAAAATTGGAGCAGGAGGTACCCCGATTCCGAATACCGAGGTGCGAGTGGTTGATGAGACTGGAGAAGATGTAGCGACTGGTCAAGTAGGGGAGTTCATCATCCGTGGTGAGACGGTAATGAAGAAGTACTACAATAAACCGGAAGAAACACAGAAAACACTTCGTGATGGATGGCTTTATACAGGAGATCTGGCGACGATGGATGAAGAAGGATACATTACATTGGTCGATCGTAAGAAGGATATGATCATCTCCGGGGGTGAAAACGTCTATTCAACAGAGGTGGAACAAGCGATTTATGCGCATTCGAGTGTGCTTGAAACAGCGGTTATCGGTGTACCTCACGAAGTATGGGGTGAAACCGTCGCTGCCGTCATCGTCCCCAAAAAAGAGGCAAGAATCGATCCAGAGGAAATCAAGGCATTTTGCCGTGAAAAGCTAGCAGGTTATAAAATGCCGCGCTTGATTTACCAAATGGAGCAATTACCAAGGAATGCATCTGGGAAAGTTCTGAAGTTCCAATTGAGAAAACATTATATCGACCAACAGGCAAAGGAGAATGTACAGACATGATCAAACAAGTAGGGGTCATTGGTACAGGGCTGATGGGAAATGGAATCGCCCAAGCCATGGCTATGAAAGGCAAAAGAGTCATCATGCAGGACATTACCGAAGAAGCACTGAATAAAGGAATGGACAAAATCCAGAAAAGTCTAGGACGATTGCAGAAAGCAGGTCATCTAGCTACACAGGATGTCGAGAACACCATTGCGAATATTTCTACCTCTCTTGAGCTCCATGTTGCGTGTACGGAAAGTGATCTGATCATTGAGGCTGTGCCGGAAAATTTGGATTTGAAAAAAAGCGTCTTCAAACAACTTGACGAGATGGCACCTGAAAAAGCGATCCTTGCAACCAATACATCAGAACTCAGCGTAACAGCGATCGCGTCTGTAACCAAGCGGCCTGAACAAGTGATCGGCATGCATTGGTTCAACCCGCCTCCGATTATGAAACTGATTGAAATTGTCAAAGGGATCGATACGTCAGACGAGACTGTCAAAGCGATCGAACAAGTTTCTGAAGAAGTCGGTAAAGAGACAGTACTCGTAAAGGATGCCCAAGGGTTCGTTACAACACGGGCACTGTCCGCGCATATGATCGAGTGTATGCGTATCTATGAGGAAGGTGTTGCTTCTATTGAAGACATCGATAAAGCGATCCGTCTCGGATTGAATTATCCGATGGGACCCTTGGAACTTGCTGATTATGTCGGCTTGGATACGATGATGTTCGTATGTGAGGGCATGATGGATGCGTATGGAGATCGTTTCCGCTCGCCACAAATTCTAAGAAAGCTCGTTGAGGCAGGACATTACGGTGTCAAAACAGGACGTGGATTTTACAAATACGATAAATAAACATTCAGCAGAGTGGAGGGAACATACATGAATAGAGAAGTTGTGATTGTGGAAGCAGTTCGTACTGCCGTCGGTAAACGGAAAGGGGTCTTCAGGAACACCCATCCCATTCATTTGGCTGGGGCGGTTTTGGATGAAGTGACGAAAAAAGCGAAAATCGAAAAGCAACTAATTGAGGATATTGTAATGGGATGCGTGACGCCACATTCTGAACAAGGTTTCAATATTGGCCGCCTTGCAGCACTCGATTCCGGATTTCCTGTGGAAGTACCGTCTGTCCAAATCAACCGCATGTGCGGCTCCGGCCAGCAGGCTCTGCATTTTGCTGCTCAAGAAATTTTAGCTGGGGATATGGACATTACGATTGCCGCAGGTGTCGAAAATATGACGATGGTTCCGATCCTGAGTGATGGAAATGAACGGACGATTCCGAATTCATTGAAAGAAAAATATAATTTTGTTCATCAAGGGGTTTCCGCAGAACTGATTGCTGATAAATATGATATGACCAGAGAAGAACTGGACCGATACGCGTATGAAAGCCACAGAAGGGCCCTACATGCCCAAAAGGAAGGACGCTTTGATCGTGAAATCCTTGCCGTCAATGGTGAAGATCCGGATGGAAATCCGATTTCAGTTTATAAGGATGAAGGACCGCGGAAGGATACGTCCCTTGAAGCTCTTGCAAGTCTTAAACCTGTCTTCAAGCCAGATGGTGTCGTCACTGCTGGGAATGCGAGCCAGATGAGTGATGGGGCTGCGGCTGTGCTTTTAATGGAAAAGAAGAAAGCCGAATCGATGGGGTTGAAACCGCGTGCAAAAATCATCGAGCGTGTAGTTGTGGGTTCAGACCCGACTCTAATGCTGGATGGCGTTATTCCAGCGACCAGAAAGGTGTTGGATAGAGCAGGGCTTTCAATCAACGATATGGACCGTGTTGAAATCAACGAAGCTTTTGCCCCTGTTGTGCTGGCATGGGAAAAAGAAATCGGTGGTTCGCTTGATCGAGTGAATGTAAATGGAGGCGCAATCGCATTAGGCCATCCATTAGGTGCGACAGGAGCGAAGCTGATTACAACTTTGCTGCATGAACTCGAACGGATTGACGGGAAATATGGCTTATTAACCATATGTATCGGACATGGTATGGCCACCGCTGCAATCATCGAACGTCTATGACTAAATAATAAATAGCTGTTTTTCGAAATGTTGAAATAACAATCTAACTGAAAACAGTCATCCATGATAACAACGAGTTTGATGAAAATGGAGAGGAGACCATATATGACTGCTACAAGTTCTAGTCAACCGATTCGAATGGAAATCAACGATCAGGTCGCACATATTGAGTTGAACCGTCCGCAAGTTTTGAACGCGATGAATGTTGAATTGATTGAGCACTTTATTGAAACGCTTGATTCCATTACTGAAAGTAACGCGAACATTGTCATTTTGTCTGGAGCAGGTCCGGGGTTTTCTTCCGGTGGAGATATTACTTCGATGACTGAGGATATTTCAGAAACCCGTTTCAATGAAATCATGGATCAGGTAAAAGAAATGATTTTGAAAATATATACGTTGCCTAAAATCGTCATCTCGGCTGTTCATGGTCCAGCTGCTGGCCTCGGGTTCAGTCTTGCCCTTGCGTCTGATTACATTATCGCTTCAGAGGACGCGAGCTTTGGTTTGAATTTTATCAAAGTGGGACTTGTCGCTGATGGCGGTTGTCATTATCTATTGAAAAAAAAGCTTGGTGACCAAAAGGCGAAGCAAGCGATATGGAACGGTCAGACATTCAACGCAGAGGAAGCGTTTCAGCTCGGGTTGATCGACAAAGTCGTCAGCGATCAACCTTTCTCACATGCTGAAGAAATTGCAAAACAATTTTTGAACCAGCCGATTGAAGCATTGATCGAGACGAAAATGATCTTGAATGCACTGGATCTGCCGGAACTGACGAACACCATGGAATTGGAAAATGAGGCACAAGGAAGAATGAGGAAAGCACCGGAACATCAAAGACGCATCAAGGCTTTCTTGCAGCGCTATTCATGAGTTGGAATAAAAAAAGAGGCTGTCCAAGAAAACTTATTGGACAACCTTTTTTCACTTAGGTAGTTATTCTTGACCTGAAAAAGGGTATTGCCAAAATATAGCATGCGTTTTCGTATTACCAACAGCATCCAATGACAGGCTGTATCGGGTGTAATACAATAGGGAACAGTATGCGTAAAATTTATACATAAGAGGTGATACGTTTGTCTTGGTTAGAAACCATTATCGGATGGGGAAATGATATTTTATGGACATATGTTTTGATTGCACTATTACTCATTCTTGGTATTTATTTCTCCATCCGCACGAAATTCGTACAATTCACCATGATCAAGGACATGGTCAAGCTCTTAGGGGAAGGTGCGACCCTTTCAAAGGATAAGAAGAAACGTGGTGTATCTTCCTTCCAGGCTTTTAGTATCAGTACCGCGTCTCGTGTTGGTACGGGTAATCTGGCTGGTGTAGCGTTAGCGATTTCCCTGGGTGGTCCTGGAGCAGTTTTCTGGATGTGGATGATCGCTTTGATTGGTGCGGCGACTGCTTTTGTAGAAAGTACGCTCGCCCAAATCTATAAAGTGAAAGACGACTTCGGTTTCAGAGGCGGACCTGCATACTATATGGAAAAAGGTCTGAATAAACGTTGGATGGGCGTCCTGTTTGCGGTCCTTATCACATTTACTTTCGGCTTGGTATTCAACTCGGTTCAGGCCAACACAATTTCATTGGCATTTGAAAATTCATTCGGTCTTAGCCGTGTGGTCTTTGGAATAATACTCAGTACAATCGTCGCGATCATCATCTTTGGCGGAATCAAGCGGATTGCCCGTGTGGCAGAAGCGATCGTACCTGTGATGGCGATTTTATACTTACTTTTAGCTATTTATGTTTTAATTGTGAACATAACTGAACTTCCATCAGTTGTTGCCTTGATTGTAAAAAGTGCATTCGGTTTGGAGGAAGCAATTGGTGGCGGACTTGGTGCAGCACTAATGAATGGTATCAAACGCGGGTTGTTCTCGAATGAAGCCGGTATGGGTAGTGCGCCGAACGCAGCAGCTACGGCAAACGTATCACACCCTGCCAAACAAGGCTTGATCCAGACGTTGAGTGTTTTTACAGATACGTTATTGATTTGTACGGCAACTGCGATGATGATCATTCTTTCTGGTCAATATACAGGTTCAGAAGATGGCATCCAGCTGACACAACAAGCTCTGACCTACCATGTCGGTGATTGGGCTTCGTTCTTGGTGGCAGTCTTCATCTTCCTGTTTGCGTTCAGTTCAGTTGTAGGGAACTACTATTATGGTGAAACGAACATCGAATTTATCAATCCTGAGAAAAAAGGATGGATTTTCATTTACCGATTGGCAGTCGTAGGGATGGTCATGTTCGGTTCTGTAGCACAGCTTGCAATTGTCTGGAGCCTCGCTGATCTGTTCATGGCTACGATGGCACTCGTCAACTTAATAGCCATTGCCATGCTCGGGAAAATTGCGTTCAATGCCTTACAAGATTATGTTACACAAAAACGTACAGGAAAGAATCCAACTTTCAATCCGAGGACAATCGGATTGAAGAATACAGAGATCTGGGACGAAGAACGTGAATATCACGAAAATATGGCAAAAGAGCAATGAGAAGTATAAGATGGTAGCTGGCCGACAACGGTTCGGCCAGCTTTTCGATTTTGAAGCATGAGAGGTTAACTCGGGCGATTTGGGACGTATTCCGGCAGATATCCTTGATAATCCGGCGGCTTTTCGTAATAATTCCGGCCATTTATAATGGGAATCCGGCCGAACAGTTCTTTTGTACTACTCAAGCAGCCGTCAAATCATAAGAATGTTTATAGAAAGATCTTTTGAGGTGCGAACGGAGGGAACAGCAATGAAAAACAAAGCACAACAAATCAGGATTAATCAGTACATGGAGACTTTCAATGATAAACGCGATTATGTAACATGCCATCATATCAGCAGAGAAATGTTGATGGAAGGGGATAACAAGGTACTTGCAAAATGCCTTGCTACACTTTCTGCGCTCATGGAACAGGCAGATAAAAAGAAATGGGCAGGGTATAACAAGCTCCATAAAACCTTCCTGAAACAATTAGATGAAATCGATGACTTTCCTTTTGATGAAGAGGATTTGAAGATGCAATTACAGCATTTGGATGAACAGGTCAATTATAACCTTGAGGAACCTGTTAAACCGATCCAGTTGACGATTACAGACAGTTGAACCTTTCTAAGATATAAAAAAGAATAGTTGAGAAACAACGAGGCTGCCTAATAGTATAGGGACAGTCTCTTTTTTTACTCTCTTTATCTAAGGCTGTATTCGGCAAACTTTGCTGCTCTTGCACTTAAAGAAAGTATAAAATACTTTCTTCAGTATAAGGGCAACTAAGGCTCGACCTACAAAAGGCATGGTCTCGCCAAGTTTTCTTTAAAAGTCGTTGATTTCCGCTACAGGATGCTCGTTTTCCGCGGGGTGTGCGGTGAACCCACAGGACAAGGAAAGCTTCGGCAGCGTTACAACGCACGAAGAAAATGTGATTTTCATTTTCGAGGAGTCTCGCATCTTGCTCTCCACTCAACTTGCACAGGGTGTTTTTAAAAAATGACTCAAAAGCAACAATCTTTTAGAAAAGAGTCTTAACTAAAAAGTGGTATGCTATTTACATATCGATAAAAGAGGAAAGAAGGAAAGCCTATGGCGGTCGAGACAGTGAAGACTTCTGTACAAAAACCTGCAGCGACGGTTTATTCAATACTATTCATGATAAGCTTTGTCCACTTGCTTAATGATTCGATGCAAGCGGTCATTCCAGCAATTTTTCCTATATTGGAGCGTTCTATGGGGCTATCGTTCACACAGTTAGGATGGATTGCTTTTACACTGAATATGACATCATCAGTGATGCAGCCAGTGGTCGGATGGTATACGGACCGTTCGACTTCTCCATATCTATTGCCCTTGGGAATGTGTGCGAGCTTAGCTGGTATGCTTGGAATTGCATTTGCAGATTCATTCGCATTCATCATTTTATCTGTCATCGGAATCGGACTTGGTTCAGCGGTTTTCCATCCCGAAGGTTCACGGGTTGCTTATATGGCAGCAGGAAACAGGAGAGGACTTGCGCAATCGATCTATCAAGTGGGAGGGAATACAGGTACTTCTCTCGCCCCAATCATGACAGCTCTTGTCTTTGTACCGCTTGGACAATTTGGTGCGGTATGGTTCACTTCGTTTGCGGCAGTTGCAATTTTCGTCTTGTTTTATGTATCTGGATGGTACAGCAAACAGTTGGTGAATTTTCCTAGAGTGTCAAAAACCAACCAAAAGAAAAACATCCAGGTTAAACGGAAAAAGAAAGTCGTTTTCGCAATGATAATCTTGATATTCCTTGTGTTTGCCCGATCATGGTATTTTTCAGGAATCGGAAATTATTATCAATTTTATTTGATTGACGATTATGGATTGTCAATCAGGCAAGCGCAAATCTATCTGTTCATTTTCTTGGCAGCGGGGGTTCTGGGAACCTTTTTGGGAGGTCCATTAGCTGATAGGCTAGGTAAGCGGAACATGATTTTCTGGTCATTAGCTGGGACTGCGCCTCTTGCTCTACTATTGCCGCATGTAGGATTGCTTATGGTTATTCCGCTTTTCTTTTTGATCGGCTTCATCCTCAATACGAGTTTTTCCGTAACGGTTGTCTATGCACAGGAACTTGTGCCAGGACGGATCGGGATGGTTTCAGGACTTATCGTGGGACTCGCTTTTGGTATGGGGGCTTTAGGATCTGTGTTGCTTGGTAAAATGGCTGATGTAACGAGCATCTCTTTTACAATGTGGGCGATCAGCTTCTTGCCATTGCTCGGATTGTTCACAATGCTGCTTCCTAAAGATGAAACGTTGGAAAAATGGGCTGAATAGGTCAGTGAGAATATGTAAAAAAGCCACCTCTGAGTAGGTGGCTTTCTCTTTAACGAGTGATGAACATTTGGGTCCAATAATGACCGTAGCTACCTCCTTTTGCATATCCGACCCCGATTTCCTTGTAGTTGCTTGAAAGTATGTTTTTACGATGACCATCGCTGTTCATCCAAGCGTTCATGACTGCCTGTGCAGTCGTTTGTCCTGCTGCGATATTTTCACCTGCTGTTCGATAGGAGATACCGAAGTCTCTCATCATTTGAAAAGGACTTCCGTATGTTGGAGATGTGTGGCTGAAATAATTGTTTTGGAGCATATCCTTCGATTTATATCTAGCGACACGTGATAATTCCCAATTTGCTTTTAACGGATGTAAACCATGTTTGGCTCTCTCCTGGTTGACGAGATCGACAACCTGAGCTTCAACAGATTTTACCCCATTGATCGTAGGGATGTTCAACCGTTGTCCCGGATAAATCAAATTAGGATTATTGATGTGTGTATTCGCATTGATGACTTCAGAAACTCCAATTTTATATCGCATGGCGATTTTCCACATTGTATCTCCATATTGAACAGTGTGCGAAGTAGCAGCAGATGCTTCGTGATTAAATCCCGTGACTAGAGTGACGGACAACAAAAGAGTGAGGCAAATCTTCGTAATCGCTTTCATACTAAAAGTATTACAAATCCTCGTAAACAATGAAACCGGTAAATTATTCCTAAGATTAACAGATTAGTAGACAATTTACTTTCGCAAAATTAAGGACATGAGAGACGTTATTTTTGTTAATAGTGGTGTTTCAGCAGTTTTAACGGACATGAGAGACTCTATCTATGAACAAAACATGGGATTTTCGATGTTTTTAACGAAATAAGGTTCCTGGTGTCCGTTAATCTCAAAAACATATGCAAAAAGGACTAAATAAGGTCTCCTGTGTCTGTTAACAGTCGCCTAAAATAAACCTCCGAAAATCAGCGGCACTTCAGAGTCTGCAAAAAGGCAGGAGGTTTGTGATCGCCAGGAATAGAGAGAGTTTCGTGAAAATCAGTTGTAAAACTCACAATACTCCTTTCGTACTAGTTTTCTAAAAATTTAAAAGATTACAAAGATAAGTGTTGTAATCGTTCGAAAATTATGAATATAATACTTGTAGGACGACCAACGTAGGAGGTTGTTCCAATTTACATAAAGTGGTGATGATTGATGAAGTTGGCAAACAGATCCTTGTATCTTCAAGCCAGAGACATGATTTATGAATTGATCAACGACAACTTAGAACCAATGGACAAGATTCCTTCCGAGCAAAAGTTATCCAATCAACTAGGAGTAAGCAGAAATACAATCCGCGAGGCGATTCGAACTTTAGAGCAGGAAGGATTTTTATTTAGTAGACAAGGTGTAGGGACCTTTGTGATCGGCTCGAAAAGCAGCTTGAAAACCAACATATCCACCCTGGAAAGTTCGACGAACATCATTAAAGCCCACGGGTACAATCCTGGCACTAAGAATGTAATATCCGAGGTTCAATCAGCTACCTCAGAAAGGAAGAAGATTCTTTCACTGAGAAAAGATCAGAATGAAATATTTTATATCGAACGTGTACGTACTGCAAATGAGGACCCAGTTGTGTACGTAGAAGATTACATTCCGTATCGGTTAGGGATGGAACATGAATATCAAGAAATCTATTATGAATCCTTGCTGGAATTCCTTGAAAACTTTGATCTTAATGTGTCTTTTTCGGTATGTTCCATAAAAGCAGTTATCAGTGATGAGAAAATCGCTTCTAAACTTCAACTGTCGGAACAAAGCGCATTGCTTCTTCTGAAACAAACGCACTACTCCAATACTGGAATCCCTGTCTTATATTCGGACAGTTACTATTTAAGCGACAATTTCGAGTTCAATGTCATTCGTAAAAGAGGCTAGAGGAGGTGCACTACTACCTAAACAGTCGGACAAGTTTTTGGGTTTAAATTAGGGTTTGAAAAAAAGGGAGGAAACGTAAATGACAAAAGCGGTAGAAGCGGTTAAAAACAGCCGTAAAATGAAAGGGCTTACAACGGTTGATATCGTATTGATGGCGATCTTGGCTATTGTGAATGGAGTAGCACTTACTTATTTGGCGATGTTGAATCAGCTGCTCACTGCATTGGGAGGACCGATTCTGACATCAATCACTCTAGGACTTTATAGTATTTCGGGAGTCTTAGCGGCGTACATTATCAGAAAACCAGGGGCTGCCTTCTTTACACTGACTCTTGCAGGGGTTGTACAAATCATATCCGGAAATCCAAATGGCTTGATCTCTATTACGGCAGCTGTGACAGATGGATTAGGTGTCGAGCTTGGGTTTATGATGTTTCGGTATAAGCGTTGGGATTGGTTGAGCACAGGCGTAGCAGGATTACTAGCCGTTCCACTTTGGTTCATCATCGCGGCATTCTGGTTCGGATACTACAAATGGGGTATCACGATTCTACTCATTGCTTTCGCCGTCCGTTGTGTAAGCGGTGTCATTTTATCAGGGTGGTTGAGTAAGTTGATTGGTGATCTCCTAGTGCGTACAGATATCTTAAAAGGATTCAATATCCATAAGCAGCAAAAGAAAGAGGTGGATGTAGGTGAAAACCATCATTCAGCTTAAAGACGTTACCTATATCTATGAGGATGAAACGGAGCCAGTCTTAGAGGATTGTTCTCTCGAAATCAATGAAGGTGAATTTGTTCTTATCGTCGGTCCAAGCGGATGTGGAAAAAGTACCCTATGCCAAACGTTCAACGGCATCATTCCGAATGTGATGGAAGGCAGGATCGGTGGAGAGATCATTGTTGAGGAGAAAAATGTATTAGAACTTGAATTGAAAGATTTATCAACGAGCATGGGTCTTGTCTTCCAAGACCCCGATGCTCAGCTTTGTAACATTTACGTTGAAGATGAAGTCGCTTTTGCACCTGAAAATTTGAAGGTGGATCCTGTAGAAATCCGCGGTCGTATTCAGAATTGTCTCGAGAAAGTGGGGATGACCGGTTTTGAACAGCGAAAAGTATTTGAACTTTCAGGGGGACAAAAGCAAAAGGTTGGAATCGCTTCGGTATTGGCGATGGAACCTCAGATCCTTGTACTGGATAATGCAACAGCAAATCTAGATCCACAGGCGACGAAAGACATTTTCGATCTTCTTCAAATCCTGCATAAGGAGTTCGGGCATACAATTATCGTCGTTGAAAACAAAATTGATGACATCATGCATCTGGTGGATCGGGTGCTCGTCATGGATGAAGGGAGAATCATCCAATCGGGTACGCCGCAGGATGTATTAGAAACATCAATCGATACATTGACAGAAATGGGGGTTTGGGTTCCGGAAATCTCTGAGCTTGCAATCCAGCTTAAGGATAGGGGGATGAGCTTCAATCGTTTTCCGATCTCCGTCGAGGATGCTGTACTTGAGTTAAAGGATAAGTGGCGGCCAGCGAATTCGATGAAATCAGAATCGGAAGTTCTTTCTGGGATTCAACCTGAGGCACTTTCTGTAAAGGGATTGGACTATCATTACCCAAATGGAACACAAGCCTTGAAGGATGTCAGTTTTTCGATTAAGAAAGGTGACTTTGTGACCATCCTTGGTACGAACGGATCTGGCAAAACGACACTCGTCAAACACCTGATGGGCATCATCCGGCCTCCGAAAGGCAAGGTTTTCTTGAAAGGAGAAGACACATTTAAACGTGATCTCCTCTCAATGACAGAGGATATCGGATATGTATTCCAAAACCCTGAGCACCAATTTGTTTCAGACAACGTTTTCGAGGAAGCGATCTATAGTTTGAAAGTGAAGCATGGTATTGAAGGGGACGATCCGCTGCCGGAAGAGATCATCGAGCAAGGGACGAAAGCGTTGAAGGAAATCAATCTTTACGACCAAAAGGATAAACATCCATTCATGCTGAGCGGAGGGGAAAAGCGTCGATTAAGTGTCATTGCTTCACTGATCTTAGGCCAGGATATCGTCATTCTTGATGAACCCACTACAGGTCAGGACTATGCGAGTGCAACGAAACTGCTGGAACTTTGTAAAAACCTTCAAGCACAAGGGAAAACGGTGATCATGATCACACATGACATTCGATTAGTTTGTAAGTGGGCCGATTCTGCATTGGTTATGCATCAAGGGGAACTTATCTATGACGGTGATGTGAAGAGGCTATTCATGAATGAGGAAGTCTTGAAGAAAGCTTCCTTGATCGAACCACCAATTTCACAATTAGCCAAGCAGTTGTACCCAACCAATATGGATGAAGCGGTCATCACGATCGATGAATTTCTACAAACGGAAGAGAGGGTGAAGCAGGTCTTATGAGCTTAGCATTCCAATTTCATGAAAAGAAGTCATTCATGCATTCTCTTGACCCTGTCACTAAACTGATTTGGATGGTGTGCATCTCGATTCTCGTATTCATCTATGAAACAGCAATCCCTCAATTGATATTGTTCGTAGCAATCATAAGTGTTGCCCTGGTTTTAGCTAAGTTGAGCTTGAAGTTCGTGTTTCGTGGCATTTGGATCATGTTGTTGTTCAGTATCGGATTTTTCATCTTGCAGGTGTTACTGGTCCCTGGCCAAACCGTCTTATTCGAACTTGGTCCCGTCAACATCTATTCTGAATCCGTGGATTTCGCGCTAGCCATTACAGTCCGGATCTTGACGATTTTCACTACTTCACTCATCTTCGTGGCGACAAGTGATCCGAGGGATATTGTCATTTCTTTAACGCAAAAATTGAAAGTCCCGTACCGTTATGCGTATTCGATTTTCGTAGCGCTGCGCTTTGTCCCTACACTCGAACAGGAGGCGCGTGTTATTGAAGCAGCCCAGACCATTCGTGGTGTTGGAAAACAAAAAGGTTTAAAAAACAAAGCTGAAAACTTGAAGAGATTCACCCTTCCACTCTTGATGGGGGCGATCCGACGTGTTCGGACAACCGCTAATACGATGGAAGCAAAAGGATACGGTGCCTATCAGGACCGTACGTATATCAGAACCATCAACTACAATGCTAAAGGAATTGCTTTTGGGTTTGTATGGTGCGCACTTACTTGTTACCTGTTATTTCTAAAACTTATCTGAAGGAGGGGACAAATGAATGGAAGAGTTGAAATTTGAAGTGGCTTACATGCCAAAAGAAGTGAAAGAAGATACCCCACAAGTTTGTGTCCTCGTTGATGTCCTAAGGGCTACTACAGCCATGATCACAATGCTTGATAAAGGATGCTCTGAAATCATTTTGACAGATGACGAAAGGAAAACGTTAGGAGGTCTACAAGGCTTTCTTAATCAAGAGACACTTGTCTGCGCTGAAGATCTTTATGGGAATGTCTCTGAACATGCACAGTTCAGTCCTTCTTTAATTTCGATCAACAATATGGATCTGAAAGAAAAACGGGTTGTCCTGAAAACGACAAATGGGACACTCGCGGGGTTATCACTCTGGAATTCCGGTAACGAGCACATCCTTGTCGGTTCATTGAGAAACGCCAAAGCAGTCATGGAAAAAGCGGTCAAGATGGCCGATGAGCTCGGGACAGGGGTCGTCATCGTATGTGCTGGTCGGGAGAATGGCCAAATTGCTGCATTGGATGATGCTTATACAGCTGGAGTCCTGCTGGATTATGGCAGGCAAGCTGCCACTGCTTTGAAGCGGATTCCACTCTTTAAGGATTCCGCAAAAATCAGCACTCATCTCTTATCAAACTACCAGGATACCATCCATGCATTTGGAGATTCCGGCAGCGGTGAAACGATGCGGAGGATTGGTTGTGAAGAAGATATCAAACTATGTGCAGAAGAGAATCTATCAAACTTGGCACCCGTACTAGAATTTACAGAAGATAGCAGTATAGTAGTTAAAAATATCAATGAGGTGATCTACAAATGACAAATTGGAAATCAAACGCATCTAAACCTGTAATGGACGAAGGATTACAATATCATATCCGTTGTAAACAAGGAGATGTTGAGAAATATGTATTGTTGCCGGGTGACCCTGATCGTGTCGATATGATCGGTGAGGAATGGACAGAGTCTCGAAAAATTGCAAACTATCGAGAGCATCGAACATTCAGTGGAAAAATAGGAGAGGTCGGCATCACAGCCTGTTCTACAGGAGCAGGAGGCGGCTCTACTGCAAGTGCATTTGAAGAATTGGCTGCATTAGGCGGGGACACGTTTTTGCGAGTAGGCACGACAGCAGCGATACAGGAACATATTAATCCTGGAGATGTAATCATTTCGTCAGGGGCAGTTCGTCATGATGGAACAAGCCAATTTTACGTCGATGATCGCTATCCGGCGAGTGCACATTATGAAGCAACGGCAGCACTTGTTGAAGCGGCAGAACGATTGGGCTATACATATCACGTCGGGGTTTCCTGTTCGACTGCATCCTGGTATTGCGGACAAGGAAGAACAGGCTTCAAAGGCTATGAACAGTCGTTTTTTAAAGAAAAAGTACAAGATTTGAACAAAGCAGGGGTGTTGAACTTCGAAATGGAAGCGGCGACGATTTTTACCCTCGCTGGATTATATGGCTTACGAGCAGGGTCGGTATGTACCGTTGTTGCGAACCGGATTCGTGATGAATTCTCATACGGCGGCGTTGAAAAGAGTATAAGAGTCGCTAACCTTGCTGTACAAATCCTCGCAGAGTGGGATGAATTGAAAAAGGATCGCCAAAAAGATTACTGGTTCCCTTCCATGGCGGAAAAAGACCCAGCATTAAACGGATAAGGAGGAATGATCCATGCTAGTAGATACAGTTAAAGGAATGTATATCAACGGAGAATGGGTCCAAGCAGAATCGGGCTCGATGCTTGAAGTTTTCAATCCTGCGACAAGAGAAAAAATTACAGAAATTCCTTCCGGAGGCAAGAAAGAAGCAGATGAAGCCATCCGGTCAGCAAACGCCGCTTTCGAATCCTGGTCGGAGTTGACGGCAAGGGAACGATCGAACTACCTATACAAGGCTTATCATCTCATGCTTGAACGAAAAGAAAAACTAGCTTCCATATTGACAGAAGAACAAGGTAAACCATTGAAAGAAGCAAGAGGCGAGATTGAATTTGCAGCGAGTTTCTTGCTCTGGTACGCAGAGGAGGCGAACCGGGTCTATGGCGAAATGATCCCTTCCTCGAAAAAGAACAAGCGACTTTGGGTCGTACCGAAGCCGATTGGTGTTGTGGCCGCGATCACCCCATGGAATTTCCCTGCTGCCATGATTACGAGGAAAGTAGGTCCAGCGTTGGCTGCAGGATGTCCAGTCGTCCTGAAGCCTGCCGAGCAGACCCCGCTTAGCGCAATCGAAATTGTGAAAATCTTCGAAGAGGTAGGACTTCCGAAAGGAGTACTGAATCTTGTCGTCGGGGATCCCGTCGAAATTGGAAAAGAAATCATGGATAGCTCTGATGTACGGCTGGTGACGTTCACGGGATCGACCGAAGTCGGTAAACTCTTGATGGAAGGCAGTGCTCAAACGGTTAAAAAGCTCGCGCTTGAGCTTGGTGGCCATGCACCGTTGCTAGTCTTTGAAGATGCTGACTTGGATCTTGCTGTCGACCAGGCGATCGCAAGTAAGTATCGGAATTGCGGTCAAACGTGTATATGTACGAATCGACTTTATGTGCATTCAGATGTAAAGGATCAATTCCTCGAAAAGCTTGAAGCAAAAGTACGAGAACTCCGAATCGGAAACGGATCCGATGAAACAGTGGATATAGGACCCCTGATTGATGACAGCGGGTTGAATAAGGTGAAAGACCAAGTAGAGGATGCAGTCTCTAAAGGTGCTGAACTTATGACGGGTGGAAAGCAATGGGATGGACCAGGAGGTTATTTCTTTGAACCGACGATATTGGCAAACGTAACCGACGATATGAAGATCATGTCGCAAGAGACATTCGGGCCAGTCGTACCGATCCAAACCTTTGATCGTGATGAAGAGGCGATTGCAGCAGCAAATAATACGAATTATGGCTTAGCTTCTTTCCTTTTTACAAACAACCTTAACAGAGCAATCAAGGTCATGGAGAAACTCGATTACGGCATCATCGGCATTAATGATGTCTTCCCGGGCACAGCTGAAGCTCCATTTGGTGGGATAAAGGAATCCGGTCTTGGAAAAGAAGGCGGTCATGAAGGAATCAAGGAATATTTAGAAATGAAATACGTATCCCTGGCGGTTTCAGACAAGCTTTGATTAAGGAGTCAAGATAATGGATTTTCCTAAAGTGGTTATGGTGAAGCAACGCTTTCCAGTTGGAAAGATTGAGGACATAAAGGCACATCTCACAGCGGAGCTGGAAAATCAGCTCCATTCTGTGAAAAAAGGGGCTTCGATTGCAATTACTGTAGGAAGCCGCGGGATCTCCAACAGGGTTCTCATCGTCCGAACGATTGTCGATCATTTGAAAAAACAAGGTGCAAAACCATTCATCATTGGTGCGATGGGAAGTCATGGCGGGGGTACCCCCGAAGGGCAGATGGATGTCTTGCAAAGTCTTGGTTTTACAGAGGACACAATGGGCTGTCCGGTCCGTACTTCTTCAACAGTCGTGGAAGTCGGAGAAACGGAGAGCGGGTTCACGCTTTATTGTGATACCCATGCCTGGGAATCCGATGGAATCATCATCCTGAATCGTGTAAAGCTCCATACCGCATTTCGCGGACCGAACGAGAGTGGATTATTGAAAATGATCACCGTTGGACTTGGAAAGGCGAAAGGTGCCAATCAATTACATCGCCAGGGCCCTCCGAACATGTCAAAAACGGTTCAAGAAGTTGGGCAAGGAATGATTGAGACGGGAAAAATCCTCGCAGGAATTGCGATTGTCGAAAACAGCTTTGATGAGACTGCTATTCTTGAGGTCATCAAACCGCAATCGATTCTCGACAGGGAACAGGAGTTGCTGCTTCGATCGAAAGAATATTTTCCGCGGATTCCGATCGGACAATTGGATTTATTGGTTGTTAAAAAGATGGGGAAGAATTTCAGCGGTACAGGAATGGATACGAATGTTCTCGGACGGACAAAGATCTTCGGCGTACCTGAACCTGAATCGCCGTCTTATAAAAGAATCGGTGTGTTGAATTTGGATGATTCCTCACATGGGAATGCGACTGGAATCGGACTAGCAGACTTCACAACAGAACGATTGTTTCAGAAACTGGATCGTCAAAAGACGTACCTGAATTGTTTGACGAGTACGTATGTACAACGCGCAATGATTCCGATGGTTTTGAATACTGATCAAGAGCTTGTGAAAACAGCAATTGATAGTTTAGCAGTTGATGATCCGACCTCATTACGAATGGCAATTATTGAAAATACGTTGGAACTCGAAAGGCTCTACCTCTCTGAAAATCTCATAGAGGAAGCAGGCGAACAGGTGGAGGTTCTTTCTAGTCCAGAACCAATACCATTTACGAAAGACGGGGAATTGGAATATTTCTCAGAAGGTGCAGGTGGTCACAAATGACAAAGTCACAAACTTCATACGGTGATGCAGGTTTCAGCCAGTTTATCCGAATGGCGTTCAGCCGCCATTTAGGACATGATCGGGAAGATTATGAAAAACCGGTCATCGGTATTTGCAATACATTTAGTGAAATTAACAGATGCCATAGTCATGTGAAACCGATGGTAGAAGCGATCAAGCGGGGTGTCATCCTTGAGGGAGGTACCCCCCTTGAATTCCCCACGATTTCTGTAGGTGAAATGTTCACAAGTCCTACAACAATGCTTTATCGGAATCTCGTTGCGATGGACACAGAAGAAATGATCACAGCTCAACCGATCGATGGGACTGTCATGATTGGCGGATGCGATAAAATGGCGCCTGCCCAATTGATGGGGGCAGCAAGTGCGGACAAGCCTGCAATCCTTTTCACAGGAGGTCCGATGAACAATGGTGAGTATAAAGGAAAGACACTTGGGGCTTGTTCGGATTGCCGTTTCTTCTGGCAGGAATATAAAGCCGGAACAGTGGACGAAGAAGAACTCAATGCAATCAATGAAAGACTTGCGCCTACTGCTGGCCATTGCATGGTGATGGGTTCAGCCAGTACCATCGCTGCATGTGCAGAAGCGATGGGGATGATGCTTCCTGGAGGGGCAGCGACCCCTGCCACTGAAAACGAACGGTTAAGGTTAGCTCAAGAAACCGGAAGAGCCATCGTACGACTTGTAAAAGCAGGAATCCGGCCTTCGGACATCATGACGAGGGAATCATTTGATAATGCAATCAAGATATTGATGGCAGTGGGAGGATCGACGAACGCGGTCATTCATTTGATTGCGATCGCACGCAGGCTTGGCATCGATTTGAGTCTCAATGATTTTGAAAAGCATAGCCGGACGACGCCGTTCCTTGCCAATATGAGACCTGCTGGCAAGTATCAAATGCAAGATCTTTATTACGCTGGAGGAATCTCTGCCGTATTGAAAGAACTGTCACCCCTCCTTCATATGGAGGAGCTTACGGTGACTGGAAAGACGTTAAGGGAAAATCTTGCAGATGTTCAGATGGATCAAGAATATCGGGATATTATCCGACCGTTGGAAAAACCGCTACATAAAGAAGGAGGTATTGCTGTACTAAAAGGAAACCTCGCACCGGATGGAGCTATCATCAAACCGAAAGCCGCTACAAAGGATTTATTGCAGCATAAAGGGAAGGCTGTTGTCTTCACCTCTTTAAAAGATATGAAGGAACGTTTGAATGATCCCGATCTGGACGTAACGCCTGATAGTGTCCTTGTTCTACAAAATGCTGGTCCTGTCGGTGCACCTGGTATGCCCGAAGCAGGGATGATTCCAATCCCTGAAAAACTCTTGAAACAAGGGGTAAGGGATATGGTCCGATTATCAGATTGCCGTATGAGCGGTACGGCTTTCGGAACGGTTCTCCTTCATGTGGCTCCGGAAGCAGCCATCGGCGGTCCAATCGGATTGATTCAGGATGGTGATTGGATCGAACTGGATGTAGAGTCCCGTAAACTTGAGTTGTTGGTTTCGGAGGAAGAACTCGAACTTCGGAGAACAAATTGGAAACCGCCTCACTTTGACGATTACACAAGGGGATACCCGATTTTATACCGTCAACACGTCCTACAAGCGGATAAGGGCTGTGACTTCGACTTTTTATTGCCGAAAGCGGATCAGGAAAAAGACAGAAAAGAAACAGTGGCTGCAAGCGGGGCGACGACATGAAAGAAATTGCACTTGCGTTATTGAGTGGCGTGGCAGTTGGTGTCATTTTCAAATTGATCCGGCTGCCTATTCCGGCTCCTCCAGTTCTTGCTGGTGTTGCTGGGATTTTTGGAGTTTGGTTAGGCGCTTATGGTGTGACAATGTTGATGGAAAAGCTGACGAACTGAAGGAGGGAAGGAAATGAAGGTTGGACTGATTGGTGGAACTGGATTTTATGATTTATTTGGCTCGTTGGATGAAAGAGTCATTGAAACAGAGTTTGGTCAAGTTACCCTTTTTCAAGGTGTGCATGAGGATAAAGACGTTTATTTTTTGCCGAGACATGGAACCACACATGGGGTTTTAGCACCATATGTCAATTATAAAGCGAATATGAAAGCCTTGAAATCAGTCGGTGTCGAACGGGTCTTGGCTGTATCGGCTGTTGGTTCGATCAACCCTGATATACCAATTGGAGATGTTTCGCTATTAGAACAGTTTGTTGATATGACAAAAAGAAGAGACCAAACATATGGGGAATTTTCAGCTGATATGACAGAACCTTTTTGCTTGGAGATGAATGAATCAGTAGTTACAGCTGCAAGCGTGTTGGACATCGCTCTCCACAAGGGAGTGACCCTTGTAGGAGTTGATGGACCAATCTATGAAACGCGGACTGAACTGCAGCTATTTGGTAAATGGGGGATGGATGTCGTAGGAATGACGAATACCACAGAGGCTGCGTTAGCTCGGGAACTTGGGCTTTGTTTTTCTGTCATAACATTATCAACGGACATGGCCACAGGTTTTGCGGATACACCTCCAAATCTCGAAACACACAGAAATGTCGCAGCGCAAAATAAAGAAAAGATGAAAAAGCTTGTATTGCAAGCAATATCCCATATCAAAACGAATCCTGAATGCAATTGTACAAAACCTTATAAGAATGCACTTGTCGCTTCTCAATGAAATGAAGGGGGAATGAGGTAATGAAGAAGATCGGCATAATTGGAGGAACCGGCTTTTACAACTTACTCGATGATATGAAGGAAAGTACCGTCAATACGGAATATGGGAAAGTGACGATTTTTCAAACCTTGTATGAGGGGAAAGAGGTCATCTTTCTTCCAAGGCATGGGAAGAATCATGATACACTTGCTCCGTTTGTCAATTATCGGGCGAACATCCTTGCATTGAAAGAGATGGGGGTTGATCGCATCCTTGCATTCTCAGCAGTCGGTGCAATCAATCCTGAAATCACCGAGGGAAGTTTATCTTTACTGGATCAATTCTTTGATTTTACGACACGTGAGAAGACCTATGGAAAATACTCCGTCGATATTACCGAACCTTTCTGTCCTGAGCTGAAGGAAACGTACACGGAAGCAGCGGCTGCCATTGACGAACCGCTTCATCAAGGAACCAAGCTGATTTGTGTCGACGGGCCGCGGTATGAAACGAAGGCGGAGGTGCAACTATTCGCGTCGTGGGGAATGGATGTCGTAGGAATGACGAATGCTACTGAAGCTTCCCTGGCAAGGGAGCTGGGCATTTGTTATGCGGTGGTCACGCTTGCGACCAATATGGCTCCTGGTGTTACTGAAAAGAAACCTTCGTTAAAGGCACATAAAGCAGTAAGTGAAAGTAAAAAGGAAACGGTAAAACAATTGATGTTAGAAGCGATCAAACGAGCTGGGGAAAGAAAAAGCTGTTCTTGTCCTGAAGCATACGAGAAGGCAGCACTGGCAAAAACGTGATCAATGGCTCATAAAATTTTGATCAAAAACCCGTTAATCATTTCAAATGAACCCTCTTTTGGGACACAGCCTGGTTCGGTTTTCGTTGAAGACCATCAGATCAGGCACATCCTGAATGAAGATGACTCTGAAGGATTGAAAAAGCTCGAAGAACAGGCGGATGAAATTTTAGACGCTCAAGACATGATCCTGATCCCTGGGATGGTGAACGCACATTATCATTCGTATACCAATATGCTGAAAGGCACTGTGAACAACCTTCCTCTCGAGTTATGGACACTTTATACGGTAGCGTATGGACATTCTCTGGAGGAAGAGGATATTTATTACGGTGTTTTGCTTGGGTGTATTGAAATGATGAAGTCGGGTGTAACAAGCTGTCTGGATCATTTTCCTCATATCAGGCATTCGGATGCTGCATTAAAAGCTTATGAAGAAGCTGGAATGCGTGTGGCTTTTGCCCCAATGATGCATGATGTGCCTGATGAGGACTTTTTCAACATCTCCATACCGAAAGAACGGAACACCTCTGAAAACAAAAGGGTGTCACCTGCTGAAATGAAGGCGTTTTATCTCAAACTCCTTTCAGAATGGCATGGGAAAGAGGGAAGGATTCACGTTCAGCTTGGACCGAATGCTCCTCAACGCTGTTCTTCTGACATGCTCAAGGTTTGCAAAGCGTTAAGCGAGAATGAAGAGTTACGGGTCCACATGCATTTACTTGAGACAAGGATGCAACGTAAACAGAGTCAACTTCATTATCCAGAAGGAATGATCACATACCTTAATGATGCAGGGCTGCTGAATGAAAAGCTATCTGTCGCTCATGGGGTATGGTTGAATCGGGATGAATTAGAGTTGCTGGCAGATCGCCAAGTATCGATTGTGCATAACCCTGCAAGTAATCTCTTGCTTGGTAGCGGGATCGCCTCCATACCTGCATTCTTGAAAATGGGTGGTAATGTTGCAATTGGTACGGATGGGTCTAACTGCGGAACGAACCATAATCTTTTTGAAGCTATGAGACTAGCTGTTCTGATCCACCGGGTGAATCAACCGTATTCCGATTGGATGACAGCAGAAGATGTCTTTCGAACTGCAACAACTTCTGGCGCCAGAATAATAGACAGTCATATTGGTAAAATCGAACAGTTCCACAAAGCGGATATGGTGCTACTAAATCGGAAGAATACGTTCATGACACCATTCAACGATCCTATTTCCCAGCTCGTCCATCAAGAGAGCGGGACTTCTGTCCATTCGGTAATGGTGAATGGCGGATGGACTGTTAAAAATAAAAAGCTCGTTTCATTGGATGAAAATCGAATTCTTAACGAAGTGCGGAAGAGAGCAGAAGGAATGTTCGAAAAATCCACAAAGCCGCTTGCGCGTGCTGAAAAATTGAGGCCGTATTTTAAACAGATCTTACCCGAATCCCAATTACCTCGAGAGGAGATCACACATGAATGAGATGCTATTGAAAAAGGAACTCGCCTATGTTTCTCATAAAGTCTATCAGCGTGGTTTAACCCAGGCCACAGGAGGAAACATCAGTGTCCGCTTGCCTGATCGGGATGCTATCCTCATCAAACGTTCAGGCGTCAGTCTAGGCGAAGTTTCACCTGAAGACGCACTCGTTTTATCAATGGATGGGGAGGTGCTTGAAGGGGCTGGAACACCATCAAAAGAGTTCCGGTTTCATTTAGGAATCTATCATTCTCGACCTGATGTGAATGCTGTTGTCCATTGCCATCCCAATTATGCAATCGGTTATGCCTGTCTGGGTAGGGAATTGCCGCTTCCGACGGTAACAGCAAGAAAAATCCTTGAACATGTCCCAGTCGCCGGTACAGCCCCTTCAGGTTCCCTGGAATTAGCAGAGAATGTAACACGTGTTTTCCAAACATATCCTGGAATCAAAGCCTGTTTGATGGAAGAACATGGAATCAGCGCAGTCGGTGATACGCTTGAAAAAGCATATAATATCGCAACATTGGTGGAAGATACCGCGAAGCAGTCCTTTATCCTTCAACAGTTGAAGAATAATATGCCGGAAGCTGTCTCGAATATCTAGGAGAGGGTGATCAACATGAAACAGATAGATGAAATGGTCTCGAGTTTTAGAGATCAAGAGCTCTTTTTGCCGATATGGTTTGAAAATGGCAATATTCATATCATCGATCAGAAGAAATTACCTTTTGCGGAAGAAATCCATTCGATTTCAGAGATTGAAGAACTTGCTTCCGCTATCAAAAATATGACAATCAGAGGATCTGGAGCGATTGGCACGTGTGGGGCATGGGGGCTTTACCTCGCTGCTCTCCAATCTGGTGGCGACAGGGAGACTGTTTTTCATGCAGGGACGATGTTGAAGATGACCCGCCCGACCGCTGTGAATCTAATGAAAACGGTCGATGAAATTTTAGATGCAATACAAGGAGCCGGACCAGACCTTATCCAACAGATTGAAATGAAAACCGTCGAAATCCTTGAACGGCAATTAGCCTTCGAGCACCAGTTAGGGGCTCACGGTGCTCAATTGATCGAAGACGGTGATGCCGTCCTGACCCATTGTCACTCAGGTGCTCTAGCAGGATCAGGTTATGGGGGACGAGCGTTATCTGTCATTCGTAAAGCATATGAGCAAGGGAAGGATATTCATGTATATACGTGTGAAACGCGGCCTTATTTGCAAGGGGCAAGAATTACAGCGTATGAGTTGAAAAAATTCGGGATCCCACATACGCTCCTCACAGATAACATGTCTGGTCATTGCATGAGTCAGGGGATGATTCAAAAAATCGTCGTCGGATCTGACCGTGTTGCTGCTAATGGTGACCTGGCGAATAAGGTGGGAACCTATATGCACGCACTCGCTGCAAAAGCCCACAACGTACCATTCTATACTGCTACTTCAAGTCATACGATTGATCACTCGATTCCATCTGGTCAGGAGATTGAGGTCGAATTCCGGGATGCTTCAGAAGTAACGTCTATCTACAATCAGCCGATTGCTCCAGAAGGGACGCATGCCTTATACCCATCCTTCGATATTACACCGAATGAATTGATTTCTGGGATCATCACTGAAAAAGGAGTCATGAAAGCCCCTTATCCAACCAGCTTACAAAATGTTCGGACAACCAACACCATAAGAGCATAGGGAGGAAGAAGAATGGATCAATCAACAATGTTACAACAAAAAAATGAGCAGCTTGGAGAAAGATTGAGAGAATACGGAACCATGATGGTCGCCTTTTCGGGAGGGGTGGATAGTGCCTTTCTTTTGGCGCGTGCACAACAGGAAGTAGGGGATAAGGTCCTGGCAGTAACAGCTGCATCTGAAACCTTTCCGCAAAGGGAATTCGATGCTGCTGTCAATCTAGCAAAAGAATTGCAAGTCCCTTATTTGACAATCGAAATAAAAGAATTCGAGAATGAAAACTTTGTTTCAAATCCTACGAACCGTTGCTACTTTTGCAGACAAGGTTTATTTGAGCGACTTACGGAGCTTGCAGAAGCGAAAGGTTATCCGTTCATCCTTGATGGGACGAATGCCAGCGATGCAGGTGATTATCGGCCAGGAATGAAGGCGACTCGAGAAAAAGGCGTCCGGAGTCCGCTTAAAGAAGCAGGTCTGACAAAGGAGGATATCCGTACTTTATCCAGAAAAATGGATTTGAAGACTTGGAATAAGCCTTCATTCGCCTGTCTTTCCTCTAGGATTCCATATGGCACTCGCATTACAGCTAAGAAAATCAACCAGCTTGATGAAGCCGAAAATTACTTATTGAACCTTGGCTTTTATGATGTCCGTGTCCGTCATCATGATCAGATTGCCCGGATAGAAGTCGGGGAGGAGGAGTTTGGTCTTGCTCTTCAGCATAAAGATAAAATCGATCAGAAGTTGAAAGAACTTGGGTTCATTTATGTGGCACTCGATCTTCAGGGATACCGGACTGGCCGCATGAATGATGTATTGAAGGTGAAAGCGCAATGAAGGATATTGAGGGCTTGCTTCAAAAAGTGCAGAACAAGGAAATCAGTATTTCCGAAGCTAAGGAACAATTAGAAGGAGGTAAGGATCTGAAATTTGCGACGCTCGATCTTGAGCGTGAAAAACGGACCGGTTTCCCTGAAGTGGTCTATGGGGAAGGGAAATCGAGCGAGCAGATCATTCTCATTTTAGAACGTCTTCAACTGACCTCAAAACGAGTGTTAGCCACGAGAGTAGATGTTCAAAAAGCGGAGGATATTTTATCAATTCTTCCTCACTACCGCTATAACAGTGAGGCGCGTACGTTATATTGGCAGCATGAATCGGAACCTGACTATAATTTTGAAGGATATATCGCAGTTGTATCCGCAGGCACTTCTGATTTACCTGTAGCTGAAGAGGCGGCCATCACTGCTGAAGCAATGGGGTGCAGGGTCAAACGGATCCATGATGTCGGTGTTGCAGGCATCCACCGTCTTTTCGATCAATTACCTGTGCTGGAGAACGCTTCCGCTATTGTTGTGGTTGCGGGAATGGAAGGCGCTTTGGGTAGTGTAGTTGGCGGTCTCGTGAAGAATCCTGTCATTGCTGTACCAACGAGTATTGGTTACGGAGCCAACTTTCAAGGGCTGTCCGCGTTATTATCGATGTTGAATGCATGTGCACCTGGAATCAGTACGGTCAATATTGATAATGGCTATGGCGGCGGGTATAATGCTGCATTGATCGCTTCTCTGATCAATAGGAAGGAGACGCTCACATCATGAAGATCTTATATTTTGATTGCTTTTCAGGCATCAGTGGAGATATGACCATTGGTGCCTTGCTTGACGCGGGTGCTAGCTTTGACTATTTGCAATCCGAATTGAAAAAGCTTGAACTTGAAGATGAATACGAATTGAAGCATCAAAAGGTCGTTAAGAACGGCATCTCATCTATTAAGTTTGATGTCATCTTACATAATCAGCATGAACATCACCACCATCATGAAGGTCATCATCATTCACATGAACATAGACATTATAGTGATATTACTAAACTGATTCAGGAAGCTGACTATAATGAGCGCGTCACTACCATGTGTCTGAAGGTCTTTGAATTGATCGCTCGTGCTGAAGCGAAGATCCATGACATGTCACTTGAAAAAGTCCACTTTCATGAAGTGGGGGCAGTCGATTCGATCATTGATATCGTCGGTACTGCTATATTGCTTGATCAGCTCGAGATTGACGAATTTGTTAGCGGTCCAATACCAGCTGGAAATGGGATGATCAAAATCGATCATGGAATCTATCCTGTCCCCGCTCCAGCAACGATGGAACTATTAAAAGGCATTCCATTGAAACAGACAACCATTGAAGGAGAGCTTACAACTCCAACCGGGGCAGGCTTTATAAAAGCCCTTTGCTCAAATTATAGTGGACTTCCTGAAATGAGGGTCGATCAAATTGGATATGGCGCGGGGACGAAAACATTTGATGATCATCCGAATGTTTTACGGATCATGATTGGGGAAAAGTCCTGAAAATGACGCATAACATTTACTAAAGGCCGATTTTTGAAGGAGGAAAAGATGCGTCCCCCATTGATAAGACCTTATTTGACGACGCTCAGTTTGACACCTGAGAACCAGGAAACGCCGATCAATTTTATAGATGGAGGCCATGTCGATAATCAATTGTTCTATAGAAGGAACCACTTTTCGTATCCAGGCATGACAAATGTGAATAATTGGTTTTTGGTTAATGGGCTTGTTGCTAATCCAAGGTGGTTTTCACTACAAGACCTGAGGGGGATGCCTTCTAAAACTTTTAATGTTGTGCTTGAATGTGCTGGGAACAAACGAAGTCTTTTTGAGCCGAAAACCCCAGGTGAACAGTGGGGCAAAGGTGCGATCAGCCAGGGATATTGGAAGGGGGTACCTTTAAGGGTGCTTTTGGAGCAGGCTGGGGTGATGGGGAATGCAAAAGAGATCGTTGTACAGGGGCACGACTTCGGTAAAAGAACAGATACCGATTCACTTCATTCCTTTACAAGAAGCTTACCAATCGAAAAAGCATGCCATCCTGATACCATCGTTGCCTATGAATATAATGGCGAACCCCTTCCACTTAAACATGGTTCCCCTTTAAGATTGATTGTCCCGCAGTGGTATGCAATGGCTTCCATAAAATGGCTCAGGCAAATCCGGGTGATCGATTTCAGTTATGAGGGTCCATTCCATTCCACCGATTATGTTTATTATCCGAATAAGGAAAATGACGAAGGAGCCTATCCGGTGACAACTATGAATGTGAATGCGACAATTCAGCAACCGTTGGATATGGATGTGAAGAATACTGGAAAGCACATGATTAAAGGCATTGCCTGGTCAGGCGAGGGACAGATCATCAAAGTGGAAATCAGTACCGACGGGGGGCGAACATGGGCTGAAGCTGATCTGATTAAAGAATCGGATGTTGGCTATGGTTGGACCAATTGGGTTTATGAATGGCATGCCGCTGAAAAAGGTGAATTTATGATACTGGCAAAAGCGACTGACTCCCAAAATCGAACGCAGCCCGCTGAGCCTTTTTGGAACAGGAAAGGCTACGGCTATAATGCGATTGAAATAATCACTGTAAAGATCGAATGAGATATGACGCAGCTGAGCGTAATTCCGAACGAAGGAATTACGTTTTTTTTTTTGCGTTTTTTACTCTCTTCATACCAAGTCTACACGTTCATTAGCTTGAAATTAACAGTCACAAGGGAAGTTTTTATGTTCTGCCCCGTGTTCGGACAAAGCATCGCTTGGTGAGCTTTTTTCTGTCCGAAGATGTCCCAGGTTCGGACAGAGTAGCGCTTGTTGGGCTCGTTCCTGTCCGAAGAAGCCGCAGGTACGGACAGAGTAATGCTAATTCCGGCTGCCGCCCCTGTCTCGAAAGACGTTGTTACGGGACAGCTATCCGCTTTTTTTCTTGCCCCTGTCCCGAAAGACGTTGTTACGGGACAGCTATCTGCTTTTTCCTCTTACCCCTGTCTCGAAAGACGTTGTTACGGGACAGCTATCCGCTTTTTCCCCTGACACCTGTCCCGAAAGACGTTGTTACGGGACAGCTAAACACTTTTCTTGCTCAGGCTCTCCAATAATCAACTGCTTCCAAGTTATCTCGGTTGAAATATTCTGAGTATTATGTATAATTCGATTCAATAGTTTTTTCCTAAAAGTTAAACCGTTGTGCTGAAACAATAACACGAGCGTCATTATGCAAAATCATTAATGAACGGGGAGAGATACATATGAATGCTACGATCACTACGATTTATGAGGAACTACGAGGGTTTTTAGATGATCATCAGGTTTCTACGAATGAAACGATTCTTGAGCAGCACAGTAAGGATGAATCCTATCATACACCGAGTCTACCAGACATTGTCGTCTTTCCAGAAACGACCGAACAAGTAAGTGCGATCGTTAAGGTGGCGGACAAGTATAACACGCCCATTGTTCCGTTTGGAATCGGATCTAGTTTGGAAGGTCATGTGATTCCATATGATAAAGGAATCTCGATCGATTTTTCCTTGATGAATAAAGTGCTTGAAGTGAGGGAGAAGGATTTCCTCGTCAAAGTCCAGCCCGGTGTCACACGGAACCAGCTCAATAAAGAACTGAAAAAATACGGTCTGTTTTTTACGGTGGACCCAGGTGCAGATGCGACACTCGGCGGTATGGCAGCGACAAATGCAAGTGGTACAACATCAGTAAAATATGGGGTCATGCGCGATCAGGTGCGTAATTTGGAAGTCGTTTTACCTGATGGAGAAATCATGCACACTGGTAATCTAGCGCAAAAGTCGTCGTCCGGCTATAACTTGAACAGTCTTTTTGTCGGTTCGGAAGGTACGTTAGGCTGTATTACCGAGTTGACGTTACGAGTGTATGGAATACCTGAGCATATTGCAGCGGCCAGAGCAGCGTTTCCGACGGTAGATGATGCTGTTGAAGCGGTGGTATCCATCTTACAAGCAGGCATTCCGATTGCACGTGTTGAGCTTGTCGATGAGCATTCCATCACCCAAGTGAATCGCTTCAGTGAAACGGATTATAAAGAAAAACCTACTTTGTTTTTAGAATTTCATGGTAACGAGCAGGGTCTCAATCATGATATCGAGTTTACAAGAGAGATTGTTGAAGACCATGGATGTGAAGAGGTTCATTTTGAAGAGGATAATGCAGCTCGAAATAAGCTATGGGAAGCGCGCCACAATCTTGCTTATGCTTATATGCACTTGAACCCTGGGAAAAAACATATGGTCACAGATGTCTGTGTTCCGATCACAGAGCTGGCAGGTGCGATCAAATTCGCCCGAAAAAGGATTGAAGAGCTTGGTCTTCTTGGTGGGATCCTCGGCCATGTCGGCGATGGGAATTATCATACATCTTTGATGATCGATATGGATGATCCTGAAGAGATGAAAAGTGCTGCGCAGTTCAATGAGGAAATTGTTGAATACGCCTTAGAACGTGGCGGCACTTGTACAGGTGAACATGGAGTCGGGATCGGCAAAATGAAATACCAGCAACGCGAGCATGGGAAAGCATTCAGTGTCATGGAAAAGATTAAATTAGCGCTGGATCCTCATGAAATCATGAATCCGAATAAACTTGTGCATACGAAAAGGAGGAGCCTATGAAACTACTAGAATCGATCAGCAATCTTGCAGGTAAATATTTTGCAGCTTGGGTCATTGCTGTTGCACTAATCGCCTATTTTATACCGGATCCGTTCCTGGGATTAGGGAATTATATCACGATCCTGTTAGGGGTTGTGATGTTCGGAATGGGATTGACGTTAAAACCAGTTGATTTCAAACTGGTGCTTAAAAAGCCGGTTCCGGTCATTATTGGGGTGGCAGCACAATTCATCATCATGCCACTAATCGCCTTAGCGCTTGCTTTTATCATGAATTTACCGGCGGAATTAGCGGCAGGACTGGTGTTGCTTGGCTCGGTTCCAGGCGGGACAGCTTCGAACGTGATGGTTTATTTGGCAAAGGGGAATCTGGCACTGTCAGTTGCGATGACCTCCTTGTCTACGATGCTGGCTCCACTTTTAACCCCTGTGATCCTGTTGGCACTCGCAGGTCAATGGTTACCGGTCGACCCAGTGGCTATGTTCGTATCAATCGTCCAAGTGATCATAGTACCGATTACGCTAGGGATCATCATAAGAAGGTTCTTTCCAACCACTGTTCAAAAAAGTACATCTGTCATTCCATTGATTTCGGTTATCGCGATCATCGTCATTGTTTCTGCCGTTGTTTCAATGAATGTCGAAAGTATCGCTACTTCTGGACTCTTGATCTTTACAGCAGTGTTGATTCATAATTTGCTAGGATTGACACTCGGGTATATGGCGGCACGGATGATGAGGTTGGATGAAAGTAAAAGAAGAGCGATTTCAATTGAAGTAGGGATGCAGAACTCAGGTCTTGGGGTTGCCCTGGCGACGGCGCACTTCGGTCCGCTTGCTGCATTGCCTAATGTCATCGCTGCGGTTTGGCACAATATCTCAGGACCGATCCTTGCCACAATCTGGTCCAAGAAACCAGTTGAGCAGGATACGGGAATAGATTCTACTACTAGCATTAAAAAACGCGTTCAAAACACTGGAAGTTGAGATTGATTACCTGAGGTTGGCCACATAGTGGAAGTCGCTTGCTTAATCAAAACATAAATCAAGATGATCGCGACATTCACTCAATAAAAAAGAATCCAGAAGCACCCACCGAACCCACCGATTCTTTTTTACTATAAAAGACTCGTTGTTTAAGAGTTTCTTCATGCGAAGAAACTCTTATTTTTTGTTTTTATACAAAAGTATCATAGCGATTCGAAAACAGGTCGGGTATGATAAATGAATATAATGAAAATTCAGTATATTTGTCGATCGTCAAACTTTCTGAAGGAGTGAGGATATGTCGATTAATCGTGGACGTTTACAGGATCATCTTAACCAGCTGGCTGAAATAGGGAAAATCGGTGAGACAGGTGTCTGTCGCCTAGCTCATTCCAAAGAAGACAGACAAGCTGTCGACGTTGTCCGCCAATGGATGGAAGAAGCGGGATTGAGGACTAGGATTGATGGATTCGGCAACTTGATCGGTCGTCTGGAAGGACAGGATAATGACAAACCGATATTGATATTAGGCTCTCATATTGATTCACAGCCGTATGGCGGCCGTTTTGATGGTACTGCAGGTTCGCTCGGTGCAATTGAAGTCGTACATACGATGAACGATAACGGGATTGTCCCTGAGCGGACTATTGAGGTTATTTGTTTTTCCGATGAAGAGGGGTGTCGCTTCAACAAAGGTGTCTTTGGCGTTCGGGCATTGACCGGATTATTGGAGGAAGGCGAGCTTGATAGGAAAGATCAGGACGGTATGACTAGACGAGAAGCGTTGAAAGAATTCGGCGTCGAACCTGACCTATCCGCAAGCCCTGTCTACAAGGAGGGGGAGATTGAGGCTTTCATCGAACTGCATATCGAGCAAGGTCCTGTTCTCGAAGCACAAGAGAAACCGGTTGGGTTGACGGTGACCCTTGAAGGGTTCGCAGGCCATGCGGGGTCTGTTCCTATGAATTTAAGGCAAGATGCGCTAGTCGGTGCTTCTGAAATCATCCGCCAATTCAACGACCTGGTGAGAAAAGAAGGCACGGAGACAACAGTCGGCACTGTCGGAAATTTGAACGTTTTCCCGAATTCGAGAAATATCATTCCGGAAAAAGTGGCGTTTACGATCGATCTTCGCGACATTGATCTTGAAAGACGCACTGCCCTCGAGAAAAAACTCTATCAAATCATTGAAAAAACAGCGTCCGAGAAAAAACTGAAAGTTGAAATTAACGAAGATACCAGAAGTGATCCAAGATATTGTGCTGATTGGATAAAAACGATCATGAAAGAAGAAGACGCAAACCTTGGATTTGACTCACCAGTATTGATGAGTGGTCCGTTCCATGATGCGTTATTCATGTCCTACATCAGCGATTACGGGATGATTTTTGTCCGGTGTGAAAAGGGCATCAGCCACAACCCATTGGAGTTTGCCGAAATGGATGACATTGAAAAAGGAGTCAAATTGTTGTATCAAACAGCGTTACGTATCTCACAGTCCTAACGTTCAGGGAGTGATTTTTTGAAAGCGACCAAAGCACTTTTTAATGGTGAAGTGATTACGGTAGATGCTCAATTTTCTGTGCATGAAGCAGTGGCGATATATGAAAACCATATCCTCTCTGTCGGCACAAATGAAAAGATCCTGGCGATCACAGATGAGAACACGGAAATCATTGACCTGGGAGGGCGGAGCCTGTTGCCTGGTTTCATCGATGCTCACGCCCATCTTGAACTTTATGGCACCAACAGATTAGGTGTGAATGGAAAAGATGTGAAGGATATAAAGGAGCTCCAGACCCGACTGAAGAAAGCAGCCGAATCGACTCCGAGTGGGGAATGGGTACGCGGTTGGGGATATAATCAGAACAATTTGGCAGAAGGGAGACATTTAACGCGCTGGGACCTTGATGAGGTTTCTACGGAACATCCGATTATTGTTGTGAGAACATGCGGTCATATCTCGTGTGTTAATTCAAAAGCCCTTGAGCTGGCTGGTATTGATGCTGGAAAAGCAGATCCTCCAGGCGGGAAGTACGTCAGGAAGAACGGGGAATTGAATGGACTGCTGTTAGAAGCAGCTCACATGGAAATGTTCCTTTTGGCCAACTACTCGGAAACGGAAATTCTGAAAGGGTTGGAACTGGCTTCTCAAGACTATCTCGCAGCTGGGATAACAAGTGTTCATGATGCAGGTGGGTACGGACCGGATCATATTCGCCATCTTCACAATGCAGTTCAATTGAAAAAAGTGAAGCAGCGTGTCTGTGCGCTGTATGGTTCATTAAAAGATTCCCCGGAAATGGTGGAAAAAGGGTTGGAAAGCGGTATGGTGACAGGGCTTGGTGATGAGTGGTTCAAGATCGGTCCTGCGAAAGTTTTCATTGACGGAAGCAGCAGCGGTCCGACTGCGAAAACACGTGAACCTTATACAAGTGATCCTGAAGATTCTGGAATTTTATATCTGAACCAACATGATTTAGATATCATTTTGGGCAAAGCGAACGAAAAGGGCTGGCAAATCACCGCACATGCAATCGGGGATCTAGCGGTGGAAATGATGGTTGAAGCGATCGATACTGCACTTGAAAATCATCCCCACTCTGACCACAGGCACAGAATTGAACATGCAGGAATGACACCTCCAGATCTAGTGGAGAAGTTGAAAGCCTTAGAAATTGTCCCGATTCCGAATCCTGCGTTCGTATATGAATTCGGGGATGGTTATATCAAGGATTACGGTGAACGCGTCCATACAATGTTTCCACTAAAAAGCTTTGTCGAGAACAAAATTCCGTTTGCAATCGGTTCTGATAGTCCGATAACGACCTTCAATCCGCTATATGGTATACATGCAGCTGTCAATCGTCAAAGTAAAACCGGTAACCCAGTCGGTGATACTGAAAAGATAACTGTAGAAGAAGCGATAAAAGCCTATACGTGGTATGGCGCATACGCCAGTTATGAAGATCATATTAAAGGCAGTATCGAAGTAGGGAAGCTGGCTGATCTTGTCGTGCTTAATGAATCCATATTGGATTGTGAAGAGGACCGATTGAAAGATATGAAAGTGGATATGACAGTTCTTGATGGAGAAATACTTGTTTTTAAATCACTGAAGGAGGCTGTTCAATGACAAAAAGGAAATTCACTACGATCTACTGTCTTTCTCTACTCGTTCCTCTGCTCTTATTGCTTTTTCCGATGTTTTCATTAGGAAATCGGGCGACGCCAATGGTGATTGGTCTTCCTTTCTCCGTGTTCTGGGTGATTTTGTGGATCATCATCGCTTTCTTGATCGTACTTGTTTTATATAGGATCGACCCAGATAAAGATGAAAAGGGGGGGAACTAGATGGCAGACTGGCAAATTGCAATGATCATGATGATCGGTTATTTGTTCGTTGCCCTGGTGATCGGTGTGATGGCTGGGAGAGGCCAAGACAAAGGTTCATTAAATGAGTTTGCAGTAGCAGGAGGGAAACTCGGCCTTATCGTCATGTGGTTCCTGATGGGAGGCGCGGTTTTCAGTGCCTTTTCATTTCTTGGCGCTCCTGGCTGGGCATATTCCAAGGGTGCTCCTGCACTTTATATTCTGACTTATACCGCATTCGCCATCCTGCCGTGGTATATCATCGGCCCGAAAATCGGGAAGATCGGAAGGAAATATAATATTTATACCGTTTCTGGTTTCTTGAAAAAAAGGTACGGAGGCAGATTGCTTCCAATTTTGATCGGTTTGATCGCCTTGCTCGCTTCGATCCAGTATCTAGCCACCCAGATGAAAGGGATGGCCTATATTTTCAACATCATGACGGAAGGCCGAATCCCGTTTTGGCTTGGAGCTTTATTGTCCTATGGAATTGTTGTTGTCTATGTGGCAACCGGTGGGCTGAGGGCTGCCGCCTGGTCCGATGTTTTCCAGGGGCTGTTGATGATCATCATTTCATGGGTGGTCGGACTTGCGATCGTCAAACAATTACACAGCAGTGTTTCAGGCATGTTTACGAATATCAACGAAACGAGTCCCGGTTTTCTTGAAATCGGAAATGCGGGATCCACCATGTCACCAATGGCTTATACGACGACCATCCTCGTTTCTTTGATCGGCTTTTTGATGTGGCCCCATCTCTTTTCGAAATCCTATGCTTCTAACGCGCGTACAATCAAGAAAACGGTATTGATCTATCCCGTATTTGCATTGTTTCTGATTCCGCTTCTGTTGGTTGGCTTTGCGGCTGTGAATGTGGTCAATCCATCTGAACTCGGATCGCCTGATGAAATCCTTCCTTATTTGATTACGGCAGCCCTAAGTCTCCCGGGCTGGATTTATGGACTTGTCGGTGCCGGCGCTTTGGCTGCTGCCATGTCAACGGCTGATGCGATTACGCACAGTGCTTCTCTTGAGTTTACAGACGGAGTCATCAAGAATGTGAAAACGGATATATCAGATAAAAGTACGTTGCTGATCATGCGGGTCGGAATATTTGTCATCGGAGCACTAGCATACTTCATCACTGTCTTTGGAGGACAAGGCCTGATCGCATTGCTTCTAGGAGCGTATGGATCCATCGTCCAATTTGCTCCAGGGGTATATGGTGCGTTGTATTCCAAACGGGCCACAGCACCAGCCATCATTGCCGGTTTGATCGTAGGTACCGTCGTCAACTATTATTATCAGCTTGTAGCGCCGGCAACACCATTGGATATCCATGCTGGAATACTAGGGTTGATTTGTAACGTCGTCATCGTCATCATCGTCAGTGCCCTGACACATGTGAAAGACGTCAAGATCGCTGAAGACTATCGGAAAATCGGATGAGTTATTCAAAACCATTTTTGATGTTGTAGGGATAATTCTGGAGTTGTAGAGATAATCCTAGAGTTGTAGAGATAATCCTAGAGTTGTAGAGATAATTTGATAATTTTAGAATTGTAGCGTTTTGGCATTAAGTTGTAGAGATAATCAACACTGATAACGCAATAAATCTTAAAAATAAACAAAATTGAAGACTGACAATAGTCAGTCTTTTTCCTTAATTTGCCCAGAATGAAATCCTCCCTTAAAAATGCTAAAATACATCGTAGAATCTATAAAATCAAGCAGTTTTCCATAGAAAAGGTGTTTTTGATGAAAAAATATATTGTAGTCGGAGCGGGGATTCTCGGTGCTTCGACGGCTTATCATCTGGCGAAGGCTGGAGCAAAAGTGATTGTAGTTGACCGCAAAGACCCAGGACAAGCGACTGAAGCGGCTGCAGGGATCGTCTGCCCCTGGCTTTCACAGCGTCGGAATAAAGCCTGGTACCGTCTGGTCAAAGGAGGTGCGAGGTATTACCCTGCACTGATCAAGGACCTGGAAGCTGATGGTGAGACGAATACGGGATACAGCCGTGTTGGGGCAATCAGTCTACATACGGATGAGAATAAATTAGATAAGATGGCCGAACGAGCATTGAAACGAAGGGAGGATGCTCCTGATATCGGGGAAGTCACCCGGTTGACTCCTGCTCAGACGAAAGCCCTTTTCCCACCGTTATCTGAGGATTATGCATCCGTCCATGTCAGTGGTGCAGCACGTGTGAATGGTGGCGCCTTAAGGAAGGCATTGATCCAAGCTGCCGAAAAAAATGGAGCGACAACCTTAAATGGTGATGCCGAACTTATTCATAAAGGAAACAGGGTAACCGGCGTAAAAGTGAAGGGCCAGGCAATTGATGCTGATCAAGTGATCCTCACGACTGGTGCGTGGTCGCAGGAACTTCTGCAACCATTGGGGTGGAAATTCGAACTCTACTCGCAAAGAGCTCAGATCATGCATCTGGAAATCCCGGATACCCAAACGAGCGGATGGCCCGTTGTGATGCCTCCCAATAACCAATACCTTCTCAGTTTTGACGACGGAAGAATCGTGGTAGGAGCAACACATGAAGATGAGGTCGGCTTTGATCGTCGCGTAACTGCTGGGGGAATCCGAGAGATTTTGGATAAAGCGCTTGATGTGGCACCCGGATTGAACGATAGTACCATCCTTGAGATGAGAGTTGGCTTCCGCCCGTTCACCCCAGGATTTCTGCCAATCATCGGTCCAGTGCCAAAAGTAGAAGGCTTATTGCTTGCCAATGGGCTCGGCGCATCAGGCCTTACCAGCGGCCCTTATTTAGGTTCGGAACTTGCTAAACTGGCTCTTGGAAAAAAACTTGAGCTTAATCTTGATGACTACGATGTAGCCGGTGCTTTATCCAAGCTGCAATAAGTGATAATAAGAAAGGCTCTTTTCTAAAAGATTGTTGCTTTTGAGTCATTCTTAAGAACTCATCTTGTGCAAGTTGATTGGAGTGCAAGGTGCGAGACTCCAGCGGGATCAGCGTGCCTACTACCTGAATAATCTCCTCGCAAGGCATGCGACGAGGAAGCTCACTTCGACAGGACTTTCTTGTAGACGCAGGAGCACAAATGCTTCCTTGAAACGGAGACTCCTGAGGTCGCAAAGCGACGAGTGGGCTCACCGCACGCCCCGCGGAAAGCGAGCATCCTGGAGCGGAAATCAACGACTTTCAAGAGCAACAAAATTTGTGAAAACAGCCATAAGAAAAGATGGTTCTAGATCATGTCTAGAGCCATCTTTTTTGCTTGTTCGTACACTCTTTTGAATGAGATTTCATTTTTATCAGCCAGAAGTCTGCAGTCCTCAAATTCCGGTGAGACCTGAATGATTTTGTTCTTATGAACCCCTAGTTTTACAGAGACAGAACCCCACTCTGTTTCCACCTTCATGAACTTTCTTCCCAATCGGTGACATGAGACAGGATATGAACGGACACCCAGGCTGGATGTTTCCTCAAATAGTAATGATTCGAGTCTTTCCATTTTATCAGAAGAAACAAGGACAGACAGTTTGTAGGAGGGTCGATTCTTTTTCATCGTAATCGGTGTGAAGAAAACATCACTAGCCCCATTATTTAAGAGGACTTCTAGCGTATAGCCCATCATTTCCCCGGTACAATCATCGATATTGGTTTCCAGCATGACCATCTTCTCATCAACATGTTCTGTACGATGTGCAGGATCATTTTCACTGAATTCAAAGAGAGTGGTTATTTGATTTCCGCACTTGCCTTGGTGACACTTATCAAATAACAGTGGCTCTCGTGAAACTGTGACAGAGTCAGCGAGAAAGAGGGAGGCAGGATAGGATAACGTTGACTCTTTTACAACGGTACAGGGAATGGCCATTAATCGCTGACTATGAACCGGATTTTGTAGATCCCTTTTGGTTATATCGAGCGTATCGACCAATTCGATTTTTATATCGCAGGTTTCCGTGAGCCATATTACACATCGATACGCATGTAATTCTTCTTGATCGATGTCAGGGTTATCGGTAAGTCCAGGGATCTGGTCCTGCTCCTCTAGATTTCCGTTTTCCATCCATTCACGACACGCTTCTGAATACGCCTTTACGTAAGGAATCGTCAATAAAGCTTCTTGTACGCTTTGCATCATCAAACCATTGCTGGCAAGCATTTTTAATCTCATCATAAACCACCTGAAGTTAATTGTTAGTTATAGTTTAACACGTTTCTACATCTGTGGTCGTAGAGCGGTCTTAGACTTTTCATCGGTCCATTTCGGTAGGAAAAGTTCAACCTCGGTTCTGACGAAAAGAAACGCCTTCTTCAATAAACTAAAACTAAGAAATCAAACCATTAAGGAGTTGTTTATCAATGAAGGAAAAACAAGTCGTCATGATTACCGGAGCATCTAAAGGGCTAGGAAGAGCCGTCGCGAGAGCATTTGCGAATAATGGAGCGAACCTTGCAATTTGCGCCCGGGGTGAAGTGAAACTGAATGAGGTGGCAAGAGAACTCGAGACATTAGGAGCTGAGGTCCTTGCTGTAACAGCTGATGCATCCGATCCAAGAGATATCGAGCGTTTTGTTTCGCTGACAGAATCGAATTTCGGAAAAATTGATGTACTGATCAATAATGCTTCCAGACTCGGACCAAGTCCAATGCCGTATCTAGCGGATTATCCAGGTGAGGATTTTCTGGATGTCTTGCGTGTCAATGCGGACGGTCCTTTCAGACTTACCAAACGTGTTTTGCCAGGTATGCTGCAAAGAGGATCTGGCTCGATCATCAACGTTACCTCTGAAGCAGGGAATGTTGGTTATGCAGGCTGGGGGGCGTATGGGGTTTCCAAGTTTGCATTGGAAGGATTGACGGAGATTTGGGCGGATGAATTGGAAGAGACCGGTGTCCGGATCAATATGGTCGACCCGGGTGAGATGAATACCGAAATGCATGATCTTGCTGTTCCGGATTGTGATTATGAGCTTGCAGACCCGGAAGATTTGACGGATGTATTTCTTTATCTCGCATCTGGTGGATCACAGCACGAAAATGGAAAGCGGCTAGAAGCACAAAGCTTCGTCGTCGAGAAGAGGTGAATGAGGTGGCGCTAGCTGCAATAAAACCGTTGAAATTCCATCTCCCTGGTGAATTAAATGCCTCAATGCCACCAGAAGTAAGAGGATTGAGACGTGATCATGTCAAAATGATGGTTCTCGATCGCGTCAATGGAAAAACGAAGCATGATCATTTTCATCATTTAGAAAACTATCTGGATAAAGGTGATTTGCTTGTTTTGAATATAAGCCGTACGCTCCCAGCTTCTTTTAAGGTGAAAATAAGAAGAGACTGCAGGATCGTCCAAGTAAATGTTGAAATCCGGCTTGCACAAAGGAAGAGTAATTCGGTTTGGAAGGTTCTGATTGTGGACGCGAAGGTTCAAAAAAACGATGTCCTTGTTTTTTCCCCGAACCTGACTGCATTCGTCCGATCAATCAATCGTAATGAACCGCTTGTGACGATCTGTTTTTCCTCAAGGGGGAATGAGCTCTACAATCAGTTGTATATGTTAGGCGAGCCGATCCGTTATGAATATATCCACCACCATTGGACTCTCGAACATTATCAAACGGTTTACGGGACTGTTCCGGGATCTGTTGAAATGGTTTCGGCAGGAAGGGCATTCAGCTGGGAAATGCTGCTTCGTCTAAAGAAAAAAGGTGTAAAGGTTGCGACAATTACCCTCCATACCGGGTTAAGCTATTTTACAAACGATCAGTGGCAAGTAGGTCCAGCTGATAGTCTTGAAGAATATGAGGTTCCAAGTGAAACTGTCCATGAAATCAATGAAACGAAACAATCTGGAGGTAAGGTGATTGCGGTAGGGACTACGGTCGTCCGTGCACTTGAATCCGCTATCGATCAGCAAGGCAACACGGTTTCGAAAAAAGGATGGACGAACCTGCACATCCACGAAGACTATTCTTTGAACGTTGTTGATGGCCTCATCACCGGGTTCCACGAACCAGAGGCAAGTCATCTTGATATGTTGTCAGCGTTCATTTCACCTATCGGAATTACAAAAATGATAGGGAAACACCGCATCCAAAACAATTTCACCTGTAAGCAGGACTATCATCACCTTTTCTCTAATTAACCATATAGAGAGGGGGAGGATTATGACAGTTGCACGTGCACAGATCGTCCATGAAAAATTGGAAGCTGCAGTCAAATTACTGGATTTACATAACGTAGATACATGGCTTATTTTAACGAGGGAGGGCTATGATCCAAGCCTGCCATTTGTGACGGATAACCTGCCAAAGGATAAAACGACAATCTTCATCAATAAAAGTGGGTTACACCAAGCCATCGTTTCAAAAGAAGATTATGAGGCATTCCAACAAACGGAAGTCTTTTCAGACGTCATCACATATGACGAGCAAATGGATGAGGTGTTCCTGAAAGTGTTCCATACAATTGATCCTCAAAAATTGGCGTTGAACATTTCGCTTTATGATCATTTGTATGATGGACTCTCATTAGGCCTTCATCATTGGATGGAGCAGTTGATTGGACCGTTGAAATTGCAACAGATTGAAGTGTCGAGTGAACCGATCCTGCAACAATTAAGATGTATAAAATCGAAAGCAGAAATTGAAGCGGTGAAAAGAGCGGTCACCCACACTACGGATATTTTTGAGGAAGCATTCAGGAAAATGCGAGTGGGGATGACGGAAAAAGAAATAGGAGAGCTGTTTGTCGATGGAATGAAATCAAGAGGTGTCACAAACGGATTAGGGAAGCCTTATGATTTGCCGCTTGTTTGCATTGTACGGTGTGGACTTGCTCATCGGAAACCAGGTGATCATAAGGTCAAACCGGGGGACATCGTGATCGTCGACTTCAGTTTACGGTGCGAGGGCTATGTATCAGACATCGCGAGAACGTGCTATTTCTTGAAAGAAGGCGAAATTGAACCGCCGGAAGATGTGCAGAAAGCGTTTGGAGCTGCCCTTGAGGCGATTTCCAGATCAATCAATGCATTAAGACCAGGAAAGAAAGGTTATGAGGTCGATGCAGTCGGCCGGGCGTGTATTGAGGAACATGGGTACCCGACAATCCGCCACTCAGTTGGACATCAGGTTGGTCGGGCGACACATGATGGGGGGACTATCCTTGGACCAAGAAGGACACCGCCTCGTCCCCAGGTGGAAGGCGAGATCCAGTCTGGAGAGATTTATGCGGTTGAACCGACCGTCATCCAGGATAATGGACTTCCTTGTATGCTGGTCGAAGAGAATGTCCTGGTAACTGAGCATGGACCAGAAGTATTGAGCAAACGTCAGCTTCAAATCATCACGATCCCATATGAAGGGGTGAATTGAATGAGTCTTCAAAAAGAGAATTTGCAGAAATCAGTTGAGGAGTTGAAAGAACAGCAAATCGACCTCTGGCTCATTTTTACAAGTGAGGGGAGTGATCCATGTCTGCCGTTCGTTACAGGTGTTGAAACCGTTGGACCTGGAGCTTTTCTCATAACGAGGGACAATCGGAAGCTTGCAGTCTGCAGTTCGATCGATGCCCAGGACATCGAAGAATGCGGATTATTTGATGAGGTCAGGACGTACCAGCAGGGTGATCTTGACGAAACCTTGAAAGCAGTGGTCGAAGAAATGGCTCCTTCTAAAATAGCAATCAATTATTCAGAAAAATTTCCACTCGCCGATGGACTCACAACTGGACGGTTCAGATGGTTGAAGAACATGCTTCAAGATGTCTATAGCGGAGGGTACGTATCTTCAGAAGTAATCTTAAGAAGACTATCATTCGAAGAACCCCCTGTTTTTAATAGATGAGCCATACGTTCTTGGAACGGAGGCAAAAGCTGAGGATTCGTTTGGAAACCTTCAGCTTTTTCTTATGGACAGAACCTAACCCTTTGCTAGTATTATTTAAGTGAAAATCACCGCATATTTGTATGTTAAAATTAGTAGTGGGAGGTGTTATATTTTGCCAAAATGTGATAACTGTAACACTATATTTAAGTGGAGAAAAATCTTCAAAGCAAATTTATTTTATAGTCCGATTCAATGCAGCAAGTGTAATTCAGTACATAAAGTTGCATTCCTTTCAAGGTTCACAGTGACATCCTTAACTGTTTTACCAATATTAATTTTTGGTTATTATTTGTCTCCCTTTAATAATGTAATAGTGACTTTGATAATCGGTTTATGCATCGCTATTCTTGGCTTTTTGATTGCCCCCTTTTTAGTAAATTATAAGGAAATCAAGAATTAGATCTCTTCATAATTCCTCTAATACCCTCGAAATCTTGGTAACTTCCGTTGAATTATAGACTTCTAGACTTATATTCAATTATTTTCTATCATTAAAACTTTTTTGGTATCTGATTTGTCTTATACTTAGAAGAAGAAAGAAGCAGGGGGGAAATCATGGGGGAGGAACTTGTAACAAGAGCGCAGCGCGGCGACGAAGACGCTTTTACAGAAATCATACATACTCATAAAAAACTGCTCTATCATGTCGCCTATAGATATTTCCATAATGAACATGATGCGCTTGAAGCCATTCAGGAAACGACCTTCAAAGCGTATCGTTCCATAAGGAAACTTAAAGATCCTTCCTCAGCAAAAGCGTGGCTGCTGAGGATTCTGACAAACTATTGCCTGAATGAGATTCGGAAAAAGAAGCGGATGATCCATTACGAGTGGTTGATAGAAAACGAAGAAGGACTTTCTGACGAATTTGATCTCAATGATCGTATTGTATTAAAAGAAAAGATTATGAACTTGAAGAAAAATCTTCAAAAGGTGATTTTTCTAAAATATTATCAAGGATTCACCACAAAAGAGATTGCACAAATTTTAGATAAGCCAGAGAGTACGATAAAGACGTGGGTCTATAAAGCACTAAAACAATTACGCGTGCAGTTGGAGAGAGAAGGTGCTGTTGATGGACGATAAACAAATACGTACACCTGAGTCGATTGACCAATACATCCAAAAGGGAATTCAGAAAGGAAAACGATACAAACTGATCCAGAGAAGGTCGATTGTCAGCCTCGCAACTTCACTGACACTGATTTTGTTGTTCATTACCAGCGTGCGCATCTCACCAGCATTTGCCGATACCATCAAGACATTACCCGGAATGCAAGTGATCGTCGAGATGATCCAGGGAGACAAGGGATTGGAAGATGCAGTTTCAAATGATTTCATTCATGAGGTGAATGAAAAAGAAACACATGAAGGAGTCACCCTATCTGTGGATCGGATCATCGTTGATCAAGCAAGGATGATTATTTTCTATTCTGTTGAAACCACTATGGATTATGAATATTTGCGATTGCACCGCATCAATATGCTGGACGAGAATGGAGAAGAAATACAAGCAAGCATAGGATACGGAGACCCACTTGAAAGCGAAAATCTACAGGAAAATAAGAAAATGAATGGAAAAATTGTTGCAACATTTGCCGAAGATGTGAAGGTGCCTGAGATAGTCACGCTACAGACGACATTACAAGATGCAGATTCTCCTTCAGCGATCCATTCTGAAGCCAGGACTCTGGATTCGGAATGGAATATCGAGATTCCAATCAAAGAAGAGTGGTATGCAGATACTCGAGAAACAATTGAAATTATGGAAACGGTTGAGATGGAAAGACAGAAAATCCATTTCGAAAAAGCGGTAATCGATCCTACGCTGATTGCACTTCACATCAAATATGATGAAACGAATGAGATGCAACTCTTCAGCTTCGATGATTTGAAGCTGATGGATGACAAGGGCCAAGTATGGGAGCCGATTCAGAATGGCATCATCAGCTCGGGCGAAGATGACGACTTTACGCTATACTTTCAGAGCAACTATTTCAGGAAGCCTGAGGAGCTTTATTTGTCCGGCAGTTCAATTCGTGCAATTGATAAGGATGAACAAGAGGTTGTTGTCGATCTTCGGGATGAAAAGCTAACTCAAGCCCCAAGCGATGGGAGGATCCAATTGGATCAAATCAATCGTGAAGGTGGGGATGTTCAGTTTGAGTTTGCGATAAGGATGGGAAAACAAGATAAAGATCATCACTATGAAATTTTTGATAGCATACCTGTCAACCTTGACCAAAACGGGGAAAGAGCTCAAAATGGGTATTCTCGTTCAGATGAAAATTCACTAATTATGCAAAACTATTACATAGTGTACAATCCCGAAAACACCAAAGAGATTGTACTCAAAATCATCGATTATCCGAATCGCATCCAGGATCCGTTCAAAATTAAGATCAAATAGCAGCAGTATTTCTTGTGGGGCTGTTCCAACTGAACAGCTCCATTTTGCACTTAAAGAAAGTATAAAGATACGTTCTTTAGTATAAGTGCAACTAAGCTCAGCCTACGCTAAAGGCTTGGCTTTGCTAGGTTTTCTTTACATGCAATAATTTTTATAATAAAACTATAACACTTCTAATTTCTTGTTCTAATATTGAAACCCATGACAATCCGACTGCATCTTCAATATAGCGGGATAATGTTGAAAAGGTATACTTGAACTACCCGTCACTTAGCACTCTTGCGAGTGGCTTGAAGTGGGGGATTCCTAAGAACACCAGCGTAACCGCAGTTATGGATTAGGCGATCCCCGCAGTTCCTGCGGTTAATCGTAAGGCTTCCTTACGAAGATTCCTACTTGCGTTAGGATCTCGATCATGATGCGTCGTGCATTTTGGGCATGCAAGATCCTTAACGTCTTTATGACGATAGCCACAATGGGAACAAAGTTGACTGGAAGGAAACGTCCTGGATACCACCACGATCTGATTACCGTACCACTTTGCTTTGTATTCAAGCATGGAACGGAATGTTGACCAATTTACTTCACTTATGGCTTTGGCGAGGTTGTGGTTCTTAAGCATATGGGATACCTGCAAATCTTCTATACCAATAAGGTCGTGGTTTTGGACAATATGGGTAGAGATTTTATGCAAGTAATCGTTTCGCGTATTTGCAATTTTCTCGTGTATTCGGGCAACTTTAATCCGTTGCTTATGCCAATTCGAAGAGCCTTTTTGACGTCTGGATAGGATTTGTTGGGCTTTCACCAGTTTCTTTTCTAAGATGCGATAAAACGTAGGGTTCCCATACACCGTTCCGTCTGACAATATGGCAAAGTCTTTTAGTCCGACATCAATCTCCACTGACGAGTTGGTTTTAGACCCATCACATACTTCTGTTTCCACCAAAATGGACACATAATAGTTGACACTTGGGTTTCGTCTGATGGTGGCATTGAGGATCCGTCCTTTAACCACACGACTCTTTGCCAATTTGACGAGTCCCAGTTTGGGCAATTTGATTTTGTTTCCAACAATTGCAATATTTCCGTTTGTATATCTGGTGGTATAGGATTGGACCTTATTCTTTTTAGACTTGAATCGGGGAGGGTTGTTTTGTTTCTTGAAGAATCGTGAAATGGCCTCAAGGAAGATTGAAGGGCAACACTGTCTACTTCGTTCAGCCATCGTAATTCCTTTTTCAGTTGCGTTAATTGCTTCGAACAAGTCGTATAGGTCAATCCTTTTCCTTTTTCTTCGTAGGAGGTATTCCATCGTGCCAAAAAGTGATTAAATACAAAACGACTGCAGCCGATTGTCTTCGCGATTAAAATTTCTTGTTGTTTGGTCGGATAGAGTCGAAATTTATAGGCTCTATGAACCAACATGAATTCCACCTCCTGAAAACGAACATATGTTTCTATTATATTATAAGGTTTCATTTTAGAGATGAAAAAGAAACGATTCCCAAAAAAATTAGACAAATCATGAGTCGGAAAATGGAGATGGTAAGATTCATCCCTTGTCCAAAGGCGATTATACTCATTGGGCTATGCCCTTCCCATTCTTGAGGATGGGGTGTTCACCTGAAGGGCGTTTGCATTTTGCAGGAGCGCATACGAGTGTACCTCATGGCTGGATCCAGGGCGCTATTGAGTCCGGGATAAGGACTGCGATGGAAGTGAACGAACGCTAGTTATTTTTAGAAAACGTAAAGGAACAAAAAAGTTTTTATTGAAACTATGTATGGAGATTATCAAAATAGGAAGGGACAAGATAAAGTGGAACGAGTAGATGTAGCTTATTCACTCATATATGATGAACAGATGAAAAAAGTATTGATGGTACATAACACGAAGTATGACAATTGGACATTGCCTGGGGGTGCAGTAGAAGATGGCGAAACTTTAGAAGAGGCTGCAGTTCGGGAAGCAAGGGAAGAGACAGGATTGAAAATCGAAGTGGAGAATCTTGTAGCAGTTAATGAAGCTTTCATGACCGAGAATGGTCATCATGCTGTATTCTTCACATTTAAAGCGAGAATCATTGAGGGTGACATTTCGATTCAAGATACAGAAACCATTTCAGATGTAACATGGATGGATATCCAGTCCGCAAATGAATGGATGTCCTATCATCCAAATGGAATTGAGCGTTTTCTGGAAAATTCCATTCCGTATGTATTTCAAGGCACTGTATGACGGAACAGCTGACTCCTCCTGGAAAAGTGTTTTAAAAAGTAGATTTGCAGGAAAGATAATTGTATAGCGTTATTGCTTTCTGCGAAATTCACAAGTAATTTTTCGCTTAAGAACCTTTCTTCAAGTGTAAAAATCAACAGTAGATTTTTTAAAGGAGGAGATCAAGATGAGTGACGTATTGTTTACATCACAGGCAACAGCAAAAGGTGGAAGAAAAGGACATGTCAAATCAGATACAGGGCAAATTGACCATGACCTTGTTATGCCCACAGATGATACGGATAAGCAAGGGACAAACCCTGAAGAGTTATTCGCAGCTGGATATTCAGCATGTTTTGATGGCGCTCTAAATTTAATGGCTTCAAAAGAGAAAAAAGAAATCGACTCGACTGTGACTGCCGATGTCAGTTTTATGAAGGATTCTAGTGACAACGGTTTTAAAATTGGTGTTACCCTGAATGTTGAAGTGAATGGCGTCAGTCAAGAAGATGCGGAAGATCTGGTGAAGAAGGCACATGATTTTTGTCCTTATTCAAAAGCGACCCGAGGTAATATTGACGTCAAACTCAATACGAAAGCGGTATAGAAAACAAAAAATTTCATTACGTAAGAGGCTGGAAAAATGCATTTTGTTGAAAGAAAACCTGGACAATTTGTCCGGGTTTTCTTTAGTGATCCATAAATGAGGGTACCGCTTCGTCAACATCCTTCGCTTTCCGCGGGCACGGCCTCAGCCTCCTCAGTAAGTACAAACCGCTTTCTTCCGGGGTCTTCGACTCGTGCTGTTCCCGCTGAAAAAAGATGACTGCTTTATGCAGTCATCCTCCGATGTGGGACATTTCCACTTTCGATTTTCTTTTCGTGTGTGCCGTTCTTTCCTCGGAATAGCGGTCTTTCCGATTTGTCCATATGCCTTTGATGATTTCCTTCATTTCATCATCAGTAGCTCCGTTTCGCATAGGTCCGCGCAAGTCATTCCCTTTCGATGAGAAAAGACAGGTGAAGAGTTTTCCTTCTGCGGAAAGTCTTGCCCGGTTGCAGGATGAACAAAAGGCATCTGTGACTGAGGAGATGATGCCGATCTCGTCATCGGATCCTTTGTATCGGTACCTCGTCGCTACCTCACCATTATAATTGGGATCGATAGCCTCAAGCGGCATTTCTGCATTGATCCTTTCTATGATCGCGTTTTTTGAAAAGACGTCATCCAACTTCCATCCATTCGAATTACCGACATCCATATACTCGATAAACCGGATGATGATGCCTTGTTTACGGAAATACTTGGCCATCGGCACTATATCCTGGTCATTGACTCCTTTTTGGACGACCATATTCATCTTGATGCCCAGACCTGCCTCTCTCGCTGCGTCAACACCTTTTAAAACTGTATCCACTGAAACATCGCGACCATTGATTTTCTTGAATCGTTCGTCATCCAGCGTGTCCAGGCTAATCGTTACACGATGCAGACCGGCAGCTTTCAATTGTTGCGCATACTTTGGTAAGAGTGAACCATTGGTCGTCATTGCGATGTCTTCAATATGATCAATTGAAGAGAGCATCTTGATCAAACTTGACAAATCTCTCCTCATTAAGGGTTCACCGCCTGTAATACGGATCTTTTTGATCCCAGAAGTGTCCTGGAACAATTGAGCTAATCTTGTTATTTCCTCAAAGCTTAATAGCATATTCTTTTTTAAAAATTCGTAATCAGGACCGAAAATGTCAGCAGGCATACAGTAATGACACCTGAAGTTGCAACGGTCAGTAACAGAAATCCGTAAATCACGAAGGGGACGTTGAAGTTGGTCCAAAACGTTCATAGCGGGCTGTCACCTCCTTAATGGATTGGAAATTCATATAATCCGTTCTGGGTGTGTATATACATTCATCTTATTTCCTCTGATGAAACCAGCCGTTGTTATATTCAAGTCTTCAGCAGCTTGGAGAGCAAGTTCAGTTGGTGCGGATTTTGAGAGTAGGATGCCAACTCCGATCTTTGCAGCCTTCATAAGAATTTCAGAAGAAATCCGTCCACTGAAAACGAGGATTTTATCTTGTACTTTGATCTTATTCATTAAGCAATGTCCGTAAAGTTTATCAAGGGCATTGTGTCTGCCGATATCTGTACGTGAAACGATGATTCCCTCTTGCGTACATATAGCAGCATTGTGGACTCCACCTGTTTCGTGAAATGTACCGCTTGATGATTGAAGCGCGTTCATCAGGTTGATGCATTGCTTAAACGTTATCTTTTCTTTTGACATTGAAGATTTTGCGGTTCTTACATCATTTTGGAAGTAAAAGGATTGTCTGCTTTTTCCGCAACATGAGCCGATGAATCGTTTCGTATGATCGTGAATCGAAGGAGTGATTTCTGCTGTGGTTTCAATATAGGCAAATCCTTTATCTTCATCCAGATAGAGAGAAGTAACATCACGTTCAAAAATACGGATGATTCCTTCTGATGCAAGAAAACCAATCACCATTTCCTCAAGGTGAGAGGGTGTACATACCATTGTAGCAAACTCATTGCCATTCACCCTAATGGTAAGCGGATATTCTGTAGCGACGATATCTTCTATTTCTGTCACTTTTCCATCCTGGTAGGATTTGATTTTGCGCCTTGTTGTCATGATCTCTTCCATCGTATCCCTCGTTCCATTGTTCATCGGTTTCTTCCTCCATTATATCTCATTTCCATGTTTTATGTGGTTGAAGTGTTTGAGAAATGGGGCTGAAAAATGACTATATTGGGAAAACTCTTCTCATATTCAATCAATTTTTGATGTGAAAAAAGCGGAATTTTCCCAATAACGGAAAAGAGACTCCCATGTTATACTGAAGTAGACAATCCCCTTAATACTCTGACACCGCCCATACCTTTTTTGGTGCAAGCACTTGTTGCTTGCACTCTTTTTTTGTGCAAGTTCCTTTCGAAAATCAAAATATTTGTTGTGAATGCGCTTACATGTTATTATTTCAAAAAATCTTCGCAGAAATTTTTACCAAAAGAAATGGTATTAAGTGTTGCTTCGCAAATTCTAAAATGTGAGGGGAGATAATGTGTCGAATAAGGTGAAAAATCGTTGGTTGATTGCTTTGTGTGGTGTGGGAATCCATTTATCAATCGGCTCGGTGTACTCCTGGAGTGTTTTTACGAAGCCATTGATGAATCAATTTGACTGGAGTTTGAGCAGAGTTTCCTGGACGTTCAGTATTGCGATTCTGTTTCTAGGCCTTGCAGCGGCTTTCATGGGCCATTTTGTAGAAAAGCATGGCCCTAGGAAATCAGGTATCATTTCAGCGCTATTTTTTGGACTTGGACTTTTGGGATCAGGACTCGCGATCAACTTTGAATCTCTTATTCTTCTTTATATTAGTTACGGCGTATTTGGTGGAATCGGACTAGGGATTGGGTATATCGCGCCAGTATCTACATTGGTGAAATGGTTTCCAGATAGGAGAGGACTTGCGACAGGACTTGCGATCATGGGCTTTGGTTTTGCTTCATTAATTGCCAGTCCGGTGATCAATTCATTAATCGACCTCGTAGGTATAGCAGGAACCTTTTATACGCTAGGTATCGTGTATTTAGGAATCATGCTCTTGTCCTCTTCGTATCTTTCGCCGCCTCCAGAAGGATGGAAGCCCGAAGGTTATGAGGAAACGATGGAAAAACGTAAAAATAAGACACAGGACCTTTCACAACTTACTGCGAATGAATCTCTTAAAACAAGACGGTTTTGGTTCTTATGGGTGATGCTATTCATTAATGTTACATGCGGGATCGCAATAATATCTGTTGCATCGCCGATGGCTCAGGAAATTGCTGGTTTAAGTGCGGCAGCAGCAGCTACGATGGTCGGAATCATGGGTCTTTTCAACGGTTTGGGCCGGATTGGCTGGGCTTCCTTATCCGATTACATCGGCCGGCCGAACGTATACACGACATTCTTCCTGATTCAAATTGTTCTATTTCTACTGTTGCCAGTGACCACAGCAGCCTTATTATTCCAGATTTCATTATTTGTGATATTGACGTGTTACGGGGGAGGTTTTGCTTCTATCCCAGCTTATATCGGGGATTTGTTTGGTACGAAACAGCTAGGGGCGATCCATGGATATATTCTCACAGCCTGGGCTGCAGCTGGACTAGCAGGACCGGTTATTGTTTCTTGGCTGCGTGAAGTGACGAATAGCTATACACTGACCCTTTATATTTTTGCTGGAGCATTTTTAGTGGCGCTCCTCGTGTCGATTCTTATACGTTCTGATATCAAGAAACTGAGGAAGGAAAATAAAGATAGATTAGCGAGTTAGCAGTCAAGTTTCCTGTTACTAATACAAAAAGACTATAAACCCGGATACCTTTACGTTGTTTTTTGTGGGTAGGAAAGTTGGGAAAATTTTTGTTAGCAGCCATCGATTTTTCTGGGGTATTTTTAATTGTTTTCCCAATAACAAACACTTTAGCACCGTGTTATACTAAAGTAGACAATCCCCTTAAAACTCTGACACCGCCCATACCTTTTTTGGTGCAAGCTCTCGTAGCTTGCACTCTTTTTTTGTGTTTTTTGAAATTTAAGTTGAATTTCATGGGGCTGTTTTCTAAAATATTTTCACCATAAGCTTTCAGCACCTTCCTTTACAAAATTCCATTAGCTACAAATTTTGTAAAATAGCCTTGCAAAAATAGCCTTGTGAAAAGAACTTAAAACAGCACTGGCCGCCGAACACTATAAATAGAAATGTCAACGTGGTTTGAATAAATATGAACATTTTTTCGGTAAATGATTCATCATTGGTTTATATCCACGAAACTGAGGGTAAATTGTTATTGTTTATAGATACCAGCAGATTGTGGATTCAACGAGGATCGGCTCATCATGAGGGAACGGCTCTAACATTTTCACACCACCTGAGCTTAGTCTTTCAATGTGTCGGTCCAATCCATAATTAAAACTTTTGATTTTTAAGTTTTTTAAAAGGTAAAGGAGCGGCGGCGATGAATGTTTTTTCAATTGATGCACTGGAGAATCGACATGTTATTGTGACTGGTGCAAGCGGAGGGATTGGGAGCGAAACAGCCAAAGCTGTAGTGAAGATGGGTGGAAAAGTGACAATCACCGCGAGAGATGAAAAGAAGTTGGACCTGTTGAAACAAGAACTTACAGAATATACACCACCGGACAATATTAATCTACATATAGCCGACTTGACGAGTGAAACTGAACAAAAGCATCTTGTAGATAAGGCGATTGAAAAGCTTGGTCCAGTGTATGCCTTGGTGAATTGTGCAGGAATAGCTGGTGGTGGAATTGTTGATGATACGTCGAAGGACGAGTTGGAATTCATCATGGATCTGAATTACACGTCAGCAGTTATGTTGACAAAACTCGCCTATCAAAGTATGAAACAGCATAAAGGTGGGGCCATCATCAATGTTTCGTCGCTATCAGGCTTAAGAGGAACCTATGGGAATACGGCATATGCTGGCTCTAAATTCGCACTGATTGGATTCACGCATTCTTTCGCCTTGGAAGCGATTGAAAACGGAGTAAGAGTCAATGCGGTTTGTCCAGGTTATGTGAACACACCTATGGGGATCAAAGCAATTGAAAAGAGGGCAGTGCGTAACGGGATTTCTTTTGAGGAACAATTGAAATGTATCGAAAATGAATATCCGTCAGGGAAATTGACCCAACCAGAGGAAGTTGCCAATACGATTGCATACTTGCTTACCGATGCAGCTCCAAACATTATCGGAGAATCGGTTAAAATTTCTGGTGGAAGTGTCATGCGGTAGAAAAAGCAAAAGGGACTAACCTAGTCGGTATAGTCCCTTATTTGTTCCACTTGAAGAAAGTTTAAAAATACTTTCTTCAGTATAAGCGTAACTAAGGCTCAGCCTGCGCCAAAGGCTTGGCAAAGCCAGAGTTTTCTTTATTCTGACAAGCTATGCTCTTACTGCTTCTTTCAGCTGTTTCCCAGGCTTGAATGCTGGAGTACGTGTTGCAGGAATTTGAATGACTTGACCTGTCTGTGGATTACGTCCTTTTCTTGCTTGGCGTTCACGGACTTCAAAACTACCAAACCCGATCAGTTGGACGTTTTCTCCTGTTGTTAGTCTTTGAGTAATCGCATCAATAACTGCATTGACAGCTGTAGTAGAATGTTTTTTGGATAATCCTGTTTGTTCAGCAACCTGTTGAATCAAATCACGTTTGTTCATTTTTTATTCCTCCTTGGATATTGTTCAATAGAACATTATGTATCTACCATTCTTGCCGGTTTTGATTTTTATATACATCCTTCCTAAAAAAAAATCGAAAAAATATCCAGGACGGTAAAAATGCGGATCGCTTGGGGTAATTGAATGGATGTTGTGAAAATCAACAATAAAAACAAAAAATAAAGGAAGGTTGATCCTCTAAAAAGGATCTTCCTTCCTGTAAATGAGTTTATGATAGTTCCGGTAATATTCGCACTTCCGGCTTCATCGGTGAACTACAGAGTGGACAAGCTGGTTCAGAATCAAACGTCAACCCATCTCTCATCCATCCAGAACAATTATCGTTTGTACAGCTCCAAACTTTCGTTTCCACTTCAGGGATTGGTTCTTGTTGATTCTTTGAGAAAAATGCCATTGCTTCCACCCTCTTTATCTTAGTATCTCTATTATAACCAATTTCACAAAATAATATAGTTCAGAAGTTCAAGGTTAATGTGAAAAAGGTAATGAAATGTTTCGGATCATACATATTAATTATAACATTAGGGGGGCGAATTTAATGGAATTATCGAATAAAGTTACAGTATCGTTCACTCAAATCTGGAGTGATATCCAAAGATTTCTAGCCAACAACCGGAAGTATTTTGAAGTTTATCGCGTTAGAGCTTGGATTTGGAGTGTTTTTGTTCCAATTATTCTTTTTGTCCCGACTTACCTATTACTTGCAGCATTTGATCAATTCAATTTCACCTCAATTGTACAGTTTTTCTTGAGTCTTTTTCTATTTATCACTTGGATCGTGGCACCAGGGATGTTTTTATATGTAAATAGAGGGTGTAATACGATTTCGAAGATTTGGTTCTGGACATGGCTTGGATTGGACCTAGCTTTTATCATTGTTTGGATCATTGTTTTCACATGATTAAATGAACGATCAGAAGGGTGGGGCTTTTACAGTAACAAGTTCTGCTTTGCACAATTTATGTAAGGTGTGTGATTCTCCTGCGATTTGTTGTGTGATTGTCTGGGTATAACAAAGGTCGCTAGAAATATATGTTATAGGTATGAATAAAACCTGATCGTGATTCAACAAACGGCCAGGGATTCTGAAATAAGGGTTGTCAGCTGGGATTTTTGGTATTAACGGACAGGAGAGCCGTTATCTGTGACAAAAACGCTAATTTCGGGATGCTAACGGACACCAGAGACGCTATTCGTTAAAAAGTAGATTGTTTTTGATGATTTTGGAGCAAATAAGGTTTCTTATGTCCGTTAAGTTTAGTGTAAATGAATATTTTATAGAAATAAGGTCTCCTGTGTCCGTTAGGTTTATGAATTAGTCATTCTTCCTCAATTATCGGGGGTTTTCAAGCACCTCAACAATATAAAGTAGAAAAGAGCTCAGATTTGAGTGAGCTCTTTTCTTGTGAATTCCTTTGTGAAACTGTCTGTGAATACGTTGCTATTCGTCCTGAGATTTTGGTTACGAATTCTGATTTTATACATCAAAACAGTACCCATTACTTTAAAGGCAATCCTTTTATAGAAAGTGAAACCCTGTCCGAACCAGTACAATCCTCGGACAGGAGCAGACTTTCGACCGCAGTAGAGCCTCTATTTTTCTAAAATCTCAGTCTTGAGACGGAGACGAATACGTTCCCTGGATTGTTCTAGCTTTCTTGCAATCGAGGTATTCTTATATTAACAGTAAAAAAGAAGGGGAATGGCAACATTTGTCTAACTTTAAAAGATGACCCTTCATAAAAGATAAAGGTGTGTGGTCAGATGAAATTGAGGTCTGGAGGACAATTTGTAGTAGCTGTAATTTTTGTGCTGATCGGATCCATGTTGCTTCTTGTCAACCTGGGTATGATTTCCATGGAAATAGATGAAGCGTTTGTTTTCTTGTATCCTTTTGTAATATTGTTGCTTGGTTTGAAGTGGTTATTGGAAGCGATGTTCACAAAAGGACGTCGGGGAAATTGGTTCATGGGCTTGTTTTTGTCGGTCATTGGTGGTTTGCTGGTCGGTGATCGTTTAGGATTCATGGAGTTCAGATTTGAACAAATTCTTAACTTATGGCCGTTATTATTGGTGTACATCGGAATTCGGATGCTTTGGGGAAGAGGGCCAAAAATAACAGTCAATCGTAAAAAGAAACATTCGAAAAGTAACTTTGTCACTGACGTTTCGATGAAGGATGACAATTGGCATGTAGAAGATATGGATGAATGGAACGGTGTAGCTGACTTTGATTTCGATTACACTCGGGCATTCATACCAGACAAAGAAACGACCATCCAATTAGGCGGATGGGTGGGTGATATTAAAATCCTGATTCCAGAAGATGTCGAGTTTTGTGTTACCTCAAACACAAAGGTCGGAGATATCAAAATCGGCAATTATAAAAAGGACGGATTGTTGAAAGAGGCAAAATATAAAACAGAAGGTTATGATGAAGCAACCAGGAAACTGACATTTGATTTCAAGTTTCAAGTTTTGGATTTGAAAATAAACCGGGTCTAGGGAGAGGATGGAATGAGTGAGAATCATAATGGAGTCAGGAGACTCTTTTACAGAACACATTTATTGAATGCAGTTTACACGACTGTTCTAATCTTCTTCCTATTTCAGATCCTCTATTTTTTGAACCCCGCGGCTGATCGAATTGTGATCAGTCTCGTGGTTTCTATTGCTGTTTTTTTCCTTTCATTCATCTTAGGGATCTACTTCAGTATTCGGAAAGGGCAAAGCTTGATCAATCGTCTGAACGAGATCTCAGTAGGAATCACCAAATTATCGCGTGGAAATTATGACTATCGAATCAGTGATGGTGAAGAGGATGAAGTCGGTGTCATCTCTGCAGAAATTAACCAGCTATCTGAAAAGATTCAAAAACAAGTCCAATCTTTACAAAAACTTGCGAATGAAAAAGCTGAATACGCTGAAAAAGTACATACAGCTGCAACCATCGAGGAAAGGCAACGGTTGGCACGGGATCTGCATGATGCTGTCAGTCAACAGTTATTCGCTCTGAATATGATGTCATCAGCTGCATTGAGGTTGTTTGAAACCCATCCTGAACGAGCTAAAACTCAGATCGAACAAGTCGTGGAGATGGCGAATAAAGCGCAGGGTGAGATGAGAGCGTTGCTTTTACATTTACGCCCAATTGATCTCTCAGGTGAAAAATTACATAGCGGTATCCGGGATCTAGTAAAAGAGCTTCAACAAAAATCCGGGATTGAAATCCAGTCGGAAATAAATGAAATCCCTGAATTGTCGCGTGGGATTGAAGACCACTTGTTCAGATTGATGCAAGAAGGACTTGCGAACGCCTTAAGACACTCTCAGGCAACAAAAATCACCATCAAACTTGATAGCAACCAGAAACATATCCGTATACATTTAAGGGATAACGGGGTCGGCTTCGACTTGAAACAAAAGAAAAAAACATCTTACGGATTAAAAACGATGCAAGAACGCTGTGATGAAATTGGCGGAATTTTCTCTATCACATCTGCGAAGGGGCAGGGAACTGCAATCGATGTCAAAGTTCCAATTGAAAAAGGGGATGATAGCTTTGGAAAATCAGATTAAGCTTTTTCTGGTTGATGATCATGAAATGGTAAGAAGGGGATTAAGCTCGTATTTGATGACAGATCCATCCTTTGAAATCATCGGTGAAGCATCAAGTGGTAATGAAGCCGTACAAAAACTGAAAGGACTGGATCCGGATGTCGTGCTGATGGACCTGATTATGGAAAATGGAAATGGAATCGAGGCAACGAAAGAAGTAGTCAAGATTCTTCCGGATTGTAAAATCATCATTCTCACAAGCTTTTATGATGATGAGCAGGTATTTCCAGCTATTGAAGCAGGGGCGTTCAGTTATGTACTTAAAACAGCCTCCGCTGATGAAATATCAGAAACGATCAAGAAAGCCTATGCAGGTGAATCAGTGATCGAGTCCAAAGTCGCGCAAAAAATGATGAACAGATTCAGGACGAAAGAATCATTGCCGCATCATGAACTGACGAAGAGAGAACTTGAAGTGCTGTCTTTAATCGGTGAAGGAAAAACGAACCAAGAAATCGGCGATACATTATTCATTGGGATCAAAACAGTTAAGACCCATGTCAGTAACATCTTAAGTAAATTGGCCGTCTCAGACCGTACACAAGCTGCAATCTATGCGAATCGACACAACCTTTCAAGTTAAGTGTCAAGTTTCCACTGGAGTGTCGCGAATTTCGCTATAAAGAATTTTTAAACCCTCGAGGTTGATCTTTAAAAAAGCTGAAAATAGAAAACCGATCCTGGACATCGAAACGGTTCTGTCTATGGATCGGTTATTTGGACTTAAAGGAAGTATAAAATACTTTCTTCAGTATAAGTGCAACTAAGGCAAAGCCTATGCTAAGGCTTGGCTTTACCAAGTTTTCTTTATATTCTCTTATACTTCCTCTAAGTTAGTGACGTTTACTGTCATTTCGTTGTCCGGATTCTCTCTTGTGTAGACGCGGGCTGTATTCCCAGTTTCATCGACTTGTTGGATCCAGACTGGGTTTCCGCGGTAATGTACAGTGATTTCATTTGGTGATTCCAATATTTGTTTTGCTCTTCCTGCGTTCATAGTCTTTTCATCTCCTTTTACATTTAAAGAAAGTATAAATACTTTCTTCAATATAAGTGCAACTAAGGCTCAGCCTGCGCTATGGCTTGGCTTAGCCTAGTTTTCTTAATGTAACTTTTCCTAGTTTTGATCAATTGTATTGTTTTATTCATATTTGTAAGCTACAACCTTGTTAAAGCTTTTAAGTTGTATGATAAGATGAAAGAAAATAGGTTAGGTAAAAGGTAGATGAATAGGATGGATGATCGTTACTCCAGACATACGCGGTTTTCAAAAATCGGTCAATCGGGCCAGGAAAAAATAAGAGAGAAACATGTTCTTTTGATAGGTGCTGGAGCACTAGGGTCAAGCTGTGCCGAAATGCTGGTGCGGGCTGGCATAGGTAGACTGACGATTGTGGATCGGGATTACGTTGAATGGAGTAATCTTCAAAGGCAACAGTTATATACAGAAGTTGATGCGGAAAACCAAATTCCGAAAGCTATTGCTGCGAAAACACGCCTATCAGAAATCAATCGAGATGTTATTATCCATGAAAGATTAGAAGAGACGAACGCTGCGACAATCGAAGAACAAATAACCGGTGCAGATTTGATCATAGATGCCACCGACAATTTTGAAACACGGATGCTTATCAACGATGCGGCTCAAAAGTGGCGGATCCCATGGATTTATGGAGCATGTACAGGAAGCCATGGGTTGACGTATACGATCATTCCAGGTGAAACACCATGCTTGGCTTGCCTTTTAGGAAAGATTCCATCAGGTGGTGATACGTGTGACACTGCTGGTATCATATCACCTTCCGTACAAATGGTGACAGCTCATCAGGTCTCCGAAGCCTTCAAAATATTAGTCGAGGATTTTGACGCACTTCGAAAAAAGGTTGTCTTTTTTGATTTATGGCATAATCAGTATACGTCGTTAAAAGTCGAGCGTCTGAAAAATCCCGAATGTTTGAGTTGTAGTCCAGAAGCTAGCTATCCCTACCTAGATGCGCGGTTGAGTTCGAAAACAGCTGTTTTATGTGGGAGGGACACTGTGCAAATCCGGCCGTTACCTGGAGTTTCGATTGATCGAAATAGGCTGAAAAGCAAATTGTCTCAACTAACTTCAAAGATTCGAAGCAATGAGTACTTATTACAAGTCGAAATCGAAGACACTAGAATGGTCATTTTCAAAGATAATCGGGTCTTGATTCATGGAACGAAAGACATTAACAAAGCAAAAGCATTATACAATCGCTATATATCTGGATAGTTCTCTTTGGAAAAACGTCTGAGAAAGGCGTTTTTTTTATGGGAAAATATACTGCCAAAGTATTACAGGTTGGGAAAATTGTGTTTGAATCTATTTGAATTTATTACGCTTTTATCTGTTAATTTCCCAATACAACTACCCCCGTATTTATGATAATCTTATTTTATTGATTGAAAATTCAAAAAACGATAGGAGGTGTCATTTTTAGAAAATAGTTGTTGTTAATAATTTTAAATTAAAGTTTTTACAACAACTATAGTTCTTGCAATCAATACATACATCCAGAGTTTCCACAGAGAAGTTTTCATTAGATAATAAGGGAGAGATGGATAATGAAACGTATATTGTCAATCGTGACGACGGCTGTTTTGATGGTATCGATCTTTGCGTCAGGGGTTTTTGCAGCCGGACAAGATGAAAACCAGTCCAACGAAAAGTTGAGAGTTTTGATTTCCTCCACAAATGAGAACGCTTTGAATTCTGCTAAAGAAAACTATGGTAAACGATGGGATTTCAAGGAAAAAGGGTTCACGACGAACGTGACTGAAAAACAATATGAGGGACTGAAGAAGAACAAGAATCTTGAAGTTTCTCTTGTCAATAAAGTTTCTTTAGATAAAGTTAGTCAAAATGCAAGCCGTACGGCTACACCTTCCGATCAAACGCCATGGGGAATGGAAGCGATGTATAACGACTCCAACCTTACTGCGACAAGTGGCGGAGATGGTGTCCGAGTAGCTGTATTGGATACAGGTACTTATACTGATCACGTCGATCTGGTTGAAAACGTAGAACAATGTAAAGACTTCAGTTCTAATCGTTCTCCGATTGTGGATGGGAAATGTGATGATAAAAACGGTCATGGTACGCATGTTGCCGGAACTGTATTAGCAAATGGCGGCGCTGATGGACAAGGTGTTTACGGTGTAGCACCTGAATCTAAGTTATGGGCATATAAAGTGTTAGGTAACAGCGGATTCGGTTATTCCGATGACATCGCAAATGCAATCAAGCATGCTGCTGACCAAGGAAACAGTCTTGGTGTGAATGTCGTCATTTCCATGTCACTAGGATCCAGCTCAAAGGATGCTCTTATTTCAGATGCGGTAACTTATGCGATGAATAACGGCGCATTGGTTATTGCTGCTGCAGGAAATGACGGACCGAATCCTGATACGATCGGTTTCCCTGGTGGACTTGTGGACGCGGTGGCAGTTGCAGCACTTGAAGATGTCCAAGAAAACGGTACCTACCGTGTAGCTGATTTCTCATCGCGCGGAAATCCTGCTACAGATGGTGATTATGTCATCCAGGAAAGAGATGTAGAAGTTTCTGCCCCAGGTAGAGCAATTGAATCGACATGGAAGGATGGCGCTTATAATACGATCAGTGGAACTTCCATGGCAACACCTCACGTTTCTGGTTTAGCGGCAAAAATCTGGGCAGAGAACCCATCATTATCGAATTCAGCTCTTAGAACTGAACTTCAAAACCGTGCAGAAGCTAATGACATCCTTGGTGGACAAGATGCTGCCAATGGTGACGATATCGCTTCTGGATTCGGCTTTCCGACAGTTCAATAACTGATTGCATTCACAAGGAACTGGCCTTTAAAAGGTCAGTTTTTTTATTTCTCTTTTCTAATAGATTGTTGCTTTTGAGTCATTTTTAAAAAATCACTTGTGCAAGTTGATTGGAGAGCAAGGTGCGAGACTACTCGAAAATGAAAATCGCATTTTCTTCGTGCGATGTAACACTGCCGAAGCTTTCCTTGTCCTGCGGGATCAGCGTGCCTACTACCTGAATAATCTCCTGGCAAGGTATGCGACGAGGAAGCTCGCTTCGACAGGACTTTCTTGTAGACGCAGGAGCACAAATGCTTCCTTGAAAAGGAGACTCCTGAGGTAGCAAGGCGACGAGTGGGCTCACCGCACGCCCCGCGGAAAGCGAGCATCCTGGAGCGGAAACCAACGACTTTTAAAGAAAACTTGGCGAGACCAAGCCTTTTGTAGGTCGAGCCTTAGTTGCCCTTATACTTTCTTTAAGTGCAAGAGCAACAAAGTTTGCGAAAAACAGCCTTTTTTATTGAACTATTTTACATAAAATACGTCTTTATCTGTGAGGGTTATAGAAAATTGGGGGGAAATGAATGATCGAAGTTAAGAGACTCAGCCATCAGTTCAAGATTGGCAAGAAGGGCAAAGAAACAGTGATCCCTGTGCTGGATGATATAAATCTGAAAGTTAACGCCGGTGAGATCGTGACCATTGTCGGTCGAAGCGGTTCAGGGAAATCGACTTTGCTTAATTTAATAAGTGGCTATATTCAACCAACTGAAGGTGAAATTTTCATCGATAATCATAAGGTTACTGATTTTAACGAAAGTAAATGGGCAGATTTCCGCTTGAATAATCTTGGTTTCATTTTTCAAAGCTTTCAATTGATTCCGAGCATGACAGCTTTCGAAAATGTGGAGTTGGCGCTAACCTTAAAAGGGATCAAGGAGAAAGAGCGAAAAGCACAAACTGAAAAGATGTTCAAAAAGGTAGGATTGGAAAAGTTCATGGACCACTATCCAAGTGAACTTTCCGGCGGTCAGCAGCAACGTGTCAGTATTGCGAGAGCACTGATATTAAATCCGCCGATCATTCTCGCTGATGAACCGACAGGAAGCTTGGACAGTGAAACGGAAGACGAACTGCTGAATTTTATCAAGCAGCTCAATCATGAGTTGGGCATCACTTTCTTAATCATCACTCATGATGATAAGGTCGCTCAAATTGGAGACCGCGTCATTGAAATCGTCGATGGCGCGCTAGATGAGGAGGCTTATGCATCATGAGGTTCAAAGATCAGTTTCAATTCGTCCGTAAAAATATGAAGAAAAACAAGACACGTATATTCATGACGGTTCTCGCTACCGCCATGGGTTGCGCGTTCTTGATCGTGCTGGCATCAGTCGGTTTTGGTCTACAAAAATCAATCGTTGAGGAAATTACACAAGATCGGCTGATGACTGAAATCCAGGTCCATGGAAAAGAAATGAATGGAGAAGAAGGAATTAATGGAATTACGATGGAGGATATCAACTATTTCGAATCTGTGGACCATGTAAAGACAGTAACAAGAAGACAGCAGGTTGAACAACAAGGTGATTTTCGCCTAGGAGAATATCGTACAGAGGGCACACCTGTTGTTGTGGATTATCCCTCGGAAACAAAGGCGGGATTTGAACTTTCAGAGGGGAGATTGCCTGCATCAGACGATGAAGTGGTGATCGGCTATGACTTTGCGAACAGTTTAGCAAAGTGGAATGGGGAAGAACCTCCTCCGCTTAATGAAGATGGAACCGTAAAAGAAGGCAACGCATACGATGGTGAACTTATAGGTAAGACTTTGGACATGAAGGTCATGAAATATGAAGATGGGGAAGAAAAGAGCAAGATCATCCAACTTAAGGTCGTAGGCGTTGGGAAAAAGCCGACAAGAGAATGGATGAGGGATCAGAACGTATTCATTTCAGAAAAAGTTTTAGCAGATATCGAAGCATTCACAGGTACGCCAAATGGAATGATTGTTACTCCTGACATACCTGAAGAACATAGACCTTCATTAGAAAATAGGGAAGAAAGAGTCTATAATCAGGTGGCTATTTTTGCAGATGATACTGAAAATGTTAAAGCGATTTCAGAAGAACTGAAAGAGAAGAATTATTTCACTTATTCAGTGGTAAATGAAATGGAACAAATCAATTTGGTCTTCTTAATTGTGAAGAGTGGATTGATATTCATTGGAACAATTGCGATCCTCATTGCCTCGATCGGCATTTACAATACGATGACGATGGCTGTCACAGAAAGGGCACCTGATATTGGCATCATGAAGGCGATTGGTGCTAATCCATCGACGATCAAGCGGATCTTTTTGATTGAAAGCAGTTATATCGGACTTCTTGGAGCCTTTTTTGGAACGATTGTCGCTTATTTGATCACATTTGCGGTCAATTGGGCGTTGCCGATTATATTAAGTAATGCGTTTGGTGAACCGATTCCAGGGGATTTCAAATTTTCACATATTCCATGGACGCTGCCTTTGATCTGCGTAAGCATTTGTCTGCTCGTGACGATCATCTCTGGACACAGACCAGCTAAACGCGCTACGAAAGTAGATGTATTGAAAGCGATGAGAAGGGAAGTGTGAGTGAGGAAGTTATTTAGGGGGAATTCTTATGAGAAAGCGACCTAGAAGTCTGGTTTCATGAATTTAGAGGACACCAGAGACCTTATCTGCATAAAAACAGTTGAATCGAATAGCTTTTTGATAGAATAGCTTCTAAATTTGGTTTTGTTAATAAAAGAGGCTGGGACAAAACTATAACTGCCAACAGAAAAGTCGAACAATAAAATATATGGATAAAATGAAAGACGAAAAGCGTAGGCAACATCCGTAGACTCCTGCGGGAACAGCACGAGTCGAAGACCCCGCAAGAAAGCGGTCTGTGCTTTCTGAGGAGGCTGAGGCCGTGCCCGCGGAAAGCGAAGGATGTTGACGAAGCGGAATAAATAAAAACCCGGACAAATTGTTCGGGTTATCTATTGAACAAAGTTCATTTGTCCCAGCCCCTTTATTTGCTATTTCTTTTTCTCTACTACTCCGATTGTACACCTCGATATACAGATCAATTCTTCGTTTTCATCAGTCACTTTGATTTCCCAGACCATCGTTGTTTTGCCTTTATGAACGGGAAGTGCGGTTCCTGTAACGAGGCCATCCCGCTTACTTTTGATATGATTGGCATTAATTTCAATGCCGAAAACATTCTGCGTTTCCAGATCGACATTCAATGCTCCACCGATACTAGCGGCGGTTTCTGCAAGCGCAACAGATGCACCGCCATGTAAAAATCCCATTGGTTGCTTCGTCCGTTCATCGACGGGCATCGTAATTTTCACACAATCCTTCGTTGCCTCGATTACTTCCATTCCTAATGCATTTACAAGTGTTTTAGATAAGTCCATACAGCACCCCTTGAATGACGGCTGCCAAAAAGAAAAGTGTCAGAAAACTCTAATACAACATTTTGCCTCAAAAACACAATTTTTCTAAAATGTTGTCAAATGCGGAGAGACTTAGACACTTATAGATCAGCCGAGCTAATTTTTAATATTGGAGGAGATAGCTCACAATCAGACCGACAGTCAATGCAAACCCGAATACTGTGTTCGTTTGTGCTGTCGCAATCATCGCTGGCATCATTTTTGATGATTCGCGTTGCCCATGGAACAGCTTGACTGCATTGATCGCTTTCGGAATACTGACAAGGACGATCAACAGCCAGAACGAAGCTTGTCCGGTGAAAATCATCGTCAGAATCCAGGCGAATGAAAAGGCGAACATACCGCCGAGGAATTGGACTGCTCGTTTATGTCCAAGTAATATAGCCAATGTCTTTCTTCCTTTTTCCTTGTCTCCTTCTAAATCGCGGATATTATTTGCCATCAGGATGGCGCCGATCAAGATGGAGATAGGGATGGAAATCAGCATGCTATTTGTCGTTATAAAACCAGTCTGAATATAAAATGAGATCAGGATGATGACAAATCCCATGAAAAATCCTGCAACCACTTCACCAAGCGGCGTATAAGCGATCGGGTATGGGCCTCCTGTATAGAAATATCCTGCAGCCATCGAAACCGAACCGATGACGGCGATCCACCACGAGGTTGTTGCACTGATATAGACTCCAAGCAAAATGGCAAGAAGGAAGAAAGCAAGTCCGACATTCAGGACTGTCTTTGGTGAAATCCCATCGCGGACGATACCGCCACCGATTCCCACAGAGTCTGATGTGTCGAGACCACGTTTAAAATCATAATATTCGTTGAATAGATTAGTAGCGGCCTGAATCAACATAGATGCAACAAGCATTGCAATAAGCAGCAACCAGTTTAATGTTGTGTAGAAATTAGCGAGAGCTGCCCCGATAAATACAGGAATGAATGACGCAGTCAGTGTGTGTGGGCGTAGCTGTCGATACCAGATTTTCCACTTGGATTCGATGATTTTCGGCATTTCTTTTTGGTTGGATGGGTCTGTAAAGTATTGTTCCATAATGATTCGTTCACCTTTATCTTTAAGAACGCTGAAAAGCGGTTCTAACCGTATTTTTAACCATTTTAAGTGTATGCAATGACAGTATGGGTGTCAACAACATTAGCTGGAAACAGTTGTGAATCGTGTACAATGGAAAAACAAGCCTTTTTCCTATATAATAGTATCGGAATATCAATAGGTTCATTCAAATCATTTTTTAAGGCGTTATTTTAAATAAGTTGTTTTTGCGAAATTCACTCCTTCCCGCGGTGATCCGCAAGCCTGCTCACTCTTGGGCTTGTCTGTCTTACCTTCCCGCAGAAGGGTCATGAATTCACTTTAACACTTTTTCTTATCAACATTAAGCCTTTTAGATAGATATAGACGTCGGAGGATGTTGGAGGGGAATGTCATGGCAGTTGTTAAACAACATGAATTGCTCGAGAGGTTGGAGCGTGCCAAACAAAAAGCACAAATGACTCGAAATAAAATTCTTGTCAGTCAAAGAATTCAGGTTGATACGATTGACCCGCTCATCGTTTTTAAAAATGGCAGTTCAATATATAAAGGTGAACGATCCTTCTGGTCCGATTCAATTGGTAAGTTAAGCCTTGTCGGAATCGGTGAGGCACTTCGTTTGGATGTGGATGGAGAGGATCGTTTTTCAGAAATCAAAAAACAGTGGAAAGGGATTGTCGATCACCAGCTCGATGATTATGACACCACATATGTTTATGGAACAGGCCCAATGCTTTTGGGGGGTTTTTCATTTGATACACTTAAAGATAAGACTCCGTTATGGACCAATTACGCAGATGCAAGCTTTGTACTGCCAGTCCATATGTTCTCGCTAATCGATGATAATGCGTATTTGACCACCAATCTGTTTGTAAGTGCTGACTCGGATATTCAAACACTTTTTGAAAAGGGTGTTCGTGAAAATGCTGAGCTATTGAAGAAATGTGCGTTGGATCAAACAGAAAGCCGAGACCTGAGTTTAACTGAAATTGATCCTGAACAATGGAAGGATACGGTCGTCAAAACCACTTCCATGATTAATGAGGGACAAGTCGATAAAGTAGTATTAGCAAGGGAAGTCATCGCACAGTCAGACTCTGAAATCTCAGCTTTCGATACACTTATCAATCTAAGGGATCAACAGCCGAACAGCTTCATTTTCGCTTTTGAGCGTGGACATAAATGTTTCGTGGGAGCTTCCCCTGAACGCCTTGTCAGAAAACAGGAAGATATGCTGTTATCGACTTGTCTGGCAGGTTCGATCAAGCGCGGTTCTCATCATGAAGAAGATGAGCGTTTAGGTAATGAGCTTCTTTCCGATGATAAAAATCGTGAAGAACACGATTATGTGGTGCAGATGATCCGTGGCGCATTGGAAGAGGTTGCGGGTTCAGTGGATGTCCCTGATCAACCTTCTCTTTATAAAGGACGTGATATCCAGCACTTATATACACCGGTAAAAGTCAAAAAAGCGACGGATATCCCTTTTCTCGATGTTGTAGATCGTTTGCATCCGACCCCAGCATTAGGGGGGCTTCCGCAGCTTCGTTCGGTGGAAATCATCCGCGAGTTTGAACGGCTAGACCGTGGCTGGTATTCTGCACCGATTGGGTGGATCGATCATTTTGATCAAGGGGAGTTCGCCGTTGCGATCCGTTCTGGTTTGATTACGGATAATTACGCATCATTGTTTGCGGGATGCGGGATCGTCAGTGATTCCGATCCAGAGAGTGAGTATGAAGAAACACTCATCAAACTCAAGCCGATGCTAACAGCTCTAGGAGGATCCACTGCATGACATTAGATCCGTTGACAGCTTATGTTGGAGCTTTTGTAGATGAATTAAACAGAGTGGAGGTCCAGGATGTCGTCATCAGTCCTGGATCACGCTCCACACCGCTGGCGCTCATGTTTGCACAGCATCCGGATATAAAAGTTTGGCTGAGCGTGGATGAGCGCTCAGCAGCTTTTTTTGCCCTCGGTATCGCAAAAGTGGAAAAGAAGCCTGTAGCGCTTGTCTGTACGTCAGGGACTGCTGCGGCAAATTATTATCCGGCGATTGTCGAAGCGCATGAGTCACGTGTTCCATTAGTGGTATTGACTGCTGATCGTCCGCATGAATTGAGAGATGTCGGTGCGCCTCAAGCGATTGATCAGATTGGCATGTTCGGAAAATATGTGAAATGGTTCCATGAGATGGCGCTGCCGGATAATGATCCGAAGCTGATCCAATATGTCCGTACGAAAGCTGCACGATCAGCAGCGATTGCTATGAATGAAAAAAGAGGACCGGTTCATTTGAATTTTCCATTCCGTGAGCCGCTCGTTCCGAGTTATCAGGATGAACAAGCATTTGATTCAGGGAAAAAGAACACTTCCTTTCTATCCTTTACCACAGGGAAACGCGATTTATCGGATGCCGATTATGATATTTTGATTGATCAATTGAAGGAATTTGAAAATGGGTTGATCGTTTGCGGCCCGGGACAGTACGAAAACGCCATTTCCTCGATAAAAGAACTAGCTGCTGTTCTCAAGTTCCCAATTTTAGCAGACCCGGTATCACCTTTACGGAGCGGATCTCATTCCAAAGACACGATCATCGAGAACTACGACGCAATCTTGAAGAGTGTAATCGTCCGGGAATGGACCCCGGATGTGGTCATTCGATTCGGGGCGATGCCAGTTTCAAAATCCTACTTGCAGTATGTCCAGAAACACAAGGACTGTGCATACTGGACAATTGATGAAGGGGAAGGTTGGCGTGACCCGACACACTCGGGAGGCAGGATGATTTATGCAGACCCTGCACAATTTTCCTATCAAATCACTTCAAGATTCCAATATCGCAGAGATGAATCACACTGGATGAATAAATGGAAGACTGTAAATGAGCTTGCGCTGCAGGAGAGGGACGCATTTGTGGAAACAGATCAACTGTTTGAAGGAAAGGTTTTTTCAGAACTCAATCGGCTCTTGCCTGATGAGACAGCTCTTTTTGTCGGAAACAGTATGCCGATCAGGGATTTAGATAGCTTTTTTGGTAAAACGGATAAAGAAATCGAAGCTCTCGCTAATCGTGGTGCGAATGGGATTGACGGTGTCATCTCGACGGCATTTGGTGTGGCAGCCACTAGTCGAAGGACAGTCCTTGTGATTGGAGACCTTTCTTTTTACCATGATATGAACGGTCTGCTCGCATCCAAACTCCATAAGCTAAACTTAACCATCATATTGGTTAACAATAGTGGCGGGGGGATTTTTTCCTTTTTGCCACAGGCAGAACATCCTGATCATTTTGAAGACCTGTTCGGGACACCTACAGGGATTTCGTTCCGTGATGCGACAAGAACATATGGCGGGCGCTACCAGCTTGTCGAAAGCTGGGGTGCGTTTGATGAAGCGTGTTCGATGAGCTTTGATTCAGATGGATTGGACGTTATTGAACTTCAAACAGATCGTGGACAAAATGTACGGCTGCACAGGGAATATTGGAAAAATGTAAGTGAAGCAATCGAAAAGTGGGCGGATATCAATGAAAATTGATGTGAACGGTATCGGATATCATGTGGAAACAGTCGGAGAAGGGGATCCGTTGCTCCTTCTTCATGGTTTTACCGGATCAGGTGCAGATTGGACTCCTTTTAAAAAGGAATGGGGAGACGATTTCAAGCTGATCATAGTGGATTTGATCGGGCATGGTAATACGGATCATCCTGAAGAGATCGAACAATATTCGATGGAGGAGACAGCTGGAGCTTTGAATCAGATCTTAGCAGACTTGAAGATTGAAAGCGGCTACGTTTTAGGGTATTCTCTAGGTGGAAGAGTTGCACTTTCATTCGCGATGATGCATCCTGATCGAGTCAAGCATCTGGTGTTGGAAAGCAGTTCCCCTGGGTTGCAGAAAACAGAAGAAAGAAATGCCCGAAAGCATAATGATGAACGACTCGCCAATCGAATTGATAAGGACGGCATAGATGCTTTTGTTGATTTCTGGGAAGCGATTCCGCTGTTCAGTACCCAGAAGGATCTTTTGTCAGAGAGAGAGCGGAAAGCTCTGCGTGAGAAACGCCTCCACAATTCAGAGGTTGGATTGACGAATAGTTTGCGTGGAATGGGGACAGGCGTGCAGCCAACATGGTGGGACAGGCTCTCAGATTTTACGATCCCGACCACTCTGATCGTCGGCGCACTTGATCAGAAGTTTTACAGGATTGCAGAAGACATGATGCAAAAGCTTCCAAATGGTAAAATGGTAGTTGTGGAAGAGGCGGGTCATACCATCCACCTTGAGCAGCCTGAACAATTTGCTAAAATAATAGTAGATGAACTACATAATAGAAAGGATGTTTAGCATGGCAGCAGTAGAATGGGTAGCAGAAAGAAACTACGATGACATTATCTATGAAACATACAATGGAATCGCAAAAATTACGATCAATCGACCAGAAGTACACAATTCATTTCGTCCGAAAACGGTCCATGAATTAATCGATGCATTTGCATATGCGCGTGATGATTCTGATATCGGTGTAATCGTTCTTGCAGGTGCAGGGGACAAAGCGTTCTGTGCCGGAGGAGATCAAAAAGTACGTGGTCATGGCGGGTACGTCGGTGATGATCAGATTCCTCGTTTGAATGTCCTTGATTTACAACGCTTGATCCGTGTTATTCCGAAGCCTGTCGTTGCGATGGTTTCAGGATACGCGATCGGTGGCGGACATGTCCTTCACGTTGTTTGTGACTTGACGATTGCGGCAGACAATGCAATCTTTGGCCAAACTGGACCGAAAGTTGGAAGCTTCGATGCTGGTTATGGTGCAGGTTATCTTGCGCGTATCGTCGGACATAAGAAGGCGCGTGAAATTTGGTATTTATGCCGTCAATACAATGCTGAAGAAGCGAAAGATATGGGACTTGTCAATACAGTCGTGCCTCTTGAAAAATTAGAAGAAGAAACCGTGCAATGGTGTGAAGAAATGCTTGAAAAGTCACCGACAGCACTTCGTTTCTTGAAGGCTTCTTTCAACGCCGATACAGATGGACTTGCTGGCCTGCAGCAACTAGGTGGAGATGCAACATTGCTTTACTACACCACTGATGAAGCGAAAGAAGGACGCGATTCATTTAAAGAAAAGCGGAAACCGGACTTTAAACAATTCCCTCGTTTCCCTTGATCCGTTTTCTTTATAAATAAGTTGGGGGCTGACTTTTTTGGTCAGCTCCTTTTTCAACCTTACATAACAACGCTTTATTTTATGATGGAGTGGTACCTATGGCAGAGATGGAAATGAAAAACTGGCTTGATCAGCGCTCTTATTTAACCCCTGAGCGGACAGCCCTCATTTTTGAAAAGAAGAAATGGAGCTATCGGGACTTACAGAGAGCAGCGGAAAGGATGGCTCGGAAACTATTGAAGTTGGGTGTGCACAAAGGTCAACACGTTGGCTTTTTGATGGATAATCATCCAGAAACCGTCATTCTTATCCATGCCTTCCATTCGCTTCAGGTAGTTGCCGTACCGCTTAATAAACGGTTGTCCGCCTCTGAGCTGGATTATCAGCTTGAAGATGCAGATGTAAAATGGTTGATCGTCGATGATGTGCATCACGATAAGGCACAGGACCTCCGTTTCAATCAAATCGTTACGTTGATGGAAATTGAAGCAGCGGAAGAAGTTGATGAGGATCTGGACGATACCATACGATTGGACGATCTGCATTCGATCATTTTCACCTCCGGAACCACAGGATATCCGAAAGGCGTCATGTTGACGTATGGGAATCATTGGTGGAGTGCGACAGGTTCTGCGCTCAACCTCGGTATCCGTGATGATGATTGCTGGTTGTGTATGGTTCCACTTTTTCATGTTAGCGGACTCTCGATCGTGATGCGAAGTGTGATCTATGGAATACCGATGGTCCTTCATCGTACGTTTGATCCTGTCGCGTTCAATGAATCGATCCAAAAAGACGGTGTAACCATTGCCTCCGTCGTAAGTGTCATGCTCAGCAAGGTGCTCGATTCAGAGAACTTCATGGCCTATCCGAGTCCGTTCCGGTGTATGCTTTTAGGAGGCGGACCGGCACCTCTTCCTCTTTTAAAAAGATGTGAAGCGAACGCGATTCCTGTTTTTCAGACGTATGGGCTGTCTGAATCAGCATCCCAAATTGTGACGTTGGCACCAGAAAACAGTTTCCGGAAGCTCGGATCCGCAGGAAAACCTTTGTTTCCAGCACAGGTGAAGATTGTTCCTTCCGCTGATGATGAGCGTGGCCGCGAAGGTGAGATCTTTGTGAAAGGTCCGAATGTGACACAAGGGTATTACAAGAAGCCAGCGATCAACACCGATAAGATCCAGGACGGTTGGCTCGCAACGGGGGATGTCGGATATCTTGATGATGAAGGATTCCTTTATGTGTTGGATCGACGGAAGGATATGTTTGTCTCTGGTGGTGAAAATGTCTATCCTGCTGAAATTGAAGCTTGTTTGCTTGGACATGGAGCTGTTTCTGAAGCTGGAGTGATTGGAATCGACGACTCGGTATGGGAGAAGGTACCTGCAGCTTTTGTGGTGTTGGCTGAAGGTGCGGAGGTCTCTGGTGAAGTGCTGATCGATTACTGTGAGGAGCACCTGGCAGGATATAAAGTTCCAAAAGTGGTGCGGTTCATCAAACAATTACCAAGGAACGCCTCCAATAAAATTTTACGGAAAGATTTGTACAGTTTTCTTAGAGAAGGCGATGAATATGCGGATTGAAAAGGTGACCATCCATAAAATTGAAATGCCATTAAAGCGCCCGTTTGTAACAGCAGTCAACACGGTCAGTGACAGATCCTTATTGATTGTAGAGGTGGAATCTGCGGATGGTGTTGTCGGCTGGGGAGAATGCTCAGCGTTCGATACCCCCTGGTACACCGAGGAAACCACTGACACCTGCCTTTCTATGATGGAGGAGTTTCTCATTCCGGATATGTTGGACGTGAAAGAATTTTCCAACCCTGAGAATTTATCTGCTGTTTTCAGCCGTTACCGGGGTCATCATATGGCAAAATCCTGTCTTGAAACTGCTTTGTGGGATGTTTACGCGAAGTCGGAAGGGAGATCTTTGGCTGATGTCTTAGGCGGAACGAGACGAGAGCTAGAAGTAGGGATTGCAATCGGGATGCAAGCTCGTACGGATGACCTTCTTTTTAAAATCGAAGAAGCGTTGAAGAGCGGGTATAAGCGGATCAAATTGAAGATAAAACCCGGGGAAGATTTGGATGTGCTTGCGGCTGGCCGTTCACGTTTCCCAGATGCACCATTGATGGCGGATGCAAATTCAAGTTACAGGTCGGATGATCTGGAACGCCTGAAAGAAATGGATCGGTTTAATTTGATGATGATTGAGCAGCCTTTAGGAGCAAGGGATTTCGTAGAGCATGCTGAGTTGCAGAAGGTTCTGAGGACGCCGATCTGTTTAGACGAAAGCATCACCTCATTTGAGGCTGCACAGACTGCGATAGCCCTTGGTAGTTGTAAAATCATTGCGATCAAGCACAGCCGAGTAGGCGGCTTGATGGAAGCGAAAAGAATTCATGATTATTGTCAGAAACAGGATGTGAAAGTCTGGGCTGGTGGTATGATTGAATCTGGTATCGGGAAGGCGCATAACATTGCTCTTGCATCACTTGCTGGGTTTGAGATTCCCGGAGATATCACCGCGTCTATACGTTACTGGGAACAGGACATTATCAGACCCGAAATTGAACTGGAAAATGGAAAAGTCTTAGTATCGGATGCACCCGGGATCGGGTATGAAGTGAATCGGGAGTTGTTGGAACGATACACAGTTGAGAAAGTGAGCTTTAGATAAAAATCAAGGTATATATGACGAGGGACTGACGACAAAAAGTCAGTCTTTTTCTTCGCAATATCAAAGAGAGTAATGTTTTAACGAAAATTCGAGGTGTATAGGATTCTAACGGACATGAGAGCCCTTATATGGAGCAAAAAGGTGGGTTTCTAAAAATTAACGGACACCAGAGCCGTTATTTATGCAGATTGATGCAAATTTGCGTTGAATTTCATCAAACAAGAGCTCTGGTGTCCGTTAGTATTATTTATACTACTGAATCAATTAAATAATGTACCGGGCACCGATTAAGAATCCTTTTATACCAGGGGTTTCAAAACGGTGCCAGGCACCGAACGAGATCCCTTGGTACCATTGGGCTCATTTTCGGTGCCTGGTACACAGATCTTTCTTACACTTAAAGAAAGTATAAAATACTTTCTTTAGTATAAGAGCAACTAAGGCTCAGCCTGCACCAAGGCTTGGCTTTGCCAAGTTTTCTTTACTTGATTACACCGCATGCGATACGGTCTCCGGCGTTGCCTGCTGGGTCTGTCTTGTAGTCGTCTGCCTTTTCGTGAATGACGAGGGCGCTGCCGTCTTCATCCAGTAAGCTGTTCGGTTTTCCTTTTTGAAGTGTTACATGCTTGGAAACAACACTTACAGAAATCATGCCGTCTTTGCCTACATTGATGTTTGGCAAGTCTCCAGCATGGAATCCTTTTGGATTTTCAAACCCATGCTTTTTGTCTGTAGGATTGAAATGTCCCCCTGCACTTTCGAATTTAGGTGGTACACATTTACCGGTTTCGTGGATATGGAACCCATGTGGTCCAGGAGGAAGATTAGAAGCTTTCAATTTGATCATTACACCTTCATTGGTTTCAGCTAATTGTGCTTGGCCGATTTTTTCTTTTTTCGCGTTATAGATGTCTACCATCCTGAATAAGCGAGACTCTTCCCCTGCAATCTTCGAACTGTTCACTTCAGTTGACTCATTGGATTGAACATTATTCTCTTGCATCCCACAAGCGGTCAGACTCGCTAGAGCTAATAGTGATGCGAAGCTTGATAACATGAATTTTTTCATTTTGTACACTCCTTCTTCCAAACTATGTCTACTCTATTTTTCACAAAACAAGGATAATTATGTAAAAACAACTATATCCACCCATCTCCCACTCGAAATTTTTATGGTTTTGCCGATAATTTAAATAGGAGAATGATTTCAGGATAGAGCCTTAAAGAGGCAAGAAAAGAAGATGTAGGGGATTTGACGCTATGTTTAATCGAATTCAAGAAGAACATTTACGTGCAATTTTTAATGGTTTCTTAGACATGGTCTTTTTAATGGCTGTAGAGAATGGGCCGAGATTCAGATACGTAACAGCAAATGATTCAGCACTTAAATATTCAGGTGTGGATGAAGGTTCGTTTGGAAAACTGATGGAAGATGTATTGCCGAAAGATGTCTTCGAAGACCTTCAAAAGCCGTATGAAATTGCTTATTTGACGAAAGAGCCTTATTACTATGAAGTTGAAACGGAAATCAATGGATCGATGATGGTCGGTGAGACGATCTTAACACCGATCCTGAATGAAAATGGCCAGTGTACACACATTCTGGCAGCAGTGCGGGATATTACGCATAAAAAGAAAATCAAAGCAGAATTGCAATCAAGTAAAGAGAGATATCAGTATTTATATGAAAATACGCCTTCGATGTATTTTACATTAGAGCAGGACGGGACAATCGTATCATTCAACCAGACGGGGGCATCGAAGCTAGGGTACTGCAACAATGATATTGTCGGGCAACCTTTTTCGTCCCTCGTTGATCCTCGTGATAAGACGTATTTCCATTCATACATAAAAAAATTGATAGACGGAAAACAGTCGTCCTCAGGGATTGAAGTACGTCTCGTCCACAAGGAAGGCAGTTCATTTTGGGTGAATCAGCGCATGAATGTCGTATCACCTAAGCCCGGGCAAAACGAAATCGTCTGTGTAAGTTATGAAATCCAGGAACAAAAGGAAACAGAGTCCCAGCTAATCGGTCAGAAACGCATATTCGAATTAATTGCGACGGATATCCTCCTAGAAGAGATTTTAGAAGTAACGGCTAAAACGGTGGAAAGCCATATAGATAGTGTCCTTTGTGCAATCCATCTATACGCAGGCGATAAAGATGTTCTCGAGCTTGCTTCAGCCCCATCGATCGATGAGCGCTATTCCATGCAGCTTTCTGAAATCATGATCGGAGAAAACCTTAGCGGTTGTGGGCGAGCAGCCAGCACGAAAGAACCAGTCATTATTGAAGATATTGAAGACGATCCTTTAAGTCTGCATCTTAACCATTTTATATCCGAGCATGATATTCGTGCTTATTGGGTGATGCCAATCCTTTCAAGTAACAACAACTTGCTCGGGATCATGACCATTTACAGCCTGAAAAATAGGACACCGACTAAACGTGATGAAAGGCTTATAAAGATGTACTCGGACCTTGCTGTTCTTGCAATTGAACAAAGAAATACGAAACTCGCCTTGAAAGAAAGCGAAGCTAGGTTCCGTCTGATGACAGAAAACATGTCCGACCTGATCGTCATGCTTGATTGGAAAGGGAATGTGATCTATATCTCCCCTTCCTATAAAAATATCTTTGGAAGGGAACCGCTATTGGGTAATTCATTTCTGGCCCATATTCATGAAGAGGACCGGAATATTGTAAAACACAGTTTCGAAACATTGTTCCAAACCAAGAAGAGGCAGGACGTCGAGTGCCGCTATAAGCATGAAGACGGAAGTTTTATTGTCATAGAAGCAAGAGCGATGCCTGTGCTTACAGAAGACGATAATGTTAAACAGGTAGTCGTTGTCGCACGTGATATCACTGAAAGGAAAAAGACTGAAGAAACCATTAAACACATGGCTTTTCATGATGCCCTCACAAACCTCCCTAATCGGAGAAAGTTTCAGGAGGACCTTGGAATGGTCATTGAGAAAAGCCGCAAGTCCAAAAACAGGATAGCTGGTGTGTTGTTTTTAGATATGGACCGATTCAAGGTCATTAACGATTCGTTAGGGCATGCGTTTGGAGATCGGGTACTCTCTCTAGTGGCAGAGAAACTTAAACATCTGATCGGCCAAAAGGGAGGGGTTTACCGGATGAGTGGTGATGAATTTACAATCTTGATTCCAGACGTCGCCCATATATCCGATCTCTCACAATTAGCGAAAAGGATATCAGAGCTATTCGCTGAGCCGGTCATCATTGATGGCCATGAGTTCAGGATATCGTTAAGCATGGGGGTTTCCATATATCCAGATGATGGGGAGGATGTCGAAACTTTGCTTGTTCATTCGGATATGGCGATGTATCGGGCTAAAGAACAAGGCAGGAACGCCTACGCATTTTACAGTCCATCCATGAAGGAGAACAATTATGAGCGGCTCGTTTTGGAGAATGATCTTCATAAGGCGATTGAGAACGATGAGCTTACCTTGCATTACCAACCGAGAATCGATGTGAAAACGAGTGAAATCATTGGTGTCGAAGCATTGGTTCGTTGGAATCATCCACAGTGGGGAATGATTTCTCCAGGTGAATTCATTCCTTTAGCCGAAGAGACGGGACTGATCGTCCAGATCGACAATTGGGTGTTGAAAACTGCTTGTAAGCAAAATAAACGTTGGCAGGAAAAAGGATTTAAGCCGATTCGTATGGCTGTCAATTTTTCAGCTAGGCAATTTCTTCAACGCAATCTGGCCGCGTCCATACGAGAGGTGCTCATGGAACTTGAGTTAGATGGAAGGTGGCTCGAGATTGAAATCACTGAAAGTACACTGATGAAGTACGAGGACAGTATCGTCCAGAGCCTTGATGCTCTCGAACAGATGGGTGTCAGGATTGCCATCGATGACTTTGGGACAGGTTATTCGTCACTTAGTTATTTGAAAAAGTTCCATGTGCATGCGTTGAAAATCGACCAGTCCTTCATAATAGGTATTGAAAAGAGCTCAGATGAGGCAGCGATTGCTAGAGCTGTCATCACACTTGGACACAGTATGAAAATGCGAGTTGTGGCTGAAGGGGTCGAGACAGAAGAACAGTTCGCTTTCTTGAAAAATCAGGCATGTAATGAAGTACAAGGATTTCATTTTTACAGACCGATGAAAAACAACATTTTAGAAGAGCTGCTCTTAGAAAAACAAGCCACTGTTTTATAAAGTGGAAATATGTGAGGCTCCAGCGGGACAGCAAGCTATGCGACCCCTCAAGCGAGTATAGTTTGAAACTCAAAAACAACAATCTTTACGAAAACAGCTTTTATTAAATAACCCGGATCGTCATCCAGTTCTATCATGTCGTCCTTATCAATAAACATAGTAAAAAGGATAAGGGAGGCGCAGAACAGGATGACTTATTTTTTGCTTTCTTTCATGGCATTTTCACTTGGCACGGTAGGAGTTTGCGGGCTTCTTCAACGATTTGTAAAGATTGACACAACCGATTATGACATCTATCATTTATGGGAAGAGTATGGACATAGAAAAGAGGATTATCACATATTCTAATAGCTCTGTTAAACGCAAAAATCTAAGTTTTTTTCACCACAATACACACTCAATTCTCAGTAAGTTGACAGGGTAATCTATACATGAAAATGAGGAAAGTCACGTGCAATGGAAGATTCTTAAGAATTTACTCTGGTTGACCCTGGTGATTGGCTGTATCATCGCTATAAATTTAATTGATGACCTGTTGTCTCCAACGGTGGCGCAGGATACAAATGCAATGCAGATTGTTGCGATCGGCGATTCCTTGACATATGGAAGCGGTGATCCGAAAAAAGTCGGATATATCGGCCGTGTGCAGCAACAAATGACAAACAGCTTTGGAAGCGATGTCGCTTTACATCGGTACGGGGTCCGGGGGTATCGTACGGATCAAATCATGATCCACGTACAAAATATCGAAACGAGGCAAAAGATCAATCAGGCGAACTATATCTTTTTATTTATCGGAACGAATGATTTCATCCAGGTAGCGAGGAGGGATCTCAATTCCATCAATCCAAAAGAAATGGAAAAGATGCGTCCTGTTTTTGAAGAAAGTTTGGCCAAGCTCATTACACAGATCCGGACAGATAATCAATACGCGCCATTGATTCTTATCGGAATGTACGACCCGTATACGGACTTGGTAAACCATGACCAGCTCCATGGAATTCTCAAGGATTGGAATCAAGTGACCAGGGGAATGGTCGATCAATACCCGAATATCCATTACATCTCGACCATTGATTTGTTCCTTGATAAAGAGAAGAAGCGTTATTTCGCGGATATTATTCATCCGAATCCAAGGGGGTACGAGCTTATCGCAAAACGAGTCATGGATGAAATGAACCGAAAAGGTCTGATCCAATAGATGGACAGCCTGTCACCACCTAATCAAAGGTAGGGACAGGCTGTTTTTTTAGCACTTAAAGAAAGTATAAAATGCTTTCTTCAGTATAAGCGCAACTATGGCTCAACCCGCGCCAAGGCTTGGCTTTGCCAAGTTTTCTTTATTAGGCTGTTTTCGCAAACTTTGTTGCTCTTGCACTTAAAGAAAGTATAAAATACTTTCTTTAGTATAAGGGCAACTAAGGCTCGACCTACAAAAGGCTTGGTCTCACCAAGTTTTCTTTAAAAGTCGTTGATTTCCGCTCCAGGATGCTCGCTTTCCGCGGGGCGTGCGGTGAGCTAATCGGTTCCCTCAAAACTGCACAACACTAACTTAATCAGGAATGCCCACAAAAATGGTGGATTTCACCCTGAAATGAACAGAGCCAATTAAAAAGATGACCCGGATAAGGGGTCATCTCACTTTTCAAAGCGTTTATTTCATTGGCATATCGGAATTCAGTTTACCGTTCATATCGATCATGAAGCCGATTTCGCGTCCGAGTAACTGAGAAAGTTCTTTCGATTTCTTTTCACTTTCAGATTTGATCTGCTCTATTGTGAGTTCTCCTTTAAGCTTTGAAGAACCTACGATAATCATTAATTCCCCTTTTTCAAAAAAGACAATCCTCATATGTCCAACCTCCGTAAAATAGAACTTTTTTCTAACTATAGTTTTCGCCTTTCTTAAGCGGAGATAGGGGGTAATCCAATAGCACTTTTATGAGAAAATTTACGTGTTTTTGTAAAAGTTTGTCATGCTCTCCCGAAAAAATGATATGATGTAGCTAATAGGAAAACAGGAGGCTATACTAGTGGAAAACGTTACTGACCTCATACTGCTTGTTGCGACAATGTTCATTACAAAATTGAAGACACTCGTTATGGCAATCTGGTCGTTCTTGGATTTCTTTTTGGAGTATTTTTGGGTGCAATTCGCACTCGTTACAATTCTGTTGTATGCTATTTTACGTGTATCCGAAAAGGTCTATTTCTGGTATATGTACCACAATTACATGCATCGGAAGGTTGAGAATAGTCTTACCAGTTTCGTAGATTTCGAATTGTTCTTTACTGAATTGACAAATAAAAAGCGATCGAATGGCATCGTTCCAGATTTGAAATATGTCAAGAATCGACTTCACCAATATAATGAAAAAGAATTGAAGCTGCTTGCCTCATTTATACATACTGTTCATCGTGGCTATCGTGATTTACGCCCTAGCGTCTGGGTGGTTGCCTTCCTTTTTGGTATCGCGGCAGCATATATTTTGAATGTGATCAATTTTTCAACGTTGACATGGAATTTTGAAGTAGTCTTGAAAACGACTACGATCATCGCCTTCTGGTACTTGATCGCTTTATTCCGCTATACGAACCGTAAGAAAAAAGTGTCCCAACTGATCGGGTTGATTTCAACAAGTACCAAGGAAAAAATGCTGCAGTCTGATGAGGACCTGCAGTTGAAAGAATTGAACCCTTCACATTGAATAAAAAAAGAGTCAGCTATAAAATTGCCGGCTCCTTTTTACATATTTAGCTTCACTTAGATACATATGGATTTCCTCTGATTGAAAATCTCCAGGGAAGGTGGATATGTTCTTCGGCGTAATCGATATTGACCCTTGGTCCTGCTACGATATCCTCTTCTTTTATGGCCTCATAAGGCTGGATCAGGATTTCTGATCGATTGATTGGGAGGCCGTAATGCGCCATGTTCAATCCGAGTGATCGGCAAAGTTTCCCAGGACCGTTGGTGAGGTTCTTATAGTGTGTTTTCAAATACTTTGGTTTCTCTCCGAACCTCTTATGAAGCATGTGATCAATCCCCTTAGTAGGCTCAATCCCACGCACTAAAATCGCTTCTGGTTTACCAATCGGACCTGTCACGATATTAAAACAGTGATGCATACCGTAAATCAGAAACATATAGACATGTCCTGGTTCCCCGTACATCACTTCGGTTCTGGTAGTTCTCCTGCCACCGAATGAGTGTGCCGCTTTATCTTCTGGACCTTTGTAAGCTTCAACTTCTACGATCTTACCAGCCAATTCTCCATATGCGGTATCATGTACGAGTTCCATCCCTAACAATTCTCTGGCCAGCTCCAACGTCTCCTTTTTGAAAATCGGATCTATCGTCTTCAAAATGATCACCGGTCTTTCGTTAACTTGTATTATTTTCAAGTTGACACTTTTTCTCGCTTCTTACATAATAGTGATGGACATTATACGCTAAACAACAAGAATGGAAGTGAAGAGAATGAAGAAAACATATGCACTTGTTTTTGCAGCGATGTTTGCAGCTGTCATTGCAGCTCTTGGGTTGGTGCCACCGATTCCAGTGCCTGGTTCACCTGTACCTATTACAGCACAAACATTAGGGGTCATGCTAGCCGGAGGTCTTCTGGGAGCACGTCTTGGAGGATTAAGTCTTCTTGTTTTCATCGCCTTGATCATTGCTGGAGCGCCTGTCCTTTCCGGTATGAGAGGTGGGATCGATGAACTTGTCGGACCTAGTGCAGGCTACATTTTAAGCTGGCCGATTTCAGCCTTTGTGATCGGTTATCTCGTTGAAAAATCATGGAACAAATTGAAAATGTGGAAGGTGCTTTTAATCAATATATTAGGGGGAATCATCCTGGTTTATGCAGCTGGAATCCCAGTAACGGCATTCGTCTTGGATCTCCCGCTTCAGGCAGCAGCATTATCAGCGCTTGCTTATATCCCTGGTGATCTGGTGAAAGCTGTGATCGCGGCCTTTGTCGTTGTGAAAATGAAGAAGAGTAATCCGGTCCTTTCTAACAAAAAGAAAAATCTTGCCGCATAAATTGTATATGATACCCTGAAGGAAGAGGTTTGTCGATAGACGAAGCCTCTTCCTTTCCGTTATTGCACGTAAAGAAAGCATAAAATACTTTCTTCAGTATATGTGCAACTATTGGCTTAGCCAAGTTTCCTTTAAAAATAATTGAGGTAGGTAGAGACGATGATCATACTAGATTGTGTCACGAAACAAGCAAACTTACATCCAAATGAGATTGCCCTCAAAACAGATTATGGAACGATCACATATAACGAATTAATCCATAAAATCGATATGGCGGCTTCTCTGCTGTACAAAAGGAAACCGCTTACGGACGGTACTATAGCAATCTATTTTACAGAAAACCGTATAGAGTTCATCATCTATTTTCTCGCCGCCTCCTCACTAGGCTGGAAAGCTGTTCCGATTGATCCGAAATTGCCGATTGAAAAAGCGAAAATGATCCTTAAGGACAGTGAAGCGGATGCGTTGGTTTCCGATGCTTGTCACAAATGGTGGGATGGAGAAACGATCCATGCAGGGCAAGAACTTTCCTACACTTCTAAAAAGGAAAACTTGTCGAAAGCAACACCCGATTCCATCTTTTACTTAGGGTATACCTCGGGCACCTCTGGAAAGCCGAAGGGGTTCATACGTACACAAGAATCATGGACGGAAAGCTTCAGAAATACGGCCTGTGAGTATACACTTCATGCAGGAGATCAAGTGATCATCACTGGTTCACTTGCCCACTCTCTATTTTTATATGGGGCTTTACATTCATTATCCACCGGTGCAACTGTTGAGCTGTTGGATCATTTTTCTGCCGAAGCGACAGCTGGTCGTGTAAGGAATGACAAGAAAACGATTGTCTATGTTGTTCCAACCATGCTCGAAGCACTCTTGAATGAATCATATCCGCAGTGGAAAGCGATTAATCTTATCATTTCCTCAGGATCAAAATGGAATGTTGAACGGCGAAGAACGATTGAAAACACGTTTTCCAATGCGGAGTGCATCGAATTTTACGGGGCTTCGGAACTGAGTTTCGTTTCCATTCTCCATCAGGATGCCAGCTCGACAAAAATAGACTCTGTCGGGCGTCCTTTTACAGGTGTTGAAGTGTCGATTAGAGACGATCAGCTTCAAGAAGTAGCTTATGGAGAAATTGGAACCCTATATGTCAGAAGTAAGATGGTCTTCAGTGGATATCAGTATCTCCCTGCGGAAACTGCAAATGTTTTTATAGATGGCGAATGGGCAACAGCCGGAGATTTAGCTCGTATGGATGAAGATGGCTATATCTATCTTGTCGGAAGAGCAAACCAAATGATCATTAGCGGGGGACTCAATATTTATCCAGAGGAAGTAGAGCGGGTCATCCAACTTGTATCTGCAGTGGAGGAGTGTGCAGTGATTGGTGTTCCAGATATTTATTGGGGAGAAAAGGTTGTCGCATTCATCAAATGGCGACCGGGGCTAGAGGGTACAGATGATCTTTTAAAAGAAATCTGTCTCCGCGATCTTCCTAAGTACAAATGTCCGAAAGAATTCATCACTTTAGATGAATTTCCATACACCGTCAGTCGAAAAATAGCGAGGAACGAATTGATCCATCTTTATCCGGAAGGCTGTGGAAATCGTGCATAATGTTTTTATTTTAGAAGCGAAACGAACCCCCATCGGCAAGCTTGGCGGACAGTTGAAAGACTTTTCACCTGAACAACTGGCTGCTGAACTCATTCAAGAATTAGTAAAAGAAATGGATATCGATCCGCACGAAATCGACGATGTTATTTTAGGTAATGTGGTAGGACCAGGCGGGAATATAGCACGGTTATCGGCGTTAACTGCTGGTTTACCAGTCCAAATACCTGGAGTAACGGTTGATCGTCAATGCGGTTCTGGATTAGAAGCGATCAACCAAGCTGCAAGATTGATTCAGTCAGGTGGTGCAGAGCTTGTCCTTGCAGGAGGAGTGGAAAGTACAAGCCGTGCACCTTGGAAAATCGAAAAGCCTTCCAGCCTTTATTCGCCTTCTGGTCCTGCTTTTTATAATCGTGCTAGATTCTCACCAGAAGAGGTTGGTGATCCGGAAATGGGAGAGGCAGCCGAGAACGTAGCGGATGAGTATGGAGTTTCACGAGAAGATCAGGATATTTATGCATTGAAAAGTCATCAGAAAGCTGTTGCTTCTCAAAAAGAAGGACGTTTTGACAAAGAAATCGTTCCCTTGAAAAACGGAGAGATACGTACAGATGAATGTCCTAGAGAAAATACGTCATTGGACAAATTGAAACGATTATCACCTGTTTTCAGGAAGCATGGGACGGTCACTGCAGGCAATGCCTGTCCGATCAATGATGGTGCATCGATTGTTGTGCTAGCCTCAGAAAGAAAATGCCGACAACTTGGATTAAAACCCTCGATTCGCTTTGTCGATGCTTGTGTAGCAGGAGTCGATCCTAATCTGCTCGGTATTGGCCCAATTCCCGCGGTAAGGAAAGTATTGCAGCAACAAAGCTTGACTGTGGATGAGTTGGATGTAGTGGAATTCAATGAAGCGTTTGCTTCTCAAGTGTTGGCATCCTTAAGGGCGTTGAATATTCCGGAAGAAATCGTCAACATTGGCGGGGGTGCGATTGCACTTGGACATCCATATGGTGCATCTGGAGCGGTTCTGATGACAAGGATGTTTCATGAAATGCAAACGAGAGGACGTTCAAGTAAAGGGTTACTGACACTCGGAATCGGCGGGGGACTCGGACTTGCGACATTGATTGAGAAAACAGAGGAGGGGTGGGGAAGTTGAAAGTCGGCCAACAGACGGAACTCTTCAAAATGAGAATCACAGAATCAGAAGCGATGAAATTTGCCGAGGTCATCCATGATCTGCCGTTAGCTAAGGAGACTAGCCAGGCCATTGTTCCAGCCACATATCCGATTGTTTACTGGCAGAAGGTCGAACTCCCCTGGTTAAAAGATATTGGACCTCTTGTCCACGGAGAACAGTCCTTCCACTATAAGGACCCGCTTCTGACGGATCACACGTATTATGCTGAAATCAAACTGGTCGATATAAAAGAGAAAACAGGAAAGTCCGGAAAAATTGTCTGGCTGGTACATCAGATGTATGGCTATCAAGATGCACTGAAGAAACAGCCGGTATTTACGGGGATCACCACTGCGATGTTCAGACCGGAACAGGAGGGAGAAACTTGAGTCCAACACCGATGAGTTCCCCACAACTGATTTTTTCAAAACAGGATATTCGTGATTACGCTGAAGTCAGCGGAGATTTCAACCCAATCCATTTATCTGAGAAGGATGCTAAACGTATGGGCTTTAAAGCGTGTGTGGTGCACGGTATGCTTGTCATGGGCCGCATTGGAGCGGTATGCCGGGCGCAATTGGGAAGAGAGGAGATCATAGAAGATTATGAGATACGCTTCCAGGCACCTGTTTATGTGGAAAGGCCATATGAACTTGAAATCGAAATGGACGGACATGAATTATCTTTTCACCTTTATGCGGAATCTGGTATCTCAGTCATAAAAGGAAAAACAAAAATAAAAACATCACGATAGGAGGATCATCATGAAAGATAAAGTGATCATCATAACGGGATCGACTAAGGGGATAGGAAAAAGTATTGCACAGAGGCTCGCTACTGAAGGGGCAGCTATCGTCATCAATGGAAGAGATAAAGTTAAGGTAGAACAAACAGTAGAGGATTTGATGGAGATACATAATCGGATTATCGGCGTCACCGCTTCTGTTTCATCGGAGGAGGCTTGCAAACGTATCATTGATGAAACAATTGCTGCCTTTGGGCGAGTGGATGTCCTCATCAATAATGCTGGTATCACACGCGACCGCATTTCCTATAAAATGACTTTGCAAGAGTGGGATGATGTTATTGAGACACATTTGAGAGGAACATTCGCATGCACGAAACACGCGGTGCTGGCTATGCGTGAGTCCGAGGTAAAAGGGACGATCATCAATGTAACCTCTAAATCAGGAATGGAGGGGTTAGCTGGTCAATTGAATTACAGTGCTGCAAAAGCAGGGATCAATGGGATGACCAGAACGCTTGCCAAAGAGCTTGATCGATTCGGCATCAACGTTTATGCGATTGCACCTGTTGCAGAAACAGACATGACCCTCCCAGTCATCGAAATGCTGAAAAAAGAAGCCGATAAACAAGGTAAAGCGTTACCGGATGAATGGCGCATGGGCTCACCGGATGATGTCGGCATACTCGTTTCAACTATTCTGGATGAACTTCCGGAAACAGGTTCGATTTTTTCAGTCAATGGAGAAAAGATTGGCCGTTGGAAGGCACCTGAACATGAAAAGATTCTCCCATCCTCTAAAAATTCGACAGATATTGCTATTTTTCACGCCTTTTCCAAAAAAAGAGAGGATAAATCCACTAAATAATGACATATTTCGATCCTTATTGTATAATAGACCTAAGATTCTGAAAAATAATCCAAGTCTTATAAATCGTTAGATAAAGGCAAACTCATTGAAAAGTGAGGACGCAAAACTATAGGGACTAATTTGTAAACACAATATGTCAGCCAGTTGCCGGAACGATTATCATGTATCACCGATTTATGAGATAGGTTCAATCAAGGTGTTGAAGGATATGTCCATTTATCAAATCTTACTGCCTATGTCATCATTCATTCTTATTTACACATTCCTCTTATTCATCATTACTTCGCTTATCAAAGGATTACCCGATCGTTGGATGAATGCCTTGTTCAACATGGGTATTATTTTCGCTGCAATCCTCTGGGTTTATCTCATCAGTCGTCATGACATTTTTTAACTTTAAATCCAGAACATGTTTATGACTTTTTGGCGAATATTGTCGAATATTTGTTTTTTTGAAATAACATTTATCTTATGGGGATTGACAGCATTAAATTTTTCTTACAAATTTATTACCGCTTGAAATGGTGTTGAACCCTGTTATATCAATAAGTACACCGGTTTCCAGAATTTAGATCCTCTACGAATTTCCCGAAACCCCTTTCCGTGTGTTTTTTATATGTTTATAATATTAGTAACAACTTTAAAAGGGGGATGGTTATATGGCGACATTAACCATGTTAAGGTTATCAGAAGAGGAGAAAGCTTTGTTATTGGATGTAATGATGGAGCAGCGATATGCATCGGAATTGGTCAGCTGCGAGATTACAGATATAGAAACAGGGCATAAGCAATGTGAAGACGCTCGAGTCAAACGGTTGAACAACTTACTAGTGAGATTACATAAAGCTGGTGTTTAGTTGAGTATAAAAAAGAGTGATCCCATTATCGGGGTCACTCTTTTCTTCTAGATGCTTCAGCTTTCAATTAATTGTCCAGTAACCCTTTACGTCTTGCTTCCATACGCCATTCTGCTTCTTTAATATATCGTTTTGAAGCAGTATTACGAGTACGTAAATACGACCAATAATTTGTGTAGTTAGGAGGTCGGAATTCAGTAGGAACTCTGCGAGCATAACCCCACCAATTCATTTCTTGGTTCTCTAAGAGGATTAAATAGTGATCGTATTCTCTTTTCATGTTTGACTTACACTCCTATAAATTCATCTTTTAAATTCATTCTGTCTTTTTTGATCCTTTCATATTCATAAAATAAAGACTTTGTTAGTTATTATTGTTGATTTCTACGAAATTTACTCTCTTTCCGCTGGAAAACGAAAAGCGGTAGCGACCCGATTAAAAATACAATGAGCTCAAAATACATCTATATGGTTAGAAGCTCATAAAGTGTACAAATTGGATGTATTCATTAGACTCTTTTTTCTGCTCCTATAAGCCTATTTATTGGTAGAAAAAAGGCGTTTTCACTGAGCTTATGGAATTTATTACTATGCAAATAAGGATTGGAGGAGTTTGACCATGATGGAACAAGTGTTGATATTTGCATCCGTCTTAGCTCCGATTGTCACCGGTCTGACTGAAGTAGCAAAGCATTCTTTCAAGATTTCGAAGCGATTCATTTCACTCGTCAGCTTGATCATCGGTCTTCTCATCGGTTTAGCTGCTTTTCCTCTTACTGATCTTGATTGGACATTGAGGGTGTGGGCTGGAGGTATGGCTGGTCTTGCTGCTACTGGATTGTATGAAGTAGGGAAATATCGCATAAGGAATCGGCGAAGATAGCTTATTAAAATGGGCACTCTATTTATCGAATAGTTGAGTTCCTCGAGCTTCTGCTTCATATAATATCTTAGGGGGAGTACAAGCTGGAGGTATTTGAAATGGAATGGACATATTTTATCGTGTCCATGGTAGTCAGTGTATTGACGACATTAGCTGCCGTATATTTGAGACAAAAAATTAAGGTTAAGCTTGAAAAGGAGCAAAACCAACAAACTGCGAGAGAACTTGCAAAAACGATCCTCTTGCAAGAATTACAAGATAATCTGAAATTGTATTTGCGGAAAGAGACTCGAAACGGCGCCAGCCTTCAGGACTTTTTAGAACATGGGAATGTGGAAATCCAGGGTAACGAAAAGATATGGCAAGATGTTTATCTCTTTAAACTGGATGAATGGGATAAAGTGAAATATGAAATTGCTAAGCTGGATCCTGTGTTAGCAGATGAATTATTTAAAGTTTATCAGCAGATTGAAATCCTTGATGCCCACGCTCAGCTGGAATCGCCGATCTTTAGAGTAGACCGCCTTGGCTTTTATAACTTTACTGAAAAATATGAAACGATCATCAACGTACTCAAGACTTGAGGGAATCATTACCTGTTTCAAGAAGGTAATGATTTTCTTACATATAGGCTCTTATATTCAGAATTGTTAGAAAGGCGTATTTTTACAAAAATTTTAATTACCTACAAAAATTCAATTTTATCGACAAAACCGCCACGAGCGTATTCATGAGCTTTACAGGTTTTCAGCGACCTTGCCGTCGTAGGCTGCAATCCTTAATTTATAATCACTTAACGACTTCATTCGTCAAAACCAATCATTATTCCCAGAAAACGAAAATCATTCAACAAATCTCCCGTTACAACAAGAAAATTGGCGAATGTTTTTTCTAGTCACAATGGCATAATTTAGGAAAAATAAAGAGGGGAAATGACTTTCTGTATGGAATTGCATAAGACGGTTATAAATGTTTGAGCATGTTCTGGAAAAGGTATACTAAATATGAAACTAGTTCAGAATAATAAAGATGCGCATTTGACTTTATTTAAAAAGGGGAGTTAGGAAATGAAGAAAAGTTTAGTACCAATGATTGTAGGCATGTTTGTCGCTTTTGGTCTCTTTTGGGCTGGTCAACCGACAGACTCTACAACTCATCAACATGCAGACGGTTCGGAACTTCCTAAAAAATCATTTGCGAAAAGCCATGTGGAAATCCAAAACCAACCAATAGCTACCGCTACTAATATGGAGTTTTCAGATAAAAAAGAGAAAGTCAAGACGACTAGTGCTGTCAGTAAAACAGATGACCAAGCACCGAACAAAGGGGACTTCGTAAAAAAAGCAGATACATTCATGCAAGAAGTGGTTCAACCTACTGATGAAAATTATAAAGTTGAAGACTTTAACTCAAAACAAGAATTGATTGAATACTTAACCAAGTATGTGACAGAAGATGTTGCAACGTATTATGTAGATGGTCTATATGAAGAGAAACAGAATGGGCTTTATATCATACCGACAGAACTGCCTCCGTGGATCGTGAAGGGTGAATCTTCTAATCTGACTAAAGTGGATGATGAACATTTCCGTTTGGAGCAGAAAAACAGCAGTGATTTATATGGTGACTATATGATTGAACTGAGTTTTAAAAAAGAGAATGACAACTGGATCATTGAATCTGTAGATGTCCAGTAGGAATGATAACCGACTCATGAAAGGCTGATCCAGGAGGAGGGTGCATAAACTCCTTAGGATCAGTTTTTTTATTTGCTTCCCTGGTTTTATTTTATTGTGGATCTTTTAGTAAGGCAGTTTTCACAAACTTTGTTGCTCTTGAAAGTTGTTGATTTCCGCTCCAGGATACTCGCTTTCCGCGGGGCGTGCGGTGAGCCCACCCGTCGCCTTGCGACATTGAATGGTCTCACCTGTCCAACTGATCCCGCAGGAGTCTCGCACCTTGCTCTCCAATCAACTTGCACAAGATGGTTCTTTACAAAAATGACCCAATAGTAACAATCATTAAGAAAAGAGCCTTTAGTAAGTTGTTTTTAAATCCGTGGGAATTATACTCGCTTTCCGCGGGCGAACGAAAAGCGGAAGCAACCTACTTAGTCACGGAGGTCACTGGAGTACTGACGAGGAGGGGTTGTTGCGTCCGCAGGAAGTCTGAAGTGATTCAAGTGGCTGGTCGGTATATTTCAACCACTCAGTGACTTCCATCAATCACAACAAACTTTTAGTATACAGCCAAAAAACAAAGATCAAGCACTAAGAAGAGAGTTCTGAAGGTGTGATGTTGGAAAAAATCAAAGATCAAGCACTCAGAAGAGAGTTCTGAGGGGGTGATGTTGAAAAACAAAGATCAAGCACTCCGGAGGAGATTCAGGCGTACAGATGATTACGGATGTTTTGGAAAGGGATTGCGAATTTCCTGGCACTTAAAGATAAAATACTTTCTTCAGTATAAGAGCACAAGCTGGTGGCTTGGGAAGCAATACACCGCACGAAGGAAAAGCAATTGCTTTTTCGAGGAACTAAAGCTCAGCCTGCGCCAAAGCTTGGCCAAGTTTTCTTTAAAATCATGGTTTGAGAGTAAGAGCAGAAGACAATGAGATGTTTTTTTGGTGAAGATACGGTAGAATAAGCATACAACTTCCTAAAGGGAATAGATATCCAGATACGAGCAGATCACCAACACTAGCCTAAACATAACAGATGGCTTAGATAAATTGGAGTTTTGAATATGAGTTATTTTACATTTCAAGATTATTATAAAAATACTGTAGAGCTATCCTTCACAAACCATCCTTATTCACTCACACCAAAGCACGTATGGGTTATATGCAGGTTCAAGGGTCAATGGTTGTTGACGGAACACCCCCGGAGAGGAATTGAATTTCCAGGCGGTAAAGTGGAGAATGGAGAATCTGCTGAAAAGGCAGCGGTGCGTGAAGTTTTTGAAGAGACAGGGGCAACAGTCGATGCATTGAAATACCTTGGCCAATATCGTGTCAAAGGTAAAGGCGGAACGATCATCAAGAATATTTACTTTGCTTCCATCGATAAAATAAAATTAAAGGCCCATTATTTTGAAACTAATGGACCTATCCTGATGAAACAGCTTCCGGACTCGTTAAAAGACAACGACAAATACAGTTTCATGATGAAAGACGAAGTGCTTGAACGTAGTATGGAATACATATTCAAAAATAAGATCCTTCAGCTTTGACGTTTGCGTAGAAGGTTTTCAAACATTCCTACTCCTGTATACATGATCGTCGCCATCCCGGCAATGATGAGCAAGCTGAGTAGAACAAGTGTAAAGTTGAATACCTGGAATCCATATATGATCAGGTAACCTAACCCTTGTTTGGAAACAAGGAATTCACCAACAATGACCCCAACCCATGACAAGCCAACATTCACTTTCAATGTTGAAATGATTGTCGGGATTGCAGATGGAAAAATGACCTCATTGAACACTTGCTTCTTATTGCCGCCAAACGTTTGGATAACCTTTATATAATTATCATTCGTTTCATGAAACGCAGTATAGACAACGAGTGTTGTTATGATGAAGGATATCAGCACACCCATAGCAATGATTGATAGATAGCCAGGCCCGAGAGCGACAATGAGAATCGGACCTAGTGCAACTTTCGGCATAGCATTCAGCACGACCAGATATGGATCGGATACTTTAGAAACAAAAGGTAACCACCATAAGATTGCAGCAACAGCCGTTCCGAGAACTGTTGCGATGATGAAACTGGCTATCGTTTCACCAAACGTGACCATGAGGTGTGTCATCAAGGTTCCATCCATGATTTTCGTATAAAATAGATTAGAAATTTTAACAGGGGAACTGAACAACAAAGGATCAATCCAAGTGTTTTTCGATGCCGTTTCCCATATTCCCAGGAATGCAATGAAAACAAGGACCTGTGTGATGAACACATGTCTTTTTGTTCTGCGTTCCCTGTGTTTATATTGTGCATATTCTACTTCAATTTTCGACTTCAAGCTCATTCAACTCCTCCCAGATCATCTGGAAGATGTCTTTGTAATCCTCATGATTTCGAACATCAAAAGGCTCCATCTTAGCTAAATGCTCCGGTACGATATATTCAGACTTGATCCTGCCAGGGTCTGCTGAAAAAACAATGACACGATCAGACATGGCGATTGCTTCACCGATATCATGAGTGACTAGCAAGGCTGTTTTTTTATGCTCTTTTAAAGTTGTGAACACGAGATTTTCAAGCTTCAATTTCGTCTGATAATCCAATGCAGAGAATGGTTCATCCAGCAATAGAAGTTTCGGATTGGTAGCTAAAGTTCTTACCAATGCTATGCGCTGCCTCATGCCGCCAGAAAGTTCATGAGGATATTTATTCCTCGTATGCCCCAGGTTCATATGGTCTAATAGCTCAAATGTCATTGTTTTGCTCATATCGTTTAAGTTATCCTGTATCTTCAATCCAAGGAGGATATTTTGTTCGATCGTCTTCCAGGGAAGCAGGTAATCTTGCTGAAACATGTATCCGATCTGCTCATGTGCCTGTTTGACCGGTTCATTCCGTATGGTGATCGTCCCGAGAACTGGTTGGAACAAACCTGCAATCAGGGAAAGCAGGGTCGTTTTTCCACAGCCGCTCGGGCCGAGGAAAGAAACGAATTCACCTTCCTCGACCTCAAGGCTGATATCCTGTAACGCTGTTGTGACGGAGTCTGTTGAAAAGTAAGCATGGGTGAGTTGATCTATTGTTAAAAAGGCCAAAACCGATCTCCTCCTGTTACTTTGCTACACTTTCAGCGATTTCTGTATTGACCAGCGTGCTATGATCGACTTGCTTAGGCAGTTCACCCGCTTCATCCATGATTGTTTGCAAGTTGTTCCATTCCTCAACGTCGAGAATCGGGTTTGTGGCAAAGCTGTGTTGTTCTTTGTAACGTTCAGTTGAGGATTCAATCAGGTCGATCGGCGTATCTTCAAAGTAAGGTTCGATTACAGCAGCTATTTCCTTTGCACTATGGCTGTCAACCCACTGCTGGGCTTTGTATACGGCCTTAGTAAATCTCTCCACAATGTCTTTGTTTTTGTTGATATAACTTTCTTTTGACATGAAAGTCGTGTAAGGGATTTTACCGGATTCAGTACCGAAGGAAGCTACAACATGACCGATGCCTTCTTTTTCGAACAGGCTGGCAGTCGGTTCGAATAATTGCACGTAATCACCTGTACCAGAGGCAAAGGCATTCGGGATGTTTCCAAAATCGATATTTTGAATCAGATTCATATCTTCATGTGGATCGATCCCATGTTTCTTCAATCCGAATTCTCCAGCCATTTGTGGCATGCCGCCTTTTCGCTGACCGAGGAATGTACTGTCTTTAAGTTGCTCCCAATTAAATGTATCCGTTTTTTCTCGTGCGACGAGGAACGTTCCATCTGTCTGGGTCAGCTGTGCGAAATTGATGACTGGATCCGTCGTCCCCTGGGCATATACGTAAATGGATGTTTCTGAACCGACCAGTGCGACATCTGCACCGTCAGATAAGAGAGTGGTCATCGTTTTGTCTCCGCCCCAAGTTGTGGTAAGTTCAATATCAATCCCTTCTTCTTCAAAAAATCCTTTTTCTATGGCAACATATTGCGGAGCATAAAAGATCGAACGGGTAACTTCAGCAACTCGTACTTTATCATTGGTGGATCCGTTGGAACAGCCAGCAGCCACTAGGCTGATAGCAAAAAGTACAGTCACAGCTCCTATGATATGTCGTTTGATTCCCTTAAGCATTAATATCCCTCCACACACTATAGATGCAATAGTGTATGAAGCGAGTTGAAAATGTGTGTTGGCCTAAACTTGGTTCGAGGTGGTTTTATGGAATATTCATATCGAATTGAAAAAATAAACCGGTTCCCTTCGCCGAATCCAGACATCAAGTTATCTATTGTGACCTACCGTAGTCAGGATTTACGTGTAAAAGGTTTGTTGGCTGAGCCTAAAGTGGAAGGTCCTCTGCCTGGGGTTCTATATTTACGCGGCGGGATCAAACAGGTTGGAAAAGTACGGATTGCGAGGATCGTACAGTTTGCTTCTCAAGGCTTTGTGGTCTTTGCCCCTTTTTACAGAGGGAACGAAGGTGGAGAAGGGAAGGAGGATTTTTGCGGTGAGGATCGGCATGATGCATATGAGGGATTGAAGGTGCTCGAGGAACTCCCATCAACAGATTCAGCCTCCCTCCATCTATTTGGATTTTCAAGAGGAGGAGTGATGGCTTTATTTACTGCTGTATATCATTCGGATCTTGTCAAATCCATCGTCGTATGGGGCGGAGTGACGGATATGAAACTGACATATGAGGAAAGGACAGGTCTTCGTAAAATGCTCAAGCGTGTCGTCGGAGGCTCTGTATATAAATACCCTGAACGATATGAAGAGAGGACACCATTATCTCTAGTTGATGAGATTGTTGCACCAGTATTGATCATTCACGGTGCTTACGATAAGAATGTGTCGATCGAACATGCCTATCGTCTTGAAAAAGAACTGATCAAACATGGGAAATCGTATGAAACCTGGTACTTCGAAGACGATCACCACTTTTCCCCAAAAAAGAAACGCAAAGTGACCCATGAACTGCTGGAGTGGATGAAAAGTCATTGACTGTTTTTTGAAACCATTCATTGGACTGGTCCGTATGCATGGGGAAAGGGGAAATAGCTATGAATGAACAACTTTTTATTGATGTATCTCTGACATCAGAGGATTCTCTTGCTGAAGTACTCTCGCAGATTGTTGACGAAAAACGTGAGGAATCAGGCTCATATGATGTCACTGTACATAATGTCATTCCAGTAGGTCAAAACCGTTTCACAGTAATCTTGAACATCGTTGTCGAAGGCGTGTATGAATGAGCCGTTTTTGGAAATTTGCTTTTGGGTTTACCTTCATCTCAGTCATCTATGGATGGATATGGTTCATGTATGATTTTATCAAATTCAGTTCCTTCAATTTTAATGCTTTTTATTTGGCTTTTGCGATGAGCTGTTTATGGTATGTTACGTTCAAGGACAGAAGGGAATGGTAGACCTGCTGATGATCACGCATACAGGCGACCTTATGTACACGAACCTTATTTAAAAATTAGAGGACACCAGAGACCTTATTTACTGAAAACCTTCATGAATCAGCTTCGAATTTGCCAAATAGCGGAATAGTTGTCCTCTAATTTTTAAAATCACCCTATTTTGTCACAAATAACGGAACAGATGTCCTCTATTTCGTTTCAAACCTAATTGAACAAAAAAAGGAGTGCCCTCGAAAGGATCACTCCTAAGTGATTGAAATTATACAATCGGTCCTGCGTTTTTAATATCTGAACTTGCGTTTTCGAACTTATTGAAGTTTTCCTTGAATTTCATTGCGAGTTCTTTCGCTTTCTGATCATAGGCTTCTGGGTTATCCCAAGTTTTCTTAGGTTGCAGGACTTCACCTGGTACACCAGGGCAGCTCGTAGGGATGTGTAGTCCGAAAATCGGATCAGTGACCGTTTCAGCTGAACGTAACTCGCCTTCTAAAGCGGCTTGCACCATCGCGCGCGTGTGTGTCAAGTCCATTCTCTTGCCTACTCCGTATTCACCGCCAGACCATCCAGTGTTAACCAAGTAAACATCAACATCATGCTGAGCAATTTTTTCACCGAGCATTTTCGCATATCTTTCAGCATGCAATGGAAGGAATGGAGAACCGAAGCAAGTGGAAAATGTCGCTTGTGGTGAAGTGACGCCACGCTCTGTTCCTGCAAGCTTACTTGTATATCCTGATAGGAAATGATACATCGCTTGTTCTTTTGTCAACTTGCTGATCGGAGGCAATACCCCGAATGCATCTGCCGTCAAGAAGATGATCGTATTCGGATTTCCTGCAACGCTTGGTGTTATGATATTTGGAATCGCATCGATCGGATAAGCTGCACGAGTATTCTCTGTCAAAGTCGTGTTGTTGTAGTCGACCAATCGTGTGCACTCATCTGAGACTACGTTTTCAAGGACTGTTCCGAAACGGATCGCATTCCAGATTTGCGGCTCTTTTTCTCGAGAAAGGTTGACGCATTTTGCGTAGCAGCCACCTTCGATATTGAAGATCCCATTGTTTGCCCAACCGTGCTCATCATCACCGATCAGACGGCGGTTAGGGTCTGCAGATAGTGTTGTCTTACCAGTTCCACTTAAACCGAAAAATAATGCAACGTCACCCTCGACGCCAACATTCGCTGAACAATGCATGGAAAGGATGTCTTGTTCCGGAAGCATATAGTTCATAACCGAGAAAATCGATTTTTTGATTTCGCCAGCATATTCAGTTCCACCGATAAGTACAATTCGCTTTTCAAATGATATGATGATGAATGTTTCAGAGTTTGTACCATCAACTTCAGGATCAGCGTAGAAACCAGGTGCTGAAATGACCTGGAACTCTGGGGTGAAGTCGTTTAAATCGCTTTCATTCGGGCGTATGAAAAGTTGACGTGCAAATAGATTATGCCATGCATATTCGTTGATGACTTGCAGTGGAAGTTGATATGCTTTATCCGCACCGGCAAATCCCTGGAATACGAATGTTTCGTCTTTACTTGTTAAGTATTCGATGACTTTTTTATATAAGTTATTGAACTTCTCTTCATCAATCGGCTGATTGACTGAACCCCAATCAATCTTATCTTTTACAGAAGGTTCCAAGACAATGAATTTATCCTTTGGAGAACGTCCAGTATATTTACCCGTTTCAACTTGAAGTGCGCCTGTTGATGTAAGGACGCCTTCATTTCTAGAAATCGCACTTTCTACTAATCTTGGTGTCGCTAAATTCTTGTGTGTTGTTTCTTTACTTAATAACTCATCGGTAAGAGAGCTGAATTGTGCTGTATTCATATAAACCATCCTTTTTCACTTAAAGTTTAAACCAATACTTCGCTTAACTCGGAATTAGTATAACATATTTATTTTAATAATGTATACTATTTTTCCGTATTTGTGACATGTTAAACCTTAATTAGGATATAAATAGGCGTGAGGCTTAATATTGTAAAAATGCTTTGTTAAAAGCATCTCTTAAAATCGTAATTTTACCCATATATTGTGTGCGGAATATCCTCAATTACAGTGGGAATTCCGTTGACATAGTATGGGTACTGCGATATGATATTGCGAGAACGGCTACTCTTATTCCGAGTAGGTGGAGGGACAGGCCCAATGAAACCCAGCAACCGACACCATGATAGAGGTGAAAAGGTGCTAACCTGAAAAATAAGAGGGTGAAAGGTATACAACGAACCACCTTTCCTCTGAACAGGAAAGGTTTTTTTTCGTTCAATAGGCAGAATCCTTTTAAAAAAAGACTGAGAAGAAAATTGTTATACATGCAGCAGTTTTCCTATATATTATGAAACTTTGTTGCACTTTCTCATAAGGAAATGAGTACCGTATCAATTAAAACGATACTTAAAGGTCGTTGAGGAGGTTCCGTAATGGCAAAAAGCAGACGTCTATTCACATCTGAATCAGTTACAGAAGGTCATCCGGATAAAATTTGTGACCAGATTTCAGATGCGATTCTAGACGAAATCCTAGCAAGTGATCCAAATGCGCGGGTAGCGTGTGAAACATCTGTGAATACAGGGCTCGTTCTGGTTGCAGGTGAGATCACGACTTCTACTTATGTAGACATACCGAAAATTGTCCGTGAAACGGTGAAAGGGATCGGTTATACACGGGCGAAATATGGTTTCGATTATGAAACGTGTGCAGTTCTCACATCCATCGATGAACAATCTGCTGATATCGCACAAGGTGTCAACCAGGCTCTTGAAGCAAGAGAAGGGTTGATGACAGAAGAGGAGATTGAAGCAATCGGTGCAGGTGACCAAGGATTGATGTTCGGCTATGCGTGTAACGAAACGCAAGAATTGATGCCGCTTCCCATCTCCTTATCACATAAGCTTAGCCGCCGTTTGACAGAAGTACGTAAAAATGAAGTTGTTCCATATTTGCGTCCAGATGGCAAAACACAGGTAACAGTGGAATATGATGAAAACGGTCACCCGGTACGAGTGGATACGATCGTCATCTCTACTCAACATCATCCTGAAGTAACCCTTGAGCAAATTAAACGTGACTTGAAAGAGCATGTCATCAATCCTGTCGTGCCTTCTGAGTTGATCGATGAGAATACCAAATATTTCATCAACCCGACAGGACGTTTCGTCATTGGTGGCCCACAAGGGGACGCAGGACTAACTGGCCGTAAAATCATCGTCGACACATACGGAGGATATGCACGCCATGGCGGTGGTGCCTTCTCAGGTAAAGATCCTACAAAAGTTGACCGCTCTGCAGCTTATGCAGCGCGTTATGTAGCGAAGAACATCGTAGCGGCTGGGTTAGCTGAAAAATGTGAAGTACAACTCGCTTATGCGATCGGTGTCGCTCAACCTGTATCGATCTCAATCGATACGTTTGGCACTGGCACTGTATCGGAAGAGAAGCTTGTTGAGCTTGTTCGGACGAACTTCGATCTTCGTCCTGCAGGAATCATCAAGATGCTTGATCTTCGACGCCCGATCTATAAACAGACTGCAGCTTATGGTCACTTCGGACGTACCGATATCGATCTTCCATGGGAACAAACGGATAAAGCTGAAACATTGAAAAATAACGCATAAGTATATTAATAAAACCCCAAGTTGCATGATTAGAGTGCAGCTTGGGGTTTTTTGAGTACTGAAATATGCTGAAGTGAATTTCACAAAAATCAACAATAATAAGGTATAACGAGCTCTTTTTTTGAAGGCTCTTTTCAAAAGATTGTAGCTTTCGAGTTATTTTTAAAAAATCACCTTGTGCAAGTTGATTTGGAGAGCAAGGTGCGAGACTCCTCGAAAATGAAAATCGCATTTTCTTCGTGCGATGTAACGCTGCCGAAGCTTTCCTTGTCCTGCGGGATCAGCGTGCCTACTACCTGAATAATCTCCTCGCAAGGCATGCGACGAGGAAGCTCGCTTCGACAGGACTTTCTAGTAGACGCAGGAGCACAAATGCTTCCTTGAAAAGGAGACTCCTGAGATCGCAAGGCGACGAGTGGGCTCACCGCACGCCCCGAGGAAAGCGAGCATCCTGGAGCGGAAATCAACGACTTTTAAAGAAAACTTGGCGAGACCAAGCCTTTTGTAGGTCGAGCCTTAGTTGCCCTTATACTGAAGAAAGAATTTTATACTTTCTTTAAGTGCAAGAGCAACAAAGTTTGCGCAAACAGCCTTCTATTTTAAACGATCAGCAGCACTAGGTCGGATCGTCAATTGATAGACAATCATGATAGAGACGATGCTTAACCAGAAGGTATAGTAGCCGATCTGTGTCGTATACATATCAAGAACCGAATAGGTAGGTTCCATATCAAAAAGATAATCTATCATTTCATTATGTATGACCCAAACTGCGGCAACATAGAGATGCCACCTTTTGATCCGGTAAAATGGCGCGTATAAAAGTCCTTCGATTGCCATTCCCAAATGTGAGAAAATCAGCATATAATTTACCCATGTCAACGAACCGCTAACATATCCTCCGAGTAAATTCATCGCAACAGCCCAAATGCCATACTTGAAAAGAGTAATTGCAGCCAGTGCTTCTAATAAAGGCCAGTTACGCTCTAGCAAAAATGCAATCAATACAAATACGAAGAAAAGGCTGGCAGTTGGACTATCCGGAACGAATGGCAAAAAGTACCATGGCGTCGTTTTCAATTGTTCGGCATACCAGATATATCCGTAAATCGTCCCTAAAATATTGATGATAAGCAGCATCCATAAGACGGAACGATGACGCATTAGCATTAAGATAGTGTTCATGGTCGATCTCCTTAACATTCTGTATCTTTAATTTGTGTTGAAAAAAGCTGACTTTTTCAAGTCAGCTTAGTGTTGGTTGTTATTTTTTTTCAAGTTCAGAAATGAACTTTGCTAGTTCTTGTAGCTCTTTATCCGAACCTTTGAATTGATCAGCCGGCATGCTTCCTACACCGTTTTTCGCAATATCAGCAATTTGTTCGGGTTTCATTCCAGTTCCGATCAGTGATGGTCCGCTTCCACCCTGAAGATTATTACCATGACAACCTATACAGGTTTGTTCCTGATAAATTTTATAACCCTCAGCTTCTTTATCGATTTCCACTTCAACCGGTTTACCCTGTTCTTCAGCTTTTTCCCAGTCATGGTTGACAACTGATTCCCAAGTCAGAAAGACGATTGAAATCAATGCCAATAGCATCATAGTGGTCGCTACAGGTCGTTTCTTCGGACGACGCTCCGGTCCAAGGTCCAACCATGGTGCCAACAATAGGGCTCCAAATGCCAAACCTGGCATAATGACCGTACCGATCAGTGTGTAATCCCCTGCTGCGTATTTATATTTCAATAATTGGTATAAAAATAAGAAATACCAGTCAGGTAACGGAATGTAACTCGCATCCGTTGGATCCGCCTTACGCTCAAGCGGTGATTCGTGAACGACTGTCAGGATGAGATAGCCAATCAAGAATACGGATCCGACCATCCATTCTTTTAAAAGGAAGTTTGGCCAGAACGCTTCCGTTTTTCCAGGATACTCGGAGTAATCCTTCGGAATGTTAGGCTTACGTTCTGCAGGGATACGAGAATCCCCGACAAACTTCATACCTTTGCCACGATGCATCTTTCTCCCTCCTTATCCTATCGCATCTTTTACAGTGGTCCAGAAATTCCTTGCTTTCGAATCATGATAAAGTGCGCTCCCATCAGGCCAAGAAGAGCACCAGGCAAGAAAAATACATGGATTGCGAAGAATCGCGTCAATGTCTGTGCTCCGATGATCGTAGCATCACCTGCTAACAGTGTTTTCAATGCCGGTCCAATTACAGGAACGGTCACCGCGATTTCAAGTCCAACCTTCGTTGCGAATAGCGCTTTCATATCCCAAGGCAATAGATAACCTGTGAAACCGAGTCCAAGCATGACTCCAAAAATCAATACTCCGACTACCCAGTTCAATTCACGAGGTTTTTTGTACGCACCCTGGAAGAAAACACGTAAAGTATGTAGAAACATCATTACGATTACTAGACTAGCACCCCAGTGGTGCATTCCACGGACAATAACACCGAATGCGACTTCATTTTGCAGATAATGAACGGATTCATAGGCATTGATTATGTCCGGAACATAATACATCGTCAAAAACATTCCAGAAAGAATTTGGATTACCGTGATGAAAAACGTCAATCCGCCGAAACAGTAAACGAACGCTGAGAAATGGTGAGCAGGGTTGACATGCTCAGGCACTTCATGGTCTGCAATATCTCGCCACATAGGCGTAATATCTAGACGTTCATCTACCCAGTCATACATTTTTTGTAACATCAATTACGCCCCTTTCTACTGTGGTTCTGCTTGACCTAAATAAATCTTTCCGTCCTTGACCTCTTTCTGATACACATCAAGTGGTGCAAGCGGCGGCGTACCTTTCACATTCGTCCCATCCTTCGTATAACGTCCACCGTGACAAGGACAATAGAATTGATTTGGATGAGAAGGGTCTGTCCCCCAGTCTACTGTACAGCCAAGGTGCTTACAGATTGGTGATAATGCAACGATGTCACCATTCTTGTCTTTGAACACCCAGGCAGCTTGTGTGACTTCTGATTCATACCAGCCATCTTTTTGGTTAACTTTAAACGTAAATCTTTGCGGTTCTTCAGTAATTTCACTCTCTTCGACAACAGCTACCATATCTTGACCTGCCCCTTGTTTCAAGACAGGATCGATCGCAAACCGTACCATCGGTAAGAGCATGCCTGCAGCCATGAATCCACCAACACCGGTTAAGGTATAGTTCAAAAATTGTCGTCTGGAGACTTCATCTTTGTTGGCCATTGGTTTCCCCCCTTACGCAGTAGACTAAGTCCAACCGGACAATTGATTATATTACACATATATTACTAGGACATTAACATGATAGCGTAACTTAACACCCTCGTCAATAATATGATTGTCCATTTCAATCAATCTATTCGCTTTAAAATGCGTTTTGCCACTTTTTTGTGACAATTTGTAGAATATGCTTGACTTGTTCAGAAACGATTTCCCTCTGATATTCTTCATCCATATGCTCTAACGGTACGGGTGGTATATTGACCAGACGATCTCCGAACTCTTCCATTCCTGTCCACCTTGCATCCGAAGTGATGAACACCGGGTATGGCATTCCTCCGTTTTCAAGTTCATCAGTGAGGGCGGTAATCCGTTTTAGAACATCTTCATCAGACTCACTAACCAAATATGTAACAGCAGGAAAAAGGAAAACCCGCCCCTTCAATTGTCGCTCAATTTCCTCGGTTAAAATCAGAGGAAATTCACCTTTGAGTATATGATTCTTCATTTGTGATCCCCAAGTAATCGGAATCAACGGGACGATTGCTGTGTCTACATACTCTGAAGCTTGTAAGTACATGTCCAGATCTTTTGAGCACCATTTCATCAACGTTCACATCCTTCTTCAAGTGCATTCCTCCTCAGTTTACCATTAGCAATTGGGTTAGGAAAAGATTATGGATAAACAATTTATTCAAAAGATAGAGCTGCCTGTGTTAAAGCCAGCGTCATTATCTCGTTTTCAGCACTGATTTGTCCGTATGAAACGTTCATAGGACACTTTCACCTTCTTTTGGGCTACTTTTAATTAAGCACAAAAGTCCTAATCACAATTCTTCACACTCAAAAAAGAACAAACCCTCTTTCTATCTTTGAAAGGGTTTGTTCGTTATGGCGAGCAGCTACATAATCTCAAAATTCTGATCATCATAGCTTATTAAGTTCTTTAGTCAACCGTTCAAAGGAATCGTAATCCTTCCGATCAAGCGCCTCATCGATTTGCGTTTGCAGCGATTTCTTACGGAAATGGCTGAATGATTGATCAAGGATCATTTCTGCCCATAATCCATACTTCTTATCTGGTACCATGTTCTCTGGAATATGGGGGTTTTCCTCTAGTACAGCTACGTATTGGGGGGTACGGTATGCCCCTTTGAACTTCAATTCGATATAAACGTCCTCGTCCTGATTCAAACGGATATCATGAAACGATTTTTCTGCGTCCGTAGTCAGGATATTCTGTTTATAGAACCTGAATGGTACACCGTCTACACAGTTAGTGGACATGATGATCGCCTTCGGACAGTATTCTGCGTTTTCCACAAAATGGACATTTTCCATCAGCGCTTCATCACTTACCAAATAGTTCAGCAACCATACACATTCACGCTTTTTCAGTTGATAGTGGTTTAGAAACCATTTTAGAAAATCCTTTTTTTCTAGGACGGTAACGGTGCTGCTCATTGCAATCCCTCCATCATTCCCATGTCATTCGAGATCTTACAATTTCCTACAGCTCAACAAATTCACATGATTCATTTGATGATTACTTACTATGTTCTATCTCTAAACAATCAATTCCTTCTTTATTGTGAAATTTTTGTGTAATTTTAAGAATTTCCAGTGGTGGAAATGGTACCCAAAAAGTTCACAAATCTTGTAGCCTGTTGATTTCTTCCTCCAGGTGGAAACGGTCTGGATCGATTTCCATTGCTTTTGTAAATAATGTCTTCGCCTTGTCTCGCTGACCGATCTCAAGGGAATACCATCCATAATCCTCTAGAAATTCAGGCTGTTCTTTAAGCTCAGTATATGCTTCTTCATACTTTTCCAATGCATGTTCATCATCTTCTAGTTCTCTATAAGCAACAGCTGTTTTCCAGTTCGCATCAGGTGAAAGATCACCGTAACGTCCAATCTCAACTGCCAGGTCTATAAGAGCTTCGAACATTTCATCCTGCAAGTATTGTTCCATCAGAACAGATGTCGCTTTCATGTTAGACGGATTAAGACTTAACGTCTGCTTCAGCAGCTCCATCCCTTTTTCCTGATCATTCAAACGGAAGGCGAGTTTGCCAGCCTGAAGGTATAATTCCTCATTGAATTCATCCCAACGGATCCCTTCAAGGCTAACATCCATCGCTTCCTTCAAAGCCCCCTCTTCTTCATACGCCTGTGCCAATGCCGGGTATAACGTCGTATATTGTGGATCTAATTCCTTCAAGTGATTGAGGGCTTGTATCGTCTTCTGGTATTCACCGATCCTGCTTGCTGTCAAAGCATACCCGAACCAATCATCCGGGTTGGACTCGTCCTGAAGTCCTTTTTCGTAATAGTTCAAGGCTTCCTCAAATTGACCGGATCCTGTCAACGATTCTGCCATCCGTAAAAAGACAGGAGTCTGATTGAAATGTTCATGTCCTGATTTGAGCAATTCTTCATAATAAATCCTACTTCTATGAAAATTCCCTTGATGCAAATAAAATTCCCCAAGTCCGAATGTAATAACCGGTTCATTTGGCGCAATACGTTTAGCAGTCAACAATTTCTGTTCTGCCACTTCAGTAAGTCCTTGTCTTTCATATAAATCAGCTGAAAGCACGAGAGCTTCGAGATATCCTTCATGATCAGGTGTGATCGTTGAAAGCTGCTGGAGTGCTTCTTCTTCCCGTTCAATTTCCATATATAGTTCTGCTGCAAATAATTTCAACTCATCTACATCCGGATAAAACGCAATCAATTCCTCTGTCACATCGATTGCTTCTTCCATGAATCCGAGTTCATTGTATAGTTGTGCGATCTCTAATAACGTATCATGATCAGCGTTTTCTCTTACGTTTTTCAATAAACCGAGTCCCTTTTCAATCTCTCCCCGGTCTATACTCTCAATAGCTTCCTGCACACTGGGCATGATGGACATCCTTTCTTTCTATAACAAGTCGTTGGACATCGCACGGAAGATACCTGGCCGGATGATTCTCAACTCTCTCCCAGCACCTGGTTCAAGGTGGATTTCCTTTCCCGCTTTGATGACCTTTCCATTTTGTACAACAATATCTGGATTATTACTTCCATCATACTTGAGTATTTGTTCCTCATCAACCCAAATGTTTTCTTTATAAATCAAATAATCCACATCACAGCCGGACACCCATGAACCCTTTTTAGGATAGATTCCAAGTCCTTGTAGTTGTTCTTTTGTAAATCGTTCTCCTTCATCAGGAAATGCATCGATTGTACAGATCGACTTCTCTTTACAGATTCTGTTCCATTTCTCTTTCAATTGGATTAGTCTTTTTTCATGCACGGGAAGTTGCGACCAATCAGCAACGATTGGGATCGTGTAGGGGAAATTCACGTTCCTGATCCATTCCCAAATAACAGTCTCCAAATCTTCTTCTTGTTCAACAATTGCATTTATGAAAGGAATTTTGTGCTTCTGGCAGGTTCGGATCAGTGAAGGGGAAATACGAGTCATAGGCATCTGTAGACCAATGACGTAGTCGATCGGAAAGATAGCGAGCTGTTTCCTGAAATCTTCTAAACGAGGGACGAATTCTTTTGTGTATTTCAACGGAAAAGCGGTGACAATAGCGGTACATCCCTGAAGAACGAGTTCTTCACAATGCTTGAGCAATGATTCCTCATTAGTTTCGTTGATTTCAAATTGTCTAAGAATATGTCCAGGAATCACATTCAATCCAGCAGAGTTTACAGAAAAACACTTCATTCTAAGAGGTCTTTCTGAAACGTAACACACAACATTATTTTTGATATGCACATGTTTTTGCCGAGGATCTTTATCAGTCGTCCAGACATTTTCTAAAATATATTCCATACCCTACGGTCCCCTCCTCAAAATAGAACACGGTGTTATAGACAGGCTATGAGGAGAGGCCAGATTTCAGAACTTTTTTGCTTCAAAGCTATCCGTATGACAGTTTAATAATAAGGCTCTTTTCTAAAAGATAGTTGCTTTTGAGTTTTGAGTCATTTTTAAAAACTCACCTTGTGCAGTTGATTGGAGAGCAAGGTGCGAGACTCCTCGAAAATGAAAATCGCATTTTCTTCGTGCGATGTAACGCTGCCGAAGCTTTCCTTGCCTGCGGGATCAGCGTGCCTACTACCTGAATAATCTCCTCGCAAGGCATGCGACGAGGAAGCTCGCTTCGACAGGACTTTCTTGTAGACGCAGGAGCACAAATGCTTCCTTGAAAAGGAGACTCCTGAGGTCGCAAGGCGACGAGTGGGCTCACCGCACGCCCCGCGGAAAGCGAGCATCCTGGAGCGGAAATCAACGACTTTTAAAGAAAACTTGGTGAGACCAAGCCTTTTGTAGGTCGAGCCTTAGTTGCCCTTATACTGAAGAAAGTATTTTATACTTTCTTTAAGTGCAAGAGCAACAAAGTTTGCGAAAACAGCCTATAATAAATAAAAAAAGACCAGTTAACATGCAGGAGTCCTGCAAGGTAACTGGATCAATAGTCCATTTTTATATGGATAGGAGTGGAGAGAAACCATACTACAATTATTATAACAAGCTATACTGAAAAATCAATATATTTTTTGAAAATTTATATTATTGTACCTTTTCTGATAAAATCAACCGTTCGAATCACCGTCCGTCCAATTGGATAGACATTGTATAATCCCTTCGTTCTGCTCAGTACTTCCCACCGTAATACGTACACTTGTTGGAAATCCTAAAGCATTTCCTGAACGGACGATATAACCGTTTCTCAACAGATAATTGAAAACTTCATCACCCTGTTTCGTTTTGAAGTCGATCAGAATGAAGTTCCCTTGTGATGGGAAATAGTCCAAATCATATTTATTACAAAAATCCTCATACATTTTCATTCCTTCACGGTTCCGCTCACGACACATCTCAATGAAATCCAAATTATCCAGTGCCGTGATTGCTGCTCTTTGTGCAACGCGGGAAGTATTGAAGGGTTCACGGACCGGATCAACAACTTTAATCAGATTCTCATGGGCAACACCATATCCGATACGTAAAGAAGCCAATCCAAATGCTTTGGAAAAAGTACGAAATACGATCAAATTAGGATAATCACGTTGAAGCGTCAAGGTATCTGGATAGTCGTCCGCGACAACATATTCCTGATAAGCTTCATCACAAGCTACAATGACATCAGGCGGTACCTTTTCCAGGAATGATACGAGTTCTTTTTCCGTGACATATGTCCCTGTTGGATTATTTGGACTGCAAATCCAGACGATTTTCGTATTCCTATCGATCGCCTCATACATTTTATCAAGATCGTGCTTTCCATCCTTCGTTAGAGGTATCTCTATAATCTCAGCGCCTTCAATCACCGAATTATGTTTGTATTGCGGAAATGTTGGTGACGCCATGACGGTGTTTGATTCAGGCGATAAATATGTACGGCAAAACATCTCGACCACTTCATCTGAACCATTCCCGAAAAGAATTTGTTGCGGTTTTACATTCAAATAGTCGGCTAGCTTGAATCTTATTTCTGCTGCATATCCATCCGGATAGATCGATACACTATTCAACTCATCCATTACGGCATCTTTTACTGCTGGTGCACAGCCAAACGGATTTTCATTCGATGCGAGTTTCGTCACTGATGTCAATCCGAGTTCCCTTTTGACCTCTTCAATAGGTTTGCCTGGCTGATAGGCTTTCAAAGATAATATCTGCTGTTTCGCTTTCATACAAACACCCCTGTTCCAAATCATATTAAGTAGATAGCTTCAATTATTTTCTTGTTCCTTATCTGATCAACTCGTACCGATTGATTTAACCCAAGACTTGAAAGAATCCAATTGTTCAAGTATAACTTGATCCTCCACTTTTTCGAGAGTCGCTTCACCACATTCCTCCAGTAAGACCATCCAAATTTGTTGTCTACTATTCTTCTTGTCTTGCTTTATTCTCTCGAGCAATAACCCCGGTCGGTTCAAGGTAGGATGCCAATTCGCGTATCCTAATTGGCTGATCCAGTCATAAAATTTTCCGGACACGATCGAACGCTCCAATCGTTCTTCACTCAATTTGATTGCATAAAGCATCCCAATCATTACTGCTTCTCCATGAGAAATGCTTTGATACCTGCTTTCAGCTTCGATAGCATGCCCAAGTGTGTGCCCGAGATTCAGATATGCCCGGATTCCAGCTTCACGCTCGTCCAAACTTACGATTTCTGCCTTCAGTTCTATGGCACGCTTGATGACTTTTTCCAGTATGTCTTCTTTTACAGGTAGAGACTCAACTTTAGAAGATAGATATTCATAGAATTCTGCATCTCTAATAAGTCCCATCTTTATAATCTCAGCAAATCCGGATCGCCATTCCCTGACAGGCAATGTTTTAAGGAAATCGATGTCGAACAGGACCGCTTCGGGTTGATGGAATGCCCCGATCAGATTTTTACCTAGCGAATGATTGATCCCAACCTTTCCTCCTACACTGCTGTCATGAGCTAAAAGAGTTGTTGGGATTTGGATGAACCTGATGCCACGAAGATATGTGGCGGCTATGAAACCAGCAAGGTCGCCGACAACTCCACCTCCAAGAGCTATGATCAGAGATTTACGATCCAATTGACACCGCAGGGCATAGGTAAGGCCTTTTTCATATTCTCTCAAAGATTTACTTGATTCTCCTGCAGGGATGATCCATTCATTCACCTGATGGCCATCGAGTTCCTTCTTGACTAGTTTGAGATAAAGCGGTGCAACATTACTATCAGAAATGATCAAAATGCTGCTGCACTCAGGGACAGTTTCCTTGATAATCGTATTTAAATTTGAAATCATCCCTTTTCCGATAAAAACAGGGTATTGTTCGTTATCTGTTCTTACTTCAATGGTTTCCAATTTAAAACTCCTCTGACTGAATCAAATAATCCAAGTATTCCGTTTTTTAGCCACCCCTACAGAATCGATCCTTTTCGTAAATTCATCCATCATTCACTTTTTCCTATAAAAAAATGTTGCAACGGATTCAAGTCCATATTGATTCGGATTGAATATCTGTTCGGTGCTTCCAACAAACAAAATACCTCCAGGACGTAAAGCTTTACTGAACTTTTCGTAGAGCTGCTTTTTTGCATCCTCAGTAAAATAAATCATGACATTTCGACAAACGATAAGGTCGAAATTCGACTTGAATGGATCGGCAAGCATGTTATGTTTTTCGTAATGAATATTTTCTTTCAGTACATCACTTACCTTAAAACCAATTCCATCTTTTTCGAAATATTCCTTCTTCATTTTTTCAGGTACATCCTTCAAGCTTTTTTCGAGATAATAACCAAGTTTTGCACGCTTGATCGCTAATTCATCAATATCGGTAGCGAGGATAGAAAATTTCTCAGAAGAAATGCTCTCTCTTAATATCATAGCAAGAGTATAGGGTTCTTCTCCAGTAGAACATGCTGCACTCCAAACATTCAAGGAATCTTTCCCATTTAGTAACACAGGGATCCATTCTTTTTGAAGCACTTCCCATCTTGATGGATTTCTGAAAAACTCCGAAACGTTGATTGTCATCCTCTCAAGGAATTCCTTGAGCAGAATGTTATTCCTTGTCATTGCATCATAAAAATCAGAGAATGTGTCATAACCCTTCTTTTCCCTTAGAGCGATAAGGCGGCGTTTCATTTGCGCCTCTTTATAAAGGGTTAAATCAATTCCAGTCACCTGCTTGATTTGTGTTGAAAACTGTGAATAATCCTGATCCATTTTTTTCTTCTCCTCATTTGTGTTTTCTACTATATATATCGGTTAAAAAGCTGATTATTTATGAAAGAATGAGATAAAAAGAAATTTGAGGAAATAGAAATGGAGAGTACTTAAAATAGAGGACAACTGTTCCGTTATCGGCTACAAAAAGTGGTATTCCGGAAAATTAGAGGACATCTGTTCCGTTATCTGGGGTTTAGGAAGTGCTTTTTTATCATAATCAAGCTAATAAGGTCTTTGGTGTCCTCTATTTGTTTCAAACATGGCATTTTGGGGGAAATAGCGTCTCTGGTGTCCTCTAAAAGTTCAGAATGGTCAACTTTCCTCGTTGTTTACTTTGGCTCTTTTCTTAAAGATTGTTGCTTCGGGGTCATTTTTGTTATAAACCACCTTGTGCAAGTTGATTGGAGGAGAGCAAGGTGCGAGACTCCTCGAAAATGAAAATCGCATTTTCTTCGTGCGATGTAACGCTGCCGAAGCTTTCCTTGTCCTGCGGGATCAGCCGGACAGGTGAGACCAATCAATGTCGCAAAGCGACGAGTGGGCTCACAGCACGCCCCGCGGAAAGCGAGCATACTGAAGCGGAAATCAACGACTTTTAAAGAAAACTTGGCGAGACCAAGCCTTTTGTAGGTCGAGCCTTAGTTGCCCTTATACTGAAGAAAGTATTTTATACTTTCTTTAAGTGCAAAAGCAACAAAGTTTGCGAAAACAGCACTTACTTTAAACGAAGCCTAAGTAAAAACCAGCCGATTGGATTCGGCTGGTTCACAGTGTTGCTTATACCCACTTTGCAATTGACTTGTTGTAGTTCACCAATTCTTCTTCATTGAAGAACAAGTTGATTTCTCTTTCGGCACTTTCAGGAGAGTCAGATCCGTGAATGATATTCTGACCCACTTGGACAGCATAATCACCGCGGATTGTTCCAGGAGCCGCATCAGATGGATTTGTTTTCCCCATCATATTACGAGCTGTTGCAATTACATTTTCACCTTCCCAAACCATTGCAAAAACTGGTCCAGAAGTAATGAAATCTACAAGCTCACCGAAAAAAGGACGCTCTTTATGCTCACCGTAGTGATTCTGAGCTAATTCATCAGAAATCTGCATCAGCTTAGCACCAGCCAATTTAAATCCCTTTTTCTCGAATCGGCTTACGATTTCTCCGATAAGATTACGTTGAACGCCGTCAGGCTTTACCATCAAAAATGTTTTTTCCATTATCATTTACCCCTTACTTATGTATGATTTCGGACTTCCTTGGTTGTCCGAAATGATTTTATCAAATTTTAAGCGTTTTCACAACTTTTAATAGTTTCTGCGGCCGATATATTCAGCGATTTGTTTCAAAGACCGCTTGGCACGGTTATCTGGAAGCTCTTCTAGAGCACGGAAGGCTTTTTTTAAGTAACGATCGGAAATTTCCTTCGATTCTGCAATTGCCCCCATATCGTTAATTTCTCTAATCAATCCTTCCATCACACTTTGTGATATTGGTTGATTTTTAAATACGCTTTCCAGTCTCTCTTTGAAAGCAGGATCCTTCATTGCAAAAAATACAGGCAACGTTATGTTTCCTTGTTGCAGGTCACCTCCTGCAGGTTTACCAAGTTGTTTTTCAGTAGAAGTGAAATCCAAGATGTCATCCGTAATCTGGAAGGCCATCCCGACATAATAACCGAACTGCTTAAGTTGTCTCTGGACATGAGGATCGGTATCTCCTGCAAGAGCCCCTAATTCACAGCTGACAGAGATCAATAAAGCTGTCTTACGTTTGATCCTTCTGAAATAATCACGCAAATTCTGATTAAGGTCATACTGTTCCTTGATTTGTTCAATCTCTCCCAGGCACATTTCCATGATTGCTCCAGATAAAACCCTATGAGCCTCCAGGTTATTCAAGTAAGTAATATACTCTAGAGACCTAGCAAAGATATAGTCACCTGTATACATCGCTACACGGTTATCATATTGAGCTTTGATGGTGGATTTTCCACGTCGTAATGATGCATCATCAATGACATCATCGTGCACAAGCGAAGCCATATGGATGAGTTCTAACGCAACAGCCGCTTTTTTGACTCGATCCACATCGTATTTACCAAACTGCGCAGACAACAACACAAAAACAGGGCGGATCCTTTTTCCCCCTGCTTTCAATAATTGAATCGATGCATCTTGAAGAATCGAATGTTGTGCTTCAATGGTCTTCTCCAGGTCATTTTCAATTGTTGAGAGATCGTTACGCAAATGAGAATAGATTGTTGTTAATTTCATAACTTCACCTTAGCCCTGACGTTCTTGTGGATCAACGGGTTTATAACCAATATGGGTTGCTGCTACGCCACCTGAATATGGAATGACTTCCACGTTTTCGAAACCAGCCTCTTCGAAGAGTGCAGCTAATTCCTTTCTCCCTGGAAAGTCTTTAGCTGATTCTTGCAGCCAAGAATATTCTTGATAGCTTTTTGCAAAAATACGCCCCAATGCTGGCATGAGATAACGGAAATAGCCATAATAGAGCTGTCGGAAAACTGGTATAGTCGGTTGTGAAGTCTCAAGGCAAACAACTTTGCCGCCAGGTTTGACGACGCGCTGCATTTCCTTCAACACCTGTTTGAGATCAGGTACATTCCTCAACCCGAAACCGATGGTCACATAGTCGAATCCGTTATCATCGTAAGGCAGTTCCATGGCATTCCCGTGTTGCAGCTGAATATTTGCTAAACCTTCATCCTTTACCTTCTCTTCACCTACAGACAACATATTTTTACTGAAATCCAGTCCGTAAGCTTTTCCTTCCGGACCGATCACCTTCGCCATGGCAATCGTCCAATCACCTGTTCCACAGCAGACGTCCAATGTAGTTGAACCCTTTTGAACATCCATACGTCGCATGGTATCCCGACGCCATGCGACATGTCGCTGGAAACTGATGATCGAGTTCATTTTGTCGTAATGATTCGAAATGGATTCAAACACTTGGTGCACACGCTGTTCTTTCGTTTCTTGCTGCACATGATCACCCTTCTTCTGCATATTTCTTCATCCTGAAACCTGATTGCTTGATGTATTGTTCGATCCGTTTTTCTAACATTGAACTCATGACAGGTTCTTCAGCCCATAATTTTTCCAAACGAATCTTCGAATGAAGGATATAAGCATCAACCACTTCGAGGATTTGATTCTTCAAAGATAGCCAGCCGCCTTTTGATCGGTTCAATTGATTCATGATTTTCGCGACTAATGGAGTATAGGTGTTGTTCTGTATCCTCTTTCTTTCCACTAGCATCCGTTTCATGAACGTAAATTCGTCAGCTATGCCTTTCCATAATGGAAGGTGGAAGTGATCTGCAGTTTTCAACAATAGTGAGGATTCGATCCGATGGATGTTTTCCATTGAATTTTCGATAGATTGATTCTCGTTTTTATAGTATTGCATTTTATTTTCATTGATTTCTTGAATCGCTTGAGCAAGGGTCCGGATCATCGTCAAATCTTTTATTTCAGATAATAGATAATAGTACAGACTACTATAGTAATCCCCTGCTAAAACCGTCAATTGCCGGTTTTTCCTATCGTGATCCTCCGTCAACTCATGTGAGGAAATCTTCTCGTGCGTATCCAATGCGACCTGGACAAGCATGGAGGAAACGGCATAGTACTCCAGTTCTACATCACTCAACTCTTTTTCCTTGAGCATGATATATGTAAGGAGAAGCTTGTCCTCATCTATGACAGGTTGCTCGATGAAACGCATAAGATAAGGATGTTGTAATTTTTGGTTAATTTGTAGTAGCAGATCCGAAATCTTCCGACCTATGTCGTTGTTATTCATTGATTTTTTGCCCCCACCATTTCATGAATCTATGAAGAACAAAACGGATTCAAGAAATCGTCTTGTATTTACAGTATGTATGAAATCAACCAACTTGGTACTGCTTATTATATCATAAAACCCCTCGTATCATGCGGTCGTCTTTTAAGATGTGATGGTTAAGGGGCACTGAAATATGTTTTACCAATGGCTGACTGAGTGTCGGTGTTCTGAACAACTGAACACTGACACTCAACCCTATCGTTAACAGCCGATAATCAGTCTTGATCAGTATGCATCTCGCCATGTCTTGTCTGAATGACAGCTTTCCCTCTTACTTTTACGGCTGAAGTATGCTCAGTGAATTGTGCAATCATCACTTCATTCTTATCGAGCTTTTCTGAATGGTGGAAACGTGTATCCGAACCTCTCGTCAAACCGATTACGTTAACACCGTTCTCCTTTGCCTTGATCACGAAAAATTCGTTTTCTGATGTGGCCATAATACTTCCTCCTCGTTTATGACTTGATCAAGCCCATCACTTCAGCACGGGCAGCTTGGTCTTTTTCGAAAATTCCTCGCACTGCGGAAGTAATCGTTTGCGAACCTGGCTTCTTTACGCCCCGCATTGTCATGCACATATGCTCCGCTTCAATGACGACCATCACTCCATATGGGTGAAGTGAATTCAATAAAGAATCTGCAATCGTAGAGGTGATTCTTTCTTGAAGCTGTGGACGTCTTGTTACCGCTTCGACTGCTCTCGCCAATTTACTGAGCCCGGTCACTTTTCCACCCTTCGGAATATAGGCGACATGCGCTTTACCAAAGAAAGGTACGAGATGATGTTCACACATCGAGTAAAACGGGATATCCTTCACCAATACCAATTCCTCATGGTCTTCACCAAAAACCGTTTTGAAATGTTCCGCAGGATCTTGATTCAATCCCTGAAAAACTTCTTCATACATTCTTGCAACCCGTTTAGGTGTATCTAATAGCCCCTCACGTTCAGGGTCTTCACCTATCGCTTCAAGTATCATCTTAACAGCAGTTTCTATTTTTCCGTGATCCATTTCTAATCTCCTTCATTCAATACAGTATCAAACAGATAATAGCATAATCGCCTCTTAATAAGCAAAAAAGAAGAGCCGATGGAATCGACTCTCCTTTCACGCCCTATGTACGATTACTTTACAGCGTCTTTAAGGGCTTTACCTGGTTTGAATGCAGGTACCTTGCTAGCAGGGATTTCAATTTCATCTCCTGTTTGCGGGTTACGGCCTTTACGTGCAGCACGCTCACGTACTTCGAAGTTACCGAAACCGATGAGTTGAACCTTGTCCCCACCCTTTAGTGATTCTTCAATCGCTCCAAATACAGCATCAACTGTTTTAGAAACGTCTTTCTTAGAAAGTTGGGTTTGCTCAGATACTGAATTGATAAGATCTGTCTTGTTCACACGACTCACCTCCTCTCAAATGGTTATTGATTTTTCATTAATCGATTTTTAGTCATTATAACCAATTATTCAAAGAACTAACAGCGTGAATACGTTGACATGCCTTATATTAAACGAAAATGTTTAGGAATTCAATATTTTTTCTAGATATTTGTATAAATGTCTGTAATTTTCAAACATTTTCACATGATCATGTGGTCATTTTCGTAAAAAGGTGACAAAAAAGGGCTGACGCCGCTCCATATCAACGTGTTATAAAATCATAACATTTCATCTGGTAGTTGTACAAAGATTTTCTTTGAAACGGATCGTTTTCTGTCGATCCCATCCACTTTTACAGATTGCATGTTAGTTTTTATTGTTGATTTCTACGATTCACTCCCTTTCCACGGGCAACGAAAAGCGGAAGCGACCCGACTTGTCACACACACGATCAATTTGAATTCGAGCAAGTATTTTTCGACTTTAGCGGACACAGGAGACCTTATTTGTTCAATATCAACCGATTTTGAAGAATAGCGGACACCAGGGACATAATTTAATGTAAATTCATAAAAAGCAACTGTTATATCAACATATAGCGGCTCTGGTGTCCGTTATCCTCCTCCCTCCAAGGACTTGCCTGCTCGTTTTTCCCAGAGCAAATAAAAAAGACTCCTCTTAATGGAGTCTTTTTTATTATAGGATGATCGCAATCAGACCGCCTGAACCTTCGTTAATGATTCTTTCTAAGGTTTCTTTCAATTTGTATCTGGCGTTCTCTGGCATCAACGAGATTTTAGCCTGAATACCTTCCCTTACGATCGAGTTAAGTGATCGACCGAATATATCTGAGTTCCAGATTGATAATGGATCATCTTCAAAATCTTGCATCAAGTACCGAACCAGTTCTTCACTTTGTTTTTCTGTTCCGATGATCGGTGCGAATTCTGATTCTACATCGACTTTGATCATATGAATCGATGGTGCGACTGCTTTCAATCGGACACCGAACCTGGAGCCCTGGCGGATGATTTCGGGTTCATCTAAACTCATATCAGACAATGCCGGTGCTGCAATGCCATACCCTGTCTGTTTCACCATACGGAGGGCATCTGAGATTTGATCGTATTCAGACTTCGCGTGGGCGAATTCCTGCATCAGTTGGAGGAGGTGATCCTTACCTCTGATTTCGACCCCTACGACGTCTTTCAAGATTTGATCGTACAAGTCATCTGGAGCATATAGATCGATTTCGGCAATCCCTTGCCCCATCTCGATACCTGCGAGTCGTGCTTCATCAATGAATTCAAAATCAGTGAAATTACCGACAACCCGATCGACATCACGTAATCGTTTGATATCTTTCACTGTTTCGCGCACAGACTCTTCATAGCTGTGTCTTAACCAGTGCTCGTTGTTCAACACCATAACCCAGCTAGGAAGGTTGACATTGACCTCAAGTACCGGGAATTCGTAAAGGACTTCTCTTAATACGTTGTTTATATCATGTTCGGTCATACTCTCGACACTTAATGAAAGTACTGGAATATCATGTTCTTCAGCTAATTGCCTTCTTAACTTTTCCGTCTCAGGGTGATGTGGATGAACCGAATTGATAACCATGATGAATGGCTTTCCGACTTCTTTCAGCTCTTCAACGATTCGGTGCTCGGATTCAACATAATCGTAGCGTGGAATCTCACCGATGGAACCGTCCGTCGTTACAACCACACCGAGTGTCGAGTGTTCCTGGATGACTTTCCTCGTCCCGATCTCTGCTGCTTCATGAAACGGTATCGGCTCTTCATACCACGGTGTATGGATCATTCTAGGGCCATTTTCGTCCTCGTATCCTTTTGCGCTAGGAACTGCATAACCAACGCTATCAACTAGTCGTATGTTCACTTCCAAGCCTTCATCCACTTCAATTTTCACTGCATTGTTCGGGACGAATTTCGGCTCTGTCGTCATGATCGTTTTACCTGCTGCACTTTGAGGCAGTTCATCCTGTGCACGTGCTTTATCTGATTCGCTCTCAATGTTCGGCAGGACGACGAGTTCCATGAACTTTTTGATGAAAGTCGATTTACCGGTTCGAACAGCCCCCACTACACCCAAATAAATATCGCCGCCAGTCCGTTCTGCGATATCTTTGAAGATATCTACTTTTTCCATTAGTTCCCCTCCCCATTCCAGAGTAGTGTTTGGGTAGTTATAGACAATATATGTCTATGATGTTGTCCAATGAATATGACTGATTCTGCATTATTTTCAAAAATATCATTGCAAAAGATCAAAATTTATCTCTTACAAAGTCCTATAGGAAGAACATGCAGGAATACATATTCGCTATCAACTGCTCTCACCATTCTCGATGATACTTCCTGTTGAACCATTTGATATTTTTGACGCGCAAAAAAATCCCTCCCTTTCTACACTTTATTGGTAGAGAGGAGGGAACATACCTATTTTAATAAAAAAACAGGTTCATCATCTTCAACAGTATAAGGAACTGAAAAAGCAGGTACGAATGGAGAATCTTCAACAAGGATATCTCTGATGTCATCACCCTTCTTATAGTTATGCTCTTTCTTTTCAAGAGCCTGATAGAGATCCATCGAATAGTCAATATAGACATTATTCTTATTATCGACGATCAATGGAAGGTGATTTCCTGTAAATGGACTTTTGACTGTCGGTTGTTCTTTATAGCCTAATTCTTTATGTTTCAAAGTATATCTTTCGTTTGCGAGAACTTTATCATAAGGGGGATATTTATGCTTTTGGATATACAGTCTCAACTTCGTTTTATAATCTTTCACTTGTTCCACTGTTTCAAGGTCTACAAGTTTGACCTTAGGATCCTTTTCAACATCAAAAAGGACATATTGATAGACTCCTCCATTTTCATAAGAATTGCCTGGAGGTTCTTGGATGTAACGAGGAACTAGTTTCCCAAAATCAATAGGATATTTAACATATATAGGCGTACCTTGATCACGGTTTACGATGGGCAAGACGCCATTATCTTTACGGTATTCGATGACCGCATTTTGAACATTGTTCAATTGATCTTCATAAGGAACACGATTTTGCCCCAGCCTCTCTTCAGGATAAAGACACCCAGTAAGGAGAGTAAACACCAGGATCACAGACATCAATCGGATTAAAAGTTTCATTGTATCACCTATTTCACTGTGCTGTGGTATGTAAGCTTGTCCAAGATTAGTTTATGATCATACCGGGTACTGGACCGCTGAAGACTACCAGCAAGATCAGAATACCAGCAGTGACCATGCATACATACGCGAATAACGTGACGATGAATTTGAGTATTCCATTTAGTTTCGTACGACTCCATGTTATTGAAATGACGGCGAAAAACATCAAACCAATCGCGCCAAGTGCAATCCACATTTTCAATAAACCATCAGACATTTCCATACCTCCTTGATACCGGTATAATTATAGCACAATCTCATCTTTGTCCAAATGTAAATCTGATGAACATACAAAGGATTGCCATCAAAAATGGGGAAGAACTTCGCAAAAGCTAAAGTGAACAGTTATATGTACATTTCCCAGCTTTTCTTGAACGTTTGTTGATCTTGCACTTAAAGAAAGTATAAAATACTTTCTTCAGTATAAGGGCAACTAAGGCTCGACCTACAAAAGGCATGGTCTCGCCAAGTTTTCTTTAAAAGTCGTTGATTTCCGCTCCAGGATGCTCGCTTTCCGAGGGGCGTGCGGTGAGCCCGCAGGACAAGGAAAGCTTCGGCAGCGTTACATCGCACGAAGAAAATGCGATTTTCATTTTCGAGGAGTCTCGCACCTTGCTCTCCAATCAACTGCACAAGGTGAGTTTTAAAAATGACTCAAAAGCAACAATCTTTTAGAAAAGAGCCATAATTAAAATACAAATTAAAAGCTGAAGAAAAGGGCGCCCCTTTCTTCAGCAATGACTAAATAACTATTTCCCACTGCAGCTCAAACTGTCCATTCCATGCTAGTTTATGCAAGATTTATGGATACTGTATCGCTCAATCGCCTAATTTTCTAAACAATTATTTTTTGTTGAACATTTTCGCGATCGAGGTCATGTCCAGAGGGATATTATTATTAATGATCGCTTTCACAATCTGATCTTCTTTTTCCTTAGAAACTGGGACACCAGCCATACGAGAAACTTGTGAAATCAATTGTCTGATTGTTTTCTCATCACGTAAATTAGCACTTTGTACAGAATCTGCTAATTTGAAAATATCTTCTTTTTTTACACCTGTCTTTTTCTCAATGTCATCCATGAAATTTCTGTCCATCGAAGTCCTCCTCACACGTAACATTCATAATATCCTATGCGAGATGAAAGACTTCGTGAGTTCTATTCAGGATTTAATTTTCATCGAGTGTATATCGTTCTGAAATCAATGAGCTGAGATCCTCGACTTCATGGGTACGGCTTCGTCTCATCAAGGAATCCACCGCTTCCTTAGGTGTCTTGGAATCGAACAAGACCTGGTACAGCTCATTTGTAATCGGCATTTCAACGCCTTCCTTTTGCGCAAGCTGATAAGCCGCTTTCGTCGTTCTGACACCCTCGACGACCATTCCCATATTTTCAAGAACTTCCTCAAGCGAATTGCCTTTCCCAAGCAGATTTCCTGCCCGCCAGTTACGACTGTGTACACTGGTACATGTAACGACAAGATCTCCGATGCCAGAAAGCCCAGCAAACGTCAAAGGCTTTGCACCCATGAATGTACCAAGTCTGGCAATTTCCGCTAATCCTCTCGTCAACAAAGCAGCTTTGGCATTATCTCCATATCCGAGACCATCGGAAAGGCCAGCCCCCAGTGCAATGATGTTCTTCAGCGAACCACCTAGTTCGACACCTACGATATCTGGATTTGTATAGACACGGAAATTAGGATTGATGAACAAATCTTGAACTTCTTCCGCAGCTTCCTGATCCTTTGAAGAGACGGTGACTGTGGTCGGTTGTCTCAAGCTGACCTCTTCAGCGTGACTTGGGCCAGAAAGAACGACAACCGATTTTCTGAGCGTTTCTGGAATTTCGTCTTCGATCACTTCAGACACTCTGAATAATGTATCAGGTTCAATTCCTTTACTAGCATGAACAAGTGTAACTGGTTTCGTGAAGATTTCCTTCAATTGACCGAGAACTTCCCGGATTGCACTCGTCGGTGTAACAAGCAGTACTGTTTCGGTATCCTTTACAGCATCCTCTAGATCGTTTGTCGCTACTAAATTTTCAGGGAGCTTTATGTCCGGCAGGTATTTGCTGTTCGTATGCTTTTCATTGATTTCTTCCACTTGTTCAGATCTACGCGCCCAAATCCGAACATCATGATCATTATCAGCAAGTACCAACGCAAGGGCTGTCCCCCAGCTCCCCGCTCCAATAACAGCAACTTTCTTCATCAACTGGTCACTTCCTTCTTTTGTCCAAGTTTACTTTCTGTTCCTTTTACGAGACGTTGGATATTTTGTCTATGACGCCATAACGACAATAATCCGATTATGGTCGCCAATATTATATAGTTCGTATCATAGTCCCCGAATATCAAGGTAAGGACAGGTGTTAAAAACATGAAAATAAGTGAACCTAATGAAACATATCTAGTGATGGCAATCGTTAGTATAGCAACAATTCCAGAAATTAATGCTGGGACGAATACAAGTATCGCAAAGACACCAATTGTCGTCGCGACACCTTTACCGCCCTTGAAACCATAGTAGATCGGCCAATTATGCCCAATGATGGCAAATAAACCAGCAATAAAGGCAATCCATCCTTCGACACCGACAAGGTAACTTAATAAAACTGCGACGATTCCTTTTGAAGCATCCAGAAGCAGAACAGTAATGGCTGGACCCCAACCTAATAATCGCAATGTATTGGTAGCACCAGCATTCCCGCTCCCCTGGGTACGAATGTCGATTTTCTTGATTTTCTTTGCAATTAGATAACTGAAACTGATCGAGCCTATCAAATATCCAATAATACTGACTACGATAATGTTGACGAATTCCATACGTTCCTCCTATTCATTTTTTCTACGAGCAATGATACGAATTGGAGTTCCTTTGAATCCAAATGCTTCACGAATACGATTATCTATGAATCGTTTATAGGAAAAATGAAGCAGTTCCGGATCATTGACAAACAAAACGAAGGTAGGCGGTTTTGTCGCAACCTGGGTCACATAATTGATTTTAAGACGTCTTCCTTTGTCTGTAGGAGTCGGATTCATCATCACCGCATCCATCACAACATCGTTCAAGACGTTCGTCTTTACGCGCATTGCATGGTTTTCTGCAACGGTATTGATCATCGGCATGAGCGTATGAAGACGTTGTTTCGTCTGCGCAGACACGAATACAATCGGTGCATAATCAAGGAACAAGAAGTGATCTCTGATTTTTTGTTCGAATTCCCGCAGTGTCTTATCATCTTTTTCAATGGCATCCCATTTATTGACGACGATCACGACTGCACGTCCAGCTTCATGGGCGTACCCAGCAATTTTCTTGTCTTGTTCGATGATTCCTTCTTCTGCATTCAAAACGACGAGTACGACATCTGAACGGTCGATTGCTTTTAAAGCCCTTAATACACTATACTTTTCGGTGGACTCATATACTTTTCCTTTTTTTCGCATTCCGGCAGTATCGATGATCACATATTCTTGACCATCACGTGTGAACTTTGCATCGATTGCGTCCCTTGTCGTTCCCGCAATATCACTGACAATTGCACGTTCCTTCCCAACAATTGCATTGACTAAAGATGATTTCCCCACATTGGGGCGGCCGATCAATGAAAATTTGATAGTAGATTCATCATAATCATCAATTTCATCTTTCGGAAAATGTTTGATGACTTCATCAAGCATATCCCCTAAACCAAGACCATGAGCACCCGAGATCGGTACTGGTTCACCGAAACCAAGTGAGTAGAATTCATACACTTCACTCATGCGTTCTGGGTTATCGATTTTGTTTACCGCTAGGACGACAGGCTTTTTTGAGCGGAATAATATTTGTGCCACTTCTTCGTCAGCAGCGGTTATCCCTTCACGACCATTAACCATGAAAATGATGACATCTGCTTCATCAATTGCAATTTCCGCTTGCTGTCTCATTTGTTTCAATAACGGCTCATCACCAAGATCGATTCCCCCGGTATCAATGAGGTTGAACTCAGTATTTAACCATTCTGCAGAGCTGTAAATACGATCTCGTGTCACTCCAGGTTTATCTTCAACGATAGCTAAACGGTCTCCAATAATACGGTTGAATATCGTAGACTTTCCTACATTAGGTCTACCTACAACAGCTACGACCGGTTTTCGCATATAATCACTTCCTTTTCTGAGGTGCAGCAGTTTTGCAGCTGCACGTATATTCCGGTTTTGTATGTACGCGTGGTATATATACAAATGAACGCTTTGAATTTTAGCTTTTCGACAAAATCAGAACTCATTTATTTTAGCAAAAAACCGATAGAGCCACAACAAGAAGAAATATAAATAGCCTTATTGAATATTTTGTTTCACGTGCTTGACAGGCTTGTCAATTTTGATTCTCAACGTAGTCGCAAATAATTCATACATCGACCATAGATACACAATCATGCACGACAGACTGATAATATCGAGGAATAAGAAAGAACCGATCACATAATCCGGCGCGAAATCCTTGAATAGTATAATATAGGCGATTTCACCATGAGCATATCCTGATAAAAGCACTGGCAACCTGACATGAAAGTTTTTTGCCATGATCAAGACGAACAGTGATAGTGGAATAGCGATGAAAAAATTCAAATCAATGAAAATCCATACTGGGTCATAAACAACGATGAAGTGCATTCCTACATAAGATAAAGAAATGAGAAAACTCATGAAAATGGAATACCAAAGGTCCCGGAACTTTTGCATTCCCATGTATGCATAGCTTATCAGGATAATGATAACTAGTGATATATTGATAAGATGTCCGTCAAGGTCGAGCGTAATAGCTGAGCAATAAATCAAGGTTAAAAGCAATGCCGATAATACGACCCTTTGTTTCGTTTTTGCGAGAAAAAATGTGCTAATCGTCCAGCCAATCCAAGCGAACCAGTAAAATAATGTGCCTTCCATACAGAGATCCCCCACCTGAAATTCAATTCATATCTATTCAAAGTATGGAAAAAAGCTGGTGTTTCTAAACCCTTGCTCTTTGTGAATAGGATAAAGCAATTCCCGCAAAACTATCACTAAAGGAGTGATACAAGTGGGTAAAGATCGACAAGAGAGAAAGTTGAAGCAATCCAAACGTGTTGAATCGGATCGCGATCAGGCACTGCACCATGATGGAGCAGCAAGACTAGATACACCAGAAGAAGCAAGGGAAGATAACAGGAGATAATGATTGAATAAGGCATACGAGGTGTTTGAAAATTAGAGGACATCTGTTCCGTTATTTGTGACAAATTGGCAAGTTTTGAAAAATTAGAGGACATCTGTTCCGCTATTTGGGTAATATACGGTTGATTTCGATGGATTTACAGTAAATAAAGTCTTTGGTGTCCTCTAAATATTTGAATGACTTTACAAAAGTTGCAAGATGATCACACTAAAGATAAAAAAACTCCTATACCGGGAGTTTTTCTTAAGGCTGTTTTCGCAAACTTTGTTGCTCTTGCACTTAAAGAAAGATAAAATACTTTCTTCAGTATAAGGGCAGCTAAGGCTCGACCTACAAAAGGCTTGGTCTCGCCAAGTTTTCTTTAAAAGTCGTTGATTTCCGCTCCAGGATGCTCGCTTTCCGCGGGGCGAGCGGTGAGCCCACTCGTCGCCTTGCGACCTCAGGAGTCTCCTTTTCAAGGAAGCATTTGTGCTCCTGTGTCTACAAGAAAGTCCTGTCGAAGAGAGCTTCCTCGTCGCATGCCTTGCGAGGAGATTATTCAGGTAGTAGGCACGCTGATCCCGCAGGAGTCTCGCACCTTGCTCTACAATCAACTTGCACAAGGTGAGTTTTTAAAAATGACTCAAAAGCAACAATTTTTTAGAAAAGAGCCTTTGACAAAGAAAGCATAAAATACTTTCTTCAATATAAGCGCAACGAAAGCTCAGCCTGGGCCATAGCTTGGATTTGCCCAAGTTTTCTTAATCGAAGGGAGAGGGAGTAAGTGAAAGGGAAAGATAATGCATACTTTTGGATGACCGTTCCAGCATTGATACTTTTCTTCATCTTCCATACTTATCCGGCACTGCAAGGTATCTTCTATAGTTTTACGGATTGGAAAGGGTATGGTGACTGGAGTTTCGTCGGCCTTAAGAATTATTTCAATGTGTTTCAAGATGGTCGTGCTTGGAGTGCTTATTTGTTTACGTTCCAATTTGCAATCGTTTCTACGATACTCGTAAATGTTTTCAGTTTAGTAGTCGCCATAGGACTAAATGCCAAAATTAAGTTCCAAAAGACCTTACGGGCGATTTATTTCCTACCGAATATATTAAGCATTCTTATAGTAAGTTACATTTTTAATTTCATGTTTGCACATTTTATTCCACAGATAGCGGATTCGTTAGGTCTTACCGCATTATCTAAAAATATCCTGGGCGATCCGGATCTCGCCTGGTTCGGGATTGTCATCGTAGCCGTCTGGCAGGCGGTAGCATTCAATACGATCTTATACCTGGCTGGTCTTGCTACTATTCAAGATGATCTATATGAAGCGGCAAGCATTGACGGTGCAGGTGCATGGAAGAAATTCTGGAAGATTACATTTCCGATGATCGCTCCATTTTTCACCATTAACATGGTCCTTGCAATGAAAAACTTTCTAATGGTTTTTGATCATATCATCGCTTTGACTGGCGGTGGTCCAGGACAAGCCACTGAGTCTATTTCCCTCTTAATCTATCGTGGAGGATTCGAAGGCGGGGAATTTGCTTATCAATCTGCCAACGCAGTCATCTATTTCATTGTCATACTAATCGTTTCCATTGTCCAAATCCGTATCTTGCAACGAAGAGAGGTGCAAGCGTAATGCCGGGAAGAAAAGTGAATTGGATTGTCACAGCTTTATTGTTTCTAGGATCTTTATTGATTTTGTTTCCCTTATACTTAACAATTACCATTGCGCTCAAAACGCCTCAGGAGATGTCAGGGAACTTTTTAGCTTTACCGAAAGAATGGCGTTGGGAAAACTTTGTAGAAGCTATTGAAGTAACAAACTTTTTTAATGCTTTCTCAAACAGCTTTTTCATAACCGTTTCAGTTGTCTTGCTTACACTGATGACGAATTCCCTTGTGGCTTATGCAATTGCACGTAACATGCATAAACGATTCTATAAGATATTGTTTTATTATTTTGTGAGCGCCATGTTCATACCATTTCCAATCATCATGCTGCCGATTGTAAAACAGACAAGTACATGGGGGATGGATAATTTAACAGGATTGGTGTTTTTATACGTCGTTTATGGACTGGCTTTCAATGTGTTCATTTATGTAGGTTATATTAAATCGATTCCAATCGAATTAGAAGAAGCAGCAATCATTGATGGTGCTTCCCGGTGGCAGGTTTTTTGGAAGGTCATTTTTCCATTGTTGATGCCGATGAACGCAACAGTGGCAATCTTAACAACCTTATGGGCATGGAATGATTTCATGTTACCGTTGGTTATTTTAAGTGATTCGGATCTTGCTACATTACCACTTGTTCAATATATGTTCCAATCACAGTTCAGTACAGACTATAACCTTGCATTTGCATCTTATTTGATGGCACTTGCCCCTATGATCATTGTATATATCTTTGCTCAGAAATGGATCATCAGCGGGGTGGTTAAAGGTTCTATCAAATAGTTTGGCTGTTTTCGCAAACTTTGTTGCTCTTGCACTTAAAGAAAGTATAAAAACTTTCTTCAGTATAAGGGCAACTAAGGCTCGACCTACAAAAGGCTTGGTCTCGCCAAGTTTTCTTTAAAAGTCGTTGATTTCCGCTCCAGGATACTCGCTTTCCGCGGGGCGTACGGTGAGCCCACTCGACGCCTAGCGACCTCAGGAGTCTCCTTATCAAGGAAGCATTTGTGCTCCTGCGTCTACAAGAAAGTCCTGTCGAAGCGAGCTTTCTCGTCGCATGCCTTGCGAGGAGATTATTCAGGTAGTAGGCACGCTGATCCCGCAGGACAAGGAAAGCTTCGGCAGCGTTACATCACACGAAGAAAATGCGATTTTCATTTTCGAGGAGTCTCGCACCTTGCTTTCCAATCAACTTGCACAAGGTGAGTTTTTAAAATGACTCAAAAGCAACAATCTATTAGAAAAGGGCCAATAGTTATAACCAGAGAGGAGTTACGTTTATGAACCGTACTTGGTGGAAGGAAAGTGTAATCTATCAAATATACCCACGGAGCTTCAACGATAGTAATAATGATGGTATTGGTGATATTCCCGGGATCATTGAGAAGCTCGATTATTTACAAGAGCTTGGGATCGATGTCATTTGGTTATCCCCTGTCTATCAGTCACCAAACGACGATAATGGCTATGATATTAGTGATTACCAGGCGATAATGGATGAATTCGGGACGATGGAAGATTGGGACCTGTTACTTGAAGAAATCCATCGTCGAGGCATGAAACTGATCATGGACTTAGTCATCAATCATACATCGGATGAACATGAATGGTTTATAGAATCTCGAAAGTCCCATGATAATCATTATCGGGACTATTATATTTGGCGTGAAGGTAAAGGTGGAAAAGAACCGAATAATTGGGAGTCAATCTTCAGTGGATCTGCATGGCAGTTTAATGAAAGAACAAATGATTATTATCTTCATTTATTTTCAAAAAAACAACCAGACTTAAATTGGGAGAATCCGAAGCTTCGGAAGGATATTTATGAAATGATCAGATGGTGGCTTGATAAGGGGATTGATGGGTTTAGAATGGATGTCATCAATTTCATTTCCAAAGATCAAGCGTATCCTGATGGAGATGTGGTGGAGGGTAAGCGATATGCATCAGGGGCGAAATATTTCATGAACGGTCCACGCATACATGATTATCTGAATGAGATGAACAGGGAAGTTTTATCTGACTACGATATTATGACAGTAGGCGAAATGCCTGGGGTCACCCCAGAACAAGCAAAACTTTACTCTGGTGAAGACCGGAATGAGTTGAATATGGTTTTCCATTTTGAACATATGGATCTCGATTCAGGCCCCGATGGAAAATGGGATGTAAAACCTTGGTCCCTTGTAGAAATGAAGAAGATTTTCAACAAGTGGCAATTAGATTTAGGTAATGAGGGATGGAACAGCTTATACTGGAATAACCACGATCAACCTCGTGTCGTTTCCCGTTTTGGTGACGACTCGGCCTATAGGGAAACCTCCGCTAAAATGCTTGCTACAACCTTGCACATGATGAAAGGTACGCCTTACATCTATCAGGGGGAAGAGCTTGGAATGACTAATGTGAAATTTAATTCAATCGAAGAGTACAAAGACATTGAGACCTTGAACATGTACAAGGAAAAGATCGAGAATGGTGAAAATGTGGATTGTATCATGGAATCAATCCATATCAAATCGAGGGATAACGCAAGGACACCGATGCAGTGGAACGGAGAAACCAATGCAGGTTTTACAAATGGTACTCCATGGATAAAGGTTAATCCCAACTATAAAGAAATCAATGCAGAACAAAATACCCGGAATCCTCAATCTGTTTATCATTACTATCGGGATCTGATTAAACTGCGGAAGGAACATGAAATCATCGTCTATGGGGCATACGAATCTTTGCTGGAAGAAGATGAAGATATTTTCGCTTACCTACGAAGACTTGAGAATGAAGTATTGTTGGTGATCAGCAATTTCAGTGGTGAAGAGCAGCACTTTGTGATTCCTCCTGAAGTACGAAATCACCAAACGTGCAATTTAATGATCAGTAACTACAATCTATATGAAGATGATCTGCAAGATTTCCATTTGCAACCATATGAATCCAGAGTTTATAAAATAAGGCTCTAAGCTAAGCTTTATTAAATAATGATCTTAATTTAAGGCTGAGTATTATTAAAAAAAGCTTTATTTGCGACACTCATGTGGGAAAAGCGAGCCAGTCGAGACCCCACAACCATAATGTTTTTAGTTAACGGACACCAGAGCCGTTATTTGTAGGTAAAATCGGTGTTTCTAAATTTTAACGGACACCAGAGCCGTTATTTGTGAACAAAGCAGCTGATTTCCTATGATTTTTGCGAAATAAGGTCCCTGATGTCCGTTAAGTTTGTAAATTTCCATAAAATTGGCCAAATAAGGGCTCCTGTGTCCGTTAACTGTTTAGCCAACTTGGGTTTAAGCCAGAAGAGAACGTGGTTGCGCAGATCGCCTGCGGAAAGGGAGAGAATTTCGCAAAAATCAACAATAAAGTTAAACAAAGCCCTGACTAAAATAAAGATATAAAGCTTAAAGAATACAGATAACCGTCCGTTCAGCGGTATCTGTATTTTTTATTTCATTTAAAGAAAGTATAAATACTTTCTTCAATATAAGGGAAACTAAGGCACAGCCTGCACTAAAGCTGGGCTGTGCCATGTTTTCATTTTGGACAAAATAGAAAAAATTACTGGATGTGAATGCATGAAATTAAACGGGAACATCATATCAGGAGATTTCGACCAGGTGAATAATGAGTTCATGCTGGAGAGAGTCAAACAATTTACTACTGAATCAGCTCTTAATGAGAAACAGTTAAATACACTGTATGAATATTTAAATAAGAATGCAGACGTAACAGATGGATTGATTCTTACGCTATATGATCAAATGCTAGTCCATTTAAGCCAGGAAGACATCAGTCAGTTCTTAAAAGACTTAAACGAAATCAGAACGTTTTATCATTAAAAAGTGGAGGCTGTCCTTTAAGTGTCAGTCTTTTCTTTTGGCTGTATTCGCAAACTTTGTTGCTCTTGGACTTAAAGAAAGTATAAAATACTTTCTTCAGTATAAGGGCAACTAAGGCTCGACCTACAAAAGGCTTGGTCTCGCCAAGTTTTCTTTAAAAGTCGTTGATTTCAGCTCCAGGATGCTCGCTTTCCGCGGGGCGTCGGTGAGCCCACTCGTCGCCTTGCGACCTCAGGAGTCTCCTTTTCAAGGAAGCATTTGTGCTCCTGCGTCTACAAGAAAGTCCTGTCGAAGCGAGCTTCCTCGTCGCATGCCTTGCGAGGGGATTATTCAGGTAGTAGGCACGCTGATCCCGCAGGACAAGAAAAGCTTCGGTAGCGTTACATCGCACGAAGAAAATGCGATTTTCATTTTCGAGGAGTCTCGCATCTTGCATCTCCAATCAACTTGCACAAGGTGAGTTTTTAAAAATGACTTAAAGGCCACAATCTTTTAGAAATGAGTCTTTTCTTTTTTGACTTCGGGAGATTTCTCAAAATTTCGAAAAATAATATATGATTTGGGAGGATTTTGTCATTTTAAGAGGAAAATTAATTATATACAACCTTCCTCTTCAATCTCTAAAGACAATGTTTTTATTTCATTTAAAGAAGTATAAAGACTTTCTCAATATAAGGAAAACTAAGGCTCAACTTGCGCTAAGGCTTGGTTGAGCCAAGTTTTCTTCATAAAATGTATACGCTTACAATGTCTTTTTACTTGGCTATGTTCTTTAGAAAAGGGGAGGAAAGTACTTACATACATAGGAGGGCGGTAAAGGTGTTAGGAATGGAAGATGGCGGAGTTGCGTTTGTTTGGATCGCTACGGTACTATCAGCGATCGGTTGTGTGGTCTTTGGGGCAGTAATGTGGAACCGTGGGGGAGATGAGCAATGAATTTAGCTGTTTTGATACCCATCATTATCGTCTATATAGGAATTATGTCAGGACTCGCTTACTACGGTTATAAAAAGACGACTACGGAAGCGGATTACTTGGTAGGAGGACGAAACATCCACCCTGCTGTTATGGCTCTTTCTTATGGAGCTACGTTTATAAGTACCTCTGCGATCATTGGATTTGGTGGAGCTGCAGGTGTGTTCGGAATGGGGTTGTTATGGCTCGCCTTCTTGAATACCGTTCTCGGAATTTTCGTTGCATTTGCGGTATTCGGCACACGGATTAGAAGATTATCTCTTCAGTTGGGTGCAACAACTTTTCCTACTTTACTTGGAAAGCGATATGAGTCCAATTTCATTACGGTATTTGCAGGTGCAATGATTTTCGTATTGATGCCTGCTTATACGAGTATCGTCTTGATTGGTGGTGCGCGGTTCTTGCAAGAATCCCTTGCCATGAACTTTAATATCGCACTATTGATCCTCGCATTGATCATTGCACTCTACGTGGTCAGCGGGGGAATCAAGGCAGTGATGTATACTGACGCTTTCGGTGCAGTCATCATGCTCGTCGGAATGGCGATCTTCCTTTTCGTAACCTATCAAGCTGTCGGAGGTTTGATAGAAGGACATAGTGGATTATCAGCCATGAAAAGTTTGGTGCCGCAAGCCTTAGTTGATGGAGGACATCTTGGGTGGACTAGTATGCCGGCGCTTGGCTCTCCACTATGGTGGACTGTTGTAAGTACAATTATCATGGGTGTCGGTATTGGAGTGCTTGCACAGCCACAGTTAGCTATGAGATGTATGACGGTTAAAGATGACCGCGCTCTCTATCGGTCTGTACTTGTCGGAGGAATCTTCATCTTCTTTATGACTGGGGCTGCATTTGCAATTGGCCCGTTGAGTAACTTATATTTCTATAATACATCCGGTGAAATCGCGTTAACAGTCGCTGGAGGAAATGCAGATTTAATCATTCCAAAATTCATCAATGCACTTATGCCTGATTGGTTCATTTACTTGTTTACGCTTACGCTGATATCTGCCACGATTTCAACGGTTTCTTCATTGATTCACGTTCAAGCTACTGCATTTGGACAGGACATTTTGAAAACACTTGGTATCAAGAGTCTGTTCGGAATGAAAATGAATCTGACCAGAATTGGAGTTCTACTTGGGGTTATCGCAGCGATTATTTTGGCGTATCTATTGCCGGCTGGGATCATTGCTACAGCGACGGCATTCTGGTTTGGAATATGCGGGGCAGCATTCTTGCCTGCTTTGATGGGAGCTTTATTCTGGAAAGGTGCGACAAGAGCTGGTGCGACCTATAGTATTGTTACTGGGTTTACAGCCAGCATACTCGGTTTTCTTTTCTTCCATCAAAAGGAAGCCGCGGCATTTGGTATTTCAAAGGCGATTTTCGGTAAAGAAACGTTACTTGCATTTCCTTGGACACATGTTGACCCATTGTTTTATGCGTTGCCATTATCTGCGATCGTCTTTGTGGTGATCAGCCTGTTGGATACAAGCTCGAAAGTGAAACGCGAATATAGTGAGCAACAAAAAACTGCTTTATAAAGTGCTAACGACGAAATGATGAACTTGCACATTAATAGCTTAGATGTACAAAAGGAGACTGTCCCATTCCAGGACAGTCTCTTTCAATGCTTTAAACTGATTTTTTCTCGTTCCTTATATGCTGCAGGGCTCGCTTGAGCATGACCTGGTTCTTATCACAGATCTCTTGTTTCCTTGGAATGTTTGGATAGAGGTCGGGCACATCATCCCATAACGTTGGTAGTTCGATAGCTGATTTCTCTTGCCACCTTTTCAACCAGGATTCAGGCAGTGAGCCCTGAAGGTCAAGTCCGTTCATTTCTGCCCAGATAAGGGACCAGGCTCTCGGTACGACTCTCCAAATATCGTAACCACCGCCACCTACAGCAATCCAACGTCCCTCTGTATAGCGATCGGCTGCCCGATTCACCAATTCAGGGATTTTACGGTAGGATTTCATTGTCAGAGAAAGGTGGGTCAGAGGATCCCAGTAATGGGCGTCAACTCCATTTTGGCTGATGATCACATCGGGCTTGAAGAACCTGACGATTTCTTCGATTGCTTCCTCAAGCAATGGTATCCAGGAATCGTCCTCTGTAAAGGCGTCAACCGGCAGATTGAAGGAGTAACCGTAACCTTTTCCAGCACCTTTTTCTGAAACGTTACCTGTACCTGGGAATAGGTAACGTCCAGTCTCATGGATCGAAAATGTGCAAACATCCGGATCGTCATAAAAAGCCCATTGGACCCCATCTCCATGGTGGGCATCTGTATCGATATATAAGACACGAGCATTGTATTTTCGCTTCATATATTCAATTGCTATGGAACTATCATTATAAATGCAAAACCCAGAAGCACGCCCTCTGAAGCCGTGGTGTAATCCGCCACCTAAACTGAGGGCTTTGTTTGTTTTACCTTCAAATACCTGCTCAGTAGCAGTCAATGTTGCACCGACAAGCCAAGCACTGGCATCATGCATATTTTCAAAAATCGGTGTGTCATCCGTATTCAAGCCGAAGCTCGACTCTTGCGATTTGGGCAGCTGCCCTTGCCCGGCTTTTTTGATAGCGTTCACGTAATCTTCATTGTGAACGAGCATGATTTCTTCATCAGTCGCTTTTCGCGGTTGGACGATTTGTTCGTCCGATAGGATCCCAGTTTCTTTCAAGAGTTCATAAGTCAAATGGAAACGAAGCGGATTGAACGGGTGATGATTACTAAACTTATAACTTAAAAGCTGATCTGAAAAAATGAAGATCGGCTTGGTCATACGTATTCTCCTGATGCGTCCGGCCATAATACGTTGTATCCCTCCGTTTTCAGATGATTGATGATCGGTTGAGGATTCATTGTCTGCACTCGAAGCACAAGCACCTTGGTTGCATCTGTTTCTCCAGGGTAGACGAGAACACTGTTGATGTTGACATTATGGTTCCGGATCACACCGGTTACATCCGCTAACTTTCCAGATACGTTTTCAACTTTGATTTCAAATTGGGAGCTTGGCTGATGCGCTCCCGTAAGCTGTATCAAGGTATAAAGCATGTCCCGTTCAGTAATCATCCCAACGACTTCGTTGTTCTTAACAACAGGAATACATCCAATCCGTTCCTCATAAAAAATCGAAAGTAGCTCTTCAACGAAATCCAGCGGATGACACGTAATCACATCTCTCGTCATTACCATATGAACACCGGTTTCGCCAGGTGAATGATGGGTTGGAATCCGGTCTAATACCAAATCCCTATCTGAGACGATCCCTGAAAGATGTTTATGTTCATCGACAATTGGAAGATGTCGTATCCGGTGTTTTACCATCAACTTTTTTGCTTCTTCTATGCTGACATTTTCCCGGACAGTTATGACTTCTTTTTTCATTATTGATTCGACTTTCATTTTTGGACCTCCTAATACATGAAACGATTTTGAAAACGGAGCTGGTCGAATTTTTGAATGGATTCTCGATCGACACGACTGCCGATTCTTGCCATCAAACAATTGGCGGGATGGGAGCTGATTTCAGGATCATCGGTTGCATACCATTCAAGTCCGCCGGCATTCATCATTTTTTCCATGACTTTCCGATAGTCCCAAACCGATAGCCCGGTTCCTTTCAAATCCCAATGCCAGTAGTACTCTGTTGTAATGATGATGAAATCTTCCATTGAATCATCCATCATCGAAACCTTCAATAGATTTTTACCAATTTTATAATTGCGGAATTCAGGTATGATTTCAATCGCACCAAGCTCGATCAGATTCTCCATATTCCCTTGTGACCATCGTTCCATAGGGTCAGGATATACATATGTTACGTATCCAACTATCATATTTTGGTGACGCGCGATGATGATCCGCCCCTCTGGTAATCCAGCTATTTCAATCAGTGCTTTATGCTGTTCAGCCGGAGGCCGGAACGCAGTAAGATCTTCATGAAATTCATAGCTTGCAAGAGTTGTAGGCTTGATTGGACCTTCTAGAATCAATTTCCCCTTAGGTGTATTTACTGTTTTTGCGTTATAGATTTTTGTATGCTTCAAACTCGGTTTCACCACCTGTTTCATACTCTAGTTCCTATTATACATGAAATCACAAATGAGTAAGCGGTTTCAAACTAAATAATAGCAACAGTGTTAAAATTGAGAATAATCGAAAATATTGATATACTGAATCTAAATCTTAGACTTTGTAAGTTTATCATTGTTGATTTTCATTCTTCGAAAAGAGCGAAATTTGTGACACTCCTGCGGGAAAAGCGAGCCAAGCGAGACCCCACAGCGAGGAACTCGCGAGGAGGCTTGCGTTTTTAGAGCTAGAGCATGGAAGTGATGTCTAGCTCAGCGACCAATCACTTGGATCACTTCAGACTTCCTGCGGCTGCAACAGCCTCCTCGTCAGTCTTCCAGTGACCTGCGTGACTAAACGGGTCGCTTCCGCTTTTCGTGAGCCCGCGGAAAGGGAGTGAATTTTGCAGAAATCAGCAAATAAGGATAACAAAGTCAAATCTTAAATAAAGGGGAGATACAATAATGAAAGTGGAAGCGCTTCCTGTTATCAATGGCGATTATAACCTACAAGATTATGAAACTACCTATAATTCTTTTGACTGGTCAGAGGTTGAGAAGAATTTCTCCTGGTCTTCTACAGGTCGAGTCAATATGGCCTATGAAGCAATTGACCGGCATGCGGAATCCGTAAAGAAAAATCAGGTAGCCCTTTATTTTTCAGATCCAAAACGTGATGAAAAATATACGTTCAAAGAAATGAAGGATTACTCCAATAAAGCAGGTAATATCCTTAAAGATCTTGATGTAGAAAAAGGGGACCGTGTCTTCATCTTCATGCCGCGTTCACCGGAACTCTATTTCCTATTCCTCGGAGCTTTGAAAGTTGGAGCGATTGTCGGTCCATTGTTTGAAGCATTCATGGAAGGAGCAGTGACCGACCGTCTTGAGGATAGTGAGGCAAAGGTGCTTGTGACAACACCTGACCTTCTTGATCGCGTTCCTGTAGATAAATTACCAGCACTGAAGCATGTCATCCTTGTTGGAGAAAGCGTGCAAGAAGATGACACTTATGCGGATTATCATAAACGTATGGAGAGAGCGAGCAAAGACCTGCAAATCGAATGGGTTGACCGTGAAGACGGCATGATCCTGCACTATACTTCCGGTTCAACTGGAAAACCAAAAGGTGTCCTGCACGTTCATAATGCAATGCTTCAGCATTATCAAACAGGAAAATGGGTCCTTGACTTGAAAGATGATGATGTATACTGGTGTACTGCTGACCCAGGTTGGGTTACCGGTACTTCTTATGGTGTCTTTGCTCCTTGGTTGAATGGTGCATCGAACGTCATTCGTGGAGGGCGATTCAGTCCGGAAGATTGGTACTCGACGATTGAAAAATACGGTGTAACCGTTTGGTATAGTGCTCCAACTGCTTTCCGTATGCTGATGGGTGCAGGTGATGAGGTGATCAAGCAATTTGATCTCTCAAGCTTGCGGCATATCTTGAGTGTAGGAGAGCCGTTGAATCCTGAAGTTGTGCGTTGGGGCTCGAAAGTCTTTGATCTCCGCATCCATGACAACTGGTGGATGACCGAAACAGGTGCACAGTTGATCAGTAATTTCCCAGCCATGGAAATCAAACCTGGTTCAATGGGTAAACCAATTCCAGGAGTGAAGGCTGCGATCATTGATGATCAAGGAAATGAATTGCCGCCATTCAGAATGGGGAACCTGGCAATCAAAAAAGGTTGGCCGTCCATGATGAGAGCTATCTGGAACCGTCCTGAAAAATATGAATCTTATTTCACAGCAGGTGATTGGTACATTTCGGGGGATTCCGCTTACATGGATGAAGACGGATATTTCTGGTTCCAGGGTCGTATCGATGATGTCATCATGACGTCCGGGGAACGTGTCGGTCCGTTTGAAGTCGAAAGTAAGCTGGTCGAGCATCCAGCAATTGCTGAAGCAGGTGTCATCGGGAAGCCAGATCCTGTACGTGGAGAAATCATTAAAGCGTTCATTGCCCTACGTACTGGTTACGAAGCAAATGATGAGCTTAAAGAAGAGATCCGCAGCTTTGTGAAAAAAGGGTTGGCTGCACATGCAGCACCGAAGGAAATTGAATTTAAGGATAAGCTGCCAAAAACAAGAAGTGGTAAGATCATGCGCCGTGTCTTGAAGGCATGGGAACTAAATCTGCCGACAGGCGATTTATCTACAATGGAAGATTAATAGCAACAAGAAAAACCACATAGTATTGTTCGGAAAAATAACGGGCTGTCCCATTCGTAATTCTATCGGGGCAGCCTTTTTTTAGTCTTACATGCAGCAAACAAATGTAAAATTATGTTAAAGTGGTATGTAGGAGTGAATAGGGGGGATACAAATTGACTCAGATCATCGATCAGATCAAAATCGTAGAATATGAACCTAGATATGCTGCTGCCGTTGCTGAAATGTGGAACAATAGCCAGGATGGATGGGGTGGAGGAAATTCTGTACAAACGGAAGAACAAATCCTCAGAGAAGAAGCAAATTCGACAAACCTTCATCTATACCTAGCTTTGGAGGAAGAAAAGGTTGTTGGATATTGCAGTCTTGGTGAATATAAGGAGGATGAAGGTGCACTTTATATTCCACTCCTGAATGTGCGAAGTGATTATCACGGTAAAAAGATTGGAAAGAAGCTGTTACTGAAAGCTTTAGAAAGAGTTATCGAAATGAAATGGCCTCGCCTTGATTTGTATACGTGGCCGGGTAATACAAAGGCCGTGCCTTTATATAAGAAGTGCGGATTTTTCTGGGAAGAAAGGGACGATACCACACATTTAATGAATTTCATGCCTACCGTTTTACATACAGAAGCGGTTCAGGAATTTTTCAAAGATATGAAGTGGTATGAAGCCAGTACCAGACTGATTGAAGTTAAGCCAGACGGTTTAATCGAAAACGATTTCCACTATTATGAGTATTCATGGGACAAACTCGGTGGAATGCTGAAAATGGAATTTGAACGTTTTGGACGAGGGCTTCGTTCGATTGAAACAGATGATTATAAGATTTCTGTCACCGTAGAAGACTTTAACTTAGTTTTCGGTGCTGAGTATAAAGTTCGTTATCATCTTAAAAACAAGACCGGAAAGCCTTTAACTTTGTCCTTGTACGGTTGTGATAATAAGAATATCCAGTTTTCATTTGAAAAGGATCTCATCGAAGTGGAAGATGAAGAAATCATAGAGGCTCCTTTCTTTGTTGATCGGATTGAAGAAGAACAAAGTGTTTGGAGAACGCATCCTACAGTAGATACGAATGTATTGATCAACGGAAAAACAGCACGATTCCAGGTCGGCGTCGCGCCTAAATTTCCGGCGAATGTTCGGTGCCACCTACCTCAAAACTTATCGTTCATTGACCAAACGTCCAGCTTGTATGTGGATATTGAAAACAACTATAAAGAAACCATGACGTTTTCATTCGCCTTGCCAGAGAGTGAATTATTAAGTCTAGAACAAAATAATCTAGAGGTGACGATACAGCCGAAGGCGAGGTGCTCGATTCCACTTACCTATTCTCTTAAGAAACACGGGTTTTATTCTCCAGATGTTGAGATTACAGCGAGAAAAGCTGATGGTTCTCAAGTTTCTTTCACCAGAAGAATCGGTGTTGCCTTTAAGGGAATTGGCACCAGATTTTTTGGCGAGAGCGAAGAGACTTACCACATTTATAATGGTCAATATCATATGTGGCTTCAAAAATTCGATAACTGGTTGATCCCCGGAAGAGAACAAACGAAAGATCAGGATTCTGCATTCATGTTTCCGCGCCTTGGAAAACCATTCTCCGAAGAGTTTTCAAAGGTAAGAGCTGAAAATGTCGAGTTTTTTGAAGACGCTGGTTCTATAGGTTACAAAGCATCGTATTCTTCCAAGGCTTATCCGGGTGTGAAATTACATGCAGTAGCTAAATTATTCTCAGAAGGATTGATAGAACACCACTATGGAGTAGAAAATACGAATTCAAATACACTGGACGACGTTTTATTTCTCAATAATCCAATCTACCATACGCTTGAAAGAGCGGTAATCCCTTATGAAAATAGATTGATTGAAATGAAGGATTCAATCGGTTCGTATCATGAATATTGGAAAGGTGATTCCGTTTCTGAAAATTGGATGTTTTCAAGGGATGATTCCAATCCACGTGGACTTAGCTGGTCCAAGAATGTAAAAATCAACTTTGGAGGTTGGTTCGTCTATTTTGAAAACCGGCTCGGAAAGTTGAAAGCCAATGAAACAGTTAAAACTGAACCTGTATATCTTTCAATCGGCGCTTTTCGAGATTGGCAGTCTTTCAGAGAATTTTCATTACAGAAATCTCTTGATCATGGATTATTGACCGACCATCTTGAAATCAATGTTAATGGATATAATCCGTTCATTACCCAAGAGTCAATCAAGGTTAGAGTATCAGAATACAAAGCTTCTTACCTGAATGGTGCTATTGAAATTCGTTCAAGGGATCAAACGTTAGAGGAGAAAAAGGTACCTTCAGCTGAAGAAATCAAGATGAAAGACTTTGACATTTCTTTAACTGATTTACCTCAAACGGGGATATTGACAGCAAACTTGAAACTGGATGCGATCGAAACGGAAAAATCCTCCATGTATGTCATGATTGGAAGTGAAGGTGTCCGTTTTGAAACAACCGAAGTGGACGGTTTGGAAATCTTCAAATGCAGCAATGGTTTGATGGACATTTCAGTTGCTCCTGACTTCTATCCTGGGTTGTATTCTATCATTTGGAACAATCATGAATGGCTTGATTCTTCATACCCGAGAGTAAAGCCAAAGTCCTGGTGGAATCCCTGGTCTGGCGGAGTGGAGAATAGACTGAGGGATGTCAGTCAAAGGTCTTTATTAAAGGAAAAGCGCCATGCCGAATTCGTTTCAATTGTAGATTCTAAAGAAAACAAATGGGAAGGAATTAAGGTGGTGGTTCGACTTGAGGAAAATGAAACATATAAAGGTTTCGAATATCATCAATACTTCTTACTATTACCTGGGACACCCATTCTTTGTCAAACGACAGAAATCATTCAAAGCACAGGGCACTATCTCGATATGAAAAAATGGGATACCAATTGCTTCTTCAATCCTAGTACAAAAATGGAATATAGCTGGGGGAACTTCCAGAATGGCTCTGGTGACTGGCAGAAAATCTATGGTGGAAAAGGTGAGCAGCAAATGAGGGTGGCCCGGAATGGCGCAATCGGCTCAGATGAGCATGAAGGCATTATGCAGGTCATCGCGGATTTGACTGGTTCTCGAATGAATTCATATATCAATAAGGAAATCATGTTCCTCGAAATTAATACTAAGCTTAATGTAGAGGATGGGAAGAGGATGTTTACTAAACCTGTCTTCTTCCTTGGGAATCAAACGGTTATACCAGACAGTGCTTTAAAAGATTTGAAGTCCATTCGTTTCAAAAGTAAATAGACATGGTAATAAAAAATGGACCTCGCAAGTTACTAACTTTGCTAAGGTCCATTTTGTTTGCAAATTTAATTCTCGGGATCGTCCTCCGTGTCGTCTCCAGGTGGTGGAGGCGGCTTCGGTTTATCATCATCTTTTGGCGGTGGCGGGTCTTTCGGCTTATCCTCTTCAGGTGGTGGAGGATCTTCTCCAACTTTTACTGGATTGCTGTTCGACGATTCCTTTCCAGATATATCAACTGCACGTACGATATACGTAAAGTTTCCTCCTGAAATCTTGAAGCTTTTTGAATCCCCGCCTTTCACCTCACCGACGGCTGAATACGAATCACTACCATTGGCTGCACGATAGATGCGATAACCGATAACATCTTTTTCACCGGATGCATTCCAGGTCAGCGTTGAACCGCTTCGTTTTAACGAAACTGCGCCTGGCGCTTTTCCATTATCCTTCAATTCATCTTCGCCAATGATGTTTTCCCAATCGTCTTTGATAATAGTGTCTAAATTTATATCATCAAAATAATCCTTATTGATCATTACACCCTCTGAAGTGAATCCGCCAGGTGTATTTGCTAAAGCTTTAAATCTTTTGCCTTCTGAATTCACGACGTATTTCACTTGCTGGAGGCTGTCGTCTTCCTCTTTCGGTAAATACTTCACATTGAAGAGGTCTGTTTTTACTAGACCAGCTTCCTTACATAGCTTTGATGGGAGCTTCCCAGAAATTCCACAGAATGATGCTGTCGTAATTCCGCTTGGGCGCTTATGTTTTGCGGTCGTCAACAACTCAGGTTTTACATCATAAGCGGCGTTCATCAGTGCCGCCCAAACCCTTTGGCTACGAGCACCATATCCTTGAGCTACCTTTTTAGGCGTATCATAACCGAGTCTTAAGCCCATCGTTAAAGTAGGATTTGTAGCGATGAACCATGCATCATGGAAATCCTGAGTCGTTCCAGTCTTACCGGCCCAATCGACACCAGGGTGTTTCAACATGCCAGGTAGTCTGCCAGCTGTACCTCCTCTTACGACATCTCGCATCATATCTAGTGTCAGATAAGCAGTTTGTGGAGAGAAAACGTCTGTTTTCTTCGATTTATGTTCATATACGACTTCACCATCTTTAGACTTGATGGATTTGATCATATAAGCGTCCACGAACTTACCTTGATTACTGAAAGTTGTATAAGAATTAGTAGCCTCTTCGACAGTTACCCCCGTTGTCATTCCACCCAGGGAGAGGGAAGGGTAATAGCGTTCTTCTTCACTTAATGTAGTGAAGCCCATTTTATATAAATACTCGGTTGCTTTCAAACGGTCCATCTTTGCATACGTTCGCGCGGCAGGTATATTGTATGAATATTGTAATGCTTTACGTGCTGTGACAAGTCCATGATAACTACCGTCGTAGTTATTTGGAGACCAACCTTTTGCATTTGGAAAAGTGAACTTTGTGTCTGGAATGATGGATCCAGGTTGGACCAGACCCATTTCCATGGCTGGCGCATAGACAAGAATTGGTTTCATCGTCGAACCATTTGGTCGATACGATTGCGTCGCGTGATTTAAGTTTTCTTGTTCATAATCACGCCCGCCGACGAAACTGAGAATTTCCCCAGTGTCATTCTTGATCAGCATTGCACCGACATCTTCCATTTCTTTTTCTCCCGTATCAGGGTTTGTGATGTCAGGACCATATGGAACTTTATTTTTCGCTTCTTGCCATGCATCGTAAATCTTTTTATCAATTGTTATATCAATTTGATAACCGTTTTTACGTAATTCAAGATCAGCAGCTTTTTTATAGCTATCCTTTTCAGTCGGTGTTAATTCTGAATACTTCTTTCCATCTTGCTTGGCTAACTGGACTTTCATCACATCTATAGCCCTTTTCTCAATTTCCATTGTCAAATGTGGGTAATTTTCAAATGGACTCGGTGAGCTTTTTGTAAATTCTTTCGTAACATCTTCGGTCAGAGCTTTGTCATATTGCTCTTTGGTTATGTAGCCACCAGAAAGCATTCTAGATAATACTGTTTTCATTCTGTTGAGCCCTGCATCCAAATTCTCTTTTACCTTCCCATTATTTGTGAAAGGTGTATACCCGAATGGACTTTGCGGCATTCCAGCGATATAGGCGGACTGTGCCAGGCTCAGATCTTTAGCTTCCACTCCAAAGATTCCCTGGGCAGCAGCTTGGATTCCAGCAATATTATGGCCAGATGCATTACGCCCGAAAGGAACGATGTTAAGGTAGGCTTCCAGAATTTCTTCTTTTTCAAAGTATCGTTCAAGTCTCAATGCAAGGAGCATTTCTTTTGCTTTACGATCGAAAGAGACTTCCCTTGTAAGCATCTGATTCTTTACAAGCTGCTGGGTTAAAGTACTTCCACCTGTTTGCACCGCGGCACCAGTAACTTCTTGAAAAATGGCACGTGCAATTGCTTTTGGTACAATCCCTTCATGCTCTTTGAAATATTCATCTTCAGTAGCAATGACAGCATCGACTAAATACGGTGAAACTTCTTTAAGCGGAATTTCTTGTCGAACGATATCAGAACGGAGATTCCCAAGTAAGGTACCATCCGAAAAATAAATTTTACTAGTCTCTGTATAGTTGTATATCTCATTCCTCATGTTATCGTAAGTACGGATTGGCTCATCTTTCACCAGTGAAGCAAAGTAACCTGCCCCAACGCCTGTTGCAAAAAAGCCACCGGCAATCGTTATGACTAATAAAACTAATAACAGGTTCCATACCACTTTCCCGGTGATACGGCTAAATTTAAATACATTTTTATCATCTAAAACCTTCATATAATGTTTCATTTTTTCAATGAAGGTTGATAGGTGATTCATGGTCATACCCCCCTAAATTTCCAACTTTTATTATAGCACATACGCGAGATATGGAATACCTTGTTGTCGATTTATGAGGGCAACTAATTTGACAATGTCTTACGGTATGTGGTACAAAATGATTATACTTTTTTACACTTAAAGAAAGTATAAGTGCAACCATGGCTCAGCCTTTGCTAACACTTGGCTTTGCCAGATTTTCTTTACATATATGTACATAATGATGAAGCGTAGACAGGAATTAGTAGCAGATTCCTCACTGTAAGCAGAGAGCTGGTGGCCGGTGTAAACCAGTACAAAGGAAAACTGTGAATTACCTCCTTGAGCACCTTTTGTGAAAGATATAGTAGCAAAAGGCGGCAACCTAAGCCGTTATCTGAACGAAGTGGAAGCATTTTGCTTCAAGAAGGATGGTACCGCGTATTTAACGTTCCTTTCATTACGAAAGGGACGTTTTTTATATTTAAGGGACCTATTGATGGACCTTGTTGATTTAATAAAAAACGATCGTAGAAGTATAATTAGCAAGATGGAAGGGTGATGGAAAGTGGAAATAGAACATGTACTCACACCAGCACAGCAAGAAGAGGTTGAGAGACAGCTGACAATTTTAAAAAGAGGGACAGTGGAGATTGTACCTGAAGAGGATTTGAAAAAGAAGATTGAGAAATCGATTGCTACAGGTAAGCCGTTAAAGGTGAAGCTTGGACTTGATCCATCAGCACCCGATGTACATGTCGGTCATACAGTTGTGTTGCACAAACTTCGTCAATTCCAGGAATTCGGGCATGAAATCCAGTTATTGATCGGTGATTTCACGGGTCGTATTGGCGATCCAACTGGAAAATCTGAAACAAGAAAACAGCTGACAGACTATGAAATCAAAGAAAATGCGAAAACTTACGTCGAACAATTCGGCAAGATCATTGATATGGAGAAAACGGAAGTCCATTTCAACTCAAAATGGTTGTCAAAGTTGAATTTTGCGGATGTACTTGAGTTAGCTGGAAAAGTTACGGTAGCACGTATGCTTGAGCGTGACGATTTTGAAAAGCGTTATAAAGCGAATCAAGCGATTTCAATCCATGAATTTTTCTACCCATTGATGCAAGGCTATGATTCTGTAGCGCTCGAAAGTGATATCGAGCTCGGGGGGACGGATCAGAAATTCAACCTGTTGATGGGCCGCCAACTTCAAGAGGAATATGGTAAAGAGAAGCAAGTGATGATTACTGTTCCGCTGATTGAAGGGTTGGATGGTGTTCGTAAAATGTCCAAATCACTCAATAACTACATCGGAATCGATGAACATCCGAATGAAATCTTTGGAAAATCAATGTCGATACCGGATGAGCTGATGATTAAATACTTCGAACTTGCAACTCCATTAACTGTAGAAGAAGTACGGGCTATTGAACAAGGAATCCAAAGCAGAGAACTGCATCCAAGAGATATGAAAATCAAACTCGCAAAGACTTTCGTGGAAATGTACCATGGCCAAGATGAAGCAGAGCTTGCTGAAAAACACTTCAGAACCGTTTTCTCAAAAGGGGCATTACCAGATGACATCCCTGTACATGCTTGGGCTGGCGAAGATGAAATCTGGATTGTCGATATGATTGTCAATTTAGGTCTCTTGAATTCCAAAGGGGAAGCACGCCGCATGATCCAAAATGGCGGAGTCAAGATCAATCAGGAGAAAATCGATGACGTCCAACAGCAGGTTCCAGTGGAAGACGGGATGATCGTCCAAGTTGGAAAGCGGAAATTCGTGAAGATCACAAAATAATAACGCACCATTAAAGGTGAAAAAAACCCAAGGATAAGAAAATTGCTCCTTGGGTTTTTGTAACTCATTAGAAAACGCTTCAAAATGAAAAAACGTAAATTTAGAGGACAACTGTTCCGTTATTCGCTTAAATATGAGCCGATTTATCCTCGTTTTATACTGATAAGGTCTCTGGTGTCCTCTAATTTTCTGATGTAAGGCATTTTCATGCAAATAAGGTCTCCTGTGTCCACTAAATCCATGATGATAGAGTATTTTTAAATGGCTCTTTTCTAAAAGATAGTTGCTTTTGAGTCATTTTTAAAAACTCACCTTGTGCAAGGTGATTGGAGAGCAGTGCGAGACTCCTCGAAAATGAAAATCGCATTTTCTTCGTGCGATGTAACGCTGTCGAAGCTTTCCTTGTCCTGCGGGATTAGCGTGCCTACTACCTGAATAATCTCCTCGCAAGGCATGCGACGAGGAAGCTAGCTTCGACAGGACTTTCTTGTAGACGCAGGAGCACAAATGCTTCCTTGAAAAGGAGACTCCTGAGGTCGCAAGGCGACGAGTGGAACAGCCTTTTAAAAAGAAACCATAATAAAACCCCTCTGGGCAAGTTGCCAGAGGGGTTGTGCAAGCTACTATTAACGTGAGTAGAACTCGACGATAAGTGCTTCTGTGATTTCTGCAGGAAGTTCAGAACGCTCAGGGAAACGAGTGTAAGTTCCTTCAAGCTTGTTTTCATCAAAAGTAAGGTACTCAGGTACAAAGTTGTTTACTTCCAACGCTTCCTTAACGATGTCAAGGTTACGGGATTTTTCACGTAAACCGATTACTTGTCCTGGAGCTACACGGTAAGATGGGATATCTACACGCTTACCATCAACAGTAACGTGTCCGTGTCCAACCAATTGACGAGCTTGGCGACGAGTACGCGCAAGTCCTAAACGGTAAACAAGGTTATCTAAACGAGATTCAAGAAGAATCATGAAGTTTTCACCGTGGATACCACTCATATTTCCTGCTTGATCGAACATACGACGGAATTGACGTTCGTTCACACCATACATATGACGAAGCTTTTGCTTTTCTTGAAGTTGCAATCCGAATTCAGAGATTTTCTTACGCTGGTTTGGACCGTGTTGTCCTGGAGCGTACGGACGCTTTTCAAGTTCCTTTCCTGTTCCACTTAGGGAGATTCCCAAGCGACGGGATAATTTCCATTTTGGTCCTGTATAACGAGCCATTAATAGCTCCTCCTTCACTATTTTTTTGTTGTAAAAAAAACAGTGCCGGTGTGATCGTTCATGTGTTCATTATGTTTTCATACATCTTCACTTCGACAGCATGAAGCTACGTGATGCACCTTATAATTTCATTCAGCCGCAATTATAAGGAACATAATGAGAGGGCTCACATGAATTCACATGGCTGTCTTAATTTACACAAAGAACAGTGTATAACGTTTAAGCTTGAATGTCAAGAGGAGTGACTGGACAGATTGAGTCACGAGCTTATGCAAGCTTATTAAATAATGAGGATGATTTCACCTTTAAGACACTCCTGCGTGAGGAGGCTAGCGGTTCGCCCATGGAAAGGGAGTATATTACGAAGAAATCAACATCTTAAGATCATTTATATCCTATCCAAAAGTACCTCCCTTAAGCCCCTCAGAGCTTCCGCATCGGTCTAAAATAATTTAACACAAAATGACAATGGATTGTGATACGATATGAATAGAAAGCGCTTACATGTACATATAGAGAAAAGGAGTGTTCAAGAGTGAGGAAAGATAGCAAGTTCGAAACAAAAGTCATCCATTCAGGGTATTCATCTGATCAGCATCATGGAGCATTGGCACCTCCGATTTTCCCTACTTCCACATTCGTATTTCCGAATGCAGAAACCGGAGAGCAGAGGTTTGCTGGGGAACAAGAAGGTTATATCTATTCAAGACTCGGTAATCCGACGGTAAAAATGCTGGAGGAGCGTATTGCTGTTTTAGAGGGGGGAGAGAAGGGATTGGCCTTTGGCTCTGGGATGGCAGCTGTGTCTGCAGTCCTTATGGGGTTGACGAAATCAGATGACCATATCTTATGCTCCCAGGGTGTATATGGGTGTACGTTCGGGCTCCTTCAAATGCTCAAAGAGAAGTATAATGTGGAACACAATCTGATTGCGATGTCAGACCCAGATGTGATCAAAGCCCACATCCAACCCAATACGAAAATCATATTCTTAGAAACCCCGATCAATCCGACAATGGCTCTAGTTGACCTAGAAATGGTCGGAAAGATTGCGGCTAAGTATAATATCAAGGTTGTTGTCGACAATACATTCTGCACTCCGTACCTGCAAAGGCCGCTTGAACTTGGGTCTCATATCGTGATTCATAGTGCGACGAAATATATCGGCGGTCATGGTGATGTCGTAGCAGGACTCGTTGTCGGTGATAGGGAAACAGTCGATCTAATCGCAGCAACTACTCAAAAGGATATTGGGGGTATCATGTCACCTTTTGATGCATGGCTATTGCTGCGTGGATTGAAAACGCTGCCTGTCCGAATGGACCGACATTGCGATAATGCGATGTATATCGCAGAGAAATTAAAGGAACATCCTGCAGTCGAATCCGTCTATTTTCCAGGGGATCCTGAATTTATTGATTATCCGATCGCACAAAGACAAATGGATCGTTCAGGCGGCTTGATTTCTTTTAAGATAAAAGGCAATAGAAAGGACGCACAGAATTTCATCAATTCCATGAAGCTATTGAAAATCGCAGTAAGCCTTGGTGATGCAGAAACGTTGATCCAGCATCCGGCTACGATGACCCATGCAGTCGTCCCGCATGAAGCGAGAGAGCGTATGGGTATCACTGATAACTTGATCCGATTGTCTGTTGGATTAGAAGCAAAAGAAGATATTTGGGAAGATCTTGAGCAAGCATTGCAAAGTCATATCAGAAAATCAGAAACCGTATAATTGTATAAAAAACGAGGCTGCCATCCGCGTAGCCTCGTTCATGTATACGATGATTTTTAGTTTAATGCTGTTTTCGCAAACTTTGTTGCTCTTGCACTTAAAGAAAGTATAAAATACTTTCTTCAGTATAAGGGCAACTAAGGCTCGACCTACAAAAGGCTTGGTCTCGCCAAGTATTCTTTAAAAGTCGTAGATTTCCGCTCCAGGATGCTCGCTTTCCGCGGGCGTGGGGTGAGCCCACTCGTCGCCTTGCGACCTCAGGAGTCTCCTTTTCAAGGAAGCATTTGTGCTCCTGCGTCTACAAGAAAGTCCTGTCGAAGCGAGCTTCCTCGTCGCATGCCTTGCGAGGAGATTATTCAGGTAGTAGGCACGCTGATCCCGCAGGACAAGGAAAGCTTCGGCAGCGTTACATCGCACGAAGAAAATGCGATTTTCATTTTCGAGGAGTCTCGCACCCTGCTCTCCAATCAACTTGCACAAGGTGAGTTTTTGAAAATGACTCAAAAGCAACTATCTTTTAGAAAAGATCCTAGTTTAAAGATATTCTCTCAATGTTTGCACATATTGTTCAAGGTGCTTTTTGTCAATTTCATCAAAACGTGATGTGACAGGACTATCAATATCGAGAACACCAATCACTTTTTCGTCTTTGACAATCGGTACGACGATTTCGGACCTTGAAGCTGCATCGCAGGCAATGTGTCCAGGGAATTGATGAACATCATCAACAAGCATCGTCTTGTTTTCTTTTACAGCATTTCCACAAACTCCTCTTCCGACAGGAATTCGGACACAGGCAGGTAACCCCTGGAACGGTCCTAACACTAGCTCGTCATCATCCAATAGATAGAACCCGACCCAATTGACTTCGGTAAGAAATTGATTTAATAGTGCTGAGGCATTTGCAAGGTTTGCGATTTGATTTGTTTCACCTTCCAATAATGCTTTCAATTGTTTGTTCAGTAATTCATAATTATCTTCACGATTTCCCGCGTATGATTCGACGTGAAACACGAGCATTCCCTCACAATCCTAAGAAATTAGTCTTATCATATCAGAATTTGTAGAAACATTCACCTCATATGTCGAGGGATTTTCAAAGGATTTCTATAGTAAAAGAAGAAAGGTGTTAGTAATGCTCGTATATTGAGGTGATTTGCCATGAAGAAGGCGTTATCCATCACCAAAGAAAAAGTCGCAGAATCAGCCGCAGCCCTATTTAATAACAATGGTTATGCCGGGACTTCTGTTCGTGATATTGCCAAAAAAGCTGGAGTGAATGTCTCTCTCATCTCCTACTATTTTGGTGGAAAAAGAGGATTGCTTGAATTTTTGATGTCGTCATTCCTGGAAGGGTATCTTCATGTATTGCAAGACGCTTATGAAAGACTGGAAAAGGATTCTGCACGGACATGCCTGATCCGTTTGATTGAAGAGGTCATTATTTATCAACAAGGCCGATCACAGGCTGCAAGGCTTGTTCATCGTGAGATCAGCATCGATACCACACTCGTCCGTGAGATCATGACTACCTATCTCATGAAGGAAAAATTCTACTTGACTACGATCCTTGAACAAGGTGTGAAACAGAAGGAGTTCAAGCCGTGTTCGAAAAACATGGTGACGATGCAGTTGAGAAGCATGCTGTTCATGCCCTTTTTATACCCACAATATGTTAGGGAAATCTACCAGTTCTCGGTGAACGATCGCTATTTCACATCCAAATATTCAAGTGCTCTACAAGATTGGGTGAATGATTCGTTGTGTATCCAATATGATTCTGAATCGATTTCAGGAAAAGATAGAGAAAAATTAACAAATTCAAGTATCGGAGCAGGCTGATTTTGCTCCATTTATGATGAAACATTTAAATAAATTAAAGCACCGCTTCAGCCTCTTAACTAGGATGTGACAGCGGTGCTTCTTTCTGCAATTTATCTAGGCCTTGTCCCAGTTCCTTAGCTCGATGTGCATCTGAGCCATAAACAAGAGGGATATTTCTTTTCAAGGCTTCTGAAATAATCCAATCTGGGGGATAAGGTTCCCGACATAAAGGTTTATTTACACCCGAACCATTATAGTCTAACTGCAATTTTTCTTCTGAAATCAAATCGAGCGTTTCTATGATTTCCTTCTTATAGATAGCGTCGTTCGGATATTTTTTTTGAAACTTCATAACTAGACTGATATGTCCGATTCGTTTTGGTTTATATGCACCTAATTCGGCTTTAACTGATTCTTTCAATGTATCGTAATAGAGTGAGTACAAATTGAGGATGGAGCCTGTTTCTTCTAGTAGCTTACCGTAAACTTCCGGGCTGAAATCCATGCAATGATACCCGTTTTTTGTTTTTAAGAAATGGACAGACAGGATCGAATCATCTAAGTAAGGACCATAATGATCTAAAAATGAGGCGGTTTCTCTTTCGAACCCTTCAATGTAATCAATCTCTAGTCCGGTCTTAATACGGATATCATTCTTATATTCTTTTTTTAGCTGAGAAAGATCTTTAATGTAATTTTCAAGCTTATTAAGCTGCATACAGCTGTCTTGATCTGGGGTAGGGTCACTGAATCCTGATGGCAAGGGGGCATGTTCAGTGAATGTCATACCCTTGTATCCAAGTTCAATTGCACGTTCGATGTACTGATTGAACGTGTCTTTAGTGCCATGCGGGCAGTATGGTGTATGGATATGACCGTCAAAAATATTCATGATCACCCTCCTGAATTGGTACTTTTGTAAGAAAAAAGCAATTTTTTATCAAATTTTCGAAAAAATGTAGTTATAAAAGTAGCATACATGGTATTATAGGAGTTACGATGAACGCCGAATCTGAGTGAAATTTGGCGATAAACGCACAAATATGTCGATATTTATATAAGTCTAATATACATAATTGAAAAAGGGAAGAAAGGATGGTCCCTGTGATATATATTTTTATAGCACTGATCGTGTTGGTTTCAGTATTTATAACAATCGGTACATACACTCGAAAGAAAATTTATGATCAAATCGATCACCTGGAAACACAGAAAGTCAATATCATGAATAAGCCTTTGTCTGATGAGATCGCGAAAGTGAAAGCATTAGAGATGATTGGGGAAACCGAAAAGAAATTCGAGGTTTGGCGTGAAGAATGGGACGACATCGTTACCGTCCAACTTCCTAGACTTGAAGAGAATCTATTCGATGCTGAAGATGCCGCGGATAAATATCGATTCAAAAAGGCAAGAGGCATTCTGAGTGACACCAGGAAATCACTTTTCAGTATAGAAGAGAAGATAGATGAGATTTCATCTGAAATCAATGATTTCGTTGAAAGTGAAGAATTGAACCGAAAAGAAATCGGTGAGCTTAAAGAGAGTTATAAAGAATTAAGGAAGCATCTGCTCACCCATTATCGAGCACTTGGTCCATTGGTTGAGACATTTGAAAAGCGACTGGAGAATATTTCGGCAGATTTCACTAGTTATGATGAAGAGACTGAAAATGGAAATCACATTGCAGCACGTACCTACATCATTCAGCTTGATGAAAAGATTCGTCGCTTGAAATATGAATTAGAAGTCGTGCCAGAGTTGTTGTATCAACTGCAGTCTGAGATTCCTGAAACGATTAAACAGTTGAAAGACGGCCTGAAGGAAATGTCAGATCAGGGATTCCGTGTCGAGCAGCTCGGTGTTGAAAAAGAACTTGAAGTCATCGATTATGCTTATCAGATCGTCACAGAAAAAGTGAATGACGTCGATATAGAGGATGCTCAGGAAGAGATTGCTCAAATGAATAAGAAAATCGAAGAACTGTATGATCGTCTTGAAGCAGAAGTTCTAGCAAAGCAATATGTGATGACAGATGGCAAACAAGTACAAGCTGATGTCGAGGAACTTGGGACAGAAATCAACAAGATGAAAGAAGAGACGAATGTGGTTCGATTAAGTTATCAGATCGAACAAGAAAACATCGATCTCCAAGAACGCCTGGAAACATCATTTGAGAAATTGGAAAAAAGAGTCGGGGTGATTTTTCATTCTGTTGATGAAAATAACCAGTCCTATACATCACTGAAAGAGATGCTCGAAAGTGTAACAAAACAACTTGAGGATCTTCGGGAAATGACAGAGATCTATCAAGAAAAGCTGCAAAATCTTCGTAAAGATGAATTGGAAGCTGTGGAAAAAATCCATGAGTTCCGGAAAAAACTGATTGATGCTAAAAAGGAAATCCATCGTAATAATTTACCGGGCTTACCCGAGCAGTATTATGGGTCACTTCATGATGCTGAAACCAAATTACAAACCGTTTCAATGAAGCTGAATGATAAACCATTGCAAATGGCTGAAGTTCTTCATAGGTTGATTGAAGCCGAAGAAGCCATTGATGAGGTACATGCTAAAACGTATAAACTGATAGATCGAGCGATTTGGGCAGAGCGGTTGATCCAACACGGAAACCGTTATCGCAGACAGTATGTAGCAGTTGCTGTTAAGCTTTCCGAGGCTGAACAATCGTTCCGTACCTATGATTATGAAGAAGCCATGGAACATGCTGCAGAAGCCCTTCAGACTGTGGATCCTCAAATCATTAGAGATCTTGAAGACAATTATCAACAAGAGCTTGAAAAAGTATATTGAGTTTAAACGGACCTTTCCAAACATTCAAATTGGAGCGGGTCCGTTTTTTTTATATATAAGCCTTACATACACAGACACGATTATGTATTATGCTGTTATCGCAAACTTTGTTGCTCTTGCACTTAAAGAAAGTATTAAATACTTTCTTCAGTATAAGGGCAGCTAAGGCTCGACCTACAAAAGGCTTGGTCTCGCCAAGTTTTCTTTAAAAGGCGTTGATTTTCGCTCCAGGATGCCCGCTTTCCGCGGGGCGTGCGGTGAGCCCACTCGTCGCCTAGCGACCTCAGGAGTCTCCTTTTCAAGGAAACATTTGTGCTCCTGCGTCTACAAGAAAGTCCTGTCGAAGCGAGCTTCCTCGTCGCATGCCTTGCGAGGAGATTATTCAGGTAGTAGGCACGCTGATCCCGCAGGACAAGGAAAGCTTCGGCAGCGATACATCGCACGAAGAAAATGCGATTTTCATTTTCGAGGAGTCTCGCACCTTGCTCTCCAATCAACTTGCACAAGGTGGTTTTTTAAAAATGACTCAAAAGCAACAATCTTTTAGAAAAGGGCCATGTATTAAAGCTTATAAGAAAGTATTGCAATAAGACTTTATCGTATGAAAAAGAACCAGCCATTGGCTGGTTCTTATAAAGTACATTTATTTATGCTTTATTCAAGTCTGCCCTATCTGCAAGTTGTGATTTTGAGCGTCCGATGATGTATCCGATTATTGCACCGATTAAAGAAGGTGTGATCCAACCGACACCTTGTTCAAATAAAGGTAGATATGCATTCAATATGTCGGTAATAGCTGTAATGTTCACGTTCAATTCATTCAATGAATCGAATATACTGACTGCCCCGGCTCCTAGTAATCCACCGATATATACTTCGCGATAGCCACCGAATTGCCGATGAAAGAAGGAGTATACGACAAGCGCAATGGCAAGCGGATAGATTCCTATCAATACTGGTAAAGTCATGTTGATCAATTGTGTAAGTCCGACATTAGCGACAGCAGCACTGAATACACATATTATGCCGATAATCAGTTTGTACGAAACGTTCGGCATGATTCCATTGAAATACTCTCCACAAGCTGTCACCAGTCCAATTGATGTAGTTAGGCAGGCGAATGTAATCGCGACAGCTAGCAGGACGATTCCGAACTGACCGAATAACACATCCGCTGCTCCGGTAAGAATTGTTCCACCATTATCACTTTCTCCGAGAACATTCCTGCTCGTTGCTCCGATATAGGCTAGTGACAAATAGACTAACGCGAGTCCACTTACAGCAATGATTCCTGCCTTCGTTGTTGCTTTTGCAATTTCTTTCTTGTCAGAAACCCCTCTGGATTTTACAGCATTGATGACTACAATTCCGAAGACTAGTGCTGCAATCGCATCCATCGTCAAATAGCCATTGATGAAACCGTTGAATAACGGATTCGATGTATATTCACCTGATGGAGTTGAAAAACTGCCAATAGGATTAACGATGCCTTTTATTGCAATCAGTCCAATAACACCGATGAGTATCGGCGTCAAGATTTTACCAATCCGATCAACAAGCTTAGTCGGATTCAAAGCGAACCAAAATGTAATCCCGAAAAAGATGACTGTGTAGAGGAATAAAGGCATCCCATTGGGATTGACTGTTTCAGGCAAGAACGGAACAGCGCCGATTTCAAATGCAACTGTGCCTGTTCTCGGAATTCCGAAAAATGGACCAATCGCTAAATAGATTAATGTGGAAAAAATAATTGCAAAAGATGGGTGCACACGACCAGCCAGATCTCTTAATGTTCCGCCTGTCAGACCAATTGCCACAATACCCAAAAGTGGCAGACCGACACCTGTGATAAGAAAGCCCAAGATAGCCGTCCATACGTTGGTTCCTGCAGTTTGACCAAGTAAAGGAGGGAATATCATATTTCCAGCCCCGAGGAATAAAGCGAACATCATAAGTCCAATCGTAAATGTATCCTTAAAAGAAAGTGATTTTGTAGATTTCATGCTGTAAAACCTCCGTGACAATTATCGACTGAAATCATTAAGTTTTCTAAAATCGGTTAAAGCTTAACATAATCTTTACGAAAAATAGATACTTTAGTAAAAAGTTGAAAGATTGTTTTGATTTGAAATATTTGTACATCTCTTATTTACTAAAGAATGTTTAAGTTTTCTTTTAAAAATAGTATTTTGAACTGGGTTAGGAAAAGATGTTGCCATTAAAAATTTTGTCAAAACATGTCGAGTAACGGTGATTAAATCCTCATGTTTGGAATCCAATCTAGATATGATATTATTAAGTGATGCAATGATATGATTTTTAAAGGGGTAAAGGAAATAATGATTTATTTCGATAATAGTGCCACAACCAAACCTTATCCTGAAGCGATGAAGACATATATGACTGTGGCTGAGAACTATTTCGCCAATCCTTCTTCAATCCATCGTCTAGGAGGCGAAGTGGAAAAGCTGATCAGTACAGCCCGGAATCAAATCGCAGGTCTTATTCGTGTCAATCCTTCAGAGATTGTATTTACATCTGGAGGTACGGAAGCGAACAACCTGGCGATCAAAGGGATAGCACTTCGTCATCAGAAACGGGGCCAACATTTGATTACCACAGAAATTGAGCATGCTTCCTGTTATGAATCATTCAGGCAGCTTCAGCAGTTGGGATTCGATGTCACTTTTTTACCGGTGGATCGAAAAGGTTGCGTCTCTGTTCAAGATCTGCAAAACGAAATCAGGGATGATACGATTCTCGTTTCTGTCATGCATGTAAACAATGAACTTGGAACGGTTCAACCTATACAAGATATCGGCAAGTTATTGAAAGAACATCCGAAGATCTTTTTCCATGTCGATCATGTTCAAGGGATAGGGAAAGTTCCTATTCAGTATGAACAATCTAGTATTGATTTATGTTCCTTTTCGAGCCACAAATTCCACGGGCCAAAAGGTGTGGGGTTCTTATATGTCCGGAGCGGTGTGACATTATCCCCACTTCTTCACGGAGGATCACAGGAATTCAAACATCGAGCAGGGACAGAAAATATACCTGGAATCATCGCAATGGCAAAAGCGCTTCGTCTAACATTGGGAAAATCAAAAAATGAGATGGACAACCTTGTTCAATTAAAGGATTATATACGAAAACAGCTATCTGAGATAGAAGGCGTATTCCTTAACACGCCAGAGGATTATAGTGCACCTCATATTATTAATTTTTCTGTTCCTGGTATCAAGCCAGAAGTGTTGATCCATGCTTTAGAAGAAAGAGAAGTATTTGTCTCGACGAAATCTGCATGTTCTTCCAAATCGACTGACGTCAGTAGAATATTGGAAGCGACTGGACATGAATTTGAACGAGCCAGCAGTGCGATCCGTGTAAGTTTCAGCTTTGATAATACACGTAACGAAGGAGAAAGATTCATCCAAATCCTTCAAGAAGTCATTTATAACTTAAAGAAAGTAATGAGGGAATAATATGATTTACGACCACATCATCGTCAAATATGGAGAATTGTCATTAAAAGGGAAAAATAGACATCACTTTGTAAATCAATTAAGGGATACAATCAAAAGGAAGTTGAAGCCATATGAAGGTGTTACCGTGAAAAAAGCCTTCGATCGTATGGTTATTGAACTGCATGGGGCTGATCACGAACCGATTGTGGAGAAATTACAAGAAATTTTCGGGATCCAAGGTTTGACTCTTGCTGTAAAGTGCGATCTAGAATTGGAAACTATACAAAAAACAGCACTTGAGGCTTTGAGACAAGCTGGCCCTACTGTCAAGACGTTCAAAGTTTCAACAAAAAGGAATTACAAGCAATATCCACATGATTCCCAGGAATTGAACCATTTGATTGGTGGATACGTACTAAAGAATTCTGAAGACATTAAAGTGGACGTCCATCATCCAGATGTAGAAATCAAAGTGGAAATCAAACCCGAAGCGACTTATATCAGTTGTATCGACTATCCTGGTGCTGGGGGATTACCGATCGGCAGCAGTGGAAAAGTCATGTTGATGTTATCTGGCGGGATCGATAGTCCCGTAGCAGGGTACTTGACAATGAAACGTGGTATCCGTGTTGAAATGGTTCACTTCCACAGCCCTCCATTCACAAGTGATCGGGCAAGACAAAAGGTTGAGGATCTAACACAAGTTCTTACGAAATATGGCGGAACAATCAAGATGCATGTTGTGCCATTTACGGATGTGCAAAAAGCGATTAAAAAACAAATTCCAGATAACTACAGCATGACGATCATGCGACGTTACATGCTTCGTATTACAGAAAAACTTGCTGCTCAAAATGATGCGCTGGCAATAGCAACAGGTGAAAGTTTAGGACAGGTAGCCAGTCAAACCTTGTCAAGCATGAATACGATTAACGAGGTGACGAACCTTCCGATCATCAGACCATTGATTACAATGGATAAAATTGAAATCATGGAAATATCGAGGAAGATCGGCACGTATGATATCTCCATCCGTCCTTATGAGGATTGTTGTACAGTGTTCTTGCCATCTGCACCGAAAACGAAACCAAGACGAGAAAAAGCGAATCGATTTGAGCAATATATGGAAATCGATACACTAGTCGAAGAAGCTGTAAACAATACGGAAACTGTTCACTTCAAAGAGGTAACAGAAGCCCGTGACAATGCGTTCGAAGACTTATTTTAACCGATGATATTCTTATCAAGATTTACCACTTAGAAGCGAGTATGAATTCGCCTCTGCCTCCGTAACCTATGGGTACAAAGGAGGTGAATATCATGGCTCGTCAATCAAACAAATTAGTAGTACCTGGAGCTCAACAAGCTCTTAACGCTATGAAGACTGAAATTGCTTCTGAATTCGGAGTACAACTTGGTCCTGATTCTTCAGCTCGCGCTAACGGATCTGTTGGTGGTGAAATCACTAAGCGTCTAGTTGCTATGGCTCAAGGTCAACAACCTCAAAAGTAACACACACCTTCTACAACATAATACTGATGGAAAACAGGTCAGCATCTGATGCTGGCCTTTCTTGTTGTCCGGATTGTTTTTAGCGAAATCCACTTCTTATCAGGGGGAGTTGCTACCTTTACGCGAAGTGAACAGAATACATTGGAATGTGAACAGATTAACCTGTGAAGTGAACAGATTACCTTGAGAGTGAACAGAAAAACCTAAGAAGTGAACAGAATATCTCGAAAAGTGAACAGATTAATCCTCAAAGTGAACAGATTTAGCCAATATGCTCTCCTTAATCAAATCAAAAATGAAAATATTCCAAAAATTATGTATAATAGAAGATGAATTAATACATAAGGAGGCGTCAGCTTTGAACAATCAAACCTTAATAGCTCCTCAACAGTACAATGCAGCTGAAGAAATGGAAAAGTATGCGAAAGACCCTTCACGTGTCGCGATCAAGTGGCTCAACGAACAGGGTGCAGTAGATGAGATCACGTACAAAGAATTATTTAATCAAGCAAATGACCTTGCAAAAGCCTTACTTACTTTAGGGTTGAACAAAGGTGATCGTGTTCTCGTCATGATGCCGCGTCTGATTGATACGTATAAAGTTTACCTGGCTATTTTGAAAGCAGGTCTTGTTGTCATCCCTTGTTCTGAGATGCTCAGACCAAAAGATTTAAGCTATCGAATCAATCATGGTGAAGTGAAAGCGGTCCTAGCTTATGAACCATTGACTTCACTTATTGATGACATTGAAGATCCTGTTGAAAGTTTGGAATATAAAATTACGGTTGGAGGAAAAGCTGAGGGATGGTCCACGATTGAAGAAGTGGCAGGATCCTTTAACCCATCCATAGAACTTCCGACTACAAACAGCGATGATATGGCATTCCTCTCTTATACCTCTGGAACGACTGGCCAGCCTAAAGGAGTCGTTCATACACATGGATGGGCCTATGCTCATATCCGGACCGCTGCAACATCGTGGCTGAACATTAAAGAAAATGATATCGTATGGGCCACTGCTGGACCAGGATGGCAGAAATGGATTTGGAGTCCATTCGTATCTGTCCTAGGTACAGGAGCGACTGGATTTGTCTACAACGGAAAATTCGATCCGAACACATATTTAGATTTGTTGGAGAAAAATCAAATCAGCGTGCTTTGCTGTACACCAACGGAATATAGATTGATGGCGAAAGTGGATAACTTAAAGGAGTATGACCTTTCAAGCTTACGGAGTGCTGTTTCTGCCGGTGAACCGTTAAACCGGGAAGTCATCGATATTTTCCGTAACTATTTCAACGTGACTGTACGTGATGGATACGGACAGACAGAAAACACGTTGCTTGTAGGTATAGTTGAAGGAATGGAAGTACGCCCTGGTTCAATGGGAAAACCTACACCTGGCAACCATGTCGAAATCATCAACGAGGAAGGGCAACCTGCTCAGGTCGGCGAAGTTGGAGATATTGCCGTTCATCGAGATGTGCCTGCACTTTTCAAGGAATATTATAAAGATCAAGAACGGACAAAAATGGCATTCCGAGGGGATTATTATCTTACGGGTGACAAAGCGAAAAAAGATGAAGATGGGTACTTCTGGTTTGAGGGTAGAGGCGATGACATCATCATCAGTTCTGGTTATACGATTGGACCGTTTGAAGTCGAAGACGCCCTCGTCAAACATCCATCAGTCAAAGAATGCGCTGTAGTAGGAACTCCTGATGAGGTACGCGGACATGTCGTCAAAGCTTTTATCGTGTTGAAAAATCCATCAGAAGCCTCGTCCGACGACTTGATATCAGCTCTACAGGATCATGTTAAAAAGCTGACAGCACCTTACAAATATCCGCGTAAGATCGAATTCGTCGATGAACTTCCGAAGACAACTTCTGGTAAAATACGACGGATCGAATTGAGAATGAAAGAAAACAAAACAACGGTAAATTAGAACAAAGGACCGCATTAGCCGGTCCTTTTTTAGGTGGGCAAACTGCTCGTTTTGGTCGCAATACTCCGCACGAAGGAAACGCATTTTGCTTTTTCGAGGAATTAAGCCCTCATCTGCACTGAAGGATTGGCTTTGCCAACTTTATTTATGGATTTACAATCGAATCTTAGGTATGCTGAAACAAATAGGGATAGTAATCGAGGTGTGATTATGAAAACATTATGGACAAATGGCACCATCTATACAATGAAACATGAATTCGATAAAGTCGAAGCTGTTTTAGTTGAAGACGATACAATCATCGACTGCGGTGACCGTACACGCATTGAAAAGGATCATAAAATTGATCATATAGAGGATTTAGAAGGGGCAGTCATGTATCCGGGATTTGTCGATAGTCATCTACATATGATTGGGCATGGAGAAAAACTGTTACGATTTGATCTTTCGGAAGTGATGTCTGCTGAAGAAATGAAGACGACCTTAAAAGAGAAGGTCTATTCTACCTCTGTCGGTGATTGGATCATTGGCGAAGGATGGAACGAAAACAATTTCATGGATCGAAAGATATTTCATCGCTTCGAGCTTGATGAAATTGCACCACATCATCCGATGATGCTGACCCGAATCTGCCGGCATGCTTTGCTTGCCAACTCTAAGGCTTTGGAGCTTGCGGGAATAACGAAAGATACAGAGGATCCACCAGGAGGAGTCATTGTAAGGGATACAAATGGTGAACCTACCGGATATCTGCTGGATAAAGCTCAAGAATTAGTAAAGGATGCCCTTCCAAAAGTGACCGAGGATTATCTTCATCGTGCGTTGACTACGTCTGTTCAGGATCTTACGAGTCTAGGACTTGTCGGTGGACACAGTGAGGACCTCAATTATTATGGGGGATTCAAACGGACGTACGAAACTTTTAAGGAAGTCATCAATCCGGATCAACTTCAGTTCAAAGCGAATCTTTTGGTCCATCATGAAGTTGTTTCAGACATGCATGAGGAAGGTTTGAAGTTTGGCGAATCGAACGGGTTTGTCGAACTCGGTGCGATGAAGATTTTTGCTGATGGGGCTTTAGGCGGCAGGACAGCCTACTTGAGTAAACCTTATAATGATATGCCTGAAACGTATGGGGTGGCGATCCACTCATTGACAGACCTTAAAGAACACGTTAAAAAGGCGCGTCATTATCAGATGCCAGTTGCAATCCATACGATTGGCGACCTTGCGTTGGAATTTGCTCTTTATGCAGTTGAAGAGAACCCACCTCCTGCAGGTTTAAGAGATCGTTTCGTCCACGGACAGGTTGTACGGCCAGACCTCATCGAGCGTTTGAAGAAGGTTCCTGTAATCATTGATATACAGCCACATTTCGTTGCATCCGATTTCCCGTGGGTTATAGAACGTCTTGGGGAAGGCAGGATGAAATATAGTTTTGCATGGAAAACGTTATTAAAAGAAGGAATTGCATGTGCTGCTGGTTCCGATGCACCAATCGAAACTGCAGATCCTCTACTGACAATCTATGCTGCAGTCATGCGTAAAAAGCATGGGGATAAACATGAAGGATTTTATCCAGATCAAAAATTATCAGTATATGAAGCGGTTGAATTATACACGAAAGGAAGCGCATATGCTATTGGAAAAGAAAATGAAACAGGCATGATCGATAAAGCGTTCAGTGCAGATTTCACAATTTTGACTGAAGACCTGTTCCATATTGATCCAGAAGCGATTCCGAATATCAAAGTAGCGAAAACAGTTGTTAACAATAACATTGTTTATCAAGGATAAAAAACTCCCCTCGCAGGGAGTTTTTTTTACGAGACTTATAAGAAACTACGCTTGACCTTATGCCAGAAGGAATTATCCTTCAGCTTAACAGTCTTGATCCTTTTATCGGAAAGGCGAATGTTGATGGAACCGGGTTCTCGTATACTAAGGGCTTCGTTATCCATCGCTATGATCGGGAAGTTGTTTCCTTCATTTACAAGTCGGATATCGAGTGATCTTGTATCACTTAAAATGAAAGAACTCCCAAGGGTACGATAATGATTATTGTTGATTGACGCTACTTCGCTGATTTGCATACATGGAAGTTTCGGGTCCACGATCGCCCCGTCTAATGACTTGTTGTATGCTGTACTTCCAGTCGGTGTCGAGATGATCATACCATCACCTTTAAACCGTTCAAAAAATAAATCATCAATATACAAATCTAGTGACAGAGTTTTGATGATGCCGGATCGAATCGAACATTCATTCAAGCAATAAAATGAAGCATCGTTTTCCATGTTAACTTTTATAGTCGGATATCTGCGGACCTCTACCTGTTCATTCAACATTGCATCTATCATTCCTGAAAGGTCTTCGATGTCGAAGTCACAGTAGAATCCTAATTGACCGGTACTTACACCGACATAGAGTGCATCTTCACGAAATCCAGTTTGCCTGACAGCTTGAAGGAATGTTCCATCTCCCCCGATACTAGCGATGATGTTAGCATCGTCCGCTTGCTCCACCAATGTAAATCCATTATCAATGGCGAGGTTCTTCAATCGTATAATCTGTTCTTCAAATTGGCTGCCTTTCTTATAGAAAAAATGGATATTCTTTCGTTCTGACATCATAAACCTCCTATGAGTTCCTGTAATATCTAATGTTACCCGATTCTTCTTATTGTTAGGCTGTTTTCGCAAACTTTGTTGCTCTTGCACTTAAAGAAAGTATAAAATACTTTCTTCAGTATAAGGGCAACTAAGGCTCGACCTACAAAAGGCATGGTCTCGCCAAGTTTTCTTTAAAAGTCGTTGATTTCCGCTTCAGGTGCTCGCTTTCCGCGGGGCGTGCGGTTAGCCCACTTGTCGCTTTGCGACCTCAGGAGTCTCCTTTTCAAGGAAGCATTTGTGCTCCTGCGTCTACAAGAAAGTCCTGTCGAAGCCAGCTTCCTCGTCGCATGCCTTGCGAGGAGATTATTCAGGTAGTAGGCACTCTGATCCCGGAGGACAAGGAAAGCTTCGGCAGCGTTACATCGCACGAAGAAAATACGATTTTCATTTTCGAGGAGTCTCGCACCTTACTCTCCAATCAACTTGCACAAGGCGAGTTTTTTTAAATGACTCAAAAGCAACAATTTTTTAGAAAAGAGCCTATCTTTAAAAATTACATATGGTATTTTTATCTTCGTTTTTTAAAAAGTTTTTGTCAAATCATCATCATTCAAATTGAAAATATGATATTCTAACAAGGATTGGTCATTCTTACCAAATGGATAATGCTAGGAGGCTTCTTATGAACGGAAAACGTTGGGCAGCACTAGGGATTGCAGCAATACTTTTCATAGGATCCATCATCATGAATGGATTATCATCCGCTGCATCTGATAACTTGACGAATTTACAAGGCGGAGGATTTTTAGAAGATGATCCATTTGTCGAAAAGGTCGTCGAGAAAGGAAGCGATAAGCGGAACATTGTTCTCTTGAACGTCGAGGGTGTCATTCAAGACACTGGTGATGCGACATCATTCTTCCAATCACCAGGATATAATCACCAGAGGTTTCTTGATATGCTCGAGCATGCAGGAGAGGATAAAAATGTAGAAGGAATCATCATTCGGGTTAATAGTCCAGGTGGCGGCGTGGTTGAAAGCGCAGAAATCCATGATGCGATCACTACTGTGCAAAAGGAACATAAAAAACCGGTTTACATATCGATGGGGAATATGGCTGCGTCAGGGGGCTACTACATTTCAGCTCCTGCGGATAAGATCTTTGCCCATCCCTCAACATTGACAGGTTCACTAGGTGTCATTATTCAATCGATGAATTATGGAGAATTAGCTGATAAACTTGGGGTGAAATGGGAGACGATCAAGAGCGGCGCCCATAAAGATATCCTATCCCCCACACGTGAAATGACAGATGAAGAAAGGGAAATCTTACAATCCATCGTCGATAATTCCTATAATCAATTTGTCGATGTCATCGCTACAGGCCGTGACCTCTCTGAAAATAACGTAAGAAAATTAGCAGACGGTCGGGTATACGATGGACAACAAGCAAAGAAAGCAGATCTAGTCGATGAACTTGGTAATTTAGATGATACGATCAAAGCAATGAAAAAAGATCTTGGGAATTCCCATTTGAATGTCATCAAGTATGAAAATCGCCTTGGTTGGAATTCTTTCCTGAACATGACTGCACAAAAATTGTTCCAGCCTAATGGAGATCTGTTAGGGATACAAGAATTGATGAGTCAAACCAATACACCGCAAATCAAATATTTATATACGGAATAGGAGGGATTGGATTGGACCAAACATTATCAGGTGAAGGACATTTGCCAGAGCCCTCCCAGACCTTGAACTCGGGAAAAACAAACACTGTATATGCTGGTTTTTGGATCCGGTTCTGGGCGTACCTCTTAGACTTGCTTGTCATTTGGAGTCTGAACAGTCTGATTGTTAAGCCGGTATGGGTATTACTTGATTTGCCTTTATCCGATGGAGGGATGTTTTCATTAAAGGCAGTAATAGCTGCAATCATCTTCTACAGCTATTTTGTATTGATGACTCGTTTCTTCGCTCAGACATTAGGAAAAATGCTTTTTGCAATAAAAGTAGTACCAAAAGATTTGAATGAAAATATACCATGGATCACTCTGCTTTTTCGAGAAGTTATTGGTCGATTTATCAGTAAAACCATCTTCTTGATCGGATATATCATCACTGGTTTTACAAATGAAAAACAATCATTGCATGATATATTCGCAGATACCAGAGTCGTCCACACTCGAAAATAGGTATTGTTGAAGACCTGTCAGTACATAATGCTGATAGGTCTTATTTTTTTATAAAGGCAGTTTTCGCAAACTTTGTTGCTCTTGCACTTAAAGAAATATAAAATACTTTCTTCAGTATAAGGGCAACTAAGACTCGACCTACAAAAGGCTTGGTCTCGCCAAGTTTTCTTTAAAAGTCGTTGATTTCCGCTCAAGGATACTCGCTTTCCGCGGGGCGTGCGGTGAGCCGACTCGTCGTCTTGCGACATTGAATGGTCTCACCTGTCCCGCTGATCCCGCTGGAGTCTCGCACCTTGCTCTCCAATCAACTTGCACAAGGTGATTTATTAAAAATAGCTCAAAAGCAAAAATCTTTTAGAAAAGAGCCTTTACAAATGATTTTGCGAAATTCACTCTACGCTGTGGGTTTTTCCTGGCTTGCTGGTCCCGCAGGAGTGTCGCGAATTTCGCTTGGTTAAAAGAAAACAACATGTTCATTTTACAAAGTCAAATTAACAAGAGAAACAGTCTGTTCAGAGACTTCGGGGTGATCCTCATGTGGTATTGGATTATAGGAATCATACTCGTTATCAGTTTGATGATAGGTATCCTTATGATCAGCCGGGTACGGGTAACCATTAAATATGTCCATCAAGGAAACGATGATACGTGTCTCATACAAGCCCACTTTTTAAAAGGGTTATTTGATTATTCATGGGAAATTCCATTGAATAACATAGACCTCGAAAAAGATGGACTTATGCACATGAAATACGATACTGAAGCAGAAATCGGCAATAAAAAGCTTCACGATACGAAAGAGAAGACATTCGAAGCTGAATCCTTGATTGATCGAGCGCGTGAAACGAAAGCGCTTCTGGATTCTGTCTATCAACTTGGTAGCATCGTCCGTAAATTTTTGAAAAAAGTAACGATTGAAGAATATCAATGGATCAGTACAATTGGTACCGGGGATGCTGCTTCAACTGGAATTTTTGCAGGGGTGTTGTGGACGATCAAGGGTAGTGTGGCAGGCTTTCTAAGCTTTGCAACACGAATGGAAAAACCGCCTGTCCTTGAGGTTTCGCCTTCTTTTCAAGCCCCTGTTGTGCACACGAATTTATTATGTATGTTTTCTTTTCGAATCGGGCAAGCTATGCTCGCAGCATATCTGATCGTAAAAAATTGGAAGGGAAGGAAACAGCATGTCAGAACATCCAATTCAGGGCTTGATGCAGACAGCAATGGAAAATATTAAAGAAATGATTGACGTGAATACAATTATCGGTGATCCAGTGGAAACACCGGATGGAAGTGTGATTCTAACAGTTTCAAAGGTAGGTTTCGGATTTGCAGCTGGAGGAAGCCAGTTCAGTGCTTTAGGTAATTCAGGTCAATCAAGAAGAGATTCTCAAGAAGGGGAGTCCCATCCTTTTGGCGGTGGTAGCGGAGGCGGTGTTTCAATCACGCCAATCGCATTTTTGATTGTGAATTCTTCTGGTGTGAAGACAATCCATCTCGATAATAGTACACATTTGTACGAACGTCTTCTTGACTTAGCACCTCAGGTAGTAGATCGAGTTCAAAAGATGATGAACAATAGCGGCTTTCAGATGAAATCTGATTCGAATAGAAAGCAACAATCGAACAACAATAATCAGACACAGCAACAGTCTGAAAGACGCCAAAAGCAAGATTTAGATTTTTAAATCGTATATGATGAAGGGCAGCTCAAAACCAGAGCAGCCCTTTTTTAATCTGGGTGTATTGTACTCGAAAAGGCTTTATAAGACTCTTCCTCGTGATGCATGACTACATATTACTTGAAACTAAATTTCAGAAAGTTTACCATTAACGTGTTAGAATACCTTTTTAAAATAAGGAGTTGTTAATGATGGCTAATGTAACATTTAAACAAAACCCAGTAACTCTATTAGGAAATGAAGTGAAAGTAGGGGATACAGCTCCTGACTTCAAAGTATTGGCAAACGACATGTCTCCTGTAACGTTGGATGATACCAAAGGTTCTGTAAGATTAATCAGTGTCGTTCCATCTGTCGATACTGGTGTATGTGATCAGCAAACGCGCCGATTTAACGAAGAAGCGGCAAAGCTTGATAATGTAAAAGTATTGACTGTAAGTGTTGACCTGCCGATGGCTCAAAAGAGATGGTGTGCTGCTGCTGGTGTAGAAAACCTTCAAACTCTCTCAGATCACCGTGACCTTTCATTCGGAAAAGCTTATGGAGTAGCAATTGAAGAACTACGTCTTTTGACTCGTGCTGTCTTCGTGATCGACTCTAACGATAAAGTGACATATGTGGAGTATGTGAGTGAAGCGACGAATCATCCGGATTATGAGGCGGCGATTGAGGCTGCTAAGTCTGCCCAATAATTAGCAACAGTAAGAATAAGAGAAAAAAAGGGGTTAACCTCCAGAGTTTGGCCATCTGTCCGAACCCTTGGTTGGTTAACCTCTTTTTACATTTGGTTCTTTTCTAAAAGATTGTTGCTTTTGAGTCATTTTTAAAAACTCACCTTTTACAAGTTGATTGGAGAGCAAGGTGCGAGACTCCTCGAAAATGAAAATCGCATTTTCTTCGTGCGATGTAACGCTGCCGAGCTTTCCTTGTCCTGCGGGATCAGCGTGCCTACTACCTGAATAATCTCCTCGCAAGGCATGCGACGAGGAAGCTCGCTTCGACAGGACTTTCTTGTAGACGCAGGAGCACAAATGCTTCCTTGAAAAGGAGACTCCTGAGGTTGCAAGGCGACGAGTGAGCTCACCGCACGCCCCGCGGAAAGCGAGCATCCTGGAGCGGAAATCAACGACTTTTAAAGAAAACTTGGCGAGACCAAGCCTTTTGTAGGTCGAGTCTTAGTTGCCCTTATACTGAAGAAAGTATTTTATACTTTCTTTAAGTGCAAGAGCTACAAAGTTTGCGAAAACAGCCTAACATATAAACAGCCTGCGCTAACGCTTGGCTTTCCCAAGTTTTCTTTGAGGTGACATCATGTTTTCATTATTTCTTGGTAGTTTGTTACAATAGTACTAGTTGTAAGATAGGAGGAATTTTGCATGGCTGATTTTAAAAAAGTCGAATCATTTTATAGATTATTACACGAAACAGCAACGATCCTTTCTGAGAAAGAACAGACTACATATCTTGATGGTCTGATCATGACTGGAGAAAACCTGGTACAGGGTGGTATGCCTGATAGGTTTGATGAGCAAACGAAGAATGATCTCATCTACAAATATGAATCGATTACATTAGATGAATTATCCAAGGAAGAAATCCGTAAAGGATACCAATTGGCGATCTTGCAAGGAATGCAAAAGGGTGTGCAGTCCCAACATGCGATGACACCTGATGCCGTTGCCCTCTTCGTTGGCTACCTAGTCGAAAAGGCTATGTACAAAAAAGAAAGAATTACACTTTTGGACCCAGCAATCGGGACTGGAAATCTTGTATCAGCATTCCTAAACCAAACAAAAAAGAAAGTCTTCAGCTATGGTTCTGAGGTTGATGAAACGTTGATCAAGCTTGCTTATATCAATCTGAATGCGCAGGAGCATGATATTCAGCTTTATCATCAGGACAGCTTACAATCTTTGATGATCGATCCAGTTGATCTTGTCATCACAGATCTGCCAGTCGGATATTATCCAAACGACGAGATGGCATCCAAATACCGCTTGAAGACTGATGAGGGTCACTCATTTGCCCATCACTTGATGATTGAACAAGCGCTTAACCATACAAAAGAAGGAGGATTCCTCTTCTTCTTGATCCCAAACTTCTTATTTGCAGGCGATGAAGCCCAGAAGTTGAACAAGTACCTTAAAGAACATGCAGTCATCCACGGGCTTCTCCAATTACCGTTGACGATGTTTAAAAAGGAAGAACAAGCGAAAAGTATCTTTTTCATCCAGAAAAGAGGTCAAGGTGTAGCGGCACCTAAGGAAGCATTGATGGCAGAGCTTCCAAGCTTTTCTGATCCAAAGGCATTGCAATCGATCATGACAAAAATCGAGGCCTGGTTTAAGACTTCATTTACTGGTTAACTTAAACATACAAGGTTTTATTAAATACTGATGGTGATTTAAGGCTAAGTTTGATTGAAGCGAAATTTGCGACACTCTTGCCTGAACAGCGAACCAGGAGAGACCCCGCAGCCATGTTTTCAGTTAACGGACACCAGAGCCGTTATTTGTAGGTAAAATCGGTATTTCTGAATGTTAACGGACACCACAGCCGTTATTTGTGAAAAAAGCAGCTGATTTTCTATGATATTTGCAAAATAAGGTCCCTGGTGTCCGTTAAGTTTGTAAATTTCGATCATTTTGGCAAAATAAGGTCTCCTGTGTCCGTTAACGGGTTCGTGCAACTTGGTTTCAGCGAGGAGAGTGTGCGGAGTATCCGCTTTTCGTTTGCCCGCGGATAGGTAGTGAATTTCGCGAAAATCAACAATAACCTTCAACAAATCGAAAAGAGAGAATGAAATCGGATTCAAATCTGAAAATAACGAATATTAATGGAAAACGTTTTCCTTCCTTGCAGGAAACCATCCACCGGTGGTTTAATGGTAATTGGTTTTTGGGAATGAACTTGAACAACGAAGGAGTTGTCTATATATGAGAAAGGTACTCGCCATTAATGCCGGAAGTTCATCACTGAAATTTCAATTATTGAAAATGCCTGAGGAAGAAGTAGTTACAAAAGGGCTTGTCGAACGTATCGGGATTCCTGATAGTATTTTTACAATTGAAGTGAAGGGTGAAAAGGTAAAAGAAGTGTCAGATATCGATAACCATGCAGTTGCGGTTAAGATGCTGTTAGATAAACTTATGTCTCATAAAATCATCGATTCTTACGATGAAATTGAAGGGATTGGACACCGAGTCGTACATGGAGGTGAAAAATTCAATGATTCTGTGTTGATCACAGAAGAAATCATCAAGGAAATTGAAGAGGTGTCCGACTTAGCACCGCTTCATAATCCTGCCAACATCGTGGGTATTCGGGCATTTAAAGAAATCCTGCCCGATGTGCCTTCTGTAGCGGTGTTTGATACTGCGTTCCATCAAACGATGCCAGAGCAATCCTATTTGTATAGCCTTCCTTATGATTACTATAAGGAATATGGTATCCGTAAATATGGTTTTCATGGGACGAGCCATAAATATGTTTCTCAACGTTGTGCCGAATTATTAGGAAGACCGATTGAACAGTTACGGTTGATTTCTTGTCACCTTGGAAATGGTGCAAGTATCGCTGCGATAGAAGGTGGGAAATCAATCGATACTTCTATGGGCTTCACACCGCTTGCTGGTGTAACGATGGGAACCCGTTCAGGGAACATTGACCCTGCACTCATCCCATACATCATGGAGAAAACAGGCAAAACAGCTGAAGAAGTGATGAATGTCCTCAATAAAGAAAGTGGACTGCTGGGAGTATCCGGTTTTTCCAGTGATTTAAGAGATATTGAACAGGAAGCTGCAGCTGGGAACGAAAGAGCTGAACTGGCGCTTGAGGTTTTCGGAGGAAGAATTCATAAATATATCGGCTCTTACGCTTCAAAGATGCATGGAATCGATGCAATCATTTTCACAGCAGGAATCGGTGAAAACAGTGATGTCATCCGCGAGCGAGTCCTTAAAGGCCTTGAGTTCATGGGTGTTTACTGGGATCCAGCTTTAAACAAGGTTCGTGGGAAGGAAGCATTCTTGAACTATCCGCACTCCCCAGTAAAAGTGCTGATCATCCCTACGAACGAAGAAGTGATGATTGCAAGGGACACTGTACGACTCTCCCAATAGAATATTTTTAGATAAAGAACTTCACTGTGTTAGTGGAGTTCTTTTTTTTACAGCTCTAATGAGCAGGGGCTCCCACAAGTACTTGACTCAATCGTTTTCTTCATACGTATTATTGTCTTCGGTCTAATTTTGGTATAATGAATGAAAAGTTCTTAGTGGAGGTGTTCGGTATGGAATGGTCGCAGAACGAGAAGCAAGTTTGGTCTTCAATCGAAAAATGGGAGCAAGAATATTTTACATATGTTCCAACTGACTTCAACAGGACTTACGAAAAAACCTTTGAAGATGCTTTTAACAGGATTAGTCCTAAAATTCGTGACAAAGTCCTTCAAACCATTGATAACCTGCTTTTTCATTTGCATTCCATCATCTTGAACTCACAATTTCAGCAAGATACGAAGCAAAGGGTATTATTAGCAGCACAATCGATGAACAAAGATGTTGAAGTTTGGGAAGATGTACAGGATTGCAAAATCGAACAACTTCGATACATAGCTCAACATCAAGTAGCGAAACATAGACTGCTTTCTTTTGCTCAGGGAGGCCTTTCTGGAGCTGGAGGTATTTTATTTTTAGGAATCGATATCCCGGCAAGCATCGCTGCACACTTGAGATCGATTCAAGTACTTGCTCTTTCATACGGTTATTCAATCAACCAACCTTATGAAACAATGCTGTCCTTGAAGTTATTCCATGCTGCCACTTTACCTAAACAGCATCAGCAAGAAGCCTGGGAGCAGCTGATGAGTGAGGTATTGGATCAGGAAATCAATCCCTATTTCTTTGAGTCGGATGAACTGGTCGCTGACAGCCAATGGATGCGACATCTGGTTGGTTTGGTTGGTAAAGGAATGATCCTGTTCATGTTAAGAAAACGCTTGATTCAGGGTATTCCGCTAATGGGGATGGTATATGGCGCAACAGCAAATTACCAGCTTTCAAGGCAGATCACAGACTTTGCGAATCAGTTTTATCAGAAACGTTGGTTATTAGAGAAACATAACTAAGGGTGATATGTGATGAGTGTAGATGAACATAAACAGGAAGCACCAGATCATGTGCGTGTGATGGTCATTACCGTAAGTGATACCAGAACAGAAGAAACGGATAAGAGCGGGAAGTATATTTTAAATGCTCTTGAGGAGTATGGCCACGTAATTTCCTCTTATAAAATCGTAAAAGATGAGTCAATGGTTCTTCATGAGGTATTGAAGAGCGGAACAAGTGATTCCGAAACGGATGTTATCATCATGAATGGAGGTACCGGTATAGCGAAGCGGGATATTTCTGTTGAGGTTGTCTCAGAACTTCTTGATAAAGAAATTCCTGGTTTCGGTGAACTCTTCAGGATGTTGAGTTACACAGAGGATATCGGTTCAGCAGCAATCTTAAGCAGGGCCATTGCCGGGGTCTCGAATAACACGGCGATCTTTTCAGTACCGGGTTCAAGTGGTGCAGTAAAGCTTGCTATGAATAAATTGATTCTTCCTGAAATAAATCATGTGGTTCGTGAAATAAGGAAAGATTTAGGGAGAGGATGACTCGATCAGGGTCATTCTTTTGACTTTATACTGTTAAAAGACTTTGTTGATTTTAAGAGAAATTGACAACACTCCTGCGGGAAGGCAGCGAGCCGGGCGAGACTCATCGTGGACACGAAAATGATTTCATTTTTGTGTTGAGATCCTGTGAGGAGGCTCTCGGGTCGCCCGCGGAATATGTCTATTAGCAAGTGCAAGCCTGTTTAAAAATGACTTTTTTTCGTGATACGATTATCAGCCCGATACCAAATCCAGAGATCATTGATGATAGAAGCCAATTCAGATATCTCAGAATTCAGCTCACAAGAACGTTCAAAGTCTTCTTCCCGGTAAAGTTGGCTTTGTCTATCGTTGATTTCATTTTCGAGTTCCTTGATCCTATCAGGAATTTTACCCCGGATCGTCTCCCATTCAGCTAAGATCAATTCTTGCGTTACTTTAGAATAGTTTTCCCAAGAGTGCTCAAGCAATGGTAATCTGATTCCTAAACGTTCATCTATAGTAAATGTATAAGTCATTAGTCATTCCCCCTGCATACACACATTGTACATAATATGGTGATATTCGGCTATCCTCAACAAATGACTTTCCCTCATATTGGTTCAAATAACAACTGAGTGCCTTTCACATACTATACACGAAGTCCGTATGAGAAGGAGGCGACTCAACATGGATAAACGACCGGGTAAAAACCGACAGTACCAATTTGAAACCGATGGCGAAATGGAAGTTCAACAACAGATCATGCAATCCTATCAAAGTGGTGTCATCGACCAGACAAGCCCCCAAAACGTTGAAAAACAACATAAAGAAGATGAAAACCAATTGAGATGAATCTTATAAAGGTTGACCTATATGGTGTCTGACTCTTTTCGTCAGGCACTAACATATGGTTTCTAAGCTCTTTATGAAAACATTCGAAAACCATACGTTAATTATTAATTTGTGTTATGATGGCAACGTATGGAAAAGGCGTGAAAAATGCGCTTATTACAGTCATTCAAACGATATTTCCCCTTTTTCTTTTTGGCATTTGGTGTTATCTTTAAATGGCAGTCATCTTGAACTGGATTCAAGCGTTATTTTATTGAAGATTTGTTGATTTAGGAGGTCGCAAAAAATGCGTATTGGTGTACCAAGAGAAATTAAAAATAATGAAAACCGTGTGGCAATGACACCTGCTGGAGTAGTCAATCTGACAACATCCGGGCATGAGGTTTTCATTGAAAAAGATGCAGGACTTGGATCAGGTTTTACAAATGAACAGTACCTCGAAGCTGGAGCAGTGATCGTAGATACTGCAACAGAAGCTTGGAGTATGGAAATGGTGATGAAGGTTAAAGAACCATTACAGGAAGAATACCAATATTTCCGCGAAGGACTTATTTTATTTACATATTTACATTTAGCTGCTGAACCTGAATTGACAAAAGCGCTGATTGAAAATAAAGTGGTTGGTATTGCGTATGAAACGGTACAGCTTCCAAACCGGAGTCTCCCATTGTTGACACCAATGAGTGAGGTAGCTGGAAGAATGGCTACACAAATCGGTGCCTCTTTTCTGGAAAAACCTCATGGGGGAATGGGGATCCTGCTTGGGGGAGTCCCTGGAGTGCGCAGAGGAAAGGTAACGGTCATTGGTGGAGGAGTTGCAGGGACGAATGCAGCAAAGATTGCTGTAGGTCTAGGTGCTAGTGTAACTGTCATCGACTTGAATCCAGAGCGTCTTCGCCAGTTGGATGATATTTTCGGCTCTGATATCAATACCTTGATGTCTAACCCATTGAACATCGCCGAGGCAGTAGTGGATTCAGATCTTGTCATTGGTGCTGTGCTGATTCCTGGTGCTAAAGCGCCTAAACTGGTTACAGAAGAAATGATCCAGTCAATGAGAAAGGGATCGGTTCTTGTAGATGTGGCAATCGACCAGGGCGGTATTTTTGAAACAACAGATCGCATTACAACACATGATAATCCAACGTATGAAAAACACGGAGTTGTCCATTATGCTGTTGCAAACATGCCAGGTGCGGTTCCGCGTACTTCTACAATTGCATTGACGAACGTCACAGTCCCATATGCATTACAAATTGCAGATAAGGGCTATGTGAAAGCATGCAGTGATAATGAAGCGCTCCTTAAAGGAATTAACACACTCGACGGTTATGTTACTTATGAGGCAGTATCACAAGCACACGGATTGGAATATAACGATGTAAGAGAAATGCTCACAAATAAAAGATAGATCGAAATGACCTGAGACTGGCACTGTTGTGTCAGTCTTTTTGAGTTTACCTTTCATTAATTTTGTTATCTGTTTGGTTGCAAAATTCACTTCCTTTCTGTGGGCGCCCCGCGAGCCTCTTTACTTGCACAGGATCTCAACACAAAAATGAAGTCATTTTCGTGTCTACGATGAGAATTCTTAGAAGCTTTCCTTCTGCTGACTTCGACGTTCACCATAGGTGTGGTGGTATTTAGTCGAAGTTCATTATTATAGTCGAAGATCCTTTTAAAACAGCGGGGTCTCGCCAGGCTCGATTTTCCCGCAGGAGTGTTGCGAATTTCGCTCAATACCATCCTCTATAAGAAATCAAACATTTACAATGCCAAATCCTTTTAATTCGAATTCGGATGTGTAAAATGAAGGGTGAAACGGGTACAAAATTGATAGGATCCTTGTCTTTTGGTTTCTGTTAGAAGGAAACGGAAAGACTGAAGGAGAAGGAATTAAACAGATACTAAAATATGAAAGAGGAGAGATCTTGAATGAAAGTAACGTATTATGGACATTCAGTAGTCGCTATTGAAACAAACGGAAAATCGATTTGGATTGATCCTTTCATTACAGGCAATGATCAATGTCATATCACAGCGGATGAGGTAAAAGCTGATGTGATCTTACTTACTCATGGTCACAACGATCATGTAGGAGATACAGTAGATATTGCAAAGCGGAACAATGCTTTGGTCGTAGCGCCATTTGAATTGGCGAATTATCTAGGTACAAAAGATGTGGAAACCCATCCGATGCATATCGGCGGGGCCTATCAATTTGATTTCGGAAAAGTGAAGTTAACGCAAGCTTTTCATGGTTCAAGCTATGCCGAAGAGGATGGTACGGTCATTTATACAGGAATGCCAGCAGGAATCCTCTTTACTGCAGAAGATAAAACAGTTTACCATGCCGGTGATACAGCACTGTTTTCAGATATGAAATTAATTGGTGATCAGAACTACATCAATCTAGCTTTCTTGCCAATCGGGGACAATTTCACGATGGGACCAGAAGATGCTTCCATTGCTGCAAGCTGGTTGAAGGCGAATTATGTCGTACCGGTTCATTACAATACGTTCCCTGTGATTGAACAAGATCCTGAAGCGTTTGTAAATGAGTTGGAAGGTAAAAAAGGACAAGTACTTAAATCAGGAGAATCCATCGAACTTTAATACACGTCTTCTTCTTTCTTAAAAGGGGGCTGCATAGGTTAAATATAAGGACATCCCTCATGTAAAGGAAGGAGAACGATTAATGAAGAATAGGCTGATTTTATCGTTGTTGAGTGCCCTTGCACTTGTTTACTTTGCTGTGCCTTATCTACCTGAGATCGGGACAGGATTAGGCGGATGGTTTTCTGGGGTTTGGTTATTCTTTGCTTTGCTCGTAATCGGCGGAAATTTTTCTGCATTGCTGTTCCAAAAATATCCGCAGGAATCAAAACAAACGATAACACTAAGGCGCCCGATAAAAGAACGTAAGAGAATCAGGCAGCATTGATGTAAAGGAATCCCCTTAGTATAATAGGAAAGACTTAGCAATTTGCAGAGATCGGTTTTTAGAAAGATTGGTGAAATGATGTCAACAAAACATGAACAAATATTAGAGTATATTGAAACACTGGAAATCGGCAGTAAAATTTCTGTCAGACAAATTGCAAAAGCTCTTTCTGTTAGTGAGGGTACTGCCTACAGGGCAATAAAAGATGCAGAAAACCAGGGGACGGTCAGCACGATAGAGCGTGTCGGCACGATCCGTATTGAAAAAAAACGAAAAGAAAATATCGAGAAGCTGACCTATGCAGAAGTCGTCAATGTTGTCGATGGACAAGTTCTTGGCGGGAAAAAGGGTCTGCATAAGACGCTGAACAAATTCGTCATCGGTGCGATGAAGCTTGAGGCGATGATGCGTTATGTAGACCCTGACAGCTTGCTGATCGTTGGAAACCGTACAAAAGCTCATGCGCTTGGTTTGAAAGCGGGAGCGGCTGTCCTGATTACAGGTGGCTTTGATACTGATGAAACGGTTATGAAACTGGCGGATGAATTAGAACTTCCCGTCATTTCAACGAGTTATGACACATTTACGGTAGCGACGATGATCAATCGTGCTATTTATGACCAATTAATCAAAAAGGAGATCGTCCTCGTCAGTGACATTACCATTCCGGTTGAACAGACCAATTATCTGGTCAATGATGAGAAGGTTACGAAATGGTATGAGTTAAATAAAGAAACAAACCACAGCCGATATCCTGTAGTGGATAAGAAGAATCGGATCGTGGGTATCGTGACTTCCAAAGATATCATTGGTAAGAACAACGATTTGCCGATTGAAAAGGTGATGACAAAAAATCCGATCACTGTCAGTGCGACGACATCTGTTGCAAACGCAGCCCATATGATGATTTGGGAAGGCATCGAGCTTTTGCCGGTTGTGGATTCCCAACAAACGCTGCAAGGGATCATCAGCAGGCAGGATGTGTTGAAGGCGTTGCAAATGATTCAAAAACAACCGCAGATCGGGGAAACATTTGATGACTTGATTACAAGTAATGTCCGTGATAATGAAAATGAACAAGATGTGTTTTTTACCTGTGAAGTCACTCCACAAATGACGAATTATTTAGGGACATTATCTTATGGCGTGATGACAACATTGGTTTCCGAGGTTGGGAGCCGGGCTTTGCGAAAGAAGAAGAAGGGTGACCTTGTTGTAGAAAATATCACTTTGTACTTCTTAAAGCCTGTACAAATCGATAGTAAGATTACGATCCGGCCAAAGATCCTTGAACTAAGCAGACGATACGGGAAAGTCGACGTCGAAATCTACCATGAAGGGGAAGTAGTTGGAAAAGCTCTCATGATGGCACAACTTATCGAACGCCACCTTTAATGAACCTCACTATTTTATAATCAAAGAGTAAATATGAATAAAATGAGGCTGTCCAATAGGTGTAAAACACCTATTGGACAGCCTCCAAATAATCGATTAATTGGATTGTTCTCTTTCCTCTACAGCAAGAGGAAGGAAGTACTTATATGCTTTATATCCCATGAATGCATTGATCAAACCTAAAACCAAAAACACACCGCCGATGACCAGATCATATGTAGATTCATTGATGAACAAACGGTTTAGTCCGAATATTCCTATGAAAACACCAAGAGCGATGTTTGCCTTCGATTTTGTCCATTTCTTCTCATAAGGAGCCTTTACGCGGAACTCTTTGATTTTATAGAATATATAAAGGCTGATTGATAAAACGATAATGATGATGAATACAGGCATGATAATCCTCCAATACAGTTGAATCATTCGAGTACCATTGTATAGAAAAAAGGATATAAAATCTATACTTTGTAGTTATCTAAAGTGAACATTAGGTTACAGTTAAAGGAGTCCGTAATGAAAGAACAAATCATACAGAAGATCAAAGAATATGAAAAAATCATCATCCACCGTCATGTGCGTCCAGATCCGGATGCTCTTGGTTCACAAGGTGGATTATCTGAAGTTCTAAAATCTACCTTCCCAGACAAATCGATATCTGTCGTAGGCGAAGAAGAAGAATCCCTGAAATTCATGATTGAAATGGACACTATTCCAGATAGCGTTTATGAAGGTGCACTCGTCATCATTTGTGACACTGCGAATCAAGCGCGGATAAGTGATCAACGATACTCTTCCGGAGATTTCATCATTAAAATCGATCACCACCCAAATGAAGATCGGTATGGCGATCTGATCTGGGTCGATACAGATGCAAGCAGTGTAAGTGAAATGATTTATGAGTTTTACTTATATGGTAAGGAGAAACACCAGTTCAAGATATCTGATGAAGGTGCTGGACTGCTTTATGCAGGAATCGTAGGAGATACGGGGCGTTTCTTGTTCCCGAATACGACTGAGAAAACGATGAAATATGCCGGGGAATTAAGGAATTATGAATTCGATATCTCTGCAGTCTACGATGAGATGTATAAAGTGAAATTGAGTTTAGCACGATTAAATGGTCATGTCTTATCCAATTTTAAATATATCGATCCTGGTGTAGGTTACATGTACTTGACGCGAGAAGTGATGGAGAAATTCAATACGACCCCGAATGAATCATCTTTACTTGTTAATTCATTCTCAAATGTTGAGGGGCTTATGACCTGGGTGTTCTTTGTGGAGGAACCTGATCAATTTCGTGTTAGACTTCGCTCAAAGGGCCCCATCGTCAACACGATTGCAGCCAAATATAATGGCGGAGGGCATCCAATGGCTTCGGGAGCTACCGTCTACACAATCGAAGAAACTGAACAGATCATCCAGGATCTCGTTGAAGCTTGTCGTGCATTTAAATCAAAATAGGCTTTATTCCCTTTTTCCGAAATTCACTCCCTTTTCGCGGGCAAACGAAAAGCGGAAGCAACCCGATTAGTCACGAAGGTTACTTGATGACTGACGAGGAGACTATACTCAAATACTCGGTTCTGAGTAGGCGTACACATCGAACAGCAGAAAGTTTGATATGATTCCAATTGGTTGGTCGGGTGAACTGGACAACACTTGCTGCAATCACTTACTTCTGGAAAGTTATACGATCCCTTAACGGACACAGGAGACCTTATTTGACCAAAACAGTAGGGTTTTAATAACCTAACGGACACCAGGTACCTTATTTGGTAAATATTATAGAAAATCAGCTGTTTTGTTCACAAATAACGGCTGTGGTGTCCGTTAAAATTCAAAAACAGCGAATTTGTCCCAAATAACGGCTCTGATGTCCGTTAACCGGAAGCTTGGCTGTTAGTTTCACTTGGCTCGCTTATCCCGCAGGAGGGTAGCGAAATTAGTTTTAATAAGATTTTCTTTCTCACATTAATTGTAATCACCCCTCACACAAAAAATAATAGCCCCAGTTCCTTTATTGAAAAAGGTGGGGCTATGTTTTCATTACATTATGATTGTTGTTGTTTGGCTGGGATGAACCAGGAACCAATTTCTGTCACGTCCTCTACAAATTCGATATTGAGCTCTGTCGCTTGCTTTTTGATCAGTTCTGCAACTTCTTTCGTTTCAGCAAATGCTGAATATCCGTTTTTCAACTTTTCGACTTTCGCTTTCGCCATTTCTTTTCGATTGATGATCATACACAATCCCCCTAAACACGTTTATTCCTATTTATATTGTATACGATGTGCATGTACTTTGCTAATGATGAAACTCAAATGTCTCACAATTGTCAAAAAACAAGCCTATTTTACCTGTTCGATTTTCAAATATAAACGTAATGTTGTATAAAGATGCATTTGATAGACTTTTACATTATACTCTTCTTTTCCAATCAGAAAGTTTTTGTTTTCAAGCGTCCGGATCAATAAATTAGCGTTTTGACCGACTGATTCAATATCTTTTGTCAACACGTCATGGAGCTCTGTTTTCACCGCATTTTCAAGCTCGATTAAATGTAGTCCTTTCAATCCTGCTTGTTCCCGGTTTAAAAAACTGACTTTGATTTCTTGAATCCGAAGCTTTTTTTCATTTTCTTTATTTTTTTCTTCATAATCTTGCTTGAAATGTTTAAATTCATCGTTCAAGCCTCTAATCTCTTCATCCCTTCGATCGATCTCAGTCATGTAAAAATCCTGCAATCCCCCGTAACTCAAAAGAAAAAAGAACCATCCAATGATAAAACCGATCACAATGCCGGCAAAAAAACGTTGGTAACCTTTACGACGATGGAGGGGAGGAATTCTCATCTTCTAATCCTCCTGTGTAATCCATTGAATAATCACTCCGCCTGAATTTGCTCCAAGAAGAGCGGAGACGATATAGAGGATTTGCTTGATGACTTCTATCCAAGCTTCACTTTCAAACCCTCTTTCAAAATTATCAATTGTATCGAAAGTCCCGCCGATTGCAGCGACGATCGCCCATATTTTCAAGCTTTTGGATAATTGTGTCATAGAAAGAAACGGTGGTTTTCCTGTCAACATCATTCCGATCGCCCCGACCAAGCACCCACCTAATATGATTCCAAAGGCTATACAGTAATAAATGATAGTCGTTGAAACAAACTCTCTAACCAAGCAGACCCCACCTTTAACTTGTGAATCTGATATACCCTCTCAATTTATAAGTATGGACAACCACAAATAAGTATGCTTCATTTCATGTTGTTACTGTCTTGTATATAATGAAAATAGGAAAAGGAAGAAGGGAGTGACTTAAATGGGATTTGTTCATTTGCATGTACATAGTGAATACTCATTGTTAGAAAGTGCATGCAGGATCGACAGGTTGACTGACCGTGCAAAAGAATATTCGATGCCTGCGTTAGCACTTACTGATCGAAATGTCATGTATGGCATACTCCCGTTCTATAAATCTTGTAAGGAAAAAGGAATAAAACCGATTCTTGGCCTGGAAGTCGATATTCATTATGCTGCCGACGAGAATTCATCTCCAGCCAAGCTTCTGTTATATGCAAAAGATGATATCGGTTATCGTCAATTGATCAAAATAAGTTCCATGCTCCAGACATATAAGGGGAAAGAGCAGTCAGCACTTGGACTGTCTGATATCCATAGGTTCAGGGATGGGCTTCTTGCTATATCAACCGGGGTGAACGGGATTATCCAGCGCTTTCTCCAGACTGACATGCAGATCGCTGAACAGATGTGCAACAAAATGAAGAAGTCCTTCGCTGATGATTTTTATTTAGGGATAGAAGATCACGGAATTGGAAGGGAAAAAGAGCTCAATCTGAATGTCAATCAACTTTCAAAGCGAACTGATACTCCGATTGTTGCAACGAATAATATTCATTACATAAACCAGGTCGATGCGAATGCGTTTGAGGCATTGCGCGCCATAAAGCTTGGTACGAAATTGACCGATGGAGAGCATGAACGATATCCGACGAATGAGCACTATTTCAAATCCAGCTCGGAGATGGAAGCACATTTTGCTCATATCCAGGAAGCGATTCAAAACACAGAAGAGATTGCTTCCAAATGTAATGTTACCCTGGAATTTGGGAATCCGATCCTACCGCATTATCCATTGCCTTCAGATGAGACAAGCAGTTCCTATTTGAGAAAACTTTGTGAAGATGGTGTCAGAGAACGGTATGGTACCAATCTATCTTCTGAAGTGAACAACCGCCTGGATTACGAATTGAACATTATTGAGGAAATGGGTTTCAATGATTATTTCTTGATCGTATGGGATTTCATGAAGTTTGCCAGGGAAAATGGAATTATGACAGGACCTGGACGGGGTTCGGCAGCGGGCTCACTTGTGTCTTACGTGTTATATATTACCCAAGTCGACCCGATCGACCAGGAACTCCTTTTTGAGCGTTTTTTGAATCCCGAACGAGTGACAATGCCTGATATTGACATTGACTTTCCTGATACACGTAGAGACGAAGTCATCGAATATGTTTCGAATAAATATGGGAAAGAGCGCGTGGCGCAGATCATTACGTTCGGTACCTTGGCTGCAAAAGCAGCTGTAAGGGATGTCGGGCGTGTATTGAATCTCGATAATCGCCTCGTCGATAAGGTTGCTAAACAAATCCCTTCAAGACCGGGAATTACATTGGAAAAAGCGGTCAACGAGTCTCCATTGCTTAAAAAGACGCTTGATCAATCTGAAGAAGCTCGGACTTTATGGAATATCTCAAAGACGATTGAAGGACTTCCGAGACACTCATCAACACATGCAGCAGGAATCATCATCAGCAGAGATCCTCTCAATGAGGTGGTGCCCACACAGACAGGAAGCGAATTCCTCGATCTAACACAATATACGATGGATGGTTTGGAAGAAATCGGACTCCTTAAAATGGACTTTCTAGGTCTTCGTAATTTGACTTTGTTAGAAAATATCAGAACCTCGATTAAGAGAAGTATTGGAGAGGAAGTGTTACTCCATGACCTTCCGTTTGATGACGACAGGACATATCAGCTATTAAGCAAAGGTGATACAACAGGAATTTTCCAGTTGGAATCTGACGGAATGAGGAAGGTTTTACGAAAGCTGAAGCCAACAGAATTTGAGGACATCGTCGCAGTCAATGCTTTATATAGACCAGGTCCGATGGAAAACATCCCTGCCTACATCGAGCGTAAGCATAAAAAGACTAAGGTAAACTACCCGCATCCTGATCTGGAGCAGATTTTAGGCAAAACTTACGGAGTCATTGTTTATCAGGAACAAATCATGCAGATTGCTTCGACTATGGCAGGATTTTCTCTAGGTGAAGCTGATTTGTTAAGAAGGGCAGTAAGTAAGAAAAAAGCAGAAGTGCTCCATGAACAGAGGAAGCATTTCGTAACTGGGGCGATTCGTAAAGGGTATGACGCAGATACCGCAAATGACATTTACGATTTGATCGTCAGGTTTGCTAATTATGGGTTCAACCGTTCCCATGCTGTGGCGTACAGTGTTATCGCTTATCAATTGGCTTATTTGAAAGCGAATTATCCGTTGCACTTCCTTGCTGAACTGTTGAGTAGTTCTGTTGGAAATCATGGGAAAACAGCAGCTTATCTAAGTGAGGCACGCCAAAAAGGGATCCAGGTATATCCGCCTTCAATCAATGCAAGTGATGCAGGCTTCAAGGTCGAGGACAATGGCTTACGGATGGGTTTCCTTGTTATTAAAAATGTGGGTATCAGAGCAATCGAAGCGATATTGAATGAACGGCATAAAGGACCTTACCTAGATATTTTCGACTTGTGTAAAAGGGTATCTCTGAAAACAATGAATAAACGATCGTTGGAATCACTGATCCTTGCGGGGTGTTTCGATGGGTTTTCAACCAATCGGGCTCAGCTACTGGCAAACCTGGATGCTGCCATCGATTATGGTGCAAAAATCCAAAAGGCGAAGGATGAAGGTCAAATCGATCTATTCGAAAATGATCAAAGTTCTGATAAACCTGTGATGGAAGACGTTCCACCGTTTCAAGATAAGGAAACCCTGCAGTTCGAGTTTGAAGTGCTAGGCTTTTATTTGACTGGACATCCTTTAGAAGAGTTTAATCAGGTCCTCGACGTTTACAAACGCAGTAAAATTGGCGACATTGATAACAAGGAGCAGCAGATTCGATTAGGTGTCTTGATCACAAAAGCAAAATTGATCAAAACCAAAAAAGGAGATTGGATGGCGTTTGTCCAGTTGAGTGACGAAACAGGAGAAATCGAAGGGATCGTTTTCCCGAAAGCTTATCAGCAAAATGCTGATTTATATCAAGAGGGAAGACTTCTTCTAGTCGAAGGGAAAGTAGAACCGTCTGATGGGTTGAAGATCATCATTGACAAAGCAGCTGATCTTCAAACACTCTCGAAATCAAATGATAAGAAAACTCAGAGTCTATTCCTTAAGGTTGAACCATCCCAACAAGAACAAGGGGTACTCCATGATATTAAAAAAATCGTACTCCAATATCCGGGAAACACCGATGTTATTTTGTATTACGGACAGGACAGAAAAACTGTAAAATTATCCAAGGAGTTCAGTGTTGACCCTATTCGGGAATGTGTTGTAAAGTTTGAAGCGTTGCTTGGAACGAAAAATGTTGTTTTAAAATAACCCGTTAATTCTTTACAGCTTGACCAGGTTTGTTATAATGAATAGGTCAATAGGTGGTCTGACCACTTCGGTTTATATGATTATACAAATGTTTAGCAGTGTAAAAACAACTTTGTTCTGTTTATTTTTCACTTAAAGAAAGAATAAAATACTTTCTTCAGTATAAGAGAAACTAAGGCTCAGCCTGCACCAAGGCTTGGCTTTACCAAGTTTTCTTTAAGGCGCATTTTATGCTTCAATAGACGTAGCTATTATTTAAAAATAAGGCTTTGTTATACTTAATTGTTAATATCGGGAGTTACAAATTTCGCTTCAATCAAACTTAGTCAGAAATCACCAGTATTATTTAACAAAGCTAAAGAATAAGGGAGATGAACTTATGTCTGTTTCTCGAGAAGAAGCACTGCATATGCACAGAATCAACCAAGGTAAACTAGAATCCAAAGCAAAAGTACCAGTGAGAAATGCGACTGATTTGAGTCTTGCTTATTCTCCTGGTGTCGCAGAACCTTGCAAGGATATTTATGAAGATAAAAACAGAGTCTATGAATATACGATGAAAGGGAATACTGTTGCTGTGGTTTCTGATGGAACAGCAGTATTGGGACTCGGCAATATCGGTCCCGAAGCAGCACTCCCTGTCATGGAAGGTAAGGCTGTTCTATTCAAAAGCTTCGCTGGGGTAGACGCTTTCCCGATTTGTCTTAATACGAATGATGTCGATCAGATTGTACAGACAGTCAAATTGCTTGAACCGACTTTCGGTGGGGTCAATCTGGAAGATATCGCTGCGCCAAACTGTTTCATAATTGAAGAACGTTTGAAAAAAGAAACGAACATTCCGATTTTCCATGATGATCAACACGGTACCGCAATCGTAACGCTGGCTGGGTTGGTGAATGCCCTTAAATTGACTGGAAAGTCGATGTCTTCAATCAAAGTCGTAGTAAATGGTGCTGGTTCTGCTGGAATCGCCATCATCAAGCTTCTGAATAGATTCGGTGTCAAAGACATCATCATGTGCGACTCTAAAGGTGCGATTTATGAAGGACGTCCTTATGGGATGAACCGGGTCAAAGCAGAGGTTGCTCACTTTACGAACCGACAGCAAGTAGAAGGATCGTTAGAAGAAGCGGTCAAAGGAATGGACGTCTTTATCGGTGTATCTGTTGAAGGTGCATTGACGCCTGACATGGTGAAAACCATGAACGATGATCCGATCATCTTTGCTATGGCGAACCCGGTCCCTGAAATCATGCCGGGTGAAGCGAAGGAAGCCGGTGCAAAAGTGATTGGAACAGGCCGCTCTGACTTTGCCAACCAGGTAAATAACGTTCTTGCTTTCCCTGGGATTTTCCGTGGAGCCCTTGATACCCGTGCTACACATATCAACGAAGAAATGAAGATCGCAGCCGTTTATGCCATTGCTGATCTTATTCAACCGACTGAGTTAGCAGATGATTATGTCATTCCGGCACCTTTCGATCCGAGAGTTGCCCCTGCGGTGGCGGCTTCAGTGGCAAAAGCCGCAATGGAAACAGGTGTTGCCCGAATCGAGGTCGATCCTGAGGAAATTGCAGCAAAGACCCGCCGTTTAGCTCTGATCGATGAAAAATAAACCAGCCTCTGTAAAGTAGGTGCCTTATTAATGACCAAACCTCGTGAAAAGATGTTCGTAGAGATTTTAAATAAGCTGAAAACGATCATGTTTGATGACCGGCTTCAACCAGGGGACAAGCTGCCTTCAGAAAGAGAATTGTCAGAAAGGCTCAACGTTGGGAGATCCTCTGTCCGTGAAGCATTGAGGGCGATGGAATTATTAGGGTTGATTGAAACACGTAGAGGTGAAGGGACATTTATTAAAGAACCAAGGAAGCATCGCCTTGTCGAGGTGCTTGCTTCCTTTATCTTGAATGATAAGACAGCAAGGAAGGAACTCGCAGAAACAAGAAACCTCATCGAGAAAAATGCAATCGTACTTGCTGCTGAGCGAAGGACGAATGAACAAGTTTTGAAATTACAGGCTCAGCTTGAACGTATGGAGAAATACGATACAAAAGAAGTCCCTTCTCCCATGGATTGGGACTTCTTCAAAATTATTTTTGATGCAGCGCAAAATTTTTTGCTGTACCGGCTATGGGTAGAATTAAATGAATACGATGATACAGGTTCTACTCGGGATCACACCTATTGTTTAACCGACTACCGGTACATTACTTCGTTGATCCAGGCCGGGGTGGAAGAAACGCAGTTAGCTTCCATTCAAAGATTTCAGCAGTGATAAATAAGAATACTTAGTTCTTGTACCATAGCCACCCAGCGCGTTTTGATATTACTTCACGCTAGAACGGCTGTAATGGTGCTTGTGATTTTTTACATTTAAAGAAAGTATGCAAATACTTTCTTCAATATAAGTGCTACTAAGGCTCAGCCATCGCCAAAGGCTTGGCTTTGTCAAGTTTTCTTTATATAGCGTTTTATGGAGGTGCAACAACTTGTTAAAAGACTTGTTTGCCAAAAAAAGAAAATATGCAACGATCCCATCTGATCGAGTAAAGCAAGATGTTCCTGAAGGATTGATGACCAAATGTCCGGTTTGTAAATCCATTATGACGACAAAGGAACTTAATAAAGCTCATAAAGTGTGTGTATCATGTGATCATCATTTCCGGATGACTGCAAAAGAACGCATCAACCTGATCATTGATCAAGGTACGTTTAAAGAAATCAATCAAGAAATGCAAACAGAAAACCCGTTGAACTTTCCGAACTATTTGGAAACGATTGAAAAAGACCAGAAGAAAACAGGAATCAATGAAGCGGTTGTGACCGGAAAAGGGGACATAGATGGTCATTCCATCGTTTTCGCGGTGATGGACGCACACTTCAGGATGGGAAGCATGGGTTCAGTTGTAGGTGAAAAAATTACAAGGGCAATTGAAGTAGCTACTGATGAGCAAAAGCCTTTCATTATTTTTACCGCATCTGGTGGAGCTAGAATGCAAGAAGGTGTCCTAAGCCTAATGCAAATGGCAAAAACAAGTGTTGCATTGAAACGTCATCATGAAGAAGGGTTATTATTTATTTCTGTTATGACTCACCCTACTACAGGGGGCGTTTCTGCAAGTTTTGCATCTGTAGGGGATTATAATTTCGCTGAACCCCAAGCATTGATAGGATTCGCCGGCCGTAGGATCATTGAGCAGACAATCAGGCAAGAGCTGCCGGAGGATTTCCAAACAGCTGAATTTCTAATGAAACACGGTCAGTTGGATGCCGTAATACATCGAACAAAAATGAAAGCGACACTTGCAAATGTATTAGATATTCACGAAGGAGGTGAAGAGTGATGGTAGGAGAATTAGAGTTTGAACGTCCAGCAAAGGAATTGCGGAGTAAAATAGCTGAACTGAAGAGGTTCATGGATGAAAAAGGCATTGATCTCAGTGATGAACTTCAACGATTGGAAGAACGGCTGGAGAAAGTGGAGAAGGAAATATATGGTAACATGACCCCTTGGGATCGCGTCCAGTTGGCACGTCATCCGGAAAGACCGACAACATTAGATTACATCACCACTCTCTTCACGGATTTTCTTGAGCTTCATGGTGATCGGTTATACGGTGATGATGAAGCAATTGTAGGAGGGATTGCGAAATTCCATGGTAATCCTGTGACTGTAATTGGTCATCAGCGTGGAAAGGATACGAAAGAGAACCTTCGCAGGAATTTTGGAATGCCTCATCCGGAGGGATATCGAAAAGCATTACGTTTGATGAAACAGGCAGAGAAATTTAACCGTCCGATTGTTTGTCTTCTTGATACAAAAGGTGCATACCCAGGTATGTCAGCAGAGGAACGAGGACAAAGTGAAGCGATTGCCCGCAACCTTGTGGAAATGGCAGGATTGAAGGTGCCTGTCGTTTGCATCGTTATTGGTGAAGGTGCTAGCGGTGGAGCGCTTGCGATTGGGGTAGGAAATCATGTGCACATGCTCGAAAACTCATGGTACTCTGTGATTTCACCTGAAGGAGCAGCAGCTTTATTGTGGAAAGATTCCACCCAAGCCAAAAGGGCTGCTGACGCGATGAAAATCACGGCACCTGACCTGCTTGACATGGGTATCATCGATGAAATGATTCCTGAGGTTGAAGGAGGAGCTCATCGAGATCTAGACACACAGGCTTCACACATAGAAGAAGTACTTAAAGCGTCACTCGATGAATTATCCAACATGACCAGTGAGGAACTAGTCGCTCATCGTTATGAAAAATACAAAAAAATCGGACAATATACCTTTGAAAGCGATTCCATCAGCGTAAAATAAAGAAAGTGCTTTTCCTGTAACGGGGAAGCACTTTTTCTGTTGGATGCTTGTCTATTGTCTTCCATTTTGGAACATGATATTTTAAGAACACAACAAACACAACTATTGGTCGAGGTGAAAGATATGAAGCGGATTGGAGTATTGACAAGCGGAGGAGACAGCCCAGGTATGAATGCAGCTGTACGAGCTGTTGTACGGGAAGCAATATATCAAAAAATAGAAGTGTATGGGATTTATCATGGTTATGCCGGATTGATCGAAGGCAATATCGAAAAGATGGAGCTTGGCTCTGTTGGTGATATCATTCATAGAGGCGGAACGATGCTTTATTCCGCAAGATGTGAAGAATTCAAGACGCACGAAGGGCAAATGAAAGGTGTCAAACAACTTGAGAAATTCGGGATTGATGGTCTTGTCGTTATCGGTGGTGACGGCTCCTATCGTGGTGCCCAAAAATTGACGGAGCATGGTTTCCCGACAATTACATTACCAGGAACGATCGATAATGATATCCCAGGGACGGATTATACGATCGGTTTTGATACTGCGTTGAACACTGCTATTGATGCGATTGATAAAATTCGTGATACCGCTACGTCCCATGAGAGGACTTATGTCATCGAGGTAATGGGACGTAACGCTGGAGATATCGCTCTTTGGTCAGGACTTGCTGGTGGAGCTGAATCAATTTTGATTCCTGAGGAAGACTTTAAAATGGAAGAGATCACTGACAGGTTACGCCGAGGACATGACCGTGGGAAAAAGCATAGCATCATTGTCGTTGCAGAGGGTGTAGGCAGTGGTGTCGATATTGCCAATCAAATCAAGGAAGCTACGAACTATGAGACTAGAGTCACCGTTTTAGGTCATATCCAACGGGGAGGTTCTCCAACTGCCTTCGATCGTGTGTTAGCCAGCAGGCTTGGAGCTAAAGCGGTCCAGATGCTAATTGACGGGGAAGCTGGAAAAGCAGTTGGGATTCAAAAGAATAAAATCGTTGCACATGACATAAATGATGTTCTGTCTCAATCCCACAAAATCGATAACGAGATGTACCAGCTCTCTCAAGAGCTTTCGATATAAAGGTTTCCGGAAAAAGATTTGCCCTTTCTTACATTTAAAGAAAGTATAAATACTTTCTTCAATATAAGGGCAACTAAGGCTCGGCCTGCGCTAAAGCTTGGCTGTGCCAAGTTTTCCTTAGAACCTTATAGAAGAGTTAATTTCAAGGAGGAACATGATGAGAAATACCAAGATTGTTTGTACCATAGGACCAGCAAGTGAAACGATAGAAACATTGACATCACTGATCAATGCAGGGATGAACGTAGCACGACTGAATTTTTCACATGGGGATTTTGACGAACACGGTGCTCGTATCAAAAATATCCGTCAGGCAGCTGAAAAGACTGGTAAAACAGTAGCAATTCTACTTGATACAAAAGGACCGGAAATTCGAACGGGCACATTGGAAAATGGAGAAGTTGATTTGAAAGCTGGACAAGACCTTATCGTATCCATGGAAGAGGTTTCTGGAGATGATACGAAGATTTCAGTCACTTATCCAGGCTTAGTGGATGATGTCAAGGTTGGTTCAACGATTCTGCTTGATGATGGTCTTATTGAACTTGAAGTCACAAAAGTAGAAAACAACCAGCTCCAAACGCGTGTATTGAACAGCGGTACATTGAAAAACAAAAAAGGTGTCAATGTCCCGAACGTTTCCGTCAATCTACCTGGTATCACAGATAAGGATGCACGTGATATCGAGTTTGGAATCCGTCAAGGAGTCGATTTCATCGCGGCATCTTTCGTACGACGGGCATCGGACGTATTAGAAATCCGTGAAATCCTTGAACGTCATAATGCCGAGCATATCCAGATCATCCCAAAAATCGAAAACCAAGAAGGCGTCGATAATATCAACGAAATTCTTGAAGTTTCTGATGGTTTGATGGTAGCTCGTGGAGATCTAGGTGTTGAAATCCCTGCAGAGGAAGTCCCTCTCGTCCAAAAAGAGCTGATTCGTAAGTGCAACGATAAAGGGAAGCCTGTTATTACAGCAACTCAAATGCTTGACTCCATGCAGCGAAATCCGCGTCCTACACGTGCTGAAGCGAGTGACGTCGCGAATGCGATCTTTGATGGAACAGATGCGATCATGCTATCAGGTGAAACAGCTGCAGGCCTTTATCCGATTGAATCTGTTCAAACGATGCATAAGATTGCAATGAAAGCAGAAACTGCGATGAATCATGCAGATATTCTTCATTCTAGAAGCAAATCAAGCAAGTTGACTATTACGGATGCGATCAGTCAATCTGTTTCTCACACAGCCTACAATCTGAATATCTCTGCGATCATTGCTCCGACTGAAAGTGGCCATACTGCACGTATGATTTCAAAATACCGTCCTGAAGCTGCGATCATTGCGGTGACGAGCTCAGAAGTGGTATGCCGAAGAATGTCCCTCGTATGGGGAATTACACCTCAGCTTAGCGAGGAAGCGAGATCGACAGACGAACTATTGGAAATTGCAGTCAACGCTTCACTCAAATCCGGCATTGTCAATCACGGGGACCTTGTCCTTATCACAGCAGGTGTTCCTGTTGGAGAAACAGGGACAACCAATTTGATGAAGGTCCATGTAGTTGGAGATGTCATTGCAAAAGGGCAAGGGATCGGACAAAGTTCTGTTGCAGGGAAGGTTGTAGTCGCAAACAATGCAGAAGATGCATCTGCAAAAATCAATGATGGGGATATCCTTGTCACAATCGGTACGGATCGTGAAATGATGCCGGCATTGAAAAAAGCTGCTGCAATCATAACCGAAGAAGGTGGATTGACAAGCCATGCGGCTGTAGTTGGATTAAGTCTTGGAGTTCCTGTCATCGTAGGAGTCGAGAACGCAACTAAAATGCTAAAGGATGGCCAGGATATAACAGTGGATGGCTCACGCGGTGTAGTCTACAGCGGTAAGACAAGTGTGCTATAAGTCGTAATTTCCGATATAATGGAAGTAACACCGTTCTGAAGGGGCGAGCCTATGTTTCGAATTCTCATATTATTGCTCATCATCGTACCTGCAATGGAAATAGGTATTTTGATCTGGTCTGGAAATACAATTGGGGTACCGATTACGATCCTACTCATTATCGCGACAGGTATCATTGGTGCATGGCTGGCCAAAAAAGAAGGCATGCAAACGCTGAGATTGGCACAAATCCAATTGCAGAATGCGCAAATACCGAATGACGTCATTTTAGATGGCATCTGTATCCTGGTAGGGGGCTCCTTGTTGTTGACCCCGGGTTTCATTACGGATACTGTAGGATTTTTATTGTTGATCCCTTATACCCGAACGTTCGTTAAAATCGGGATGAGACGATTCATTCAAAAGAAAATTGACTCAGGTCAATTTACCTTCACTATCCGGCGATAACTAAAAAAACTGGGCTGACTAAATGTGAAGTCAGTCCAGTTTTTTAAATTACGCTGTTTTCGCAAACTTTGATGCTCTTGCACTTAAAGAAAGTATAAAATACTTTCTTCAGTATAAGGGCAACTAAGGCTCGACCTACAAAAGGCTTGGTCTCGCCAAGTTTTCTTTAAAAGTGGTTGATTTCCGCTCCAGGATGCTCGCTTTCCGCGGGGCGTGCGGTGAGCCCACTCGTCGCCTTGCGACCTCAGGAGTCTCCTTTTCAAGGAAGCATTTGTGCTCCTACGTCTACAAGAAAGTCCTGTCGAAGCGAGCTTCCTCGTCGCATGCCTTGCGAGGAGATTATTCAGGTAGTAGGCACGCTGA